>NZ_JANCOJ010000002.1 GCF_024295625.1 Streptococcus sp. CF8_St5-11
TGTTTCGAAAAAGTCTAATGATTGTCATTAGGCTTTTTTGTAGGTATTTTTTCATTAAGTTAAAAGAAAAAAGAGCTTGCGCTCTTTCCAACTTTATTTATTTCGCAGTTCAACATAACGGTTATACCAAATTTTGATATATTCCTCAGAAAAAGGACCTTTGTTTTGGTTTATCCAATCTACTAGAACCTTAACATTTTCCTTTAAAATAAAGTCGATGTCATCTGAATAGTGCATTTTTTCTTTATGCTGCTCGTATTCTTCAACATCTAACAATTTTTTTTCACCATTGGTAAAGACTTTGACATCGAGATCATAGTCGATATATTTTAAGGCTTCTTGGTCAATGTGAAAAGGACTTGCTAGGTTACAGTAGTAAGACACACCATTGTCACGGATCATGGCGATGATGTTAAACCAATATTTTTTATGGAAATATACGATCGCTGGTTCACGTGTAATCCAACGTCTACCATCACTTTCAGTAACAAGTGTATGATCATTTACTCCAATAATTGCATTTTCGGTTATCTTTAATACCATGGTGTCACGCCATGTACGGTGTAAACTGCCATCATGTTTATAACTTTGAATTGTAATAAAGTCGCCTTCTTTAGGTAGTTTCATAACTTACCAACTTTCTACAATCTAAGTATATCCTCTATATTGTATCATATTTTTTCAAATTTTTTCTTATTTTTCTATTTAATTTTCAATTTGGTTTATGAATCTAAGTATTCTCTAATGGTTGACGTTATATCACTATAATCGTAGCCTTTTCTGGCTAGTGCCTGAGTCAAGCGTTGTTTGAGGTCATAGCCTTCATATTTTTTACTGTATTTACGGTATTGTTTTTCTAACTCTTTTAGAATGAGCTCATTGGTTGTTTCTTCATCTGTTTCGAGCTCGAGATTTTGGAATGCTATCTTTGCTTGGTTGTAAGCAAAGCCTTTTGAAATGAGGGCTTGGATGATTTTCGTTTCAATGGCTTTTAACGGGTATTTTCCTTGGTATTTTTTTAGGAGTTTTATTGCGGTACGGTCGATCACTTCTGAAAAATCATAGTCTGCAAGAATTTCTTGAAGGATAGATTTTGGGATCCCTTTTTGTTGAATTTTTTGTTGTAATAAGATAGGACCCTTATCGCCACTGAGAAGGTTGGCTTCTATCAGGTTTCTTGCATATTGACGATCATCTAACCACTTGTCTTCTTTTAGGTGTTGGACCACTTTATCAATAATGCCACTTTCAATCTCATACTTTGTCAGGTAGTCTCTGACTTCTTTTGTTGTCCGAGCTTTAAAAGAAAGATGGTAAAGGGCCAGGTTTTTACCATAGGAGTATTGAGCAAACTCTTGGATTTCTTTTAGTTCCTCTTCACTGATTTCTTTCTCTTTGGAAAGGAAATATTTGACGATGGTGTCTTCTGTAATATAAAGTTTTTGATCACTGTCTAATTCTAGGAGGTAGAGTCTTTTTTTCTTTTCTAGTTTTGTAATTTTCATGTTTTTATTATACCGAAAAATGTGTTAAGATAGGGATATGAACGTTAAAGTAAAACAAAAAATTCCTTTGAAAATTAAACGAATGGGAATTAATGGAGAAGGGATTGGCTTTTATAAAAAAACACTTGTCTTTGTACCAGGTGCTTTGAAGGGAGAAGATATCTTCTGCCAAATTACAAGTGTCAAGAAAAATTTTGCGGAAGCCAAACTCCTATCTGTGAATAAGGCGTCTAAGTTTCGTGTGACGCCCATGTGTGATATCTATGAGACCTGTGGTGGTTGCCAAATCATGCATTTGAAGTATGACAAGCAGCTGGAGTTTAAGACAGATTTATTGCAACAGGCCTTGAAGAAGTTCTCACCTGAAGGCTTTGAACAGTATGATATTCGGCCGACAATTGGAATGCAGGAGCCGCTTTACTATCGGGCAAAATTGCAATTTCAAACAAGGAAATTCAAAGGCCAGGTGAAGGCAGGACTCTATGCTCAAAATTCACATTATTTGGTGGAATTAAAAGATTGTTTGGTTCAAGATCCGGTTATTCAAGCTATCGCCAACGATCTAGCGGATTTATTGACCTATTATCAGATTCCAATTGCTGATGAGCGTAAAGAACTGGGTGTCAGAACCATGATGGTTCGACGGGCTCGGAAGTCTGGGCAGGTTCAGATCATTGTGGTCACCAGTCGTCAGATTAACGTAAAGAATTTGGTGGAAGACTTGGTCACGAAACACCCTGAGATTGTCACAGTTGCTGTTAATAAAAATACGTCTCGTTCCAGTGAGATCTATGGGGAACAAACGCAGATTATTTGGGGAGAAGAGGCCATTTTGGAAGGTGTTTTGGATTATGAATTCTCCCTATCTCCTCGAGCCTTTTACCAGTTGAATCCGGAACAAACTGAAGTATTGTATAGTGAGGCTGTCAAGGCTCTAGATGTTTCTCCAGAGGATCACCTGATTGATGCCTATTGTGGGGTTGGAACGATTGGGTTTGCTTTTGCGAATAGAGTAAAAAGTGTGCGGGGGATGGATATCATTCCTGAAGCGATTGAAGATGCTAAATACAATGCCAAACGGATGGGATTTGAGAATACCCACTATGAGGCTGGGACAGCAGAAGAGATCATTCCTCGCTGGTACCAGGAAGGCTATCGGGCTAATGCTGTGATCGTGGATCCACCTCGTACGGGCTTGGGGACAAAATTAATCGAGACCTTGTTGCACTATGCACCTGAAAAGATGGTCTATGTCTCTTGTAATGTCTCTACTTTGGCACGGGATCTAGTAGCTTTGACGAAGGTTTATCAGGTTGAATATATTCAATCAGTGGACATGTTTCCCCATACTGCAAGGACGGAAGCAGTTGTGAAGTTAGTGAAGAAGTGAAAGTAGAAGAATGGATATTTGGGAAAAACTTTATCTTGAGGCGAAAGCTCTCTATGCGCCTCAAGAGGTTTCAGATTTTGTCTATGCTCGACATGTGGTTGCTGCTGTTGAGGCTGCAGATGGTCAGATTTTTACGGGCTTTTGTATGGAAGGAACCTGCGGTGTCTTTCATTTATGTGCCGAACGAGCGGCCCTTTTCAACATGTATCAACAATCAGGACAGACCAAGGTCAAGCGCATTATTGCTTTTCGAGACAAGCCTCCTTATGGAGAAGGTTCTGGGATGCCTTGTGGGGCCTGTCGTGAATTTCTCCTTGAGCTAAATGCAGAGAATCGTCATCTAGAATTTATGGTGGATTATGAGAGTCGCAAGACCATTACTTTAGGTGAATTGATGCCTCTTTGGTGGGGCGAAGAACGGGCTCGTCAGAGAGAGAATAAAGGGAAGAAGTAGAGGAAATAAATAAATGGACAATGTTATTGATGTATCGATTCCAGTTGCTCAAGTTATTGATCAACATCCGGAGGTATTGGATTTGTTGGTGGAGTTGGGCTTTAAACCCTTAGCCAATCCGATCATGCGCAATACAGTTGGGCGCAAGGTTTCCTTAAAACAAGGATCAAAATTAGAAGGTACTCCTATGGAGAAGATTGTGAGAACACTAGAGGCTAATGGCTATGAAGTAGTGGGGCTAGACTAATGAGTGATGAACGAATTCACGTCTTAAGAGATATCTTATTAGAGCTTCATCATGGAGCTTCCCCTGAGTCGGTTCAGGAACGGTTTGATGCGACCTTTGCAGGGGTTTCTGCGATTGAGATCTCTCTTATGGAGCATGAACTGATGAACTCCGATGCAGGTGTTACTTTTGAAGATGTGATGGAGCTTTGTGATGTCCATGCCAATCTCTTTAAAAATGCGGTTCAAGGGGTCGAAGTTGCAGATACCGACCATCCAGGTCATCCGGTTCAAATCTTTAAACAGGAGAACTTAGCCCTTCGTGCGGCTATGATGCGGGTACGTCGCTTGCTAGACAATTATGAGACGACTGAGGATCCTGAGATGATTCAGGAGATTCAGAAGGGCTTGTTACGTCAGCTGGGCTTGGTGGGTCAATTTGATCGGCATTACCGTCGTAAGGAAGAGTTGATGTTTCCGATTATGGAAAAATATGGGCATGATTCCCCACCAAAAGTGATGTGGGGAGTGGATGACCAGATTCGGGAACTCTTTGCGCAAATTTTGGATGCGGCCAAGATATTACCGGATTCTAGTATTTCTGAAGTCAAGGAACGCTTTGAAGCCTTTGCGCAAGAGTTTGAGGGCATGATCTTCAAGGAAGAATCGATCCTCTTGATGATTTTGTTGGAGGCCTTTACCCAGGATGACTGGCTCTCCATTGCAGAAGAAAGTGATGCTTATGGTTATGCCATTATTCTCCCAAGTGAGAAATGGGTGCCGAAACGCGTGGACTTCAAGGAGGAAGCGTCGAAAGAGTCAGAAGGTTCAACTGAACCACTTCCTTCTTCAAAAGGCGATGAGCAACGCCAGGTCATTGAGACTCCTGAGGGGCAATTGACCATTACCTTCACGCCTAAGAAAAAAGAAGAGAGCTTCGACCGTCAGCAACCACAAGCTTTTGGCCATGGCTTTCTATCGGTGGAGCAAGCGAATTTAATCTTGAATCATTTGCCGATGGAGATCACCTTTGTCAATAAGGATGATATTTTCCAATATTACAATGATGCTGCGCCTTTTGAGGAAATGATTTTTAAGAGGACGCCATCGCAGGTAGGACGCAATGTTGAGCTGTGTCACCCACCGAAATATTTGGAGAAGGTCAAAGCGATCATGCAAGGGCTTCGTGAAGGGAAAAAAGACAAGTATGAAATGTGGTTCAAATCAGAATCGCGTGGGAAATTTGTCCATGTCACCTATGCAGCCGTGCGTGATGAAGCTGGAGATTTTCAAGGTGTCTTGGAATATGTTCAGGACATTCAACCTTATCGGGAGATCGATACGGATTTTTATAGAGGAATGGAGTAAAGATGAGTTACGAAACAGAGTTTATGAAGGAGTTTGAGGAGTGGATCAAGACTCAAGTCATGATCAATGAAATGGCTCTAGAAGAGAGTAAGAAGGTTTTTGATGAAGACCAGGATGAGCGAGCTAAAATCGCGATGATTCGCTATGAAAGCCGTTTGGACGCTTATCAGTTCTTGCAAGGGAAGTTTGAAAATTTCCATGCTGGAAAAGGATTTCATGATTTACCAGATGGCCTCTTTGGTGAAAGAAAATATTAAAATGGCCTTATTGAAGGCGTTTTACTAGCTAGATTTACCTGAAAATTGAGCAATGACTTGATTTTTTAGGGGATTGTGATACAATAAAAAAGTTGAAATGACATCAACGGATTTTTGAATGGAATAATGGTGATGAAACCTTGTTGCCTTAGGAATTGATCACTGAATTTAGGAGGAAAAATGGCAAAGAAGAACGTAAACCGTGCGAAACAATACAAACATCAAAATAGACATCTTTTGAAAAAAGCTGTCGCAACTGTAACTGCAGCTGTAAAAGAAGCACCTAAAAAGGTTGAGAAAGCTACAAAAGCAGTGGCGAAAGAAGTGAAACAAGCAGCTTCTTCAGTGGAAGAATTTGCTGCAAGTTTGGAAGGTGTGGCACTTGATCGTGCGCAAACATTCTATGATGAAGGTATTCGCTCTGTTGCGGACTTCGCAAACTGGACAGAAAAAGAGTTGTTGGCCCTTAAAGGAATCGGCCCAGCTACAATCAAGAAATTGAAAGAACTAGGCGTTAAATTTAAATAATCGCTTTTGTGATTTCTTGCTATTTCCAAGAAAACTTGCTAAAATGAACCTATTAGAGGTGTTTTGAATCCCACATTTTACAGAAAGTGGCGGTGCTGAGAAGTCCACAAATGTGACAAAACTGGTTGCTAATGGATGAAAATGAAATAAACAAAGTTGCGGGCATTGCCCGAAATTGGGTGGTACCGCGGATTAACACATTCGTCCCTGTCAGATTGATGACAGGGGCGATTTTTCTTTTTGCAACCCTAGCTGAAGGAGCTTGTCATGAAACAATCTTTTAACACTAGTAAACTCTACTATGGCTTTCCGATTTTCATCTTGGGGTATCAGGACAAGAACTTTGGGCACAATATCACGACCTGCAGTTCCTCTTATAGCCTGGGAGATTGGCTGGTCATCGGGGTTGGTAGTGAGGAAAATGCGGCTGACCAGATTAAGCATTATCAACAGTTCACTGTGAACATCCCTGATGAAAACTTTATGCTTGAGATGGAGCAGGCTGGGTTTATCAGCCATCGGGAGAAGTTGGAACACCTAGGGCTAGACTACGAGATTTCTGAACGGACTCAGGCTCCGATTTTAGAAGCTTGTCCAGTCGTTTTGGATTGCCAGGTAGATCGGATTATCGAGGAAGATGGCATCTGCCATATCTTTGCTAAGATTCTTGAGCGACTGGCTGATCCAGAGCTCCTAGATGACAAGGGGCATTTTAAAAATGACCGTTTTGCGCCGACTTACTTTATGGGGGACGGCCATCAGCGCGTTTACCGTTATCTAGATAACCGAGTCGACCCCATGGGAAGCTTTATTAAGAAAGCGAGGAAGAAGAATGACAAGAGCTGAACTGCCAGAACGAATCGAAACGGAGCGTCTGGTCTTACGAGTCCGAACAGTGGCTGATGCAGAGGACATCCATGCTTACGCTAGTCTTCCAGAAGTCTCTTACCCAGCAGGTTTTCCACCCGTCAAGACCTTGGAAGACGAGATCTATTACCTAGAGCATATCCTTCCCGATCGCAATCAAAAAGAAAATCTTCCAGCTGGTTACGGCATTGTGGTCAAAGGAACCGATAAAATCATCGGCTCTGTTGATTTCAACCATCGCCATGAAGACGATGTGCTGGAGATTGGCTATACCTTGCACCCAGACTATTGGGGGCGAAGCTATGTGCCTGAAGCGACGCGTGCTTTGATTGATCTAGCTTTTAAAGAATTGAACCTTCACAAGATAGAATTGTCTTGCTTTGGTTACAACCTTCAAAGTCAACGAGTCGCGGAAAAGCTTGGCTTTACCCTCGAAGCTCGCATAAGAGACCGTAAAGATGCCCAAGGCAATCGTTGTGATGATTTGAGATATGGCTTGCTGAAGAGTGAGTGGGAAACTCAAAATAAACATTAAAAAGAAATAACTAGAAAGGACGCACACATGTCTAAAGAACTTTCACCTAAATACAATCCAGCCGAGGTTGAGGCTGGTCGTTACCAAAAATGGCTTGACGAAGATGTTTTCAAGCCTTCTGGCGATAAAAAGGCGAAGCCTTACTCAATCGTTATTCCACCACCAAACGTAACTGGGAAACTTCACCTTGGTCACGCTTGGGATACAACTCTTCAAGATATCATCATCCGTCAAAAACGCATGCAAGGATTTGATACGCTTTGGCTCCCTGGTATGGACCATGCTGGGATTGCCACTCAAGCTAAAGTAGAAGCGCGTTTGGCTGAGGACGGTATCTCTCGTTATGACCTTGGTCGTGAAAAATTCCTTGAAAAAGTTTGGGAATGGAAAGACGAGTATGCGACGACTATCAAGGAACAATGGGGCAAGATGGGGCTCTCTGTAGACTACTCTCGCGAGCGTTTCACGCTTGACGAAGGCTTGTCAAAAGCTGTTCGTAAGGTCTTTGTAGAGCTTTACAAGAAGGGCTGGATCTACCGTGGTGAATTTATCATCAACTGGGATCCGAAAGCCCGTACAGCCCTTTCTGATATCGAGGTGATTCACAAGGATGTTGAAGGTGCTTTCTACCACATGAACTACATGTTGGAAGACGGCTCACGTGCCCTTGAAGTAGCAACAACTCGTCCTGAAACGATGTTTGGGGATACAGCCGTAGCGGTTAACCCAAATGATGACCGTTATAAAGACTTGATTGGTCAAAATGTTATCTTGCCAATCTTGAACAAGCCAATCCCAATCGTAGGGGACGAACACGCAGACCCTGAATTTGGTACTGGTGTGGTGAAGATCACTCCTGCCCACGACCCGAATGACTTCTTGGTTGGTCAACGTCATAATCTTCCGCAAGTGAACGTCATGAACGATGATGGCACCATGAATGAATTGGCTGGTGAATTCAATGGCATGGACCGCTTTGAAGCTCGTAAGGCTGTTATCAAGAAGTTAGAAGAAATTGGTGCCCTTGTTAAGATTGAGAAGATGACCCACTCAGTTGGTCACTCAGAGCGTACAGGGGTTATGGTTGAGCCACGCTTGTCTACGCAATGGTTCGTCAAGATGGATCAATTGGCTAAGAATGCCATTGCTAACCAAGATACAGACGATAAGGTAGAATTCTACCCACCTCGTTTCAACGATACCTTCCTTCAATGGATGGAAAATGTCCATGATTGGGTGATCTCTCGTCAGCTCTGGTGGGGTCACCAAATCCCTGCTTGGTACAATGCTGACGGTGAAATGTACGTCGGTGAAGAAGCGCCAGAAGGTGACGGATGGACTCAGGACGAAGACGTCTTGGATACGTGGTTCAGTTCTGCCCTTTGGCCATTCTCAACCATGGGCTGGCCGGATGTCGACTCTGAAGACTTCAAACGCTACTTCCCAACTTCAACCTTGGTAACTGGTTACGACATCATCTTCTTCTGGGTGTCTCGTATGATCTTCCAATCATTGGAATTCACAGGCCGTCAACCATTCCAAAACGTTCTGATTCACGGTCTCATCCGTGACGAGCAAGGACGCAAGATGTCTAAGTCACTCGGTAACGGGATTGATCCGATGGATGTCATCGAGAAATACGGTGCCGATGCCCTTCGTTGGTTCCTTTCAAACGGTTCTGCACCAGGGCAAGACGTGCGCTTCTCTTACGAGAAAATGGATGCTTCATGGAACTTCATTAACAAGATTTGGAACATCTCTCGCTACATCCTCATGAACAATGAAGGCTTGACCCTTGAGCAAGCAACTGCCAGTGTCGAAAAAGTTGTTAACAAGGAAGCTGGAAACGTTACTGACCGCTGGATTCTCCACAACCTCAATGAAACCATCGGAAAAGTCACTGAAAACTTTGATAAGTTTGAGTTTGGTGTGGCTGGACACATCCTCTACAACTTCATCTGGGACGAGTTTGCAGACTGGTATGTTGAGTTGACCAAGGAAGTCCTTTATAGCGATAACGAAGAAGAGAAAGTCATCACACGTTCTGTTCTCCTTTACACTTTGGACAAGATCCTTCGTCTCCTTCACCCAATCATGCCATTCGTGACAGAGGAAATCTTTGGACAAATCTCAGAAGGCTCTATCGTTACAGCAGAATACCCTACTGTTAACCCAGCCTTTGAAGACCTTGCTGCCCACACTGGTGTCGAAAGCCTCAAAGACTTGATCCGTGCTGTTCGTAATGCGCGTGCCGAAGTAAACGTTGCTCCAAGCAAGCCTATCACCATTCTTGTTAAGACTAGCGATAGCGACTTGGAAGCCTTCTTTAACAGCAATGTCAACTACATCAAACGCTTCACAAATCCAGAACACTTGGAAATCGCATCAACCATCCCTGCACCTGAACTCGCTATGTCAAGCGTCATCACAGGAGCAGAAATCTACTTGCCACTGGCAGACCTCCTCAATGTCGAAGAAGAACTGGCTCGTCTCGACAAGGAACTGGCTAAATGGCAAAAAGAACTGGATATGGTCGGTAAGAAGCTCTCGAACGAACGCTTCGTAGCCAATGCCAAACCAGAAGTCGTCCAAAAAGAACGCGACAAACAAGCCGACTACCAAGCTAAATACGACGCGACCGTCGCACGTATTGATGAGATGAAGAAGTTGGTGAAATAAACATAGAAACACGGCGGAATGCCGTGTTTTTTTGGTATAATGAAACTATTAAATAACGGTAGAAAAGAGACGATCTATGCCAGATGGCGTAACTTTATTTCAAGACACTCTTATTAAATCATTAAAATATGGATTTGTGGATAATGTCCAGTATCAAGAGGGTGGATATTCACCGCAGATTTTGATCAACGATCATGAAATGAAACGATATGTTTTGACGGATTTGCAAGAGGAGTTGAGCAAGTGCAAGGCATTCTATATATCAGTGGCATTTATTACACAGTCTGGGATTGCCTTAATTAAGTCGCAATTGTCTGATCTGATGGATAAAGGAATCCAAGGAAAAATTCTGATTTCTCCTTATCTTGATTTTAATGATCCAGTTGCGATGCAAGAATTACTTAAGTTAGAGAATGTAGAAGTCCGATTGACCCCAGAGAGTTTGCAGATGCATGCCAAGTTTTATCTCTTTGAGCATGAGGGAAGGCAGGTATTGATTTCGGGTAGTTCAAATCTGACCCACAATGCTCTCAAGATTAATTATGAGTGGAATATTAAATTGACCTCTACCCATAATGGCGAGCTTATTCGAGCTACTAAAGCTGAATTTGACAAGATTTGGGAGAAGTCTGATCTTTTGACAGATGAAAAGATTGCTTCTTATGCGCGAAGACGTCAGAATGTCATTCGAGTGGATCAGATTCGCGAAGAGAAAACGGCTCAATATCAGAGTGAAACGATTAGTCCTAACGAAATGCAAAAGGATGCCTTAAAAGGCTTGCAAGCGATTCGTGATTCTGGGAAAAAGAAGGCTTTGGTCATCAGTGCTACTGGGACAGGAAAGACCTTTCTATCAGCTTTTGATGTTCAACAGTTTAAGCCAGAAAGAATGCTTTTCATTGTTCACCGTGAGCAGATTCTACAGAAATCGTTAACGGATTTTCAAAAGGTCTTGCAGTTTTCTGATGCAGAAGCTCTTATTTATCACTCTGGGGATGATTTGACGGGCAAAAAATATGTGTTTGCTACTATCCAAACCCTTTCACGTGAGCAGAATTTAGGCCTATTTTCAAGAGATTATTTTGACTATATTCTGATAGATGAAGTTCATAAGGCTGGTGCTGATTCTTATAAAAAAGTGATGGCGCATTTTCAACCAGAATTTTTTTTAGGGATGACAGCTACTCCCGAACGAACTGATGGGCAAAATATTTATGAACTATTTGATTATAATATCGCCTATGAAATCCGTCTACAAGATGCTCTGGATAATGATATGCTTTGCCCATTTATTTATTTTGGGGTAAAGGATATCGAAGTCGAAGGACAGTTAATCAATGAGAATACTACGATCGCAAACTTAACATCCGAAGAGCGCGTGAAGCATATTATTAAAAAGATTGATTTTTATGGAGTTAGTGGAGAGAAAGTGAAGGGCTTGATGTTCTGTTCCTCTAAGAAAGAAGCTCATGACTTAGCATCCAAACTAAACCAAAAGGGGAAACGTTGTCGAGCCTTAACAGGTGAAGATAATATGGAGACCCGGAATGAAGTCGTTGCCCAACTAGAAAAAGGAGAACTAGACTACATTCTGACAGTAGATATTTTTAACGAAGGAATTGATATTCCATCGGTCAATCAGGTTGTGATGTTGAGGAATACTCAATCAAGCATTGTTTTCGTACAACAGTTAGGTCGAGGACTACGGAAGCATGAAAGCAAAGAATATGTGACCATTATCGATTTTATCGGAAATTACAAGAATAACTATCTAATTCCTATTGCTTTGTTTGGTGATAAATCGATGAATAAAGATAATTATCGTCGAGAGCTTCGAGAACCAAATATTCTAAAAGGATTGACGACCATCAATTTTGAAGAAGTAGCTAAGGAACAAATCTTTAAGTCCATCACTAATACTAATTTATCAAATAAAGTTTTGTTGAAAGAAGCTTATATGGAGACGAAGAACCGGCTAGGCCGTATTCCAAAATTAAGTGATTTTTGGAAATTAGATACTTTGGATCCATACATCTTTTTTGATAGCTTTAATCATTATGGAGAAGTTATCGATTCTTTTGACAAGGATGATTCATTTGTTAAAATTTCTGAGCTAAATGGATTTCTAACTTTTCTTTGTAAAGAGTTATCAAATGGAAAGAGGAAAGCAGATCTTTATCTTTTAAAATTCTTGCTGGAAAAAGAAAAGATTTCGCGTTCGGATTTTGAAAAATTCCTAAAAGAAGAGAATCTAGGAGCTTCTAATGAGTTGTTGAAGTCTATTGAGAATTTCTTGACCTATAGCTTTTTTGTTAAAAGAGATCAGGAAAAGTATGGTGTATCAGCTTTGGCTATCAAGAATAATATTTATCAACTTTCACCATATTTTGCTCAATTTCTGACAAAGGAGTATAAAGATTTTATATTAGATATCATTCAGACGGGTCTTTATCGTTCTGAAAAGTATCCACAGAATCCGTTGACGATCGGGGAAAAGTATTCTCGTAAAGACGCTGTGAGACTACTCAACTGGGATAAGGATGAGAGCTCTACTGTTTATGGTTATAAGGTTAAACATGGAACTTGTCCGATTTTTGTCACTTATCACAAAGAGGATGATATTACTGAAACAACTCAGTATCAAGATGGTTTTTTATCAAATAAAGTCTTTCACTGGTATTCTAGGAGCAACAGGAGTTTCAAGTCAAAAGAAGTAGCCGAGATTATGCAGTCTAATGATACTGGATTGACACTTCACCTGTTTATAAAAAAAGAGGATGGTGAAGGAAGTGATTTCTATTATCTTGGACCAGTCCGTTATATTGAGGATAGTGCTCTTGAAACTATAATGCCAGATGGCGAAACACCTGTAGTGACCATGAATTTTGAACTGATCAATGAAGTTCCTACAACACTTTATGATTATTTAACAAAAAAATAAGAGGTATACCTCTTATTTTTTTGTTAACAATTCTACAGCTGGACGATCGACAGGTGCCCAGTTAAGCGATTTTAATTCATGTGGTGCTAGCCAAGTAGAATTTTGGTGTTCTAACAACTCTAGGTTTCCTGAGAGTAACTTGGCGTGATAGGTTTTCATAACGACAGTCCCGAAATCATAATCATAGGAGGCCTCGTTCACAAACGAGATAATTTCAATTTCAGAATTTAATTCTTCCTGTATTTCACGAATGAGCGCTTGTTCAGGAGATTCTCCTGCCTCTAATTTTCCGCCTGGAAATTCCCAAAAGCCTCCCAAGCTTTTTCCTTCAGGTCTCTGAGCACAAAAGATTTTTCCATCTTTTTCAATAGCAGCTGCAACAACGTGAATAATTTTTTTTGACATGATTTTCCTCCTCTTTCATTGTATCAGAAATTGGTTGAAAGAAGCAATTAAAGAATTAATCTATATTCAAAAACGGTGAAATTGGTATGGACTTTATCTGGATTGATGTGGACAATCCTCCTGCAGATGCGATTGGTTGGGTTGTGAAATAGAGAGTAATAAACTATTCATAGGACTACAAAAACACCACCTCCTAGTCTTAGGGGTGGTGTTATGCTTTAGACCATTTTCCAGAAATAATCGATGATATAGGTCAGGCCGTAGGTGTAGATGACGAGGGTGATGGGTTTGCAGAGGATGATGATGGTCATGTAGCGTTTGAAGGTCATATTGGTCAGACCTGCCAGCATACAGATGAAGTCAGCGGGACTAACCGGCCAGATCATCATGAAGATAAAGAAGCGATCGAACCGCTTGCCTTCATTGAGCCAGCCAATGTACTTGTCGTAGGTCTTCTGACTGACCATAGATTGGACGAACTTAGGCCCGTACATTCTGGCTAGGTGGAAAATAATGGCACAGCCAATCACGATGCCGATGTAATTGTAGATGGTCCCAATGATGTGGCCATAGATAAAGACACCAGCGACAGATGTCAGGGCGCCAGGAATAATAGGGACCACTGTTTGAAGGATCTGAAGAAAGATAAAGAGAGGTGGTCCAAAGATTCCGGCTTGCAAAATAAAAGCTGACAAGGTTTCTTTGGATTGAAGGATACCAGAAAAGTAGGCCCAGATACAAAAGGCCAAGGTCCCAAGAGCACCAATGATGGACGACCAATTAATGATGCGCTGGAGAAGAGGAGAGACCTCTTTTAAGCTTGTTTGTTTCATAAAAAATTCCGAGTTCTTTTTCTTCTACTATACCATGTTTTTGGAACTTTGTAAGGATTTTGTCTATTTTTTGAGTAGTGAAAGCGACCTGATTGGAGTCTGTCGCTGTTTTAGTCGTGAAGCGGGTGCAAAATGGGCCTTTTTATGCTACAATGAAAGGAGTATAAAAAATGGAGAAAAACGTGTCAATCGAAAATTACAAACCAGATTTTGCGGTGGAAGCAGCCTATGATCTCACCGTTACAGACTTGAAAAAAAAGGGTATTAAGGCAGTCCTTGTGGATTTGGATAATACCTTGATTGCTTGGAATAATCCGGATGGAACTCCTGAGATGCGCCAGTGGTTGCACGACCTTCGTGATGGAGGGATTCGGGTTATCGTGGTGTCTAATAATAGTCCCAAACGGGTTAAGCGCGCTGTTGAGAAATTTGATATTGACTATGAAGCCTGGTCGCTCAAGCCCTTTACCTTTGGGATTGATCGTGCCCTCAGACGTTTTCACTATGAGAAAAATGAAGTGGTCATGGTCGGGGATCAACTGATGACGGATATCCGGGCTGCCCATCGTGCAGGCATTCGTTCGATCTTGGTCAAGCCTTTGGTCGAGCATGACTCGATCAAGACGCAGATCAACCGGGCACGTGAACGCCGTGTTATGAAGCAAATGGCCGAAAAATATGGTCCAATTGTATATAAAAAAGGAATTTAAGAATGGAAGAATTATTCTGTATTGGCTGTGGAGCGCCCATTCAGACAGAAAACAAAGAGGGGCTGGGTTATACTCCCCAATCAGCTCTTGAAAAGGGCTTGGAAACAGGAGAAGTCTATTGCCAACGCTGTTTCCGTCTCCGTCACTACAATGAAATCACAGATGTGCATCTGACAGATGATGATTTCCTAAAACTCCTTCACGAAGTAGGAGATAGTGATGCACTCGTGGTCAATGTAGTCGATATTTTTGACTTTAATGGCTCCGTTATCCCTGGACTACCACGCTTTGTAGCAGGAAATGATGTCCTCTTGGTCGGAAACAAAAAAGATATCTTGCCCAAGTCTGTCAAGGATAGCAAGGTGACCCATTGGTTGATGGAGCGGGCCCACGAAGAAGGCATGCGTCCTGTCGATGTGGTCCTCACCTCTGCTCAAAACAAGAGTGCGATCAAGGACTTGATGGAAAAGATTGAACAGTACCGCAAGGGACGTGATGTCTATGTGGTGGGTGTGACCAACGTTGGGAAATCGACCCTCATTAATGCAATCATCCAAGAAATCACTGGAGACAAGGATATCATCACGACCTCTCGCTTCCCAGGGACGACACTGGACAAGATCGAAATCCCACTGGACGATGGGTCCTACATCTACGATACACCAGGGATTATCCATCGTCACCAGATGGCCCACTACTTGACGGCGAAAAACCTTAAGTATGTCAGCCCTAAAAAGGAAATCAAGCCTAAGACTTATCAGCTCAATCCAGAGCAAACCCTTTTCTTGGGTGGCTTGGGACGTTTTGACTTTATTAAGGGGGAAAAGCAAGGCTTCACCGCCTTCTTTGACAACGACCTCAAGCTTCACCGAACCAAGCTAGATGGCGCGACCGCCTTTTATGACAAGCATGTCGGTGGTCTACTAACACCTCCTAATAGCAAAGAAAAAGAAGAATTCCCACCCTTGGTTTCTCATGAGTTTACCATCAAGGACAAGACAGATCTCGTCATCTCAGGACTCGGCTGGATCCGCGTCAATGGAGAAGCCAAAGTAGCCGTCTGGGCACCAGAAGGCGTCGCCGTCGTTACCCGCAAAGCTATTATTTAAAAATTTGAAAGGAAATAGTTTCTTTATAGACTGGGCGAGTGCAACGAGCCTAGAAAGGATACTTTTCGCTGTGGTGAAAGCCTAAGTAGATATTTTACTACTTAGGCGCGGAAAATTTGAGACTTTAGGCTCAAATTTAAGTCATGGAACTCCGCTAGGAGGTCGCTGACGACCGCCACCACATCAGAAAAGTATCAAAAAAGAAACAATGAAAAAACATGACATTAACATCTAAACAACGGGCTTTCCTCAATAGCCAAGCCCACAGCCTCAAACCGATTATCCAAATCGGGAAAAACGGGCTTAACGATCAAATCAAAACCAGTGTTCGCCAAGCACTAGACGCTCGCGAACTGATCAAGGTCACCCTCCTTCAAAATACGGACGAGAATATCCATGAAGTAGCGGAAATCTTGGAAGAAGAAATCGGTGTGGATACGGTTCAAAAAATTGGACGCATCCTCATCTTGTATAAACAATCAAGCAAAAAAGAAAACCGGAAGATTTCAGTCAAAGTAAAAGAAATCTAAGACATTGAGGAGAGCAAACCTATGGCCATTGAACTATTGACTCCCTTTACCAAGGTAGAGTTAGAGCCAGAGATCAAAGACAAGAATCGCAAACAAGTTGGTATTTTGGGTGGGAATTTCAATCCGGTCCATAATGCCCATTTGGTCGTTGCGGATCAAGTGCGCCAACAATTAGGGTTAGATAAGGTGCTCTTGATGCCTGAGTATGAGCCGCCGCATGTCGATGCTAAGGGGACGATTGCAGAGCACCATCGCCTTAAGATGCTGGAATTAGCCATTGAAGGCATTGAAGGTCTGGAAATCGAGACGATCGAGCTCGAACGAAAAGGGATTTCCTATACCTACGACACCATGATCTTGCTCAATGAACGCGATCCAGACACAGACTATTACTTCATTATTGGTGCAGATATGGTGGATTATTTACCCAAATGGCACCGCATCGATGAATTGGTGGAGATTGTGCAATTTGTCGGGGTCCAGCGACCACGCTATAAGGCAGGGACTTCTTATCCGGTGATCTGGGTGGATGTTCCCCTAATGGATATCTCCTCTAGTATGGTGCGTGATTTTGTAGCTAAAGGTCGGACGCCGAATTTTATGTTGCCAAAACCAGTCTTGGACTACATCAAGAAAGAAGGATTGTATCAATGACCTATGAAAACTACCTAGGCTTTTCTCGTGAGGTCTTGCTCGAAAAAATGCGTCAAATCCTGCCAGAAAAACGGCTAACCCACTGTTTAGGGGTTGAGAAGGCTGCGCGTGACTTGGCTAAACGCTATGGGGCTGATGAAGAGCAGGCTGGTCTAGCAGGTTTGTTACATGACTATGCCAAGAAATTATCGGATCAGGAATTTTTGGACTTGATTGATCGCTATGAGCTAGATCCATCATTAAAAAACTGGGGCAACAATGTCTGGCATGGGATGGTCGGGATTTACAAGATCCAAGAAGATCTCGGATTGACAGATCCAGCCATTCTTCGCAGTATTGAGATTCACACAGTGGGGAGTGGACAGATGTCAACCTTAGACAAGATTGTCTATGTGGCAGATTATATTGAACACAATCGGGATTTCCCAGGGGTAGATCAAGCGCGTGACATCGCTCAAGTCTCCTTGGATCGTGCCGTGGCCTATGAGACGGCTCGCACAGTCGAACACCTGGCTCACCAAGGATTGCCGATTTATCCCCAAACCCTTGAAACCTACAATGCCTTTGTGAAGTATTTGAAAGAGGAGCAGTGAGTGAAAACAGCTTTAATCATTATTGATGTACAAAATATCCTCGTGGAGACAGGTTTTGAGACAGATAAGCTCTTAGAGAAGATTGCTTATTTGCAAGATCGGGCTAGAAAACAGCAGATTGAAATCATCTACATACAGCATATTGAAACCCCAGAGGCTTTAACTTCAGAAGATTGGCAGTTATCGCCCCTGTTGAATAGACAGGAGAATGAAAAGGTGTTTCAGAAGCGATACAATAGCATGTTTAAAGAGACAGGATTAAAAGAATACTTGGATCAACAAGGGATTGAACAACTGGTCCTGTGTGGCATGCAGACAGAATATTGTGTCGATACATCCATCAAAGTGGGATTTGAATACGGCTATAAGCTGGTCGTTCCAGAAGGAGCTGTCACAACCTTTGATGGAGAGGACATCCCAGCAGAAACGCTTAATGAATTTTATGAAAATATTTGGGCAGAACGTTTTGCGGATGTCTTAGACTACAAAACAATTTTTTAAAGAAAGAGGACTAAATGAAAGAAAAAGAATTACTTGAACTTGTTGTTAAAGCTGCCGATGAAAAACGTGCAGAAGATATTGTGGCTTTGGATGTGCAAAGCTTGACCAGTGTGACGGATTACTTTGTTATCGCAAGCTCTATGAACAGCCGTCAGTTGGAAGCGATCGCAGAAAATATTCGCGAGAAAGTCGTTGAAGCTGGGGGCAATGCCAGCCACGTCGAAGGTGACTCAGCAGGAGGTTGGGTACTTCTTGACTTAGGTGGTGTGGTGGTCCATGTCTTCTCAGAAGAAATGCGTACCCACTATAACCTAGAAAAGCTATGGCACGAAGCAAGTGCTGTCGATCTTTCAGCAGCCCTAGCATAAGCAGGTAAACTCAGTTGGTAGCAACTGAGTTTTGTTGGTTAAATTGAAATTCTATGGAAAGAAAGGATATGGCCTCGTGTTAAGTTAGTTTGGTAACGGAACACGAGCTAAAAGCTGTGAGAAAAAGAGTAACTTCCTTTGTATCTGACGATACGGCAGAAAGTTTCCTATTTTCTCTTTGCTTTTAAGGCTCTTTGTATCTTAGAAAGGATTTGAACCCGTCCTGTAATCCTCGGAAAATAGATAGGGCTATGTCAAATTATTAACTAAAAAATTTATTGTTTGACGCAGTAGCTGATTGGACTCTTCATTCGCTTTTTAAGCTCGGAAGAGTACCTAATCAGCCTTGCGGGGGTGAGACAACGAACGAATTTTCTAAGAAAACTCGTTCTGTCTCACTCCCCTAATTTTCTATCGGATTACGGGCGGACTTGGTATTATGAATATGGCGACTTATGAAACGTTTGCGGCGGTCTATGATGCGGTCATGGATGACAGTCTGTATGATTTGTGGACGGATTTTTCCCTCCGCCATCTCCCAAAGACAAAAGATAAGAAAAAATTACTGGAATTGGCTTGTGGGACAGGGATTCAATCTGTTCGCTTTTCTCAAGCTGGTTTTGATGTGACGGGATTAGACTTGAGTGCTGATATGCTGAAAATTGCTGAAAAAAGAGCGGCTTCAGCCAAGCAAAAGATTGATTTTATCGAGGGCAATATGTTGGACCTGTCGCAAGCAGGTACCTATGATTTTGTGACCTGCTACTCTGATTCTATCTGCTATATGCAGGACGAGGTGGAAGTGGGAGATGTCTTCAAAGAAGTCTACAATGCCCTTAATGAAGACGGGGTCTTTATCTTTGATGTGCATTCGACCTACCAGACTGATGAGGTTTTCCCGGGCTATTCTTATCACGAAAATGCGGAAGATTTTGCCATGCTTTGGGATACCTATGAGGATGAAGCCCCTCACTCGATCGTCCATGAGCTGACCTTCTTTGTGAAAGAAGAAGATGGATCCTTTAGTCGGCACGATGAAGTCCATGAGGAGCGTACCTATGAAGTTTTAACCTATGACATTTTGCTGGAGCAGGCTGGCTTTAAATCTTTCAAATTGTACGCAGACTTTGAAGATAAGGAGCCAACAAAGACCAGCAAACGATGGTTTTTTGTAGCACAGAAGTAGGACAGCATGACAGTTACAGGTATTATTGCAGAATTTAATCCTTTTCACAATGGGCACAAGTATTTGCTGGAACAGGCAGAGGGTTTGAAAATTGTTGCTATGTCTGGAAATTTTGTCCAACGTGGTGAACCTGCCATTGTAGATAAGTGGACACGGGCGCAGATGGCTTTGGAAAATGGAGCAGACCTGGTGGTCGAGCTCCCCTTTCTCGTGGCTGTTCAGTCGGCTGATCATTTTGCCAAGGGAGCGGTAGAAATCTTATCCCGTCTAGGAATCGACCAATTGACCTTTGGGACAGAAGAAGTCTTAGATTACCAAGCGATTGCGACAGTCTACTCGGAGAATGAGGCGGAAATGGAAGCTTTCTTGCGAAATCTTCCAGATGATTTATCCTATCCACAAAAGACCCAAAAAATGTGGGAAACCTTTGCTGGAGTGGAGTTCACAGGGGATACTCCCAATCATATTCTGGGGTTGGCCTATGCCAAGGCTTGTGTTGGAAAGGGGCTTGCGCTTAAGGCTATCCAACGGCAAGGTGCAGGCTACCATTCAGAAGAAAAAGAGGTGGCTTATGCTTCTGCCACTAGTCTACGCCTACACAAGGAAGATCAGGACTTTGTCGCTAAATTCATGCCTAATAGCCAACTCTTTCAGTCGGCTCCACAGGTATCTTGGGAGGATTATGACCAACTGCTCCGTTATCAAATCCTAACCCATCCGGATCTGACACAGATTTTTCAAGTCAATGAAGAAATAGCCAATCGGATAAAGGATGCGATTCGAAGTGCTAGTTCTGTGGAAGACCTGGTGGAGAAAGTCGCAACCAAGCGCTATACCAAGGCACGTGTGCGCCGCATCTTGACCTACATCTTGGTAGGGGCGATGGATCAAGCTCTTCCCGATGCCATTCATGTCTTAGGATTTTCCGCAAAGGGACAAGCTCACCTCAAAGGCTTGAAAAAATCAGTAGAAATCGTGACTCGAATCGGTAAGGAGCCTTGGGATGACTTGACCCAGCAAGCCGATCAGGTGTATCAGCTAGGCCATCCCCAATTGCCAGAACAGATCTGGGGTCGAGTGCCAGTGAGAGTGGAAGAATAAAAGGTCTGACGTAAATTTTCTCTGCCCACATTCACGTAAGGCAAGAAGTTTATGATGCACGGAAACAGTGTTTATCCAATGTCTAAAAAATCTTTTTAGACATTGGATTTTTTTGTTTTTACCAAATTTAGAAACTTTTTACGAATAATTAAGTGAAGAGGGAAAAACTTGTACAAGTTCCTGACAAGTTTTTCTTTTTCATGTATAATAAAAGAAAAGAGGTAGAATGAGGTATGGCAATGGAAGCAGTCGTTTATTCAACATTCCGCAATCATTTGAAGGATTATATGAAGAAGGTGAATGATGAGTTTGAGCCTTTGACGGTCGTGAATAAGAATCCAGACGAAGATATTGTGGTCATCTCTAAGAGCGAGTGGGATAGCCTACAAGAAACCCTGAGACTAGCTCAGAACAAGGAATTGTCAGATAAGGTCTTGCGGGGCATGGCAGAAGTCCGAGCTGGTCAGGTTCAACTCCATGAGATTGAGGGGTAACAGATGTTACTCAAGTTTACAGAAGATGCCTGGAAGGATTATTGTTACTGGCAAAGTCAGGACAAAAAGACATTGAAGCGAATCAATACCCTGATTAAGGAGATCCAAAGGGACCCATTTGCTGGGATTGGTAAGCCTGAGCCCTTGAAATATGACTTTCAAGGAGCATGGTCAAGACGGATTGATGCAGAGAATCGCCTGATTTATATGCTAGATGAGTCAGGTGTCGCTTTCCTCTCTTTTAAAGATCATTATTAAGTCTTTAAAAGAGGATCTTTTTGATAGTTAGGATAGCTATTTAAAATTCCCAACTCGAAGAAAATTCCTATAAAATCCCCTTTCTAAAAATAGAAAAATCTAGTCTAACTTCGACGATTTGTGATATAATGTTAAAGATTGAAAATAATTTGAAAAAATTTAAGGAGAATCCTCATGGGACGTAAATGGGCCAATATTGTTGCCAAGAAAACTGCCAAAGATGGTGCCAACTCAAAAGTATATGCCAAATTTGGTGTTGAGATCTATGTAGCCGCTAAAAAGGGTGAACCAGATCCAGAACTAAATACTGCTTTGAGATTCGTTATTGACCGTGCGAAACAAGCGCAAGTGCCAAAACACGTGATTGATAAAGCGATCGATAAGGCAAAAGGAAACACTGACGAAACCTTTACAGAAGGACGTTACGAAGGATTTGGACCAAATGGTTCGATGTTGATCGTTGATACTTTGACTTCAAACGTCAACCGTACAGCTGCTAATGTCCGTGCTGCCTTTGGTAAAAACGGTGGTAACATGGGAGCTTCAGGTTCTGTATCTTATCTCTTTGACAACAAAGGTGTTATCGTCTTTGCTGGTGATGATGCCGATGCTATCTTTGAACTTTTGCTTGAAGCGGATGTTGATGTAGATGATGTCGAAGCAGAAGAAGGAACGATCACAGTCTACACTGCTCCAACTGATCTTCACAAAGCAATCGTTGCTTTGCGTGAATCAGGTGTCGAAGAATTCCAAGTAACAGAATTGGAAATGATTCCTCAATCAGAAGTTGAGTTGTCAGGTGAAGATTTGGAAACATTTGAAAAACTTTACAGCGTTCTTGAAGACGACGAGGACGTACAAAAAATCTACACAAACGTAGATGGATTCTAATCACTCATAAGAACTGTAGTGAATCCCATAAATTAAGAAAAAGGATAGCTTCTTAGATCAAGCTATCCTTTTTCTCTGTCTGATGAGGAACTATCTTTTGTAAGTGATGTCCTGTATAAGCGTAAATACGGGTCAGGGGTGATTGGGAGAGTGTGGAAACCTTAAAATAGAAATAATGGTCTCGATGATCCCGACTTTTGGTGTGGTGAAGACGAAAGTAGTTTCGCTGGCCTGCTGCCATAGAGTGGAGAATATCATCTTCTAAAAAGACGAGCGGCGTAGAAGTAGCGGCCCACTTGTAAAAGTCCATCTCAAATTGGTGGTAATTCTCCGAAAAATAATCAAATTGTAATTCGTGTTTAGTCTGAATAGGTTTCATAGGGTGTTTCCTCAGATTCAATAAAAATGATAGAGTCTACGAGGAGACGGTGGTAGTGGCCATCGCTTTTGAGAAGAAGCTCAGAAGCAGATAAGGTGTGAATCGAACCTGTGTAGGTTGCAAATTGATTCCCCTCTAGAATTGTGATCGAGATCGTCGTTTGTTGTTGAAAGGCCTGCTCCAGAAGCTGAATCTTTTCAGCAAGTGGAAGAACCGTGAGCTGACTGCGGTCAATTTCTTTTGTATGCAGGGCGGTTGTGTGCTCGGATAAAAAGAAGCCAGCCCATTTGGCCATGCCACGATCTTGAAATTCGCGGGCGGATTGATAAGGGAGATAAGAACGGTCGATCATGTTAATCCATCTAAGCCTCCTGCGGAATGTCCGCCTGTTAATTTACTGCGTGCAATGGCGCGTGAGTTTTCTAGTAGTGAGGAGCCTTTCTGAAGAGAGGTGAAGCCAAATTGGTCCCGAATGCGGTCGATCGTCTGTTGAAGTTTCTCCTCTTTTTCTAGGGCTACTGGGTCATCGAAGAGAGAAAAGAGTTGAAGAGACTCCTCGACAAGTTCTCCATAAAAAACACCAATCTGCCGAATGGCTCCTCCTTCGTACTTGGAGCGAAAGAGCCGCAGAACCGTATCGGATAAAACCTTAGTGGATTGGGTGGGCTCAATCTTTTGCTGGCAGTGAATGGACGGAAGTCCCTCGATTTTGGAGTAGGAGGCATGAATAGAGACCAGCTGGGTCTTCTTTTTTTTCCGTCGCAAGCGAATAGCCACCTGTTCAGCCATCTCCCGAAACACCAGTTCAATATCGGCCTGTATATGGTAGTCATAGGGCAAGATTTGAGAGTTACCAATGCCTCGTGACTTCGGATGATAAGGCTTGTGGACATTGCTTTCATCAATGCCATGAGCATGGAACCACAGTTGAAGGCCCATGACTCCGAATTCTTTCTTTAAGAGATCTGGGTGAGCCTGGGCCAGTTCAGCAATCGACGTGATCCCGATCTTTTGCAATCGTTTTTCAGTACGACGTCCAATGCCCCAAAAATCAGTGAGCTGGGGCAGTTTCCAGATCTTACTTTCTACATCTTCATAAGACCAATTGGAGCGCATATTTCGGCAATGCTTGGCTTCATTGTCCAAGGCTAGCTTGGCAAGAAGGGGATTGGCATTGCTGAGGCCGATGGTAGAGTAGATGCCAGTTTCCTGCCAGATCCTTTTTTGGATCCTGGCAGAAAGGAGATCCAGTTTTTCCTTTCGAGAGAGGGAGGAATCGGGAATAAAATAATTTAAGGAAGAGGTCAGATCGATAAAGCCTTCGTCAATCGAGTAAGGGAAAATATCATCTGGTGCCGCAAATTCCTGAAAGACCTTTTGAATCTCCATATTGACCTGAATGTAGGCATTCATCCGTGGAGGGACAATCAGGGTCCTCTTGGCCCAGGATTCAATGGATGCAATAAAGGCTGGATCTGTTGGCAATCCTTGTTTTTTAGCGACGTAGCTATTAAATTTTCTGGTCTTGAGGTCAAAAGGTAGGTCGTAGCTACGGCTGACATTTTTCTTGCCAAAGACTTGTTTGAAAACGGGAGAGCTCGCCAAAATCAGACCAGCAGAATTGTCGCTCCGACTCATGACGCAAAGAGAAGTCGTCAAGGGATTGAGCCCTAGACGGACACATTCACAACTGGCATAAAAACTTTTCATATCCACAAAAGCAATATCAGAATGAGGCTCACGTGAATAATCAAATAGCATATTTAAACCTCGAGTGGAAGAAAATGCCCGACCACAATGCCGACGATTTTGGGTTCGTCCTCATAGGGAGCGAATAAATCATCGTAGTCAGGGTTGATGGATTCTAAGCGCAAACCTTCCGCTTCCCGATAGACTTTCTTGATATAGGTCTTTCCATTCCAGATGAGGGCGTAGACAGCCCCATCATAGTCAAAGCCAGTCTGCTTCATGAGGGCAACAGAGCCGTTGGGATAGAGAGGTTCCATCGAATCACCTGATACCCAAGAAGCGAAATCGTGCTGGATCTCTTGGTCAAAATAGACAGTTTCATAGTCCGTTTCGTTGTCATAAAAGGTTTGTCCCAAACCGGCTGCCAACTCAATCGAAAGAACCTTATAAGCAGTCAAGGAAACAACTTTTTGCTGCTGTTCCAATAACTGGCTGGCCAACTGGTCGACTTTCTTTTGATGAGGTGGGGTTAATAAAGGGTAGGTGTAGAGTGCGGAGTCTTTGTTAATAAAGTAGTCCTCTTTAACGGAGAGGCGCTTGGCCAACCTCCTGAGATTTTTTTCGTGCGGTTCCGCTAAGCCATTCTCCCAACTGGAGTAAGTCTTGCGAGAAATCTTGAGATCCTCGTAGACATCAGCTTGGGTCAAGCCTTTTTCTAGGCGTCTTTCTTTTAGTTTTTTTGCATCAAACATGTCGCTTCTCCTATGTAACGTTTTAAAAGTTACATACAGTTTATCAAAAATGAATCCTTTTTGCAAGAGAAAAATTCAGTTGAAAACGAATGAAAAGACTTGATTTTGATTGAAAAAAGAGTATAATCATTTCTAAAATGTCTATAAATGAGGAACTATATGAAAAAAAGTTTTATACACCAACAAAAAGAAATTTCGTTTGTTAAAACGACTTTCACACAATATTTAAAAGATAAATTGGACATCATTGAAGTCCAAGGACCAATTTTGAGCAAGGTCGGAGACGGGATGCAGGATAACCTTTCTGGGATTGAACATCCGGTATCTGTAAAGGTCCTTCAAATTCCTGATGAGACTTATGAAGTCGTGCATTCACTCGCAAAATGGAAACGCCATACCTTGGCACGTTTTGGTTTTGGCGAAGGAGAAGGTCTCTTTGTCCATATGAAGGCTCTTCGTCCAGATGAAGATTCGCTAGACGCTATCCACTCTGTTTATGTAGACCAATGGGACTGGGAAAAAGTCATCCCAAATGGTCAACGCAATATCGCCTACCTCAAAGAAACGGTTGAAAAAATCTACAAGGCGATTCGTTTAACAGAACTAGCAGTAGAAGCGCGCTATGACATTGAGTCAGTTCTTCCAAAACAAATTACCTTCGTTCACACAGAAGAGTTGGTGGAACGCTATCCAGATTTAACTCCAAAAGAGCGTGAAAATGCCATTGCCAAAGAATTCGGAGCCGTTTTCTTGATCGGGATTGGTGGAGAGCTTGCAGATGGCAAACCACACGATGGTCGTGCACCTGACTACGATGACTGGACAACAGAGTCTGAAAATGGCTACAAGGGCTTGAATGGTGATATCCTAGTCTGGAATGACGTTCTAGGTTCAGCCTTTGAGTTGTCTTCAATGGGAATCCGTGTCGATGAAGATACGCTTCGCCGCCAAGTTGCGATCACAGGGGACGAGGATCGTCTCCAATTAGAGTGGCACAAAGCTTTGTTAAATGGTCTTTTCCCACTTACAATTGGTGGAGGGATCGGACAATCTCGTTTGGCTATGTTCTTGCTTCGTAAGAAACATATCGGTGAAGTCCAAACTAGTGTCTGGCCTCAATCTGTCCGCGATGAATATGAAAATATCCTATAAGGAAGAAAGAGAGTGGGACAGAAATCGGTAATTCGTTAGAATTCGATTTCGTCGTCCCACCTCCGCACAGTTGAGTAGGGCTGTAAAAGCTGATGAAATCAGCGTAGTAGAGCCCACTCAACCACTGCGTCTTGCTCGACAATGCAAAAATAATTGAGAGGCTAGGACTTTTGTCCCAGCCTCTTTTAATTGTCGCTTGACCATATCAAATCGCAATTTTCTGATTTTTTTTGGTATAATGGTCCCTATGAAAATAGTATCTGGAACCTATGGGGGACGTCCCCTCAAAACACTTGAAGGAAAAACAACCAGGCCGACTTCTGATAAGGTCAGAGGGGCCATGTTCAATATGATTGGTCCTTACTTTGATGGTGGAAGAGTGCTGGATCTCTATGCTGGAAGTGGTGGGCTCTCTATCGAAGCAGTTTCTCGAGGCATGTCAGAGGCCGTTCTAGTGGAAAGAGATCGTAGAGCGCAGGAGATTGTAGCAGCCAATATTGCCATGACCAAGGAAAAGGAACGGTTTCAACTGCTAAAAATGGAGGCCAAGCAAGCCTTGGGCCTCCTAACGGGCACCTTTGACTTAGTTTTCTTGGACCCTCCGTATGCCAAGGAAGAGATTGTTCGCGATATCGAAACCTTGTGCGAGCGCCATCTCTTGTCAGAGGACGTCATGATTGTGTGCGAAACCGATAAACACGTAGAACTTCCTGAGGAAATCGGACAAGTGGGAATCTGGAAAGAAAAAATCTATGGAATTAGTAAGGTAACAGTATATGTCAGATAGAAGTGGATTGTTTACAGGATCGTTTGATCCGATTACCATTGGGCATGTGCAATTGATCGAGCGAGCTAGTCGCTTGTTTGACCGTGTCTATGTAGGAATTTTTTATAATTCGGAAAAAGTCGGACTCTTTTCCATTGAGCAGCGCGTGCGCATGGTGAAAGGGGCCTTGGCTCATTTGGAAAATGTTGAAATTGTGACGTCAACTCAAGAGTTGGCTGTGACAGTGGCGCGCAATCTTGGGGTCATCACCTTGATCCGGGGCTTGCGCAATGCACAGGATCTGGTATACGAAGCCAATATGGATTACTTTAATCATCAGTTGGCGCCTGAATTGGAGACGGTTTATCTCTATGCCCAGCCTCCTTACCAGGCCATTAGTTCAACACGTATTCGAGAGTTGCTGGCTTTTCAGCAGGATATCTCACCTTATGTACCAAAGAGTGTAATGGAGGAAATCAAAGATGACACAAGCGAATAAACCAAGCTTGCCTACAAAAAAGAAAAAAGGACGATTGAAAGAATACCGATGGCCGATTGCAGGCGTTCTTTTCTTGCTCCTCTTGCTAGCTGCTTTTGTGATTCGCCTTCCCTATTATATTGAGATGCCGGGCACGGCAGAAGATATTCGATCGGTCATGACAGTGGATGGAAAAATGGATACCAAGTCAGGGTCTTATGACTTTGTAACCGTGGCAGTGAAAGAAGCGACTCCGGCTGATTTGATCTATGCTTGGGCGACACCTTTTACAGATATCTACTCTGCCAAGGATATGACAGGTGGTAGTTCGAGCCAAGAATTTACGCGGATTAACCAATTCTATATGGAAACCTCGCAAAATATGGCTATCTACCAAGGGTTAAAGACAGCTGGAAAAGAAACCCAGATGGACTTTCTTGGTGTTTATGTCATGCAAGTAGCAGATGACTCGACCTTTAAGGGAATCTTGAACATTGCGGATACCGTCACCGGTGTGAACGGCAAGACCTTTAAGAGTTCCAAAGAATTGATTGACTATGTTGGTTCTCAAAAAATTGGCGATCCCGTTTCAGTGACCTATATTGAGGATGGACAAACCAAGACAGCAGATGGAAAGATCATCAAATTGTCCAACGGGAAAAACGGAATTGGGATTAGCCTGATCGACCGGACTGAAGCCAAAGGCGATGTTCCTGTCCAATTTGCGACCCAAGGGATTGGTGGACCAAGTGCCGGTATGATGTTTAGCTTAGCCATCTACACCCAAGTGGCTGATCCAGATCTTCGTCAGGGACGCCATATTGCAGGGACAGGAACCATTAACCAAGATGGAACGGTTGGCGATATCGGTGGGATTGACAAGAAAGTCGTCGCAGCCGATAAAGAAGGAGCAGAAATTTTCTTTGCCCCTAATAACCCTGTTTCCAAAGAAGAAAAGAAAGCCAATCCCAAGGCCAAATCAAACTATGAAACAGCTAAAGAAGCCGCGAAACAAATTCATTCGAAGATGAAAATTGTCCCCGTCAAAACCCTTCAAGACGCCATTGATTATTTGAAGAAGAAGTAGAGTAGTCTGATGGACAAGTGAAATAATGAATCTCATATGAAACCATACTAACATCCATTGGATTATCAAAAGAAAAGGAGTAGGCTGTGAAAAAGATATTTGGTGATGCGAAGTAAAAGAAAAATAGGAGAAACTCATAGTGCGAAACAAAAATAAGGCTAGGTTGATCATATTCCTAATTATGCTTGTTGTTGGTAGTATAATTTTTATGAGACTCAAAAAAGCACCTGAGAAGATGTATAGAGATGATATACCATCTAAAATTAGAAAAATACAATTATTTGATAACGATAAATTTGTTTTTGTTGCCGTAAATAATTATTTGGATGGTGTTGTTTTATATGGAGAAAATTATGTTACAACTGTTTCTTCGCATACACTTTATACAGGCAATTTTGAGAAGATTCCTCCGATTGGAAATGAAGAATATTATCAAATTATTAGTTATGATATACAAAGTGATAAAGAAAAAATTATTAAATTTGACTTATATAAATTACTTGGGAAAAATAATTTGTACCGTGCACCAAATAATGCTCCTCAAACCTATTTACAAAACGGAGACGATTATCTTACACTTAATTTGGAAAAATTAAGTGATCACGAATTGACGGGTGATAATATTAGACCTATCCTATTTTTAGCTAATGGGGGAGGATATAATGATATTTCTGAAAAAGAGATGCAGAAGATCAACCAAAAGCAACAACAATATTTTAAAAACAAATATGATTGGTATAGGGGTGGGATCTCTGAACAGATCGACGCGAATCTAGCAAAGTATAATCTTTCAAGAAACGAAAATTCACTTTATCCAATGAATTATAAACCGTCTCAAATAAATGTCTCTGGTTCTAACTTTTCTAAATTATATCCAGAATTAGAAAAAAATATAAAATATCTAAATGCATTATATTTCCGTCCGAAACAATACAATGAACGCGAATGGTTTGATAAAATCATTCATTGGTTTGCGCCAGCAGGTCAAGAAGTCATGGAATTGTATGCCACAGACGAAACAAGCGGAGAGAAAACACAAATTCATTCTTATGACGAGTTTGTAGCCTGGATAAAGGCCCATCCAAAGAATTAATCATCTTCTAATCAAATTCAAGTTTTTGCTTATCAATCTCTCTATTTTTAGAGGGATTTTTTCTTTATACTGGTATCAGAAAGAAAGGGAGGTAGTGAAATGATTCAAACCAGTTTGTTTTCCATTTCAGTATTCTTAGCGGGAGTTCTATCCTTTTTCTCCCCATGTATTTTGCCACTGATGCCAGTCTATGTAGGGATTCTATTGGATTCTGAACGTGTGAAAACTGTTCGAATTTTTGGAAGAGATATTTCTTGGTATGGCTTGGTGAAGACTCTTTGTTTTATCGCAGGTCTATCAACTGTTTTCCTAATTCTAGGATACGGTGCAGGGGCTCTTGGTCAGGTGCTTTATGCTCCCTGGTTCCGTTACCTACTAGGAGGGATTGTCATCTTATTGGGAATCCATCAGATGGGCCTCATCAATCTTCAGCAACTCCAAAAACAAAAGAGTATCCAACTGAAGAAGGATGAAAAACGCAATGAATTCTTCAATGCTTTTCTGATAGGGGTCACCTTCAGTTTTGGTTGGACCCCTTGTGTCGGACCAGTTTTGAGTTCTGTTCTAGCCATTGCCGCTTCTGGAGGAGATGGTGCATTGCAAGGCGCTCTCCTGATGCTGGTATATACATTAGGCTTGGCGCTCCCCTTCTTAGTCTTGGCTCTGGCTTCTAGCTGGGTTCTACAACATTTTGCTAAACTCAAGCCCCATATGGGAACCTTGAAAAAAATTGGTGGTGCCCTCATCATCTTGATGGGCATCTTGCTGATGCTAGGAAATCTTAATAGCCTCGCATCCCTGTTTCACTAATCTTGAATGATTAAAGGAGAAAAATCATGAAAAAAATTCTTGCACTTTCTATTGCTACACTTAGCATCGTCACTTTAGCAGCTTGTTCTGGACAGAAATCAGATTCAGACATGAAAAAAACGGACGATAGTAGTATGATGAAGAAGGACGATATGAAGAAGGATGACATGAAGGATTCATCCATGTCCGATGATAAAATGAAAAAAGAAGACATGAAAGATTCATCTATGATGTCTGACAGCAGTTCTGAAATGAAGGACGATATGAAAAAGGATGAGATGAAATCCAGCGATTCAGAAATGAAAGACGAAAAGAGTGGATCATCTGATATGAAATCAGACAACTAATGAAAGAAGGGAGAGGTCATCTGAGGATGACTTTCTCCTTATTTAAAGAGGTAATAATGATGAAGAAATTAGCTTTAGTAGCTGCAGGATTCTTGTGTACTGGACTTTTGGGGGCTTGCTCGAGTCAAGGAATGGCTACTTCCAATAAGGACATGAGCCAACAAACAGCCAAAGCTGGGGCTAGGCAACCATCTGGCAAGAAAGTGAAGGAGTTTAACCTGCAAGGAGTAGACGGTAAGACCTACCGCTTATCCGATTACAAGGGAAAGAAAGTTTACCTCAAATTTTGGGCTTCCTGGTGCTCAATCTGTCTTTCAACATTAGGCGACACAAATGATTTAGCAAAGGCAGAGGAGGGTAAGGATTATGTGGTCTTATCCGTTGTAGCTCCAACCTTTAATGGTGAAAAATCGGAAGCAGATTTCAAAAACTGGTACCAGTCTTTGGATTACAAGGATTTCCCGGTCTTGCTAGATAGTAAAGGGGAACTGCTAAAAGAGTATGGGATTCGTTCATATCCATCGGCGCTCTTTATCAATAGTGATGGGACTTTAGCAAAGAGTCATATTGGCTATATGAATAAAGAGGATATCCTCAAGACCCTAGAGAACATGCAGTAAGGAGATAGACAATGGAAACAAAATGGAAAGTGTTTGCTATCCTTCTCATTGGCTTATTATCTATTGGTTTCTTTTTCTTTAGTAAGGGATCAAACGGAAGGGATCAATCAGAAACAAGCACTGAGATGATTAAAAAAGCATCGATGAGTCAGACTCCAGTAGCCAAAAAGGAAACAAAGGAAAAGGTTGATCCAAAGGATCAGCGTGAAATTTATTTGGCTGGTGGTTGCTTCTGGGGCGTAGAGGAATATTTCTCCCGTGTTCCAGGTGTGATCGATGCTGTATCAGGCTACGCTAATGGAAAGGGAGAAACGACCAAGTATGAATTGGTCCCTCAAACAGGCCATGCTGAAACAGTTCATATCACTTACAATGTCAAGCAGGTATCTCTGAAAGAATTGCTCCTGCATTATTTCCGGATTATCGACCCAACGTCGAAGAATCGACAAGGAAATGATCAAGGAACACAATACCGAACAGGTGTCTATTATGTCTCTCAAGAGGACCTTCCAACCATTAATCAAGTCTTTGAAGAAGAAGCAAAAAAATACGACAAACCGTTAGCAGTGGAAAAAGAGCCACTGACCAATTTCATCAAGGCTGAGGACTACCACCAGGATTATCTAAAGAAACATCCAAATGGGTACTGCCATATCGATGTCAATCAGGCATCTTATCCTGTTATAGATGCTAGTCGCTATTCTAAGCCAAGCGATGAGGAGATCAAAAAGAAGTTATCTCCTGAAGAGTATGCGGTGACACAAAAAAATGATACCGAACGGGCCTTCTCCAATCGTTACTGGGATCAGTTTGATGCCGGTATTTATGTAGATGTCGTGACCGGTGAGCCACTCTTCTCCTCTAAGGATAAATTTGATTCGGGTTGTGGTTGGCCAAGTTTCAGTCGGCCTATTAGTCCTGATGTGGCCATCTATAAGGAGGATAAGAGTTTCAATATGACTCGGACAGAGGTTCGGAGTCGAGTAGGAAATTCCCATCTAGGCCACGTCTTTACTGATGGACCTAAGGAAAAAGGTGGCCTTCGTTACTGCATCAATAGCTTGTCAATCAAATTCATCCCTAAAGCAGAGATGGTGGAAAAGGGCTACGGTTATTTATTGGACTATGTCTGAGACATTTGGAACTACAATTTGCTATAATAAGCGTAGCAAAAACAAGTAGGTGAAAGACATGTATTCGATCATGATTGTGGAAGATGAAGAGCTTATCCGGCAGGGCCTGACTTCCTTAGTAGACTATGAACAGTTTGGAATGGCCGTCATCAACCAGGCAGAAAATGGCCGTGAGGCCTGGGAGAAGTTTCAAGATCAACCAGCTGATATCCTTCTAACCGATATCAATATGCCACAAATGAATGGCTTGGATCTGGCCCATCTCGTTAAAGAGCAATCTCCGTCTTGTCATATCATTTTTTTGACAGGTTATGATGACTTTGAGTTTGCGAGGAAAGCCATCAAGTTAGGTGCAGACGATTATTTGCTGAAGCCTTTTTCAAAAGATGATATTGAAGAGATGTTAGCCAAGGTGAAAGGAAAGCTCGATCAAGAGCGAAAGAAGGCGCAAGTCGAAGATTTGGTCAGTCATGGTTATTCGACAGACTTGGAAGAAGCCATTCATGCTCGTTTAGCAGACTCTCAGTTAACTCTAAAGGATCTGGCCTATCAACTTGGTTTCAGTGCCTCTTATCTAAGCGTATTGATCAAGAAAAAATTGGGACTCCCCTTCCAAGACTACCTCATCCAGGAGCGAATGAAGAAGGCTCAACTCTTGCTTCTTACGACAGATCTAAAGATTTATGAGATCGCCGATCAGGTTGGTTTTGAAGATATGAACTATTTTTCTCAACGCTTTAAGCAGGTTGTTGGGGTGACGCCAAGGCAGTACAAAAAAGGAGAGCATGAATGAAACGATATCCCTTGCTGATTCAGCTGGTCCTCTACTTTTTTCTCTTCATTCTCTTACTTTTTGGTCTCATTGGTAGTCTTTACTATCAAACGAGTTCAGGGACGATTCGCCAGCTAACGGAGCGGACGACAAGAAATAGTATCGACCAAAGTAGTCAGTTTATTACGTCTTATCTAAAAAAATTAAAGCAGACCACAACGGTGCTTAGCAAGGAACAGGCTGTTCAACAATTTGCCCAAGATAAGAGTGCGGATCAAAAAACGGTTCAGCACTTGATGCGAACGATGATTGAAACGGATCCGGACTTGGTCTCTGCGGTCTTGGTGACCAAGGATGGACGTCTGGTAGCGACAGATTCCAAAATCAGCATGCAGACTTCATCAGACATGATGAATGAAAGCTGGTATCAAGAGGCGATTAAGGAAAGAGCCATGCCAGTTTTGACGCCAGCTCGAAAGGAATCCTTGACCTCGGAAAAAGAAAAATGGGTGGTTTCTATTACCCAAGAAGTAGTCGATCAGTCTGGCCAAAATCTCGGAGTAGTACGCTTGGATATTGGCTACGATAGCCTTCAAGCTTACTTGGATCACCTGCAACTAGGGAAACAAGGCTTTAGTTTTATCATTAATCAAAAGCATGAGTTTGTCTATCATCCTAAAAAAGCGGTCTATTCCTCCAGCCAAGAAATGCAGGCCATGCAGCCCTATATTGCTGTGACAGATGGCTATACAAAAGGAGGGAAGAATTTTATCTATCAGGTTCCGATTCCAGATAGCGATTGGACCTTGATTGGAGTGGCTTCACTTGAAGGACTTCAGATGCTTCAGTCGCAGCTTCTTTACTCTTTCATTGGCCTAGGATTACTAGCTTTGATCATGTGTTTAATAGGGATTGGCTTTGTTCTGCGTTTGTGGATCAAACCCTTACGAGACCTTCAAACCATCATTTTGAGGATTGGAGCAGGAGATGCTCACGTGAGGGCTGTAGCCAAAGGATCTCCAGAATTGGTGGACCTCGCTCAAGCTTTTAATGCTATGTTGGACCAAATCGATAACCTCATGCAACAGGTTAAGGAAGAGGAGCAGAATGCACGGCGGTACGAGCTGCGGGCACTTTCTGCTCAGATTAATCCGCATTTCCTCTACAATACCTTGGATACGATTGTCTGGATGGCGGAGTTTAATGATAGTCGGCGCGTGGTCAACATCACTAAGTCTCTGGCTCAATATTTTCGACTGGCTCTTAACCAAGGCCAGGAACAAATCCTGCTGAGAGATGAAATTGACCATGTCCGCCAGTATCTTTTCATTCAAAAACAACGTTATGGTGAAAAGCTCAACTATGAAATTCTAGAAGATGAACGGTTGGGCGACTATCAGCTCCCCAAATTAGTGCTTCAACCCTTAGTGGAAAATGCGATTTACCACGGTATTAAAGAGATCGATCGGCCAGGTCTCATTCGAGTGACAACTGAAGTCAGTGGAGACTATGCCTGCGTATCGATTTTTGACAATGGACGAGGGTTTGATTTATCAGAATCAACAGCCCAAACCCTTCTTCGTTTAGGAGGTGTTGGCTTGAAAAATGTGGACCAACGATTGCATCTTCAATTTGGCGAAGCCTATCATATGGAGATTGATTCTAAGGCCAATAGCTATACGAAAATCACTCTTTATTTGCCCCTTTCATCCGGCAATGAATATTCATAGAGGCTGGGACAAAAGTCCTAGCCTCTCAATTATTTTTGGATTGTCGATCAAGAAGCAGTGGTTGAGTGGGCTCTACTGCGCTGACTTCATCAGCTATTTTTGGATTGTCGATCAAGAAGCAGTGGTTGAGTGGGCTCTACTGCGCTGACTTCATCAGCTTTTACAGCCCTACTCAACTGTGAGGAGGTGGGACGACGAAATCGAATTCTAACGAATTACCGATTTCTGTCCTACTCTCTTTTTGCTCTCAAATGAATTTCAACTCTTTTCTAGTCAAATCTGACGCAAGACATCAAATTTATGATAAAATAAAGTGTTACAGTAAATAGATTTTGATGAAGGAACACTATGCGAAAAGAGATTGACCCTGAATTATATAATTACAATAAATTTCCTGGACCTGTGTTTCGTCAGGTAGGAGACCAGATCCTTTCAGAAAACCTCTCCTTTGAGCTCTTGAAAAATGAGAAGGAAGCATTTGATGCGACCGTTTTTGGTCAGCGATTTTCTGAGATTTTAACCAAGTTTGATTACATTGTTGGTGATTGGAGCAATGAGCAGTTGCGCTTGCGTGGCTTTTATAAGGAAGAGCGCGATGTTGCAACGATGGATAAACTAAGTCGCTTAGACGATTATTTGTTAGAATATTGTAGCTATGGTTGTGCTTATTTTGTCCTTGAAAATAAGGAACCTCATCGTGCTTCCTTTGATAAGAAATCACCGGTCAAAAAAGCTCAATCAGAAGAAAGAGAACCTAAAAAGCGTTCGCGCAATCGCAAACAAAAAGATCGTTTCCAAAAACGAGAACGCGACAAGGGACAGTCAACGAACAACTCGAAAAAAACAAGACCGTCTGCTGAAACGAAAAAAACAACGAAGACGAACAACAAACGTCATTTTGTGATTCGACAAAAAGAGGAGTAAGAAAGAATGAAACCATCCATTTATAGTTTAACACGCCAGGATATGATTGATTGGGCGGAAGAAAACGGCGAAAAGAAGTTCCGTGCAGCACAAATCTGGGAATGGCTCTATCGCAAACGCGTCCAGTCCTTCGAAGAAATGACCAACCTTTCTAAGGACTTGATTGCGAAGTTAAATGATCAATTCGTCGTCAACCCACTCAAGCAACGAATCGTGCAAGAGTCAGCAGATGGAACGGTTAAGTATCTTTTTGAATTGCCAGACGGCATGTTGATTGAAACCGTCTTGATGCGTCAGCACTATGGTTTATCTGTCTGTGTAACGACTCAAGTAGGATGCAATATCGGTTGTACCTTCTGTGCTTCTGGTTTGATCAAAAAACAACGCGATTTGAACAATGGGGAAATCGTGTCTCAAATCATGTTGGTTCAAAAATACTTTGACGAGCGTGGCCAAGATGAACGGGTCAGTCATATCGTTGTCATGGGGATCGGAGAACCATTTGACAACTATAACAATGTCTTGAAATTTATCCGGACGGTCAACGATGACAAGGGATTAGCGATTGGTGCTCGTCATATTACCGTGTCAACTTCTGGTTTGGCTCATAAAATTCGTGACTTTGCAAATGAAGGTGTGCAGGTCAATTTGGCAGTGTCTCTTCATGCACCAAACAATGACTTGCGCTCTAGCATCATGAAGATCAACCGGGCCTTTCCAATTGAAAAATTGTTTGCGGCGATTGAATACTATATTGAGACTACGAACCGTCGGGTGACCTTTGAGTACATCATGCTCAATGAAGTCAATGACGGGGTCGAGCAAGCTTTAGAGTTGGCAGAATTGCTCAAGAATATCAAGAAATTGTCTTATGTTAACTTGATTCCTTACAATCCTGTCAGTGAGCATGACCAATATAGCAGGAGTCCAAAAGAACGGGTCATGGCCTTCTATGATACCTTGAAAAAACAAGGTGTTAACTGTGTAGTGCGTCAAGAGCACGGTACAGATATTGATGCTGCCTGTGGTCAATTGCGTTCAAATACCATGAAACGGGACCGGGAGAAAGCGATTGTTGAACATGCGCAACCTTAAACAAGGGCTGATCGATCATACAGAACTAACCAAAAGAGGAAGAAGGCTGTTACGGAGTGGCAGCTTCTTCTATTTTATCCTCTTGTGTCTGATGTGTTTTTTGCCCCAACAGCCAGAGCCAGGTATGGAAACACCGGGTATTCAACATTTCGGTCGCATCGTCGTCCTGCTGGTTCCTCTTAATTCGGTGATGAATCTTGGTCAGATCACCAGTGCCCTCCAACTCATTAAGGTCATTCTCCAAAACATAGCCAATATCTTTTTGTTAAGCCCGCTGGTCTTTCAACTCCTCTGGCTATGGCCCTGGTTGAGGAGTCGAAAACGGGTCTTGTGCTTCGGCTTTGCGATGAGCTTGTGGATTGAATGTAGCCAAGTTCTGTTAGATCTCTTATTCAATGCCAATCGTGTCTTTGAGCTAGATGATTTGTGGACCAATACCTTAGGCGCTTATCTGGCTTATTTAGGCTTTCAGTATTGCAGAGCACGATTGCTAGCAAAAAATGGGGAAATGTAAAACCCGAACATTTTAGTGTCTTTTTGAAATTTTTGTTGACAAAGTCAGAAGCGGGAGCTATAATAACTTTAAGACATCAGAAAAGTAGAGATTTTTCTCACTTCCAGGGAGCTTGTGGTGATTGCGAACAAGCAGTGGTGAATCTTGAAATGGGCTGATGCGTTTATGATGATGAATTTGAAACAATAAAAATTCGGTGAGCACACCTTATCGTGCACCCTGTTGTTAGACAGGTCAGAGATGTAGGAGAAAAAATAGCCTCCTACAATTGAGGTGGCACCGCGGTATCGAATCGTCCTCACACAGATTTTTCTGTGTGAGGTTTTTTGTATCTCAAAGGAACCCCAGTGAGACTGCAGCTCAAAGGGTCCGCGAGAGAAAAAGATCATAAACAGGATTAAAGATATAGAAAAGAGGACACAATCATGACAGAAACAAAAGGCTATTTCGGACAATTTGGTGGATCTTTCGTACCAGAACCCATTCAAAACTTGCTCAATCAATTAGAGGAAACCTTTGAACAATATAAAAATGATCCAGAATTTATCGCAGAATACAAACATTATTTGAAAGATTACTCTGGCCGGGAAACACCGCTCTACTTTGCGGAAAGTTTGACAGAACATTTAGGTGGGGCAAAAATTTATTTGAAGCGCGAAGACTTGAATCACCTAGGTTCGCATAAATTGAATAACGTTTTGGGGCAAATCCTCTTGGCTAAACGCATGGGCAAAACGCGCGTGATTGCTGAAACAGGAGCTGGTCAACACGGTGTAGCTACAGCAGCTGCGGCAGCTAAGTTTGGCATGGCCTGTGATGTCTACATGGGGGCAGAAGATGTGGAACGCCAACGTCTCAATGTCTTCCGCATGGAAATGATGGGGGCAACCGTTCATGCGGTTGAAACCGGGACTAAGACCTTGAAAGACGCCGTTGATGCTGCGTTTGGAGCATGGATGGCAGATCTGGACGCCTTTTACGTTTTGGGTTCTGCTGTTGGCCCTCACCCTTACCCAACCATTGTGCATGAATTCCAAAAGGTGATCAGTGAAGAATCTAAACGTCAAATCTTGGAAAAAGAAGGCCGTTTGCCAGACTATGTGATTGCCTGTGTCGGTGGTGGCTCTAATGCCATTGGTGCCTTTTCTGAGTATGTCGCAGAAGAGGAAGTCGGCTTGATTGGGGTAGAAGCAGCTGGTCATGGCTTGGACACCGATCAACACGCAGCGACCATGACCAAAGGGACTATCGGTGTGGTTGATGGGATGAAGACCTATGCAGTCTTTGGCGAAGATGGAAAAGTAGCGCCAGTGTACTCGATCTCTGCTGGTTTGGACTACCCAGGGGTTGGTCCAGAGCATGCTTTCTTTAAAGATTCTGGTCGTGTCGAATATGTGGCTGCAACGGATGACGAAGCAGTAGAAGCTCTTCTTCTCCTCAGTAAGACAGAAGGAATCCTCCCAGCCATTGAAAGCTCACACGCGATTGCAGAAGCGGTCAAACGTGCTCCACAATTGGATAAAGACAAGATCATCATCATCAATGTTTCCGGACGTGGGGATAAGGATGTGGCTGCCATCGCCGATTATCTAGAAGCGAAGGCTGCAAAATAAAAAGAATTTATCTGCAAAATATCGTATAAAGCAGTAAAGCATGATAACTGAGAAAGAGACAGGGAACAAAGGGAATCCGGTCTCTTTCTTTTTTGAGAGCAAATACGAGAATGCCTAAGATGGATGCGATCTGAATGAGAATGAGGATCTTGGTAGAAGAAAAGCTTAGCGAGAAGGTGGCGAGTAAGAGGAAATCTCCTGCTCCCATTCCGATAAAGAAAAAGTGAGCTCCGATCGCAAGGAGTAAAAAGACCAGCATGAGGAGATTACTACCGGATAAAAAGAGGACCAGGGCATGGAGACAGCACCAGATGACCAAGGGGTATTCCATAAAGCGAAGGTCATAGATGGCTAAAACGGCAGCTCCCAGTAGTGTTAGAAGTTGAGGCAGAGAAAGGAAACCATTGGCGCAGGCTAAAAAGAGCAGGCCACTCCAGACCTCAAAAAGGCAGTACCAAAATGGGTAGGTCTGATGACAATAGCGGCAGCGAAAGCGATGGAGTAATTGCGAGATAATGGGGATGAGATCCCAAACGCCAAGGACGTGCTGGCAGTGATCGCAATGACTGCGAGGAGCGAGAATAGATTGGTTTGGGAAACGGTCGACAACTAGTCCCAAAAAAGAGGCGATGCAAGTACCGATGGTAAAAAAATAAAAGTTGATCATACTTATTTATTCGTAAAGCAATCGGAAAATTTCATCATTTGCTTGAAAATCTTGTAAAGCCTTTCTAAATTTGATACAATAATGAACATGAAAAACCTGTATGATGTTCAACAATTTTTAAAACGTTTTGGAATCATCATTTATGTGGGGAAGCGCCTCTATGACATCGAATTGATGAAAATTGAGCTTCAACGTCTTTATGATGCAGGCCTGATGGAGCGGCTCGATTATTTAGAAGCCGATACCGTTTTAAGAAGAGAACACAAGCAAGAATTAGAATTTTTGAAAAAGAGTGAGGTAGAGTGATGGGAAATATCATTGTTTGGTTGGCTATTTTAGGAGCATTTGGATGGATGGCGTTTAATTATTTCCGCATCCGTAAAGCTGCTAAATTTGTGGATAATGCCACTTTTGAAGAGCTCATTCGTCAAGGGCAGTTGATTGACTTGCGAGAGCCAGCTGAGTTTCATGCCAAGCATATTTTAGGAGCACGCAACATTCCTTCTACCCAGTTGAAGTTGAGTCTTGCAGCCTTGCGTAAAGATAAACCAATTTTGCTCTATGAAAATAGCCGTAGTTCGCGTGTAACCAATGCGGCTCTCTATCTTAAGAAACAGGGCTATACAGACATTTATGTCTTGTCTTATGGTCTCGATTCTTGGAATGGGAAAGTGAAAAAAGACGCTTAATAAAAAGAGCTCTAACTGCACAAAGTGTGTGGTTAGAGCTTTTTTATCTCGTTTTTTCAAGGTAGTCTTTGACCCGTGTGAGCTCCACCTCATTCAAAGGTCGGCTTTCTCCAGGGGCTAACTGAGGATCCAAGGTGAAGGGACCAAAAGACAAGCGTTTTAAGGTCATTACTTTGACCCCAATGGCCAAAAACATCTTTTTCACTTGGTGGTATTTTCCTTCTGAGATTCGGACCTGGGCCTTGCTGTAGCTGGGGGTACTTTCTAGAATGGTCAAGGAAGCAGGCTTGCAGATAGGGCCGTCCGTGAATGAAATCCCATTCTGAAATTGTTCGATGTGGGCTGCATAGAGCGGACCATTGACTTCTACCTCATAGACTTTCTCCACATGGTATTGAGGATGGAGCAGTTGAAAGCCTAAGGGACCATTATCTGTGAGGAGGAGCAGACCACTCGTATCGCGATCGAGGCGACCAAGAGGGTAGAGGTCTGGGTACTCTTGCTGGGGGTCCACTAGATCGATCACCGTTGGATGGTGGGCGTCTCTTTTGGCGGTCACGGCCCCGATTGGTTTATGGAGCATGTAGTAGTGGTGACGCGGTTCTTGAATGATCTGATCCCCTATTTGGATTTGTTGGAGTCCAGGGTCGATGTTTTGGGATAGCTTTTGAGCTGGTAGGTGATCGACCAAGATTTGCCTTCGGGCCAAAAGTTGTTTGATGTCTTTACGAGCGTACTGATGGTCTGCCATCAATTGATCTAATCTCATGGGAGCCTCTTTTTCTGAAATTCTTATCATCAGTGTATCATGAAAAGAAAAGGAAATCGAGTCAGAGAAAAGAAATGAATATGAAAACATTTACAACTAGCTGAACTGTGTTTTTTAGATAGGACTGTGGTATAATTGTTCAGTTAGAAATATTATTTAAAATTTTATAGAGGAAATCATGACAAAATTAAGAGAAGATATTCGTAACGTTGCGATCATTGCCCACGTTGACCATGGTAAAACAACCTTGGTAGACGAATTGTTGAAACAATCGCACACCTTGGATGAACGTAAAGAATTGCAAGAACGTGCAATGGACTCAAACGATCTTGAAAAAGAACGTGGGATCACGATCCTTGCTAAAAATACAGCCGTTGCTTATAACGGAACTCGAATCAATATCATGGACACACCAGGACACGCGGACTTCGGTGGAGAAGTGGAACGGATCATGAAAATGGTCGATGGGGTTGTATTGGTCGTTGATGCCTACGAAGGAACCATGCCTCAGACTCGTTTCGTATTGAAAAAAGCCTTGGAACAAGATCTTGTTCCGATCGTTGTAGTCAACAAAATCGATAAACCATCTGCTCGTCCAGAAGAAGTTGTAGATGAAGTTCTTGAACTCTTCATCGAATTGGGTGCGGATGATGACCAATTGGAATTCCCAGTTGTTTATGCTTCAGCGATCAACGGAACATCTTCACTTTCAGACGATCCAGCTGATCAAGAGCACACAATGGCGCCGATCTTTGATACCATCATTGATCACATCCCAGCTCCAGTTGATAACTCAGATGAACCTCTTCAATTCCAAGTATCCCTGCTTGATTATAACGACTTCGTTGGACGTATCGGTATCGGACGTGTCTTCCGTGGTACTGTAAAAGTTGGGGACCAAGTAACCCTTTCTAAATTGGATGGAACGACTAAGAACTTCCGTGTTACCAAACTCTTTGGTTTCTTTGGTTTGGAACGTCGTGAAATTCAAGAAGCCAAAGCTGGAGACTTGATCGCTATTTCTGGTATGGAAGATATCTTCGTTGGAGAAACCATCACACCGACAGACGCAGTTGAAGCTCTTCCAATCCTTCACATCGATGAACCGACGCTTCAAATGACCTTCTTGGTCAACAACTCACCATTTGCTGGTCGCGAAGGAAAATGGGTGACCTCTCGTAAAGTTGAAGAACGCTTGCAAGCGGAATTGCAAACAGACGTCTCTCTTCGTGTTGACCCAACTGATTCACCTGATAAATGGACAGTTTCAGGACGTGGGGAATTGCACTTGTCTATCTTGATTGAAACCATGCGTCGTGAAGGATACGAATTGCAAGTATCTCGTCCAGAAGTTATTATCAAGGAAATTGATGGTGTCAAATGTGAACCATTTGAGCGCGTGCAAATCGACACACCAGAAGAATACCAAGGATCTGTTATCCAAAGCCTTTCTGAACGTAAAGGTGAAATGTTGGATATGATCTCAACTGGTAACGGTCAAACTCGTTTGGTCTTCCTTGTTCCAGCGCGTGGTTTGATTGGATACTCAACAGAGTTCTTGTCAATGACACGTGGTTACGGAATCATGAACCACACCTTTGATCAATACTTGCCAGTGATTCCAGGAGAAATCGGTGGACGTCACCGTGGTGCGCTTGTTTCAATCGATAACGGAAAAGCAACCACTTACTCTATCATGTCTATCGAAGAACGTGGTACGATCTTTGTCAATCCAGGTACAGAAGTTTACGAAGGAATGATCATCGGGGAAAACTCTCGTGAGAACGACTTGACCGTAAACATTACGAAAGCAAAACAAATGACCAACGTTCGTTCAGCTACTAAGGACCAAACAGCGGTTATCAAGACTCCTCGTATCTTGACCTTGGAAGAATCTCTTGAGTTCTTGAACGACGATGAGTACATGGAAGTAACACCGGAATCTATCCGCTTGCGGAAACAAATCTTGAACAAAGCAGAACGCGAAAAAGCAAATAAAAAGAAAAAATCAGCAGCTGCTGAATAATACGGAAAGAAAGGAGAAACAAAATGGTCTATTTTATCTTAGGGATTTTGATTCTCCTTTTTTACCTTTTTATGACCCCAAAAAGTATTCGTGGTACCTTGAACAGTGTCACAATGGTGGTCTTGATCGTCTCCATTATCGTACTGACTTGTCTCGCCATTTTTCAGATATTCCAACTACCGTCTGAGTTTTTTGTCGGTGCCTTTCTCGCCTTTGTTGGCTACCTGGCTTTGGTGGATATTTCCAAAATGACGACCAAACAGAAAAAATAAATGCTGACGTGATTTTTAAAGCCCTTTGGGCTTTTTAATTTTGTTAAAAAAAGGTAAAATAGAGAGTGATAAAAATGGAGCGAAGAAATCATGAAATTTGTGAAACAATTTGAAAATAAAAAGGTTCTTGTATTAGGTTTGGCAAAGTCAGGCGAGTCAGCTGCTCGTTTGTTGGATCGCTTAGGAGCGATTGTGACCGTCAATGATGGCAAACCTTTTGAAGAAAATCCAGCAGCACAAAGTTTACTGGAAGAAGGGATTAAAGTTGTGACAGGAGGTCACCCTCTGGAATTGTTGGATGAAGACTTTGCAGTCATGGTCAAAAATCCAGGAATCCCTTATTCTAACCCAATGGTTGAAAAAGCGCTTGAAAAGGGTATTCCAGTCCTCACTGAAGTGGAATTGGCCTATCTGATTTCGGATGCGCCAATTATTGGGATTACAGGATCAAACGGAAAAACGACGACAACAACCATGATCGGAGAAGTCTTGACGGCTGCCGGCCAAGGTGGTCTATTGTCTGGGAATATCGGTTTTCCAGCTAGTCAAGTTGCACAAACAGCAACAGAAAAGGATGTTCTGGTCATGGAATTGTCTTCTTTCCAATTGATGGGAATTGAAGCCTTCCATCCAGAGATTGCAGTGATTACCAACCTCATGCCAACCCATATCGACTATCATGGTTCTTTTGAAAATTATGTAGCTGCCAAATGGAATCTTCAAAAGAATATGACAGAAAAAGATGTCATTGTCTTAAACTTCAATCAAGATTTGGCCAAGGAACTCGCTACAAAAACCAAGGCAAGAGTCCTTCCATTTTCAACGGTCGAAAAGGTGGATGGGGCTTATTTGGAAGATGGACTTCTCAAGTTTAAGGGAGAAGTTGTTATGCGAGCAGATGAACTGGGTGTTCCAGGTAGCCACAATGTAGAGAATGCCTTGGCAACGATTGCAGTTGCAAAAGTCCGTGGTGTGGAGAATGAGGTCATTAAAGAAACCTTGTCGGCCTTTGGGGGTGTGAAACACCGCCTTCAATATGTGGTTGAGATTCAAGGTGTCAAATTCTATAATGATAGTAAATCGACTAATATTCTAGCAACACAAAAAGCTCTTTCTGGTTTTGATAACAGCAAGGTGATCTTGATTGCAGGGGGTCTCGATCGTGGCAATGAATTTGATGAATTGGTGCCTCACATTACTGGCTTAAAGGAAATGGTGATTCTAGGGGAATCAGCTCCTCGAGTGAAACGCGCAGCCGATAAAGCAGGCGTCCCTTATGTCGATGCGGCAGATGTAGCGGATGCGACAAAGAAAGCCTTCGATTTGGCTAGCACCGGAGATGTTGTGCTACTAAGTCCTGCCAATGCCAGCTGGGATATGTATCCGAATTTTGAAGTGCGTGGGGATGAATTCCTTGCTACAGTAAAAGGGTTGAAATAAAATGAAAAAAATAATGTTTACTGGTGGGGGAACCGTGGGACATGTGACCCTTAATCTCCTCTTGATTCCAAAATTTATCGAAGATGGATGGGAAGTCCATTATATTGGGGACAAAAAAGGAATCGAATACCAAGAGATCAAAAAGTCTGGCTTAGAGGTACGATTCCATTCGATTGCAACAGGGAAATTGCGTCGCTATTTCTCTTTCCAAAATATGATGGATGTGTTCAAGGTGGCTTGGGGAACGCTCCAATCCATAGCGATTCTGCTCCGTGTGCGTCCACAAGTTCTCTTCTCAAAAGGGGGATTTGTCTCGGTGCCACCAGTGATCGCGGCTCGTCTCACTCGTGTTCCTGTCTATATCCATGAGTCCGATCTCTCGATGGGATTGGCCAATAAAATTGCTTATAAATTTGCTACCAAGATGTACACGACTTTTGAGCAAGCACATGGTTTGACAAAGAGTGAGCATATCGGTGCGGTAACCAAGGTCACAGATCATATTCCGACAACTTCTGAAGAATTAGAAGAAAAAACAAAAGGTTTCCGAAAAGACTTGCCGACCCTTCTCTTTGTCGGAGGATCAGCCGGTGCGCGTGTCTTTAATGAATTTGTAACAGAGCATCAAGCAGAGCTCTTGCAGCACTACAATATCATCAATTTGACGGGCGATTCAACATTGAATCAGGCTGAGGGTGGCTTGTATCGAGTGGATTATGTAACCGATCAGTATTTGCCCATGCTCCAGAAGGCTGATTTAGTGGTAACTAGGGGTGGAGCCAATACCTTATTTGAAATCTTGGCTATGAACAAACTCCATTTGATTGTACCACTTGGAAAAGAAGCCAGTCGTGGCGATCAGATTGAAAATGCCCAATATTTTGTGGATAAAGGTTATGCAGAGCAATTGCAGGAAGATCAATTGACCCTCGAAACCTTTAATGAAACCATTCAAGAAATGTTGAAGCAAAGCCAAGTCTACCACCAAGCAATGGAAAAATCGACAGAACTCCTTTCACTAGACGATTTTTATAGCCTGCTTCAAAAAGATATCAGTAAGGGAAAAAATGACGGACGACAATAAAAAAACGCCAACGGATGACAAAATTACAGAATTGTCAGCCTGGCAAAAAAGAAACAAAGAATATTTAGAAAAAAAAGCGCTTGAAAAAGCGGAAGAAGCTGAAACAGAGGAAACTGAAAGCGAAGAAACAAAAGAAGACGAAGACCTTTCAGAAAAAGAAACAGCTTCCGTCTCAGAGGAAGAATCTGACGAACGAAAAGAGTCTGAAGAGGAAGATGAATCTGAGACCGAAGAGGATCCAGAAGTAGATGGAGAAAGTTTAGAAGGAGAAGAGGATGATCCGGCTGTAGAGGAGCTAGATCCTTCAGAGAAGCAAGAGAAAAAGCCTTCATTTTTTAAAGGCTTAAAGATGAAAAAGCCAAAGAAGGAACCGACGGTGGCAAAACGCCATATCTATCGTGCCCTTCCGGTAATCGGAATCAGCTCGATTGTCGCCCTTCTCTCAATCTATTTTTTAAGTCCCTTGTCCACACAGAAAGTGATTGAATTTTCAGGGAACAAAGCGGTTGATCAGCAACTCTTGTATGAAAAAAGTCGCATCAAAGAAGAAGATTATACTCTGACGACCTTCCTTCATAAATCGGTCTATGAACAAAATATGAAAACGGCTAGTCCGTGGATCAAAGAAGTGCACATGCATTATCAATTCCCAGTGACCTTTAAAGTCAATGTCGTGGAACACAAAGTAGTTGCTTATTATGTGACCGGAGAAGACCACTATCCAGTATTGGAAAATGGAGAAGTCGTTGAGACAGTAACTCCAGCTTCGGAATTGCCGTCCTCCTATATTAGTTTAAAATTCTCAGATCGAGAATTGGTTAGACAATTTGTCCAAGAAATGAAGTCTATATCTTCTTCCATTACGGATAAAATTGTTTCGGTAGATCTGACACCAAGTAAGGTCACCAAGGATCTGGTGACCATCACCATGAAAAACGATAATAAAATCTTGGTGCCTGTTTCCCAAATTACCCGCAAGCTTCCTTATTATAAAGCCATTAGTAAGCAATTAGACGATGATTCGACTATCGATATGGAGGCTGGAGTTTTCAGCTATAGTGAACAATCCATCGCAGATGCCAAAGAGCAAGCTGAGAAAGAAAAGGCTGAAAGTACAGAAAATCAGAATGAACATTCTGAGGAAGCAAGCCAAGAACAGAATCAAGAACAGAATCCAGAAGGGGAGAATTCTTCTGGGAATGAGTAAAGCCCATAAATTATCTCAAATAATTGAAGAAAAAATGTCCATTTTAGGCTTCTTTGTGATATAATGAAGTTTGGATAGTTCCAACTAAAAGGGCTATAAATAGATGTAAAGTGAAAACAAATAAAGAGAGAGGACTGGTGTAATGGCTAGAGACGGCTTTTTTACAGGTTTAGATATCGGTACTAGTTCAATAAAAGTATTGGTGGCAGAACATGTCAATGGAGAAATGAATGTAATTGGAGTCAGCAATGCAAAAAGTGCTGGCGTCAAAGATGGAATTATAGTAGATATCGAAGCTGCTTCAAATGCAATTAAAAATGCAATCAGCCAAGCTGAAGAAAAAGCAGGGATTTCAATCAATCTAGTCAATGTTGGGTTGCCTGCAAACTTACTACAAATCGAAGCAACTCAAGGAATGATTCCAGTCACAAGTGATTCGAAAGAAATCACAGATGCAGATGTTGAAAATGTTGTCAAATCTGCACTCACAAAAAGTATGACACCGGATCGTGAAGTAATCACCTTCATTCCTGAGGAATTCACAGTTGATGGTTTCCAAGGGATCCGCGATCCACGCGGAATGATGGGGATCCGACTTGAAATGCGTGGCCTTCTTTATACAGGACCTCGTACAATCTTGCACAATTTGCGTAAAACCGTTGAACGTGCAGGCTTACAAGTTGAAAACATCATCATTTCACCGCTTGCGATGATCAAAACAGTCTTGAATGAAGGCGAACGTGAATTCGGAGCAACGGTGATCGATATGGGTGGTGGCCAAACAACGGTGGCATCTGTTCGTAGCCAAGAACTTCAATTTACAAATATCTACCAAGAAGGTGGCGATTATGTTACCAAAGATATTTCTAAAGTATTGAAAACTTCTCAAAAATTGGCAGAAGGCTTGAAGTTCAACTATGGTGAGGCCTATGTGCCATCTGCTGGAAACGAAGTCTTCCATGTAGAAGTCATCGGTGAAGTAGAGCCAGTTGAAGTGACTGAGAAGTACTTAGCTGAAATCATTTCAGCACGTATTAAACACATCTTTGAGCAAATCAAACAAGACCTTGAGAGAAGACATTTGTTGGATCTTCCTGGTGGTATTGTGATTATCGGTGGAGGTGCGATCCTTCCTGGTGTTGAAGAATTGGCTCAAGAAGTCTTTGGTGTAAATGTGAAATTGTTTGTTCCAAATCAAATTGGAATTCGCAATCCAGCTTTTGCCCATGTAATTAGCTTGTCTGAATATGCAGGCAATTTGACAGATGTGGATATTATTGCTCAAGCTGCGGTTCATGGAGACGAAGTCTTGCGTCAACAACCGATTCAATTTGATCGTCCAGTTCAACCACAAGTACAACCACAACCTGCTGCTCCAGCACAACCGGTAGTACCTGCATACAATGCTGAGAAGATTGAATCTCCAGTGGATGCTCAAGAAATTCCAGCAGCAAGCAATGATAGCAAACAAGAACCAAAAACTACATTCACAGACCGAATGAAAAATTTGATCGGTAATATGTTTGATTAAGGAGTGTAAGTATTTATGACATTTTCATTTGACACAGCAGCGGCACAAGGTGCAGTAATTAAAGTAATCGGTGTCGGTGGCGGTGGCGGTAACGCCATCAATCGTATGATTGACGAAGGCGTTGCCGGTGTAGAATTCATCGCAGCTAATACAGATGTTCAAGCACTTTCAAGTGCAAAAGCTGAAACAGTTATCCAATTGGGTCCAAAATTGACTCGTGGATTGGGTGCTGGAGGTCAACCTGAAGTTGGTCGTAAGGCAGCTGAAGAAAGCGAAGAAGTGTTAACAGAGGCTTTGCAAGGTGCAGACATGGTCTTCATCACTGCAGGGATGGGTGGAGGATCTGGTACAGGTGCTGCACCAGTCATCGCTCGTATTGCCAAGGCTGTAGGTGCTTTGACAGTAGCCGTTGTCACTCGCCCATTCGGGTTTGAAGGTTCAAAACGTGGCAACTTCGCTATTGAAGGGATCAACGAACTTCGCGAACATGTAGATACATTGTTGATTATTTCTAATAACAACTTGCTTGAAATTGTAGACAAGAAGACACCGCTTCTTGAAGCTTTGAGTGAAGCAGATAACGTTCTTCGTCAAGGTGTTCAAGGGATCACTGACTTGATCACAAGTCCTGGATTGATCAACCTTGACTTTGCAGACGTGAAGACTGTTATGGAAAACAAAGGAAATGCCCTCATGGGTATTGGTGTTGGTAGCGGTGAAGAACGCGTTATCGAAGCGGCTCGTAAAGCTATTTACTCTCCACTTCTTGAAACTACAATTGATGGTGCAGAAGACGTGATCGTCAACGTAACAGGTGGTTTGGATATGACATTGATCGAAGCAGAAGAAGCTTCAGAAATTGTGAACCAAGCTGCAGGTCACGGAGTGAACATCTGGTTGGGTACATCTATTGATGAATCTCTTAAAGATGAAATCCGCGTGACGGTTGTTGCAACTGGTGTCCGTCAAGACAAGGTAGAACGCGTTAGTGGCATTGCTTCCTCACAACGTCCTTATAAAACAGGACCACGTGAACAACGCCCACAAGCTGCACCATTTGACCGTGAATTTGATTTGAAACAAGATGTTGAATTGCCAACAACTCCAAGTCGTCCAGCGGTAGAACCAAACCGTGGCTCAGCCTTTGGTGATTGGGATATTCGTCGTGAGAATATCGTTCGCCAAACTGAACCAACATCAACACATCAAGTTGATCGTTACGTAGATTCATCTTCAGATGATGATGAATTGGAAACACCACCATTCTTCCGGAATCGTTAATCATGAATCTGGGAGAGAATGCTGATCTTGTTCGGCAACAAGTAGAAACAGCAAGAAACAAAGCTAACCGTCGAGATCAAGTTAATGTGATAGCTGTCACCAAGTATGTGGATGTTGCCACAACAGAAGCACTGGTGAAAACAGGTATCCAACATATCGGTGAAAATCGTGTCGATAAATTCCTAGAAAAGTATCAAGCTCTAAAAGAGTATGACCTCACTTGGCACTTGATTGGGAGCCTCCAACGGCGGAAAGTAAAAGACGTGATCAATCTCGTCGATTACTTTCATGCCTTGGATTCGGTGAAGCTGGCTCAAGAAATTCAAAAGCGAGCAGAACACCCAATCAAGTGTTTCCTCCAAGTGAACATTTCTGGTGAAGAAAGTAAGCATGGTTTTGCACCCGATGAACTGGATGATGTTTTAGCGGAAATCGCACAGCTGGACAAAATTGAAATTGTTGGTTTAATGACGATGGCTCCTTTTGAGGCTAGTCAAGAAGAGTTGCAGGATATTTTTTCAAAAACTCACCAACTTCAGAAACAACTAGAAAAGAAACAATTAAAAAATATGCCTTTTTCAGAACTAAGTATGGGTATGAGTCGTGACTTTGAAGTAGCCATTGCGAACGGAGCGACTTATGTAAGAATTGGGACATCATTTTTTAAATAGGAAAGAACTATGTCATTAAAAGATAAATTTAACAACTTTATTGACTACTTCACAGAAGACGGTGAAGAAGTAGAAGTTCGCGAGGCAAAAGCAGCTGGGGCGGAAACACAACCAGTTCCACAGCCACAGCCGACTCCTCAAGTGACTTCTCCACGTCCACAGATTAGTCAAAGAGAACCAGTAAAACCAAAACCGACTCCTGTCGCCCCTGTTACGACTCCAGTGTCTACAGCGGCTGTGAAGGAACCTGTTTCAACAACGAAAAGTTCATCTGAAAATATTACGCGCTTGCATGAACGTCAACGTGAATTGGCTGCTAAGCGTGCGAATACAGATGAAAAGATTACCATCGATGTACGCTATCCCCGCAAATACGAGGAAGCGACTGAAATTGTTGATCTATTACTATCTAATGAGAGTATCTTGATTGACTTCCAATATATGACAGAAGTACAAGCACGTCGTTGTTTAGATTATTTGGATGGAGCTCGTTATGTTTTAGCGGGAAATCTTCGTCGTGTGGCAAGTACCATGTACTTGTTGACTCCGATTAATGTAGTTGTTAACGTTGAAGATATTCGCCTTCCAAATGATGTGGAAGTAACAGAATTTGACTACGATATGAAACGTAATCGTTAAAATGATTATTTTTCAATATCTATCAAATATCATTCAAATCTATTCCATCATTCTAGTCATCTATGCCTTGCTTGCTTGGTTCCCTGGGGCGCCTCAGAGTACTCTCGGACAAATGGTTCACCGCCTAGTTGAACCATTTTTGAGCCTTTTTAGAAAGTTACCCTTGCAGGTGGGAGGTTTAGATTTCACAGTTTGGATAGCACTTTTGGTTTTGAACCTGATGAATCAGTTATTAGCCCGCTTGTTCCTACTTTTGATTGGATAGAATATGATGGGACAGAAAGAGATTTACCAACATTTCAATCGCGAAGATCACGAATTTATTGATCGTTGTATTGAATTGTCTGAAAGAGTGGTGGAACGCTATTCTGTTGAGGTGACGGGCTTTTTAAACCCTCATCAGGTCACTATTTTACGAAATGTCGCGGCAAGCTACCAATTACAGGTCTTTGTTTCTAGTGATGAGCAGAAAATGGAGTATGCCAAGGTTATTGTTGCTCCGGATTATTACCAATTAGATCCAAGTGACTTTGATCTGGCCTTATTGGAAATGGTCTATGCTTCAAAATTTCATCACTTGACCCATTCCCAGGTACTGGGGACCATTGTTCACCAATTAGGTGTGGAGCGCAAGTCCTTTGGAGATATTCTAACGAGTGATGGAAAGATCCAAGTATTTGTTGAACAGCGTTTTGTTCACTATTTTATGGATCACATCCAGAAAATTTCTCGGGTACCTGTTAAGCTGAGGGAAGTTCCTCTCTCTGAACAAATGATCGTAGAGGAAGAAAGCCAGCAGCGAGATATTCTCGTGTCGAGTTATCGGTTAGATAAGGTGATTGCTGGGACCTTCAAGCTTTCGCGCTCACAAGCTAGTCAGTTGATTAGTTCTGGTTTAGTGAAAGTTAACTATGCGACTAATTCCAATGTTAGCTATGCTGTAGGTTTGAATGATTTAGTCAGTGTTCGACGCTTTGGGCGTCTTAAAATTGTTTCTGAAAATGGTATTTCAAAGAGTGGAAAATATAAAGTAACTGTTGAAGTACTCTTAAGTAAAAAATGAGGAGGAGTTATGGCTCTTACTGCTTTAGAAATTAAAGATAAAACTTTTGGCGTTAAATTTAGAGGATATGATGCGAACGAAGTAGAAGAATTTCTAGATATCGTTGTTCGCGATTATGAAGATCTTGTTCGTTTAAATCATGATCAAGAAGCAAAAATTCAAGCTCTTGAAGAACGATTAAACTATTTTGATGAAATGAAAGATTCATTGAGTCAATCTGTTTTGATTGCACAAGATACTGCTGAACGTGTCAAACAAGCAGCTAACGAACGTTCTGAAAATATTGTTCGTCAAGCTGAACAAGATGCACAACATTTAGTAGATGAAGCAAAACAAAAAGCAAATGAAATCCTTCGTCATGCAACGGATAATGCCAAGAAGGTTGCCGTTGAAACAGAGGAATTGAAGAACAAGACACGCGTCTTCCATCAACGTTTGAAATCAACCATCGAAAGCCAATTGAGCATTATCGATACACCTGAATGGGATGAAATTCTTCGTCCAACAGCTATGTACATTCAAACAAGTGATGAAGCTTTCCGTGAAATTGTGGAGAAAGCTTTGGGTGAATCTGTTCACCATCATCATGCAGAAGATGATAACATTGATTTGACTCGTCAATTCTCTCCAGCTGAAATCGAAGAATTGCAAAAACGCATCGAAGCTGCTAATTTAGAATTGGGTGCAACACAAGCGTTTGAAGGTTTGAATGAAAAAGTTCAATCCGCTTTAGAAGAAGCAGAGCACGCTCGTCATGAAAATGAGGAAGTCGTTGAGGTTGAAGAAACTGTTCAACCAGAAGATGATGCAAATCGTGAATCTGTCAATATTTTATAATTTTGTAAAAACAGGTCCATTAATGATAGGTCTAGCGAGCAGATGATGGTGGAAGATCTGCACTCCCTCTTAATGGATGATCCTTTTACAGTATTCGTTCTGAACCCTTGAGTAAGAACGGACGTTTCCCTCGTTACGGGATGAGAGGAGAAGGTCGCTTGCGACTTCTCGAACAAAGGTGGTACCACGAGCAATCGTCCTTTTTAGGATGCTCGTGTTTTTTTTATAACTTTTAAATCAATAAGGAGACACAATGAAACTCAAAGAAACATTGAATCTTGGAAAAACAGCTTTTCCAATGCGGGCTGGGCTTCCAACGAAAGAACCAGTTTGGCAAAAAGAATGGGAAGATGCAAAATTGTATCAACGCCGTCAAGAGTTGAATGAAGGAAAACCGCATTTTACGCTTCATGATGGACCTCCCTATGCTAACGGAAATATTCACGTAGGGCATGCCATGAACAAGATCTCAAAAGATATCATTGTTCGTTCCAAGTCTATGTCAGGCTTTTACGCCCCTTATATCCCAGGTTGGGATACCCATGGTTTGCCAATTGAGCAAGTCTTGGCTAAACAAGGTGTGAAACGTAAAGAAATGGACTTGGTTGAGTACTTGAAACTTTGTCGAGAATATGCTCTTTCTCAAGTAGATAAACAACGCGAAGACTTCAAACGCTTGGGTGTTTCAGGTGATTGGGATCATCCTTATGTCACCTTGACGCCTGACTATGAAGCAGCGCAAATCCGCGTCTTTGGTGAGATGGCTAATAAGGGCTATATCTACCGTGGAGCTAAGCCAGTTTATTGGTCTTGGTCTTCTGAATCAGCCCTCGCTGAAGCGGAGATTGAATACCATGATTTGGTATCAACGTCTCTTTACTATGCGAACAAGGTTAAAGATGGTAAGGGTGTCCTAGATACAGATACCTACATCGTCGTTTGGACAACAACTCCATTTACGGTTACAGCTTCTCGTGGATTGACGGTGGGTGCAGAGTTTGATTATGTCGTAGTGAAACCTGCTGGATCTGACCGCAAGTATGTCGTAGCATCTGAGCTCGTGCCAAGCCTTTCTGAAAAATTCGGTTGGGAAAATGCTGAAGTCCTTGCGACTTACCAAGGAAAAGAATTGAACCATATCGTTACAGAACACCCATGGGATCCTGAAGTGGATGAATTGGTGATCCTTGGTGAGCATGTAACCCTTGATTCAGGTACTGGTATCGTCCATACCGCTCCTGGTTTTGGTGAGGATGACTACAATGTAGGGATTGCCAATGGCCTCGAAGTTGCTGTTACTGTTAACGAACGCGGAATCATGATGGAAAATGCTGGTACTGATTTTGCAGGTCAGTTCTATGACAAGGTTGTTCCAACAGTTATCGAAAAACTTGGCGATTTGCTCCTTGCTCAAGAAGAAATCTCTCACTCCTACCCATTTGACTGGCGGACGAAAAAACCAATCATCTGGCGTGCCGTGCCACAGTGGTTCGCTTCTGTATCAAAATTCCGTCAAGATATCTTGGACGAAATTGAAAAAGTGAAATTCCACTCAGAATGGGGGAAAGTCCGTCTTTACAACATGATTCGTGACCGTGGTGACTGGGTCATCTCTCGTCAACGTGCCTGGGGTGTGCCTCTTCCAATCTTCTATGCAGAAGACGGGACACCAATCATGACAGCTGAAACCATCGAACATGTGGCTCAACTCTTTGAAGAGCATGGTTCGATCATCTGGTGGCAGTGTGAAGCGAAAGACCTCTTGCCAGAAGGGTTTACGCATCCTGGTTCACCGAATGGCGAATTTACAAAAGAAACAGATATCATGGACGTCTGGTTTGACTCAGGTTCATCATGGAATGGGGTTGTGGTGAACCGTCCAGAACTCAAATACCCAGCTGATCTTTACCTAGAAGGTTCAGACCAATACCGTGGTTGGTTCAACTCATCTCTTATCACATCTGTGGCGAACCATGGTGTCGCACCATACAAACAAATCTTGTCTCAAGGTTTTGCTTTGGATGGTAAAGGTGAGAAGATGTCTAAATCTCTTGGAAATACCATTGCTCCAAGTGATGTTGAAAAGCAATTTGGTGCAGAAATCTTGCGTCTCTGGGTAACCAGTGTAGACTCAAGCAATGACGTGCGTATCTCAATGGATATCTTGAGCCAAGTGTCTGAAACTTACCGTAAGATTCGGAATACTCTTCGTTTCTTGATTGCCAATACTTCTGACTTTAACCCAGCTGAGGATGCAGTAGCTTACGAAGAACTTCGTTCTGTTGACAAGTACATGACCATTCGCTTTAACCAGCTTGTCAAGATCATCCGTGACGCTTATGAAAACTTTGAGTTCTTGACGATCTACAAAGCGCTAGTCAACTTTATCAACGTTGACCTGTCTGCCTTCTACCTAGATTTTGCCAAGGATGTTGTTTACATCGAAGGAGCTAAATCCCTTGAACGCCGTCAAATGCAAACAGTTTTCTATGATATCCTTGTGAAAATCACGAAACTCTTGACGCCAATTCTTCCTCACACTGCTGAAGAAATCTGGTCCTATCTTGAGTTTGAAGAAGAAGACTTCGTTCAATTGTCAGAATTGCCAGAAGCAGAAACGTTTGCCAACCAAGAAGAAATCTTGGATACCTGGTCAGCCTTCATGGACTTCCGTGGTCAAGCTCAAAAAGCCTTGGAAGAAGCGCGGAATGAAAAAGTGATCGGTAAATCTCTTGAAGCTCACTTAACTGTTTATCCAAATGAAGTTGTGAAAACTCTTCTTGGAGCTGTTGATAGCAATGTTGCTCAACTCTTGATTGTTTCTGAGTTGACCATCGCAGAAGGGCCAGCTCCAGAAGGTGCAGTGACCTTTGAAGATGTAGCCTTCACAGTTGAACGTGCAGCTGGTGAAGTTTGTGACCGTTGCCGTCGCATCGATCCAACAACGGCTGAACGCCACTACCACGCAACCATCTGTGATCACTGTGCAAGCATCGTCGAAGAGAACTTTGCGGACGCAGTCGCAGAAGGATTTGAAGCTAAATAATAAGATGTGAAAAATCGCAGGGAGAGAGTCTCCTTGCGACTTTTCAATAAAGAGGAAGTTATGTGGTACCAGAAAGAATTTAAGGAACTAGAACTGAAAGAGTTTTACGAGATCGTTCAGCTACGATTAGAGACTTTTGTCGTGGAACAAACTAGGATCTACAATGATCTCGATGATGTTGATTATCGATCTATCCATCTTTTTCATCAAAATAGGGAAGGACGTGTGGATGCCTATGCTCGCATATTCGAAACAGGGCTGACAATTCATTTTGGCCGAGTGGCTGTTGCCGAAGGCAGTCGTGGTCAAGGACTAGGAAAGGCTATGGTAGAGCAAATTTTGGACCTTTGTGAACAAAGATTTCCTGAACGGACCATTGAAATTGAGGCTCAAGAACAGGTGGTAGGCTTGTATGAAAAATTAGGTTTTCAAACGGTGAGCGAGCCCTTTATCTTGGCTTCTACCCCTCACGTAAAAATGATCTATCAGAAATAAAGAATCCTTTCATCTCATAATCGAGGTGAAAGGATTTTTTTTGGAAAAAGATACCAAAGAAAAAAGTAAGGCAAATTGGCCTTACTTAGTAATTGGAAAGGAAATTTCAATTAGTTTATCGGAGTAGAGGGTTTTAATAGCGGATTGGTCAATGATTTGAAGATCAATCTTACGTTTTAAAAAGAACTCACGAATTTTTTCTACTTCAGTTTCACGAATAGCTCGGTGTTTGTTACTGATCAATAATTCATAGTGTGTTGGGGCCTGTGTAAAAACAACATCGGTATTGCCCGCGGAATAAACCTCGACAAGCAAGGCGTCAGTGCTGGCAAGTTGGCTTTTGACCAGTGCAGCATGACTATTTGTGGTATTAATGAGCTTCATATGAGTTCCTCCTAACCTCTATCTTCATTTATTATAGCACTTTTTTATTTTTTGTGAAAGAATTCCTTTATTTTTTGTGGGTATTTTTCCACTGTTCAATGCCCCATTTGTGACTACCACGTTTGAGTTTTTCAATCGCTTCATCTACAGGAAACCAAGCAAGATTGTTAAAATCTTCCAGTGGTTTTTGAGTCTCTGTATAGTCTACCACTTCATAAATATAGGCAGGATTGTAGTAGTAGGTGTCGCGATGACTGGAATAGAAATACTCATCTGCTTGGCCATAGTATTGCCCTAAAATAGCGGTAAAGCCTAATTCTTCGATCAGTTCCCGTTTCAGAGCTTGCACGTGATCTTCACCTGCCTCAATTTCCCCTCCAGGTAAGAACCAAGCTCCATTAGGAGCTTGAACGAGGATGATCTGATCCTTGTCCTTATTGGGAATAACAGCGTAGACACCATAGCGATTGACGTAGGTCACATCTTGTTTCTTTTCACCAAAAGAAGGATTTGTCATTGAATTTTCCTCATTATCTAGTATCTTTATTATTATCATAATGGACGAGGTGAAAGCTGTCAAGAATAAACTGCTGAACTTGTGCAAAAAAAGCTACTTTGTCTGAAGTATAAATTTGTTTAGTTAAACACTCCTATCAAATTAGTTTAATTGATATAATAAAAGGGAGGTGATTTTATGGCTGAATCAAGACTATTTCGTATTTTATACATACTTTTAGAAAATGGGAGAATAACCGCTCCTGAACTTGCTCGATTATTTGAAGTCTCAGTACGTACAATTTATCGTGATATTGAGAGATTAAGCATAGCAGGTATTCCTCTTTATTCTGTTCCTGGAAAGGCTGGAGGGACCTTTTTAATGAAAGACTTCGTTCTTGATCGCACCCTTGTATCAGAGGAGGAAAAAATAGAACTTTTATCTGCTTTACAAGGTCTCCAGACTTTGACAGAAGATAAACAAGATTTTTTACTGACAAAAATGGAATCTATTTTTAAAGTTTCAGCTAGATCTTGGGTAGAAGTCGACTTAACAGATTGGAGGAAACGAAAAGGGCAAAAAGATCTCTTTGATACAATTAAACAAGCTATCTTAGAGAAAAGACGACTTTCGATTACTTATATGAGTGGGAATGGTCAGAAAACGATTCGTACAGTTGAGCCTTTTAAACTAGTATTTAAAAAAAGAGACTGGTATCTTCATGCTTATTGTTGTTCAAAAGAAGATTGGCGTTTTTTTAAATTATCTAGGATTAATGACTATCAACTACTGGAAGAAACAATTAATCAAAAAAATGTGATTGAACCTATTGATACTTCAATTAAGATGGAAAATCTAATGGAAGTATCATTGAAGTTTAGTCAAAAGCTCGCTTTTAGAGTTTATGAAGACTTTTTAGAAGAAGAGATTTTTCAGTGTGAGGATGGATGTTTATATGTTAAAACCCAATTGCCAGAGCACGAGAGTATTTATACTTACTTATTGTCTTATTTAGATGGGGTAGAGATTATTGAACCGGATCATCTGAGAAGATCAATGATTTCAAGATTAGAAAAAATACAAAAGATTTATAAACCTTGACAAAAGATGTCAGGGTTTTAATGTTAGAATTGAGATAGAAAGGAGATAGGTCAAATGAAATATGAATGGAGAAAAATAGAGAAAGTTCTCTATCAAATCAAGGATAAGCCCACTATCCTGCAAGTACCTTCTAAATCCTATATCATAATTGACGGCAAAGGTGATCCAAATGAAGAAGATTTTTCTCAACGAGTGAGTGCCTTATATGCGTTAGCATATGCTATTAAGATGAAGTATAAAAAGTCTCCTCTGGATCAAGACTACATGGATTTTACTGTTTTTCCATTAGAAGGTTTATGGAAACAGGAGAATGAAGGGAAACTAGTTAAAAGTGAACTGTCTTATAGTATTATGATTGGTCAACCTAATTTTGTTACGAGTGACTTGTTTGATAAAGCTTTGGAAGAGGTTAAAATCAAGAAGCCCAATCAGCTCTATGATGCTATTCGTTTTGAAGAACTAGAAGAAGGCTACAGTCTTGCCATGCTTCATGTAGGACCTTTTGATACAGAAAATCAGACTTTTGATGAAATGGAGCGTTTTTGCAAACTCCATAAACTTAAAAGACTTTCGAAAGTTCATCGTGAGATTTATCTAAACAATCTCCATCGAACAGATCCATATAAATTAAAAACAATTCTTCGTTATCAGATTCAAGAAGAGAATTAAAAAGAACAGGAAATAAGAATTCCTGTTCTTTTTATAAAACTAGAAAATTTAGTCTTCCTTTTCAGAAGTGTTCTTTTCTACTTTTTTAGCAGCTTTGATACTAATATTCCCATTGCTGGTCATGACTGCTTTGAGTTGTTTCTCACTTGGATGTTCCAGGTAATAATCGGTAATGGCATCTTCGATATGGTCTTGGATGGTACGACGGAGTGGGCGGGCCCCCATTTTTGGATCGTATCCCAGATCGACCAGTTTTTCTTTGACCTTCTCTGTCACATCCAGATGAATCTCATTTTGTGCGAGACGTTGATTGACTTCATCCAGCATGAGGGTAACGATTTGGAGAAGGTTTTCTTTTGATAGAGGTTGGAATTCAATGATGCCATCAAAACGGTTCATGAATTCAGGGCTAAAGAAGTTACCGAGTTCTCCAAGTACAGAGTTGGTTCGACCTTCGCGAGCAGCTCCAAAACCAACATTGGCCTCAGCTTTGCCGGTTCCAGCATTAGAGGTCATGATGATAATAGTATCTTTAAAGCTGACGGTACGACCTTGACCATCTGTCAAACGGCCATCATCCAAGACTTGCAAGAACATGTGCATGACATCTGGATGGGCTTTTTCCACTTCATCCAATAACACGAGGGAGTAAGGATTGCGACGTACCTTTTCTGTTAGTTGTCCGGCTTCATCGTAGCCAACATAGCCCGGAGGAGCTCCGACTAGTTTCGCTACGCTATGTTTTTCCATGTATTCGCTCATATCAAAGCGGATCATATTGTCTGCAGAGCCAAAGAGCTCGATCGCCAATTGTTTAGACAATTCGGTCTTTCCGACACCGGTTGGTCCGACAAAGAGGAAGCTTCCGATTGGTCGATTTGGAGATCCTAGGCCGACACGATTGCGTCGAATGGCTTTCGCGATTTTATCTACTGCATCATCTTGACCGATCACATGAGCTTTCAAATCAGAAGCCAGATTGATCAATTGAGACTGTTCTTTTTCTTTCAAATCACCAACAGGAATATTGGTCTTTTGTTCAACGATGTGTTCAATAGTTTTTTCACTGATGACAGGGGTTTCCTGATCGGTGACATGTTGACCTTGCATTTCCTTGTATTTCGCGATTTGGTCGCGGAAGTAGGCTGCTTTTTCAAAGTCTTCTTCGCGCGTCGCTTGAGCTTTGAGGTTTTCCGCTTCAATCAAGCGCTGGTCGATCACTTTGGGATCCACGAAGTTTAGGGTCAGGTTCATCTTAGATCCCGCTTCATCCAACAAATCAATGGCCTTGTCTGGCAGGAAGCGATCTTGGATATAGCGGTTTGAAAGAATAGCTGCCGCTTCGATGGCCCCGTCTGTATAGTGGACGTGGTGGTAGTCTTCGTATTTTTTCTGGATGCCCTTGAGGATGGTGATGGTTTCTTCAACCGTTGGTTCATCGACCTTAACGGGCTGCATCCGACGTTCCAAGGCCGCATCTTTTTCAATGATACGGTATTCATTGAGGGTAGTAGCCCCAACTAATTGGAGTTCTCCGCGCGCTAAGGCTGGTTTAAGGATATTTCCAGCATCCATATTGCCCTCACCAGCTGATCCTGCGCCAACAATTTCATGGATTTCGTCGATGAACAGAATAACATCTTCGCGTTGACGAATTTCATCCATTAATTTTTGCATGCGTTCTTCGAATTGACCACGAATGCCTGTGCCCTGAACGAGGCTCACGACATCTAGGCGGATGACTTCTTTTCCTTGCAATTTATGAGGAACGTCGCCATCGACGATTTTTTGAGCCAGGCCTTCCACAACAGCAGTTTTTCCGACCCCAGGCTCTCCAATCAGAACCGGATTGTTCTTGGTTCGACGGTTGAGAATTTCGATGACACGGATAATCTCCTCGTCACGGCCAATGACAGGGTCAATATCCCCTTTGCGGGCAATTTCTGTGACATTGATGCCGAACTCTTCTAACAGTCCTTTTGGCTTCTGAGGGCGTGCTTGACGAGGGTCTTGACCGCCACCATGGTTATTGTTTTGGCCGTAGCCACCACCTCCATAACTGCCTCCAGATTGAGTTGGAGGAGTTTGAGGTTCTTGCGGACTTTGGAAGTTTCCAAGGTTATTGAAGAAATCTTCAAAAGGATCTCCAGTGAGTTGGCTCCGTTGGGTCATGCCTTTCAAGAAGCTGTTATTTGGGTCTGTTTTCATAATTTTATAGCAATTTTGACAGAGGTCTACTTGCTGCTGACGTCCATTTACATTTGTATATAAATGGATGGTTGATTCATTTATTTTACAATTTTGACAAAGCATATACATACCTCACAGTAGGTTTTTGATGGTTTTCCATCAAGAGACGAGCCTATTTTCAAAAGGTCAAAAATAGTCAAAGATTTATAGTTTCATTATATCAGTATTCTAGAAGTTTGCAAGAATTTGCTACGGAATGTCACTAAGGATTGAAGAAAGAGCAAATCAATGGAAAATGTGAATTTTTATTGGAAGAGCTTTCTCTTTTATGATAAAATAGGAGAGTAGAAAGTAAAGAGGAGAAATAAAATGGAATCACATTTAGTACGGATTATCAACCGTTTGGAGACGATGACAAAAGACGGTGGAAACTTGAAACGTAATTTTGAACGTGACGGTGTTGTTGTCGCTGAAGTAGCATACAACCACAATGAAGAAGAAGGTTCAACCTTTACACTTCGTGATGTTGAAGCGCGTGAAACCTATACATTTGATAGCATTGATTTAATTGCAATGGAAATTTATGAATTGCTTTACTAAGCAGCTGTGTGGATGAGTTTGGGGTGGTCTCAAGCTCATTTTTTGTCCATCTGGCTATAGTTTTCGTCTATAAGAAATTCTAATTAGGAACAGTTAGGTTTGAGAGTGGAAATCTGCTATAATAGAGAGGACTATTTTCATTACTTGACTAGAAAGAGAATTGATATGACGACACTCATTGATGGGAAGGCGCTCGCTACAAAATTACAGGGTGAGATTGCGAAGAAAACAGCACGATTAAAAGAAGAGACAGGGGTTGTGCCTGGTCTCGTTGTCATCGTGGTAGGAGATAATCCAGCCAGCAAAATCTATGTAAGAAATAAAGAGCGTTCTGCTATTGCGGCAGGCTTTCGGAGTGAAGTGAGACGACTTCCTGAAAGCATCAGCCAAGCTGAATTATTAGAAGTGATCGAACACTACAATCAAGATCCCCTTTGGCATGGGATTTTAGTGCAGTTGCCACTGCCTAAGCATATCGATGCGGATGCAGTCCTTTTAGCCATTGATCCGACAAAAGATGTGGATGGCTTTCATCCATTGAATATGGGACGCTTGTGGGCTGGAAATCCGATTATGGTGCCATCGACTCCCGCTGGTATCATGGAGATGTTCAAAGAGTACGGGATTGATCTAGAAGGGAAGCGAGCAGTCGTGATTGGTCGTTCCAATATCGTTGGAAAACCAATGGCGCAGTTGCTCCTCGCCAAAAATGCGACGGTAACCTTGACCCATTCCCGGACCCATCATCTGCCTAAAATCGCTAAAAGAGCGGATATCCTGGTTGTGGCGATCGGTCGTGCAAAATTTGTAACAGCAGACTTCGTGAAAGAAGGCGCAGTCGTCATTGACGTCGGGATGAATCGCGATGAGAATGGCAAATTGTGTGGGGATGTCGATTTTGACTCCGTTGCCCCTTTGGCCAGTCATATTACTCCGGTACCAGGAGGGGTTGGTCCTATGACCGTTACCATGCTGATGGAGCAGACCTACGAAGCAGCTGTTCGTACCTTAAAAAAATGAAAGTGTGAGCTAGATGAAGTTTGTCTTTGATTTAGATGGAACCTTGTCATTCGATGGTCTTACCATCGATGATGAAATCAAACAGGTCTTATTGAGAGCAGAAGAATTTGGCCATGAAGTCGCTTTTGCTTCTGCGCGTTCTTATCGGGATTGTTTAGGCCTTTTAGGGGATCAACTGAGTCAGCAACTCGTGATTGGCTTAAATGGCGGGCTAGCTTATCGTCAGGGCCAACTGGTTTATGAGGATCAATTGGACAAGGATGTTTATCGAGAAGTCCTTGGTTTTTGTCGCCATTTCAATCTACCATTTTTTGTGGACGATACCTTTGATTATAGTGGTCAGATTTTGGAAAAGATTCCTTTTATTGCGAATGTGGATCCCCTCAAAAAAGCCCAGTATCGTTCTTTAGAGGACCTGACGGACCCGATTAAGGTTGTGATCTATATGGGGGCCCATGAGGAATTGGTAGATGAAATCATTGAGCGAATTGAAAAGACCAATAAGGCCCACATTCGTTATCATGCTCATGAAAAATGTATCTATCTCAATCCAGTAAACACTCATAAAGCGACAACAGTCGAAGAACTCTGTGGAGAAAATTTCGTGGCTTTTGGTAATGATCAAAACGATATTGAGCTCTTTGAAAAAGCTATTTATGCAGTTCAAATTGGCGATTTTCCATCCCTTCGGCCTTACGCTGATGATCAATTAGTGGCCAAGCAAAATCATCCACAAGCTGTTGCTGCTAAGATCTTGCAAGTCTTCGCAGAATTTAGAGGAAAATAAAAGAAGGAGGGGGAGTCGTGGCTTCTCCTTTTTCGCTAGAAATGAGGAAGGTATGAGAAGAGTTGAGATAGGAATATCTCGGCTTTTTTTATTTATTGTAAAGCAGGTTTTGTCAATTGAAGTTTCTTTCTATTGTTTTGTAGTATAATGATAGTAAGAAAATTTGAGGAGAAGGAATATGCTTGTAAAAATTTGTAATGCAGATTATAGTCTCCAGTGGGATGGAATTTATCAATTTGCTCTTGAAAACTATCCACAGATTCAAGAATGGGAATTGGAGAAGCTAGCAAAGTTTATTGCTTACGAACAGGACCATCATCGTCAGACCATTGTGGAATGTGAGAATCATGAATTAAATATACAAATTCATGATTACTTGCAAGAGCATAGCTATTTTCCTCCCTACAGGCCAAGTCATCGGCTTGTAGCTTCTACCTATGATATCCATAGGAAGTTAGTTACTTCAAATTATTGTAGTCATACTTGTACAGTTGAGGTGGCTCAGGCTATTTTTCAGATTGGAAAACTCATGTCGGCGGTAAAAGTATTTGGTAAAAGTGGGGCTGAGTTAGTTACAGATAGTCGTAATGCAGCTTCTGATCCAGCAGACTATTTTGACTATATCATGTTCGGATGGTCTAATACGACTTCGGGTTACCGACTCGCTATGGAGCGTTTGTTAGGACGGGCACCGTCTGAGGAGGAATTACAAGAAAAGTTCATTCCTGGTGTTAGTTTTCATTTTCTGTATGAAGAATTAATTCAAGCACCAGGCTATATGTTTGATGGCTATCATGTTGCGAAGGTAAGAGATAGTTTAGATTTGGATACCTTTCTTCATTTATGTGTTATTCCTTCAAAAGATAAGTCTTGTTTTGAAGGTTTGATTCCTTGTCAATTACAAGATAGAGTGATTTACCTAGACTATGAAGGAGAAGGGTTACAGGCTTGGAATACTAAGGTTAATCAAGTACTATATGGTAAGGATAAGTTGAGGGAGTAGTGTATGAAAGAGATTGATCAAACTCTACTGAAAAAAGTTATCATTGAGCGTCCTCGTTCTAGTCATAAGGGAGATTTTGGTCGTCTGCTCTTGATTGGGGGAACTTACCCCTATGGAGGAGCTATTATTATGGCAGCCCTTGCTGCGGTTCATAGTGGTGCGGGGCTGGTTACTGTCGCAACAGATCCTGATAATCTGACAGCCCTTCATAGCCATCTTCCTGAAGCCATGGGCTTTGATTTGGCAGATCACGAACTCCTTTGTGAGCAGCTCCAAAAAGCCAGCGTGATTCTTGTAGGACCGGGCTTAAATGAAGCAAGAGAAAACCAAGCAATCTTGCACATGATTTTTGAGCAAGTCTCTAGCCAGCAGGTCTTGATATTAGATGGAGGGGCTATTAGTCTTTTTGCAGTCTCTCAGTTTGACCTGCCAGAGGCTCAGTTGGTCTTTACCCCTCATCAAAAAGAGTGGGAAAAGCTGTCAGGACTTGATCTAGCAAGCCAGACTGAAGATAGAAGCCGAGAAGCGGTTCAAAGCTTTCCTAAAGGGACTGTCATTGTAGAAAAAGGGCCTCACACCCGCATTTGGACAAGTGGGCAAGAAGAGGGCTATCAGCTAGATGTTGGTGGTCCCTATCAAGCCACAGGTGGAATGGGGGATACCTTGGCAGGGATGATCGCAGGATTTGCGGGTCAATTCCCACAGGTCAGTCTCTATGAGCGCGTGGTGGTTGCGACCTACCTCCATTCAGCCATTGCTGAAGACTTGAGCAAGGAGGCTTATGTGGTTCTACCGACAACCATCAGCCAAGAAATCCCAAAATGGATGAAGAAATGGAGTGACCAAGACCAGGTTGCCAGCACTGAAAATAGAAAATAGGTAAAAAAGATGAAGGAAAGCATTCGGAAAGCAAATCAGTATATCGATGAAAACAAGGAGAGGGTTAACCAGCAATATAGAGGAGCATTTCATTTGTTACCTCCTATCGGCTGGATGAACGATCCAAATGGCTTTGTTTATTTCCGTGGGGAATACCATTTGTTCTATCAATTCTATCCCTATGATAGTGTTTGGGGTCCCATGCATTGGGGGCATGCCAAATCAAAAGATCTTTTCCATTGGGAAGAATTGCCAGTAGCTTTAGCACCAAGTGAAAGCTATGATAAGGATGGCTGCTTCTCGGGTAGTGCTATTGTGAAAGATGACAAGCTCTATTTGCTGTATACGGGTCATGTAGACGATGAGGAAAAGCGAGAAGAGACTCAGTGTCTTGCGGTGTCAACAGACGGCATTACCTTTGAAAAGTTGCCTACTAATCCTGTGATTCATGCTCAACATATTGAGGGGATCGCAGATATTGCAGATTTTCGTGATCCTAAAGTATTTGAATACCAAGGAAGCTATTACGCTGTCGTTGCTTCTAAGACGCCAGATGACAGAGGTCAAATTCTCCTATTTGCATCAAGTAATCTAGTAGATTGGGCCTTTACATCAGTTCTTTTAGAAGGTGAAAAAGGGCAAGGGATTATGTGGGAGTGTCCCGATTTCTTCCCTTTAGATGGCAAATGGGTCTTGATCCTGTCTCCCATTGAAATGGAAAGGCAGCAAGAAAAATACTGGAATTTAAATTCGACGGTTGCCTTTATCGGTGACATGAATTGGGAAACGGGGCGCTTTCATGTCGATTCCTATGATGAAATGGATGGTGGTTTGGATTTCTATGCCCCTCAAACTTGTCAAGGACCAAATGGCGAACGATACATGGTTGCCTGGATGCAAATGTGGCACCGGTCTATCCCCAGTCATGATTTAGCTCATGGGTGGGCAGGTAGTATGACTCTTCCAAGAAAATTGTCCTTGAAAGACGGACGATTGGTTCAGGAGTTACCTGAGTCAGTGAACGAACACTTTCTTGTAGACCATGCGTCAGAAACCATTGTTAAGGGCAATCAGATCACGATTCCGGCTAGAGGGAAACAAACCTTGTTTGAGCTAGATGCCAAACCGGGTCGCTCCTTTATCCTTGGATATGGCGATGAAACCGATCCTGATAGTGTCTTGCAATTGGTTTACGACGCCTCTCAAAAACGCTTTAGCTTAAGTCGAGACCGATTTGGGCACCCCATTTCTGGAAAAGAAAATCCAGTATTTCAATCGAGATGGATTCAGTTGGATGCTGAAAAGGATCATCATTTTTCGATCATTCGCGATACCAACTCAATCGAAGTATTCGTGGATGGTAAAACTCTCTCGATGACCTTTTATGAAACGACTGAGAATCCCGTCTATACTCTCACGGCAGATGAAGGGGTCGATTGGGTCGTAAAAACCTATCAAAAATAGGAAATCAATAGCCTCTTAAAGAATAAAAGACAAGTCTTGTGACTTGTCTTTTATTCTTTAAGAGAGGACAGAAGCGAGGAGCCCTCCGAGAATGAGGATGATAGCCCCGCTCAGTCGGTTGGCCATTTGGGCGAAGGCGATCATTTCCATACGATCAGATGCGGAGAGAACAGCGATATTTCCGGTTCCTCCCATGGAGTTATTGATCATACCAGATCCGATAGCAGTCTCGACTGGATACAATCCAACCAGTTTTCCGATCAAAGCAGAAGCAAGCCCCATAGCTAGAACAGATGTCAAGCTTAGGAGAATGAATTGCCAGGTCATCGCCTTAGCGAGAGTTGAAAGGTCAATCAAGGAAAGACCGATCCCAGCTAGGACTGCATGGGTGAGGTTAGTCATAATGACTTGGTTGAACATGACCACACAGTTTTCCAAAGGTTTTGGAACAGCATTGAATGCTTTTAGGATAAACACAATGATAATCATGAAGGCATAGCTGTGAATTTTTGGAACAAAGGCATTGCAGATGACCCCAAGAAGAAAAATACTAAAGGCAAACATCATACCAACCCCGATTTGGGTTGGATCAAGTATGAGCTTTTCTTTCTTCAATTCATCTTTATTGACAGGAATCAAGACGCCGTGACCATTGTAGGGGCTGTCTGCAAAGACCTTAACAATCATCACCGCTCCGATAATGGCAAGGATATTACCCAGTGTGGTAGCCGGTGCCAATTGAGAGAAGATGGCTGCTTGGCTTCCATGGAGATTGGCAGCATAGATCTTCGAAAGAGGCAGGATTCCAGCTCCCATGCCCCCTACCATTTGAGGGAAGGATACATAAAGGATCGAGTGTCCAAATCCTTGCCCCAAAAGAGTTCCAACGATTCCAACAGAGAGAGCACCAATGGCCATGGTGACCAAGGAAACAGGAATAAAACGAGCAGAAGCTTTCACCAAGAGATTGCGATTCATCCCTAGAATAGCTCCACAAATCAAGGCTGCGATATAAAAATCAAGAAAGCCAAATGAATCTCCCAAGAAGCCCTTGGTGGCTGTGATAATGTTTGCTGGAATAACATGAAAGGTCGCTAGAAGAGTAGCTCCTAGTAGGGTGAAAACGGATCCTCCACCTAGGTAAGAATTCATGATTGGAAGTTTCTCACCGATAAAGTAGAGTAGGTGCCCCATGACGACCAAAAGGAGGGTTAATCCAAGCATATTGAGTGGGAGTTTCCCCATAGCAATCGTCACCGCGAGAACGATGACGATGAATGCATATAGAGGGAGACTGACACCGGAAATTTTGATTTCATTCAATTTTTTCATGGTTGTTCAGTCAGCTCCTTATTAGTATTTAGGATACCATTTAAGATCACGTACAGCTTTTGCCATATCTGTTTCTTTGGCTTGTGCAAGACCTTGTTCTTGGGCTTTCTTAGCAACAGCTTCTGCCACCTTGATAGACACATCAGCCACATATTGGAATGGTGGAAGGACTGGCGCACCTGGTTGGCCTGGATTGACAATACCTGACAATGAATGAGCAGCTGCCCCAATCATTTCATCTGTCAACAATTTGGCTTCAGATGCCAACATACCAAGACCAAGACCTGGGTAGATCAAAGCGTTATTGGCTTGACCGATTTCGTAGTCCACACCTTTGTAGCTGATGGTTCCTGAAGGGACACCGGTAGCGACAAAGGCTTTACCGTCTGACCATTCGATGACTTGTTGGGCTGTTGCTTCCAATTTTTTGGTTGGGTTAGAAATTGGGAAGATAACTGGGCGTTCAGTGTTTTCACACATGGCTTCAACGACTTCTTTAGTGAAGGCACCTGGGTTTGTAGAAGTTCCGACCAAGATCGTTGGTTTTACGGTTTTGATCACTTCAAGAAGGTTGGTCATATCGCCTTTACCTTCGAAGTCAGAACGTTTCTTAGCAAATGGTTTTTGAGCTGGCGTCAAATCTTCCATATCATCAAACAAAAGACCTTGTTTATCGATCATGAAGAAACGTTTGTAAGCTTCTTCTGGAGAAAGACCTTCTGCAACCATTTCAGCGTGAACACGGTCTGCGATACCAGCACCAGCAGAACCACCACCATAGCAAAGGTAAACTTGGTCTGTCAATTTTTCGCCAGTGATATCCATCGCTCCAAAGATACCGCCCAAGACAACAATACCAGTACCTTGAATATCATCGTTGAAAGTTGGAATTTCTGTCTTGTAACGGTTCAAGATATCAGCTGCATTTGAACGACCGAAGTCTTCCCAGTGAAGGTACAATTTAGGGAAAAGTTTTCCAGCTGTTTGAACAAATTGATCGATAAAGGCATCGTATTTTTCACCACGAACACGTTCATGACGGTTTCCAAGATACATTGGATTGTTCAACAATTCTTCACGATTGGTACCAGCATCGATGACAAGAGGCATAACGCAAGCTGGATCAATTCCGGCTGCAGCAGTGTAGACCATGAGTTTTCCTACAGAAATGTCAACCCCTTGGACACCCCAGTCACCAATACCAAGGATTCCTTCTGCATCAGTTGCAACGATCAAGCGGATATCGCGATCGCCAGCCGCATTTTTCAATGTTTCTTCGATATTTTCGGGATGGTTAATATCAAGGTAAGCTGCATATTGTGGGTCTACAAAGAGTTCAGAATATTGTTCAATGGTGTCTGCGATCACTGGATCATAGACGATTGGGTTGAACTCAACGATGTGTTGGTTAAAGAGGTAGTAGAAAAGAGTACGATTTGTGTTAAAGATTTCCATCAAGAAAAGACGTTTTTCAAGGTCAGATGGTTTGCGTAAGAAGTGTTGGTAAGCTTGTTCAGCTTGTTCTTCGATGCTTTGAACATATGGAGGAAGAAGACCAATTAGGCCAAGTTTTTTACGTTCTTCCATTGTGAAAGCAGTTCCTTTATTAAGGAATGGATTGTTTAAAATTTCATGTGATTTCATTGCGAAATACTCCTCATAAATATTTTATCTGTAAGATTTTTCTCACGCAAGCCATTATAGTCTTCTGTGTTTCTTATAGTCAACTTCCCTTATCCTTATAAAAAAATTTTATAAGTAAGATTTTTATGTTAAAATGAAGGAAATGGAAATTGTAGAAATAGAGGGATACAGATGAATATCCGGGACTTGGAATATTTTTATCAACTGTCGAAGCTAAAGTCTTATACGGACGTGGCGCATTATTTTCAAGTAAGTCAACCAACTGTGACCTATGCCATCAAGCGATTAGAGGACCACTATGGGTGCCAGTTGGTAGAAAAATCGTCTTCTAATCGTGTTTTGCACCTGACTCAGACGGGGAAGGTTCTAGCCAATCACGCGCGAGAGATTTTAATCGAAATCGAAAAGACGGAAAAAGCTGTTGAACGAAGTAAAAAGAATCTGTTGCGCATTGGGCTACCGCCATTGATCACCAGTGATATCATGAAAAAATTTGGTACGCATGATGAAGAGCTTGAGATTTTTCGTCAATCGCAATTGGTGCAGTTAGGCTCAAGAGACTTGATACGATTGTTGATGCGTGGAGATTTAGACTTTAGTCTACTAGGAAGCTTAGAACCTATTTCACACGCGCATTTGACCAGTCAGCTCTTATATAAGAAAGAATTTTTTGTGATTGTTTCGAAAGATCATCCACTAGCAGATCGCAAAGAAATTTCTTTTAAGGAGGTCTTAGAGGAGACCTTCATTTTGTTGGATGAACACCATGTGCACATGACTGCTTTTAAACGCTTGAATGCTCGCTTTGACGACTTGGCACAGTCTACTGTTGTCTTGACTGATTCCAACTTGGTTTTGAGTTTCATCGAAGAAAATTTAGGGATTGGCCTCATGACCGATCTGACTCTTTTTCCAGAATATCCAAATCTTGTCAAAATTCCGCTGGTTGAAGAGGAAAAAACAGTCTTCTATATTAGTTATGCCTACCCAAATGAAGGGGAACCCCAAGCACTTCTTAGCTCCTTTATTGAACGATTAGAGAAGTGTGAAAAATAGGGAAGCTGGTTTAAAATAGACCAGTAGAAAGTGACTTGAATAAAATGAGGCTTGGAGAGAAAGGAAATTCATGATTTCGCTTTGTCTGCCAGCTTTTTTTGGTGTTTTTTGGTATAATTAAACTTGATCATATTCTGTAGAAAGGAGTTCCTATGTCCAACTATTTATCCGTATCCAGTCTGACCAAATACCTCAAGTTAAAATTTGATAAGGACCCCTATTTGGAGCGGGTCTATTTGACAGGTCAGGTCTCGAATTTTCGGAAGCGTCCCAATCACCAGTATTTCTCTCTAAAGGATGAAAAGGCTGTGATTCAGGCGACTGTTTGGGCTGGGATCTATAAGAGTTTTGGCTTTGAGCTAGAAGAAGGCATGAAGATCAACGTCATTGGACGGATTCAGCTTTATGAACCAAGTGGGAGTTATTCCATTGTCATCGAAAAGGCGGAGCCAGATGGGGTAGGGGCCTTAGCCATCCAATTTGAGCAACTCAAGAAAAAGTTGACCGAAGAAGGGCTTTTTCAGGATCGGTGGAAGCAAGCTCTACCGCAATTCCCAAGAAAGATCGGGGTGGTCACTAGTCAAAGTGGGGCCGTGATTCGCGATATTATCACAACGGTGAGCCGTCGTTTTCCTGGTGTGGACATCGTACTCTACCCGACCAAGGTCCAGGGAGAAGGCGCTGCAAGTGAGGTGGTTGCTAATATCCAGAAGGCCAATGCTCGGACGGACCTAGATGTCTTGATCATCGGTCGTGGGGGTGGTTCGATTGAAGACCTCTGGGCCTTTAATGAAGAGCCAGTTGTGCGGGCTATTTTTGAGTCTAGAATTCCCATTATTTCCAGTGTGGGACATGAGACAGACACGACTCTAGCAGATTTTGTAGCGGACCGACGAGCCGCTACTCCGACGGCAGCAGCTGAATTAGCCACTCCGGTGACGAAATTAGATCTCTTGTCGCATTTACAAAAGCAGGAGAATCGCATGGCAACAGCCATGTCCAATCGTTTGGCCTATAATCGAGAACGTTTGGCCAAATTAAGTCAATCGGTTATTTTTAGACAGCCTGAAAGACTCTATGATGGCTACCTGCAAAAGATTGACCAGTTGCAATTGCGCTTGAAACAAGGGATGCGGGATGCTTATGGACAAGGGGCCAATCAGCTACAAGGTCTGCGTCATCGCTTAGAAGCTATGTCTCCATTGCATCGTATCGAGCGTTATCAAGACCGTGTTCTCCAAGATAAGAGGATCTTAACCAGTCGAATGGAACAAGTCCTAAAAGATCAAAAGGTCAAGGTGCAAGGTTTATCAGAAGCCCTATTGATGCTGGATACCAGTCGGATTATTGCGCGTGGCTATGCCATGGTCAAGCAAGACGATCAAGTCTTGGATTCGGTTGCGAAAGTAAAAGAAGGAGACCCGCTGTCCCTCATCATGAGAGATGGCCAGTTAGAAGTAGAGGTAAAACATGTCGAAAGAAAAGAAATTTGAAGAAAATTTAGCAGATTTGGAAGACATCGTCCAAAAATTGGAGAGTGGTGATGTGGCTCTTGAAGAAGCGATTACAGAATTCCAAAAAGGAATGAAGTTGTCAAAAGAATTGCAAGATACCTTGGATCAAGCAGAGAAAACCTTGGTCAAGGTCATGCAAGCAGATGGTACTGAAGCGGATCTAGCATGAGACAAGAAGAAAAACGAAATAGAGTAGAACAAGCGATTCGCTCTTTTTATGAGGAAAAATCCATCGCTCCCCATTTAGTGGAGTCGGTCCTTTATTCGATTCAAGCAGGTGGAAAACGCCTGCGCCCAATGCTTCTTCTAGAATTGTTAGAAGCCTTCGGTCAGGAGTTGACAGAGGCTCATTTTCAAGTGGCAGGGGCTTTGGAGATGATCCACACAGGAAGCCTTATTCATGATGATCTACCGGCCATGGACAATGACGATTACCGTCGGGGGCAATTGACCAACCACAAGAAATTTGGAGAAGACCTGGCAATTTTAGCAGGAGATGCACTTTTCCTCGATCCCTTTGGAATGATTGCTGCGAGTGACCTTTCATATGCGGTCAAGGTCTCTTTGATCCTTGAGTTATCAGATGCTTCCGGCAGTCGTGGAATGGTAGCTGGCCAAGTCCTTGACATGGAAGGGGAGCACAAACAGCTCACTCTAGCAGAATTGCAAACCATCCATGCCAATAAGACAGGACGTCTCCTTGCCTATCCATTCATCGCAGCAGCCTCGATTTTAGAGTTGCAAGCAGACATTGGTCAGCTTTTAGAAACAATTGGGAAAACATTAGGGCTGGCTTTTCAAGTACGGGATGATATTTTGGATTTGGTCGCTGATTTTGAAGCTCTGGGTAAGACTCCTCAAAAGGACTTAGTGGCAGAAAAATCGACTTATCCAGCCCTCTTGGGATTGGAAGAATCAAAAGCTTTGCTTACAAGCGAATTAGACGTTTGCGAGAACTTGTTGGATCAGATGACAGCTTCTTGCGACTTTGATCCGCAAGCAATCAAGAAATTAATAGAAGGATTACGAATAGATGGCTAAGGAAAGAGTGGATGTATTAGCCTATAAACAAGGCCTATTTGATACCCGCGAACAAGCCAAAAGAGGGGTGATGGCAGGCCTTGTCGTTGCCGTTATCAATGGTGAGCGCTTTGATAAACCGGGTGAAAAAATTGATGAAGCGACCGAGTTGAAATTAAAGGGTGAAAAGCTCAAGCATGTCAGCCGCGGCGGACTCAAATTAGAAAAAGCCTTGAACCAATTTGGCTTAACTGTAGAGGATAAAATTGCGATTGATATTGGAGCTTCTACAGGTGGCTTTACAGATGTCATGCTGCAAAATGGAGCCAGCCAGGTCTTTTCGGTGGATGTCGGGACCAATCAGTTGGCCTGGAAATTGCGCAATGATCCTCGGGTAGTCTCGATGGAACAGTTCAATTTCCGCTATGCCCAGCCAGATGATTTTGAAGCGACACCGAGCTTTGCGAGTATCGATGTCAGCTTTATTTCCTTGGACTTGATTCTGCCAGCCCTTCACCGGATTTTGGCAGAAAATGGACAAGTCGTAGCGCTGGTCAAACCTCAGTTTGAGGCAGGACGCGAGCAGATCGGAAAAAATGGGATCATTAAGGATCCTAAGATTCATTTAGCGGTTCTTGAAAAGGTCGCTACATTTGCAGGAACGCATGGCTTTTCTGTAATGGGAGTAGATTATTCCCCTATCCAAGGAGGCCATGGCAACATCGAATTTTTGATGTATCTAGAAAAAAAAGAAGAGAAAACAAAGCCAACGACAGAGCAGCTGGAGGCTGTTGTGGAGCTGGCACATAAGGAATTTAAACATGAAGAGTAAGAATATCAGATTAGAAAAAATTCGCCGCTTCATTCGCGATCATGAAGTAGGGACCCAAGAAGAGATCGTCGAACATTTGAAAGAAGAAGGCATCTCAGCAACCCAAGCGACGGTATCACGGGATATCAAAGAATTGGGCATCGTAAAACGCCCTCTGAAAGACATGACCTATGTCTATGAATTGCCACGTAAGCACCACCAAGGAATTGGGATGATTGAAAGCAATATCTTGTCTCATCGTCGCATGGGAGAATATGTCAATTTCACCATGGTTCCAGGGACAGCGCCTTTAGTCAAACGTCGTTTGAGGGAGATTTATAAGGATCATATCTTTAGTATTGTCGCAGATGATGATACGATTTTACTGATTGCTTATTCCGCACCAGAAGCAGAGAATATCCTCAAATCAATCTTTGGGTGGTAAGAGCCTATGCTATTAGAAATTTCGATTAAGAACTTTGCCATTATCGAAGAGATTTCCTTAAATTTTGAAAAGGGGATGACGGTACTGACAGGGGAAACAGGTGCAGGGAAATCCATCATTATCGATGCTATGAACATGATGCTGGGAAGCCGTGCAACGACGGATGTCATTCGACACGGAGCCCCAAAAGCGGAAATCGAAGGTCTCTTTGCTGTTGAGAGCAATCGCCACTTGACGGCTCTCTTTGAAGAGCAAGGACTAGAGTGGACCGATGAGTTGATCATCCGCCGAGAGATCCTGCAAAATGGACGAAGTGTCAGTCGGATCAATGGCCAAATGGTGAATTTATCGGTCTTAAAAGCAGTCGGCCAACATTTGGTGGACATCCATGGCCAGCATGATCAGGAAGAACTCATGCGCCCCCAATTGCATATCACTATGCTAGATGAATTTGGGGATGCAGCCTTTTTCCAAACGAAAGCCGCTTATCGTCAGACCTTTGAAGATTACAAACGACTGCGCAAACAAGTGGTGGAACTCCAGCGCAACCAGCAGGAAAACAAGGCCCGTATTGAGATGTTGGAGTTTCAGATTGCGGAGATTGAGGCAGCTGCCTTGGAAGTGGATGAGGATGTGCGTTTGGAGCAAGAACGCCAACGCCTGCTCAATCATAAAATGATCGCAGATATCCTAACCAATGCCTATACCATGCTGGATGCAGAAGAGTTTTCGAGTCTAGCCAATGTTCGCTCAGCCATGAATGATCTGGAAAGCATCGAAGAATACGATCCCAGCTACAAAGAGCTCTCAGGCCAGCTGGCGGAAACCTTCTATGCCCTTGAGGACATTACCAAACGCTTAGAAGATGTGGTCGATGGTCTGGAGTTTGATGGCAATCGCCTCATGCAGGTGGAGTCGCGTTTGGATTTGATTCATTCCATCACGCGAAAGTATGGTGGCCAAGTCAAGGATGTCTTGGAATACCTGGCGCAAATTACTAAAGAATATAGTCTCCTCACCGGAAGTGACCTCTCATCTGAGAAATTAGAAAAAGAACTCAAACGTTTGGAAAAGAGTTTGGTATCCTTGGCTCAAGATTTGAGTGATCAGCGGCATGCCCTGGCCCAAGCTTTAGAAAATGAAATCCAGCAAGAATTAGCGGACCTTTACATGGACAAGGCGCGCTTTCAAGTGCGCTTTAGCAAAGCTAAGTTTAATCGTGAAGGAAATGAAGCTGTTGAATTTTACATATCGACTAACCCAGGTGAGGACTTTAAACCGCTGGTCAAGGTAGCATCCGGCGGAGAATTGTCACGCTTGATGTTGGCCATTAAGTCTGCTTTTTCTCGAAAAGAAGGAAAAACCAGTATCGTCTTTGATGAGGTAGACACAGGAGTTTCTGGGCGCGTGGCCCAAGCGATCGCAGCGAAAATTCATAAGATTGGTCAAAATGGCCAAGTGCTTGCTATCTCGCACCTACCTCAAGTCATCGCAGCAGCGGATTATCAATTCTATATTGAAAAGATCAGTGATGCACACTCTACCGTATCTACGGTTCGCTTGCTCAATAGAGAAGAACGAATCGAAGAAATTGCCAAGATGCTTGCAGGAGAGGATCTAACGGAAGCTGCCCGTCAACAGGCAGAGCAACTTCTCAAGCGTTAAGAGAAAGAAGGTTTATAACCATGTCAACATACTTTGTAGTCGGAGATATTCACGGGAAAGCACAAATGCTAGAAGAGCTCATGACAGAGTGGGACAGAAAAGCTCAATTGGTCTTTTTAGGGGATTTGATAGATCGAGGCGAAAACAGCAAACGATCGATTGAGATCGTAAAAGACTACGTAGACCATCACGGAGCTGTTTGCCTTTCCGGAAATCACGAGTACATGTTTTTAGCTTGGTTGGACAATCCAGAAGAGCGTTATGACCACTACCGAAGAAATGGTGGCGATACGACCATTAATTCTCTATTGGGACGCCCGCTCGATGCTCCTGTAGATGGCATTGCGGATGCGCAAGCAGTAGAAAATGCCGTTCCTGACTTGGTGGCCTTCATCCGTAGTTTGCCTTTTGACTACGAGACAGAGACCTATTATTTTGTACACGCTGGTGTGGATCTAACCCTTGAAAATTGGCGAGAAACCAGTGATTATCAAAAGGTCTGGATCCGAAAACCATTCCATGAAGCTGAGAATCATACAGGCAAATGGATCGTCTTTGGCCATACACCGGTCTATGGACTGCTCAATGAGCCAGTCGGTACCGAAAATCTTTGGATTTCAGATCAGAAAATGGGCGTCGATGGGGGCGCTGTCTTTGGTGGAGTCCTCCATGGATTGCTCTTGGATGATCAAGGCATTGTCCATGACCATGTCCTTCATAATACAGGTTTTTCTGCCGCAGACGACTGAGGAAGCAGGAATAGATATCTTTCACTGCAAAACCCCGTGTTTTTTGATATAATGAAAGCAGAACATTCTTAGGAAGAGTATAGAAATATATGGCAAATATTAAAATAGTTACAGACTCATCTATTACAATTGAGCCTGAAGTGGTTGAAGAATATGGCATTACCATTGTGCCACTTTCTGTTATGGTGGATGGAGTCCTTTATTCCGACAGTGAGTTGGGCGAAGGGGACTTCTTGCGCTTAATGCAGTCTAGCAAAAACCTTCCAAAGACCAGCCAACCACCCGTTGGAGTCTTTGCGGAGGTGTATGAAAAGTTAGCAGCAGACGGAGCTCACATCGTTTCGATTCATATGTCTCATGCCTTGTCAGGAACAGTAGAGGCAGCTCGTCAAGGGGCAACCTTATCTGGAGCAGATGTGACCGTGATTGATAGTGGCTATACAGACCAAGCCATGAAGTTTCAAGTGGTTGAGGCGGCTAAGTTGGCTAAAGAAGGAGCAGATCTAGACACCGTTTTAGCTCGTATCGAAGAAGTCAAAGAAAAGACAGAGTTGTATATCGGCGTATCTACCTTGGAAAATCTAGTTAAAGGTGGTCGGATTGGCCGTGTTACCGGACTTTTGAGCTCGCTTCTTAACATCCGTGTGGTGATGCAAATGAAGGACCATCAGTTGGAACCAATCGTCAAAGGACGTGGAAACAAGACCTTTAAGAAATGGTTGGATGAATTGGTAGAGAAACTTTCCCATAATAAGGTGGCTGAGATCGGAATCTCTTATGCAGGAACACCAGAGTGGGCCAATGAAATGAAGGCTCAGTTGCAATCGCTCGTTGAAAAAGCAATCCCTGTTCTCGAAACTGGATCGATTATTCAAACCCATACAGGTGAGAATGCATTTGCAGTTTTGGTACGCTACGAATAAGCTGAATAAATGTTTGAAAAAACAGGTTTAGTACTTGACCTAAAGGCTTTTTTTAGATATTATAGTACTGTTAAGGCGTAAAGCCTAAAAAAATTTGGAGGATTTGTTAAATGGCTAACAAACAAGATTTGATCGCAAAAGTGGCAGAAGCTACAGAATTGACTAAAAAAGATTCAGCAGCAGCTGTTGACGCTGTATTCGCAGCAGTTTCAGAATACCTTTCAAAAGGTGAAAAAGTTCAATTGATCGGTTTCGGTAACTTCGAAGTTCGTGAACGTGCAGCTCGTAAAGGTCGCAACCCACAAACTGGTAAAGAAATCAAAATCGCAGCTTCTAAAGTTCCAGCATTCAAAGCTGGTAAAGCTCTTAAAGAAGCAGTTAAATAATTGCATTTTGAAAAGCCATCCTAGATTTCTAGGGTGGTTTTTTTGTTGGACAGCTCTATAGGATAAGGGTATAATAGGAAAAAAGAAAGAGAGAAAAGACCATGCGATTCATTTTAGGACTCTTTGCCTTGTTGTTTATCCGACCTATTTTGTATCTGCTGAAAGGGCTGTGGTTTGTACTGGAATTTTGCTTTATGATCCTCGTGGTCAAAATGATCTTAGGAACCGTGCGCTGGATGACCAGTTGGATCGGCTGAGAGTAGATGAATCTATTTCAGGCTCGTGAATCAATGTCCACTGGACATAACCTCGCTTTTCCGTTTTCAAGCTCGTGAAAAAAATGTCCACTGGACATTTTTTTTAATTAAAAGCATTCTAAATAGTGATTTATTTTGAAACATGCTATAATAGGGGTAACGAATCGATTAAATCAAATTGGAAAGGGGGGATCATAGTGAACACATTGCATCGTCATGAAGAAGAGCGCGTGGAAGAAGTTTTGCAAAGTTTGCGTGCTAAGGGCATTCGGATTACCGATACTCGCAGAGCAGTTCTTTCCTATTTAGTGGCGAGTCATGAACATCCAAGCGCTGAGAAGATCTATCGCGATTTATTGCCTCAGTTTCCAAGCATGAGTCTAGCAACTGTCTACAACAATATCAAGGTTTTAATTGATGAGGGGGTTGTCTCTGAGATCAAGGTTCGCAATGATACCACGACCTATTTTGATTTCATGGGGCATGACCATTTGAATGTGGTGTGTGAAAAATGTGGCCGTATCGCAGATGTGGACATTGAAGTCCCAGATCTTCGCGAAGAAGCAGCGAGTCAAAGTGGCTACCAGATCACCAAGACCCAAATGACTGTCTATGGTATTTGCCCAGACTGTCAAAAACAATGATGAAGATATTCCAAGAGAGCCGTCAGGCTCTTTTTTGTGAGAAATTGCACTTTTTCTATGGTCGCCACTAGATTTTTCACTGAAAATCTAGTAGAATAGAATAGATAAACGGGGGGAACCTCGGAGAATAAAAAGGAGATCCATCTAATGGTAAAATTGGTTTTTGCTCGCCACGGTGAGTCTGAATGGAACAAAGCTAACCTTTTCACTGGTTGGGCTGATGTTGATTTGTCTGAAAAAGGTACACAACAAGCGATCGACGCTGGTAAATTGATCAAAGAAGCTGGTATCGAATTTGACCAAGCATACACTTCAGTATTGAAACGTGCGATCAAAACAACAAACCTTGCGCTTGAAGCTTCTGACCAATTGTGGGTTCCAGTTGAAAAATCATGGCGCTTGAACGAACGTCACTACGGTGGTTTGACTGGTAAAAACAAAGCAGAAGCTGCTGAACAATTTGGTGATGAACAAGTTCACATCTGGCGTCGTTCTTACGATGTATTGCCTCCTGCAATGGACCGTGATGATGAACACTCAGCACACACTGACCGTCGTTACGCTTCACTTGATGATTCAGTGATTCCAGATGCTGAAAACTTGAAAGTTACTTTGGAACGTGCCCTTCCATTCTGGGAAGATAAAATCGCTCCAGCTCTTAAAGATGGTAAAAACGTATTCGTAGGAGCACACGGTAACTCAATCCGTGCTCTTGTTAAACACATCAAACAATTGTCAGACGACGAAATCATGGATGTGGAAATCCCTAACTTCCCACCATTGGTATTCGAATTTGACGAAAAATTGAACGTTGTAAAAGAATACTATCTTGGAAAGTAAGATAGCGTGATTTGTTATCAATCATAGAAAGCTGACTTCGGTCAGCTTTTTTGTTTGTCTGTCGCAGACCTAGCTGGTTTTGGGTTTTCAGGGTCTCATAAAAATGTTATAATAGAGTGTTACTAAATTGGGTTCCATTAGCCCTGAAAGGAAAAGAAACATGACAAAATCATTCTACATCACAACCCCTATCTATTACCCATCTGGTAAATTGCATATTGGTTCAGCATACACAACGATCGCCTGTGACGTCTTGGCGCGTTACAAACGCATGATGAACTACGATGTTTTCTACCTGACTGGTCTTGATGAGCACGGTCAAAAGATCCAGCAGAAAGCAGAAGAAGCTGGGATCACGCCGCAAGCTTATGTAGATGGGATGGCCGTTGGAGTGAAAGAACTCTGGCAATTACTCGATATCTCATATGATAAATTCATCCGTACGACAGACGATTACCATGAAAAAGTGGTGGCCCAAGTCTTTGAACGCTTGCTTGCGCAAGACGACATCTACCTTGGTGAATACTCTGGTTGGTATTCAGTATCTGATGAAGAGTTCTTTACAGAAAGCCAATTGGCTGAGGTCTACCGTGATGAGAATGGTAAGGTCATCGGTGGGGTAGCCCCATCAGGCCACGAAGTAGAATGGGTTTCTGAAGAATCTTATTTCCTTCGTCTCAGCAAATACCAAGACCGTTTGGTTGAGTTTTTCAAATCCCAACCAGACTTCATCACGCCAGATGGTCGTCTTAATGAAATGTTGAAAAACTTCATCGAGCCAGGTTTGGAAGACTTGGCGGTATCTCGAACCACCTTTACCTGGGGTGTGCCAGTCCCATCTAATCCAAAACACGTGGTCTATGTATGGATCGATGCCCTTCTTAACTATGTGACCGCTCTTGGTTACGGTCAAGAAGATCATGAAAACTTTGACAAATTCTGGAACGGAACCGTCTTCCACATGGTTGGAAAAGACATTCTTCGTTTCCACTCCATCTACTGGCCAATCCTTCTCATGATGTTGGATATCAAATTGCCAGAACGTTTGATTGCCCATGGTTGGTTTGTCATGAAAGATGGCAAGATGTCTAAGTCTAAAGGAAATGTCATCTACCCAGAAATGTTGGTAGAACGCTTTGGCTTGGATCCGCTTCGCTACTACCTTATGCGCAGTTTGCCAGTTGGTTCAGATGGTACCTTCACACCAGAAGACTACGTAGCCCGCATCAACTATGAATTGGCTAATGACCTTGGAAACCTCCTCAACCGGACGGTAGCCATGATCAATAAATACTTTGGTGGTCAAGTTCCGGCTTATGTCGAAAATGTCACAGCATTTGATGCAGATTTGGCCAAGGTGGTTGAAGAAAACATCGCTGAATACCACAAGCAAATGAACGCGGTTGATTATCCACGCGCTTTAGAAGCCGTATGGAACATCATCTCTCGGACCAACAAGTACATCGATGAGACTGCTCCTTGGGTCCTCGCTAAAGAAGATGGTGACAAGGAACAATTGGCAGCGGTCATGGCTCACTTGGCAGCTAGCCTTCGTGTTGTGGCTCACTTGATCCAACCATTCATGATGAACACCTCAAATGCCATCATGGAACAACTAGGCTTGGACTTGGACTTCGATCTTGAAAACTTGACCCTAGCAGGCTTCCCTGAAAATGTCACAGTGGTTGCTAAAGGAACTCCAATCTTCCCACGTCTGGATATGGACGAAGAAATTGCCTACATCCAATCTCAAATGACTGCAGGCAAACCACAAGAAAAAGAATGGATTCCAGAAGAAGTGGAACTCAAGTCTGAAAAAGATGAGATCAAGTTTGAAGAATTTGACAAGGTTGAAATCCGTGTAGCAGAAGTCAAAGAAGTGGAACGCGTCGAAGGCTCAGACAAATTGCTTCGCTTCCGTCTTGACGCTGGTGACGGCGAAGACCGTCAAATCCTTTCTGGTATCGCGAAATTCTATCCAAATGAACAAGAATTGGTCGGCAAGAAACTCCAAATCGTAGCCAACCTTAAACCACGTAAGATGATGAAGAAATATGTCAGCCAAGGCATGATTCTTTCCGCAGAATACGGAGATCAATTAACAGTCTTAACTGTTGATCCATCTGTACCAAATGGAAGTATCATCGGCTAAACATAGATAAATAAGCACTCCCGCGGGAGTGCTTTTCTTGTGTCGATATAGTTCCCATCATTGAGTTTTACAAGGATGGTAGATGAGTCCTATTAGTAATGGGTGTTAACGGAGACTTCCGCAGTGAGAAAAGAGTCTGAAACATTTTTGTTTCAGACTCTCGGAAGATTTGAGACAGTGGGCTCAAATCTAAGGTATGGAATCCCAAAGGGATTCGCTACCGTCCGTCCTCACCCAAGGAAAGTCTCCGAATATAGTTCCTATTCATCTGGCCGGTATTCCAGGATATCTCCGGGCTGGCAGTCGAGTTCTTTGCAGATGGCTTCAAGGGTGGTGAAGCGGATGGCTTTGGCCTTGCCGGTTTTGAGGATGGAGAGGTTAGCAGTCGTGATGCCGATTTTGTCGGCTAGCTCGTTGGATTTCATTTTCCGCTTGGCCAGCATGACATCTAGATTGACGATAATCATGGCACCCTCCTTAAATGGTTAGCTCATTTTCTTCAGCAATCTCAATACCTCTCTCTAAAATCTTGCCAGAGACCCAGACGATTGGAACGGCAAGGAGAAGCCCTGTGTTAAAGGTAAATTGGAAAGTGAAGGGAAGGAGATAAGCATTTCCACTGGTTTCAAGTGTGCCAGACATAAAGGACAAGACCAAGAGAATCTTCCAAGCTCGGTTGCAAAGATCAATGTTGGAGTGAGAAAAGATCTTTTCTTGGTAGAGATTTTGGAGGAAGCTGCGAATGGTGATGAGAAGGTAAATATAGATAGCGCTTGAGGCTAGTGGGAAGAGCAACTGCCAGAGAGGTTGCGGATGTTTGGGGAAGAGCTGGATGCCATTCACATCAAAGGACAAGCGTCCAGTTTGAATGAGATCTTTAAACACTCCCATCCGTGAAAGCAGGTGGACGACCAGTGCAGCCAGGGTCATAAAGCCACAGAAGTAAATGAAAGCCGTTAAGACTTCAATGACATTTTTTAAGGTTTTTGAGTTTTTCATCGCAAGCCTCCTTGAAGTTTATTTATTTTTCACTTATAGTATACTCCTTATAAAAAATTAGTCAATAAAAAAGTATCGAAAAACGATAAAAAAATAATGATAAACAAAATATTATTTTTGAGAAACAGGTATTTTCTACTCAAACTAGTCAGTTCAAACCTGGAAAACCACTACATAGAGGGGAATTTTACTATACTTTCGATTTAGGGTATACTAGTGTAAAGATCTTATTCCATGGAGGTAGTAAAATGAATCTTAAGTGGAAGAAAAAATACCTGGGGCCGATTTTGGGGCTGGTCGGAGCAGTTGTTCTGATCGGTGGAGTCTATCTCTACTCTAGCTCCAACATCCAACCAGACCATCAAAAGGAATTTAACCAGACTAGCAAGAAGGTCACCAAGCCAAAGGAAAAAGCCATTGACTTGAGTGGTGACTATGTCTCTAATGAACGGGATGAAGCCAAAATCGAGAAAAAGGGCAAGGCCTGGAAGATCGATTACCAAACGGCTGACGGTAAGGTATCCGCTGAATTTAGTACGGATTGGAAGGTCGAAGGGTCTAACAAAGTTTCAACAGGCAAGATGAAAAAGTCCGATGGCAATACAGACTTTACAGTCACTGTTCGTGTCTTCAAATACAAGACAGACAAGAAGCCTTTGATCACGGTCACCATGTCTGACAAAAATCCCGACCACGAGATGGTCTTTGCCAATCGAGAGGATTTTTTCAAATCGACAGATCCAAATGATGTCGTCCTTGATGGCAATCTCTCACCGTTTGAAGGTGCTTATTCTAATGATACCTATGAAAAGGAAATCGCAGATTCCGGTTTTAAACTTTATGGCTATACTCCAGAAGAATATTACCAAAACAAGACCAACGCCTTTCCAAGTATTGTAAATGGGGAGACTGGCTGGACTTTCTGGAGTGGAGGCACTCGGGCAAGTTACTTGTTCAATAAAGAAAAAGAGCCCAAGAAGCGAAAAGGTTATTATGAAGTTTATTTCACTGGGGCCAATGCGACTGCGATCCAAGGGCAAGAGCAAACCTTGTACTTGATCCCAGCAGGTGTGACAGGTCCTGATGGAGTTGCTTCCCAAGAACGTCGGATTCTCTTTGGTGACGTGGCCTACCGTGATTACCATCTAGAGTGGTGGAAAGCCTACCCGCAACCGAAAAAAGAGAAAGATTTGGATATTGCGGCCATTAACGGAGGCGACTTCTCAAGCTTAGCTGGAACCTGGCGCAATGGCAAGGGTGCTGAAATCGTCATCCAAGCAGACGGAAAAGTCAAGGGCCAAGGTAGCCTCAAGGCTGTTGCGGACTCGGATAAGAAGAGCAAGATCCCTTATGTTGAGATGAAGATGGGTGAGACTGGTGCTGCGATTGGACTTCTGAAAATCGGTTTCCAAAATCCGGATGGAGACCAGTCTGATACCAGCAAGCCACGTCTAGTGGTCACTCAATCTGCAGGCAACTATCCGGCTGATCAATATTTTTACCGTCAATAAAAAGTTTGAGACAGGTTTGTCTCAAGCTTTTTTTACTGCAAGGAAGGCTCGTGGGGTCTAGGAAACGGTTAGTCTCTAACATTAAAAGGAAAAAAATGTAAAAAAGGCTTGACAAAGCAAATGATTAGCAGTATTATTAACTAGTTAATTAACTGATTAATAAACTAGTTAACGAAAATGAAAAAGAGGTGAAGGATGAATAGGAGAAGAATGAAGGTTCTGGGACTCTTGTTTCTCGGTTTCTTTCTGCTGACAGCTTGTGGAAGTCAAGGAAATGCAGGCAAGCCCCCTTCTAAAAAAGGTCTTAAAATTGTCACGAGTTTTTATCCTATCTATGCCCTGGTCAAGGAAATCTCTGGCGATCAAAATGACATCTGGATGGTTCAGTCAGGTGCAGGGATCCATGATTATGAACCCTCAACCAAGGAAGTGGCCCAGATCTATGATGCGGATGTATTTGTCTATCATTCTCAGACCCTGGAATCTTGGGCCGGTCGCTTAGATCCCAATCTTCAAGGTTCCAAGTTGCGAGTGATCGAAGGCAGCCAAGGAATGACCCTTGATAAGGTGGCTGGATTAGAGGATGTCGAGGCTGGTCAGGGAAAAGAAGACAAGCATTTGTATGATCCGCATACTTGGTTGGATCCTGTAAAAATCGCAGAGGAAGGAAAGATTATCGCCCAGCGCTTGGGAGAGATCGATCCAAAGAACAAGGAGCTCTATCAAGCCAATGCCCAAAAGCTTGAAAAGCGCTGTGAGGAACTAGTAGACCGCTACCAGCCTCTCTTTGACAAGGCCAGGCAAAAGACTTTTGTGACCCAGCATACGGCCTTTTCTTATCTGGCCAAACGCTTTGGTCTCAAGCAGTTGGGGATTGCAGGGATTTCCCCTGAGCAGGAACCAACCGCCCGGCAATTGGCGGAGATCCAGCAGTTTGTTAAAGATTATCAGGTGAAAACGATCTTCGTAGAGAAGCACACGTCGTCAAAGGTGGCAGATAGTATCGCCAAGGCAACAGGGGCGCGTGTCAAGGTCTTGGATCCACTGGAAGCTGATCCGCAAAACGATAAGGATCTATTAGCAAATTTAGAAGAAAATATGGCGAGTTTAGCCAAGGAATTAGAGGAGTAAATCAAGAATGAAGAAAAAGGGAACGATTGGAATTGTAGCAACTTTGGGAATAGGGCTATGTGCCTATGCGCTCAGTCAGCAACCGCAAGCTAAGGAAGAGAAAAAGAATCAGATTCAGTATCTACAGGCAGAAAAGAAAGCGTCATCGACTGCCTCCAGCAAAAAGGAAGACAGCATCGAAGCAGTCAATGCCAAGGAAAAGACCCAGGCGGAGCAGATTGTCATCAAAATTACGGATGAAGGCTTTGTCACTTCTCATGGGGATCATTTTCATTACTATAGTGGTAAGGTCCCATTTGATGCCATCTTTAGTGAGGAGTTGATTTTGAGAGATCCAACTTATCAGCTCCAAGAAGCTGATATTGTCAGCAAGGTCAAGGACGGCTATATCATCAAACGCGCTGGTAAATACTATCTCTACTTAAAGGATGCGCAGCATACGGTCAATGTGCGCTCGATCGAAGAGATCGCTCAACAACAAAAAGGAGGCGCTAAAGAAGAAGGAGAAACGGGATCGGTACAGGCAAGCTCCTCGCACAAGGCAGGCAAAACCCGTGACTTCCGTCAACCTAGTCAAGCGCTAAAAGAGGGGAAGACCCTTGAAACGCTGACTGCTAAAAACCATTCAGGAGGAGGCTATCGTACGGACGATGGTTATGTCTTTAGCCCTGGAGATGTCATTTCAGATACAGGAGATGGCTTCATTGTGCCCCATGGTGGACATTACCATTATATTCCAAAGAGTGCCTTATCTGCTGGTGAGTTAGCAGCAGCCCTCTCTGTCCTAGGCGGTCAAAGTGGCCACCAGGCTGGAAGCTCGTACTTAGCTAGTCCAAGTGTAGAAGCAGGTAAGAATCAAGGGACTCCAAATCAAGCCTCTCCAAGCCTTGGGAAGCAAGCAAGCAACCAGCCGTCAGCCAGTCCAACCCCTACACAGACGCCACCAACGACTTCTAAACCGGCTACTTCCAAACCGAGTCCAACTCTCAGCAGTCTGATGGAAGAATTGCAGAAAGCACCTCTGACTTCTCGTCATGTGGAATCTGATGGTTCTGTCTTTGATCCAAGTAAGATTACCAAGTGGACCGATCAAGGAATTGTTTATCCGCATGGGGATCATTTCCACTTTATTCCTTACAGCTCTCTATCTCCTTTAGAGCGTGAGCTGGCTCGGCAATTCCAACTGCTTCGAGCTCAAGGTGCTACTACACCTGCTGAAATAAGTCCAAACCGACCTTCAAGTCCAAGTACAAAACCAGTTGACCATGAGCACGAGCATGAACATGGGGACAGTCATGATCACGAGCATGAACATGGGGACAGTCACGATCACGAGCACGAAGAGGGGCATGATCATGGTTTCCATGCAGATATGGTCATCAGTAAGGACGAGGACGGTTACATGGTCGCTCATGGCAACCACGCTCATTATTTCTATAAAAAGGACCTCTCTCCTCAAGAGATTGCAGCAGCAGAGGCAACTCTGGCAGGTAAGAAAGAAGAGGATAAGGGACAGCCACTGACAGATGATGTCGCCAGCTATTCTCGCGATGCCTCAGATGAGGAAAAGATCCAGTACATCAGTAAGACCTACGGCGTCCCTCGTGAGGCCATTAAGATTTCCAATGGTTTCTTTGTCTTTAACAATCCAGACCAAGAATACGATCCGACCCACATCCACCCTTATGCAGTACGGAAGGAACATGTCCGGATCCCGCTTGAGACGGGTAATCCTGAACTAGACTTTATCAATGAACTCTATGCAACAGCGCTTCGTTCAGGAATTTCTCCTTATAGCCTTCAGATTGAAAATGGTCAGTTTGTCATCCCGCATGGCGATCACAACCACTACATCAAGGTACGTTCAGCGGGACTAGCAGACTACTTAGCCCATCGCCTTCCTACCATCCAATCGCCTTACAAAAAAGGAGACTTGAATAAAAAAGCAGTAGAGGACAGGGTCAACCAACTTTTAGCAGAAAGCCGGACTCTTTACGCTTCTGATCCATTGCAGCAACGACGGATTGAGCTCATCTTGGGCCACTTCTTGGAAAATGTCAAGAGTTTCCCAAGCAACTCAACAGAGGGCTATCTTGCCAGTCTTAAGCAGGTTGATGAACAGTACATCCATGCCACTCAAGCGGTCAAACCAAAAGAAGAGACAGCCCTCGATCGTCGATACCAGGAATTGCTGGAACAAGTGCGCTTGCTAGACACAGATACCTTCCAACTGAAGAAGGAAGGGTTGGTCGCACAACTGCAGGAAGCCTATGCTACCAAGGACAGCAAGCGTTTAGAACAGGAAGGGAAGCTATTAGAAGCTGTTCAGGAGATGCAGGATCGGACGGGTGTGACCTCGGTCGACTATCTCAAGTACTTCTATCAAAGTTTGAGCGATGCGCGCTTGAAACCAGAATTGCGCACCAAGGCGGCAGATCTAGCTTTGAAACTCTATCGGGCCCAAGCCTTTGAAGAAGCCTGGGATGCTAAGGCTCACTTTATGGAACTCTACCAAACCAAGCAGGCAATTGACCAGCTCTTCTCTCAAGAAAAAGGCCAAACCTATCCTATTGAAAAAACAGTTTTGGATCAAAAAGGAAGTCAGGCCCCATCTTATAACTTAGCGGTCTATGATTTCCTCAAGGGCTTATATGGAGAGTTGGACAAGGCGACAGAATCCCGTCAACGAACCAGCATCCTGACAGCCCTCTCAGAGCAAATCCAGTCGCTCTTGCCACAAGTCGAAGACCAGGCCAAACGAACTGCCTTTGAAGCAAGTTTGGCTCAGCTTGTAAATGAGACGGATCCAGACAAGGCTATTGCAAGTGGACAAGCTCTGTTACGCGAAATCAGTGACACCATTGAAAAGCAAAAACAAAAGCAAACAGAAGAGCCTCAGATTGGGGATGTCGCCCTTTATCAACAGCTCTATAACCAATTGATGGCGCTTCACCAACAATTGCAGGAAAAGGGGGCTAGTGATGCTGTATTTGATCGCTTAGAAGCTCTCTTTGACCAATTGGCTAATCCTAAGAGTGACAAGGCAGCCCTACTACAGGCTATCCAAGCCTTTCAGGCAGAGTTAGCAGCGGTGCCATCTGCAAGCGAAGCGGGGAAACCAGCTAGCACGGTCGAAACGCCTGTAGCTACAGAAACTCCGGTAGAAACAGAAGCAGCAGCTTCAGCAGGAAGCAAGCCTGCCACAACTGAGACAGAAACAGAGCCTGCAAGACCAGCTTCCATAGAAGAAGGCACGCCAGATGCTCCATCTTCTCAGGACCAATAGAAAATAGAAAATCATCTGAAAGACATTTCAGATGATTTTTGCGTTCTAGTGAATAGAAGAGGTGGTCTCTTTTTTCAGTTGTTGAGTCTCACTCCTTGTGCTCAAGGAGCAGAGGTGAGGAGGACTCGACTGCTTTTTTTCGCTTGAAAAATGCAGTCATTTGAACCAGAATACGGGGAACCGTCTGCCATTTTTTCCAAGTTTGAACACGGGTATCGAGGAGTTGTTTGGCTAGACGTTCCAGCATTTCTCGCTCTGTGGGATCCAAATCCTGAGCATTTTGAAAGATCTCTTTGATCTTGGAGAAATTTTTCATGTTCCTCAAATCATTGATTGAAGTAATGCCTGCATCTAAGAAGAGGCCGAAGAAGGTATCAAAGAACTTCTTGCGCTCATCCGCCGATGTTTCGCGAACCCACTGCTTCAAGGTCTCGTCGGTCTGCTGGCTATCGGGACTGGTTTGATCTAGGGTCACAAATTTATCTTTCTCAATCATCCAAGTAAAAGCGTCATGCTGGATAAAGCCACCAAAAGCTCGGCTTTTTACGATTGTAGCAGGCTCAGGGACTTCTAGCATCATGCCGACGATGGATCCTTGGGGGACAAAGCGAAGAATGTTTGGGGACGTCCGCTGGTAGCCTTCGGTCTCGATAATGGCCCTGTTGAGGCCAGGAGCATCGTAGCTGTAGATGGCATCGACCCGTTCAAACAGATGATTTGGAAGGTAAGAGCAGGCATAGGTTGCGAGATTGCCCCCTTTGGAGTGACCGGCTACTAAGAAGCGCCCTTTAGGAAATTCCTTCATGACGTTTTGCAGGTAGCTGGCTGCTCGCCTCTGAGCTGGGACATGATCCATATAGGTCATGTGGAAGTCTTCCTTCCAGCCGATCAAGGTGTCATCCGTCCCTCTGAAGACAACTAAATAAACATCCATGGTAAGGCGATAGGTCATAGCCGCAAACTGCTTCTGAACATCAGGGTCATATTCGTTGACATAGTTAAGGAGTTTGATGTTTTTAAAACGCTTTGAACTAGCTAAGTCATCGACTAATTGCAGGTGTTGGTCTGTCACGATGAAATCTATGGTTCGATCGACTAGCTCTGCTGCATCAGATAAGCGGACTTCAATATTGGTCGTATCCCCTTGGGGCACGATCCGATCAAAAGGAAGATAGGTCAGCTCTGTCAGTGCTAGGACATCCAGTTCATTGAAAGGACGGTCGTATATGGAATCGTAGGTCACTTCTTTTAGGTAATAAAAAATCGTTGACATCTGTGCCTCCCGTGTCTTATTTCTTTCAGTATAGCACAAAAATGGATGGAGAAAAAGCGCCTTCCATCAAGACAGTAGGAGTGAGATCTTATTTCCCTCTGAAACAGCCTTTTTCTCTGCTTCTTAATCTGTTATAATAGGAAGAAGAAAAAGGAAGGAAAGAAAGCCATGCATAAAATTCTCTTAGTGGAAGACGATGAAATTATCCGCCAACAGGTCAAACAATTATTGGAACAATGGGGCTATGAAGTGGTCGCAGTAGAGGATTTTATGGATGTCCTTGGGATCTTTGTCGAAACCGACCCCCACTTGATCCTCATGGATATTGGACTGCCTCTCTACAATGGTTACCACTGGTGCCAGGAGATTCGCAAGGTTTCAAAGGTTCCGATTATGTTTCTTTCCTCACGGGATCAAGCCATGGATATTGTCATGGCCATCAATATGGGTGGAGACGATTTTGTCACCAAGCCTTTTGATCAAAATGTCCTCCTTGCTAAGGTCCAAGGGCTCTTGCGCCGCTCTTACGAATTTGGGACGGATCAAAATCTGCTGGAACACCGGGGAGCCATCCTCAATCTCAAGTCTACGGACTTGGTGTATGAAGGGGAAGTCATCAAGTTGACTAAGAATGAATTTCAGATCCTGCGCGTCCTGTTTGAGCATGCAGGCAGTATCGTGGCGCGCGATGATATGATGAAAGAGCTCTGGAATAGCGACTTCTTTATTGATGACAATACCTTGTCTGTCAATGTGGCCCGCCTTCGCAAGAAATTAGAAGAGGCTGGCTTGTCAAACTTCATTGAAACCAAGAAAGGCATCGGTTATGGGTTGGTCCATGAATAAATATGGAAACATCTTTTGGCAGTATGTGGTATCCCGCAGGCGCCTGCTCTATCTAGTGGTCATCTTTTTGATGGTCGATTTGGTCTTTGCCTTTCTCTTTCCAGATACGGGGACGGTTTTCCTCTATGCGACTCTGATGCTAGGATTTTTTACCATCTGTATCTTGATCTGGGATTTCGCGATGACCTTTCAGGAGTACCGCAAAGCCTTGCTGTATGAGGAAATAGAGCTTGCCTCACCACTGGAACATCTCCTTTATGAAAAATATACAGAAGAACAGCAGGCGCGCCTGGAGCAGGGTAAAGTAGCCCAGGCCAAGTTCAATGACCTGATGGATTACTACACCCTCTGGGTTCACCAGATTAAGACGCCCATTGCAGCAAGCCAGCTCTTGGTCCAAGATGTCGAGACACCTATTGTCAAGCAGCAGATGGAGCAGGAGCTTTTCAAGATTGACTCCTATGCCAATCTGGTTCTGCAGTACCTGCGACTGGAGAGTTTTCATGACGATCTGGTCTTAAAGCGCGTGTCGCTAGAGGACTTGGTCAAAGAAGTGGTCCGCAAATATGCCCTCTTTTTTATCCAAAAGAACTTGACAGTGAACCTGCATGATTTGGATGTCGCCGTCATTACCGATCGCAAGTGGCTTTTGGTCATCATCGAGCAACTCTTGTCCAATAGCCTCAAGTATACCAGTACAGGTGGAATTGAGATCTATTTCAAAGACCAGACCCTCTATATAAAAGACAGCGGGATTGGAATCAAAAATAGCGATGTCCTCCGCGTATTTGAGCGGGGCTTCTCCGGTTACAATGGCCACATGACTCAGCAATCCTCAGGGCTGGGGCTTTATCTGTCTAAGAAAATTGTAGAGCAATTGGGTCACAAGATTAGCCTCCACTCAGAGGTTGGCCAAGGCACAACCGTCGCTATTCGCTTTGAAGAGAAGAAGTTGGTCATGGATTAGGAAAAAGGGATTATTATGGAAAATAAAAATGAAACATTAGAGATTACTAATAATGAATTAGAATATAGCAATTTGATAGATCTACAAAGTAGTCTTCAAGTTGAGTTAAATGATATTTTAGATGAACTTTCTACAATTGAGGAGGATAGAGAAAAATTACAAAATAATAAATATCTTGAAGAGGCTATTCAAGATATCATTTGGGATCAAGTTCAAAATCAATTAGCAGTCCAAATTGGTGAAGAGTTTATTAAAGATAACAACGGACAAAAACTAGATTTACGAAAAGAAGCACATATACAAACTGCTGAAAATTTTGATAAAGGGAAATTTATTACTCATAATGCGGATAGAAGTATCTATGAGGACAGATATAAAGATTGGCAAGGGAAATTTGAAAAAGATGAATTTGGAAATATTCGAACACATGCAACTAGATCAGGTAAAACGGTAAATACCTTAAAAAAATTAGCTAGGAAAAAGTTTGATGAAAATAGACCAACAGGGTCAAAAGTAAAAGGAACTCAAATGGATCACACAGTCTCTGCTGGAGAGATTATTCGTGATGCAAAGGCCAATGCCTTTATGACAGAAGAAGAACAGATTGCTTTTGCAAATAGTAAAGCTAATCTGTACGAAATAAGGAGTGAAATTAACCAGGCTAAGGGGGATCAATCTACAACTGAATTATTAGATAATCCAAATTCTAAAGGGCAATATGCTAGAGAAGTCCATAATATTAGCTCAAAAGAAGAAAAACAGTTAAGAGAGAAAAATAAAGAGGCGCGCACGGAATATGATCGAGTAAGAGATGAAGCTGAGAAGCGCGCCATACAGTCTGGCAAAAAATCACGACGTAAAGAGGCTTTGAAAGTGACTGGGAAGGCCTTAAAAGCTGCTGTTCTTCAATTGTTGACTGAATTTTTGAGAGAGATCGTTAAGAAGTTTATTTCTTGGTTGGGTGAAAAAGAGAAGAATTTCGGAACCTTCATTGCAAAAGTAAAGGAAGCAATTTCAAACTTTATGTCCAATCTTTCTCATCATGTTCTTGGTGTTGGGCAATCAATGGTTACGATGTTAGCAACTTCCATCATTGGGCCTGTAGTTGGAACATTTATGCAAGTTTGGACATTTATTCAGCAAGGTTGGCGATCTCTTACCGAGGCAATTGACTATTTAAAAAATCCAGAAAATAAAAATAAAAGTACAAGTGTTAAAATGCTTGAGATAGGAAAAATTATTGTTGCAGGAGTAACAGCTGCTGGAGCGATCGTTTTAAGTAGTGCGATTGGAGCAACTTTGTTATCTATTTTTCCTCCACTTGGTGTAGAAATTCCATTGCTAGGAAGTTTGTCTGGCCTGATCGGTACATTTATGGGGGCAACAGTAGCTGGTATAGCCGGTGCATTTGTCTTGAAATTAATTGATCAAATGATTGTCGACAAACAGCTTGATGAATTAACAAATAAAAAAATTGATAAATACAATAATAAACTGATTGTACAAGACCAAATGAATGCGGTTGGAATGGCGCTTGTTCAAGTGGATAAAATGGAGTCTTTGAGTCAAATGGAGGATCGACATCACCAAGCAGCAGAAATAATGCGGGATGAGCTTTCTTTCTTACTTGAAGAAAAAGAAAAAAATGACAATGAATTTACAGAAATCGACGCCTTGTTGGCAGAGTTAACAGATTAGGAGTTATTATGGAAAAGGAATTTGACTTACAAGTCAGTAATCATGATTTTAATGCAGCAAAAGAACAATTGAAAAAATTTGCTGAACAAGATGTAGAAGAGTTAAAGTTTGATAAAGTTCGTACACATGAAGATATCTTTGGATTAGAGTGGGCTGAACACGGAGTGACTGGGAAAGAACTCAATTCATTGATTGAAAAACTTCAGAAGTATTTTTCAAAGGTTTATGATCGTGATCAAAACTTAATTGAAGAATTTGGTGAAGTTTATAAAGCTTTAGAAGCATTGGATAAGGATTACATTCAGGCTATACTAACTTCTGTTTCTGCGATCAAAAAAACAAATGAAAAGATTTTAATAGAGCAAGAACGAATTGATCAGACGATTGAGAAACAAAAAGCTACCTTAATCGCCTTAAAACAGTTTAAAGAAAATGTGTCAAATCAATTATCTGAAATTGATTCTAGTCAACTTATCGGTCTTATTGAACAACTTGGGAATAGAGTTGAGACTTTGGAAAAACCTTCTAGTGATTTGAAGGATGAAAGCACAGAAATTAGTCAGTTAAAGAATGAATTAGATTCTGTAAAAAGTCAACTGAATATTCTATCAAATAAACTAATAGCTTCTTTTGCTTTGACAGGTTTAGCTACTGGGGTTGCTGTTGTGACTTTGATCATTTTATTAATGAGGTAAGCAAATGAGCCGTTATCAGGATGAATTAATTGAACTAGCAAAAAAATTTGATATCCAAACAGATTCAAAAGGAAAATTTCTTGAACGAGTAATTATTTTGCTCAATGATTACTCTGAAAAATTAGTCATTGATATTTTGCAATACTTGGTCATTAAAAAACAAGAGGGTTCTCAAAAGATCGCCACTCTAGCAAATCAATTGTCAGAAGCGCTTTTGAAATATGCAGGCTATGTAAGTCTAAAAGGTTATAAACAAAATAAAAATGAGCTAGTAACGGAAGAATGCTCACTTGATGATTTAAAAAAAGAACTTGATCGATTAGTTGGTTTACAAAATGTAAAAGAAGAAGTTAATCATCTGATTTCCTATCAAAGAATACAAAAGTTAAGGAAAGAAAAAGGATTGAAAATTCCGAATAGAACTTTGCACATGGCATTTACAGGTAACCCAGGGACAGGAAAAACAACAGTAGCTCGTATTGTTGGAAAAATGTATAAACAACTCGGATTATTATCTAAAGGTCACTTTATTGAGGTGTCACGAACAGATTTAATTGCGGGATATCAAGGACAAACTGCTTTGAAGGTCAAAAATGTGATTGAGAAAGCAAAAGGAGGAGTTCTGTTTGTCGATGAGGCTTATAGCATTACTGAAAATGAAAATTCCGATTCTTATGGTAGAGAATGCTTAACAGAATTAACCAAGGCCTTGGAAGATTATCGAGATGATTTAGTTGTGATTGTTGCCGGCTATACGAGACCAATGGAACAGTTCTTTTCTTCAAATCCCGGGTTGAAATCTAGATTTAATTACTTCATTGAATTTGGGAATTATGTACCAGATGAACTATTGAAAATATTAGAATTTTTGTGTCAAAAGGATGACTATAGATTAAGTGATAATCTGAAGTTGAAATTGATCAATTATTTTAAAACAAGTATCCTAAATGATGAGAAGAACTTTTCGAATGGAAGATTTGTTCGAAATATATATGAAAATCTCGTAATGAATCAATCTGTTAGATTAGATAAAGCAAAGATAAATGATATAGCAGTTTTGTCATTACTTAGATCGTGTGATTTTGAGGCATAGAATCTCCATCTTACAAAAATGTAAGAAATAAACGGTAAAATGAAAGGTTAGGTTATGGTAGCCGCCTTTTATTTTTTATACAATAGTCTCATCAAATGAAGGAGGTCAAGAAAATGAAACTCTTGAAATGGATGAAAGAACCCAAAAAGATTAAAAAACCAAATAAGCAAACCGATTTGGAAAAGGTGGAATTTGGTCGCCAAGTCCTGCACCAAACCCAAGAATTTTTCTTGATCTACTAGTAAAAGGAGAAAAGTATGTCATTGCTAGACGTTCAACATATCAAAAAAATCTACAAAACCCGCTTTCAAGGGACGCAAGTCGAAGCCCTAAAAGATATTCACTTCACCGTGGAAAAAGGCGAATACGTCGCCATCATGGGGGAATCAGGATCCGGGAAATCGACCCTTCTCAATATCCTAGCCATGCTGGACCAGCCGACGGAAGGGCGGGTTTACCTAAATAATATAGACACCTCAACCATCAAGAACAAGGACGCTTCGAGCTTCCGTCGCGAAAAGTTAGGCTTTGTCTTTCAAGACTTCAACCTGCTGGATACCTTGTCCGTCAAGGACAATATCCTTCTCCCTCTAGTTCTCTCACGCAGACCGGTTAAGGAAATGATGAGTAAGGTGGATAGCGTGAGTCGGGAATTGGGCATTCATCAGCTTCTAGAGAAATATCCCTACGAAATCTCTGGTGGGCAAAAACAACGGGTGGCTGTAGCACGGGCCATCATCACCTCACCTGAAATCCTTCTTGCCGATGAGCCAACAGGGGCGCTGGATTCCAAGTCTTCGGCTGCGTTGCTCGATGTCTTTGAAGATATCAATAGCATGGGGCAAACCATCCTCATGGTGACCCACTCAACTGCAGCGGCTGCTCGGGCCAAGCGCGTGCTCTTTATCAAGGACGGAATTCTCTACAACCAGATCTTCCGCGGGGAAAAAACAGAGCGTCAGATGTTCCAAGAAATCTCGGATACCCTGACGGTCATGGCAAGTGAGGTGGAGTAGATGTTTCGATTAACTACTAAATTAGCTTGCTCCAATCTCATCAAGAATCGCAAGCTCTATTATCCCTTTGCGATTGCGGTCATTCTCGCAGTGACCATCGCCTATCTCTTTGACTCCTTGACCTTTAATCCCAACATTTCTAAGCTTCGAGGGGGATCTCCCATACTCTTCACCCTTGGATTGGGACTGTTCGTGGTAAATGTTGCGGGGGCTATCATCGTGCTCTATGCCAATAGCTTTGTCATGAAAAACCGCTCCAAGGAGTTGGGAATTTACAGTATGCTAGGCCTTGAGAAACGCCATCTCATCAGCATGATTTTCAAAGAACTCTTTATTTTTGGTTTTGTGACTATCTCAAGCGGTGTCTTGATCGGAGCCCTCTTTGATAAGCTGATCTTTGCCTTTCTCTTGAAACTGATGAAGATGAAGGTCCAGCTGGTATCTACCTTCCAACCTGGAATTGTGATTGCAGTCTTTGTCACCTTTGGTCTCATCTTTGCCCTTTTGGTCCTTCTCAACGCTTGGCGCATTCTCCGTTTGAATGCCCTGCAATTGACGCGTGAGAAGGCTAGTGGCGAAAAGAAAGCCCGCTTCTTGTGGCCCCAAACCATCCTGGGCTTAGCCTCTCTCGGTTTTGGCTACTACCTGGCTTTGTCTGTCAAAGACCCCATGTCTGCGATTTTGATCTTCTTTCTAGCCGTTGTCTTGGTTATGATCGGGACCTACCTGCTCTTTAATGCTGGGATCACCGTCTTCTTGCACCTGCTTAAGAAAAAGAAGAGTTATTATTACCAACCCAACAACATGATCTCGGTTTCTAACCTCATCTATCGCATGAAGAAAAATGCAGTGGGGCTTGCGACCATTGCCATCCTCTCGACCATGGTGCTGGTGACGATCTCTGCTGCCACCAACATCTATGTCGGTGGCGAAATGATCAAGAAAATCATGAATCCACATGATTTCTCCATTCAAGGAAAAGGGGTGGACCTGGAGCAAATCAACCAGAAGTTTGATGAATTTGCTTCTGAGCATCATCTTGAGATCAAAAATCGTGACCTGGTGAACTATGCCACCTTTGGGGTCGAATCACAAAAGGGCACAGACTTCACGGTCTATCCTGATGATGAACACGATGTCAGACCGCGGACAGTTTTTCTGGTCTTTGATGCAGCTAGCTATGAGCAAATGACCGGAGAACACGTTGATCTGGCCGGCAACCAAGTCGTTCTCTTTGCCCATAACCAGGCTCTGACAGGGCAGAAACAGTTCACCATCAATGGGCAAGGCTTCCAAGTCAAGGAAGAAGTGACCAAGGATTTTATCACTGATCATGTCCCAAACATGTTTAACATGCTGACGGAGGATTTCAATTACCTGATCGTACCTGACCTTTCAGCCTTTGTTGCCAAGTTTCCGAACCTTGCTGTCGTTACCCAAATCTATGGTGGTTTCAATGTCAATGTTGACGAAGACCAGCAACTTAAGCTGGCAGCTAGCTATGACAAGATGATCGATGAATTGAGCAGCCAACAGGGCCAAGGAACATTTGTCTATGGAGGCAATCGAGCATATAATGTGAGAGAAATGAATAGCCTCTTTGGTGGCATCTTCTTTATCGGTATTTTCTTGTCATTGATCTTTATGGTCGGAACAGTCATCGTTATCTACTACAAGCAAATCTCAGAAGGCTATGAAGACCGTGATCGATTCGTCATCCTCCAACAGGTGGGGCTCGATGAAAACGAGGTCAAACGGACCATCAACCGTCAAGTGCGGACCGTCTTCTTCCTTCCCCTCATCTTTGCCTTTGTCCACCTGGCCTTTGCCTACCATATGATTCGCCTGATCCTCAAAGCTCTTGGCGTGATTAATAGTGGCCAAGTCCTCATCGTCACCCTCAGCGTCTGTGCTGTCTTTCTCATCACCTACCTAATCGTCTTTTGGATCACCTCTCGGAGTTATCGCAAGATTGTGCAGATTTAGGAAAAGAAACTCAAATTAAATTAGAAACTTTCCTTAGGTGAGTACGGACGTCAGCGAACTTCGAAGAAGTTCCATGACTAATTATTGAGCCTAAGGTCTCAATAATTCCGAGTGCCTGAAACATAATTATTTCAGGCACTTTTCTCACAGCGGAAAGTTTCAATATACTCTAATAATAATCAGATATTATTTGGATATTTTTGCACAATAATCCAGCATAGGTTATTCAAAGAAAAGAATTGTCAATTTTTTTAGCTTGCTCATAGCGGGCTTTTTTGTACGAAAACCGACTGCGATTGTTTTTGTTTTTCAAAGGGATACACAAAAAAGACTGAACCCGTAGAGTTCAGTCTTTGTTCACTTTCTATTAAAGTGATGTAAGGAAAGTCAATCCCCCTAGGATGACACCTGCCGAATTCGGAATGATCAAAATCCAGTCTTTTTTAGGTTCCTTTGTCCAACCATAAATGACCCAGATCAAGCAAGAAATAGCAGCTGACAAGGGTTGGAAAGGTTGGGCCTTATTTCCCTGTAAATTAGCAATAATTTGTGGGATGTAGGCAATGAAAACGATAATCCCAATAAAGGCACCGATCGAGCCAACGATTTTGTTGATTTTTTGTTTATTCATAAAATTTTACCTCTGTGTATTAAAATAGCATAAGTAGGAAGAAAATGCAATTAATTTGCATGCTATGCAAGATGAAAATGATTACATTCGCACAAAATTAGACAATGTGTCAAAAAAATGGCAACTAGAGAGAAGACTCTCTCGAAAAGAAATCCATCTTCCTGCAAAATCACAAGATTGTGACACTTTACAGTTCGGTAACATTTGAAAAAAAGACTTGAATTTGTAAAGGACAAAAGGTAGAATAGTGCATACTTTAAAAAAAGAAAAGGAAATGGTAGTTTCAAAATGAATGAAAAACAAATGAAAATTCTTGGTTGGGTTGCGACCTTTATGTCTGTTATGATGTATGTGTCTTACTTCCCACAAATCATGGATAACCTCGCAGGTCACAAAGGGAACTTTGTTCAACCCCTTGTCGCAGCCATCAACTGTAGCCTTTGGGTTTACTACGGACTCTTCAAAAAAGAACGCGATATTCCACTTGCTGCAGCCAATGCACCAGGGATCATCTTTGGTTTGATCACAGCCATCACAGCCTTGTAATTAATTAAAAAAGCTGGACAAAAGTCTGGCTTCTTTTTTTATGACTTCACTCATTTCCATGGTATAATGGGAGGACTATTCATAGAGAAGATCAAAAGGAGACACGAGTGGATCAAAAACATCACTGTCAGGTCCTATGGGCGAAAAATAAATACCTGGTGCTCAGTCGTTCGAGTAATATCTACAAGGAAATCCGGGAGTACCTCAAGCAAGACCAGGTAGAGGTCAGCCACGTCGAGGACCTAATCCAGCAAGCGCTAGCCCTGCCGGAAAATCGTGGCCAAGTCTCCAATGCCTTTCAGCATATTTGGGGCTATTTCAAAAAGCAGGCGACTGCAGAGGAAAAGGCGGACTTTATGTTGCTACTTGAGAAGTACCAGCATGGCCAAGCTAGCCAAGAGGATCTGATCGAGGGGATCCAGATGCTCCTTGAGCGCTACCCTAATCGCTACTTACAAGACTCGACGCTACTAGGAGGGCAATAGATGAGACTCTGGCACCAAGACTTGATTAGCAAACTCCCTCGTCCCCAGCTCCTGGGTCAACACCGGGAATGCTGCGCCCTTCGAGGCAATGGCTGGGGCAAGAAGCACGCGACGGTCAACTATGTCTTTGACTACTCGCCCTATCGCCTCTATGCCTATCACCGCCTGATCATGAAGGAGATGACGGCTCGTGGCTACAAGGTCAGCCCAGAGTGGTGGGAGCCGACCTACCGAGGCAAGACCTGCCCAGCCTATCCAGAGCTGGAAGAGGAAGCCTTGAACACCCCCATCTATCCCGAGCATCAGGACACTTACCTCCAAGAATGCTTAGACAATCTAACAGAAAAAGGGATCCAACTAGACTAAGAAAGAACGAACCAGACCAGGTTCGTTTTTTTGCCCGAAAAACCAACAAAATGCTTTGAAAGCGTTAATTTCTTTCCTAAACATGCTATAATAATAGGAGATTATGCACAGGAAAAGGATAGACGGATGAAGGCAGTAGCAACTCCAGAACTTGAGATTGAAAGACAGTTGATCCAGCAGTTGACAACAGGAGAGAGTCAGTGGACCTATCGAGAGGATCTCAAGAATGAAGACCAGTTGTGGGACAATTTCTTTGACAAGCTGGCGCAAAACAATGTCGCCGTGTTGGCGGACCATCCCTTGACCAACCAAGAAAAGCGCCAGATCAAGAACCAGCTCAACTTTGTCAGCTATTATGAAGCGGCCAAGTGGCTAGCTGGTGAAAATGGCATCGCCAAGGTTGAAGTCCAACGTGAGGATGCCAGTCTAGGGACCATCCGCTTAGCTGTCATCTGGCGGGACAATATCGCAGCTGGTAAGTCGAGCTATGAAGTGGTCAACCAAGTCGAACGCGACAAGGCCTATCCGCTAGACCAAGATCGACGACTCGATACGACCCTTCTGATCAATGGCCTGCCCCTCATCCATATCGAACTCAAGAGTCCACGAGTGGCCTTTCTAGATGCCTTTCATCAGATCAAGAAGTACGACCGAGAAGGCAAGTTCCGTGGTATTTACTCGAGCTTACAGATGTTTGTCGTGACCAATAAGGTAGACACACGCTATATCGCTGCAGCGAGGGAAAGCAAGCTAAACAAGCAGTTCCTGACCAAGTGGGTGGACAAGGACAACCAGCCCATGATCGATCTCAACAGCTTTGCTCATGAGGTTCTCTCCATCCCTCGGGCCCACCAGATGGTCATGCAGTACTCGGTCATCGACGATAGCAAGAAAGCCCTCATCCTCCTGCGTCCCTACCAGATCCATGCCATCGAAGCTGTGCAGGAAGCCTCTCGCCGCCAAGAGTCGGGCTATATCTGGCATACGACCGGATCAGGCAAGACCCTGACCTCTTACAAGGTGGCGCGCAATCTCTTGCAGATCCCAGCGATCCAAAAGACCATCTTTGTCGTCGACCGCAGAGATCTGGACCAGCAGACGACCTCGTCCTTCCTCTCTTATGCGGCCAATGATGTCATCGACATCGACGAGACGGACAATACCCATGAACTGGTCAAGCGCCTAGGGGGCAATGACAAGCGCGTGGTGGTCACGACCATCCAGAAAATCACGACCATGATGCGCAAGTTTGAAGAAGGGAAGTACCAGCGAGATGCGGGGAAGATCAAGGACCTGCGCGTGGCCTTTGTCGTCGATGAGTGCCACCGGGCGGTCACCCCACAGACGCAAAAAGAGATCAAGGCCTACTTCAAGAACTCTCTCTGGTATGGCTTTACAGGGACTCCGATCTTTAAGGAAAACAAACGCAAGCAAGTGGGTGACCTGGCTCAGACCACCCACCAACAGTATGGCGATCGCCTACATGAATACACGGTCAAGGAAGCCATCCATGATGGAGCGGTTCTGGGCTTTAAGGTTGACTACCGCAACACCATCATCTCGGATATCCTAGAAGAAGAAATTCCAGACCAGGCCTATGAGGACAAGGAGCACATGCTAGAGGTCCTCGATGCCATCCTCAATAAGAGCCAGCAACAGCTCAATATCCCTAAAGGGGTCGGAAAGAGTTATGAAGCTATCTTGACAGTCAAGTCCATCCCACGATCACAGGCCTATTATAATCTGCTCAAAAGCATTCTCGCTGGCAAGGAGCGAGTCAAAGTCTCCGAGCGGGTTAAACGCCATTTACCAGATTTTCCAAAATTCACCATCACCTACTCAGTGTCTGAAAATGAGGAAGAGTCTATCGGCTACCAAGACCACATGAAGCAGGTCATGGAGGACTACAACCAAGAGTTTGGTACACATTTTAGCCTAGCGGATCTGCGAGGCTTTAACACCGATGTCAACAATCGCCTGGCTAGAAAGCAGGACAAGTATCTCTACCGCAATGAGCAGTTGGATTTGGTTATCGTGGTTGACCGTCTCTTGACCGGCTTTGATGCTCCTTGTCTTTCTACGCTCTTTATCGATCGCAAGCCTATGCGTCCACAGGACTTGATCCAGGCCTTTAGCCGGACCAATCGGATCTTTGATGACAGGAAGCACTTCGGCCATATCATCACCTTCCAGCGTCCTCAAGCCTTTAAGGAAGCTGTCGACAATGCCCTCAAGCTCTACTCCAATGGAGGAGAAAATGAGGTCCTGGCACCAAGCTGGGAAGAAGAGAAGCGCAACTTCTTAAAAGCCTGGGCAGAGTTTAAAGACCAAGTCACAGACTTCGAAGAAGAAGGAGTCGCCCTCGAGCAGGCTCCAACAGCCCAGCTCCGCAAGGTCGCTAAAGCCTATCAGGTCTTTGACAAGTACCAAGCCTCGATCCGCGTCTATTCAGAGTACGATAAGGAAGAGATCTATCGGGAAACAGGCCTCAGTGACAGTCGGCTCGAAGCCTATCTGGGCCTCTATCAAAATATCCTGGCGGAGATCAAGAGCAGGGATCCAGAAGTGGACAGCCAAGATGAGCTAGACATCCACTATGAGCTGGAGTCTGTCCAAGTCGATGAGATCAACTATGCCTATATCCTGATGCTGATCCAGAGTATGATTCAGCAGGAGGAAAATGAGGAGCAGACCCTGAGTGACAAGGATATCGCAACTGTAGATAGCTATATCGAGAGCCTGAACCGGACCAATCCAAGCCTAGCGGAGATCATCCAAAATCTCTGGATCCAAGTACAAGAAGAGCCCGAACGCTACCGAGGACGATCTATCACTGGTGTCTTGGACCAGATGATCGAATCCGTCATCGATAGCCATATCGTAAGCTTCGCCAAACACTGGTATATCGGAGCCGACGAGCTACGCTACTATATTCAACACTATCGCAAAGGCGCCAAAAAACAAGCCGGCGAAAGCCAGCTGACCAAGAGCCAACGCTACAAAGACTACAAGGCAGAAGTAGCAGACGCCCTCAACCCACTCAGCTACAAAAAACAAATCAAAGAAGCCTATACCCAACTGATCGAAGAGGTGATTGAACCACTGAGAGTGGGGAGATAGGAGAAAGGAATTAAATGAAAAAGAAAGTTGCTGTATATGAAATAACCGATGAAATCACTGAAATAGAACTTGATAACAATAAAATTACAAATATTGATGAGATATTCAGAACAATTATTGATAACCATTCGAGTCATGTTTCGGTAATCGCAGAAGTTACAGAGGAGAGAGAAAGTATTTTGAAAGAATTCGAACAATCTCCTGAGGATTTTGATATTAATTTATTTCCTGAAAAGTTGTTAGAGTCTGAGAGGAGCTCTAGTACAAATTCTAGAAAGAAAAGTATTAGATCAGGCTTTCTTTTTATTAAAGAATCTGACGATAGTTTGTTACTATTAAAATTAGAAAAAACTTCTGTAGCTGATACAGAGACATTTAAATTAGTAGCTCAGTTGGGGACAGAAAAAACCTACTATAAAGCCTGTATTGCAAGGAAAGATTTGTCAACAATTGAAGTTATAGATAAAAATAGGAAAGTTGCTAGTTATTGGATGAGTGATTTTCTAGGTTTACAGGAAGTTAGAAATAGTAGAGTTAATTCTTTAGAACTTATTAAATTAGTTGAAGATGAGGAATTATTTTCAACTCAAATTAAAGAAAAACAGAATTTTTCAGATATCGTTTCTGAAACAAAAGGTTATATCTTCGATCATAATTTATTTGATAAATCAGAGTTAATTGATTATTTGAATTATAAAGAATTGATTGATATTCCTACTGATGTTGGAAATTATGAGGATGAATTTTTTTCAATAGAGGCCAAACAGCTAGATGCTAACTTTACTATTGACTCAAAAGTATTACGTGATAAGTATAAAGATGAGATTAGAGTCTCTAGTGACACAGTTATTAAAACTGATAATTTTGAAAAATTGAAAAGACGAAGACAAATTAAAATTGAAGATAACAAAATAATTCTAACTGTATCTGAGGATTTCATAAATGAAGTTAGATCAAAAATAGGTAATATAAATGCAGAATAATTCTTGGAACGGAACTTCATATGAAATAGTGGATGACGAAAGTAATCGTGATTTAATTGAATTTTTGCAATATAATAATGTTGAACTTGAGGAAGAAAAAGGTAAGTATATATTATATCAAAATAATAAGACGATATTTAATTTAAATGATTACATTGAAACAAAGACACATTTCACAGATATTGAAGACTATTTTTCCGATATTGATTTTTCAGAAAAGATTGATTATATCTATCGTGACAATCATAACTGGAAAAGCGAAGAAATTGATGTTAAGGATGAAATGGAAAAATATAATAATGTTGTCAAGTCTAACATTATTAATAGAGACATTAAAAATTTTTCTGTAAATTTATTGAGAAAAGTTGAAAATCCATCTCAAAAAATTTTGCATTTAAACAGAATTTTCATCTTATTATTCTTATCTACAAATACTGAAATAAAAATCTTAGAGGATGGCTTTATATTTGATTTTAGAATTAGCGAAGATAGGATTTCGATTTCAGAAAGATATGCTTTCTCAGAAGTTAATATTAACGATATAGATTTGTTGAATAGTGTCTATGATTGGGTTATTAATGATACAGGTTACTATAATACTTATAAGCAACGATTAGATATTGTAAGAAGTATTATCGTTAAAAATGGAACCTTTAGAATAAATGAAGACATTGTTAATAAAGCAGAAAGTATTTTTAAACGTATTATCAGTCAGGAAACAGATAAATATTTTGAAGAAGTTTCTAATCTGAAAAATGACTTTCTAAAAATTACAGAAAGGGAAAATGACATTTATCAATCCTTACATTTAAAATTAATGGGGTGGATGACTGCTCTGTCTTTACTGATTTTTGATAAAATTAAAGATTATGATGGAGCGGATGTTATAAGTAGATTACTTAATTCGAGTTCGGAAAAGACACAACTATTATTAGTTTTACTAGTTTGTGCTCTTTTGGTTATTTTAATAATTTATATTTTAGAAATGTGGAAAAACCAAGACGAATATTTGAAATTAAAGGATTTTTATACAAAGAGTCTTATGTTTAACGGAGACGATTTTAAAAATAAAGTTAAGTTTCCAATTATAGATGATAGATATGTAGTATTAATTTTAGTGGTTGGCCTGATATTGATTTTAAGAATATTTTTCTTAAGAGATGACTTTATTAAAATTTTAGTAGTCCTACCATTTATTTATATAGTTTATATAATATTACGGGCAAAAGATATAGTTGGAAATTCTTGTATAAAACTAAATAAAAAGGAAAAGAGTTAGTGAATAAAAAAACACATATTCCAGAAATTAGATTTAAAAATTATCGTGATAAATGGGAGGAAAAGACGTTAAAAGATTTATCTAATTCAATAGAGTATGGTTTAAATTCTTCAGCAACGTACTATGATGGCGTTCATAAATATATTCGTATCACTGATATTGATGATAATTCACGAAAATTTATTTCTGAAAAAGTAACATCGCCAGATATAGAATTTACACCTGAATTAGAGAATTTTAAATTACAAAAGAACGATTTGCTTTTTGCTAGAACTGGAGCAAGTGTAGGAAAAACATATTTATATGAAGAAAAAGATGGTGAAATGTATTATGCTGGTTTTCTGATTCGTGCTCGAATTAAAGAGGATGTTTCAGCAGATTTTATATTTCAGCAAACTTTAACTGAAAAATACAAGCAATTCATTGCTATTGCTTCACAGCGATCTGGGCAGCCTGGAGTAAATGGAAAAGAATATGGTGATTGGAAACTTAGTGCTCCAAGTTTTCAGGAGCAATCCGCCATCGGTTCCCTCTTCCGTACTCTCGATGACCTTTTGGCGAGTTACCAAGGCAATCTTGCAAACTACCAATCTCTCAAGGCGACCATGCTATCCAAGATGTTTCCTAAAGCTGGACAGACGGTACCTGAGATTCGTTTGGATGGATTTGAAGGTGAGTGGGAGCTTCTTGAAATTAATGATTTAGCTGATGACTTTCAAAGTGGTGGCACTCCAAAAACAAATGTTCAGGAATATTGGGATGGGGATATTCCTTGGATTCAATCATCTGACTTAGAGACAAATTGTCTATTTGAAATTAAAGTTCAAAAAAGTATTTCTGAGAAAGGTTTAAAAAATTCATCAGCCAAAATAATACCAAAGGATTCAATTGCGGTTGTTACGAGAGTTGGAGTTGGGAAGTTAGCAGTGATGCGTCATGAATACGCAACAAGTCAGGATTTTTTATCACTCTCAAATCTTAAATCAAATATAGAATTCACAGCATATTTACTTTATAGATTACTTCAAAAGGAGGTTACTCAACTTCAAGGAACATCAATAAAGGGTATTACTAAAGTGGAATTACTATCGAAAAAAGTACTTATACCATCTCTTTCTGAACAACAAGCCATCGGTGCCTACTTTTCTAACCTCGATAGCCTCATCTCTGCTCACCAAGAAAAAATTTCGCAGCTAGAAACTCTCAAAAAGAAACTCTTACAAGATATGTTTATCTAACCTTCAAAAATAATCCTTATCAGTAACCAAATGCACAGCATTTTTAGAATAGTATAAGTGAGTCCCTTTGATCTTTTCAAAGGGTGCTCCTTAGTATTTAATAACTTAAAAGTATTTACTTTTAATAACTTTAGAGTTATAATAAATTCGAAAAGGGGTTGCTTTGTGCACGCTATTTATTTTTATAAGGACAAACAAGGGAATCAACCGGTCCTGGACTACATGAGGGAGCTAGCTCGTCGCGATAATAAGGACAGCCGGATCAAACTGAACAAGCTTAACGACTACATCGAGCTTTTGAGCCAGCATGGAAAACGTGCTGGCCAACCCTACATCAAGCATCTGGATGCGGAGATCTGGGAGTTGAGACCCTTGCGAGATCGGATTTTATTCGTGGCTTGGCTGGATGGGAGCTTTGTCTTACTGCATCATTTTGTCAAAAAGACGCAAAAGACACCTAGACGAGAGATTGAGAAAGCCATGCGGGAGTTGCAAGATTTGAAGGAAAGAGGGCTAAGTGATGAAGAATAGTGCCATCGGCAGCAATTGGAAAGATGTGAGAGCAGAGCTCTTCACCAAGGAAGAAATTCTGGAAAGTGATCTGCGGGTCGCGATTATGACAGAGCTGATCGAGGCTCGTCATGAAAAGGGAATTAGCCAAAAGAAACTAGAAGAACTCAGTGGGGTCAGCCAACCGGTCATTGCTCGGATGGAGACAGGCAAGACCAGTCCTCAATTGGACACGGTCTTGAAAGTCTTAGCCAGTCTGGGCAAGACCCTCGCTGTCGTCCCACTAGAACAAGAAAAGGTCTAAAAGAAATCAGAAAGAATAACTATGGAAACAACACAAACCTCCCAGTCGCTCTACCAAGCCCTGTGGAACTCAGCGGATGTGCTCCGCTCTAAGATGGATGCCAATGACTACAAGTCTTACCTTTTGGGGATGATCTGTTACAAGTATCTCTCAGATAAGTTGCTCTTCTTCGTGGCGGAGACCATGGAGGAGGAGACAGAGAGCTTAGATGAAGCCTTGGCGCTTTACCGATCCTACTATGAGGATCCAGCCTCTCAAGAGGAGCTGATCTCCGTCGTCAACGATGAACTCAATTATTTCATCAAGCCTGACTTGACCTTTACAGCCTTGGTGGACCGGGTCAATGAAGGGACATTCCAGCTGGAAGATCTGGCTCAGGGCTTCCGAGATATCGAGCAAAGTGACGACCTCTATGAGAATCTCTTTGAGGACATTGATCTTTACTCCAAGAAGCTAGGGGCCACTCCTCAAAAGCAAAACCAGCTAGTGGCTGCCGTTATGAAAGAATTGGCAGTGCTGGATGTAGCAGGTCATGCAGGAGATATGCTTGGGGATGCTTACGAGTACTTAATCGGTCAGTTTGCGACTGACTCGGGTAAGAAAGCTGGTGAGTTCTATACACCTCAGCCTGTAGCCAAGCTCATGACCCAGATTGCCTTTTTAGGGCGTGAAGACGAGCAGGGCTTTACCCTCTACGATGCCACCATGGGATCGGGCTCCCTCTTGCTCAATGCCAAGAAGTATTCTCACCAGCCTCAAACCGTCCAGTACTTTGGTCAGGAGCTCAATACCTCTACCTATAACCTGGCTCGGATGAACATGATCCTACACGGGGTTCCGGTGGAAAACCAGTTCTTGCACAATGCCGATACGTTGGACGAAGACTGGCCTACCCAAGAGCCGACCAACTTTGATGGGGTCCTTATGAACCCTCCGTACTCAGCTAAGTGGTCTGCAAGCTCTGGCTTCCTCCAAGATCCTCGCTTCTCCCCATTTGGTAAGCTCGCGCCTCAATCCAAGGCAGACTTTGCATTTCTCTTGCACGGTTATTACCACCTCAAGCAGGACAAGGGTGTCATGGCCATCGTCCTTCCTCATGGAGTCCTTTTCCGTGGTAATGCTGAAGGAACCATTCGCAAGGCCTTGCTGGAAGAAGGCGCCATTGATACCGTGATTGGTCTTCCTGCCAATATCTTCTTCAATACCAGCATCCCAACAACGGTCATCATTCTCAAAAAGAACCGGACCAATCGGGACGTCTACTTTATCGATGCTTCTAAGGAATTTGACAAGGGCAAGAACCAGAACATTATGACGGATGCCCATATCGAGAAGATCCTTAAGGCTTATAAGAGCAGAGAGGATATGGATAAGTTTGCCCATCTGGCTAGCTTTGAGGAGATCGTCGAGAATGACTACAACCTCAATATCCCACGCTATGTGGACACCTTTGAGGAAGAAGAAGTGGAGCCACTGACAGAGATCCTGGCTAAGATCAACCAAACCAATGCCACTATTGAAACCCAAACTGCTTCTCTTCTAGACATGCTCAGCCAGCTTCATGGAACGACACCAGAAGCTGATGCCGAACTCAAGAAATTTGTCCAAGAGTTTAAGGGTTAGGGTGTGAGAAGATAGGGATTAGGTAAAGGGTACATTATTCGCTATTTCCCAAATTTTTTTCGAATAATAGAAGTAGAGGGACCTTCCCTCTATTTTTTATCGAAAAGGAGCAGGGATGCAAAAAAGACACGCGCATGTATCGCCGACCTTGGATATCATGGCCAAGAAGATTTTTAGTTTGCCGGAGGTGACGGCAGCATTTATTCGGGACATTTTGGAGCTAGATGTAGCGGACGCTCAGATTGTGGAAGGAAGCCAGCCCTACAGCATGGCCTATGAGGAGGATGACTTGTTCTCCACTGCGGTGGATGTGAGGGCCAAGCTCCATGACGGGACCGAGGTGATCATCGAGATCCAGATTCGCAAGCAGCAGTATTTCTTGAATCGGTTCCACTATTATTTGGCCAATCAGCTGGTGGAGAATGTGCAAAAACTGCGCCAGCAAGGTCAGACGCATAAGATGTATGAGCAGATGGAGCCCGTCTATGGGATTGCGATTTTGGAGAAGTCGCTCTTGCTAGACGAAGAGGCCGCCATCAATAAATACTGGCTGACCAATAGCCGGTCCGGCAAGCAACTTAAGGCCTATTATAAAAATGGCAAGCACCAAAATCTTCTGCAGGTTGCCTTTTTAGAGCTAGACAAGTATAATAAAGATGAGAACCTGACAGATGCAGGCAGACAATGGTTGGAGTTTTTTGGGAATCTTCCCTTTACAAAAGCTCCCAGTCAGGCTGTGGCTCATGCAGATTCATTATTAGATTCATCTAGCTGGACCAAGGAGGAGAAGACCATGATAGACGAGCGAATTCGTATTCAAGAAAATTATGATATGACCCTGGAGACGGCGATTGATGAAGCGCGTGAAGAAGGTTTAGTACAAGGGCTGGAACAAGGCTTAGAAAAAGGCTTGGAACAAGGTTTGGAACAAGGCCTGGAACAAGGTCGTAAACAGTTGGTATGCGAGATGATCTCACGAGGAATGTCGCCTGATCTTATATCGGAGATGACGGGTTTGTCCATTGAAGAGATCAAATCTATGTTAGCGTAAGATCTAGCTGGACCAAGGAGGAGAAGACCATGATAGACGAGCGGATTCGTATTCAAGAAAATTATGATATGACTATGGAGACAGCCATAGACGAAGCACGAGAAGAAGGTTTAGTACAAGGGCTGGAAGAAGGTCGTAAACAGTTGGTATGCGAGATGGTCTCACGAGGAATGTCGCCTGAGTTGATCTCGGATATGACGGGCTTAACCATTGAAGAAATTGAGGCTCTTCTTTCCTAAGTCGTTAACGGAGGCACCGCCTCTTCTCTTTTTTGAAAAAAACTTGAAAAATTTTCCCAACTTTTTCAATCTACCTTTCTAGAATTGTGGTAGAATAGAGTCAACAAAGAGCTATCCTCACCAACAGTGTGATCGATACTAGAAAAGAGGATTCTGATGACAAGAAAAATTGGTATTATTGGTTTGGGGCATGTGGGTGCGACCTTGGCCCACAGCATGATTTTGAAACACACCTGTGATCACTTGGTCTTGATTGATACCAATGAGAAAAAGGTCAAGGCAGATGCCTTGGATTTCTGTGATACAGTTGCTAATACGGGGTATCCGGTTCATATCACGGTCAATGACTACGCGGCTTTAAAAGATGCGGATGTCGTGGTGTCGACTCTTGGAAATATCGAGTTACAGGCTAATAACACAGATGACCGTTTTGCGGAGCTTCCTTTTACTAGCAAGCAAGTGGTGCAAGTAGCGCGTGATTTGAAGGATTCTGGCTTTAGTGGGGTCTTATTGGTAGTGACCAATCCGGTCGATGCCGTCACTCAACTCTATCAACAATATACCGGCCTTCCAAAAGAGCAGGTGATTGGGACAGGGACCTTGCTGGATACAGCTCGGATGAAGCGCGCAGTCGCCGATCGTTTGCAGGTTTCTCCTGCTAGTGTATCAGGCTATAACCTTGGTGAGCATGGAAATTCTCAATTTGTTGCTTGGAGTCAGGTCCGTGTCAAAGGACACGCCATTACCGATCTCTTCTCTCAAGAAGAGCTGGATGCCATTAACTACGAGTCCTTGCGTGGTGGTCATACTGTCTTTTTTGGTAAATTCTATACCAACTTTGGGATTGCTGCAGCAGCCCAACGCTTAGCAGAAGCTGTGATCAATGATAGCCACGAGGAAATGCCGGTGTCTAACTATCGTCCAGAATATGGAACTTATCTTGGCTATCCAGCGATTGTAGGTCGAAAAGGAATTATCGAACGATTGGACTTGCATTTGACAAAAGAAGAAAAAGAAAAATTACTCCATTCAGCCGAAACCATCAAGGAAAACACACGAAAAGGGCTGGAGCATGCATAAAAGAGAGGAGGCTGGGACAAAAGTCCTAGCCTCTCAATTAATTTTGGATTGTCGAGCAAGACGCAGTGGTTGAGTGGGCTCTACTACGCTGATTTCATCAGCTTTTACAGCCCTACTCAACTATGCGGGTGTGGGAAGATTGAAAAGGTTTGGGGAACCTTTTCAACTTTTTTTATTTTACGGAGTTCTTTCCCACTCCCTTTTTTCTGCAATTTTTTCGAATGGTATAAGTGAGGGGATTCCCTATACGAAATCATCGGAGGTTGCTATGAAGAAACGACACGAGTATGTATCGCCCACCTTGGATTTAATGGCAAAAAAGATTTTTAGTCTGCCGGATGTGACAGCCAAATTCATCCGCGAAGTATTGGATCTGCCAGTAGAGTCCGTTGAGATTTTAGAAGGAGACCAGATCCATGAGCAGGGGTTTTTAGGAGATCTTCCTTTTGAAACTTCCGTTGATGTGAGAGCAAGGCTAGATAGCGGGCTTGAAGTGATCATTGAGATTCAAGTTTTGAAGCAAGAGTATTTCTTGAATCGTTTCCACTATTATTTAGCCAATCAACTGGTAGAAAATGTCCAACGCAAGCGAAAGAAAGGAGCGACCCATTCTATGTACCAGGAGCTGGAGCCGGTCTATGGGATCGCTATCCTGGAGCGAAGTATTTTTCCTCATTTAGATTCACCCGTCAATGTCTATGAAATGCGTCATACGGTAGATGGGACACCTCTTTATAGCTCTCGAAAGGATGGAGTAGCGCACAATATGTTAAAGGTTGCCTTTTTAGAGTTGGATAAGTATAATGAAAGTAGAGATACGGAGTTGAATGCTCACTGGAGACAATGGCTTGAATTTTTTGGCAATCGCCCATTCAGTCATCAACCAGACCAAGTGATCGAGCAGGCAGAATCACTCCTGATCCCATCAAACTGGACAAGGGAGGAAAAAGAAATGATTGATGAACGGATTCGTATCAGAGAAAATTGGGAAATGAGCATGGATACCTTTCGGAAAGAACAACTGGAAGCCGGATTTCAGAAAGGGTTGAAAAAAGGTCTTGAACAGGGACTCGAACAAGGTCTCGAACAAGGTCTTGAACAGGGACTCGAACAGGGACTCGAGCGTGGTCTTGAACAAGGTCTCGAGCGTGGTCTTGAACAGGGATTGGAACAAGGCAGACAAGAAGGCATGGAGTTGGGAGTTCAAGCTGGTCAGCAGTCTCTGATTCAAAAACTATCTTTGAAGGGGATGAGTATCGAGATGATTGCTGAAATGACGGATTTATCCAGCGAATCCATCAAAAAAATGTTGGCTACGGATTCGTCTGACGAGGAGTAGTAGCGTGAACAGAATTTTGGGAACAATGAAACTTCGAGAATTACCTTGCTGAGAAAAAAGTAGTTCTAAAATGGATTGTAAAGATCGTCAGGAGTTCGTTATTTTTGGATCTTGATCCTCTACAGATTTATACGGTTATGATTTATTGAAGGTTGGAAACTTTTATCCAACCTTTTTTTCTCACTCCTCTTGCCCCTCCCTTAGTGAAATGGAATAAAAGTTTAAAATGTCCGAGTTGTAACCCTTGACATTACATTATGATCGTGTATAATAGCTATTGTAACAAAAAATCTTACAACAGAAAGAGGAAACAACTATGAAAAACATTTTATTTATCGTCGGATCTCTTCGTCAAGGATCTTTTAACCACCAAATGGCTAAGAAAGCAGAAAGCCTTCTGGAAGGAAAAGCAACGGTGACTTACTTGGACTACAAGGACATTCCAATGATGAACCAAGATTTGGAAACACCAACCCTGCCTGCTGTGCAGGCAGCGCGTGATGCGGTTCTTGCTGCGGATGCCATCTGGATCTTCTCGCCAGTCTATAACTTTGCTATTCCAGGTGTAGTGAAAAACCTGATCGACTGGCTGAGCCGTGCCCTTGACCTGTCAGAAACTCGTGGTCCATCTGCCCTTCAAGATAAGATCGTAACGGTTTCTTCAGTAGCCAATGCCGGACACGAACCAATGTTTGCGGCATACCAAGCGCTTTTGCCATTCGTTCGAACTCAAGTAGTTGGAGAGTTCACTGGAACAACCGTAAACCCAGAAGCCTGGGGAACAGGCGAATTAATCTTGACAGATGAAGCGGTCGCAGGACTGAAAAAACAAGCACAAGATCTATTAGAAGCATAAGAAAAAGCTGAGACAAAATTCTCAGCTTTTTTAGATACTAAAGAGTTGTCCGAAGAAGTAAGTCACACCCATGGTGAGAAGTCCAATGATGAGGTTGCGAAGCATGGCTGGCTTGGTTGGTGCTTTTCCCAGTTTTGCACTGGTATAGCCAGTGAAGATCAAGGATAGTCCAACAACGAAGACTGTCACCGGAATGCGATAGGCAGCTGGAAAGAGAATGATAGAGAGCATTGGAGGAAGGGAACCAACCGAAAAAGCAAGGAAGCTAGATGCAGCAGCATGCCAAGGATTGGTAAACTCCTCGTATTCAATACCATATTTCTCTTCGACCAGGGCTTTGAGGGGATGTTTCAGAAAGGCTCGTTCTGTCAAAATCTTTGCGGAAGTTTCGCATTCTCCATTTTGAAGATAAGCGTGGTAGAGAGATTCTCTCGCTAACTTGGGATCGCGATCCAACAAGGCTTGTTCGCGGTTCACAGCGGCTTCTTCCGTGTCTTTTTGTGTGGAAACAGAGACATACTCACCGCCCGCCATCGAAAAGGCACCTGCCAGAATCGCCGATAAGCCAGATAGGAAAATGATCCAGATGTTTGGTGTAGCACTGGCTACCCCAATCACCACCCCAGCAATAGAAATAATCCCATCATTGGCCCCGAGAACAGCGGCTCTCAAGATATTCAATCGATCGCTAAATGATTCATCTACTCCATGTTTCATTTCAGTCATACAATGTCTCCTTTATCTTATTTAGAATGATTATAAATAAAATACAAAAAGAAAGCAAGGATTTTAACTCAAATGATAAAAGTTCGACAATTTAATGAAATTTAAGTTATAATCTTTGGCATTGCAAGCAAAAAAGAAAGAATAGGGCATACGCCTATTCTAGCAAGGTTTATTTAGCGGAAGTGACTTTACCTTTGAAGATCCTGATGGCATTGTCACACGGGTCAGAAAAGGATAATAAAAAGGGAATGGGAAAGAACTCCTAAAATTAAAAAGTTTGAAAAGGTTCCCCAAACCTTTTCAATTTTCCCTCCCCCGCATAGCTTCAACAGTCTGGGAGACTGTTGAAGGTTGTAGATAAAGGAAACTTTGTTTCCATCATTAGGTCTTCTTTGGAGCTTAATCAAGCGAACAAATACTTAGGAAACTTGCTTCGCAAGTCCTATCTACCACCTCAAAGCAGTGCTTTGAGCAATCAACCACTGCGTCATACAGTTATTTCTATCAAAGATCGAAGGTTGGACAGTTTTTTGCCCAACCCTTTTTTAATGAGATAAATTAGTTGGTTTCATTTTCTTTTCCGACAACCCAAAATAAGAGAAGGAGTTGGAAGATGCCTAAGGCAAATAGGACCATAAAACCGTTGCGACTTCCTTTAGCAGTGGCTTGGGTGAAGTCCATCTTTTGATTAGCTTGGCTCATGGCAACGATCAAGGAAGCCAGGGTTGTTCCGACAGCGCCTGCAAATTGTTGCAGGGTGTTAAAGATCGCGTTCGCATCGGGTTGCTCTTCCAGAGAGAGTTGTTTTTGTCCGTTGGTCATGATATTGCCAAAGGCAAGTCCCATACCGGTCATGAAGATCATGTAAAAGATGAGAATCAAGCCATTTGTCAGCTTCAGGGCAAAAAGGGTGAAGTGGAAATGGGCTAGAAGGATTAAAGCAGCTCCAAGGAGAATCGGTTTGCGGGCGCCTAGTTTATCTAGAATGAGACCGGAGAAAGGAGCAAAGCCAGCTCCGATGATGGCTCCTGGAAGCAGCATCAAAGCTGCAAGTGTGGTGTTAGAGTGGTTGACCAACTGGATATAATTGGGCAAGAGGAAACTCATGGCCAGAGAACCTAGTTGGAAAGTGAAAAAGGCAAGAACATGGCCAGTGAGGAGATGGTTCTTTAAGATGGAAAGGTTGATAATGGGAGTCTCCAACTGATTGGACCGCCAGACTAAGAGAACCAGTCCCAAGATTCCGATCATCAGCCAGCCAAGGACAGAAAAACTAAAGAAAGCATGGTCAGAGAGACCGTGAATGCCTAGAATCAAGCCTAAAAATGAAGCAATAATGGCGAGAAGGCTCATGATATCAAGCGTTTCCCGCTTGACTGTACTGATTTGCTCAATGGAGCGAAGCCCTGCAACCAGTGAAGCCAAAAGGATCGGGAATTGCACTAAAAAGATGGACCGCCAACCGAAGTTAGCCGTCAAGAGACCACCGACAGTAGGTCCAATAGCGGGAGCGATAGCTGTAATCAGGGTCCCCACTCCCATCATGAGACCGATCTTGCGTTTTGGGACCTGCTCTAAAATGATATTAAACATCAGAGGAAGAGCAAAACCAACCCCCATTCCTTGAACCAATCGACCCAAAACCACAAAGCCAAAACTTGGAGCTAGAAAGTCAATGAGAACACCTAAAACAGACAGGAGATTTCCAACTAAAAAGATGGACTTCATTTTGAAGGAGCGTTTGAGGTAGGCAGATAAGGGGACTACACAGGCAACCACTAGAAGATAGATGGTGGTGACCCACTGAACGGTTGCGGTATTGATTTCAAATTCCTTCATCAATATTGGGAAGGTGATATTCATGGCAGTTTCTCCAGCCACCCCGCAAAAGGAAAGGATCCCTGTCGCAAAAATAGCGTATAGGACCTTGGCTGAAATTTTTTCTTGTGACATCGGTGTCTGATTCCTCCTAAATCTTCCTAAAGATATGGACTATGGTATAAAATCGGATGAAAATCCATGGGAACGATTTGATTTTCCGTCAGCTCCAATCGCTAGGAGCATAGCAAGACCAACGGTAACCCGATCCATCGTTTTGTTAGCTAACAAATAGTATAGAGGAAATGAAGACCCCTGTCAAAGAATTTTTGAAAAATTTTGAAAATTTTAAAAGTGTTCTCAAAAGTTGGAGCGTCTCCAAACAGAAGAGATCACTCGCCAGTATGATATAATAAGAAGAAAGTAAGCAACATGAACAAATCACTAAACACGAATGGGGGCGCCATGACCAAGTATTTAGTCCAGAAATTTTTCTGGTTACGAGAAAAAAGTTTGATTCAAATTTCCCAGAAAACGTTGGTTTCCTTATTTCCCTTTTTCCTATTTTCAGGTATTATTCGGGTGATCGCTCTATCGGTCTTCTCCGATCGAGGCTATATCCATCAGCTCTTTTCGATGGATAGTTGGTTGCCATGGGATCAGGCAATTAGCCAAGTCCTCATTAATTTTTCCAATTTTTTAGGAGGTCTAGCTGGGCCTTTAGTGACCTACTTCGCTGGAAAATATACAGCTGGGCACTATGGTAGAAGTACAGGGACAGCTGGAGTGACAGCTCTTTTGGTCAGTCTAATAGTGGGGTCTCAGGAATTGTTGGTGGGACCCCTCCATGACGGGCAACTGACGCGTATCACCTTACCTGCGACGACCAATATCGTCTTAGCGATTTTTTTAGGCTATCTAATTGGGCAGATCTTTCGTCTATCCAAGGCCAGTGACGACCAGATTGTAGACAAGGATTTCATCTATCAACCCAAGACGGTGCGTCCCATTTTCTTATCCTTAGTTCTAGGGGTCAGCCTCAATCTTCTTTTGGTTCTTGGGAACCAATTTAATATTTTTCAGACTATCCAACAGTTCTTGGCTTCTCTCACTGTAAGCAGCCATCATCTCCTGTCGACCTTTGCTATGGGATTATTTAGTGGCCTGTCTGCTTGGGTCGGCAACAGTCAAGCCTTTGCCTTGAACTCAATTGCGGATGATAGTTTTGCCCTGGAAAATCTGACCTACGCTGTGACGCATCATACGACGACAGGAATTCCTCATCTCTATACCTTGACCAATTTGTACCGCAGTTTTGGCATGGTGGCGGGAGTTGGTGCTGTCCTAGCACTTTTGGTTGCAATCTTATTGGTTTCACGAAGTCAAAAGGACAAGAAAGTCAGCCTCCTCAGTCTCTTTCCAAGTCTCTTTAACAATGGTGCTCCATTCATGGTCGGAATCCCGGTCCTTCTCAATCTGCTTTATGTGATTCCCTTTTTATTGATCCCCTTGGTGAATATGGGAATTGCAGCAGTGGCTTTGTGCTTCAAACTGATGCCAGCGGCTGTCTATCCAGTGCCAGATGGGACTCCTAGCCTTCTCTATGCCTTTATTGGAACGGGAGGAAGTCTGAGAGCCTTAGCTGTGAGTCTCCTTTGTTTTGCCGTCGATGTGCTCCTTTATCTACCATTTGTCCGTATGGGAAATCGTATTCGAAAAGATTTAAAAGTGAAAGGAGAAAGCGATGAAGCAATCTAAAAAAACAGCCATCGTCCTTACTTTGGTCAGTCTTTTCTTGATCGCTTTAGCCATTCCTTCTTATAGCTGGACTCGGACCAATGTTTCAAAAATTGAGAAATTTTATAATTCAAAATTGTCTCCCATCATCATGATTCCAGGAAGTTCCGCAACAGAGAATCGCTTTGATGGCTTGGTGACCAAGCTCAACCAAGACCGCCAAGGAACCAAACACAGCCTGCTCAAGGTCAAAGTTTGGAATGATGGGCATATCACCTATAGTGGAAGTATGGATGCCAAGGACAATGAGCCGGTAATTGTAGTTGGTTTTGAAAATAACAAAGATGGCTATAGCAACATTAAAAAGCAAGCCAAACTATTCAATCAAGCCTTCGAAGCCCTTCAAGAAAAATATAATTTTAATAATTTTAAGGGCTTGGGTCATTCCAATGGTGGCTTGATTTATACAGCCTTTATTGAAAATTATCTGGGAGATTATGATATCGATCTCAAGACCCTTATGACCATCGGAACTCCCTATAATTTCACGGAGACCAATATCAAGAATAAATCTGAGATGTTGGCCGATTTTATCAAGGGAAAAGAAGCCATCCCCAATACACTTCATATGTATTCAGTAGCAGGGACCATCACCTATGATTCAGATGAGTTGGTCCCAGATACCAGTGTTTCTGCTGGGAAATATATCTACCAAAACCAAGCAGCTAGCTACACGGAGATTACAGTGACGGGGGAAGATGCTCAGCACTCGGACCTTCCAACCAATGATGAGGTGGTTGCCTTGGTGAAAGAGCATATTGAAAGTCAAACGGATCGTAGAAAGAATCCGAATAAAGAAAACTAAGTGTGAAGAAGGGATTCCTTCCTCACTCTTTTTTTAGTATAATAAAGTTTAGTATGAAAATAGGGGAGAGTAAAGGAGATCAGATGAAAAGAAAACAATGGGTGCCCTTAGGGTTAGTGGCTTCGAGTATGGTCATGTTAACAGGATGTTACCAAAGATACCAACGTCAGTCCAGTCCTAAAAAAGAGGCTGCAACGAGCCAGACTTCAGCAAAAAAACAAGCGAAAAAAGCAGATAACAAACAATTATACCAGTCTGTTTTTTCAGACTACCAAAAGATTTTTGCCACTTCAAAAGAGTTAGATGCCATTTCCAAATTGAATGATGCATTAGCTAAAGAAGATCGGATGATCAATAGCTGGGTGATCGAGACTATCATCAATCAGCCAGAAGCTGTCCGCTATGCCTTTAAGGACTTAAATAACGATGGGGTAGATGAGATGATCATCGCCAATCAGCAGACTGATGGAAGCTACTTTGTGACAGGAGTTTATTACCTCAAGGACCAAAAACCGACTCTGCTAGCCGAAGGTTTTGTCGCTGGACACGGTGGAGCGCGCAATGCGACGACCCTCTATCAGGGAGGAGAAGTCCTAGAAGTGAGTTGGTTATCTGGTACTGGTCGAGGAGTAGCCGTGCTCTCACGGATAGAAAAGACGCCTCAAGCTGCGACCAAAGTCCAGGAAGAAGAAGTCCAAGTACCGGGGTCAGATCTGAATTCCCTCTTTGGAAAATCGGATGAGGATAAACTGGATCTCAAGAGTTTTGACTGGCAAGCTTTTGACAGCACACCATCGGCGGGAAATAGCCAAAGCCAGGAAAAAACGCCTTGGAATGCTGAAAAATCAGCAAAATTAGCAGAATTTATGAAGACCTGGGGCGAAAAGATGGGCCAACCCAACTATCAAAAAGGCATCGCTGGCGGTGATGTAGGACCAGACAACCTCTATACTCTAGGGGAAAATAGTAAGATGGATGCCATTTATACAGATACTGGTCAAGGAAATGCAAAATACCGCATCGTGGAACGCTATAGCAATTGGGACAAGTATCCAGATGTGCATAGTTATTTCTTTGCCATTACAGATACAGGAGAAGGCATTGTCTTTCATTCTCCAACGACCAATGGAGGAAAGATGTATCTAAAACCAACGGACAACAAGGAACTTCAAGAAGAATTTACACAGTTGCTTCATCAATAAAAAGAAGAATAAACCAGAAAAGGAGTGTTTTTCTGGTTTTGTTTATTCAAAGAATGAATAAAGATACAATAAAAGAAATAATTTTTAGGATATAAAATATGTTAAAAACTAGTGATAATTGGCGGTGCATAAGTATTTGAAAACAGAAAATGTTTGACAATTAAAGGAAAATCATTTAAAATATATTCATTCTTTATTTATAGGAGAAAAAATATGAAAAAACTTCTTACAGCCGGTGTGGCTCTCTTGTCCGTTGCAACGTTAGCAGCTTGTTCTGGTAAAACTGCTTCAAAATCATCAAGCAAAGATGCAAAAGCTTCTTCTAGCAAAGTAGAAAAATCATCTACTTCAGAAAGCAAATCAAGCAGTTCATCAAAATCGTCTAAATCAGCAACCTCTTCTGTTGAAATTCCAGAAATTGTCTTGTTAACTGATGAAGAAATCGACAACGCCAAAACACTTGGTGATATGAAAACCATTTATGGAAAAATGATTGACAACTACACAAAATATGTCAAAGAGATTGGTGACAAGATCCCAGCATCTGGTAAAGATGCCTATAATAAGCAAGTAGATCCTGCGATCCAATCTATGGAGACTGCAAGAAAAACATTTAACGATACACTTTCAGCTGCAGGTTCTGATGATACAGTTGTTCCTGAACAAGCTCGTAGTCAATTCGCACAACAATTGAAAAATGCTCGCGATATTGCCCAAAAAGCTCTTGAAGGTGCTTATCAATCAATTGCACCATTGCTCTCTTCATCAGCTGAATAATCAATAAAAAAATAGGTTAGGACTTGAAGTCCCAGCCTATTTTTGCTTTCTTACAAAAATGTAAGAAATAAAGGGTAAAATGTAAGGTTATGTTATGGTGAAAGCCTTTCAGTTTTAGTACAATAGATTTGTAAAAATGGATTGAAGCTTTTATCGAGCTAGAAAGGAACAGACCATGACCCTACTAGACGTTCAACATATCAAAAAGATCTACAAAACCCGCTTTCAAGGAACGCAGGTCGAAGCCCTAAAAGATATTCACTTCACTGTTGAAAAGGGCGAATACGTCGCCATCATGGGGGAATCAGGATCCGGGAAATCGACCCTCCTCAATATCCTGGCCATGCTGGACCAGCCGACGGAAGGACGGGTCTACCTCAATGGCACCGACACCTCAACCATCAAGAACAAGGATGCCTCCAGTTTCCGTCGGGAAAAACTAGGCTTTGTCTTTCAAGATTTCAACCTTCTCGATACCTTATCGGTCAAGGACAATATCCTCTTGCCTCTGGTCCTTTCTCGCAGACCAGTCAAGGAAATGATGAGCAAGGTGGATATCGTGAGTCGGGAATTGGGCATTCACCAGCTCTTAGAAAAATACCCTTACGAAATCTCTGGTGGGCAAAAACAACGGGTGGCTGTGGCACGGGCTATCATCACCTCACCTGAAATCCTCCTTGCTGATGAGCCAACAGGGGCGCTGGATTCCAAGTCTTCGGCTGCACTTCTAGATGTCTTTGAAGATATTAATAGTATGGGGCAAACCATCCTCATGGTAACCCACTCAACGGCAGCGGCAGCTCGGGCCAAGCGCGTGCTCTTTATCAAGGACGGGATCCTTTACAACCAGATATTCCGTGGGGAAAAGACAGAACGTCAGATGTTCCAAGAAATCTCGGATACTTTGACAGTCATGGCGGGTAAGGAGGATCGTGATGTTTAAATTAACAAGTAAATTAGCTCTTTCCAACCTCAAACAAAATCGCAAACTCTATTACCCCTTTGCCCTGGCTGTCATTTTAACGACCATGATCCTTTATAGTTTTATCGCCTTGTCATCTACCCCTCATTTAGAGGATTCTTACGGAGGGGGGGCGGCGAGAACTGTTCTTGGTTTTGGTAGTTTCGTCGTCCAGCTGGTCGTCATCATTTTGGTGGCTTATGCCAATGGCTTTGTCATGAAAAATCGTTCCAAAGAACTGGGCTTGTACAGTGTTCTGGGAATGGAGAAGAAGCATCTCCTCATCATGACCTTATGGGAATTGCTCTTCTTCTATGTTCTCACAGTTGGAGTAGGACTGGGTTTGGGGCTCTTATTTGATCGCCTGATTTTTGCCTTGCTCCTAAAATGTATGGGGCTACCAGTCGTCATTCAATCAACCTTCCAGATAGGGGCTGTTCTTAACACTTTACTTGGGTTAGCCTTAGCTTTTGGCCTCATTCTCTTGTTGAATTCTTTCCGCCTCTTGCGCTACAGTTCCCTCCACCTCATGCAACAGAAAAAAGCAGGAGAGAAGAAGGGACGCTTCTTGCTGGTCCAAACTCTTTTAGGACTTGGGCTCTTAGGAATTGCGTTTTATATAGCGCTAACCGTTGAGCGTCCAGTTGCAGCGGTTCAAGGATTCTTTATTGCCGTCATCTTGGTCATCCTAGCGACCTATCTCTTATTCAACGCAGGATCTATTACCTTCTTAAGATTTCTCAAAGGTCGGAAATCCTACTATTACAAGCCAGAGAATTTTATATCTGTCTCCAACTTAATAGCACGGATGCGAAAAAATGCAGCGGGTCTTGCGACCATTAGTATTCTTTCCACCATGGTCTTGGTCACCTTAACTGGGTCGCTCAATATCTTTATTGGAGGACAGAACTACCTAGATACTGTTTACCCTTCTGATTACATGATTAGTGTGGGGCATATGCCTTCAGATGCTGAGACAGAACCAGTTATCAAGGATGTTCAAGCTCAAATTAAGAAAACAGCCGATGCGACAAATCTATCAGATTATCAGGTGGCACAGACAATATACTGGTCGGCTGAAATTCGAAAGATTGATGGAAGGAGCTTAGAGGTTTATGAACAGTCCTATCAAGAAGCTGGTCAGGAGATGGAGATGAAGACAGAGGGAACAGTCTACTTTTTTGATCAGGCGACTTACGAGCAACTGACGGGTCAAAAAGTTGAGCTTGGGGAAAATGAAATCCTAGCCTATGGGTATCAGTATCCAGGAAAATTAGATTCGCAATTAGAAATCAATGGGAAGACCTTCACGATTAAACAAAAACTAGACTCCAATTTTATCCAAGGAAAACTCCCTCAATCCGACCTGTTTCAACATCAAATGGGTTTGTACCTGGTTCTTCCTGACTTGAACCAACTTGGACTAAAAGTTGATAAAAATTTGGAATTCTCTATTACTGCTAAAAATAAAGATAACCAAGATTTTATTTCTGGCTTGATCAAAGAGCTGTATTCGACAGACAAAATCAGTCAATATGGTGCGACTTATTTTGGTGGATTTGATCGATACAGTATAGAGAAAGATTGGCGTGAAACAGCAGGGACTCTTCTATTTATCGGGATTTTCCTATCGGTCATCTTTCTATTAGCTACAGTACTCGTCATTTACTACAAACAGATTTCAGAGGGTCATGAGGATCGGGATAATTTTGTGATCTTGCAACAAGTAGGATTGGACCAAAAGAAAACCGGCACCACCATTCGCAAACAGATTCTCACTGTCTTCTTCCTTCCATTATTCTTCTCCTTCCTATACCTAGGAGTGGCCTACAAGATGATTGCAAAGATCGTTGCCATCTTAGGAGCGACCAATGCGGGACTGGTCCTTCAAACAACTCTTTCCATCTGCGCTGTCTTTTTCATCTCTTATGTCCTCGTCTTTCTTCTAACTTCTAGAAGTTATCGGAAGATTGTCGTGAGGTAGGGCTGATTCTATAGGATCGAGAAAGGAAATGAAAGTGACGATAAGTTGCTGAACAAAAAACACCGAGGATTTGATCCTCGGTGTTTTCTATCGTGATTATTTCACATGTTCTGCAAGTTCTTCTTGCGCTTTTTTATTGGATTCTTCTTTTTCTTTTAACCAATTCTTATACGCTTTTTCGTAGTCAGCAGTTGTGACGGTCTTATCTTGAACTTTTTGGTATTTGAAGAAGCTTGTTTCCCCTTTAATACCAATTGCAGAATTTGCTGCTGAGAATGGTGTGACCTTGGTGATAGATGGAACGCCACCCTTAGAGTAGATTGGAAGAACCATAGCATTTTCTGTCAACCAAGCTTGGGCCGCAGCGTATTTTTCATAACGTGCATTGGTATCCAATTTTTCAGCATTGGCATCATCAAGCAAGGCTTTGTATTCGTTCAAACCAATTTTCTCGATGAGCGCTTGGTCTTTCTTAGGATCAAGTCCCATACCTGTCAAGGTTGAACCATCTGTTGGGTTCAAGATATCCAAGTAAGTAGATGGGTCTTGGAAGTCAGGTCCCCAACCAGTGATATCCATATCAAAGTCTTTTTGGTCTGGTGATTGGGCAAAGTAAGTAGCGTTATCAGCATCGTCTGTAGACAATTTTTGTACATCGATCACGACATTGTCTTTACCAAGGGCCGCTTCGATTGAGCTCTTCATAGAGTCTGCTTGTTGGACAAGAGCATTAGAAGATTGGTCTACAACATAGTCGATATGGATTGGGAATTGAACACCTTGTGATTGCAATTCAGCCTTAGCTTTTTCAAGTTCTGCTTTGGCTTTATCTACATTATGCAAGCTATCTTGAGCATCTGCGAAGCTAACACCTTTCCACTCATCTCCTGTTGCGGCAAGTTTTTCTTCAACGAGAGTACCGAAGTCTTTCCCGTCTGCTTGCACAAATGTCGGTGGAACTAGAAGGGTACGAAGAGTTTTGGTTGCTCCGTCTTTCCCGTTAACTTGAGCGCTGTAGGAAGTTCTATCTAAAGCAAAGTTCAAAGCTTGACGGAAGTTTTTGTTTTGAAGGGCTGTCTTGGTGCTGTTCTTTTGCTCATCCGATGTCTTCTTCGTATGGCCGTAGTTTTGACGGTTGACGTTGAAGTAAGCGTAGTAAACAGTAGAGTCTTGTGGGGTATAAACGATGTTATCCTTGAATTTCTTCTCAATCGTACTGTAGGTTGAGCTAGTTGGGAAGAGACGAGCAGTAGATAGGTTACCATCTGAGAAGTTACGAGCAAGATAGTCTTGGTCTGATCCATCGAAGTACGTTAATTTAACGGTATCGATGTGAACATTTTTCTTATCGTAGTATTCAGGGTTCTTTTCCAACTCGATTTGTGATTTTGAAGTGAAGGACTTCAAAATATAGGCACCGTTGTAGAGGATACCATTTGGTTTCACGCTACCAAAGTCTTTCCCAGCTGATTCCAAGAATTTTTCATTAACTGGCATCATGGTAGCAGTCGTCAATTTAGAATTCCAGAAAGATTCTGGTTGGTTCAAAGTGTATTGAAGAGTGTGATCATCAACAGCTTTTACCCCAACGGTTGAGAAGTCTTTGGTTTTCCCGTTTACATAGTCATCCAAGCCTTTGACTGAGTTTTGAACCAAGTAAAGAGCATCCGATTTTTTATCTGCTACGTATTTTAGAGATGTCACGAAATCTTGTGCAGTGACGTCAGCGTATTCATTTCCTTCTGAATCATACCACTTCGCATCTTTTCGAAGCTTGTAAGTATAAGTCAGACCATCTTTTGAAACGGACCAGTCCTCAGCAAGAGCAGGCACTAAGTTACCGTATTGATCGTTTTCAAACAAACCATCGACCAAGTTGGTTGTAATGTCGCTTGTAGTTGAACGATTTGAAGTCAAATAGTTCAAGGAATCAGGGTCTGTACCATACACGTAGTTGTAAGTAGTCCCTTTTGACGCATTAGAAGATGAGCCACATGCAGCAAGGAAAAGCGTTGAAGCCGCGGCGACACCTGCTAAAAGAGCAAGCTTCGATTTTTTCATATTCGTGTCTCCTTTTGAATAATTTTAATTATTATACTCCAATCAATCGACAAAATAAAGTGTTTTTTGAACTTTTTTTGTATATTTACACACCCGTATACAGTAAAACCCCTGAATTTAAGGGATTTTTAAGGAATAAAAATTTTTTGAAATAAGTTGCTATTTTGCTTTACATACTAGTTGAGAAAGAGTATACTGATAGTGAATAACTAGTATGTAAAACAAACTAGTGAAAATGAGAAGAAAGAGGTGAGAAGGATGAAAGAGTCCCAATTACTAAAGGGAGTCTTGGAGGGCTGTGTGCTGGAGATTATTTCTAAAAAGGCTATCTATGGCTATGAATTGATCCAAAGTCTCAAAGAGATGGGATTTGATAAGATTGTCGCTGGGACCATTTATCCCCTGCTTCAAAAATTAGAAAAACAAGGGGTTATTCATGGGGAAATGAGGCCGTCTCCAGATGGTCCCGATCGCAAGTATTTTTCACTCAGTGGTACTGGAAGAGAGCGCTTAGAGGAATTTTGGGACCAGTGGCAGGAGCTAGTCACAAAAGTAGAACGTATCAAGAAGGAGGGAGAAGAATGGTAGAAAGTTATACAGAAAAAATGTCAGATGAATTGATTCATTTAAACAAAGAGGATCAAACCTATGTGAAAAAAATGGTGGCCTATATTGGGGCCAAGTCCTATTTTTATGATGATGAAGCGCTCGGTGAACAACTCTACAATATGGTTTGCGACCTGAAAGTTGCTGAGAAAGAAGGCATTCGAGCAGTGGATTATTTTGGAAAGGATCCACGGGCGATGGTGGATCAAGTTCTTTCAGACTTGCCTAAACGTTCTTTAGGATCTTATGTGGGACTCGTCTTCCTACTTGGAGTGATCTTGGTTGGCATGCGTTATTTAATGGATTTTACCTGGATGACACCACTGAAAATCGAACCTTTGACCTATGTTGTCATTCTCCTCAATTTCTTGGCGTTCAGCCAGTTCATCACGTGGCTTTGGTCCAAACAGAGCTATGGAGAAATGAAGTGGTCTTGGGCTATTATTATCAGTGTGATCAGCCTGATGGTATTTCTGAACATCGTACGACTATTTTCGATCTATTTTGGCCACATTGGGAGTCTCTTCTTATCAGATGGTTGGGCGATTGTTCTCGCTGTCCTAGTCCTACTTGGGTTTACGGTTATGGCTTATAGAAGCAGGGAGCGTTTGATGTCGAGTCTACTAGTCCTGGGCCTGACTTTCTTAGTTACAGGATGCTGGATTCGTCTTGTGAATCAGGAAACTGCTCATTTAATAGGCTGGCTCCTTCCTCTCATGGGACTAGTCCTGACCCTTATTGTATTTTGTCTCCAAAGAAAGAAGGAAGAAGCATGAAATCAGCAATGTATTTTGAAGAAACGCAGGCCTTGATGAAAACTTTTAGCCAAGAGGATCAAGTTTATTTCCAAGATCTCTGGGATTATTTCAATCTTGCAGGTTTCTTATATGAGGAGAAAGCCTTAAGAGAGCAGGTCTATAATCTAGCACTTGACTTTTCGCAAGCAGGAGCGGATGGCCTCACGGCAAAGGATTATTTTGGCCTTGATCCAAAGGGAATGGCAGACCAAATCATCTAAAATATGCCCAAAGAATCGACACGGTCTGTTTTGAAATATGGGGCTATCTTTTCAGGTATTGTGATTTTTTATCGCCTCCTAAGTGATTTTGCTTCTCAAGCGGTCCTTGTGCTCAAGCCACTAGTCTATTTAACCGACATCATTTTGGGACTCCTAGCTGTTGGGATAATCTTCTATCTCCTTCGTCGCCTCATTTTTGCGGAAGAAAAAGCGAAAAAAGCAATTTATGTAGCATTTGTTCTAGTTCTAGGATTCTATTTTGTTGGTGAAATAGTGGGGGTCCGTTTCTTGCCAGCTCTTGCATGGTTTGTAGTCCCTAGTCCTTGGGATGCTCTTCTCATGACAGGGTCTAGCGGAGCTCTCATTCTTTGGCAATGGAAAGAAGAGTTTGGACGAGCTTTCATCTTTCCTATCGTCGCCTTTTTAGTGGTTGGATTCTTACATCGCTGGACCTTGGCACAAGGAGTTCAGAATCTTGGTATGACGGTTCTTCTGCCCACAGTGATCATCGTCTTTGGGTTGGTTATTTATTATTGGTTTACGATTCGTGCTTTGAAAAAGAATAGGACGGAAAGTGATAAATAGTAAGAAAAGGGGGAAAAAGAGTCTCCCCTTTCTTGTCCAAGTATGATAGAATAAACTCATTAGATGGGAGAATATGCATGAATCTATTTCGAAAAAAGGGACTTGGGCAAGTACACCCGGGTCTAAATCGCCATTTACGTTTATGGGATTTGATCATTTTAGGAATTGGTGCCATGGTGGGGACAGGGATCTTCACGATTACGGGAACTGCAGCAGCGAATTTAGCTGGGCCAGCCTTGATCATTTCAATTGTGATTGCGGCTTTTTGCGTTGGCTTATCTGCCCTTTTCTTTGCAGAGTTTGCTTCTCGCATCCCTTCAACTGGTGGAGCCTATAGTTACCTCTATGCCATCTTTGGAGAGTTTCCAGCCTGGATTGCAGGTTGGTTGACTGTGATGGAATTTATGACAGCTGTATCAGGGGTGGCTTCAGGTTGGGCTGCTTATTTCAAGGGCTTGTTGGCCAATCTTGGCTGGAGCCTGCCGACAGCTTTAAACGGGACTTTTGATCCAGCTAAGGGAACTTATGTGGATCTCTTGCCTATTTTGGTCATGGTCCTCGTCACAGCCTTAGTCCTTATGAATGCAAAAGCGGTTTTACGCTTTAATTCCTTGCTAGTCTTACTCAAGTTCTCCGCTCTTGCCTTGTTTATCCTTGTGGGGATTTTTCACCTAAATCCTGGCAACTGGGCAAACTTTGCTCCGTATGGATTTGGCGAAATCTATGGTGGTCAGACAGGGATTATGGCTGGAGCTTCGCTCATGTTCTTTGCCTTTCTTGGTTTTGAGTCCATTTCAATGGCGGTCGACGAAATCAAGGAACCACAAAAGAACGTCCCCCGCGGCATTGTCCTTAGTCTTTTGATCACAACGGTTCTTTATATCTTGGTCACCCTGGTTTTGACCGGTATGGTTCCTTTTAAGAACTTAAATGTAGAAGACGCGGTTGCCTTTGCCCTTCGTCAGGTCGGAGCTGGCTGGGCTGGAAATTATGTATCGCTGGTAGCGATTTTGACCCTAATCACCGTCTGCATTTCCATGACCTTTGCCCTTTCACGGATGATATACAGTTTGGCGCGGGATGGGCTTTTGCCAAAAGCTATGAAACAGCTCGATCCAAAAACCAGAATTCCCAAAAATGCAACACTAGTAGCTGGATCAATGGCTGCCATTGCTGGTGGAATATTTCCACTTGCAAGTATCGCTTCCTTCTTAAATATCTGTACCTTGGCTTACCTGGTTATGTTGGCCTTTGCCCTCTTGAAATTGCGCAAGGAACACGGGGCTCCTGGACCTGGTGAATTTAAAACACCCTTGGTTCCAGTCCTGCCAATCCTATCGATTGTGGTCTGTCTGTCCTTTATGACCCAGTATTCCCTATCGACCTGGCTGGCCTTCGGAGTTGCTCTCTTGATCGGGGTTGGAATTTATTTCGGTTATGGGTATCGCCATTCAGAAGAAAATCAATAAAACATAAAAGCTAGAGTAGAAGAACTCTGGCTTTTTGTATAGGGAAAGCTCTTTTTTTGATATAATAAAGGGAGAAAGTTAACTAGATAACAAAGGAGAAAAACATGACATTTGAAGAGATTTTACCAGGCTTAAAGGCTAAGAAAAAATATGTACGTACAGGTTGGGGTGGAGCTGAGAACTATGTGCAGCTTTTTGATACCATTGAGCAAAATGGGGTGGCTCTAGAAGTGACGCCTTATTTCCTCATCAACGTCTCTGGTGAGGGTGAAGGTTTCTCCATGTGGAGTCCAACCCCTTGTGATGTTCTAGCGACAGATTGGGTGGAAGTACATGACTAAAGGGGTCTTGATTACAGGCGTGAGCTCCGGGATTGGTCTGTCGCAAGCTCGTTTGTTTTTAGAAAAGGGCTATCAGGTTTATGGAGTGGACCAAGGAGCGGATCCTCAGTTGCCAGGCGATTTTCACTTCTTACAGCGAGACTTAATCTTGGATTTGACACCAATCTTCGACTGGTGTCCTGAGGTAGATGTCTTGTGCAATACAGCGGGAGTATTGGATGATTACAAACCGCTTCTTGAGCAAAGCGCTCAGGAGATTCAGGAAATCTTTGAGATCAACTATGTGACTCCGGTAGAGCTGACACGGCATTATCTGACTCAAATGTTGGAGAAGAAGCAAGGGATCATCATTAATATGTGCTCCATTGCTTCTAGCCTAGCAGGAGGTGGCGGTCACGCTTATACTTCCTCCAAGCATGCTCTAGCAGGCTTTACCAAACAGCTGGCGTTGGATTATGCAGAATCTGGCATTCAAGTCTTTGGCATTGCTCCTGGGGCCGTTAAAACAGGCATGACCGCAGCGGATTTTGAACCAGGAGGTTTAGCAGACTGGGTAGCCAGTGAAACGCCTATCAAACGCTGGATTGAGCCAGAGGAAGTGGCAGAAGTCAGTCTCTTTTTGGCTAGTGGGAAGGCCTCTGCCATGCAGGGACAAATCCTGACGATTGATGGTGGCTGGAGTTTGAAATAGAGAACTGAGAAAGCAGGAGGTTAAAGCATGCACGAATATGATTTTGGTTTTTCCTTGCCGAAAGGATATCAGGTATTTCTTGATGACTTAGGGGATCAGCCAGGTTATGACATTGGTGAGACAGGTATTTACCTCTATGCTAAAGAGGATCTTACCGAACGCAATCAAACCTACCAGATTGATGAGGATGAACCAGATTTCTTTATGATCGGTCAAGATGGGGATCTGGCCTATTTCCTCAAAAAGAATGGGGACGATAGCATTTATGAAAATGATCTAGGTGCGCTAGGTTCTCTCGAAATGCAAAAGGTAGCTGAATCAATTGCAGACTTTATTAATCAGATCTTGCAGGAGGAGTAAGATAGAACATAGAAAGGAGACTGAGAAATCGAGTTGCAAATAGCTAGTCGATTTACTCAGTCTTTTTTAAAAAATTTTTTAAAAAATCTTTTCTCATTCATTTTGGATTCATCTTTCTTAGATAAAATAGAATCATCAAGAAGAACTTGATAAGAAAAAAAGAAAGTTGGAAACTAACATGAAAAAATCAATTAAACAAAAAGCCGTTGCAAGTCTCGCAATCTTCTCTCTATCAACTGCCGCTCTAGGCTCTGTAGTAGCCTTTGCCAATACTGGAACAAGTAAAAAGACTACTTCTTCAACAGTGACTGCATCTGTCACCCTTGCACAAGCTCAAGAAAAAGCTCTGAAAGAAGCTAAGGGTGGAAAAGTGATTGGCTACGAGCAAGAAGAAAAACATGGAAAAGCAGTGTATGAAGTGACCATCTTGGATGGAAAAAATGAAAAAGAATATAAGATCGATGGCCAGTCTGGTGCTATCTTGAAGTCAAAAACTAAGGATCTGAGTCAGGATCGTGAAGATCAGCAATTAATCGGAGCAAGTGTTCAGTTGGACTTGGCTAAGGTAGAGAGCCAGCTGAAATCAAAATACTCGAATGCTAGTATCGAAAAAGTAGAGTTAGATGTAGAAGATGGTAAACTTGTCTATAGCGTTAGCTTGCGAGAAGGCAATCAAAAAATTGAGTTAGAGTTAGATGCCAATACAGGTACCGTATTGGAAGAAGATGTGGAGCTGGATCACGATTAACTAGAGTAAGATCTCGACTAGGCTTTTCCTAGCCGAGATTTTTTATGGAAGCATGGTATAATAAGGGAAGAAATTTGGAGTAAGTGGCTATGAAAGTATTAGTGATTGAAGACGAAGTAGATTTGAATCGTAGCATCGTTAAATTACTGAAAACCCAGCAGTATAGTGTTGATGCGGCCTATGATGGTCAGGAGGCCTTGGACTACATTCGTGTGTCCCAGTATGACGTGATTATTTCAGATATTATGATGCCGCAGCTAGATGGTTTGGGGGTATTGAGCTACTTGAGAAATCATCAGATTAAGACCCCAGTTCTGATGCTAACGGCTAAAGATAGCCTAGAAGACAAGGTAACAGGACTGGATGCTGGTGCAGACGACTACTTGGTCAAACCCTTTGAATTTGATGAATTACTGGCTCGGATTCGCGTCATGCTGAGACGAAATAATCGAGAAAACTTGACCAACCTGGTCCAATTTGGTGACTATTCCTTAGACCTGGCAAAAAAGACCATCCAACACAAGGGTGTTTTGGTTGACCTGACTTCCAAGGAGTATGAGTTACTAGAGTGTCTGGTGCGCCATCCCAATGTGGTTTTAAGTCGGGAACAGATTCGTGAGCATATTTGGGATTTTGATTATGTTGGAGAGTCTAATATCATTGATGTTTTAGTCAAGAATATCCGCAAAAAATTAGGTAATCCATCGATTATTCAGACAAAAAGGGGGATGGGCTATGTTTTCAAAAATGAAGAAGGACTCTAAGTCTCCCTCCATCGTTTCTAAGGTGACATTGTGGTATACCCTCTTTGTTTCTTTTCTCTTTGTTCTTATGTTTTGTGCTTCTTTTATCATTTCCGGAGCCTGGTCCAGCTATAGCTCACGTGGGGAACTGGAGCAGAAGACCATGGAAGTAGCTTCAGACCTTGAGGAATTTGAGCCCTTTGATGACGGCAATTATTTTGCACTCTACAATCAAAACATGAAGTTGGAGCAGGGTGCTCTGCCAAGTGGCTTTGATATCAATGCTGGCTTTGAGTCTGGGAAATTGTCGACGTATACCTCTTCCCAAGCAACCTATTATTATTTTGATGTCTATAATGAAAGTGAGGGCAAATGGATACGGGGCGTGCGCCTTGCTTCTGGTCTAGGAAGAGAATTAAGTATCTTTCTTCTTTCCTTGGCCATTCTAGCTCCTCTGTCCATCCTTGGGATGGCCTGGGGTGGACGTCGGATCCTTCGTAAGGCCTTTCTGCCGATCAGAGAGGTGACCCAAATGGCAGAGGAAATTGCAGAGAGCGGAGACTACAGTAAGCGCGTGTCGACCGAGCATCAGAAGGATTATGTAGAAACGTCTCGTCTTACCAAGGTATTTAATAATTTGATTTCTTCTGTTCAGTCGACTTTTGAGAAAGAAAAGCAATTCAACCAAAATGTATCCCATGAGTTGCGGACCCCTCTGTCAGTCATCGTTTCGGAGAGTGAGTTTGGCTCCAAATATGCAGATAACCTAGAGGAGACCAAGGAATCCTTGACGGTCATTCATCGGCAGGCTAAATTAATGAAATCGATGACCGAGCAGATCTTGGAAATATCCAAGACCCAACACCTGCAGTGGTCGGATTTAAAACCCGTTTGTCTATCAACCCTGGTGTCAGATTATTGTCAGGGACAGGAAAGAAAGTGGGGCGAAAGCCCCATAGCCTTTGAAGTGAGCATTCAGCCGGACCTCTGGATTCAGGGGGATGCTGTTTTGGTCACTCGGATGCTGGATAATCTATTGAGCAATGCAGTGAAATTTACCAAGACCAAGGTTGCCATCCACTTGGTGGCTAGTCCAGCTGGTGCTGTTCTCAAGGTAGCGGATGATGGTATTGGGATTGCGCCAGACCATTTGGGCAAGATTTGGGATCGCTTCTATCAGGTGGAGGATTCTCGGAACAAGGGCCTCAATAGTGGTATCGGACTTGGGTTGTCCTTTATTAAGGACATTGCAGACCTCCATCGAGCAGAGGTGAAAATCATCTCTGAAGAAGGAAAAGGAAGTCTCTTTCGTGTGACTTTCCCACAGATCCAGGACAAGACTTCTGTCTAAGACGGTTGATTGAGCGATCAGTATGGGTTGAAAAGGGAAAATAATAAAGTGAAATAATAAGGATAAAATGAGTCTAGTAAAACCGCTAGGCTCATTTTCTGTTTTAGCTTTATGGAAAAGGAATCTTATGGTATGATAGCCTAAAAGGGACCTGTAATATGGAGGTCAAATAAAAAAAGCCTTTGGGAAGAGAGACTCAAAAGGAGACGAGATGCTAGTATTAACAGACACAGATCCAGCTATTTCAAGCGAAGATTTTTTACAATTTGAGGAGATTCTTGGAAAGAAATTGCCAAAATCTATGATGGATTTTTATCTCAAGTACAACGGTGGCCAGCCCCAAGTAAGGGGTGTCCACGATGACCATCTTCTCTTTCCTTTCAATTCCTTTGATTCACTGGAGGAGATGAGGAAGTCTCTTACCTGGTTTGACGATGAGGTGGTTCCTGCGGGATTTAAGGCCACAGATCTTCTCCATTTTGCCTATGATCCTGGATCGGGTAACTATGCTCTTTCCCTAAGGGAAGAAGATAATGGTATGGTTTATTTCTATGTTTTAGAAGAAAAAGCAGAGATCTACGGTCAATGGGCTTCTTTTGAGGAATTTTTGAACTCTTTTGTTGAAGAGTGAGACGAAAAAGGAGACGGAATGCGAAAACACCAAGAACTTTCACTAGAGCAGATAATTGAGCAGGTGCGCGTAGATCAATTAGTATCAGATGATTTTTGCCTCTATGGCAAGGAGGATGGAGAACTGGCACTAGATAGCCTCTATTGGGTATCAGATTATCCAGAAGTCGTGGAATACCATGATGTCTACCCAGCTGATGTGACGGAGCAAGATCTGCAGCTAGTCTACTATGGAGAGCAGTTGATTGATGTCCTTGCAGTCGCACTTGAGGAAAAGCTAGATGCAAGTCACCAAGACTTGGTCGAGGCTTTGAATTATTATCAGCAGCATGATAGCTTTATGCCTTTTGATGATTAGCTAGGCCGATTAGAGAAATGGCATCCGAAAGGAGGAAAGATAGTGATGAGAGAATATAAATTTGATATCCATAACGAGATGTATATAGCAATTCCAGAGGAAAAGGAAAAGGTCTGCCTTGCTTTAAGTGATTCTTTAGAGGTTATCAATGAGGAGTTGACTCCGTCTTATAAAGCAAAACTCGATCATCTACTGGATCAATCATCAGTATGGTATCCAAAAGCTTTGGAAAAAATTCAGGAGGAATTTCCAGAACTAGCGCACACCAGACTCCTATCCATTTTTATCTTGTCTGAACAGACGGACATAGACCTGATTTTTGGTTTGGAATTTGGTCTAAGAGAGGATTCGGAGCATGGTAGAGGACTTAAATTCTCCCTCAATAGTCTTGAAATTTTAGAATATGGTTTAGGGGAAGTCGCTTATTACTAGGTGTATTCGATGATATGAGAAGTACTAGAAGATGGAGCAGGATATGGTAGAGAAAGAGTGGCGTTTTTATTCATCAGAGGATGATAGGGAGTGGGTGATTTTATCAGATCGTGATAGAGCTGAAACAAAAGAGGATATCCACTCTGTTAATCAGAAAGAATCCGTCATGCGAATGTATCGAAGACCGGGGGACTTTATCTCAGTGTCTTTGCTGTCCGCTTCTTATGAAATAGACGATGTAACAGGGAAACTTGGACAAGAGCGAGATTTCTATTTAAAAATTGAATGCCTGCAAGATGGATGGGCCAGTATTAGTTCTCAAGTCTATAAAAAAGAGGAAGCAGTAACCTTAGTAGGCCTCTTTATGGGACTCAGAAAAGATACGGCTATCAAACTTTGGAAGTTAAAAAAATTGGGTGAAAATAACCTAGGAGATCGGATAGAGAAATGACAGTTACTATCAATGAATTAGTGAAGGAGCTTGGTTTTTGTGTGGTGCCTACAAAGGAGAAACCATTTAGTCTGGATGAGGTCCGTTTCAATCTTTTGGCATATTTAGAGGATTATTCCAAAATGGGATTTTCTTTTGTCAAAGTAGCTACTGATCTGGTAAAACTAAGGAAAGAGCAAGAGAGTTATAGGCTTTTTGGCCAGTGTTTTTTAGGTGCTTTTGTAATTGGAGAAGAGGAACAAGTCTTCTTACTTTGCAATCAAGAAGGAAGAGAAGTTTTTCAAGAAGCGAGGGTTTATGTCAATTCTTCCTTACATACTTTTGTTTCCTCTTATTCACTTTTTCTATCAGGCATCTTTCTTTTGAAAGCAAAGTTTTATGAGATTGAGCAAGATGAAGTCGAAGAGATTGCAGCAAATTTGAAGAACCAAGTACTTGCCTTGGAAAAGTCCCTTGAACAAGAATTGCCCTTCTGGGAGCACATGGCCTATTTGATAGAAGACGATGGAATCGTTCTAAGAGATGATCTCTTTCATATCCTGAACAAAGAACAGTAAATTCAAATGGAAATATAAAGAGGATTTAAAAATGGACTATGTAGATGAGTTAACTTCAGGACGTACGCCCTTGGTAAAAAAAGCTGCGAAAAAAATTTTAAAGGGTAAACTAAAAGGATATGAACCATTTTTGCATCAAGCCTTGGAAGGCGAGATGGAAAAACCTAAATCATGGGAATCACAAATGTACTTACTCTACGCCATAGCCGCAACGGATTGTACAGAAGAAGTCCCCTATCTCAAGTCATTGTTGCTGAGAGATATTCCAACCCCTGTAACCTATCGCTCTCTAGCAGTAGCGATTGCTTATCTAGAAAATTTAGAAACAGAGAACTTGTCTTTCGTTTATGAGTCCTTGGAATCGAATAACTCTTTGCAAGCTGCTGGCGCTTGTGCAGCACTCTATATGAGAAAGATTGTGCTGAAAGATGATGATTTTGAAAAGATCATGACCTTTATCACCAAGGATGTTTATTTGGAAAATATAAGAGGAACAATCGCTCCTTTTATGTTCATTTTGGCTGCATCTTATCTATATCCAGAACAGAATCGCCAGAAAATTGTAGACTTTTCTCGTCAATTTAATGAAGTATATATAAATACAATCATTGATGATGTATCCAAAGGAAAGGACGGCAGGAGGGTCAGGCTATTCTAAAATCTCCTTAAAGAGCGAAACAATAACTCTTAAAAATAAGACTTTTATTCCAAAGGGATTCATCAGGTGAATGGCCAACTGGAACTGCTTTTTTTAGAGAATAAGGTTGAATTCAATTTTAAAAACCAAAATGATGTGATGTTATCAGGATCTTCTGACCTTATTAGAATTGCTGAGATTGGTCCTGTGAAGATTGATACTTAAAGATGAATTCCTAGCTTATTTGCGGAGATTCTGGATGATCAAACAATCCTCCATTGCCAGGAGGAATACCGCGACTATGGGAAAAAGTGAAGGAAGAGCACAAGCATTAGACCTTGACCTAAGGCTAAACCTTTCTACAAGAAAAAAACTACGAGACCACGAATATGAAGTTACAGTATTTTGAATTAGATAAGCCCTATATGGAAAATCAACAGAGGATTGAGGAGCTGATGGACTCAACTGCGTTAACTTACGAAGAAGCTAGAATTAAGGACTATCGACAGAATTGGAAAGACCTACGAAGAGCGTTCGTATATGAATCCAAATGTATGACCTCTATGGTAGAACGGCTTTTCAAACCAGTTATAACCCAGGATTGTTGGAAAATCAACATAGAATGTGTAGATACGATTGGTAATCCAGCTATCATGAACCTACTTGGTGTCTATACTGTTCAGGTCTTATTTGATTTTTCTAGCTATGAAAGCTCGAGTCCATTGGAACAGAAAAAGATGCTCTTAGGGGCCTTGCTAAAAGGGGTAAAGCGCGTGTTTCAGGAGCTCTCCATTCCTTGTTCCTTGATAGAGGATGTAGTCAATGAAATAGAGAAAAACGATTATGAAAATAGCTGGGAGTGGAAAAGGAAGAAGATCCAATCCACGATCTTTTCCATTCAAGTGGAGCATCAGCTTGATAAGGTGGATTTGTTTTGGAAGATAGAGCATAAGGATAAGAGCATCCGTCAGTTGATTCAATCCTACCCTGCTCACGAGATGGATTATGGGGCTAAGCTTGGTAAACTGGAAGCAAAAGGGAACTTCCTGTATCTGCTGGATAAAGAGAATGAGATTGTGAGCAAAATTTCTGTTTCAGAATGATGGAGCACAAACAATGAGTGACTTAAAAAAGAGATTATCTTTATTAAAAGTAGAAAAACGAATCAATCAGTTGAAGGGGATTAAGGATGTTCATTTTCTGACCGATAAACCTAAAGAAATTGCTTGGTATGCTGGGGAGTTGAATCCTATAGACTCTCCGCTTCCTTGTCTTTATGAGTTTCCTGTTACCCTTGAGACTAAAGATCTAAGTAGACCAATTCAAAGTCTTGTTGGCAATAGCAGTCGGTTTATCCTAGTTTTTTGGGAGTTTTCACCAGTTTACGTCTTGTTTCAAATGGAGTCTTTGGATGACTTTTTGCCCTCTTATTCTACTGAATTTTCTACCAGAGACATGACGCTTTTCTTTCGAGACCAGGAAAAAGTATTGGATCTCCATTTAGCGGAGGATAAAGTAGAAGTGAGAGTCTTGGAGAATAAGGCTAAGAACCCGTAGGTTCTAAATATAGAATTAGTCGATGAAAGAGACAGAGAGGAAAGAATGCCATTCTTGGAAAGACAAATGGTAAAGGAAGATTCTAATGTGTGAAAAAGAATATTATTATTATGGCAATAGTGAGTTTATGACAGGCCTAGGAGTTATTTATACAGAGTTTACTGGTCAGCGTGCAAGTCGACAAATTAACGTTTTGAATGGGCACTCTTATGCTTCCTCTTGCCTACAGGATTATGTTCCAGAAGTAGGGTTTCTACTCTATGATGGTCGAAAAGATGAGTTGGATCTATCAGACTCCATCAAGATTAGTCAAGAGGAATTTGAACGAATTTGGGCTCAGGCTGTCGCTAGCGGTCAGAATGATACCTAATCGTCAGTTGAAAATAGCCAAATATAATCCCAAAAATGTGAGAGGAGTCTAATAATGATGTTCAATTTGTTGAAGGAATTTGTAGAAGTCTATCATAGAAACAAGGGCTTAGGAGAGCTTGTATTTACTAGTGACTGTCTCCATGTCGAAAAGCCAGATTTGTCTGGTCAATTGAAAGAGTTCTACCAACATTTGAGCTTTGAGGAAGAAGCTTATTTTAGAGGAGCTCCCTATGATCTTGCTCTAATTCCTCTCCCTCTATGTGAAGCTGCATCAGAAGGATGGCAGGATACTAGCTGGAAAGAGAGTTATGTGGTTTTTGCTCACATGATGGGGGATGAGCCAATTTTTTGTGATCTAACTAGCGAGCTTAGTCCTGTATTTGGCAAGATTCCTGGGAATTCCAAGCTCTATTGCTTAAGCCCCTCTTTATCTACTTTCTTGTCTACTTATAGTCAGATGAAAAAGCTAGAAATCACCAAGTTTGAGAATGACATCTACATTGATGAGGACTTGTCGGACTATAAAGAAGGTTTTTTAACAGGAATCATGGCTATTATCGAGGAGCAACTTCCTGAAGCCTATCGAAAAGACTTTATTGAATTTATGCTTGGCTAAAGCCAAAGATGAAGAGATGAGAAGCAAATGAAAATGAAGAATTTTTTAAAATGTTGTGAAGATCTGGTCATACAAGAAAGTGGGGCCTCAGCTCTTGAACTAGAAAAACTCAAAGCCAGACAGTTTCCGCGAGCTCACTTGGATTTGCTCTCCATAACCAATGGCTTGGAATTTTATGGTGGCTATTATCGCTTGTTTGGGACGGATTCTACTCAAGCTATTACGCTAGATTCCTGGAATTCGGATGAGGTATGGAAAGACGTCTGGAGAGATTATGTATCAGACTACTATTTTTTTGGTATGTCTGCTATTGGAGATCAATTCGCTTATAGATTGAAGGATGGGAACATTCAAAGTCATCAAGTTTATTATTTAGATGGGATTACTATGGATGTCATCGAGATCTACGACAGTTTTGAAGCATTTTTTGAGAGGGAATTTGTTCTGAAAGCCCAAGGTGGGATGGAATCTATTTTTGTTTCTGCTAGGGAACGATTTGGAAATCTAGACCTCTCCAGAAGCTGTATTTATTCCCCTTCTTTAATGATAGTGAATGATCCAAGTGTTGAAAATCTCATGCTTTTACCGACAAAGGATGTCATGACCATCAATGGGGATTTGTTTGTTCAATTGTCTGATTCAGAGGAGTCTATTACGAAACTAGAGCAATATCTAGACGCTTCGGGTAGAGCCAGAGTCAAGGTCATTTTTGATCGAGATTGAGCAAGCAGGATATAGTTTATTTAGAAAAAATACTCTGAAGATTCGTGATTTTAACCTTTTGGCGACAATCGATGATTTAGTCTTCTAGTCAGGGTGTCATTGTAAAATGATTTAGGTTGAAAATAGAAAACGAAGCATTTTATTCATGAAAAGAGGTGAATAATGACCAGTTTAGATAAATATTTAGAGATCATTAAAAAAGGATTTTCCGAAAGAGAGAATCTAATGGCAATGGAGCCTCTGCATTCTATTGAAGAGATTGCACCATTATTGGATGAAAAATTGACTTATAATGAATTCATCGATATCAATCGCTTATTAAGACAAAAGTACATTGTCGAAAACCCAGAGGAGATGCTGAAAGATGTAGATTTTAACCAGCTTTCTTTACCTAGCAATACGAGGGTGATTTACTTGATGGGAAGTAAATCTGATGTGCTAGACTTTTCAAAATATGAACAAGTAGAAAAGATTTTAATAGTTGGGGCTAGAAAAGTAAGAAAGATCATCTTACCCCAGAATGATTGTGTGAAAGCTCTAGGGATATCTTCCATGACAAATTTGGAAACGATAGAGAACATTTCTTTTCATAAAGGCATGCGTTATCTGCACTTTGATTATGGTGTAAAGTTGCCCAACTTAAATTTTATTAGAGATTTAAATCAGTTACTCTATCTTTCATTTACGGCAAATAAAAAATTACCAGAATTGGATTTTATCCAGTCCTCTAGTGAGCTTCGTTTTTTGGATTTTGTCGATACGTCTATTTTTAACTACGCAACAACAGTTAGCTACCTGAAGGGTCTGAAACATCTCCGATTTTTAACAACGGGAAGAACAAATCAAAAGCAAAGGGAACTTCTTAGAAGAGAGTTACCACATGTTTGCATGCGTGAGGGGTAAAAAATGCCTTTAATCCAGCTTTTTATGACCGATGTCTTCATAATAAACGAACCTTTAGTCCCGTTGTTTAAGTAGGAGGAAATATGACCCATACGAATCTAGCAAAAGAAACCTTCCTCCAGTTTATGCAGGCCATGTATTCTTGGGAGAGGAAAGCCACAAGGAGCCTAAGAAACCAAGCCGATAAAGAGATGTTGAAGGATGAATTAGCTGCTATATTTGATCAGTTTTGTAGATCTAAAAAAACACTCAGAGAAAGGGAAGTATCTTTATCTGTTCGATTTCCATTTGACTATAAATTAGAAACGCATCCCATCGTCGATGAAGAGTATGACGGGAATCAAACTTATTTGTATATTAAGGAGAATCGATCTGGTTTAGAAACTCTCTATCGTTTTCGAATGGTATTTCAAAAGGGGAAATGGTGGATTGATAAGAAGGAATGGCTTGATGATGGGAAGTGGATCAATTCTTCCTTGTGATATACTGAAAAATGTAGGAAGACAGGAAGAAATGTGTTTCAAAAGACAGTGGTAGTTTAAGTGTAAGTAATGAAATGTTAGGGGTCAATATGAATAAATCACTTTCAAATCAAAAAAGAAAATTAACAACCATTAGAAATCAAGTACTAAAAGCGAGAGATTTTGATCTTGAAAAAGCACAGCTTTTTACTACTAAAGCAATTTTAGAAGCATTAAAAGCAGGCAAAAAAAGCCTTGAAATCAATTGGGAGGAAAACGGGAAAACAGAAACCTACTCCTATAAACATGTACGGATGGTTCATGCTATTCAACCATATACTTTGGTTTCTGAGTTCATTGAAAACAAGACATCTGAAACCTATCAATCTTTGCTAAATGGCTGTTTTTGTTCTGTAATGGCAGATATGGCTTCTGCTAAATACTTGGCTAAAGGGGGCTCAAACTTTGATACAGATATTTGTTTAAATATCTTATTTGCCCTTGCCTATTTGGATGATACTTATGTAGAGTTTTTAATTGATAAATTAGCCTATTTTAAAGAAGCCCAAGTTGAAAAAGGGAAAAAAATTATTCTCTTTTCAGCTAAGAGTTTATTGCCTTTAGTCGTTTTTCTTTATGGAAATGGTGAGGGTGCTCGACTTGCTAACCTACTGGAGAATGCTTGTGATGCCAAATATCAACCCTTGGACACGAATCCTTATCAGAATGTGAATGATGCCTATAAACAGGTTATGGAAACTATTTTTTCAGAGGATGATGATGTTTTTAGAGAAACAATTTTATCCATGTGTGATTATCATTTAGCGAACACCAGAGATAGTCATTTAGTAGATTTCAATACCTTACTTTGGCAATATTTCCCAATTGAAATCTTAGTTTTACTAAAAGAACGTCAGAAAAGAGGCCTCCCAATCGACGGGCTTAGCCATCCCTTGCTTGATGACTTTTTACCCTATTTCATGGATAACTTTCAGCTATCCGAGCAAAACAAGATGATTCTAGGAACGATCTTAGACTAGTTGTGTAGAATAGATGGAGACCGTCAATAACCCATGCAATCGCAAGGAATTATAGGAATCACCTATATCCATTTAGATTCCTAGTAAAGTGCAATGAGGAACTCTCCACATCCTGTTAGAAGAGAGGTAAAGAAATGAAAGAGGCCAAAGAACTCTTCGTAAAAAATGGCTTTTCGCGACTAAAGCGAACCCATAACTATTATAAAGTCGATCATGATTTTTACACAGTCATCTATTTTCAACGAAAATCAGATGGTAGTGCCTATTTTGTGAATGTTGCCTTCATCCCCTCTTTCTGGAGTCGGGACTGTTAGAAGAAGTGGATTGTGCTTTACGGACTCGATTAGGTTCTATCAATCATAAAAATGGGCCGGATCAAGCTGAATTGGAAAAAGCTAAGAGGCCATCGATTTTACTGCTCAGTATGCGTCGTATCCTACCGTATTTTCGAGCATAGATCCCGAGAAGGATCTTGATAAGGATTGGTTGTTAGAACAATTCTCTATCACCAAAGTGAACTTATGCAGATTGTATGTTGAGTATTATGATTCGATCGATTCTAAAAAGCTGGCTTTAGATTTTGCAAACTATGGCTTATCCATTACACCTAAGATTGCCTCTATTCCTAAAAACTTCTTTAAAACCTATATTTGTTCGGGAGAAATAGTCAAAACGACTTATTAGGGCGGAGTGAAAGTGCGGATTTACTGGTCAATATCCTGACGAAAGAAACCGGTAGGAGAAAAGAAATGAAAGTGAAAGAACTAATCGAAGAGATTGAAAATGATGCTGAGTTCGTCTCGTATTTAAACCAGGTTCCCAAAAAGAATAAGAAAACCCAAGCTAGCTATCTCGAATCGCTGAATCATCTGGCCTATTTACTTTATCTGGATGGTCAAGAGGAAATGGCTAAGAAATTATTAGATAGGATCATACAAGTTCCATTTGAAGGGAATTATAACACTTGGACCTTTGTTGCTAGCTCTCTGGTTTTATTGGCCTATCTGGAAAGAGAGGCAGAAAATCAGGTATTTGTCTATAAAAAACTCCTTTTATCCCCATTAGAACAAGGAGAGGAATCCACTCAAAACATAAGAAGGAGAGTTCATCAGAGATTTTTGAATGGTGATAGCTTGGAGCAAAAGCTTGTAAAAATCGAGCAAGCTTCAAGTCCTGAATCGGAAATGGAACGCCGTCTGCTATTCTTAACAGATCTACTGAAAATTTACCTCTTTATCACTGAGTCAACTTGTGAAGAGACAAATATTCAGGCAAAAATTGAAGAGAATATGGAGATACTGAAGAAGTATATCAAGGAACATGAAATCTATAGCCTCTTTCCTTTTAAGGGATAAGATGAGCTGACAATCTTTGACTTTTAGAAAAGAGTAGAATATGGAAATCAAAAATCACTTTGGCGTCTATGGAGTCTGTCTTCAAGAGGGGAAACTGCTCTGCATTGAAAAAACAAGAGGCCCTTATCAGCATCGTTTTGATCTACCGGGTGGTAGCCAGGAACTAGGAGAAGGGCTGACTGAAACCCTCAAGCGAGAAGTTCTGGAAGAGACGGGCTATACGATTAGCAGATACGCTAATCCTAGGATGTATGACGTGCTGGTTCAAGAAGAGGGGAAAGATTTTGCTGTACATCATATCATGGCCTTTTATGATGTAGTACTTGATTTAGAACGCTCTCAAAAATCCCTTCCACAAGAGGTTCTTGATGGAAGTAATGATTCAGCAAAGGCAATTTGGTTGAATTGGGAAGAAATTACCGAAGAAAATGCCTCACCCTTAGTATTAAAGGTAAAGGCAGAGTTAGGAGGATTTCCAGAATTGGACATGACAAGCTATAGAAATTGGAAGGTAAAATAGAGGGAGAATGGAACTATTTAAAACATGGAAGAAATATATGGTTCTCTATGGTCTTAAATCTCAAATTGGAACTGTTTATCGAAACAGTGATAGGACAACGAGCTTTTATGATATTGGGAATTTTCTATATCTAGCAGGGAAATTAAATTCTAGATTTTGGGAAGACTTTGTTAGGCAATATGGTTTAGATTATAAGATTATTATTTCAGAAGACACTAAGTGGCAAGATTTTCTGCATCAGCAAGTGGGGTTAATTTCTTTTACTCGCTATTCTTTTAAGGATAAGGCAAATTTTCAAGTTGAATTTCTAAATGATATAGTTACTCATTTAGAGGAAGGTTACAATATTGTACCTATTGATAATCGTATTTATAACTATCTTTCTGAGGAAGAATGGTCACAAGATTTACAGGGGGATTTTGAGTCCTACCAGGATTTTACTTTAAAAGGTGGATTTGGCTTTGTTATTCTTAAAAATAATGAACTGATTGCTGGGATTTCCTCAGGTTTAGTTTACCATGGAGCAGTTGAAGTGGAAGTTGCAACTAGACCAAACGAACAAGGAAATGGATTTGCTAAAAAGCTTGGTGCTGCAATGATTCTAGAAAGTTTAAATAGAGATATGTTTCCACTTTGGGATGCTCATAACGAGGCTTCCAAAAAAGTAGCAGAATTTTTAGGATACGAGTTAGTTGAACCTTATGAAGCTTTTGAACTAGAGGAAAGTATCATATAATGATATCTGATATTGTATCTTTTAAGACGAGGTGAATGAAAATGCAAAATCAACTAGGTCTTAGTGGCGAAAAAATTGTTGAAAAAGTTTATCCCCATTTATTGCACCACGTCGGCTTGATTCGTGGGGAATACTTGTTGAGAGAACTAAACCAAAACATACTATTACCAAATTGTCAGCAATTTGTGAAAGATTATCTAGACACTATTTGTCATTTGTACTCAGATGAAGAAGTCTGGTATCGCTTTTCAGAGTTAACAAATGCAGAAGCAAATATTCTAGACGGGACTAAAGAGTATTTTGACGAACGCCACCCCTTATTTGGATACAGAGGTATCAGGCGTTTGTTGGCGTGTCCAGATGAATTTCAGGCTGAGATAAATGTTGTTACCGAAGTTTTTCAAACCAATCCCAATCTGTCTGTTATTTTTCCTTTTGTCAATGATGCCGAACAATTAAAACAAGCTATTACAGTATTGCGTCAGTATGGTTTTACCGGGAAAGTTGGCACGATGATTGAATTACCATCAGCTTATTTCGACTTGGACAGGATACTGGAAACTGGTATTTCAAAGATTGTAGTTGGAATGAATGATTTAACTTCTTTTATTTTTGCGACTGTGAGAAACAGTCAATGGCATGATATGGAAAGTCCAATTATGTTAGATATGTTGAGACAGATGCAGGATAAAGCAAGGAAGAACAAGATTGATTTTGCTGTAGCAGGCTATCTGAATACTTCTTTCATACAAAAAATGAATCAGATGGGTATCGAATGTATTCTCCATTACAGCTCTATTCCAGAGATTTTTGATTTAGAAATTGACCATCCAGACCATCTTAAACATATAAAAGAAGAAAGTAAAAAATTACAAAGGAGAACCCATGACACCTCAAGAAATGTGGAATGCCTACAAGCAAATCAACCCCTCTATCGGAGATGAGATAGACGCCTGGGCTTTTGGAGCGGAACCAGACCTTTTAGCGGAACTGGTCTTTAAAGGCGAAAAAACAGCAACAGCCTCAGCTTACGACCTCTACGCATTAGAGGACGAACCCCTTCCCCAAGAAGGGACTTTTGATGTCATTTTAGACAGTCAAGATCAGGCTGTCTGCATTGTTGAAGTTACAAAGGTTTCTGTTCAGCCTTTCAAACAGGTTTCAGCTGACCATGCCTACAAGGAAGGTGAGGGAGACAAATCTCTAGCTTATTGGCGTCAGGTTCATGAAGACTTTTTCACAGACTGTTTAGGAGAAGCGGGACTAACTTTTACACCTGATAGCAAGGTGGTTTTAGAAGAATTTCGCAAGATTTATCCATTATAGATACGCTCTCCATTTAGGAGAGTCACATTGAAGACAAAATTAATTTGAAAACTTTCCTTAGGTGAGTACGGACGTCAGCGAACTTCCTCGAAGTTCCATGACTTAGTTTTGAGCCTAAGGTCTCAAAACTCCCGAGTGCTTGAAATGATCGTATTTCAAGCACTTTTCTCACAGCGGAAAGTTTTAGTATATTTTTGATTAATTTTTAAAATTAAAACTATTATTACTTATTTGTTGAGTAACGTTACTTATCTTACTAAAAAATAGTTTGTCTACATTCGAGCTTCCCTTATAGGAGAGTTTTTTGGTTTGGGTCTTATTTTCCAAAAGGGCTAAAAAATGGTATAATGTAAGCGATATTGTACAGAAAAGAGAAATGTTATGCCAAATTATGCCATTATTTTAGCAGCAGGGAAAGGTACCCGTATGAAATCAGATCTGCCCAAGGTTCTTCACAAGGTTGCTGGGATCTCTATGTTGGAACATGTCTTCCGTAGTGTTGGAGCTATCTCACCTGAGAAGACGGTAACGGTTGTGGGCCACAAGGCGGAATTGGTGGAGCAAGTATTAACTGGACAAACAGAGTTTGTCAAACAAACCGAACAATTGGGAACTGGTCATGCGGTCATGATGGCAGAGCCAGTCTTGGAAGGTCTTGATGGGCATACTCTTGTCATCGCAGGAGATACACCTTTGATTACGGGTGAAAGCCTCAAACACTTGATCGACTTTCATATCAACCACAAGAATGTAGCAACGATTTTGACAGCAGAAGCAGCTAATCCATTTGGCTATGGTCGGATTGTCCGTAATGACAATGCGGAAGTGCTTCGAATTGTTGAGCAAAAAGATGCGACAGATTTTGAAAAACAAATTAAAGAAATCAATACAGGAACTTATGTCTTTGACAATGCGCGCCTCTTTGAAGCTTTGAAAAATATCAATACCAACAATGCCCAAGGTGAATACTATATCACGGATGTCATCGGAATTTTCCGTGAGGCTGGTGAAAAAGTCGGGGCCTATACGCTCAAAGATTTTGATGAAAGTCTCGGGGTTAACGACCGCGTGGCCCTTGCGACAGCAGAAGGCATCATGCGTCGTCGCATTAACCAAGCCCACATGGTTAATGGGGTGAGCTTTGTCAATCCGGATGCGGCCTATATCGATATCGATGTTGAGATCGCACCAGAAGTGCAAATCGAAGCCAATGTTACCCTAAAAGGGCACACAAAAATTGGGGCTGAGACAGTTTTAACCAATGGAACCTATATCGTGGACAGTGAAATTGGTGCAGGTGCTGTCATCACCAACTCTATGATTGAAGAGAGCACGGTAGCTGATGGCGTAACGGTAGGACCCTTTGCTCATATTCGCCCAGGTTCTAGCCTCGCCAAAGATGTTCATATTGGAAATTTTGTCGAAGTCAAAGGTTCGTCTATCGGCGAAAATACCAAAGCGGGTCATTTGACCTACATTGGTAACTGTGAAGTCGGCAGCAACGTCAACTTTGGTGCAGGAACCATCACAGTGAATTATGATGGCCAACACAAGTTTAAAACGACGATTGGAAACAATGTCTTTGTCGGCTCCAATTCGACGATCATTGCGCCAGTTGAATTAGGCGACAATTCCTTAGTCGGTGCTGGATCAACCATTACCAAGGATGTACCAGCTGATGCGATTGCGATTGGCCGTGGCCGTCAAGTGAATAAAGAAGAATATGCCCTTCGCTTGCCACACCATCCTAAAAATAAATAGGAGATTCTCATGCAATTTGAAGAAAAAACCATTGAGCGCAAGGAGATTTATCAGGGACCGATTTTCCAAGTGGTCACTGATCAAGTAGAACTACCCGCTGGAAAAGGCCAAGCGCAGCGTGATTTAATCTTCCATAACGGAGCAGTAGCGGTTTTGCCGATCACAGAAGATGGGAAAACGATCTTGGTCAAGCAGTACCGCAAGGCGATTGAAAGGACCTCAGTGGAGATTCCAGCAGGGAAGTTAGAAAAGGGAGAAAATGCAGATCCTAAAGCAGCTGCTCTGCGTGAATTGGAAGAAGAAATTGGTTACACAGCGGATCTAGAGTTGTTGTATGATTTTTATTCAGCCATTGGATTTTGTAATGAGCGGATCAAACTTTATGGTGCGACCAACTTGAAAAAGGTGGAAAATCCACGTCCACAAGATGCGGATGAGACCTTAGAGTTATTAGAAGTGACCTTGCAGGAAGCGAAAGATTTAATCCAAACTGGCGAAATCTGTGATGCCAAGACCATCATGGCTATCCAATATTGGGACTTAATCAATAAATAGAGGAGGATCCGATGGGAAAACCTTTATTAACCGATGAAATGATTGAACGAGCAAGGCGAGGTGAGGACATCACCGGTCCTAAAATGGTCGATGCAGAAGAGACGAAGATTATTCGGACAGACCACAGGGGATTTGGCTATGAACGTCCTATGAGAGAGAGTCGTATGGAGCGTCCACAAGAGCGTTATTCTCAGGATACTGTGCAGATCCAAGTGGAGCCCACCGTGACCAAGAGTCGTCGCATTGAAGAACGCAAACAAAGTGTGGTCCAATCCAAACTCAATAAGATTTTGTTCTGGATCATTGTGCTCCTCATTGCCTTGATCATTGCTATTTGGCGTCTATAAGGTCGTCACAAGGAGAGAACCAACATGAAAATTGGAATTATCGCAGCCATGCCCCAGGAGTTGAAGATCTTGGTTGAAGCCCTTGAAAATGGGGAAAAGCATCTGCGTCTTGGAAAAGTCTACTATACAGGATCTATTGGACGCCATGAGGTCGTTTTGGTTGAAAGTGGTATCGGAAAAGTCATGTCTACTATGAGTGTAGCAGTCTTGGCCAATGATTTTAAAGTGGAAGCCATCATCAATACGGGTTCTGCAGGTGCCGTTGCCCCAGGGATGGCTGTTGGAGATATCGTTCTTGCGAACAAATTGGCCTATTATGATGTGGATGTGACAGCCTTTGGCTATAAGTATGGTCAAATGGCAGGTCAACCGCTTTACTTTGAATCCAGTCGCTATTTTGTATCAGAGATGAAAAAAGTTCTGGAAGAAGAAGCTGCAACCACACATGTGGGCTTGATTACAACAGGAGATAGCTTTATCGCGAGTGAAGAAAAAGTCGCAACAATTCGGGAGCATTTCCCAGAAGTATTAGCAGTTGAGATGGAAGGGGCAGCTATTGCCCAAGCTGCTCATGCAGCTGGGCGTCCTTTCATGGTCATTCGAGCTATGAGTGATACGGCAGATCACGCAGCTAATATCTCTTTTGATGAATTTATCGTAGAGGCTGGTGAACGCTCTGCTCAAACCCTGATTACTTTCTTGAAGAGATTGGTGTAAAAAAAATATAGGGAAATTGAACATGTATCGTGAATCGTATTTTGATGGAGGCCTATTTTCCTATATTGGCTATGTTTTATTAGCAACCTTCATTACAGTATTGACTTTGGGGATTTGTGCTCCTTGGGGCGTGTGCATTATGTATAACTGGAAGGTCAAGCATACCGTGATTGATGGTCGTCGTCAGTATTTTGACGGCACGGCTATGCAGTTATTTGGAAATTGGATCAAATGGTGGTTCTTTACCATCATTACATTTGGTATCTATGTGTTCTGGTTAAATATCAAGGTCACACAATGGATTACCAAGCATACTCATTTTATAGACTAATTGAAAAGGACTCGTCTAAGGACTAGTCCTTTTTTGAAGTCGAATCTTTCAGAAATAGGGAACTTTCATGCTATAATAAAGACTAGTAATGTAAAGGAGAGAATATGGTTTTATCAAAGAAACGGGCACGTCATGTGATCGAAGAAATTATCGCCCTTTTTCCAGATGCCAAGCCAAGTCTGGATTTTCGTAATCATTTTGAATTGTTAGTAGCGGTTATGCTCTCGGCTCAGACGACTGATGCGGCTGTTAACAAAGCGACACCAGGTTTGTTTGCGGCTTTTCCAACCCCGCAAGCCATGGCAGCAGCCAGTGAAGCTGATATTGCCAAGCATATTTCTAAATTAGGCCTCTATCGAAATAAGGCCAAATTTCTCAAAAAATGTGCCCAACAATTGCTAGACAACTTTGATGGGCAAGTGCCTCAGACTCGTGAAGAGTTAGAAAGCCTAGCAGGAGTAGGGCGCAAGACAGCAAATGTTGTCATGAGTGTAGGTTTTGGTATTCCAGCTTTTGCTGTCGATACCCATGTGGAGCGGATCTGTAAGCACCATGATATTGTCAAGAAATCAGCTACGCCATTGGAAGTTGAAAAGCGGGTCATGGATGTTCTGCCAAAGAGCGAATGGCTAGCGGCCCATCAAGCCATGATTTATTTTGGAAGGGCTATCTGCCACCCCAAAAATCCTGAATGCGATCAGTACCCACAACTCTATCATTTTGATTAGGAATCAGTTCCTCTGCTCGAAAGAGCAGAGGTTCTTTTTTAGGCTGAACGTATATTTATTAAAAGGATTGAAAAGTGAACTTTTGCAAAGTTGTGGTACTAGGTGTCTAGACTCGCCTATTCAGCTTATTTGAGATCGATTTCAAGATGCTTTTTCTTGACATCTTATTATATTCATTCAGAAAAAACGAACTTTTTTAAAATAAATTTGGTTTTTTTTAAGAAATAGTGTATAATGGTAGAAAATCTAACATAAGGAGATAGTGATGAAAGCAAAAAAACTGTTAGCTCTTGCAGGAGTTTCTGTTGCAGGTGCCTTTTTCTTAGCAGCGTGTGGCGGTGGTAGTAGCAATCAAGCAACTTACTCATTCGTCTATTCAGCAGATCCAAATACCTTGGATTACATCGCTGCAACTCGTACAACAACTTCAGATGTCACAAGTAACCTTGTAGATGGTCTTCTTGAAAACGACCGATACGGAAACTTTGTGCCAAGTCTAGCAGAAGATTGGACTGTCTCTGAAGATGGATTAACCTATACTTACAAACTTCGTAAGGATGCCAAATGGTATACGAGTGAAGGAGAAGAATATGGTGCTGTAACGGCTCAAGACTTTGTTACAGGGATCAAACACGCGGTTGAGTCTAAATCAGAAGGTCTCTTCTTGATTCAAAATTCGATCAAAGGTTTGGATGCCTACGTAAAAGGGGAAACCAAAGACTTTAACACGGTTGGAGTGAAAGCTTTAGATGACCACACCATCCAATATACTTTGGTTCGTCCAGAAAGCTTCTGGAACTCAAAAACAACCTCAGGTGTTCTTTTCCCAGTCAATGCGGATTTCTTGAAATCTCAAGGAAAAGATTTTGGTTCTTTGAAACCTAGCAGCATCTTATACAATGGTCCGTTCTACTTGAAATCTTTGACTTCAAAATCTGAAATTGAATTAGTCAAGAACAAAGATTATTACGATGCGAAAAATGTTCATATCGACAATGTCAAATTGACCTTTAACGATGGATCAAACCCAGATTCTATCATTAAGAACTTTGAAAAAGGTCAATATTCCTTTGCATCTGTTATGCCAAACAGTTCGACTTATAAGAGTGTCAAGAAAAACTTTGGCGACAACATTGTCTACGGTTTGCAATTAGGAACATCCTACTATCTTGGATTCAACTTGGACCGTCAAAAGTATGACCACACTGCCAAAACAACGGATGAACAAAAAGCTTCTACCAAGAAAGCAATCTTGAACAAGGACTTCCGTCAAGCGGTGAACTTTGGCTTTGACCGCAAATCATATGCGGCACAAGTATCTGGATCTGATGTGGCTGAAAATACCCTTCGTAGCACCTTGGTACCACCAACTTATGTCCAAGTCAATGGAGAAGATTTTGGTAAGGTCGTTGAAAAACAATTGGTTACCTATGGGGATCAATGGAAGGGTGTGAGCCTGGCCGATGGTCAAACTAGCCTTTACAACCCAGAAAAAGCCAAAGCTTCATTTGCGAAAGCCAAAGCTGAATTGCAAAAACAAGGCGTTCAATTCCCAATTCATTTGGACTACATTGTCAGCCAAGTGGACAACAGCATGGTCCAACAAGCTAGCTCCTTCAAACAATCTGTAGAGTCAGCGCTTGGTGCAGACAATGTCGTTGTAGACCTTCAAAAGGTTTCGGATGATGATTTCCAAAATATCACCTACTTCAGCGATACTGCTGCTGCGAGAGATTACGATATCTCAGGCGGTGGTTGGGCTCCTGACTACCAAGACCCATCGACTTACCTCGAAAGTATCAGCCCAGTAAATGGTTCTGTCTTCTACTATCTTGGTATTGATGCAGGTTCAAATAATCCAGCCATTGCAACAGTTGGTTTGGATCAATACGCTAACATGTTGAAAGATGCCGATGCTGAATTGTTGGATCAAGCAAAACGCTATGAAAAATATGCAGCAGCGCAAGCATGGTTGACAGATAGCTCGATTACGCTTCCAACTGTTTCAAATGGTGGTGCTCCAATGCTTCAACGGACCGTACCATACAGCCGTGCTGCTTCATGGGTTGGTACAAAAGGAACAGGAACCTTCTACAAATACCTTGAAATGTCCAAAGATGTTGTCACCACAAAAGACTTTAACAAGGCCAAAGAAGAATGGTTGAAGAAAAAAGCAGAATCCAATAAAAAAGCTCAAGAAGATCTTAAAGATCACATCGAAAAGAAAAAATAAAAAAATCAATCATTGTTCCATCAATGAGGATAAAAAAAGTCGAGGCTGGGACAAAAGTCCTAGCCTCTCAATTGTTTCTGGATTGTCGAGCAAGACGCAGTGGTTGAGTGGTCTCTACTACGCTGCTTTCATCAGCTTTTACAGCCCTACTCAACTGTGCGGAGGTGGGACGCTCCAGTCTTCTATCAACTATTTGAAAGCTGGAAATCTAGGGGATGTCCTAACCATCAGGGGGGAATGTGTCCATCAAGGTCGTACAACCTGTGTCGTCGATGTAGATATCACCAACCAAGATGGCCGAAATGTCTGCAAGGCAACCTTCACCATGTTTGTCACAGGCCAACGGTCTGAAGATAGACAGGTGAGGATATAGGAAAGCATGAGTAGGAAGTTACATCTCAAAAATTCTGAGTGTGATCACTATCCGCAACTCTATAACTTTAAAGACATTTGAAAAGCGAGGTCTGATGACTTCGCTTTTATTTGATAGGGAAGAAAGTCAGTAAGAGCCAAGAAAACAACAGAGCAATAGCTCCAATTCCAAGGCAAAATAGAACAGGAAGGATAATATTTTGGTAAGGAGCCTTGCCCCTTTCCTCGGCTTCTTCAATCTCGCTCAGGCTGCGTCCTTGATCATAGGCGACAATCTGGCGAAAGGTACGAAGATTATGCTGTTTCTTAAATTTCTCAATGCGTAGGGCGTAGAACATTGTGATAGCATAAATCAAGCAACTAATAGCGATACCGAACCATTCCAGATAAAGAATTAGAGGAATCATTATTATAGGACTTCCAATTAGTAAAATGGTAAAAACCACTCCATCTTTTTGATAGCGCATAAATTCTTGGTCGTGAATAATTTGTTTCATGGTTTCCACATCTCCTTTTATGAGTTGGTCCAATGACACTTCAAAGACCTTGCTCAGTAAAAGCAGGTTTTGAATATCAGGGTAGGTTGCTCCGCGTTCCCAGTTGGAAATGGATTGACGGCTGACAAAGATGATTTCAGCCAAATCATCTTGAGATAAATTTTTCTCTTTACGATAGTGCTGGATCTGCTTTCCGACTTGCATAAGATTTCCTCGCTTTCTGATTTCATTCTACTCAATTATACAAAAAATGGCTATCAAAGTTCTTTGACATGCTGATTTCATAGGCTTTAGCAAAGGTTTCTGTCACTGGATTTACAGGTCTGTCAATTTATATTTACTTACTGAAAAAGAGGCCAACAACCTCCTTTTTCTTATTCGCTAAATCTTAAAAAATAGCCATCTGGGTCTAAAACTGCAAATTCATGAGGATAGATATAATGGTCGTCAACACGAAATTTTCTTTTGGTCAGGGGACGATGGATGGGATAGTCAGCTTCCAGCAGTTTTTGGTGGAGCTGAGGAACATCCTCAATGCCAAAGGAAATATTGATACCACGCCCGAAAGGATAAGTCAGCTGAGCTAATTCTTCTGCGTCGCCTTCTTCTAACATGAGTTGGCAGTCTTCAAGGGAGAGGAAGAGAAATTTTTCCTCGGGGCGTTCGTATTCGACAGAGAAGCCCAGCAAGTCGCAGTAGAAGTAGCGCGACTTTTCGATGTTGGATACCACAAATTCGGGGATGACAGCTTGATAGTCCATTAGCTTTCTCCTTAGAGTTCAATCTCCAAGACAATCGGTGTGTGGTCTTGACGTGCTCCTGAGTCGATCATATCTGACTTAGTAACCTTATCTGCTACACGGTTACTTGTGAGCCAGTAGTCGATTCTCCAGCCTGTGTTGTTGATTTTAGATGTTTTACTGCGTTGCGCCCACCAAGTATAGCGCTCTGGCACATCGCCATGGATATGGCGGAAGGTATCTGTAAATCCTTTGGCTAAAAGGTTTGTAAATCCTTCACGTTCTTCGTCTGTGAAACCTGGTGAACGGCGGTTGCTGGCAGGGTTGGCGAGGTCGATTTCCTTGTGAGCGACATTGTAGTCACCTGTAGCAAGAACAGGCTTTTGCTTGTCTAGTTCAGTCAAGTATTCCGCATATTTGACATCCCAGACTTGACGTTCTTCCAAACGTTTGAGTCCATCACCAGCGTTAGGTGTGTATACCTGTGTAACGAAAAATTTATCAAATTCCAAGGTAATGATCCGACCTTCCAAGTCCATGGTCGAAGGGGCTCCGATCTCTGGGAAAGTCACAACTGGAGTAAGCTCTTTTTTATAGAGGAACATGGTTCCAGCGTAGCCTTTGCGAGCTGGCTCTTGAGAAGAGCGCCAAGTGTTTTCATATTGAGGGAAGAGCTCCTCAAGGATTTCGAGGTGTTTTTTAGTAGGACCTTTGGCGGATAACTTGGTTTCTTGAATGGCAATGATATCCGCATCCTCAGCAACCAAGGTTTGGAGGACTTCTTGAGAGAGTTTGGCGCGTGCTGAATCACTAGTTAATGCAGCATTAAGCGAGTCGATATTCCATGAAATGAGTTTCATTGTATTTCCTTTTCTTGACATGATAGATTACTTTATTATAACAAAAAATATATTTTTTTCTGATTAGAATGCCTTGAATTCTCTCCTGAAATACATTATAATAGCTTGAATTCATTTGGAGAAAGGGAGTTCATTATGAAATTTTACTCTTATGATTATGTATTGAGTCAGATCAGTCAGCAAAATTGGGTGACCATTGGGATCTCTGGTTTGCTCATTCTACTGACTGGTTTTTTTGCGGTGAAAGCCTATCGGGATAAGCACGATAGCAAATTCCGGGAATTATCCATTATTTCCATTTTGACTCTGGTTGCAGTGGTCTTGATCGGCATCAGCAATTTCCAAAATAGCCAAAGTAATAATGACCAATTTCAACGTTCTCTGCATTTTATTGAGGTCATCTCAAAGGAGTTGGATGTCAAAAAAGAAGACGTCTATGTCAATACTTCAGCAGCCACAGATGGGGCGATCCTGAAGGTTGGAGAGGTTTATTACCGAGCTATCGCAGGATCTGACCCAGATAGCTACCTATTAGAAAAGATGGATCTGTATAAAACAGACGTGGAACTTGTGGAGGTGAACAAATGATAGTAAATTTTTTAAACATCTTGATTAAATTAGCTTTGGGCTTGATTTCCTTGGTATTTGTCATCAATGTGACCGGGAAAGGAAACTTAGCACCAAATTCTGCAGTAGACCAGATACAGAACTTTGTTCTTGGGGGCATTATTGGTGGGGTCATCTACAATAGCTCCATTACCATTCTTCAGTACATTGTGATTCTCTTGATGTGGACCATTTTGATCTTGCTCTTAAAATGGCTCAATACCAATGTTCGTTTTATGAAGCACTTGATTGATGGAAAACCAACTGTCATCATTAAAAATGGGAAACTGGATCCGGAAGCTTGTCGTTCCAAAGGACTTTCTGCTTCAGATGTTGCCTTGAAACTACGTGGACAAGGGATTTTTCAATTAAAAGATGTGAAGCGCGCCGTTATTGAACAAAATGGTCAATTGATTATTGTCCGTGCGGGGGATGAAAATCCTAAATACCCAATCATTACGGATGGTGTGGTTCAGCTTGAAATTTTGGAAACAATTGGAAAAAGCGAAGAGTGGTTGCTAGCTGAATTGGAAAAAGAAGGCTATGACAACGTTTTGGATATTTTCATTGCTGAGTATGACAAAGGAAAAATCAATGTTGTGACTTATTAGAAAAAAAGATTGGGCGAGCATGTCCAATCTTTTTTCTTCATAAAATTCCAGGAAAGGTCCCTTACTTTTCTTGAGATACTCTTGGAAAAATAGTAAAATGGAAAGTAAGTGTTGATTAGAAAAGAAGGATAGAACATTTCATGAAGAAGAAAATACGGAAGTTTGAGAATCATTCGATCACACGCAGACTCTACCTGCTGTTTAGTTTGATTTGCCTTCTTTTTTTGGTTCTGATTGCCCGACTTGGCTATATGCAGATCTCTCACCAAGCTTACTATACGGATAAATTGGCAAAAGCTACCAAAAAGACGGTCAAACAAGGGAGTGTGCGAGGGCAAATCTATGATGCTTCTGGTAAGCCCCTGGTGGAAAATGTGGGAAAACAAGTCTTGACCTTTACGCGGGATCGTAAAATGACGGCCCAAGAAATGCGAGAGACAGCTGGAAAACTCTTGCAGTATGTTGATGTAGAAAATCCTCAAGTGACCGAACGGCAAGAAGTGGATTACTATCTAGCCAATACCAAAGTCTACCAAGAGGTCGTAGAGCACCTGCCTGAGAAAAAGAAATTTGATACTGATGGCAACCGCCTGCCGGAAGCCAAGATTTATCAAGCGGCAGTGGACAGCATTGACCCTTCAAAACTCGGTTACACGGATGATGAGAAAAAGATTATCGATCTTTATAGCCAAATGAATGCTGTGGAGAATTTTGCGACGGGGATTATTTCGACGCAAGCACTAGGAGCTGAGCAGATTGCGACCATCGCGGCTGACAGTCAGGACCTTCCGGGAATTGCCATCACGACTAGCTGGGACCGCAAGGTTTTGGATACTCCTTTAGCTTCTATTATTGGAAATGTATCAACCGAGCAGGCGGGACTTCCAGCAGAAGAGGTTGAGGACTATGTCAAAAAAGGCTATGCTCTCAATGACCGGGTTGGTACCTCTTATCTCGAAAAGGAATACGAAAATGTCCTTCAAGGAAAACGCAGTGAAAAAGAAATTCTCCTAGATAAAAATGGCAATATGGAGAAAGTGGTCGACGTTTCAAAAGGGGCCAAAGGAGAAAACCTCAAGCTCTCGATTGATTTGGATTTCCAAAAAGGAGTGGAAGATATCCTTCGCTCCGCCTTTAGCGCAGAGTTGCAAGCTGGAAATGCGACCTACTCCGAAGGTGTCTATGCTGTAGCTCTGGAGCCCGATACAGGGAAGGTCCTTGCCATGGCAGGGATTAAACACCAGGCTGGTAGTCAAGATCTATCAGCAGATGCGTTGGGAACAGTCACCAACGTCTTCGTTCCAGGATCCGTGGTCAAAGGAGCAACCTTGACTTCTGGATGGGAAAATGGAGCCATTTCTGGGAATCAGGTGCTGACCGATCAGCCGATTGTTTTTGCAGGATCAGCTCCTATCAATTCTTGGTTTACCCAATACGGTAGTCGTTCCATCAATGCGGTGGAAGCATTGGAATACTCTTCTAATACCTACATGGTCCAAATTGCCCTTAAGATGATGGGGCAACCTTACACTCCAAACATGACCTTACAAGTCGATCAGGTTGAACCTGCCATGAAAAAACTGCGCTCTACTTTTGCAGAGTATGGTCTTGGAACATCAACGGGGATTGACCTTCCCAATGAATCGACTGGTTTTATCCCGAAAGAGTATACAGTCGGCAATTATTTGACCAATGCCTTTGGTCAGTTTGACAACTATACGCCGATGCAATTGGCCCAGTATGCGGCAACCGTTGCAAATGATGGGAAGAGGGTGAGTCCTCATGTCGTCGAAGGCATCTATGACAATAATGATCAAGGGGGCCTTGGTCAGTTGAAAAAAGCGATCGAAACCAAGGAGCTCAATCAGGTCCATATCTCAGCGGAGGACATGGCTTTGATCAAGCAAGGGTTCTATCAGGTTGCCAATGGTACGAGTGGGTTGACGACAGGGAAAACTGTTGGTCAAGGTGCCAGTGTCTCCATTAGTGCCAAGACCGGTACGGCCGAAACCACAGTCGATGGAGGCAAACAAGCCATTAATACCAATGTGGTGGCTTATGCACCGTCAAACAATCCAAAGATTGCGGTAGCGGTGGTCTTTCCACATAATACCAATCTACAAGCGACAGTCAGTCATTCCATTACGCGTGACATTATTAACTTATACAATCAGAAACACCCCATGAATTAGAAAGGAAACTATGCTTTATCCAGCACCTATTGCAAAATTAATTGACAGCTATTCGAAGTTGCCAGGAATTGGGATCAAAACAGCGACTCGTCTGGCTTTTTACACCATTGGCATGTCAGATGATGATGTGAATGAATTTGCCAAGAACTTACTGAATGCCAAGCGTGAGCTAGGGTATTGCAGTATTTGTGGCAATTTAACCGATGAAGAAACCTGCGAGATTTGTCGAGATGAAACGCGGGATCCATCCCTCATTCTTGTTGTAGAAGATAGCCGGGATGTCTCTGCTATGGAAAATATCCAGGAATACCACGGTCGCTATCATGTCTTGCATGGCTTGATCTCACCTATGAATGGCGTGGGACCCGATGATATCAATCTCAAGAGTTTGCTCAGTCGCTTGATGGATGGAACAGTTACTGAGGTCATTGTTGCGACCAATGCGACGGCAGACGGGGAAGCGACATCTATGTATATCTCACGCGTCCTCAAACCTGCAGGCATCAAAGTGACCCGTTTGGCAAGGGGTCTAGCAGTTGGAGCCGATATCGAGTATGCGGACGAAGTGACCTTGCTTCGCGCGATCGAAAATCGAACAGAATTATAAGAGAAGTTCTTTCGAAAGGGCTATCATTGTGGTATACTATCAAGTAAGAAATCAAGGGAACAATTAGGGAGAAACTATGAGTAAACAAGACTTAATCCTGTTATATGGTGGACGTAGTGCAGAACGTGAAGTATCTGTTCTTTCAGCAGAAAGCGTGATGCGTGCGATTGATTACCAAGCATTTTCGGTTCAAACCTACTTTATTACGCAGTCAGGAGACTTCATCCAGACGCAAGCTTTTGAAGAGAAGCCAGAGGATGATGAGAAATTGATGACCAACGATACAGTGGACTGGTCTAAAAAAGTCGCACCATCAGCGATTTACAAGGAAGGAGCAGTGGTCTTTCCAGTGCTTCATGGACCAATGGGTGAAGATGGTTCTATTCAAGGCTTCTTAGAAGTCTTGAAAATGCCTTATGTCGGCTGTGGCATCCTGGCTTCTAGTGTTGCAATGGACAAGATCACCACCAAGCGGGTTTTGGAATCTGCAGGGATTCCACAAGTTCCTTATGTAGCTGTAGTGGAAGGCGATGACTTGGAGGAGAAAATTGCTGCAATTGAAGCCACTCTCTCTTATCCTGTCTTTACTAAACCATCCAATATGGGTTCTAGCGTAGGGATTTCGAAATCTGAAAACCAAACAGAACTTCGGACTGCTCTCGAATTGGCCTTCAAATACGATAGCCGTGTCTTGGTAGAACAAGGGGTCAATGCGCGTGAGATCGAGGTTGGGCTCCTTGGAAACTATGATGTGAAAAGTACCTTGCCAGGTGAAGTTGTCAAAGATGTTGCCTTCTATGATTATGATGCCAAATACATCGATAACAAAATTACCATGGCTATTCCAGCTCAATTGGATCCTGAGGTTGTGAAAATCATGCGAACCAACGCAGAAAAAGCCTTTCGTGCGATCGGTGGTCTAGGCTTAGCTCGTTGTGATTTCTTCTATACCGATAAAGGAGAGATCTTCTTAAATGAGCTCAATACCATGCCAGGCTTTACCCAATGGTCTATGTATCCCTTGCTTTGGGACAATATGGCACTCAACTATACAGATTTGATCACCAAGTTAGTAGAGCTTGGAAAAGAAGTCTTCCAAAAACACGAAGCGCATTTGTTGTAAGAAAAGAGAGAGTGGGACAGAAATCGGTAATTCGTTAGAATTCGATTTCGTCGTCCCACCTCCGCACAGTTGAGTAGGGCTGTAAAAGCTGATGAAATCAGCGTAGTAGAGCCCACTCAACCACTGCGTCTTGCTCGACAATCCAAAAACAATCAAGAGGCTAGGACTTCTGTCCCAGCCACTTTTTTTGTGATCTAGAATATGGTATAATGAGAAGAATTTGAAACGAGCGTTTAGACCTTTGGGGAAGACGCTACGGAGAACTGAGGAGTCGGATATGAATCTCACATTACATGAAGTTGCTCATCTAGTACATGCAAAAAATGATATCAGCCAATTTGAAGATGTGGCCCTCGTCAAGCCGGAATTTGACAGCCGTTTGATTGGGCCTGGAGACCTGTTTGTTCCTTTAAAGGGAGCGCGTGATGGTCATGACTTTATTGAGACTGCTTTTGAAAATGGAGCCGTAGCCACTTTTTCAGAGAAAGTGATCGAAGGCCACCCTTATATTTTGGTGGAAGATGTGCTGAGCGCTTTTCAAACACTAGCTGCAGCCTATCTTCAAAAGACAAAAGTAGATGTTTTTGCAGTAACGGGGTCAAATGGTAAAACCACCACAAAAGATATGTTGGCACAGCTTTTGTCCACCACCTACCTGACCTATAAAACACAAGGAAACTATAATAACGAAATTGGTCTTCCTTATACGGTTTTGCATATGCCAGAAGGGACAGACAAACTGGTCCTTGAAATGGGGCAAGACCATCTAGGAGATATCCATCTCTTGTCAGAACTGGCGCATCCAAAAGCTGCTATTGTCACCTTGATTGGGGAAGCCCATTTGGAATTCTTTAAAGATCGAAGTGAGATCGCAAAAGGAAAACTCCAGATTGCGGATGGCATGCCAGAAGGTGGTCTTCTGGTAGTTCCAGCTGATCCGATCGTCAATACTTACCTTCCTGAAAATCAAACAGTGGTCCGCTTTGGTCCAGACGAGGAGATTTTTATTACCGAGTTAATCGAGCGAAAGGATAGCTTAACTTTCCGAGCTAATTTCTTAGAAGAAGCGATTGATCTTCCGGTAACAGGAAAATACAATGCGACCAATGCTATGATCGCAGCTTATGTTGCCCTGCAAGAAGGAGTGAGTGAGGCTGCGATTCGTGATAGTTTTGAAACCTTGCAATTAACGCGCAACCGGACAGAATGGAAGAAGGCCAGTAACGGAGCGGATATCCTATCCGATGTCTACAATGCCAATCCAACGGCTATGCGCTTAATCTTAGAAACTTTCTCTACCATTCCTGCTAATCCAAATGGTCGAAAATTAGCCGTCCTGGCAGATATGAAAGAACTAGGGAAGCAATCTATTGATCTGCACAACCAAATGATTCTCAGCCTCTCGCCAGATGTCTTGGATACGGTTATTTTCTACGGCCAAGACATTGCGGGATTGGCTCAGTTAGCGAGTCAGATGTTCCCACTCGGACATGTCTATTATTTCAAGAAAACAGCTGAGGAAGACCAGTTTGAGGACATGGTCAAACAAGTCAAGGAAAGCTTGAAAGGGCAAGACCAAATCCTTATCAAGGGAAGCAATTCCATGAATCTAGCCAAATTAGTAGAGGAATTGGAGAATGGTAAGTAATAATGTACTGAAGGACATTCAGCGCTTGATTTCAATCACCAATACAGGCTTAGCCTTCTCAAAAGATCCATTTGATCAAGAGCGCTACCAGGATATTCGTGAAATTTTACAGGATCTTGTGAGAGAAATGACTGATCTGAATTCACAAGAATTATCGGATTTGTTTCGACCGACAAACTATTATGACACCCCCTTAATTGATGTTAGGGCTTGGATTGTCAAAGATAGAAAACTTTGTCTGGTGAAAGGTCAGGGAGAAGAGACCTGGGCTTTGCCGGGTGGTTTTGGTGAGGTTGGCTATTCTCCTAAAGAAAATATTTTAAAGGAAATCCAAGAAGAAACGGGCTATGTAGCACGTGTCAATCGCTTGTTGGCAGTATTTGATACCAATCGCTACCAATTGCAAAGCCGCCAATATGTGAAATTGGTATTTGAATGTGAATTGCTGGATGGAAGTTTTCAACAGAATCAGGAAATTTCTGATCTTGCATTTTTTGAGAGAGGGAAAATGCCTGCTCTTTCTACCAAGCGCAATACAGAAGAACAATTGAATTTCCTTTGGGAGGTTTATGATGGGAAACGAGATTTGTATTGTGATTAAAAACGATCTATAAATTAAAGGGATATAAAAATGACACTTTGGGATTTATTGTTTACTAACCAAAAATCAGCCCCGCCTGAGTTTGGACTCTGGTATTTTTTCCTACCAGTTTCCTTGTTGGTGGTTGGCTACTTTTCTATCAAATATGCGCAGTCAAAAAGCTACCAACGCTTTTGGTACTGGGCACAATTGATTCAAGTCCTGACCATCAATGCTTGGTATATTCTAGCCCACATGCCTTTGACAGATAATTTGCCTTTTTATCATTGTCGCTTGGCTATGCTTGCGATCCTCTTTGCACCGAGAGGGACCTATATCAAGCAATATTTTGCCTTGTTGGGAGTTCTAGGATCCATTGCGGCCTTGGTTTATCCAGCCTTTGACCCCTTCCCCTTCCCCCATATTACTGTGCTCAATCTGATTTTTAGTCACTGGGCCTTGTTTGCCAATAGTTTGATTTACCTGCAAGATTTTTATCAGTCGGAAAAGCAAGATAGCTTACGAATTGTTAAGATCACCTTTGGCATGAATGCAGTCATCTTTTTGGTCAACCTTTTGACCAGAGGAGATTACGGCTTCTTACGACGTCCACCAATCATTGGAGACCACGGTGCTCTCTTGAACTACCTCTTGGTCAGCATCGTGATGGTAGCTGGTATTTGCTTGGTCAATCAACGCTATAAATACAAATACAAGATGGTCGAAGAAAGTATCGTTTCGCGTTCAGAATAAAAAGAGCAGATAAGGGAAAGAAATCATGACACTTTGGGACTTATTTTTCACCAGTCAACCAACGGCCCCTCCTCAATTGGGGGTCTGGTATTTCTTATTACCAACCTCATTGGTGGTAGTGGGAGTTCTGTCCATTCGGTTTGCTCACTCTAAAGGCTACCAAAACTTTTGGTATTGGGGGCAGTTGATCCAGTTGCTCATCATCAACTCTTGGTATCTAGCTGCTCGCTTGCCTCTTTCAGAGAGTCTTCCCTTCTATCATAGCCGGATGGCCATGTGGATTATCCTTTTGGCCCCCAAGGGAAGCTTCAAGCAATATTTTGCACTCGTGGGAGTCTTTGGCTCCATTATGGCCTTGGTTCATCCCGTCTTTTATCCCTACCCTTTTCCTCACGTTTCCTCGATCAACAATGTCTTTGGTCACTGGGCTCTCTTGGCCAACTGTTTGATCTATCTGGTTCAATCCTACCAGGTGAAAGAAGGGTCTGTTTGGAAAATCTGTCAGATGACTTTTGGGGTCAATGCCATTATTCAGCTTGCCAATCTCGCAACAGGTGGGAACTACGGCTTTATGCGTCGCCCTCCTGTAATAGGTGACCATGGCCTTGTGCTCAACTATTTGATCGTGACAGTCCTCATGACGGGGACACTGATTTTCATCAATACGATCGTTCAGTACAGTAAGAAAAGAAGAATACCTAAATCTGTTTAAATAAGGAGATTTTATGCATCATTTTTTCACTACAGAATCAACAGCACCACCAGCAATCTCAGCACTTTGGTATAGTGTGATGGTCTTGTTCGTTGTGACAGCGATTATGATGTCACTTCGCTATTATCAGAATGAGCAATTTCGTAAATGCTTTCAATACTTACAAGGCTTCCAGTTAATTTGCTTGTATCTTTGGTATTTTGCCTACCACATTCCTTGGTCCAATAGCTTACCATTTTATCATTGCCGCTTGGCCATGTTTGCGGTCTTGTTTTTACCAGACCGCTGGAAAAGCAAACAGTTCTTTGCCTTGATGGGAGTGAGTGGAGCCATCTTTGCTTTGGGCTATCCAGTCTTTGATCCCTACACTTTCCCTCATATTACGAGCTTTTCTTTCCTCCTCGGACATTACTGTCTCCTCATCAATTCCTTGATTTATCTCTTGAGATGGTATGATCGAAACCTCTTAAAAAATAGTCAGATTATTCTCTATACCTTTGCCTTAGATTTATTCCTGGTTGGAGTCAATCAATTGACGGGAGGAAATTATGGCTTGATGGCCCGCCCTCCGATTATGAGAGGGGATAAGGTGTGGCTCAATTATCTGGTTGTATCCAGTATTTTAGCCCTTGCTTTATTACTCTTTAATCAGTTCTTCAGTCGCAGAAGTGAGCGGGTGAAAGTGAGAAAATAAATATGATTGAATTAGACTAGAATCTACGGATTTTAGTCTTTCTTTTTGCTCTCAAAGAAGAATCATCGTTGAAAAAAGTGCCTATTTTCGCTATAATAGGACAGATAGAGAAATTGAGGAGAAATCCGATGTAGAGATGAATTTGTAAATTTATCAAAAAATAAGAAGAGAAAGAATTAGGAATATGAACGTACAAGAAGAAATTAAAAAACGCCGTACCTTTGCCATCATCTCCCACCCGGATGCTGGTAAAACGACGATTACAGAGCAGTTGCTCTATTTTGGGGGAGAGATTCGGGAAGCTGGTACTGTAAAAGGAAAGAAAACAGGAAACTTTGCCAAGTCTGACTGGATGGATATCGAAAAACAACGTGGGATTTCGGTAACTTCATCTGTCATGCAGTTTGACTATGATGGAAAACGGGTCAACATCCTTGATACCCCAGGGCACGAGGACTTTTCAGAAGATACTTATCGGACCTTGATGGCAGTGGATGCTGCCGTCATGGTGGTGGACTCTGCCAAGGGTATCGAGGCCCAAACCAAGAAATTGTTTGAGGTTGTGAAACACCGTGGCATTCCAGTCTTTACCTTTATGAACAAGCTGGACCGTGACGGTCGCGAGCCACTGGATCTCTTGCAAGAATTGGAAGAGGTCTTGGGTATCGCAAGTTACCCGATGAACTGGCCGATTGGGATGGGGAAAGCCTTTGAGGGACTCTATGACCTTTATAACCAACGTTTGGAACTCTACAAAGGGAACGAGCGCTTTGCAAGTCTAGAAGACGGAGACAAGCTCTTTGCTAATAACCCCTTCTACGAACAAGTGAAAGACGATATCGAACTCTTGCAAGAAGCTGGAAATGAATTCTCAGAAGAAGCCATCCTTGCGGGTGAATTAACACCAGTCTTCTTTGGATCCGCTTTGACGAACTTTGGGGTGCAGACTTTCTTGGAGACTTTCCTCAAGTTTGCTCCAGAACCACACGGCCACAAGAAGACCGATGGAGAAATAGTGGATCCTTACGACAAGGATTTCTCAGGCTTTGTCTTTAAAATTCAAGCCAATATGGACCCTCGTCACCGTGACCGGATTGCCTTTGTGCGGATTGTATCGGGTGAGTTTGAGCGGGGCATGAGTGTTAATCTGCCTCGTACTGGTAAGGGAGCGAAACTCTCTAACGTCACTCAGTTTATGGCCGAAAGCCGTGAGAATGTCAGCAATGCCGTAGCAGGAGACATCATCGGGGTCTACGATACAGGGACTTATCAGGTTGGAGATACGCTGACAGTTGGTAAAAACAAGTTCGAATTTGAACCACTGCCAACCTTTACGCCTGAAATTTTCATGAAGGTATCTGCCAAGAACGTCATGAAGCAAAAATCCTTCCACAAAGGGATTGAGCAATTGGTGCAAGAAGGAGCTATCCAGCTCTATACCAACTACCAAACAGGTGAATACATGTTAGGTGCGGTTGGACAACTTCAGTTTGAAGTCTTCAAACACCGGATGGAAAATGAATACAATGCAGAAGTGGTCATGAGCCCAATGGGTAAAAAGACCGTTCGTTGGATCAAACCAGAAGACTTAGATGAGCGCATGTCTTCAAGCCGAAACATCTTGGCCAAGGATCGCTTTGACCAGCCAGTCTTCCTCTTTGAAAATGACTTTGCCCTCCGTTGGTTTGCGGACAAGTATCCTGACGTTGAGTTGGAAGAAAAGATGGGATAAGGAACGATTCAAAACCGATCCATAACAATAGAATAAGAAGACGAAAATCTACCCGTTTTCGCTTATAAAGGAGAAACTATGGGATTACTAAGTGGTTTGATGGGCAATGCCTCTCAAAAGAATGTTGATAAAGTAGAAAGAGATCTGGAAGATATCTTGGTGCCGGGAGAGCAAGTCACACTTGCTTTTAGCTTGATTCGTGATTTAATCGTCTTTACAGAGTTTCGTTTGATCTTGGTGGATAAGCAAGGAGTAACAGGAAAGAAAACTTCCTACAAATCCCTTCCTTATCGCTCCATCTCTCGATTTTCAGTAGAAACTTCCGGTCATTTTGATTTGGATGCTGAATTAAAAATCTGGGTCTCTTCAGCAGTGGAACCTTCAGAAGTTTTACAATTCAAGAGTGACAACAGTGTCATTGAAATCCAGCAAGCATTAGCCAGTGCGGTCTTTAAATAAAAAATCATGTTGATAGAGAACAGTTGAGAAAGGAGACGGAATGTTTATCGATAAACAATTGGGTCAAGATCGGAAATGGATCAATATCGACTCGGATTTGATTGCTGAAAATTCATATCTTTATAAAAAATACGATATTGACAAAGAAACCATTGAGTACGCGATGGATAAGAACGAACGTGCCCATATGGATTACAATCGAGAAAACGGAACGATCACCTTTATCTACAATGTATTGGATTTAGAAAAGGACAAGGAATACTACGAAACCATCCCCATGACCTTTATCGTTCAAGATACGCGACTCGTGACCATCAGTAACCAGGACAATGCCTATATCATTGAACAAATGGTTCGTTATTTGGAAAGCCATGAGGAGCTGTCGATCTATAAGTTGCTTTTTGCAGGTCTTGAAATGATCAGTAATGCTTATTATCCGATTATTGATCGCTTAGATAAGCACAAAGATGAACTCAATCGTTTGCTTCGAAAGACAACGACGACAAAGAATCTTTATGCCCTGTCTGACCTTGAGACCGGTATGGTGTATCTGGTCGCGGCAGCCAAGCAAAATCGGATGTTGCTAGAACATATCAAAGCACATGTCATTTATCGCAGGATGAATGATGTTGAAAAAGAGCAGTTTGATGATGCCATGATCGAAGCGCGTCAGTTGGTTTCAATGACCGAGTTGATTTCCAATGTCTTACAGCAGTTGTCTGGATCATACAACAATATCCTAAACAACAACTTGAATGACAACTTGACAACCCTAACCATCTTTGAAGCCTTGTTGGCGGTCTTAGCCGTTATCACCGGTTTCTTCGGAATGAATATCCCTCTTCCTATGACAGAGGATCCCAATGCTTGGATCTATGTATCCCTATGTAGCTTTATATTATGGCTCATTTTGGCAAAGGTCATGCGTTGGATTGTGAAAAAAAGATAAAAAAAAGAGGCTTGGAGAAATCCGAGCCTCTTCGTATCTAGAATAATCTGAGAAATAGGAACCATCTAGACACCTGCCCTCCTCTCCAAAGAAGGGGCAGTGTGAATAGTTCATCGACTGTACAAAATCTTCTTGGAAATAGTAGGAGTAGATTTAATAGTACTGAGTGGTTCTAAATAAATCAGAACTTAGAATAAATCGTTGAATCAGATAAAATGATCCTATTTCTTTATACAGAAATATTTTAGATACTAACTGTATTATACATATTTATTTGTAAAAACGCAAGATAAGAGTTACCAAAAAATAAAAGTTTTCCGATTTTTTTATACTCCAATGATGAAGTATATGAAATGGTCGCAAGAAGAAAACCAGTCCTGGCTAGGATTTGCGTCACTTTTCTGATTTCAAGCGATCCAGGATTTTTTCCTAAAAAATAAAATTAATCTCCTTTGACTATCATTTGCCTCTTCATTATGTTATACTAGATAAGTTGCAAACTTGTATGAGAGAAATGGTGGGGAGACTGAACAGATGGAAGGCTTCTGTTCGAAAGAAGACTCCCGCAAATAGGATCATGTTGCCTATTTGTTTGAAAAAACGATTCTAGTCAACAACATCCGTTAGGACGCAAAACATTTTTCTCTAAAGAAAATGTAGTCTTAAACAGACGGACTAGTTTTTCTTTAGATGAGTCTTGCGACAGGTAACCGGGAAGATGACTTCCTATGCAATCAGTGCGTATTCGCATTGAAAGAAGTTTGATAAAGTGGCTTCGCACCACTTTTTAGAAAGAAGAAAGAATTGAAATTCAATGAATTTAACTTATCTGCTGAATTATTAGCAGAAATCGAAAAAGCTGGCTTTGTAGAAGCAAGCCCCATCCAAGAACAAACTATTCCTTTGGCCCTTGAAGGAAAAGATGTCATCGGCCAAGCGCAAACAGGGACCGGTAAAACGGCTGCTTTTGGTCTTCCAACTTTGGAGAAGATTGATGTCGATAATACTGTGATCCAAGCTCTTGTTATTGCCCCAACGCGTGAGTTGGCGGTTCAAAGTCAGGAAGAACTCTTCCGTTTTGGACGCAGCAAGGGTGTTAAAGTCCGCTCTGTCTATGGTGGATCAAGCATTGAAAAGCAAATTAAAGCCTTGAAGTCAGGTGCTCATATCGTTGTGGGAACCCCTGGACGCTTGCTAGATTTGATCAAGCGCAAGGCCTTGAAACTTAATCATATTGAAACCTTGATCTTGGACGAAGCAGATGAAATGCTCAACATGGGCTTTTTGGAAGATATCGAAGCTATCATTAGCCGTGTTCCAGAAACACGTCAAACTCTTCTCTTTTCAGCAACGATGCCAGAAGCCATCAAACGCATTGGTGTTCAGTTTATGAAAGAACCCGAACACGTTAAGATTGCGGCCAAAGAATTGACAACTGATTTGGTCGATCAATACTATATTCGTGTCAAAGAAGGCGAAAAGTTTGATACCTTGACTCGATTGATGGATGTCGAGCAGCCTGAACTTGCCATCGTCTTTGGTCGGACCAAACGCCGGGTCGATGAATTGACGCGTGGCTTGAAGATTCGTGGCTTCCGTGCAGAAGGAATTCACGGAGATTTGGATCAAAACAAACGTCTTCGTGTACTTCGTGACTTTAAAAATGGGAACTTGGACGTCTTGGTAGCAACAGACGTTGCGGCACGTGGCTTGGATATTTCAGGTGTGACCCATGTCTACAACTACGATATTCCACAAGATCCAGAAAGCTATGTTCACCGGATCGGACGGACAGGTCGTGCTGGGAAAACAGGGCAATCCATTACCTTTGTATCGCCAAATGAAATGGGCTATTTGCAAATCATTGAGAACTTGACCAAAAAGCGGATGAAGGGAATGAAACCTGCAACAGCAGAAGAAGCCTTCCAAGCGAAAAAACAAGTAGCACTGAAGAAAATTGAGCGAGATTTTGAAGATGAAAAAATCCGGACCAACTTTGAGAAGTTTGGCAAGGATGCTCGCAAATTGGCTGCAGCATTCACTCCTGAAGAATTGGCTATGTATATTTTGAGCTTGACCGTTCAAGATCCAGACAGCCTTCCAGAAGTTGAAATTGCGCGTGAAAAACCATTGCCGTTTAAACCATCCGGTGGTGGCTTTGGTGGAAAAGGAAAAGGTGGCCGTGGAAATGGCCGTCGTGGAGACCAACGCCGTGACCGAAATCGCAGAGATGACCGTGAAGGTGGACGCCGTGATTTCAAACGCAAGTCCAATAAAAATAGCCGAGACTTTGAAGGCAAAGGCAACAAACGTCCTCATCGTACTTCCAATGAAAAGAAAAATGGATTTGTCATCCGCAATAAAGGGGATAAATAAGTCCGAAGGAACGGTCTATTGCTAGACCGTTTTTTTATATGAAAAATAAAAAATACAAGGGTTAACCAGCTGTTAACCCTTGTATATTTATAAGGAGACCTAAATGATAACTGACTCTTTTAGAAAAAATGTATCATGATAAGGAGCATCCAAAAAAGTCAGACAACAGAAAGAATGGATTCCTAAAATGGGATATTTCTGTTAACATATTAAGTCTACAATTATTTCCAAGCCTTGTCAAGGTTTTTTCTTATTTTTTTTAAAAATTTTTAACTAAAAAGATAAAAATTGACAATCTTAGCTAAAAGGTTATAATGAATATGATAACTATATTAATTATAAAGAGGTGGCGTCCATGGTGATTGCATTAAAAAATGATGATCTAGAAGTACACTTTAAGACATTTGGAGGGGAATTGAGCTCCATTCGAAGTAAAGAAGGCATAGAATATCTCTGGCAAGGGGATCCAGAGTATTGGTCAGGACAAGCGCCGGTTCTGTTTCCGATTTGCGGGAGCGTTCGTAATGGCCAAGTACAGTATCATCTAAAAGATGGAGTGAAGACAGGTCAGCTACCAAGACACGGCCTCATTCGCAAGAGAGAGTTTGAACTTAAAGAACAAACAGACCATCGTCTTGTCTTTGAAATCACCTCTAACGAAGAGAGCCTGCAAAATTATCCCTACCATTTTCGAGTTGAAATCGTTTATGAACTACAAGGGAAAGAAATCACCATCACCTATCGTGTACAAAATCTAGAGTCTGATCAAGTCATGCCTTATTTCATTGGAGGGCATCCAGCCTTTTATTGTCCCCTTTTAGCAGATGAAGACTATGAAGACTACGAGTTGATTTTTGAAAAAGAAGAAACCTGTAGCGTCCCTCTCTTGTTCACAGAAACTGGATTGGTCGATCGCCTGCAGCGGACGCCATTTTTTGATCATAAGCGTAGCCTACCTTTGCGACATGAACTATTTGAAAAAGATGCCATTATTTTAGATCAGTTAGCCTCTAAATCTGTGAAGCTTATCTCGAAAAAATCAGGTAAAGGTTTGGAATTTGATTTTGCAGATTTTGAAAATCTGGTCCTTTGGTCTACTAATAACAAGGGCCCCTTCATTGCCTTAGAGCCTTGGACAGGTATTTCCACATCTGCAGAAGAGGGCGATTTCTTCGAAGACAAAAAAGGTGTGATCCAGTTGGACCCTCAAGAGACACGGAGTCACCAGTACCGTATCACCATTTTGTAAATGAAAAACCGTTGGACTATGGAGTCCGACGGTTCTTTTTGATATAGTTTAGTTTTGCTTGGCGCGATTTCTTTTTAAAGAGAGCTTCGGCAGACATCGCAGAGGGTTTATCTGGATAGGATTCTTTGTAAAGAAGTTTAACGGGGAGGCGAGCCCGTGTGTATTTGGCTCCTTTTCCAGCATTGTGAGTCTTCAGGCGTTTTTCGACATCCGTGGTATAGCCAGTGTAGAGAGAGCCATCCGCACACTCTAAAACATACATGTAAGCCTTAGTTTCCATAGTAGATCTCATGAATCTCATCTGTATAGCTGCCATCTTCATTGTGAATAAAGAGAGGAGGCAGAATTTTTAACCCATCCAGTGAGCCATCCTTGATCGCCTCAATCAATAACATATTCGCCTCTTTGGTCACTTTTGGATAGACAAACTGGATCCGCTTAGGTGCAAGATTATAGCGCTTCATGGTTTCGATGATATCCAAAAAGCGATCTGGACGATGGACCATCGCTAAGCGACCATTTGATTTGAGAACCCGCTGGGCCACATGGCAAATCTCATCTAAATTGGTGGTAATTTCATGCCGGGCTAAGAGGTAGTGTTCACTCTCATTGAGATTGGAATGCTCATCAACCTTGAAATAAGGGGGATTGCAAAGGATGATATCCACCTTACTGCCCTTGATATGTTGAGGCAAATGCTTGAGGTCATCGGTGATCATGGACATTTGCGGGTTCAAATCATTGAGAGTAATGGAGCGGGTAGCCATATCCGCCAGACGTTCCTGAATTTCAACACCAATAATCTGAGCTTCTGTCCGAGTGCTCGCAAAGAGTCCCACAGCCCCATTTCCCGCGCAGAGATCTACGATCAAGCCCCGCTTGGGCAATTTTGGAAAGCGTGAGAGCAGGACGCTATCCACGGAGTAACTAAAAACTTCCCGATTTTGTATGATTTTTACATCACTTGAAAAGAGTTGGTTGACGCGCTCACCGTCTTTTAATTCGATATCTGTCATGGCTCTATTATAGCATGAAAAGAGGCTTGGGGAAAGATCGATAAAACATAAAAAGTTGAGAGTTTTTACTCTCAACTTTTTTTAATCAAATTCATATTTTTGGAGAATCGTAGTGAGGATAAAGACTCCTGTAAAGATAGCCATCAATGCCAGATAAACTGGGAAAGTAGTGGTTGTAAGGAGGGAAATCTCGATCAAGTTTTTCAACACGACCGCAGATGCGTAGAATCCTACTACAGAGAAGATGATGAGGAGGGCCCGCCAGATATTTAGTGGCAGGCAAGCACGGATAACGGATAGGAAACCGATGGATCCAAGTAAGTAGTAGGATACAGTAGACATATCGGCTGCAGACCAACCATGGCTTGCTCCCCAAAGGCGAATGAACAAGACGCTAAAGACGACCATCAAGGCGCTTGGTAAGGCTAACAGAAGGGAACGTCTTAAGAAGTGTTTTTCAACCGGTTTGATATTGCGTTCAAAGGTCAACACAAATGGTGGGAATCCTTCAACAAATTGGTCAATCAAGGTGATTTGAATAGGGATGAATGGAAAAATCAGCAAATAATTGACGTTGAAGAAAAGGGCACTGGCGATACAGATAATAGCCAAGAGGAAGGAATAAATCGTTTTGATGAAGAAGATCGGAGCGATTCGTCCAATGTTATTGACCACACGACGACCTTCGAATAGAATTTCTGGAACATCATTAAAGTCAGAGTTCAAAAGAACAATATTTGCAATTTGACGGGTTGCAGGATCTCCTTCAGCCATTACGATGGAGCAGTCTGCTTCACGAAGAGCAAGGATATCATTGACTCCATCTCCTGTCATAGCAGTCGTCCGACCAGCTGCTTTCAAGGTTTGGATGAGCAGTTTTTTCTGGTGAGGAGACACGCGTCCAAAGATGGCTGTTTCTTCTGCTTGATCCACTAATTGATCATCAGAAATTTTTGAACAATCGACGTAGTTCTCATAATTTTTGAAGCCAGCTTGTTGAGCGATATAAGAAACCGTTACAGGGTTGTCACCGGATATGATTTTTAGATCCACTCCTTGAGAGCGCATATACTCAAGAGTATCTGAAGCCCCTTCACGAATGGGGTCTGTAATCTCAATAACGGCAATCCCTTCAAGATTTTCAGGCAGTTTCAATTCCTGCATGCTGATTAGTTCTGAACTATGTGCCAATACGAGCACGCGCGATCCACGAGCTTGTGCTTCGACGACAGCAGCTGGATTTTCTTTAAGGAGCATTTCAGGAGCACCGAGAAAGACGGTTCCAAGGTTGGATAGGTGCATGGCTCCCCATTTTCGATCACTTGAGAAAGGAATAATGTTTTCCGCAGTATAAGCATGTTCCAACTCCCCATAAGCCTTGCGAATAGCTTGAGCAGTAGGATTGGTGTCCTCGCTATTTTGCATGTAAGCAGAGAGGATGACCTGGATCGTTTCCTCAGAAAAATGCTCGGATAAGCTATGGAGAGCTTCGACTGTCATCTTCCCTTGAGTGATGGTCCCGGTCTTATCTAGACACAAGGTATCCACACGCGCCAGGGTTTCCACTGAATACATTTCTTGAACAAGAACCTTGCGCATACCGAGCTTAATAACCGCCGTCAAAAGAGACGTAACCGTCAGTAGGGCAATTCCTTTTGGCAACATTCCCAAGAGAGCTGTGGAAGAATTCACGACAGAATCCTTGATCGGTAGCATCTTGATCAACAATGCTTCAAAGAAGAGGGCAAGGCCAAATGGGATGATAATTTTCCCAGTAAAGCTAGAGATTTTCGCTAAATTATAGAGAATACGCGAATTGATAGGCTTCAAGGTTTTGGCTTCCATCATCAGTTTGTTGGCATAGTTGTTTGCCCCAACTCGCTTGACACGGGCATAGACTTGACCACTTGCGATAAAACTTCCAGAAAGCAGTTCATCACCAACTTCTTTTAAGACCAGGTCACTCTCACCAGTCAGCATAGCCTCATTGGCTTCTGCAATACCGGACATGACTTCAGCATCACTAGGGATCTGCTCACCCGAAGACAGAAGCATTAGATCACCTAGGACAAGCTTCTCTGGTGGAATCGCATCTTTTTCCCCATCACGAATGACAGTCACTAGCTCACGACTCATGAGGTTGAGTTTATCAATCATCCGCTTGGCGCGCATCTCGGTCATGATCCCTGTAATGGCATTGAAGCAAATGACCGCGAAAAAGATCATATTGCTCCAGGCCTGTACAGCAGCCAAGGCTACGGCAATCACAAAGTTTAAGGTATTAAACAAGGTGAAGACGTTGCGCTTGATGATTTGCCAGGTACTGGTACTTGTATTCGTTGTAAAATCATTGGTTTGTCCGCGATCCATTTTCTTACGGACTTCACTGAGGGACAAGCCCTTTAAATCATTCGTTTCCATAGACAATATGATATCATTTTTTTGAGAAAAAGACTATCTAGAATCGGTCCGCTGAGTCAATTTTTATCTAAAAAAGGTTTGCGGTCAAAATCAGGATACGGTATAATAAGAAAGAACCTTTTACAGGATGGAATATCTTGTAAAGATTAATGAAATGGATTTGAGGAACAACTATGTTTTACACCTATTTACGGGGCCTTGTTGCCTTTATTCTTTGGGTTTTAAATGGGAATGCCCATTACCATCATAAGGACAATATTCCAGATCGGGAAGAGAACTACATCTTGGTATCCCCTCACCGGACTTGGTGGGATCCGGTCTATATGGCCTTCGCGACCAAGCCAAAGCAATTTATCTTTATGGCAAAAAAAGAGCTCTTTACCAATCGTATTTTTGGCTGGTGGATTCGCATGTGTGGTGCTTTTCCGATCGACCGTGAAAATCCGGGAGCAGAAGCTATTAAGTATCCTGTCAATATGCTGAAAAAGAGCAACCGTTCCTTGATTATGTTCCCAAGTGGAAGCCGTCATTCTCAAGACGTCAAAGGCGGTGTTGCTATCATTGCCAAAATGGCTAAGGTCCGTATCATGCCAGTGACTTATACTGGTCCAAGAGACTTGAAAGGGTTGGCAACGGGTGAACGTATTGATATGAACTTCGGACATCCGATTGATATTTCGGATATTAAAAAGATGAATGACGAAGGAGTGGCAGAAGTTGCCCGTCGTATTCAAGAGGAGTTTGACCGTTTGGATGCGGAAGCGCAAGCGATCAACACCCCAACAAAACCGTTTATCTTGATTCGTTTGTTAAAAATCCTTTTGATTCCTCTTGTCTTAGTCGTGGGCATCTTGACCTTGCTCTTTAGTTACCTAGCCAGCTTTGTATGGGATCCGGACAAACATCGAAAAAACAAATAAAAAACTGAGAATTTTCTCAGTTTTTTTTTATTTTTACGAATAATAATAGTGAGAGGAGGCTTTTTATGGAAGATATGATTGAAAAAATCAAAGAATATAAGCTCTTTTTAGCACTTACAGCTATCGGACTCTTACTTGGAGGGTATTTCCTTTTCCATCGACCTCAGTCGAGTACATCAACAATACCGGATCTCTATCAGACTTCCCGTTCAACTTCGAGCAAAGAAAAGACATCTGCTTCTAGTTCAAGAGAAGAAAAGCCGGCTGCTTCAGTGTCTGATGCTCCCGAGATCATTACGGTCGATGTCAAAGGGGCTGTCAAACAACCGGGTGTCTATGAGTTGCGCTCTGATAGCAGAGTCCACGATGCCATTCATAAGGCGGGTGGAATGACTGCTGAAGCCAATAGCCAATCGGTCAATTTGGCGCAAAAACTCTCTGATGAAGCAGTGATTTATGTTGCCAAAGAAGGGGAGGATGTTCCAGCACTTGGAAGTTCAGAAAGTCCTGCAACTTCGTCAGCATCAGCAGAAAAAACAGGCAAGGTCCATTTAAATCGAGCGACCGAGTCAGAGCTCCAGACGGTATCAGGCATTGGTCAGAAACGAGCCCAGGACATTATCGCCTATCGCGACGCAAATGGCCCTTTTCGATCAGTGGATGATCTTAAAAATGTTTCAGGAATCGGGGAGAAAACACTGGAGAAACTAAGAGATGCTTTCACGGTGGATTAAAGAGCTCCCTTTTTCGCTTGTACACCTCGCTTTTTTACTTCTTTGGTTGTATTTTAGTGTTTATCAACCATCTTGGCTTTCGATCAGCGGTCTAGTAGTGGTGATATGTTTAGTGGTTCATCACTATAAGGAGGATCGCTCAAGTTTGTTGCGTCTTGCTTTAGCAACTCTTTGTTTTGCGACCTTCTTTGTTTTTCAGAGAGCCCAGGATCATCCAAAACAAGTCGAAAGTCGCTCCCCAGCCCATTTACATCTGATCCCAGATACCATCAAGGTTAATGGAGATGCCCTGTCTTTTCGTGCTAAAGATCAGGGTAGTACCTACCAAGTTTTTTACACCTTGAAATCTGAGAAAGAAAAACAGCAGTGGCAAGGTCAAACTCACTTGTTGGAGTTGACGTATAAGGGTGTCATAGAAGAGCCAGAAGGGCAGCGAAATTTTAGAGGTTTTGACTATCGAGCTTATTTGAAGACTCAGGGAATATATCACCAAATTAGAATTGAAACGATCCAATCTGCGCTTCCCATCCAAACGTGGAATGTTTTCGATTGGCTATCTCAATGGAGGCGCCAAGCCATTGTTTGGAGCAAGGAGCACTTTCCACAGCCAATGAACCAGTATATGACCGGCCTTCTTTTTGGTTATTTAGATACGGATTTCGAGGAGATGGATCAGCTTTACACGAGTTTAGGAATTATTCATTTGTTTGCCTTGTCTGGGATGCAGGTCGGCTTTTTCATCAATGGGATCCGAAAAGCTCTCTTACGTCTAGGAATCTTGCAAGAAACAGTCGATATCTGGATGCTTCCAATCTCTTTGATCTATGCTGGCTTGACAGGTTTTTCTGTTTCAGTCGTTCGCAGTCTCTTACAAAAAATCCTCTCTCAAAAGGGCATCCGAGGGATGGAAAATATGGCGATGACCTTGATGCTCTTAATGATTCTCATGCCTAAGTTTCTCCTGACAGCTGGAGGCGTCTTGAGTTGTGCCTATGCCTTTATTTTGACCTTGGTAGATACTAATTCTTATTCAGGAATTAAAAAGGTGCTAGTGGAAAGTTTCTGGATTAGTCTGGGGATCTTGCCGCTTTTGACCTATTATTTTAGTGTCTTTCAACCATGGTCACTCCCATTAACCTTCCTATTTTCTTTCTTGTTTGATCTTGTTCTCCTTCCAGGGTTAACAGTGCTGTTTATCTTATCGATTCTAAAGCCGCTTACGATTTTTAATAGTTTCTTTCTACTCATAGAGGAGTGTATTCGTTGGATCTCAAAGCTCACGTCGCTACCGTTGGTATTTGGTCAACCGACGGGATTAGCTCTGATCGTCCTCTTACTTCTTTTAGGGACCTTATATGATCTTCGAAAGCAAAAGAACCTTCGTTTTCTGTTCATCGGTATGATTCTAGTCATCTTTTGTTGGACCAAGCATCCTTTAGAAAATGAGATCACCATGGTGGATATCGGTCAAGGAGACAGTATCTTTTTACGCGATTGGAAAGGAAGGACCATTTTGATTGATGTCGGAGGACGCGTCACTTTTAAAAGTGGAGACAAGTGGCAAGAGCGCAGTCAATCTGCCAATGCGGATAAAACCTTGATTCCCTATCTCAAGAGTCGAGGTGTTGGAAAACTCGATGCTTTGGTCTTGACCCATACAGATCAGGACCATATGGGCGATATGCTAGAGGTTGCCAGACAAATCCCGGTTAAAAAAGTGTATGTCAGTCCAGGCAGTCTAACTAGTTCCAAATTTCAAGAGAAATTGAAACAGCTTCATAGTCCAGTTAAAGTAGTCCAGAGAGGGGATCAACTTCCTATTTTTGATCATCATCTCGAAGTCCTATCTCCTGATGAAGTGGGGGATGGCAAAAATAATGATTCGATTGTCCTCTATGGGCAGTTTTATCAGAAACGGTTTTTGTTTACAGGTGATCTGGAAGAAGCTGGGGAGAAAAAACTATTGGGAAACTATCCCCAATTACAAGTGGATGTCTTGAAAGTAGGCCACCACGGATCGAAAGGTTCCTCTAGTGATGTATTTTTGGATCAGCTACATCCTCAATTGGCCTTAATCTCCGTTGGAAAGAAAAATCGCTACCAGCATCCTCATAAAGAATTGCTTGATCGTTTAGAGGAACGATCCATTTCTTACCTTCGTACCGATGAAAGAGGAGCGATTCGCTTGATTGGGTGGGATCATTGGAGGGTAGAAACGGTCCGCTAGAGATGAGGAGAGGTTTGCTTTCTATGCTGAAAATTGCTATTATAGAAGGTGAAATCAATGTAAAGGTAGAATCGTATGAACGCATTTAAGCAATTTTGGATACAGTATGCAGATTTTTCAAGTAAGACCAGTCGAGCTCATTTTTGGCTAGCTTTTTTCTGGAATTTCCTGATTTCTTTGCCTCTTTGGGTTTTTTACATCGTGACTTCTTTATCCCATCAAAATGCTCAAGAAATATTCAATTTTTCAACTGTTCATTCTAAAACAGGTCTATGGGCACTCGCTTTCTTAGCATTCTTTTACTTCCTCATTTTAGTACCCAGTCAAGCCATTTGTGTGCGTCGCTTACGGGATGCTGGGATCCATTGGTCTTGGATCTTTTTGAACCTTGGTCCGGTTTTACTCTATTTATTGTCAGGGCTAGATATTTTCCTATTTCTTTGGGTGATTACAGTTATTTCTCTCCTGATTCTCATGATGCTTCCAGGAAAAAATACCTTCCCACGACCAGTAGAAACTCCTATGGGAGTAACTTCTGAACCACAGGTTACAGCGACAGAAGGAAGCTTTGGAGGCAACTCGTTTGAGCAAATTCCTAATTTTGTAGCAGCTCCAGATTTGTCCGACGAAAAACCACCATTGGAACAAAAAATGGTTGCTGAACACGAAATACACTAGACTGATAGAGATAAGAGAGTTTCATGCAAGCAATTACCGACACTAAACATCTGACGGTTCAAACTCTGCCTTCTATTCTTGTCTTGACAGGCGAGGATGTAGGTCAATTTGAATGGTTAAAAAAAGACATTTTAAAAAAAATAGGCTATGATCCCTCAGATTTGAATTATTCTTATTTTGATATGAAGGAAGCCTCCTATGCTGAGGTAGAGCTGGATTTGGTCAGTCTTCCCTTTTTCGCTGATAAAAAAATTGTGATTTTGGATCACTTGTTGGATCTGACGACTACCAAAAAACGCTATTTAACCGATGAAGAACTAAAGCAATTTGAAAGTTATCTGGAAAATCCTTCTGAATCGACCCGTTTGGTGATCATTGCAGAAGGAAAATTAGATAGTAAGCGTCGCTTGGTCAAACTCCTAAAACGGGATGCCCAAATCATTGAAGCGGCGACTCCTAAAGAGCAAGAGGTAAAGCGCTATTTTGCAAGCCAAGCCCAAGAATTGGGCCTGCAATTTGTGGGCGATTCCTTGGACCAACTACTCTTAAAATCTGGCTATGATTTTGGAGAGTTACAGAAGAATCTCGCTCTTTTGCAGGCTTATAAAGAGGATGGTCAGATTACCCTCGAAGATATTGAGGAGGTTGTTCCCAAAACCTTGCAAGATAATATTTTTGATCTGACCCAAATGATTCTCAAACGCCAAATCGATCAAGCTCGGAATTTGGTGAAAGATCTCCGCTTACAAGGAGAAGATGAAATAAAATTGATTGCTATTCTTTTGGGGCAATTCCGAATGTTTTCTCAAGTAAAAATATTTTCAGAAGAAGGCCAATCCGAAAACCAAATCGTAGCGAGCTTGTCGGAGTTGTCAGGACGCAAGGTCAATCCATATCAGGTGAAGTTTGCCTTACGGGATAGCCGTAAGCTTTCCCTGTCCTTTTTGAAGCAGGCCATGATGACCTTCATCGAGACGGATTATGCAATTAAAAGTGGAACGTATGATAAAGACTACTTATTTGATTTGGCCCTGTTGAAAGTGGCAAATAGCGTCTAAACATGAATGAAATTGCAAGCAGATTAGTTGAATAATTTAGCTGTTTGCGTTATCATCAAATCAGTAATAAAGAAAAGAGGACCATAAAATGGCTATCATTTTACCAGAATTACCATATGCTTATGATGCATTGGAACCTTATATCGATGAAGAAACCATGCATTTGCACCATGATAAACACCATCAAACATATGTAAACAATGTGAATGCAGCTCTTGAAAAACATCCTGAAATTGGAGAAGACCTTGAAAGCTTGTTAGCTAATGTTGAATCCATTCCAGCTGACATTCGCCAAGCTGTGATCAACAATGGTGGTGGTCATTTGAACCACGCTCTTTTCTGGGAATTGATGACTCCAGAACAAACAGCTCCTTCAGCAGAACTTGCTGCAGCTATTGATGCCACATTTGGTTCATTTGAAGACTTCAAAGCAGCCTTCACAGCAGCAGCAACGACACGTTTTGGTTCTGGCTGGGCATGGTTGGTTGTCAACAAAGAAGGTAAACTTGAAGTCACTTCAACAGCAAACCAAGATACACCAATCTCTGAAGGAAAAACACCAATCCTTGGTTTGGATGTTTGGGAACATGCTTACTACGTGAAATACCGTAACGTACGTCCTGACTACATTAAAGCTTTCTTCTCAGTGATCAACTGGAATAAAGTTAATGACTTGTTTGCAGCAGCAAAATAATAAAATAAAGGAATCTATAAGAGCGACAATTGGCTCTTATAGATTTTTTTGTTTGTATCCGGAAAATCGGAGTATAATTTCTTGCGTTTAGACAGGAAAATGATACACTAATAGGAGTGTGTCTTACTTATCAGAAGCCCAGTTTGAAGGGCCTAGGCAAGGAAAAGATGACCGTTAAAATGAAAACTGAAACATTCAGGGAGAAACGAAATGACTAGTATTACCATTACCAAAGGAGCCGTTGAAACGCCTATCTATTTACGGATGTTGAATCGTCATGGCTTGATTGCAGGAGCAACAGGGACAGGGAAAACAGTTACCCTCAAGGTCCTCACAGAAAAATTAAGCAAAGAGGGCATTCCGGTCTTTCTAGCTGATATCAAGGGAGATTTATCTGGTTTAGCCAAAGCGGGGCAATGGACTCCAAAACTGGAAGAACGCTACAAACTGCTTGGTCTCACAGATCCGTTTGAGCCGCAAGCCTTCCCTGTTCGATTGTGGGATGTCTTTGGCCAAGCTGGTCATCCTGTTCGTGCGACTGTCGAAGGAATGGGGTCATTGCTTCTTTCTCGTCTACTTGATTTGAATGAAACTCAATCAGGAATTCTTGCAATTGTCTTTAAAGTGGCTCAAGAGAAAGATTGGCCCTTGCTTGATTTGAAGGACCTGCAAAGCCTTTTAAAGGAAGTCTATGAACACAGCTCAGACTATTCTGCCCAATATGGTAATATCACCAAACAATCTGTCGGTGCGATCCAAAGAAGCCTCTTGGTTCTTGAAGAAGAAGGAGCGGATCAGTTTTTCGGAGAGCCCGCACTTGATTTAAATGACTTTATGCAACTCGATGCATCAGGGCGTGGGTATATCAATATTCTTTCGGCTACAAAGCTCTTTCATTCACCAAAATTGTATTCAACCTTTTTAATTTGGATGTTGTCTCGTCTCTTTGAAACACTTCCCGAGGTTGGGGATCCCGAAAAGCCAAAACTGGTTTTCTTCTTTGATGAAGCCCATCTCCTCTTTAAGGATGCAAGCAAGCTCTTTCTTGAGAAGGTCGAGCAAGTCGTGCGCCTGATTCGTTCTAAGGGTGTAGGGATTTACTTTATTACCCAAAATCCTCAAGATCTACCAGAATCTGTTTTGGCACAGCTTGGAAATCGTGTACAACATGCTCTTCGAGCTTATACACCAAAAGAAATGAAGGCCATCAAGGTGGCTGCCCAAAGTTTTCGTCCGAATCCAGACTTTGATACAGAAACAGTGATCACAGAATTAGGGACAGGGGAAGCCTTGGTTTCTTTCCTGAATGAGAAGGGGCAACCTAGTGTGGTTGAGCGTGCTTATATTCTCTCTCCTCAATCGAGTTTTGACCTCTTAAATGAAAGTGAACAATTGGCCTTAATCACGACATCGCCTTTCCATCAAAAGTATGCGACGACGATTGATCGGGAATCTGCCTATGAAAAATTAGCAGCTAAAGCAAGCAAGGAAGCACAAGAAGAAGAGCAAAAAGACGCAGAAAAAGAACGAGCTGCGGCGGAAAAAGCAGAGCAAAAACGTAGTCCAGGTCGTCCAAGAAAATCTAGTCTTGAAAAGGCAAAAGATTCCTTCTTGAGTTCCTTATTCCGGACGATTGCGCGTGAGATCGCTAAGCTGATTATGGGCTCCTTTAAACGGAAATAAGCCTTTTATGAAAAGAAAAAAACTTTTTAAAAAGAAACCGTTTTCTCTTTCTGATAATTCTTGTTATTTTCAGTAGAATCTTTTATAATTAATCTCGTATGAAAAAATATTTTAATCTACGCTCGATCATGATTGCGGTCAGTATTTTATTGTGCTTAGTGGGAACAAGCGCACTGGGCTACTTGCATCTTACGCAACCGACAGCATCAGCAATTGAAAAAAAAGCAAAGAAAACAAAAGAAGCAAAAGAACAAGATATCGAAAAGTCTACCCCTGAGACGAAAAAACCGCGTGTCAAATCTCCTGAAGCTAAGCAAGCAGTAGTAGATGCAGACATGGAAACGATGAGTGCTTATGGCCTTGTCTATGATTATGCTAATAAAGGCTTGGTAGAGGTTGTTCAGGATTTCCTAGCGGAAAGTGGAATTGATCCGTCACAAGTTGCTTTCACGTATCGCAATGCCATTACTGGAGAGCAATTTGCCATGAATGATCTTCAACCAATGACGGCAGGTAGTACCTATAAGCTACCCTTGAACATGTTGGTGGTGGATGAAGTCGCAAAGGGCAAACTCAATTTAACAGACCGGTTTGACATTACCAATACCTACTATGAATATGTAGGAGAGCATGACAATTATGTTGCTGCCTTTGATGGAGCTATGTCTATCCCTGATATGCAGCGCTATTCATTGGTTTACTCTGAAAATACCCCAGCCTATGCCTTGGCAGATCGTTTAGGGGGGATGGAGCAAGCACGCAAGTTATTCAGTCGCTATGGTCAATCCCGTTCACCAGAAGTCAAAACCTTTAGCGAAGACAATAAAACGACAACGGATTATTACATCCATGTCTTAGAATATCTTTGGAATCATCAAGAAAAATATGCAGATTTACTAGAACTGATCGGGGAGTCTTTCCCAGGTGAGTACTATAAAAAATTCTTGCCAGATTTGGTGATTCAACAAAAACCAGGATATGTTGCTGAAGCACTTAATGTGGATGCGATTGTCCGTGAATCGACTCCTTATTTGGTTGCTATCTACACTGCAGGACTTGGAGGTACGACTCCAGAAAGTTCTGAAATCAGTGGCGTTGGTCTTTATCAATTGGGACAATTGGCTTATGTTATCAATGAATGGCATCGTGTCAATATGAATGAATAATCGACAAAAGGTCTGAGGGTTGCTCAGGCCTTTTCTTCTAACAAAGTATCGTGAAAATGACTTGGTGTTTCGAATTACTTTTCTGTTCTTAAGAGACTTCGTTCCCTTTTCTATAAAAAGTATGTTATACTACTAATAGTAATAAGAGGAAGTATAGACATGATTACAAAGGAAGATTACCAGTTGCTCCGCTCGCATCCAGCCTTTTCTGCGCTACCAGTGGAGCTATTTGATAAATTAGCTGTTGAAATTCATGCCAGGGATATCCCTAAGGGACAAATTTTATTTTATGCAGGAGATAAGCGGGAGCGCATTTTTCTTCTGGTAAAAGGCTTTGCCCGTATTGAGCAATTTGATTCGTCGGACCAATTCTCCTATATGGATTATATAAAGAAGGGGGCTCTGTTCCCTTATGGTGGGATGTTCCAGGATGAGCGTTACCACTATACAGCTAGTGCGGTGACGGATTTGCGTTGTTTCGTAATTCCCGTCAATCTTTATGAATTATATGCCCAAGAGAGTAAGGAGCAGTTGCTCTTTATTATGAGAAAGCTCTCCTCCATCCTAGAATTTCAAGAGTTGCGCTTGCGTAATGTCGTGACAGCTAGTGCCAGTGAGCGCGTGATTCAATCCTTAGCCATTCTGTGCAAGGACTATGAAAGCCTTGGAAATCAACTCCCATTTCCAATTAGTATGAAGGAAATGGCCAAATTAGCAGCCACAACTAGAGAAACTGTCAATCAAGTTTTAAAGAAACTCATTGATTCTCATAAGATCCAGTATGAGAGAAAACTACTAACTTTTCTAGATACAGCCTACTTTTTAAAGAGTTTTGAAGAGATCAACTAATTTGCTGATCTTTTTTTATTTTTTACAAAAAAATATATATTCATAAAAATAATATAAAAGACAAAATATGCAAAGAAAACGCTTCATATTAACTAAAAAATAGGAAAGATTCAAAAAAACGCCAAATTCTTTGCATTCAAAAAGTAGAATCCTTTGTGAAAGCGGTACCAATAAAGAATATAATAACAATTGTAATAAAGCTTATGAACAAGCTCAAAGAAAAAAGGAGGATGACAGATGTCAACTAAACCAATTCATGTTTTCTCAGAAATTGGAAAACTGAAAAAAGTAATGTTGCACCGTCCAGGTAAAGAGTTGGAAAACTTGATGCCTGACTATCTAGAGCGTCTTCTTTTTGATGATATTCCATTCTTGGAAGATGCACAAAAAGAACACGACAATTTTGCTCAAGCGCTTCGTAACGAAGGAATCGAAGTACTTTATCTTGAAAAATTGGCAGCTGAGTCATTGACTACTCCAGAAATTCGCGAACAATTCATCGAAGAATATCTTGATGAAGCAAACATTCGTGGACGCCAAACTAAAAACGCTATTCGCGAAATCCTTCGTGGTATTGAAGACAACCAAGAATTGGTTGAAAAAACAATGGCTGGTTTCCAAAAAGCTGAGCTTCCAGAAATTCCTGAAGCTGACAAAGGCTTGACAGACCTTGTTGAATCTGACTACCCATTTGCGATTGATCCAATGCCAAACTTGTACTTCACACGTGACCCATTTGCTACAATTGGGAATGCAGTATCATTGAACCACATGTATGCTGATACACGTAACCGTGAAACTTTGTATGGTAAATACATCTTCAAATACCACCCAGTTTACGGTGGAGAAGTTGAACTTGTCTACAACCGTGAAGAAGATACTCGTATCGAAGGTGGGGACGAATTGGTCCTTTCTAAAGATGTCTTGGCAGTTGGTATCTCACAACGTACAGATGCTGCATCAATTGAAAAATTGTTGGTAAACATCTTCAAGAAGAACGTTGGCTTCAAGAAAGTATTGGCCTTCGAATTTGCAAACAACCGTAAATTCATGCACTTGGATACAGTATTCACAATGGTGGACTACGATAAATTCACAATCCACCCAGAAATCCAAGGCAACCTTCGCGTCTTCTCTGTAACATATGAAAATGAAGCATTGAAGATTGTTGAAGAAAAAGGTGATTTGGCTGAATTGCTTGCTGAAAACCTTGGTGTTGAAAAAGTTACATTGATCCCTTGTGGTGATGGCAATGTGGTTGCAGCTGCTCGTGAACAATGGAACGACGGTTCAAATACTCTTACAATCGCACCTGGTGTGGTAGTTGTATATGACCGTAACACAGTCACAAACAAGAAATTAGAAGAATACGGACTTCGTTTGATTAAGATCCGCGGAAGTGAATTGGTTCGCGGTCGTGGTGGACCTCGTTGTATGTCAATGCCATTCGAACGTGAAGAAATCTAATAGAGAAGACCGGGAGCTGGTCTTTGGGGATCAGCTCTTCCTTCTTACTGATCAATACTAGAAAGAAAATAGGAGACAAATAGAATGACAAATTCAGTGTTCCAAGGACGTAGCTTCTTGGCAGAAAAAGACTTTACACGTGCAGAGTTAGAATACCTTATCGGACTTTCAGCTCACTTGAAAGACCTTAAAAAACGCAACATTGAACACCACTATCTTGCTGGTAAAAACATTGCGCTTTTGTTTGAAAAAACTTCAACTCGTACTCGTGCTGCCTTCACAACAGCAGCTATCGACCTTGGTGCTCACCCAGAATATCTAGGTGCAAACGACATCCAACTTGGTAAAAAAGAATCTACAGAAGATACTGCTAAAGTTCTTGGACGTATGTTTGACGGTATTGAATTCCGTGGTTTCAGCCAACGTATGGTTGAAGAATTGGCTGAATTCTCAGGTGTTCCAGTATGGAATGGTTTGACTGACGAATGGCACCCAACTCAAATGCTTGCAGACTACTTGACAGTTCAAGAAAACTTTGGACGCCTTGAAGGTTTGACACTTGTATACTGTGGTGATGGACGTAACAACGTTGCGAACAGCCTTCTTGTAACAGGTGCTATCCTTGGTGTGAACGTACACATCTTCTCACCAAAAGAACTCTTCCCAGAAAAAGAAATCGTTGAATTGGCAGAAGGATTTGCAAAAGAAAGTGGCGCTCATATCTTGATCACTGAAGATGCTGACGAAGCAGTGAAAGGTGCAGACGTACTTTACACTGACGTTTGGGTATCAATGGGTGAAGAAGATAAATTTGCAGAACGTGTTGCCCTTTTGAAACCTTACCAAGTAAACATGGATTTGATTAAGAAAGCTGATAACGAAGACTTGATCTTCTTGCACTGCTTGCCAGCCTTCCACGATACAAATACTGTTTACGGTAAAGATGTTGCTGAAAAATTCGGCGTAGAAGAAATGGAAGTTACTGACGAAGTGTTCCGCAGCAAATATGCTCGTCACTTTGACCAAGCTGAAAACCGTATGCACACCATCAAAGCGGTTATGGCAGCTACTCTTGGTAACTTGTACATTCCAAAAGTTTAAGACTTTATAACCGTATACCAACAGCTATAGGGGCTGGACTGCTAGCTTTAGTCCTGCCCCTATTTTTTATAGAAAGGGAAAACTTATGTCAAGAAAAATCGTCGTTGCTTTGGGAGGAAATGCTATTCTCTCATCTGATCCTTCTGCTCAAGCTCAACAAGAAGCACTTGTAGAAACAGCAAAACACTTAGTCAAATTAATCAAAAATGGGGATGACTTGATCATCACTCACGGAAATGGTCCTCAAGTAGGGAACCTCTTGCTCCAACACTTGGCAGCAAACTCTGAAAAGAACCCTGCTTTCCCACTTGATTCATTAGTTGCTATGACCGAAGGAAGTATTGGCTACTGGCTTCAAAATGCTCTTCAAAATGCTCTTCATGAAGAAGGAATCGAAAAAGACGTGGCTTCTGTTGTGACACAAGTCGTTGTTGATAAGAACGACCCCGCTTTTGTCAACCTCAGCAAACCAATCGGTCCATTCTACTCAGAAGAAGAAGCAAAAGCAGAAGCTGAAAAAACAGGAGCAACTTTCAAAGAAGATGCAGGTCGTGGCTGGCGTAAAGTCGTTGCTTCACCAAAACCAGTGGATATCAAAGAAATCAATACCATCCGTACTTTGTTGAACGATGGTCAAGTCGTTGTGGCAGCCGGTGGTGGCGGTATCCCAGTTGTGAAAGAAGCAGATGGTAGCCTATCTGGTGTTGAAGCTGTCATCGATAAAGACTTCGCCTCTCAACGTTTGGCTGAATTAGTAGAAGCAGACCTCTTCATCGTTTTGACTGGTGTCGATTATGTCTTTGTGAACTATAACAAACCAGACCAAGCAAAATTGGAACATGTGAATGTGGCTCAATTGGAAGAATACATCAAACAAGACCAATTTGCACCAGGAAGCATGCTTCCTAAGGTGGAAGCTGCCATTGCCTTTGTAAATGGTCGCCCAGAAGGAAAAGCAGTTATTACATCACTTGAAAACCTTGGAGCTTTGATTGAGTCTGAAAGTGGAACAATCATCCAAAAAGACTAATGAAAAATTAGGAAAAAACTAGTATTTTAAAGCTTATTGTGATAGAATAAGTCTATAGGTAAGCGTTTTACAAGAGACTCTTGTAAAACATCACTCACACTTTGTTGCGTTAGGAGGAAGACAAATGAGTGAAAAAACGAAAAAAGGATTTAAGATGCCTTCATCTTTTTCCGTATTGTTGATCATCATTGCCATTATGGCAGTGTTAACTTGGATCATTCCAGCTGGTCAATACAAAGTTGACGATGCAGGTGCTATCATTGCAGGTAGTTATGAATCTGTAAAAGCACATCCTCAAGGGATTTGGGATATCTTGATGGCTCCAATCAATGCGATGCTTGGTAAAGCACCAACCAGTGCAGCGATTGACGTAGCCTTCTTCATCTTGATGGTCGGTGGTTTCCTTGGAGTTGTGAACGAAACAGGTACCCTTGATGTAGGGATTGCTTCTATCGTTCGTAAATACAAAGGCCGCGAAAAAATGTTGATTTTGATCTTGATGCCATTGTTTGCCCTTGGTGGTACAACTTATGGTATGGGTGAAGAAACCATGGCCTTCTATCCACTTCTTGTACCTGTTATGATGTCCGTTGGTTTTGACAGCTTGACAGGGGTAGCCATTATCCTTTTAGGATCACAAATCGGATGTTTGGCGTCAACATTGAACCCATTTGCGACAGTTATCGCATCTGATACTGCAGGTATCTCAAGTGCTTCAGGTCTCTTACTTCGTGTGATCTTCTGGATCGTATTGACAGGACTTAGCACATACTATGTATACCGTTATGCAGATAAGGTTCAAAAAGACCCAACCAAATCTCTCACCTATGCAACTCGTGAAGAAGATTTGAAACACTTCAATGTTGATAGTGGCGAAGAAATTCCTTCACAAATGAACAAGAAACAAAAACGTGTCTTGGTCGTCTTCATCTCAACATTCGTTATCATGGTTGCTGGATTTATCCCATTCAAAGATTTGGGTATTACATTCTTTAACAACTTTAACGAATCTCTCCATAAAATTCCAGTACTTGGTCAATTGATCGGTAACACAGATGCTCTTGGTACATGGTACTTCCCACAAACAGCTATGCTCTTTGCCTTCATGGGAATCCTCGTTGGTATCATTTATGGCTTGAAAGAAGATAAAATCATTTCATCTTTCATGAATGGTGCAGCTGACCTCTTGAGTGTTGCTCTTATCGTAGCGGTAGCACGTGGTATCCAAGTCATCATGAACGACGGTATGATCACTGCGACAATTCTTCACTGGGGTGAAGAAGGACTGAAAGGTCTTTCATCTCAATTGTTCATCGTCTTGACTTACATTTTCTACTTGCCAATGTCATTCTTGATCCCATCATCATCTGGTCTTGCCAGTGCAACAATGGGTATCATGGCACCTCTTGGTAAATTCGTCAATGTACCAGGTAGCTTGATTGTCACAGCTTACCAATCTGCATCTGGTGTCTTGAACTTGATCGCACCAACTTCAGGTATCGTAATGGGAGCTCTTGCTCTTGGACGTGTTGACTTGAGTGCATGGTGGAAATTCATGGGTAAATTGGTCGTAGCGATTGTTGTGATCACCATTGCCCTTCTTCTACTAGGAACTGTGGTTCCATTCTTGCAATAGAATAAAGTAGGTGTTTCATGAAAAATAGAATAAAGAACGATGTAAAAGAGCAGTATTTAAACTCGCTTCAAACCATCATTTCTTACTCCTCAGTATTAAACGAAGGGGAAAATGGAACACCGTTTGGACAAGCTATCCAAGATGTCCTAGAAAAAACCTTAGAGCTTGCTCGAGAATTAGGTTTTCAAACATATATAGATCCTGAAGGATACTATGGATATGCAGAGATCGGTCAGGGGGAAGAACTCCTGGCCGTTCTTTGTCACTTGGATGTTGTTCCAGCCGGTGATTTACAAGATTGGCAAACGCCACCTTTTGAAGCGACTATTGTCGGTGATTATTTAGTAGGTCGTGGTGTGCAGGATGATAAGGGGCCGTCCCTCGCTGCCCTCTATGCAGTTAAGAGTTTGTTAGATGATGGCATCCAGTTTACCAAACGAATCCGCTTTATCTTTGGGACGGATGAAGAAACCTTGTGGCGCTGTATGAACCGCTACAACCAAATCGAAGAGCAAGCAGATCTTGGATTTGCACCGGATTCTTCTTTCCCATTAACCTATGCTGAAAAAGGCTTATTACAAGTGAAATTGCATGGTCCAGGTTGGGATGATCTTCCCTTACAGGCTGGTCAGGCCCTCAATGTTGTTCCAGACAAGGCGACCTATGCTGGTCATCGTTTGGAAGAGTTGCTTCCTGTTTTGGATCAAAGTGGGGTTCAGTATAGCCAAACAGAAGATTCTGTAACTGTTTTGGGTGTTTCCAAGCACTCTAAAGATGCAGCTGAAGGAGTGAATGCTATTGTCGGTTTAGCGGAAAGTTTATCCCTCATCCAACCCCATCCAGCTTTGCTCTTTATCGCAGATGCAGTTGGTGAGGATGCAACTGGTGAGGCTCTATTTGGCCCTATTTCAGATGAACCAAGTGGCGATCTTTCCTTTAATCTTGCGACCCTTGTGATCGATCAAGAACAATCGGAAATCGGTATTGATATCCGGATCCCCGTCTTAGCAGATAAGGATGCCTTGGTAGCACGTTTGCAAGAAATTGCAGCTAGCTATCAGTTGGAATATGAAGAGTTTGATTATCTGGCTCCTTTATATGTTCCTTTGGATAGTCCTTTAGTCAGCTCTTTGATGGCCGTCTATCAGGAAGAAACTGGTGATAAGACACCAGCTATGTCTTCTGGTGGTGCGACATTTGCGCGGACCATGGAAAATTGTGTTGCCTTTGGGGCTCTTTTCCCAGGTGCAGAACAGACCGAGCACCAAGCCAATGAACGTGCAAAAATTGACGATCTATACGCTGCGATGGAAATCTATCGAGAAGCCATTCAACGCTTAGCCACAACATAAAAAGTTTGGAAACTTGGTTTCCAAACTTTTTATTTACTAAAGAAGAAGGGGGGCGTGAATTCTTTTAATTTTTCAAAGCAATCCAAAGCTCCTTGGTTGTCTTCGCAGATAACCAAACAGACATCGTCTCCACAGATGGTGGCTACAATTTCTTGGAGTTCCAATGCATCTAAGATAGCTCCAAAGGATTGGGCAAGACCTGGAAGAGTTTTTACAACGACCTGGTTTTGAACCGGCCGCAACATGACTAAGGCATCTTCCATATACATCCGCAGGCGCTTTTCCCAACGGGAAGGAGCAATCGTATTCATGGCATAGTAGGAACTATCCCCCTCGTTAATTTTTACTAGATTCAAGGATTTGACATCCCGTGAAAGGGTGGACTGGGTAACGAGAACGCCATTGGCTTCTAAGGCTTCTTGGAGTTCTTGTTGGGTATGAATCCTACGCTCAGAAATGATCGAGCGGATCAAGCGGTGGCGGCTTTCAATTTTATTCATGAGAGACTCCTTTACTTGATGAACATGGCATCCCCAAAGCTGAAGAAACGGTAGCGTTCTTGAATCGCATGGTGGTATGCTTCGAGGGTTAATTCACGGCCAGCAAAGGCAGAAACCAACATGACCAGAGTTGATTTTGGAAGGTGGAAGTTAGTTGAAAAGGCATCGACGACTTTCCATTCGTAACCTGGTTTGATAAAGATATTGGTCCAGCCGGAATCGGCTTGGATATCACCATCAAATTTGTTTCCAATCGTTTCAAGAGTTCGAATAGAAGTCGTTCCGACGGCTACGATGCGTTTCCCTGCAGCTTTTACCTGACGAAGGGTAGCAGCAGCCTCTTCAGAAAGTTGGTAGAATTCAGAGTGCATCTCATGGTCTTCAAGATTGTCCACAGATACTGGACGGAAGGTTCCTAGGCCCACATGAAGGGTCAAATAGACCAGGTGAACCCCTTTTGCTTCAATCTTTTGGAGCAATTCTTGGGTGAAATGAAGACCTGCCGTTGGAGCTGCAGCAGAACCATTTTCTTTGGCGTAAACGGTTTGGTAGCGCTCGCGGTCAGCAAGTTTTTCGTGAATATAGGGAGGAAGTGGCATTTCACCAAGGCTTTCCAAGACTTCTAAAAAGATCCCTTGATAGTGGAAGCGAACGATGCGGCCTCCGTGCTCCAATTCTTCCTCAACGGTTGCGGTCAAACGACCATCTCCGAAGCTGACTGTGGCCCCTACCTTTAAGCGTTTTGCAGGTTTTGCCAAGACTTCCCAACAGTCATCTTGAGTATTTTTAAGGAGAAGGAATTCGACGTGACCACCTGTTTCTGGTTTGACTCCATGAAGACGGGCAGGCAGCACGCGCGTATTGTTCATGACAAGAGCATCTCCTGGCTCCAATTCATCCAAAATGGCATCAAAATGACGGTCTTGGAATTGCCCTGTTTTTCGATCGAGGATCAAGAGTTTAGAGGCATCTCGTTTTTCAAGAGGGGTTTGGGCAATCAGTTCTTCAGGCAAATCAAAGTCAAAATCGTTGGTATTCATTTGCGCTCCTTTTATAATAAATTTGTGAGTAGATAGATGGCAGTCCCGACAGCTAAGAGCATCAGGCAGATTCCCATCAAAAAGATCAGGACCTTGAGAATCTTTCTCTGATGAATCAAGAAAGATAGGAGAAAGACAAGGAGTCCGATCAAAAAAATGATGAATAATAGTGATACAATCATACCTTTCATTATATCACGAATCGACTTGAAAATGAAAAAAATGCCAGAAAAGATAGCGGTTTCACTTGACAAAAATTGGTCTATACCATATAATAAAAGCATAGAGAAATAGGAGGTCTATCCAATGAACATTATTGAAGTAAAGGACCAAATTGAGGGTGGAAAAGTTGCCTTTGATATATTGAAAGAAACTTTAAAGGAAGGTGCTCAAACCTTAGGTCTTGCGACTGGAAGCAGTCCCCTTGAGTTTTATAAACAAATTCGTGAAAGTGATTTGGATCTGTCTAATCTAATCAGTGTGAACTTAGATGAATACGTAGGGTTGACGGGAGATGATCCTCAATCTTATCGGTATTTCATGGAGAAAAACCTCTTTGATGCCAAACCATTCAAAGAAAGTTATCTCCCATCAGGTGTAGAAGAATCTGCCGATCAAGAAGTGATCCGTTATAACAAAATACTCGAAGACCATCCAGTGGACCTTCAAATCTTGGGAATCGGACGCAATGGGCATATCGGTTTTAATGAGCCAGGGACATCCTTTAATAGTCAGACCCACTTAGTTCAGTTGGATGACTCTACCATTGAGGCCAATTCTCGTTTCTTTGATAAGATCGAAGACGTACCAACTCAAGCTATTTCTATGGGGATTGCCAATATCTTAGCTGCGAAATCAATTGTCTTGTTTGCTTATGGGGAATCAAAAGCCCAAGCAATCAAAGGTACAGTAGAGGGTGAAAGGACAGAAAAAGTGCCAGCTAGTGCCCTTCAAGGACATCCAAATGTGACCATTATTGCGGATAAGGAAGCCTTGAGCTTGTTAAGTCGATAAAAAACAGGACCTATCGCCGATTTATTCGGGCCAGATAGGTTTTTTTCTGCTTCAAAATATGGTACAATACAAGTAATTATCTGCTGTGATTAGCTCTTTTCATCTACTGGGAGACAAGAGGAAAGGGCATGAGGGCTAGAAGCTTATTTTAGCCTCCAGCTGATTAGTCTGTTATAAAGGAAAAGTTTATGATAAAAAAATATTTGATCCATATTTGCCTCCTTCTGAGTCTCTTATGCCAGCCAATTCTAGCGAGTGCGGATGAATTGGTGGATATGGCGCAAAAGATGTATCCAAATGACAATGTCCAAGCCATTAACCGTCCACATTCTTCGCTTATTATTGACGGAAATACGGGAAATGTTCTTTGGAAGGACAATATCGATGAAGTCAGAGATCCGGCCAGCATGAGTAAGCTCATGACGCTCTATCTCTTGTTTGAAGATATGTCAAATGGCAAGATTAGTAAGGATACAGTGATCAAGGCGACCGCTTCAGACCAAGCGATCGGAAAGATCTATGAGATCTCCAACAATAATATTGTTGCTGGAGTAGACTACACCATTCCTGAGTTGATTACCATGACAGTGGTTCCATCCTCAAATGTATCGACCCTCATGTTGGCCAATCTTATGTCCAACAATGATCCAGATGCCTTTATCGAGCGCATGAATGCCAAGGCTAAGGAATTAGGGATGACTAATACGGTCTGGAATAACCCGAGCGGGGCGGCTATCTCCACTTTGCAAGGCTACTATCAGGTAAACAATTATCCAAATGATGCGGCCAACCAGACAACTGCGCGTGATTTAGGGATTCTGGTCTATCATTTTATCAATCAATACCCAGATATTTTAAACTATACCAATCAAGCACAAGTCACGGTCAAAAAAGGGACTCCGTATGAGGAAACCTTTGATACCTACAATTATTCATTGCCAGGAGCCAAGTATGCTTTGAAAGGTGTGGATGGTTTAAAAACTGGATCAAGTCCTCGTGGAGCTTTCAACTATATCGCGACCATCAAACGGGGCAATCAGCGCTTAATTGCTGTCATTATGGGCGTAGGAGATTGGGCAGACCAAGATGGAGAATATTACCGCCATCCGTTTGGCAATGCCTTGATCGAAAAAGCCTATAAAGATTTTGGCTATAAAAAATTGTTAGACGCGGGTGTCCAGCAGATTGACGGCAAGACCTATACACTCGAAAAACCCTTCTATGCAACGGTTAAAAAAGGTGCTAAAGAACCGACCCTTGCGGTAAAAGATGGCTATCTGACAGTAGATAATGATCTCTACACGTTGTCTGAAGGTATCCGAGATGATATGAAGGTGGAAGAAGGAGCCAAGCCAGAGCTTGTCAAAGAAACAGCAAGTGGGAAAAAGACAACGGCTAAGCACAGTAAATGGCTTTTGCTGGATCACTTCCTGATCTTGATTCCAATTCTTATTCTTATCATCATTCTCTCGATTGAAAAACAGAGTCGTGAGAGACGCAAAAAAGATGCTCAAAAGCGCTATAATAAAGAATAAAATAAAACCTAACTGATTGTCAGTTGGGTTTTGTCATTGTCCCATTCCGATATTTTTAGAAAGGATTTATATGAAAAAATTCCGAAATTCTTATGCAGCGTATATGCTACTCTATAGTTTTTATTTTATGTCCACATCTCTCTTTACGACCCTCATTTCCGTCTATTTGATGGGAAAGCACTATAGTGCAACTCAAGTGTCGACCTTGGTATCGGTTGCCTTTTTCTTATCCATGGTAGCCCAACCCTTCTTTGGGTATATCAATGAGCGATTTGGAATCGTAAAAATGACGACCCTCAGTCTGAGTGTGATCATTGGTGGTGTCTTCGGTTTTCTTTGGGCCCCCAATCTCTTTTGGCTGACCGTTTTTTATGGAATTGTTCTAGTCTGTTTGAATGGGACAGCTCCCATGATGGAAGTATTTGCAACGCAAAGTCCATACGCTTTTGGGAAGATTCGCGTTTGGGGAACCATTGGCTACTCGGTCGGTGTTCAAATAGCCGGCTGGGTCTATCATCAGTTTAGCCCCCAAGCTGTCTATTATACGGTTTTGATCACTATTGTACTCAGCATTTTCTGTCTAAGTGCCGTTCGGATGAAGACAAGAGAGAAAAAAGAAGAAAAGGTTAAAGAGCCAGTCTCTATTCGTCCTCTTCTTCACAATGGACCTTATCTCTTCTTTATCATTTTGATTGGCTTGGCTTCGGGGGTTGGAAATATTGGTCATACCTATATTCCTGAGTTGCTCATGGATAGTGGTCTACCAGTCCATATTGCCTCTACGGTTGTAGCTATCTCAGTCGTAGTGGAAGCTCCCTTGATCTTTTTCTCTGATCGATTCATGGACCACTGGCCTTTACGGGTTTTGATCGCTCTTCCAATCGGGATTATTTTTGCTCAATATGTTGTCTACGCTCTTCCAAGTCCTGTCTTCTTAAAAGTGCTTTTGACTCTTTTAGCCAAGCATACAACAGGGATGGTGTTGATTATGGTCTCCTTACGGTTTATCGCCCAACAGGTGAATGGCAAAGACTTGGTTCTTGCCATGGCCATTGTTCAAGGAGCTCGTTATTTAGGAACCATTATTTTACAACCTCTCGCAGCCCTCTGTATTGAAAGAGGCGGTTACCAAGTCATGAGTTTCTTTTTAGCAGGGGTTGTAGGGATCGTCTTTTTGCTGAGCTTTGCCTTAAAAATGCCCCAAGGGAAGGCTCACGGCCTTTTTGGTGGCAAAGTAGACTAATGAAATTGTTACAATTGTATGACTAATCATCGAGGAGTTGGACAGAAACATTGATTTCACAGTGTTTTGTCCAACTTTTTTGCTATTATTAAGAACTAGTGATTAATTTGACAGTCAAAGTATTCGATGATAGAATGAGGTAAAATAAATATAAAGGAGACCATTTTATGAAAAAAATGATCTTATCGACAGCTGCTCTTTTGACGATTGTTTCCCTAGCTGCTTGTTCAAACAAACAAGACACAAAGAAGGAAACTTCAAACAGTCAATCAACGACTAAAGTGACGAGCAAATCTGCCAACACTTCAAAAAGTAAGGATACTTCAACAGATTCAGAAGATACGTCATCTTCTAGCCTCTTAACAGATGCTGAAATCAACAAGGCTAAAACAGTTGGAGACTTCAAAAAGTTGTTTGCAAAATTAATGGATCAATCTGTTTCTATTACTGAAGAAGCAGGGACTTCTGTGACAGGTTCTGCAAAAGAACAATACGATGCAACGATTAGTGCCTTGAAGCAAGAATTGGAAAACCAAAAAGACATCTTTAATGAAGGCTTGGAAAGCATCGGTTCAGATAGTACTGTCGTTCCTAAAGAAGACCGTGAAGCTCTGATCGAAAGCTTGAAAGATGCTCGAGAAGAGTTGGAAAGTACTCGTAAAGAGATGAAAGATATGCAGAAAGAATTGAGTAAATCTCCTGTTGCTGATGATTCTAGTGACGATTCAGACTCAGATTCTGAAGAATAAATAGAAGAAAAGGTTGGAATTTCCAGCCTTTTTCTTATTTTTTTTTCGAATGATATAGATGAGGAGGTGGGGAAATGTTTATTGCCATGGATAACAATCAAAAGCGGTGGAACTGTATGGAAGAGATCCCAGCTGTGACAGAAGGTCCCTTCTATTGCTTGGCTTGTCATAGTCCAGTGCGTCTAAAAAATGGCTCGGTTCTACGGGCTCATTTTGCTCATGTAAAATTACAGCATTGTCCCTACCATCACGAAGCTGAGAGTTTTGAACATTTGGAATTGAAAGCCAGTCTTTATGACTGGGCCTCCAAGGAAACTAGAACAGAAGTCGAAAGTTATTTAGCAGATTTTCAACAAATTGCCGATCTTTTGGTGGTAGACAAGAACTTAGCTTTAGAAGTGCAGTGCAGCCCCCTGTCTTTAGAACGCTTGAAGGAGAGAAGCGATGCGTATCGATCCCATGGTTACCAGGTCTATTGGTTACTTGGTGAAAAGTTGTGGCTCAAGGAAAGGTTAACAAAATTGCAGGCTGGCTTTCTTTATTTTAGTCAGAATCGCGGGTTCCATCTTTGGGAATTGGATCTGACAAAGAAAGAGCTACGCTTGCAATACCTCATCCATGAGGATTTACGAGGGCGATTGCATTATCAAACAGAAATTTTCCCTTTTGGTCAAAGGTCTTTACTGGAAGTTTTACGGACCCCTTATCTTTCGCAACCCATGCAGCAAATGGCAGTCGAGCTTGATCGTACATTTTTAACCTATATACAGCAGCAACTCTTTTATCGTCATCCAAAGTGGCTGAAGCTTCAGGAAGAACTCTATTTGCAGGGAAACCATCTGATGGAACTGGGGCTGGATTTCTTTTATCCTCTTTGTCGTCCGATCCTTTCACAGAACTTGCTTCAAATTGAAGAGGATGTAGAAGATTACTACCAGCAGTTTATGACCTATTATCAGTCGCAAGGGATCCAACCTGTTCAGATCCTCTATCCCCCACGTTTTTATGCTCAACAGAAAAGCTAACTTTCTAAGATAGAAATCCTCCCGAAATGTTCATTTTTATGCTAAAATAGTACCATTGGAGGATTAATCGAAATGGTAAAACAACGTAATGAAATTGATGAAAAATACCAATGGGATTTGTCGACAATTTTTGCGACAGATCAAGCTTGGGAAGAAGAAGCAGCTAGCTTAGCTGCAGATATTAAAGCAGCAAGCCACTATGCTGGTCATTTGTTGGATTCGGCGCAAACACTGTTGGATACAACCAATGCATATTTGGAATTGAGCCGTCGCTTAGAAAAGGTCTACGTCTATGCTCATATGAAAAATGACCAAGACACACGAGTGGCTAAATACCAAGAGTACCAATCAAAAGGGATGTCTCTTTATAGCTTGTTGGGTGAAACCTTTGCCTTCTATGAGCCTGAATTCATGGCCATTACGGATGAGCAGTACAAGGCCTTTGTGAGTGAAGTTTCAGCCTTGGAACAATATGGTCATTATTTTGATCGTTTGCTAGAGAAAAAAGAACATGTCTTGTCTCAAAAAGAAGAGGAATTACTTGCAGGAGCTGGTGAGATCTTTGCGGCTGGTGGTGAAACCTTTGAAATCTTGGACAATGCAGATATTGTTTTCCCAACTGTACATGATGACAAGGGCGAAGAGGTTCAATTAACCCATGGAAACTATATTTCTTTGGTAGAGTCAAAAGATCGTGCCGTTCGTAAAGAAGCTTATGAAGGTCTCTACAAGGTCTATGAACAGTACCAACATACCTATGCAAAAACCTTGCAAACCAATGTAAAAGTTCACAACTTCAATGCCAAAGTTCGCAAATTCTCATCTGCCCGTGAAGCAGCCCTTTCTGATAACTTTGTACCAGAAAGTGTTTATGATAGCTTGGTAGCAGCTGTGAACAAACACTTGCCACTCTTGCAACGTTATGTGCAATTGCGCTCAAGAATTCTAGGAATCTCAGACTTGAAGATGTACGATATGTATACGCCATTATCCGATACAGACTACAAGTTTACTTATGAAGAATCATTGGCCAAAGCAGAAGAAGTCTTGGCTGTTTTGGGTGAGGATTATCTTTCTCGTGTGAAACGTGCCTTTAGCGAACGGTGGATCGACGTGCATGTCAACCAAGGAAAACGCTCAGGTGCCTATTCAGGTGGTTCTTATGATACCAATGCCTTTATGTTGTTGAACTGGCAAGATACATTGGATAACCTCTTCACCTTGGTACATGAAACTGGTCACAGTATGCATTCTAGCTATACCCGTGAAACCCAGCCGTATGTCTATGGAGATTACTCTATTTTCCTTGCTGAAATTGCCTCTACAACCAATGAAAATATCTTGACAGAACGTGTCCTAGAAGAAGTAGAAGACGATGCAACTCGTTTTGCTATTTTGAATCACTTCTTGGATGGCTTCCGTGGAACCGTCTTCCGTCAAACTCAGTTTGCCGAATTTGAGCATGCTATCCATAAAGCAGACCAAGAAGGTACCGTTTTGACTAGTGAATTCTTGAACAACCTCTATGCAGAACTCAATGAGAAATACTACGGTCTTTCAAAAGAAGACAACCCTGAAATCCAATATGAATGGGCTCGGATTCCTCACTTCTACTATAACTACTACGTTTTCCAATATTCAACAGGTTTTGCAGCAGCTTCAGCCTTAGCTGAAAAGATTGTTCATGGAACACAAGAAGATCGTGATAAATATATCGACTACTTGAAGGCTGGAAATTCTGATTATCCACTCAACGTCATCCGCAAAGCAGGTGTGGATATGGAAAAAGAAGACTACTTGGACGCTGCCTTTGCGGTCTTCGAACGTCGTTTGAATGAATTTGAAGCCCTAGTAGAAAAATTAGGACTCGCATAAGATGGTAGAGTCTTATAGTAAAAATGCCAACCACAATATGCGCCGGCCAGTGGTTAAAGATGAGATCGTTGACTTTATGCGCACGCGTCAAAAACCGGTAGCAGGTGCCTTGGAGGAGTTAGAAGCATTCGCCCGCAAGGAAAATATTCCGATTATTCCGCATGAAACGGTAGCTTACTTTAGACTACTCCTGCAAGCCCTACAACCAAAGAAAATCCTGGAAATTGGGACAGCAATTGGATTTTCAGCGCTCTTAATGGCTGAAAATGCTCCCGATGCACAAATTACCACTATTGATCGGAATGAAGAGATGATTGGCTTTGCTAAGGAAAATCTGGCTAAATACGATCAGAGAAAGCAAATCACCTTGCTTGAAGGAGATGCGGTAGATGTCTTGCAGGATTTAACAGAGACCTATGACTTTGTCTTTATGGACTCTGCTAAGTCTAAGTACATCGTCTTTTTACCACGGATTCTCGAACTCTTAGAAGTTGGGGGAGTCGTGGTATTGGATGATATTTTCCAAGGAGGAGATGTTGCTAAGGACATCATGGAAGTGCGTCGTGGGCAACGAACCATTTACCGGGGGCTTCAGAACCTCTTTAACGCGACTCTCAACCATCCAGATTTGACCGCTAGTTTGGTGCCACTTGGAGATGGTATTTTGATGATTCGGAAAAATGCAGAGACGGTAACCTTGCCAGATCCTAGCTCTTTTTAGGTAAATTTAAGGTATTCTCTCTAATTTGTGGTAAAATAGAAGAAGTTTAAAAAGGAACGGAGAATAATTTTCATGAAGAAAAAACTTGTAGCGGGTGCTGTGACCTTGCTATCAGTCGTAACACTAGCAGCGTGTGCCAATGGCACAAACAAAGATATCGTGACCATGAAAGGGGACACGATTACAGTTTCTGATTTCTATAATGAAATCAAAACCAACCAAGGTGCTCAACAAGTTCTTTTCCAAATGACCATCAATAAAGTCTTTGAAAAAGAATATGGATCAAAAGTTTCTGATAAAGAAGTCGATAAAGAATTGGCTAAACAAAAGAAACAATTAGGCAAGCAATTCGATGCATACTTGGCGCAACAAGGCTTGACGGAAGAAACAGCGAAGAAACAAATCCGTAGCAATATGTTGTTGGAATATGCAGTCAACCAAGCTGCTAAGAAAGATATCAAAGAGTCTGACTACAAGGCAGCTTTTGAATCTTACACACCAGAAGTAACAGCACAAATTATCAAGTTGGATTCAGAAGACAAAGCAAAAGAAGTGTTGGAAGCAGCTAAAGCGGAAGGTGCAGATTTTGCCCAAATCGCCAAAGACAATTCGACAGATACTGCTACAAAAGACAAAGGTGGCGAAGTCAAGTTCGATTCAGGAACAGCAGATATCCCATCTCAAGTCAAAGAAGCAGCCTTTAAGTTGGATGAGAACGGCATTTCAGATGTGATCACAGTTTCAGCAGGTCAAAACTATTCTGCTAGCTACTATATTGTCAAATTGAATAAGAAGACAGAAAAAGGTTCTGACTGGAAGAAATACGAAAAACGTTTGAAAGAGATCATTGTTGATGGTCGTAAGCAAGATACCAACTACATCCGTAGCATTATTGCAAAAGCGATGACCAATGCCAATATCAAGGTCAAAGATGATGCTTTCAAATCAACATTTAACCAATATTTGCAAAATATCGGTGTTCAAACGAGCGATAGCAGTTCATCATCTAAATAAGGATAATTCCTTCTATCCAGACGCAGACACTATGAAGTATCTAGAGGTTCTTGAGAAATTTACCTATAAATGGACAGGAATCAACGGTGACTATTTCCAACAGTTTAAGATGTACCGGAACTAGAGACACATAAAAAGAAACGAATCAGTAAATGCTGGTTCGTTTTTTTGAAAAAAAAGAAATCATGGTATAATAATTTTAAGTTGAGATTGTTAATATTATTTTTAGCATCTCTGAAATTAAAAGCCGAGGACGTCAAAATGAACCAGAATACGCATATATATATACAGATAAAAAAATATAAAAATTATAGATGTAATCCTACTGTAAATCCCTTAGGCTTTTTGCGTCTCTTGGAGGTGTCGAATGGCTAAGAAGTTATTAAATATTACTGAGATTGAGGATAGAACAAAGGTTCTAGTAGAAAATCTTAATGAATCGATATTTATTGTTGATTTTGTTTCATTGTTTGATATTACAAAAACGACCATAACAAGAGCAAGTAAAACCGCTTCTAATGATTTTATAATAAAAAACAAATTGTATTTTCGTAAAGTTGAAAGCCAACCTTTGCTTGCGTTAACCGAGATTGATAAAGAGACGTCGGGACAGGCTCGTAAACCTCGATTTATTATTACAACAGATTTTCAAGAATTATATGCAAAAGATACACAGACAGAGTTAACATTAGCAATTACTTTTGATGATTTACCAGCCTATTGTGATTTCTTCTTGCCTTGGAATGGTATTGAAAAGATTGATTATGAGAAGGAAAATCCTGCCGATGTAAAAGCGGCAGAACGTTTTACCAAACTTTATGATGAGCTAATTTCTATCAATCCTGAACTAGCAATCATTGAAACGGATGGTAAATCATTTAATCTATTTTTGATTCGTGTTCTTTTTCTATTATTTGCAGAAGATACAAATATTATCTCTAAGGGAGCTTTCACAAATGTTATTAAGATGAGAACATCCGAAGATGGTTCTGACTTGAATGAGTGTATTAGAAAGCTATTTACTGTTTTAGATATGCCTGACTTTAATCGTCAGGATTTAGAGTCGTGGTTATCAGATTTTCCCTATGTAAATGGTAAGCTTTTTTCGGAGCCACATAATGACCTTATTTTTAATAAAAAAACTCGTCAATTACTCATTGAAGCAGGGGAATTGCTAAACTGGAATGAAATCAATCCAGATATTTTGGGCTCAATGATTCAAACGGTGGCAAATGCAGAAGCAAGATCAACATCGGGTATGCACTATACTAGCGTGCCCAATATTATGAAGGTCATTAAACCACTGTTTTTAGATAATTTACGAGCAGCATTTACGGAATTAGAAGAACGAGCTGACTACTATATAGGAGGTGGTGACTTTAGCGAGGACCATCGTCGCAAGGAATTGCGACAACTCTTACCCAAGCTAGATGATTTGCTTACTCGTATGGCATCTATCAAATTTTTAGACCCTGCCTGTGGTTCTGGAAATTTCCTCATCATTACCTATAAAGAGCTTCGTCGTTTAGAGATTAATATCTTAGTCAAACAGCGAGAAATTCGTGAAGCCTTAAATGAAAAAGCTGTTTATCAAGGAGAATTGATTGCTGATGCCTCTAAGATTTCTCTATCCCAGTTTTCAGGAATTGAATTGGATGATTTCGCTCATGAAGTAGCAAGGCTATCCTTGTATATAGCGGAACACCAGATGAATGTGGAGATGGAAGAAGCACTTGCTGATGTCCATCCAAGACTACTCCCCTTAAGAGAAGCTGGAAATATCGTTTGTGGGAATGCCTTAAGAATTGACTGGGAAACTGTTTTGAATGCTAAGGCAGATGACGAAGTTTATATATTTGGGAATCCGCCGTATATAGGTACTAAAGGAAGAAATCATCAAAATGACGAACAAAAAGATGATTTAGCTTATTCAATTTATCCTGTAGAATCTAGAATTCTTGATTACATATTCGGTTGGTTCTACAAAGCGAGTAAATTTATTAAAGGCAAAAATTCAAAGTATGCATTTGTGTCTACTAATTCATTGTTTCAAGGTGAACAAGCTCCTCTATTTCAAAACCATATTTTAGATAACTTAGAAATTAGTTTTGCATATCCTTCGTTTAAGTGGAGTAATAGTGCTAAAAAGAATGCAGGTGTAATAGTTTCTATTGTCGGAATACAAAATATAAGTTCTGAAAAGAAATTATTGTTTGAAAAAGACAATACGATGCTAGTGGAAAATATTAGTGCATTCTTAAAAAATGGAGAAACTGTTGTTGTTTCAAAAAGACGAAATCCTAGTGAAGCATTACCATATGAAATGACTATTGGAAGTGCAGAGTACGGAGAAAATAATTTAATACTGACACAAAATGAGAAGGATGAAATTTTAAATAGATTCCCTAACTCAAGAAAGTTTATTAGAAGATGTTTGAACGCAACTTCATATATGAATGATAAGAAAATGTATGCTTTATGGATAGAGAATCAACAAAGCTCTGAAGCTTTATCAATTCTACCAATAAAAAATCGTATTGAAAAAGTTAGAGAATTTAGAGAAGTTAGTAAAAGAGAAGGGACTCGAAAGGCTCGAGAAATTCCATGGGCATTTGCGGAAAAACGCTTTGTCCAAGCTGAAAGTATCGTATTACCTGTTGTTAATTCTCAGGATAGGATATATTTACCTGTAAGCTATTTAGAGGAAGGTATAGTTGCTACTAATGCATTGTGTATTGTATATAATGCACCGATATGGCTAATAGGGATTATTTCATCAAAGATGCATATAGAATGGCTAAAAGAAGTTGGTGGTAGATTAAAAAATGATTACCGATACGCTCCTGGACTAGTCTATAATACATTCCCAATTCCAGAACTTTCAGATGCTCGAAAAAATATGCTTGAAGAAGCTGTTTTTGAAATGCTGGATGTTCGAGAAGAAGAAGGTGGAACATTGGCTGAGTTGTACGGTGGTGCCAATAAACCAATGAATGACCGTCTTCGTCAAGCACATGAAAAAATTGATGGTATCGTAGAACGTGCCTACCAGCAAAAGCCTTTCGAATCAGATGAAGAACGACTCAGTGTTTTATTGAAACTGTATAAAGAAATGGCAGAAAAGGAAGCGAAATGACCTCAAATATATTTGAAATTAATTATAATGGTACAGGTGCTAGTCAATCAAATAATGCACTTGGTATGCGTGAAATGCAGGCGCGCGTATATGCTAAGAGGACTTCTCAACACTTACTGATTAAGGCGCCTCCTGCCTCTGGTAAGTCAAGAGCTCTGATGTTTATTGCTCTTGATAAACTACATGCTCAAGGCCTGAAAAAAGCTATTATAGCTGTTCCAGAAAGATCTATCGGAAAATCGTTTCGTTCAACTAAATTGACAGAATATGGTTTTTACTGGGATTGGGAAGTATTTCCAAAAAATAATTTGACTGACCAAGGGACCAGTAAAAGTAAGGTGAAGCAGTTTGTAGACTTTGTGCATTCAGAGTCACTTGATGATAGAGTTCTAATCTGTACGCATGCCACCCTGCGTTTTGCCTTTGAACAGCTAGCTGATAGCGATTTTAATGACGTTCTTTTAGCTATTGATGAATTTCATCATGTATCTCAAGATGATAATTCAGTTTTAGGAAATGCCTTGAGAAACATATTAGCCAATTCAACGGCTCATGTAGTAGCTATGACTGGTTCTTACTTTCGTGGAGATTCTGTACCAATTTTGGCACCTGAAGATGAGCAAAAATTTGATAAGGTATCCTATACTTATTATGAACAATTGGAGGGATATCAATATCTGAAAAGTTTTGCCATGGGTTATAAATTTTATCGTGGTCGTTATACGGATGCTTTGCACGAAGTACTTGATACAAGTAAGAAAACCATTATTCATATTCCCAATGTTAATTCAGGTGAGTCAACTAAGGATAAGTATGATGAAGTTGACCGAATTTTAGACGAATTAGGGCAAGCAGTCCCAGATCCTAAGACTGGATTATGGTTGGTAACTGAGGAAACAGGTCGTGTATTGAAGGTTGCAGACCTTGTCACAGAAGAAGGTCGTGAAAAAGTCCAGGATTACCTAAACAAGATGACTAGTTTAGATGATCTCGATATCATTATTGCACTTGGTATGGCTAAAGAAGGTTTTGACTGGCCTTATGCTGAGTATGCTTTAACGATTGGTTATCGTCAGTCTCTAACGGAAATTGTTCAGATTATAGGTCGAATAACACGCGATTGTTCTAATAAGACACATGCCCAATTTACTAACCTCATTGCTCAACCAGATGCTCAAGATGATGAAGTTTTCTTTGCTGTAAATAATGTTATGAAGGCTATTACAGCTAGTTTATTAATGGAATCTGTTTTAGCACCAAATTTCAAGTTCAAGCGCAAAGACCGAGAAGATCAGAAATTTTCTGGTGCAGAAATCTTTGTGAAAGGTTTAAAAGACCCTAGTACACAAAGAACAAAGGGGATCATAGAAAATGATATGAATGATTTACGTGCTAGCATACTTCAAGAGCCTCGTATTCAAACTGCGATTGCTGCAGGTACAGATGCAGACGTGATTAATAAGCAGATGATTCCGGCAATCATTAAACAAATTTATCCTGACTTAAGTGGTGAGGAAGTTGAAGAGGTTCGTCAACAATTTATTACCCAATCTGTAGTCCAATCAGCTGAACGGAAAGTGGGAGTAGGACAAACGGATTTTCTAAAAATGGCAGATAAATTTGTGAATATTGATGAATTATCTATTGATTTGATTGATAGTGTCAATCCTTTCCAAAGAGCATATGAAGTTATTTCACGCGAAATCGATGCTCCAACTTTGAGACTGATTCAAGATTATATGGATGGTAAAAAAATGGAGTTTTCTGAAGAAGAGCTTTTGATTCTTTATCCTCAAATTAAGCAATTTCATAGAGAAAATAATCGCTATCCTGATAAATCAAGTAATGATATGTACGAACAGAGACTTGCTTATGCATTGCTCCAGTTAGCTCGGATGAAGAGGGAGAGTGATAATGACTGATTTTAAAAATTTAGAAGATATTTTTAATGATTCTGATTTTGAAAAATTAGTATCTCCTTTAAAACCTAAGGAAAAAAAAGTTGCGGACCGTGAAGTTGAAAAATTTATAGAAATTGTTGATTGGGTGAGAGAAAATAATGGGCATGAACCGCAAAAGTCCAGAGATATTAAAGAACGTAGTTTGTATTCACGATTGTACGGTATTAGAAAATCTCCTGATAGTATCCGAAAATTAGAACCTTATGATGAATTTGGACTACTAAAAATAGATGTAGTTGAGTCTGATACTCCTATTTCAAGTCCTACTAGTTTAAAAGAAATTTTATCAGATGAATTGTTTGAGTCAGTGAATAGTGCTGAAAAATCTTTATTTGATGTTTCACGTTATAAACGAACGATTCAAGCGCGTGATAAAACACGAACACGTAAACGTATGGGCAATTTTGAAGATTATCAAGGATTATTTACTCGTGTTCATGATGAAATTAGTGAAGGTTGTCGTCAAGTCAGAAAGTCTGATGTGATAAAAGAAAAAGAAATTAAACCTGGTATGTTCTATGTGGATAATGGAGTAATGGTTTATGTTGTTTCTAAGGGGGAATACTTCATTGATAAGAACGGATACACTAATGCTGAACTTCATCTCGTATATGAAAATGGTACGGAGAATAAGAATGCTTTACTTCGTTCGTTTGTATCTAATTTGCATGATAGAACGAGACATGGACGAATGGTAACTGAGTTGATAGAAGATGTGATGGGTGGTGTTAGTCCGAGTGAACGAATAACAACCGGATATATTTATGTAGTGAAATCCTTGAGTACTAATCCTCAAATTGCTGGTATTAGTAACCTTTATAAAATTGGATTTACACAAGAAAAAATTGAAAAACGCTTAGCAAATGCAGAAAAAGAAGGGACCTATCTTTATGCTCCTGTACATTTAGTAGCTAGTTTTGAGGTTCAGAATTTTAGCGCTAGAAAACTAGAAACTACTCTTCATCATTATTTTTCAGATAAACAATTAGAGGTGGAACTAACCGCACCAAATGGAGAGAATTTTGTTCCGAAAGAATGGTTCCTTGTATCACTTGATGAAATTCAGGAAGCAATTTATAAAATTGGACTTGAAATTAGTGTCCGATAAAGTATGGACCTTATTATAGTTTTATATTTTTCGGTTGACTCAAACTCAAAAAAAAAGTATAATAGGAATGTTGAGAATTGATTTTCAGTTATCTTAGTTCAGAGAAATGGCGGTGCTGCGAGCCATCTAAGCTAGGAAGTCATGCTACTCGGCTGAGACAATTGCATACAAAATGAAGAATGACAAGTTCATTGAATGAAGGTGGTACCGCGGTTTTTCGCCCTTCGTTTAGTGGCTTGTCTTTTGTTTGTGAATCGTTCTCTGAAGCTTTTCAAAGGAGATCAAAAGATGAGAACCTATCAAGTGAAACAAAAATTTCGATTGGGTGGCGAGCGGTTCGATATCAAAGATGAGTTGGGAAATGTCCAATACCAGGTTGAGGGCTCCTTTCTTAAGGTTCCCAAGACCTTTACCATCTATGATCAAAATGGAGAAAAAGTCAGCCTTATCACCAAAAAAACAATCAGCCTACTTCCAAAATTTGTGGTTGAGTTGATGAATGGGGATCGCTTTTATATCCATAAAAAGCTGACGCTCTTTAGGGACAAATACGATATCGAAGATTTGGGGCTTCGGGTGCAGGGAAATATCTGGGACCTGGAATTCAAATTGTTCGATGATCGGGATCAAATCGTCGCTGAGATTAGCAAAGAACTCTTTCATCTAACCTCTACCTATCAAGTATCGGTGTATGAGGATGAATACGCTGATTTAGTCATCTCACTGTGTGTCGCCATCGATTATGTCGAAATGTTAGAAGCAGGCGCCAACTAATCTTATAAAAATTAGGAGAAAAATATGAAACAATTATCTAGTGCACAAGTCCGCCAAATGTGGCTTGATTTCTGGGCAAGCAAAGGCCACTCTGTAGAACCATCTGTTAGCTTGGTTCCCGTAAATGACCCAACCCTTTTGTGGATCAACTCAGGGGTTGCCACTCTTAAGAAATACTTTGATGGAACCATCAAACCTGAAAATCCACGGATTACCAATGCTCAAAAGGCTATTCGTACCAATGATATCGAAAACGTAGGGAAGACGGCTCGTCACCATACTATGTTTGAAATGTTGGGGAACTTCTCCATCGGGGATTACTTCCGTGACGAAGCCATCACTTGGGCTTATGAGCTTTTGACAAGTCCTGAATGGTTTGACTTCCCAAAAGACAAACTTTATATGACTTATTATCCAGATGATAAAGATTCATACAACCGTTGGATCGCTGTTGGTGTAGATTCAAGTCACTTGATCCCAATCGAAGACAACTTCTGGGAAATCGGTGCGGGCCCTTCTGGACCAGATACAGAAATCTTCTTTGACCGTGGAGAAGCTTTTGACCCAGAAAATATCGGTCTTCGTCTTCTTGCAGAAGATATCGAAAACGACCGTTACATCGAAATCTGGAACATTGTCTTGTCACAATTTAACGCTGACCCAGCTGTTCCTCGTAGCGAATACAAGGAATTGCCACACAAGAACATTGATACGGGCGCTGGTTTAGAGCGTTTGGTAGCCGTTATCCAAGGGGCTAAGACCAACTTTGAAACAGACCTCTTCATGCCAATCATTCGTGAAGTTGAAAAGATGTCTGGTAAAACATATGATCCAGATGGCGACAACATGAGTTTCAAGGTCATTGCTGACCACATCCGTTCGCTTTCATTTGCGATTGGAGATGGGGCTCTTCCTGGTAATGAAGGACGAGGTTACGTTCTTCGTCGTCTCCTCCGTCGTGCCTCTATGCATGGTCAAAAATTGGGGATCGAAGGAACTTTCTTGTATAAATTGGTTCCAACCGTTGGGAAGATCATGGAAAGCTACTACCCAGAAGTACTTGAAAAACAAGATTTCATCGAAAAAATCATCAAGAGTGAAGAAGAATCATTTGCTCGTACCTTGAACTCTGGTCAACACTTTGCCCAAACCATCGTTGAAGACTTGAAAGCCAAAGGCCAAACAGTGATTGCTGGTCAAGACGTCTTCAAACTCTATGATACATACGGATTCCCAGTAGAATTGACAGAAGAAATCGCCGAAGAAGCTGGAATGACGGTCGATCGTGAAGGCTTTGAAGCAGCCATGAAGGAACAACAAGAGCGTGCGCGTGCATCAGCTGTCAAAGGCGGATCTATGGGTATGCAAAATGAAACCCTTCAAAACATCACAGTTGAAAGTGTCTTTAACTATAATGCTAGTCAATTGCCTTCTAAGTTGGTGGCTATCGTAGCAGACAATGCTGAAGTAGAAGCTGTTTCAGAGGGAACTGCATCACTGATCTTTGCAGAAACTCCATTCTACGCTGAAATGGGTGGACAAGTTGCGGACCATGGTCAAATCTTAGATGCTCAAGGAAACGTCGTAGCGACTGTGACAGACGTTCAAAAAGCACCAAATGGACAAGCACTTCATACGGTTGAAGTTCTTGCTCCTCTTGCCTTGAACCAAGAATACACCTTGGCTATCGATACCAATCGTCGTCACCGTGTTATGAAGAACCACACAGCAACTCACTTGCTCCATGCGGCTCTTCACAATATTCTTGGTAACCACGCAACCCAAGCTGGATCTCTCAATGAAGTAGAATTCCTTCGCTTTGACTTTACCCACTTCCAAGCCGTAACTCCTGAAGAATTACGCGCTATTGAGCAACAAGTCAATGAAAAGATCTGGGAAGCAATCGCAGTAGAAACAATTGAAACAGATATCGATACTGCTAAAGAAATGGGAGCCATGGCCCTCTTTGGTGAGAAATACGGTAAAGAAGTCCGTGTTGTCACTATCGGAGACTACTCAGTGGAACTCTGTGGTGGTACCCATGTAGGCAATACTTCTGAAATCGGTCTCTTCAAGATTGTAAAAGAGGAAGGAATTGGATCAGGAACTCGTCGTATCTTGGCAGTGACTGGTAAGGAAGCCTTTGAAGCTTATCGTGAACAAGAGGATGCACTGAAAGCCGTCGCAGCAACCTTGAAAGCACCTCAACTCAAAGAAGTCCCTCACAAGGTGGAAGGTCTTCAAGAGCAACTCCGTCAATTGCAAAAAGAAAATGAAGAATTGAAGGAAAAAGCAGCAGCAGCGGCGGCAGGCGATGTCTTCAAAGATGTTCAAGAAGCAAACGGTCACCGTTACATTGCAAGCCAAGTTTCTGTTTCAGATGCAGGTGCCCTTCGTACCTTCGCGGATAACTGGAAACAAAAAGACTACTCTGATGTGCTTGTTCTTGTCGCAGCAATCGGTGACAAGGTCAACCTTCTCGTAGCTAGCAAGTCTAAAGACATCCACTCAGGTAACTTGGTTAAAGAATTGGCTCCAATCGTCGATGGACGTGGTGGTGGAAAACCAGACATGGCCATGGCAGGAGGAAGCAACCAAGCGAAAATCCAAGAATTGTTGGATGCAGTAGCAGGTAAATTGTAATCTAGAGAAGATCTACCCTCGGGTAGGTCTTTTTGTTTGTGTATTTTTTTATATATGGCTTGACTATTTTTGAAAATGTGATAAACTGATATCCTTTATCCATTGAGGAAGTGTCAGGACATGAGTGGTTTATTCGTACAAAAGTCGGACTATGCTTTAGGTCTATCTGAATACAGAATTATCGTGAAAAATGGGAATGGTGAAATTTTCAGGGAGAGCTAGAAAAGGAGCTATTTGAAAAAGAGGAGGATGATGCTGTCATATGAACAGATGAGGGAAGTGAAATCTTTATCCGAGGTATGAGGGAAAGGATGCTGGAAAATCATCCATATGTTCAAGGTATAGCAAACGTTACAGTTTTTTCTATACTGCTGATCAGCAAATCAAAAGCTTGATCAGATCGTTTGAGGAGCTAGGTCCTCAATCTTATCGAACATGTGATACAGGAGATAACTAATGGGATTATTCTATCGTTTATCAGGAGATGAGAAAGAGTTCGCCAAGAAAAAGTCTCTCTTTTGCTCGATTATCTACGATATCACCAGCATTAAACGGAGCTTGAAATTGGCTAAACTTCTAGAGGTATTTGATATTCGAGTGCAACGCTCTTGTTTTGAGGTTGATTTATAGTTAGAGGTCTCTAGTTATCAGATTTTACTTGGTGCTCGTCAAAATTCTTATGATGCCAAGCAAGAGGACAACAATATCATCTATGTCGGTAGTTTGGAGGAAACCGTTCGTTTGAATGGGGTGAGAGATCAATAGAACGTGAAGATTGTTTGTTCTTCTAGCTGAAAGCTCTAGTAAAATATGGTATACTTAGGATTGTTTCCAGGTAGGAACTATACTGTGTGTTGATTCCCTTTTTGGGATGCAGCATATGAAGTAGGCCCCCCTAACCCTTGATAGTGGATTGAAAGAGCTCAAATTCCTTCTACGTTTGATGAAAGTTATGGAGGGCGTAAAGGTTCAAAATACAGCTTAATGACTGATGTTATACGCTTGCAATACATTCAATGTATCTATTATTCTGATATTGTCAGAGAAGCATCAGGGAGCTATAGGAAACAAGTTAATTCTAAGTTTTCATCTGATACAGAAGAGAAAATTATTGGTGAAATTATTAAATATTTAGACGATGAGTTATAAGAAAGGAATAAAATGGGAAGATTTAATAGAGCATTACTCAATTTACTATGTTTTGGGATTTTCTTTAGTACAATAGTCATTATGTTCATTTTCAAGGCTGGAAATGACCTATCTAATATCTATGATAGATTAGAGAAAGAGAAACAAGAGCAGATAGTGAAAAACCCTAATCCACAAGATCGTGAAATTGTTGGAAAAACTGATGATGGTGAATACTTACAATTCATCTTGTGGGATGAATACAACCAAAAAGAACACAAAATACACGTTCACCCCAGTGACTATGATATTTATAAAATAGGGGATATCTATTATACTGATAAAAACACAATTAATTAAAATCAAGGAGAAACTAAAAATGAAAAACACTAAAAAACGTAAGATTATTTTTAAGTAGGAAGCCACCAAACCCTCGAGAGGAGATGGAAACAGTCTTACAAATCTCATAAAAGCTGTACAAGTTCCAACTCCAGTAAATGATTCAAATAAGGAAGTTCCTCACAAGGTGGAAGGTCTTCAAGAGCAACTCCGTCAATTGTAAAAAGAAAATGCAAAATTGAAGGAAAAAGCAGCGGCTGCAGCAGCAGGTGATGTCTTCAAGGATGTTCAAGAAGCAAACGGTCACCGTTACATTGCTAGCCAAGTTTCTGTATCAGATGCAGGTGCTCTTCGTACCTTTGCGGATAACTGGAAACAAAAAGATTACTCTGACGTCCTTGTTCTTGTCGCAGCTATCGGTGACAAGGTCAATGTCCTTGTAGCCAGCAAGACAAAAGAGGTCCATGCAGGAAATGTGATCAAAGAATTGGCTCCAATCGTCGATGGACGTGGTGGTGGTAAACCAGACATGGCCATGGCAGGAGGAAGCAACCAAGCGAAAATCCAAGAATTGTTGGATGCTGTAGCAGGTAAATTGTAATCATCGGAGAGGTTGGATCTTTGTCCAACCTCTTTTTTCAAAAAAGAAGTAAATCCAATTAGAAAAAGATTGCAACAAAAAAACCTTTCCGTCTGGAAAGGTTTTTCTTCTTATAGTCCGTAATTGTAATCGTCATCCTGCATGGCTTCTACTTCACCGAGAAGGTAACCATTTCCGACTTGAGAGAAGAAGTCGTGGTTAGAGGTACCGGTTGAAATTCCGTTCATGACGATTGGGTTAACGTCATCTGCTGAGTCTGGGAAGAGCGGGTCTTGTCCCAAGTTCATGAGGGCTTTATTGGCGTTGTAGCGAAGGAAGGTCTTGACTTCCTCTGTCCAGCCCACACCGTCATAGAGGCTCTCTGTGTAGCCTTCTTCATTCTCATAGAGGGTGTAGAGAAGATCATACATCCACTCTTTGAGTTTCTCTTGTTCTTCTTCTGGTAATTCGTTAAATCCAAGTTGGAACTTGTAGCCGATATAGGTTCCGTGAACAGATTCGTCCCGAATGATCAACTTGATGATCTCAGCTACGTTGGCCAACTTGTTGTTTCCAAGATAGTAGAGAGGTGTGAAGAAACCAGAGTAGAAGAGGAAGGTTTCAAGGAAAACGCTGGCGACTTTCTTTTCAAGAGGGGTCCCATTGAGATAGATTTCGTTGATGATTTCTGCCTTCTTTTGAAGGAAAGGATTGGTGTTGGTCCATTCGAAAATCTCTTCGATTTCTGACTTGGTATTCAAGGTCGAAAAGATAGAAGAGTAAGACTTAGCGTGGACAGATTCCATAAATTGGATGTTGTTAAAGACGGCTTCTTCATGAGGCGTACGAATATCTGCACGAAGAGCTTGCACACCCGTTTCAGACTGCATGGTATCCAAGAGCGTCAATCCACCAAAGACTTTACCAACTAGGTCTTTTTCTTTATTAGACAACTTTCTCCAGTCATCCAAGTCGTTTGACAAAGGAATACGTGTATCCAACCAAAATTGTTCGGTTAGCTTTTCCCAAGTAGATTTATCGATGACATCCTCGATGGCATTCCAGTTAATGGCTTTGTAGTAAGTTTCCATTTGAAATCTCTTTCTTTTTCTAATTCATTCGATCATACAATCATTATTATTTTAACACAATTGTTAGAATACCGCACAAAAAGTCGGCGAACCGACTTTTTGGTAGCAATGGATCTGAGTGTCTTAGATGACACAGCTTTCACATTGGTTGGCACCAACTTCTCCACCATCATCTGTAAAGGTACGGACATAGTAGATAGACTTGATACCCTTGTTAAAGGCGTAGTTACGAAGGATAGATAAGTCACGAGTGGTTTGTTTGTTTTCAGTTTTCCATTCGTAAAGACCTTTTGGAATGTCACTGCGCATAAAGAGGGTCAGTGAAAGACCTTGGTCTACGTGCTCAGTTGCAGCCGCATAAACATCAATCACCTTACGCATATCCATGTCGTAGGCAGAAGTGTAGTATGGAATGGTATCTGTTGACAATCCAGCTGCAGGGTAGTAGATCTTCCCGATTTTCTTCTCTTGGCGTTCTTCAATCCGTTGTGTGATTGGGTGGATAGAAGCAGATACGTCATTGATGTAGCTGATAGATCCATTTGGTGCAACAGCCAAGCGATTTTGGTGGTAAAGACCATCTGCTTGAACCTTCGCACGCAATTCTGCCCAGTCTTCTGCACTAGGGATGAAGATATCTTTAAAGAGTTCTTTGACGCGATCAGATTTTGGTACAAATTCTCCAGTCGTGTACTTATCAAAGTAGCTACCGTTGGCATAGTCTGATTTTTCAAAGTTGTGGAAGGTAATGCCTCGTTCACGTGCGATATTGTTTGATTCTACGAGAGTCCAGTAGTTCATGAGCATGAAGTAGATGCTCGTAAACTCAACAGATTCAGGTGATCCATATTCAATCAATTGTTGGGCAAGGTAGCTATGAAGTCCCATGGCTCCAAGACCAAAGGTATGCGCAAGGCTATTTCCGTGGTCGATAGTAGGAACAGCGACGATATGAGAACTATCAGTGACGAAGGTCAAGGCACGGACCATGGCACGAATAGAACGTCCAAAATCAGGTGAAGTCATCATGTTAACCACGTTGGTGGAACCAAGGTTACAGGAGACGTCTGTTCCCATTTGGACAAATTCTTGGGCATCGTTGATCAAGCTTGGCTCTTGAACCTGGAGGATCTCTGAACACAAGTTACTCATGATGATTTTCCCATCAACTGGATTTGCCCGGTTAGCAGTATCGATGTTAACTACATATGGGTAGCCAGATTCTTGTTGCAATTTTGAAATTTCAGTTTCCAAATCACGGGCCTTGATTTTTGTCTTGCGGATGTTTGGATTAGCAACCAACTCATCGTATTTTTCAGTGATATCGATGTAGTTGAATGGCACTCCGTATTCACGCTCTACAGAGTATGGGCTGAAGAGATACATTTCTTCATTCTTACGAGCCAACTCGTAGAACTTGTCTGGTACGACGACGCCAAGTGAAAGAGTCTTAACCCGAACTTTTTCATCGGCGTTTTCTTTCTTAGTTGAAAGGAAGGCGATGATATCTGGGTGGAAGACATTGAGGTAAACCACCCCAGCCCCTTGGCGTTGTCCCAATTGGTTCGAGTAAGAGAAGCTATCTTCAAACAGTTTCATAACAGGTACGACCCCAGAAGCAGCTCCTTCATAGCCCTTGATCGGTGCTCCAGCTTCGCGAAGATTGCTGAGGGAGATTCCAACCCCACCACCGATACGTGAAAGTTGGAGGGCAGAGTTGATAGAACGTCCGATCGCATTCATGTCATCGGTTACTTGGATCAAGAAACAAGAAACTAATTCTCCGCGGCGGGCACGACCAGCGTTTAAGAAAGAAGGAGTAGCTGGTTGGTAGCGTTGGTGGATAATTTCGTTTGCGATATCTCGCGCGATAGCTTCATTTCCATCTGCAAAGTAGAGAGCATTGAAGAAGACACGGTCTTCCATACTTTCAAGATAATATTCTCCATCGTTTGTTTTCAGAGCGTATTGGTTATAGAATTTATAAGCCGCCATGAAGGACTTGAATTGGAAGTTTTGGTCTTTGATAAATTGGGCCAATTCCTCTAAAAATTCAGGACGATATTTCTCGATAAAAGCTCTCTCAATGTAATTGTGCTCGAGAAGGTACTGAATCTTGTCTGTAATCGAGTCAAAGGCTTTAGTATTTGGTACAACATTTTCTTTAAAGAAAGCATCTAAAGCTTCTTTATCTTTATGAAGCATGATTTGGCCGTTTACTGGACGGTTGATTTCATTGTTAAGACGAAAATACGTCACATCTTCAAGAGATTTTAATCCCATAATAATCCTTTTCTAGTTCTAGTTCAAAAAAATGAAGAGGAGAAGTCCTCTCTTTACAAGTAAAAGGTCTAGTGTTAGGTTGCTAACGCTAGACCCCTATTTAAGCAAAATACTGTGTTTATTAAGAAAGTTTCTTCAACTTAGCTGGTTGAAAACCAGAAAATACTTCATCCTGTGTTTGAATAACTGGAGCAGCATTGAAGCCAAGGTTTTTAACATGTTCTACAAATTCTGGCTGTTCATCTAAGTTAATTTCGCGGTATTCCACGTGATTGCTATCGAGGAATCGTTTTGTCATTTTGCACTGAACACAATTATTTTTTGAATAAATGGTTACCATTTCTTTTTCGTTCTCCTATCGAAATATAAATCTGTAAACAGTATAAACAAAATCCAGCAACTTGTCAACAAAATAAAACTAAATATTGTGCAAAGATATGAAATGGGGTTTTTAAAACACAATATATTGTGGTGAACAGAAATTGAGAAATTCCAAGAAATGGGATAGGAATAGGCTTTAAAGCATCTTTAATTAGTTATAATTTTTTGGTGAATCAATATCCTGTGGTACACTTGCTTCTTTTTATTTGAAAGCGGAGGAAAATGTTACTTATAATATAGTAGAAAATTGAAAAGATTTGTTCTCCATTCTTCAGTAGCTTCTTAGAATGTATCTAAATTGGGATTTTTCGCAGTCTTTTTCTGTAAGTCAGTGATAAAAATCTTGAAAAAAATTTCAAAAGATGATATAATACCAAATTGTAAGGGTTATCAAAAGGTAACTCAAAAACTATTTTTTAAAAGGAGAGTCCAATTATGGCTTCTAAAGATTTCCACATCGTGGCAGAAACAGGTATCCACGCACGTCCAGCAACTTTGTTGGTTCAAACTGCTAGCAAATTTGCATCAGACATCACTCTTGAATACAAAGGTAAATCAGTTAACTTGAAATCAATCATGGGTGTTATGAGCCTTGGTGTTGGTCAAGGTGCTGACGTTGTAATTTCTGCTGAAGGTGCTGACGCTGATGATGCGATCGCAGCTATCTCAGAAACAATGACTAAAGAAGGATTGGCTTAAAAATATGACAAAAATGCTAAAAGGAATTGCAGCATCTGACGGTGTTGCCGTTGCTAAGGCATATTTGCTCATTCAACCAGACTTATCATTTGAGACTGTTTCAGTCGAAGATACAAGTGCAGAAGAAGCTCGTTTGGATGCAGCTCTTGAAGCTTCACAAAACGAGCTTTCTCTTATTCGGGAGAATGCAGTAGCAAGCCTTGGTGAAGAAGCAGCGCAAGTTTTTGATGCGCATATGATGGTTCTCGCTGACCCTGAAATGATTGGTCAGATCAAAGAAACGATTCGTACGAAAAAAATCAATGCAGAAGCTGGCTTGAAAGAAGTCACTGACATGTTCATTGCGATCTTTGAAGGAATGGAAGACAATCCTTACATGCAAGAACGTGCAGCAGATATTCGTGACGTTACCAAACGTGTCCTTGCCAACTTGCTTGGTAAGAAATTGCCAAACCCTGCTTCTATCAATGAAGAAGCAATCGTGGTTGCGCATGACTTGACTCCATCTGATACAGCACAGTTGAACAAAAAGTATGTAAAAGCTTTTGTTACGAATATCGGTGGACGTACCAGTCACTCAGCTATCATGGCTCGTACACTTGAAATCGCAGCTGTTCTTGGTACAAATAACATCACAGAACTTGTCAAAGATGGCGATGTTTTGGCTGTTTCAGGGATCACTGGTGAAGTGGTGATCAACCCTACTGAAGAACAAATTGCAGAGTTCAAAGCAGCTGGTGAAGCTTATGCCAAACAAAAAGCTGAATGGGCTCTCCTTAAAGATGCGAAAACAGTGACTGCTGATGGAAAACACTTCGAATTGGCTGCTAACATCGGCACACCTAAAGACGTTGAAGGTGTAAACGATAATGGTGCAGAAGCTGTTGGTCTCTATCGTACAGAATTCTTGTACATGGATTCTCAAGACTTCCCAACGGAAGATGACCAATACGAAGCTTACAAAGCTGTTCTTGAAGGTATGAATGGTAAACCTGTGGTTGTTCGTACAATGGATATCGGTGGGGATAAAGAACTTCCTTACTTCGACCTTCCTAAAGAAATGAACCCATTCTTAGGTTTCCGTGCTTTGCGTATTTCTATCTCTGAAACTGGTAATCAAATGTTCCGTACACAATTGCGTGCATTGCTTCGTGCATCTGTTCACGGTAAATTGCGGATCATGTTCCCAATGGTTGCTTTGTTGACTGAGTTCCGTACAGCTAAAGGTATTCTTGAAGAAGAAAAGGCTAAATTGCTTGCGGAAGGTGTTGCTGTGGCAGATGATATCCAAGTAGGTATCATGATTGAAATCCCAGCTGCTGCGATGCTTGCGGACCAATTTGCTAAAGAAGTTGATTTCTTCTCAATTGGTACAAACGACTTGATCCAATACACAATGGCTGCTGACCGTATGAACGAACAAGTTTCATACCTTTACCAACCATATAACCCATCTATCCTTCGTTTGATCAACAACGTGATCAAAGCGGCGCACGCTGAAGGCAAATGGGCAGGTATGTGTGGTGAAATGGCCGGTGATCAAACTGCTGTTCCACTTCTTGTCGGAATGGGCTTGGATGAGTTCTCTATGTCAGCGACATCTGTCCTTCGTACACGTAGCTTGATGAAGAAACTCGACACAGCTAAAATGCAAGAATACGCTAACCGTGCTCTGACTGAATGTTCAACAATGGAAGAAGTTCTTGAACTTTCAAAAGAATACGTGAACGTAGACTAAGAGTCGATCAAGACTAAGACAAATCTGTCTTAGTCTTTTTTTACATTGTTCATAAAAATGTTCATTTTATTCGTAATAAACTAGTTAGTAATAAAAATAGTGATTTGAATGTTCGGTTTTTTGTTTAATTTTTCTCGTATATATAGTATAATCGTAAGTAAGATTAGGAGGAAAGCGAAGGAATGAAGTAAAAGGTTCGGGAAAGAAAATGGAAAAACTTTTCCTGATAATTTTACATGATTTTACAGGAATCAACTTGAAAATTAAGTGATTTTATAGTAAAATAAAAACAATTAGAAAACGCTTTCAAAAAATAAAGAGGTGAGTATATGGATAGAAGCACAGATTTATGGACATTTGGAAGAGGGGATAATTTCCATCTTCAAGAGTACTTAGGAGCTCACAAGGAAACAAGAGGAGAACAAGAAGGTTTTACCTTCCGTGTTTGGGCTCCCAATGCTCAGGCTGTGGATCTGATTGGTGATTTCACTGATTGGGAAGACCGTAAAATTCCAATGGTTCGTAATGAAGGAGGCGTCTGGGAAGTCTTCTGTTCCGATGCAAAAGAGGGAGATATTTACAAGTATTTGGTGACTCGACAAAATGGTCATCAGGTGCAAAAAATCGATCCTCTAGCGTTATGGATGGAAAAGAGACCCAATACAGGATCTATTATTAAGACCATTCCAGAGAAAAACTGGAAAGATGGTCTTTGGAGAGCACGCCGCAAAAAACTTGGTTTTAAGGAACGACCTGTTAATATTTATGAGGTTCACGCAGGATCGTGGAAACGTAATGAGGATCACAGTTCCTATACCTTCAAACAACTAAAAGAAGAATTGATTCCGTATTTAGTGGAGATGAACTACACCCACGTGGAATTTATGCCAGTGATGGCCCATCCATTGGGCTTGAGTTGGGGCTATCAGCTCATGGGATATTTTGCACTTGAGCAGACTTATGGTAGTCCAGAAGAGTTTCAAGACTTCGTGGAAGAATGCCACCTCAACAATATCGGAGTGATCGTGGATTGGGTACCAGGACATTTCATTATCAATGATGATGCCTTGGCGTATTATGATGGAACACCAACCTTTGAATACCAGGATGAACATCGTGCCCATAACTACGGATGGGGAGCTTTGAACTTCGACTTAGGAAAGAATCAAGTCCAGTCATTCTTGATTTCTAGTTTGAAGTTTTGGATTGATACCTATCATTTAGATGGGATTCGGGTCGATGCTGTGAGCAATATGCTCTATCTGGACTACGATAGTGGTCCATGGACACCAAATATTGATGGTGGAAACCTCAACTACGAAGGCGTTCATTTCCTTAGACGGTTGAATGCGATTATCAAGAACGAACACCCAGATGTCATGATGATTGCAGAAGAAAGTTCTGCTGGTCAAAAGATCACGGGTTCTGAAGAAGAAGGTGGACTTGGCTTTGACTATAAATGGAATATGGGTTGGATGAATGATATCCTTCGATTCTACGAAGAAGATCCCATCTACCGGAAATTTGACTTTAACCTGGTAACCTTTAGTTTCATGTATGCATTTTCTGAAAACTTCTTACTACCATTCTCACACGATGAAGTGGTGCATGGTAAGAAGAGTTTGATGCATAAGATGTGGGGAGATCGTTACAATCAATTTGCTGGACTCCGTAACCTCTTGACCTATCAGATTTGCCATCCAGGTAAGAAATTACTCTTTATGGGTTCAGAATTTGGTCAATTTTTAGAATGGAAGTCAGAAGAGCAACTGGAATGGGGCAATCTAGAGGATGAAATGAATGCGAAGATGCGTCGTTTCACTTCTCAGCTCAATCATTTCTACAAAGAACACAAGGAATTGTGGGAGATTGATGATAGCTTTGATGGCTTAGAGATTATTGATGCAGATAACCGGGATCAGAGCGTCTTGTCTATGATCCGGAAAAATCGTAAAGGCGATCTTTTGGTGTGCGTCTTCAATATGGCACCAGTGGAACGCAAGGACTTTACGATTGGTGTGCCTGTATCAGCGGTCTATGAAGAAATTTGGAATACAGAATTAGAAGAATGGGGAGGTGTCTGGAAAGAGCACAATCCGACAGTTCAGTCTCAAGATGGACTGTGGAAGGATTATGAACAAACTTTGACCTTTACTTTGCCGGCTTTAGGGGCTAGCATTTGGAAGGTGAAACGGAAGGTTCGCAAAACGAAATCTAAAACATCAGATAAAAAATGATGATCGGTTGACTCTAAGGGAGTCCAAGCTTTAAAAAGAGGAAGTAGTCAATGAAGAATGAAATGCTCGCTTTAATTCTTGCCGGTGGGCAAGGAACACGTCTTGGAAAATTAACCAAAAACATCGCGAAACCTGCGGTTCAATTTGGTGGGCGCTATCGGATTATCGATTTTGCTCTCTCAAACTGTGCCAACTCAGGAATTCACAATGTTGGTGTGATTACACAGTACCAACCCCTTGCACTTAACAGCCATATTGGAAATGGTTCCAGCTGGGGCTTGGATGGAATCAATACAGGTGTGTCTATTCTCCAACCTTATTCAGCTAGTGAAGGAAATCGGTGGTTCGAAGGAACTAGTCATGCGATTCTTCAAAACATCGACTATATCGATAGCATCAATCCGGAATATGTCTTGATTCTATCTGGGGACCACATCTACAAGATGGATTACGATGACATGCTTCAAGCGCACAAGGATAATAACGCAAGCTTGACTGTTGCCGTCCTAGATGTCCCTTTGAAGGAAGCAAGCCGTTTTGGAATCATGAATACAGATGCCAATAATCGGATTGTCGAATTTGAAGAAAAACCAGCTGAACCAAAATCTACCAAGGCTTCCATGGGAATTTACATCTTTGACTGGGCTCGTCTGCGCAATATGTTGGTTGCTGCTGAAAAGAGTGATATCGATATGTCAGACTTCGGTAAAAATGTCATTCCAACGTATCTAGAATCAGGCGAAAGTGTTTATGCTTATGAATTCAATGGTTATTGGAAAGACGTTGGTACGATTGAGTCTCTTTGGGAAGCCAATATGGAATATATCGATCCAAATAATGCCTTGGATAGTCGCGATCGTCACTGGAAAATCTATTCACGCAACCTCATTTCTCCACCGAACTTCTTTGGGGAAAATGGCCACATCGAAGATTCTCTTGTCGTCGATGGTTGTTCGGTAGACGGTACAGTCAAACACTCCATCTTATCAACAGAAGCTCAAGTTCGTGAAGGAGCAGTTGTCGAAGATGCTGTCGTGATGAGCAATGCCATTATCGGTAAAGGAGCTGTTGTGAAACGCGCGATTATTGGAGAAGGCGCAGTCATTGCAGAAGGTGTCGTGATTGATGGAACAGAGGAAGTACAAGTTGTCGGTTACAATGAAAAAGTGGGGGTAGCAACAGATGAAGATTGATAAATATTCAGCCATTTTAGGAAATACAGTTGGGTATCATGATATGTCCACTTTGACCAGCCATCGTCCGGTAGCCTCCCTACCGTTTGATGGGAAATACCGCTTGATTGACTTCCCATTGTCTAGCCTTGCGAATGCTGGTATTCGTAGTGTTTTTGGGATTTTCCAACAAGAAAATATTAGTTCGGTCTTTGACCATATTCGTTCAGGTCGTGAGTGGGGCTTGTCTACTTTATTGAGCCACTATTACCTCGGAATCTATAATACTCCAGTTGAAAATACAACGGTAGGGCCAGAATACTACCAACAATTATTGACCTATTTGAAACGGTCTGGTTCCAACCAAACAGTTGCTTTAAACTGTGATGTTTTGATGAATATTGACCTCAATCAAGTTTTCCACTTGCATAATAGCGTTGACCGTCCGATTACAGTTGTTTACAAAAAGTTGCATCTTCAAAATATCTCTGAAGTCAATGCTGTCTTGAAAATTGATGAAACAGACCATGTTACAGAGCAAAGACTTTTTGATGGCAAGGATCCTGACGAAGTCTACAACATGTCAACAGATGTCTTTATTGTGGACACTCCTTGGTTGATTGAAAAAATTGAAGAAGAAGCCAAGAAAGAATACCCACAAAAATTGCGCTATATCTTGCGTGATTTGGCGGTGGAATACAATGCTTTTGCCTTTGAATATACAGGTTACTTAGCCAATATTCATTCAGTTGAATCATACTACCATGCAAACTTGGATATGTTGGAAAACCAAAAATTCATGAAGCTCTTTTCACCAAACCAAAAGGTGTATACGAAAGTGAAGAATGAAGAACCAACGTATTATTCCAAGACTTCACATATTAAAACGTCTCAATTTGCTTCGGGTAGTATTGTAGAAGGAACCGTTGAACGTTCCATTGTTTCACGTCGGGTACGCCTTTATGAAGGTTCAGAAGTACGCAGTAGCCTTCTCTTCCCTGGTGTTGTGATTCATGAAAATGCAATCGTCGAACATGCCATTCTGGATAAGGGTGTTGAAGTGGCTGCTGGTGTGACGATTCGTGGGACAGAAGAAGCACCTGTCGTGGTTAAAAAAGGAACGATTGTTACAGAGGATATTGTCTAATGAAACTATTATTTGTTGCAGCTGAAGGAGCACCGTTTTCTAAAACAGGTGGTTTGGGAGACGTTATTGGCGCTCTTCCTAAATCCTTAGCGAAAAGTGGTCATGATGTGCGCGTGATCCTCCCTTACTATGATATGGTAGAGGCTAAGTTTGGAGATCAAATCGAAGATGTCTTGCATTTTGAGACCAAGGTTGGCTGGAGAAGTCAATATGTTGGTGTGAAACGCATTGTGCGCGATGGAGTCACCTTTTACTTTATTGATAACCAACATTATTTCTTTAGAGGTCATGTGTATGGTGACTTCGATGATGGCGAACGCTTTGCCTTCTTCCAGCTCGCGGCCTTAGAAACGATGGAACGAGTTGACTTCATTCCAGATGTTCTTCATGCCCATGATTACCATACGGCGATGATTCCTTTCTTGCTGAAGGAAAAATACCGTTGGATTCAAGCTTATCATGGAATTAAGACAGTATTGACCATCCATAATTTGGAATTCCAAGGTCAGTTCGACCCAGGAATGTTGTGGGATCTTTTCGGAGTTGGATTTGAACGCTATGCAGATGGAACACTTCGATGGAATGATTGCCTGAACTGGATGAAAGCCGGCATTCTATATGCTGACCGTGTGACAACTGTTTCTCCTAGCTATGCGCATGAGATTATGACTGCTGAATATGGTTGTGGCTTGGATCAGATCCTTCGGATGGAGTCTGGCAAGGTGACCGGAATTGTTAACGGGATTGATGCAGATCTGTATAATCCTGAAACGGATCCACTCTTGACGTATCACTTCAGTCTCTCAGATCTTTCAGGTAAAGCAGCTAGTAAACGAGCTCTTCAAGAACGTGTCGGTCTACCTGTTCGCGATGATGTTCCTTTGTTTGGGATCGTCTCTCGTTTGACACGTCAAAAAGGCTTTGACGTGGTGGTAGAAGAGTTGCATCAACTCTTGCAAAAGGATATTCAGATTGTCTTGCTCGGTACAGGAGATCCTGGATTTGAAAATGCCTTTGCTTGGTTTGGTCAAGCCTACCCAGATAAACTTTCAGCGAATATCACATTTGATGTCCAATTGGCCCAAGAAATCTATGCAGCGTCGGATGTCTTCTTGATGCCAAGCCGTTTTGAACCGTGTGGTCTTTCTCAAATGATGGCCATGCGTTATGGAACCCTTCCTTTAGTGCATGAAGTCGGCGGACTTCGAGATACGGTCCAACCGTATAATGCTGTTGATGGAAGTGGAACAGGCTTTAGTTTCAATAATTTGTCTGGCTATTGGTTTAACTGGGCAGTTGATGAAGCCTTGGCTGTCTACTACAATGACAAACAGGCTTGGTATGGTCTCCAAGAGCAAGCTATGACGCGTGACTTCTCATGGGATACGGCTAGTCAACGATACAATGATTTGTACCAATCCTTATAAATAGATCTATAATACAAACGCCTTTCGAGGCGTTTTTTGTGTTGCTTTCTTCCTATAAAGAAAACGGTTTATTTTTTTGAGTTTTAGAGCTTGCTAAAATAGAAGAAAAAAGATAAGATAGGTAAAGGTAAAAAATCCCGGGAAGGTTCTTATTTCTGGAAAGGATCCCATCCTCTCTAAAAATAATCAGGTCCCTGCTCGAGGGTTAAATATTACTATATAGGAATTTTAGGATGAAAAAAGCGAAACAAACGTTTGAAAAAATGACCAAATATTCGATTCGGAAATTAACTGTCGGTGTTGGTCCGGTGGCCATTGGAGCCTTTTTATTAGGAGGAAGCTTGTTAGGAGCTCGTCCTGTCAAAGCAGATCAGATGACTCTACCTGCTCATGTTCACTTAGGATATGTGACAGAAGAAGAGCTGACTGCTGAAGAAAAAGCACAGGTGATTCATGCAATCCCTGAAGAGTATCAAAATGAAGATACTTTCTATCTCGTCTATAAGAAGAAGGAAGCAATTCAGTCGGTTCTTCCTCAAACAGGAAGTCAGGAAGTCGCCCTTTTTGGGCTAAGTCTAGCCACAGCTTCCTTTGCGGTCCTCTTACTCTCTAAAAAGCACCGGAAGAAGGTCATGGGCGTCCTTTTGATTGGAGCCATGGGACAAAGTCTTCTACTTCCAGTTGAAGTCGCAGCCCTACAAAATCAAGTTTTGCGCGCCTATAATCAGGATCTTGCGATCGCATCGAGCAAAGATCTTGCAAATGGCGTGATTCAAATTGACGGTTATGACTATATTGGTTATCTGCGCTACCCGTCAGTCCAAAAGACGAGCTTACGAGAGCCAAAGGCTATGCAGGAAACGAAACCTTCTGTAGAAGGAACGATCAAAACAAGTACAGGTATTCCACAAGTGGAAGCACAAGCTCGTGTGACCCCAGAAGTCTCTCCAGCCTTTCCTCAAGTTGAAAAACCAAGCCTGGAAGTCTCTACTGAGCCTGTGCCATTTGAAACTGTCAAACAAGCTGATCCTACATTACCTAAAGGGCAAACCAAGGTGCTGACTGCTGGTCAAAATGGGGAGCGGACCCTATTGACAGAAGTGAGTGTGGTAGATGGACAAGAAGTTCGCAGAGTCGTTGAAAGCAAGGTCACTAAAGAACCAGTTTCACAAATTCTTGCTGTTGGGACAAAAGAAGATGCCCAACCAACCCCTCAACCCAATCCTTCTCCAGTTGTAACGGCTAAGGGGACACAAGAAGAAGGTCATGTCGGTGAAGCTCCTGTTCAACCGGAGAAGCCAACCTATACAGGTGTGGTGGAAGATAAAGGAACACAGGAAGAAGGCCATATCGGCGAAGCTCCTGTTCAACCAGAGAACCCAGCCTATACAGGTGTGGTGGAAGCTAAGGGAACACAGGAAGAAGGCCATGTCGGCGAAGCTCCTGTTCAACCGGAGAACCCAACCTATACAGGTGTAGTAGAATCCAAGGGAACACAGGAAGAAGGCCATGTCGGCGAAGCCCCTGTTCAACCAGAGAACCCTACTTATACAGGTGTGGTGGAAGCTAAGGGAACACAGGAAGAAGGTCATGTCGGTGAAGCTCCTGTTCAACCGGAGAATCCAACCTATCAAGTTACGGAAGGGACGGTAACAGAGACAGAAACGGTAATCCTTCCATATGAAACAGAGTATGTAACGGATGCCAATCGTTACACCGATGAAGAAAGCCTTCTTCAGAAAGGCGAGGCTGGTAGTCAGGAGATTCGTCGTGTTTATAAGACGGTCAATGGTGAGAAGATTGGCGAGCCCGTGAGCACGACAACTGAAACGGTAAAAGCTCCTGTGACAGAAAAAATTAGTCGTGGGAGTAAGGCGATTGAAGGCCAAACAGAGGAAGTTGCTTTTGAAGAAATTCCATTTAAGACGGTAACCGAACAAGATGCCACCTTGCTAAAAGGAACCGAAAGGGTTTCTCAAGTCGGTAAAAATGGGAAGAAAAAAATCACCAAGGTCTATAAGACCATTAAAGGTGTCAAAACAACGGATGCTCCTACAATTTCTGAAGAAGTACTAGAACAAGCCCAAGATCAGATCATTCAACAAGGGACCAAAGAACTTGAAAAGCCTACCTTAACTTTGACCCAGGTCGATAAGGAAGAATTGAAGCGCAGTGCTAAAGCTACCTATCATTTGGATAAACCAGACGGTGTGACCATCAAGTCCATCCAGGCTGTATTGAAGAAGGGTGATCAAGTGGTGAAAACCCTGACCCTTTCAGAGACGGACTTGGCAGCTGCTTTAGCGGACTTGGACTACTACAAGGATTATACGCTCGCAACGACCATGGTCTATGACCGTGGAAATGGGGATGAAGAAGAAGTTCTCAAGGAAGAACCACTGAGAATTGATCTTAAAAAAGTTGAAATCAAAAACATCAAGGAAACCAGTCTGATTAGCGTGGATGACCAAGGTCTTGAGACCGATAGCAGCCTCTTGTCTGAAACACCATCAGATGTGAAGCCTTACTACTTAAAGGTCACCACCCATGATAATAAGATTACAAAACTAGCCGTTGATAAAATCGAAGAAGTGACGGTAGATGGCGCAACCCTCTACAAAGTAACAGCCAAAGCTCCTGATCTCATCCAACGGACTGCGGACAACCAGTTCAGTGAGGACTATGTCCACTATATTGCGAAGCCGAAAGCTCATGAAGGAGATGTCTACTACAATTTCAACGAACTTGTAAAAGCTATGCAAGCCAATCCGACTGGTATCTTTAAGCTTGGTAGCAGTATGAATGCAAGTAATGTGCAACCAGCTGGCAAGTCTTATGTAACCAATGCCTTCAAGGGAATATTGGAAAGTACAGAAGGCAATACATTTGCTATCCATAACATTACGAGACCGTTATTTGGTAACATCGAAGGTGGTACTGTTAAGAATCTCTTGCTTGAAAATGTTAACATTGACATGCCTGGATTTGATCGAGTAGCACCGATCGCAGGTGTCATCAAAAATAATGCGACTGTCGAAAATGTTAAAGTAACAGGAAGCGTTGTTGGAAACAACGATGTAGCTGGTATTATCAATAAAATTGATGGTAGTGGGAAGGTCAGTAATGTTGCCTTCATCGGGAAACTGCACGCTGCTGGCAATAAAGGTGGCTATCTAGCAGGTGTTGTTGGCGAGAACTGGAAAGGTATTGTAGAAAAGGCTTACGTTGATGCTGAAATGACTGGGAACAAAGCCAAAGCGGCAGGTCTCGTCTACTCCTCCCAAAATGGTGGCAATAACCATACAGTAGGTAAAGAAGGGGTCCTCAGAAACTCCGTTGCTAAAGGTTCGATTGAACTGAAAGAAGCGGTCCAATCTGGTGGCTTACTGGGGACCAACTGGGCCTTGGGTGCCATTGAAGACAACATCACCATGATGAAAGTCAAAACAGGTGAGATGGTCTTCGGACACTCGGATATTGACGCAGATGATTACTTTACCTATTCAAGAACCAAGCGCAATTACAGTGTGGACGGCGTGAGTGAAGGGAAAAAATCCTTTAACAATTCCCGTAAAATCCCAAGCATCTCGCTGGCAGAAGTTGAGCAGAAAATCGAAGCAATGGGAATCACTGCTGATAAATATACCAGCAGTAAGCCGATTGAAGATACGCTCAATCACCTTGTTAGCAAAGACGATCAATACAAGGCCATCACTGGTTACGATGCGACTCGTGAGCTAGCTTACCGCAATATCGCTAAATTGCAACCTTTCTACAACAAAGAATGGATTGTCGACCAAGGGAATAAACTGGCTGCAACGAGTCCTCTCTTGACCAAGGAAGTCTTGTCTGTGACCGCTATGAAGGGCAATGATTTTGTTACTGAACTAGCTGATGCTGATCACATCCTGATCCATTATGCCGATAAGACAAAAGATATCTTTAGCATTTCACCGAAAGAGTCTAAAGTTAAACAAGTCAAAGAGTACAGTGTGGCGGAGCTCGGTGAAGTGGTCTACACGCCAAATATGGTGGACAAAGACCGGAGCGATCTCATCAGTGCTATCGTAGGGAAACTAAGTCCAGTAGAATTGCAATCAGATCCAATCTACACCCATCTTGGTAGAACAGGTCCTAACAAGGTCAATGCTATTAAGAACCTTTACCTTGAAGAAAGCTTCCAAGCAGTCAAGGATAATTTGACTCACTTTGTCAAACAGTTGGTTGAAAACCAAGACCATCAATTGAACACAGATGAGGCTGCCAAACGGGCCCTTATCAAGAAAGTTGATGACAACAAGGCCGCTGTTCTTCTTGGTTTGTCTTACCTCAATCGTTACTACGGAGTTAAGTTTGATAACTTCAATATCAAGCAACTCATGTTGTTCAAGCCAGATTTTTATGGGAAGAATGTTGATGTCTTAGACCGTTTGATTGAAATTGGTTCAAAAGAAGACTACATCAAAGGGACTCGTACCCACGATGCCTTCCGTGAAGTTGTGGCTAAATCGACTCTTTCTGGTAACTTAAATGACTTCTTGAAGTACAATATGGAGCTCTTTACAAAAGAGACAGACTTGAACGATTGGTTCATCAAAGCAACCAAAGACAATGTCTATATTGTGGAGCCTGAGACGACCAATCCAGCATTCGCGTCTGCTAAACACAGAGCCTATGAGGGCTTAAACAATGATGTTCACGGTAAAATGATCTTGCCACTCTTGAACTTAAAAGATGCCCATATGTTCTTGATTTCAACCTACAATACCATGGCCTATAGTTCCTTCGAGAAATATGGTAAGAACACAGAAGCGGAACGAAATGCCTTCAAAGCGGAAATCGACAAGGTGGCTAAAGGACAACAGGATTACCTGGATTTCTGGTCACGTCTCGCAACGGATAAGGTTCGCAATCAGCTCCTGAAGAGCAACAATATGGTGCCGACCCCTGTTCTCGATAACCAAAACTATAAAGGCATTAGCACAGATCGTTATGGACATACAGATAGTGGCAAAGATGTCGCTCCAATCCGTGAATTGTACGGGCCTACCGATCGTTACCATGCGACAGATTGGCGCATGGGGGCTGTAGCTCGAATTTACGGAAATCCATATAAAGACGACTCTGTCTTCTTCATGGTGACCGATATGATTAGTGACTTTGGGGTTTCTGCCTTTACCCACGAAACGACGCATGTCAATGACCGTATGGTTTACTTAGGTGGTTGGAGACACCGCGAAGGAACAGATATTGAAGCCTTTGCCCAAGGAATGCTCCAAACACCATCTGTATCTAATCCAAATGGGGAATACAAAGCCTTAGGTCTCAACATGGCCTATGAACGTCCTAACGATGGCAACCAATGGTACAATACCAATCCAAACAATCTTCAATCACGTGATGAGATTGATCGCTACATGAAAGGTTATAACGATACGCTCATGCTTCTGGATTACCTAGAAGGGGAAGCTGTATTGGACAAACATAGTAAGGACTTAAACAATGCTTGGTTCAAGAAGGTTGATAAACAATACCGAGGAGCGAACACCAAGAATCAATTCGATAAGGTTCGGGCTTTGAGTGATGAGGAAAAAGCGATTGCTTTAAATACAGTAGATGACCTCATCACCAACAATTTCATGACCAACCGTGGTCCTGGAAATGGCGTCTATAATCCATCTGACTTTGGTTCAGCCTATGTGACTGTGCCGATGATGACAGGTATCTATGGTGGGAACACCAGTGAAGGGGCTCCTGGAGCCATGTCCTTCAAACACAATACCTTCAGACTCTGGGGTTACTATGGCTATGAAAAAGGATTCCTGGGTTATGCTTCAAACAAGTATAAACAAGAGTCCAAACAAGCTGGACGTGCCACTCTAGGAGATGACTTCGTCATTCAGAAGATTTCTGATGGAAGATTCAGTACCCTTGAAGACTGGAAGAAAGCTTACTTCAATGAAGTGGTGACCAGTGCCAAAAATGGAATTCAGGCTATTGACATCGATGGGAAGACCTACAATAGCTATGAAGGCTTGAAACGTGCATTTGCTGAAGCAGTGGATAAAGATAAGGTTACTCTAAGTAACGGTTCTGTCAAATTTGACAATACGGTTGCACTGAAAGAAAAAATCTTTAAGAAATTGCTGCAACAAACAGATAGTTTTAAAACGTCTATCTTTAAATAATTGAATTCTCTCATCTGCTGAGCAGGTGAGAGTTTTTTAGAAGAAAAAATGAATAGAGGTGGATAAAGTGTCTAAAAATTAAAAGTAATCAATCGTAGAGCGGAAAAATTATCATATTAAAAAAATAACGTAATTTAACAAAAACGCTTTCTTTTCTAGGAAATATTTGACTATTATATCTTTTAGGAGTAAACTAAGGAGGTAAAATTTATAAAAGGAGAATTCATCATGAATTTAACATTTTTAGGTCTTTGTTTAGCCTGCTTTGGTGTATCACTGGCAGAAGGTTTGATGATGAGCAGCCTATTGAAATCTGCGTCTCGTCAACCAGAAATTATTGGTCAATTGCGTAGCCTCTTGATTCTTGGTGTTGCCTTTGTCGAAGGTACTTTCTTCGTAACCTTGGTTATGGCCTTCATTATCAAATAAGCACTTCTATTTTAGAAAAGGAGGTGTCAAAACTTGGAAGAAAGTATCACTCCAACGATAACTCTTGGACCTGTAACTTTTAATTTGACCCTACTTGCTATGACCTTGATTGCTGTTTTGGTGGTTTTTGGCTTTATTTATTGGGCCAGCCGTAAAATGACGATCCGACCAAAGGGCAAACAAAATGTGCTGGAATACGCATATGACTTTGTCGTAGGCTTCACCAAAGGAAATATTGGGGAACATTATATAAAGGACTATTCCTTGTTCTTGTTTGTTCTTTTCCTATTTCTTTTAGTGGCCAATAACATTGGATTGATGGCTAAAATCGAAACGACCAATGGTTACAATTTGTGGACATCACCAACCGCTAACCTGGGTTATGACTTTGCCTTTTCATTTTTGATCACCTTAATCGCCCATGTAGAAGGAATTCGCCGACGTGGTGTGAAGGAATATTTAAAGGCTTTTGTGACACCTGGATTTATGACCCCCATGAATATTTTGGAAGAATTAACGAACTTTGCCTCCTTGGCACTTCGGATCTTCGGAAATATCTTTGCGGGTGAGGTATTAGCAAGCTTGCTCGTGAACTTATCACACCAAGCTTTCTATTGGTATCCATTTGCCTTTATTGGTAGCATGGCATGGACTGCATTTTCAATTTTTATTTCATGTATCCAAGCCTATGTGTTTACCATGTTGTCATCAATCTATATTGGTAAGAAAATTAATGGCGAAGAGTAAGTAGAGGAGGAGTAGAAGAATGCATGTATCAATGAGTGAAATTATTGGTAACTTTATTCTCATTGCTGGTTCCTTCCTATTATTAATCTTTTTAATAAAGAAATTTGCATGGAACAATATCAATGGAATTTTAGAAGCGCGTGCCAAAAAGATTACAGATGATATTGATGGAGCAGAATCAGCTCGTCAAAAAGCTGAGGAACTAGCAAGTAAACGTGAAGAAGAGTTGGCAGGTAGCCGCAAAGAAGCTGCGTCTATCGTCGAAAATGCAAAGGAAACTGCAGAAAAGAACAAATCTCAGATCCTTTCAGAAGCCACTCAAGAAGCAGTACGTTTGAAAGAAAAAGCGCAACAAGAAATTGCGCATAACAAAGAAGAAGCATTGAACAGTATCAAAGGCGATGTGGCAGATCTCACTGTCAATCTTGCCGGCAAATTGTTGAGTCAACAGCTGGATGCTGAAGGTCAACGCCAACTGATCGATCGCTATCTTGATGAATTAGGAGAAGCCTAATGGACAAAAAGCAACTGATGGTGATTGAGAAATATACCCAGCCTTTTGTTCAATTGGTCTTTGAAAAAGGAGAACAAGATCTAGTCTTTGAAAAATTGACCCAAATCAAGGCTATTTTTGAAGAGACTGGACTTGCTAACTTCTTAGCTCATATCGGTGTAGAGGATGAAGAGAAAGCAAAAAGTCTAAGACTTTTTCAACCCTCTGATTCACAATTACTCGACCATTTGATTGAAGTGGTTATTCTCAATCATCGTGAAGCCTTATTTTATGACATTGTAACGATTTGTTTGGATCAGATTCAACTGTTGAGCAACGCTTTTGTCGTCACTGTTACGACGGTTGCTGGTTTGGATCCTGTTCAAGAGCAAAAGCTAATCCCCATTATCGAAAGAAAATTTGGGATTCAAGTTCGCTCGATCCAACAAAAGATCGATCCAGATTTAATTGGTGGCTTTGTCGTGACAGCCAATCATAAAACGTTGGATACCAGTCTCAAACACCAATTGCAAGTTATAAAATCTAAATTGAAATAGAAAGTGGTGTGAATTTTGGCGATTAACGCACAAGAAATCAGCGCTTTAATTAAGCAACAAATTGAAAATTTCAAGCCAAACTTTGACGTCACTGAGACAGGTGTTGTAACCTACATTGGTGACGGGATTGCCCGCGCTCATGGGCTTGAAAATGCCATGAGTGGTGAGTTGTTAATCTTTGAAAATGGCTCATACGGGATGGCCCAAAACTTAGAAACAACGGATGTCGGGATCATCATCTTGGGTGATTTCACGGATATTCGTGAAGGAGACTCTGTCCGTCGTACAGGTAAAATCATGGAAGTCCCTGCAGGGGATGCCTTGATTGGTCGTGTTGTTAACCCACTTGGCCAACCAGTAGATGGTTTGGGTGAGATTGTGACAGATAAATTCCGTCCAGTTGAAACACCAGCTCCTGGTGTTATGCAACGGAAATCTGTCTCAGAACCCCTACAAACTGGTTTGAAAGCCATTGATGCCCTTGTTCCAATTGGACGCGGTCAACGGGAATTGATCATCGGGGACCGTCAAACAGGGAAAACTTCGATTGCCATCGATACCATTTTGAACCAAAAGGGTCAAGACATGATCTGTATCTATGTGGCGATTGGTCAAAAAGAATCAACAGTTCGTACGCAAGTAGAAACTCTCCGTAAATACGGAGCTATGGATTATACGATTGTGGTAACCGCTTCGGCTTCTCAACCGTCTCCATTGCTTTATTTGGCACCTTATGCTGGGGTTGCCATGGCAGAAGAGTTCATGTATAACGGTAAACATGTTTTGATCGTCTATGATGATTTGTCAAAACAAGCCGTAGCTTACCGTGAATTGTCCCTTCTTCTTCGTCGTCCACCAGGACGTGAAGCCTTCCCAGGGGATGTCTTCTATCTCCACAGCCGTTTGTTGGAACGTTCTGCGAAAGTTTCGGATGAATTGGGTGGGGGTTCTATTACAGCTCTTCCAATCATTGAAACCCAAGCAGGGGACATCTCCGCTTATATCGCAACCAATGTGATTTCGATCACAGACGGACAAATCTTCTTGCAAGATAGTTTGTTTAATGCCGGTATTCGTCCAGCCATTGATGCCGGATCTTCTGTTTCCCGGGTTGGTGGATCTGCTCAAATCAAGGCTATGAAGAAGGTTGCTGGTACCCTTCGTATCGACCTCGCTTCCTACCGTGAGTTGGAAGCCTTCACGAAATTTGGTAGTGATTTGGATGCGGCCACTCAAGCGAAATTGAACCGTGGTCGTCGGACAGTGGAAGTCTTGAAACAACCTGTTCATGAACCATTGACAGTTGAAAAACAAGTCGTGATCTTGTATGCCTTGACTCATGGTTTCTTAGATAGTGTTCCAGTAGACGACATTCTTCGTTTCCAAGAAGAGTTGTTTGATTACTTTGAAGCACATTATCATCAAATCTTTGAGACGATTCGTTCGACACATGATCTTCCAGCAGAAGAAGAACTGGATGCAGCCCTTACTGAATTTGTCAACCAGTCAAATTTCAAATAGAAATAGGAGTGGAAGATGGCAGTTTCATTAAATGATATTAAAAATAAAATTGCATCCACAAAAAACACCAGTCAAATCACCAATGCCATGCAGATGGTGTCCGCTGCCAAACTTGGTAAATCTGAGCAGGCAGCCAAGGATTTTCAGGTTTATGCTGCTAAGGTTCGTAAGCTCTTAACAGACTTGCTCCATGGACATGAAACAGAAAATACCAAGTCCCATCCGATGTTGGTGAGTCGCCCGGTAAAAAAGACAGCTTATATCGTGATTACATCCGATCGTGGTTTGGTTGGAGGTTACAATGCCTCCATCCTTAAAACCATGATGGAAATGAAGGCAGAATACCATCCAACTGGAGATGACTTTGAAGTGATCTGTATTGGAAGCGTCGGTGCGGATTTCTTCCGTGCCCGTGGGATTCAGCCGGTTTATGAATTGCGTGGTTTGCCTGATCATCCTAGCTTTAAGGAAGTTCGCAAGATCATTTCGAAAACAGTCCAAATGTATCAGGAAGGCTTGTTTGATGAGTTGTACGTCTGTTACAACCACCACGTCAACAGTTTGACGAGTCAAATGCGGGTGGAACAAATGCTTCCAATTATTGATTTGGACCCAAATGAAGCGGATGAGGACTATGTATTGAATCTAGAATTGGAATCTAGTCGAGATGCCATTTTGGATCAATTGCTTCCTCAATTTGCTGAAAGCATGATCTATGGTGCCATTATTGATGCTAAAACAGCTGAAAATGCTGCGGGGATGATGGCCATGCAAACTGCAACAGACAATGCCAAGAAAGTCATTGATGAATTAACGATTCAATACAACCGTGCTCGTCAAGCAGCGATTACACAAGAAATTACTGAAATCGTTGCTGGTGCTAGCGCCCTTGAATAGTTGTCGGATACAATTTTATATACAAAAACAGATGCTCGAAAGAGAACTTTTGAGCAGTAGAAATTACTTAGAATAGGAGAATGACATGAGTTTAGGCAAAATTTCTCAGGTCGTAGGTCCCGTCGTAGACGTTGCCTTTTCCGTTGGAGATAAACTTCCTGAGATCAATAATGCGCTTGTAGTCTATAAAAATGACCAACAAAAATCAAAAGTCGTTCTTGAAGTAGCTTTGGAACTTGGTGATGGGGTCGTACGGACCATTGCCATGGAATCAACTGATGGTTTAACACGTGGAATGGAAGTCTTGGACACTGGTCGTCCAATCTCTGTTCCTGTCGGAAAAGAAACCTTGGGACGTGTCTTCAATGTTCTTGGAGATACCATTGACTTGGATCAACCTTTTCCTGAGGATGCTCCTCGTGACTCCATCCACAAAAAAGCTCCATCCTTTGACGAGCTCTCTACTTCAGAAGAAATTCTTGAAACAGGGATCAAGGTTATTGACCTCTTAGCCCCTTATTTGAAAGGTGGGAAGGTCGGACTCTTCGGTGGTGCCGGAGTTGGGAAGACCGTCTTGATTCAAGAATTAATCCATAATATTGCCCAAGAACACGGTGGTATTTCTGTATTTACCGGTGTTGGGGAACGGACACGTGAAGGGAATGACCTTTACTGGGAAATGAAAGAATCTGGCGTTATTGAAAAAACAGCCATGGTCTTTGGACAAATGAATGAGCCACCTGGAGCACGGATGCGTGTTGCTTTGACTGGTTTGACCATTGCGGAATACTTCCGTGATGTCGAAGGTCAGGACGTTCTCTTGTTTATCGACAATATCTTCCGTTTCACTCAAGCCGGATCTGAAGTATCAGCCCTTTTGGGACGGATGCCATCAGCCGTTGGTTACCAACCTACTTTGGCAACTGAAATGGGTCAATTGCAAGAACGGATTACGTCAACGAAGAAAGGTTCTGTTACATCGATCCAAGCCATCTATGTGCCAGCCGATGACTATACAGACCCAGCGCCAGCAACCGCTTTTGCTCACTTGGATTCAACCACCAATTTGGAACGTAAATTGGTACAATTGGGGATCTACCCTGCGGTGGATCCATTGGCATCAAGCTCACGTGCCCTTTCTCCAGAAATCGTAGGAGAAGAACACTATGCAGTAGCTTCTGAAGTCAAACGCGTCCTTCAACGTTACCATGAATTGCAAGATATCATTGCTATCTTGGGGATGGATGAATTGTCTGACGAAGAAAAGACCTTGGTTGCTCGTGCTCGCCGGATCCAATTCTTCTTGTCACAAAACTTCAACGTTGCGGAACAATTTACAGGTCAACCTGGTTCTTATGTACCAGTTGGAGAAACTGTTCGTGGCTTTAAAGAAATTTTGGATGGGAAATATGACCATCTTCCTGAAGATGCCTTCCGTGGTGTTGGATCGATCGAAGATGTGATCGCCAAAGCTGAAAAAATGGGATTCTAAGAAGAGGTGAAAGATGAGTCAAATGAACGTCCAAATCGTTACACCGGATGGACTGGTTTATGATCATCATGCCGCATTTGTATCTGTCAAGACAATTGATGGTGAATTAGGGATTTTACCTCATCATATCAATACCATTGCGGTTTTGGCTGTAGACCAAGTAAAGGTTCGTCGTGTCGACGATGACAAACATATTGATTGGATTGCAGTCAATGGTGGGATTATCGAAGTAGCTGATAATGTCATTACCATTGTTGCCGATTCTGCCGAACGTGCTCGAGATATCGACATTAGTCGTGCAGAACGTGCCAAACTGCGAGCTGAAAAAGCGATTGAAGAAGCCAAAGATCAGCATTCGGTTGATATGGAACGTCGTGCTAAAATTGCTCTTCAACGCGCCATTAACCGGATTAATGTCGGAAATCGTTTATAAGATATTCAAATAAGGTGGAGGTTTTGTCCTCACCTTATTTTTGTTGGGAGAGAATCAAAAGAAGAAAGTACGGACCAAATATGGTATAATAGCTGTATGATTCAAATGATTTTTAACCTTTCAAGCCATCTATTGTTTATCTTTTTTGCCTATTACCTATTGTTGAACCTGGTTCAATGGGAAAAGTTTTTAAAAGTAAGTGCTGAAAATGCGGTTAAAATCCGTTTTTTGATCTTGATGATCAGCATTGGAATCGGCTATCTAGCCAGCTCATTTTTTATCAGTGTCTATGAGATGAGTCGGCAGATTTTTATTGGCCAATTCTAGCCACATTTTATAAAAAATATGGTATGATAGAAAGCGTGACTTTAAGAAATTGGAGAACAATCCCGTATGGAAAAAATAATCGTTAATGGTGGTCATAATCGACTGGTTGGAACCGTCAAAATCGAAGGAGCAAAAAATGCTGTCCTTCCTCTTCTTGCTGCAACAGTTCTAGCAAGCGAGGGCGTGACAACCTTGAAAAATGTACCTGTTTTATCAGATGTCTTTACAATGAACAATGTTGTTCGTGGGTTGAATGCACAAGTAACCTTCAATGAAGAAGACAATACAGTTGTCGTAGATGCGCAAGCAAAATTATCAGAGGAAGCGCCTTATAAATATGTGAGTAAGATGCGGGCTTCTATCGTTGTCCTAGGTCCTGTCTTGGCACGCAATGGCCATGCCAAAGTTTCCATGCCTGGAGGCTGTACGATCGGTAGTCGTCCGATTGACCTCCATCTCAAAGGTCTGGAAGCTATGGGAGCTGAAATTACCCAAACGGCCGGCTATATTGAAGCAAAAGCAGATCGTCTCAAGGGTGCACACATCTATATGGACTTCCCATCAGTAGGGGCGACACAAAATATTATGATGGCTGCAACCTTGGCAGATGGAGTCACTGTGATTGAAAATGCAGCTCGGGAACCTGAAATTGTTGACCTAGCTCTCTTGCTGAATAAAATGGGAGCTAATGTTAAGGGGGCAGGAACTGAGACCTTGACCATTGTTGGTGTGGAGAGCTTGCACGGTGCAAACCACAATGTCGTGCAAGACCGCATCGAAGCTGGAACTTTTATGATTGGGGCAGCCATGACAGGTGGAGATGTCTTGATCGAAGATGCCATTTGGGAACACAACCGTCCGCTTCTATCTAAGATGCAGGAGATGGGTGTAACGGTAACCGAAGAAGAAAATGGAATTCGGATTCAATCGGATATCAGTAAGCTTCGTCCAGTAACCGTTAAAACCCTTCCGTATCCAGGATTCCCAACCGATATGCAGGCTCAATTCACAGCCTTGATGGCCATGGCTAAAGGTGAGTCTACCATGATTGAAACGGTCTTTGAGAATCGCTTCCAGCATTTAGAAGAAATGCGTCGGATGGGCGTTCACTCGGATATTATGCGGGATACAGCTCGTATCGTTGGAGGGGAAAGCTTTCAAGGTGCAGAGGTCATGTCGACCGATTTACGAGCAAGTGCAACCTTGGTCTTGATGGGCTTGGTAGCAGAAGGAGAGACGAAAGTCAGCAAATTAAGTCACTTAGACCGTGGTTATTATCAATTCCATGAGAAATTGGTGGCACTAGGTGCAGACGTGAAACGTGTAGAGGAAGAAGACGATGAAAACTAATCTTCGCTATGTTGGAAAACAGCTAGGAATTGTCCTCCTGTTGGCTGTGATTGGCATCATCATTTTTGCAGTTGGTTTGGTCATTGGCTATGGAGTGATTGGCGATGGAAAAAATCCATGGTCCATTCTCTCTCCGGATACCTGGTCAGAAATCATTGGAAAGCTAACCGGCAAATAAGATTTAAATAACATTGAGTAAATAGGAGAGCAGCGAATTGAGTCAGTGACCGATCTAGCGCTGCTCTTTTTTGGAGAGAGACATGACAAAACAAACAATAACCAAACGAACCAAACAAACCTTAGCAGGTTTTGTGGTGGCAACAGCCCTAGCAATCGGGGGCTATTATTTTAATCAGCCGACGATAAAAGAAGCGACGGATCAGGTTGTTTCCGTGGTGACGAGTAGCCAAGAGGAAACACCTAGTAAAGAGTTAGCTAGCTCTGTATTAACGAAATCTGCCCGTTCACAATTGGGAAATGACTTGGAATGGAATGGTGCTGGAGCCTTTGTCGTTAAGGGAAATCGAACAGATCTGGATGCCAGTGTGGCTAGTCAACCCTATGCAGATAACAAGACAAAAGAAGTGAATGGAAAGACCGTACCGACGGTTGCGAACGCTATTATGACCAAGGCGACTCGCCAGTACAGAGATCGAGATGCAACAGGTAGTGGCCTAACCGATTGGAAACCTGCAGGTTGGCATCAGGTCCACAATCTGTCAGGCGAGTATGACCATGCTGTGGATAGAGGTCATCTATTGGGTTACGCCTTGATCGGTAATCTCAAAGGTTTTGATGCTTCGACTAGCAATCCCAAAAATATCGCTGTGCAAACGGCTTGGTCCAATCAAGCCAATGACCCTCATTCCACTGGTCAAAACTACTACGAGACCCTGGTACGAAAAGCACTGGATAAGAACAAGCGGATCCGCTATCGGGTGACCTTGATCTACAACCAGCCAGAAGATTTGATTCCATTGGGGTCTCATATTGAAGCCAAATCGAGTGATGGGACACTTGAGTTCAATGTCTTTGTTCCCAATGTTCAAAGTGGAATGAGCCTGGATTACCAGACAGGAAAAGTAACCGTCCATCAATAAGCTGGAAAGCATAGCTATTTAAGTTATTTTTAAGTATGGAGTGGTATAATTGCATACCTTCTTTAAGAGAAAGGAGAATGTATGAGAACCATTTTTCGGTTTTTCAGAGGAATCCTTCGCATGGCTTGGAGTCTCTTTTGGGGATTTTTCTGGACCATTGCCATCAGTTTTCTCGTCCTAGTGGGGATCATCTATTTCACAGATTCTCCTAGTTCTGGTATGGATGGGGTTGGGCGAGCTGCCCAAAAGGTTGTCTATCAAGTCGGGAATTTATTTGGTGATCAGGGCTTTGCATCGCGCTTTGGAATGGCACCTAGCTCACAGACGACGCAGACGGATAATCATGAGCATAGTGGTGCTCGCTGGGAAAAAGCGGAGGCCACGGTCTACCTGGATCCCAATATCAGTCAAACTTTTGTAAAAGCCTATCGAGATGCCATTGAGGCTTGGAACCAAACAGGTGCCTTTACTTTCAAGCTGGTCACAAATGAAAAAGAGGCCAATGTGGTCTTGACCGAAATGGACAACGCATCCGTTTCTGCAGCAGGAGAGACTGCCTCTCAAACCAACCTCTTAACCAATCGGTTCACCCACATCACAGTTCGCCTCAATCGCCATTATCTGTTAAATTATGTCTATAACTATAGTTATGATCGGATTGTCAATACAGCTGAGCATGAGCTAGGCCATGCGATTGGGTTGGACCACACAGATGGAGAATCGGTTATGCAACCAGCTGGCTCTTTCTACAGTATCCAGGATTCAGATGTAGAAGCAGTCCGGCAATTATACAAGGAATAATGAGTTTTAAAATACTTGCTAAAAGTTCTGGGCCTCAAGGGGCTCGGGATTTTTTTGATGCTTCGTCTTCCCTTGTTTAATCCGTAAAAAGATAGTAAAATAGGAACATGATTATTTTACAAGCCAACAAAATTGAACGCTCTTTTGCAGGGGAGGTTCTTTTTGATAATATCAGCCTGCAAGTGGATGAACGGGACCGGATTGCCCTGGTCGGAAAGAACGGAGCCGGTAAGTCCACGCTCTTAAAAATCTTGGTGGGAGAAGAAGAGCCGACTTCTGGGGAAATCAATAAAAAACGGGACCTTTCTCTCTCTTATCTAGCCCAGGATAGCCGCTTTGAGTCGTCCAATACCATCTACGATGAAATGCTCCATGTCTTTGACTCTCTCCGTAAGACAGAGAAAACTTTACGGCAGATGGAGCAGGAGATGGGGGAAAAAACTGGGGCTGATTTGGAGAAACTCATGCAGGATTATGACCGGCTATCGGAAGAATTTCGTCAGGCTGGTGGCTTCACCTATGAGGCAGATATCCGCGCCATTTTAAACGGCTTCAAGTTTGATGAGTCCATGTGGCAGATGAAGATTGAAGAGTTATCTGGTGGGCAAAATACCCGTCTGGCCCTAGCCAAGATGCTCTTGGAGAAGCCAAATCTTTTGGTACTGGACGAGCCGACCAATCACTTGGATATTGAGACCATTGCCTGGTTGGAAAATTACTTGGTCAATTATAGCGGAGCCCTTCTCATTGTCAGCCACGACCGGTATTTCTTAGACAAGGTCGCAACCATTACCTTGGACTTGACCAAGCACTCCTTGGACCGCTATGTCGGCAATTACTCCAGCTTTGTCGAGCAAAAAGAGAAAAAATTGCTGACTGAAGCCAAGAACTACGAGAAGCAACAAAAAGAAATTGCGGCGCTAGAAGACTTTGTTAATCGTAATTTGGTGAGGGCGTCGACTACCAAGCGGGCCCAGTCTCGGCGCAAGCAGTTGGAAAAAATGGAGCGCCTAGACAAGCCTGAAGCTGGGACCAAGTCTGCCCATATGACCTTCCATTCTGATAAGACATCAGGAAATGTCGTCCTGACAGTAGAAGATGCAGCCGTCGGCTATGACGATCAAATTCTGTCAGAACCTATTAATTTGGATATCCGCAAGATGAATGCAGTCGCTATTGTAGGACCAAATGGGATCGGGAAATCGACCTTAATTAAGTCCATCGTCGGGCAGATTCCTTTTATCAAGGGAGAAGCTCGTTTTGGGGCCAATGTCGAGGTAGGCTACTATGACCAGACTCAGAGTAAGCTAACCCCTCACAACAGTGTCTTGGATGAGCTCTGGAATGACTTTAAACTGACACCAGAAGTGGAGATCCGCAATCGCCTGGGAGCCTTTCTTTTCTCTGGGGATGATGTCAAGAAAACCGTCGGCATGCTGTCAGGTGGAGAGCGGGCCCGCTTGCTCTTGGCTAAACTATCCATGGAAAATAACAATTTCTTGATTCTCGATGAGCCGACCAACCACTTGGATATCGATAGCAAGGAAGTGCTGGAAAATGCCTTGATTGATTTTGATGGGACCTTGCTCTTTGTCAGCCACGACCGTTACTTTATCAATCGGGTGGCTACACAAGTTTTGGAACTCTCAGAAGAGGGCTCGACCCTTTACCTAGGAGACTATGATTATTATCTGGAGAAGAAAGCAGAGTTAGAGGCCCTTGCTGCAGCACAAGCAGAAGCTGTGCCTGTTTCTTCATCAGAAGAAGTCACCAGCAATGATTATCATTTGCAAAAGCAAAACCAGAAGGAACTCCGGAAAATTACCCGTCGCATTGAGCAATTGGAAGCGGAGATGGAAGAGCTGGATAAAAAAATCCAAGACATCACCGAAACCATGCATAGCACCAATGATGCAGCTGACTTGGTTCAACTCCAGAGCGAGCTGGATCAACTAACTGCCCAGCAGGAAGCGGTCATGGAAGAGTGGGCAGAACTGTCAGAGCAGGTGGAATAGATGGAAGATTTAGGCAAAGTTTTTCGTGAATTTCGAATTAGTAAAAATTATTCGTTAAAAGAAGCCGCTGGAGAAGCTTGCTCGACCTCCCAGTTATCCCGTTTTGAATTGGGGGAGTCGGATCTGGCTACGTCGCGCTTCTTTGAAATTTTGGACAATATCCATGTGACGATTGAGAATTTTATGGATAAGGCCAGAAATTTTCAACACCATGAGCATGTGGCCTTGATGGCTCAGATTATTCCGCTTTACTATTCAAATGATATTGCGGGTTTCCAAAAGCTTCAAAGAGAACAACTGGAAAAGGCTAACCGTTCGACCAATCCCCTCTATTTTGAATTGAACTGGATCCTGCTACAAGGCTTGATTTGCCAGAGAGATGCCAGCTACACGATGAAGCAACGTGATCTGGATAAGGTGGCGGATTATCTCTTTCAAACGGAAGAATGGACCATGTATGAGTTGATTCTCTTTGGCAATCTTTATAGCTTTTATGATGTGGATTATGTCACTCGGCTTGGGAGAGAAGTAATGGAGCGGGAAGATTTCTACAAGGAAATTGGTCGCCATCGAAAACTGGTCTTGATTCTAGCCCTCAATTGTTACCAGCATTGTTTAGAACACCGTTCTTTTGAAAGTGCTAGTTATTTTGAGGCCTATGTGGAAAAGATTATCGGCAAGAGCATCAAACTCTACGAGCGCAATGTCTTTCATTACCTCAAGGGATTTGCCCTCTATCAGAAGGGGCAAACAGAAGAAGGGAGTCAGCAAATGCAGGAAGCCATGCATATTTTTGACGTGCTAGGACTTCCAGAGCAGGTGGCCTATTATCAAGAACACTTTGATAAATTTGTAATAAATGAATATTCATAAATAGGACAGTGATAAAGGAGATTTTATGAACCGACATGCGGTCCAATTAATTAGTCGTGGAGCTATTAACAAAATTGGAAATATGCTCTATGATTATGGGAATAGTGTCTGGCTGGCCTCGATGGGGACTATAGGAAAGACGGTATTAGGGATCTATCAAATTTCTGAGTTAGTGACAGGGATTCTCGTGAATCCTTTTGGAGGAGTGATTTCAGACCGTTTTTCTCGTCGCAAGATTTTGATGACGACCGACCTGGTTTGTGGACTCCTTTGTTTGGCGATTTCTTTTATCACAAATGATAGCTTGATGATTGCGGCTCTTATTTTTGCCAATATTGTTCAGGCCATTGCCTTTGGTTTTTCTCGACCTTGCCAATAAAGCCATTATTACCGAGGTGGTAGAGAAAGAAGAGATTGTGACCTATAACGCTCACTTGGAGTTAGTCTTACAGGTTGTTAGTGTCTGTTCACCTGTTTTTTCTTTCCTAGTTCTACAATTTGCCAGTCTTCATATGACCCTCTTATTAGATGCACTGACCTTTTTCATTGCTTTTGTCCTAGTGGCTTTCCTTCCGAAAGAAGAAGTTAAGGTGCAAGAGAGGAAACAGTTTACCGGGAAAGATATTTTTTCTGATATCAAGGATGGGTTAGACTACATCTGGCATCAGAAAGAGATTTTCTTTCTCCTCTTGGTCGCGTCTAGCGTCAATTTCTTTTTTGCGGCTTTTGAGTTTTTACTTCCCTTCTCGAATCGTCTATACGGGGTTAAAGGAGCTTATGCGACCATTTTAACGCTGGGAGCTATTGGATCTATTCTAGGAGCACTTGTTGCAAATAAAATGAAATCAAGTATGAGAATTCTCCTGTTTTTACTGCTTATGGCAGGGATAGGAGTGTTCATAATGGGCTTGCCCCTTCCACCTTATCTTTCCTTTTCAGGAAATCTGGTCTGTGAATTTTTTGTGACCATTTTCGACATCCACGTTTTTTCCCAAGTATAAACCAAGGTGGAAGATGATTATCTAGGTAGAGTATTAAGCACAATTTATACTTTGGCTGTTCTCTTTATGCCCATTGCCAAAGGGTTGATGACTTGGTTGCCAAGTGTCCGCATGGAATCATTTCTCTTTATTGGAGCTGGAGTTATTCTCTTTTCACTCTTGGCTCAGCTAGTAGCTAAGCAGCTTCAATCAAAAGAACAGTAGGGATCTTTTGATAAAATTGTAAACCATTATTTTTCCCAAATAGGGGACAAAATGAAAACCTCTTTCATGAACTGATACAATCGTTTCAGAAAATGAAGGAGGTTTTTTATGAATCGACATGCTATCCAGTTGATTGCTCGTGGGGCGATCAATAGAATGGGAAATATGCTCTATGATTATGGGAACAGTGTTTGGCTGGCCTCGATGGGGACGGTAGGAAAGACAGTATTGGGGATTTATCAGATTTCTGAACTTGTCACCTCTATTTTAGTCAATCCCTTTGGTGGCGTGATCTCAGACCGTTTTTCTCGTCGCAAGATTTTGATGACGACCGACTTGGTTTGTGGTCTCCTTTGTTTAGCGATTTCCTTTATCAGGAATGATCGTTGGATGATTGCAGCCCTGATTGTTGCCAATATTGTCCAGGCCATTGCCTTTGCATTTTCTCGTACTGCTAATAAAGCTATTATCACAGAAGTTGTAGAGAAAGATGAGATTGTGACCTATAATGCCCACTTGGAGTTGACCTTACAAGTGGTCGGTGTTAGCTCACCTGTGTTCTCTTTCCTTGTTTTACAATTTGCCAGTCTCCATGTGACTCTCTTACTGGATGCGCTGACCTTTTTCATCGCCTTTGTTCTGGTCGCTTTCCTTCCGAAAGAAGAAGCCAAGGTTCAGGAAAAGAAACAGTTTACGGGAAAAGATATTTTTTCGGATATGAAAGATGGGTTAGACTATATCTGGCATCAGAAAGAGATTTTCTTTCTCTTATTAGTGGCTTCTAGCGTCAATTTCTTTTTTGCGGCTTTTGAGTTTTTACTTCCCTTCTCGAATCATCTATACGGGGTTAAAGGAGCTTATGCGACCATTTTAACGCTGGGAGCTATTGGCTCCATCATCGGAGCTTTGATCGCCAATAAATTTAAATCAAGCATGGAGATGCTTCTCTTCTTATTGATTTTAACAGGAGTAGGAGTCTTCATGATGGGCTTGCCCCTTCCGCCTCTTCTTTCCTTTTCTGGAAATTTAGTCTGTGAACTCTTTATGACAATTTTTAATATCCACTTTTTTACTCAGGTTCAAACCAAGGTAGAAGGAGACTATCTGGGAAGGGTCTTAAGCACCATTTTTACCCTAGCCATTCTCTTTATGCCCATCGCTAAAGGCTTGATGACCTGGTTACCAAGTGTTCGAGTAGAATCCTTTCTCCTGATTGGAGTTGGCGTCATTCTCTTTTCACTCCTAGCACAAGTGGTCGCCAAGAAATTACAAACAAAAAATCATTAGAATAGCATCAAAAAAGCACCTATCGGTGCTTTTTAGTTGTTTTCTTTTTCTTCTGTCTTGATTTATTTCTTTGCTTCTTCCAGTTGCTTTTGAGTGCTCTTAAGTTCTCTTTTTAGGGAGAAGCCCTTTGAAAAATTAATCAAGTTCATGACGAATGCACCTAAGAGGACACAGAGCAGGATCAGAATGATCAAAGGCAATTTAAATTGGACCAAGAGGAAATTTACGGTAACCGATTGCATGTTTGCAAGGGAAATACCAGCAATCAATAAAATTAAAAGTAATAAAGCAATGTAGTGTAGATTATTTTTGTTCATCATTATCTCCTTATTGTTCAGCAGGGGCCTTGCTTTTCACATCAGCGTACTCTTCCGGCTGCTCTAGGCTTAGAATCTCCTCATAAGCCGGTAGGGAAAGGTCCTTGCCATATTTATTTTTTAAAGCAGTGCTCACTAGTCGATAGGCCAAATTGGCATTTCGGGACAAGATAGGACCGTGGAAGTAGCTGCCAAAGACGTTCTTGTAATGAACCCCTTCGCACCCATCTTCTTTGTTGTTCCCATTTCCATAGACGACCTTACCCAGCGGTTTTTCATCCTCAGCCAAGAAGGTCCGACCTTGGTGGTTTTCAAAACCATAATAGGTTTCGTTAAATTCTTCGTTATGGATTTTGATATCACCGATATAGCGGTTGTTGACTTGGTTGAGCGTATAGTGGCCCATAATGCCAAGTCCCTCAATGCGTTTGCCAGAAGCTTCAATGTAGTATTGGCCTAGAAGCTGAAAGCCACCACAGATAGCAAGGACTACACCATCGTCATGAATGAAGCGTTCGAGGTCTTCTTTTTTATCTGGTAGATCCTCGGATACAATGGTCTGTTCGTAGTCTTGCCCGCCGCCGAAAAAGGCGATATCGTAGGCATCAGGGTCGAACCGGTCTTTGAGAGAGACGATATCAACAGTGACATGGGCTCCAAGCTTTTCCGCAACGTACCTGAGCATGAGGATATTCCCATTGTCCCCATAGGTATTCATTAAGTTGCCATAGAGATGGGCAATACGCAGGCTGTAGGGATACTGTGCCTGATCAGAAGATTCTAGGGAAGTATAAGTCATTAGTGCATCTCCTTTTCAATCAGGTGTTCTTGGGCCAAAAGTTCACGGAATTCTAGCATGGCTGTATAGGTAGCTAAAATGTAAGCGTGAGGGGTTTCCTGTTGCTGGATGCGTTGGAAAACCTCTTTTAATTCAGCCATTTCTGTGATCTTTTCTGCAGGATAGCCAGTGACCCGAAGTCGCCGAGCAATCTCAGAGTGGCGCACCCCGCCAGCGTTGATCTCTGGAATGTCCATCTGAGTGATTTGCTCGAAGTCGGCATCCCAAATCCAGCTGGTATCAATCCCATCTGCATAATTCGCATTGAGGAGAACCGACAAGCTAAAGGGATAAGGGGCTAGTTTGATCATTTCAATGGCTTGGGTCGCACCAACCGGATTTTTAATCAGGACTAGGGTACATTCCTTATCCCCAATCTTAAAGGTTTCCTGGCGACCAAAGACAGCGCGACTGCGATCAAATCCTTGCTTAATCACTTCAGGTTGAACCCCAAAGAATCCAGCAACGGAAACAGCTGCTAAGGCATTATATATGTTGTAGAGACCACCGATATTGATGTGGTAATCTTGCCCTTGGATCCGGAATTGGGAAGAGCGATGGGTTAAAGAGAGGAGGTCCGATACGGCATAGGTCAGAGGGGGCCGGTGGAAACCACAGTGCTCACAGATATAATCTCCCAGGTTAGCATAGGTATTGAGCTTGTACTTGAGGATGTTGTGACAATGCGGGCACAGGATTCCTTCCGTATTGTAATGGGCTAGTTGTGGCTCTGATTTGTCTGTATCAAATCCATAATATTGGATCGGATTGGATAAGGTCTGACTATTAAAGAGCGGACTATCTCCGTTTAACAGAACCGTCGCAGTTGGGACCTTGTGAATGGCATCCAAAATCATCTGGTAAGTTGTATAGATCTCCCCATAGCGATCCATCTGGTCCCGGAAAATATTGGTGACCACAAAAAGGCTGGGCTTAATATAATCACAAATACGAGAGAGGCTGGCCTCGTCAATTTCAAGTACCGCAATCGGTCGATTTGATTTCGAATGTTTGGCCCGTATGAAGGTCGTCGTGATTCCCGAGATCATATTGGCCCCACTTGGATTGGTCAAAATAGGTCCAAAAGCTTCTTGGAGAATACCTACTGTTAGCGCAGTGGTCAGGGTTTTTCCATTTGTCCCTGTAATCACAACAATCTCATAGTTTTTTGCCAGTTGACTGAGAATATCTTTATCAAATTTGAGGGCTACTTTACCTGGTAGGGTTGATCCCCGCCCCATCTTTTCTAGAATAGAGCCGGAAAGCTTTCCTGCCAGAAGGCCCAAGGTTGTATTTATCTTCATAAATCATATTTTATCATAAAAAGCATCAGAAGGTTACAGAAAAATCTGTTGAAACGTGTTATAATAAGATGATGTCTTTTAGAGAAGTGGTAGGTATGAGAATATGAATATTCAACAGTTTTCAAATCCACAATTTTGGACCAGTTTGTTCCCAAATTGGTGGAGTGTTATTATCAATATCATCGATATTGCCCTGGTGGCTTGGTTGCTGTATTTTTTGATCAAAGCCATCGTCGGGACCAAGATCATGATTTTGGTGCGTGGGGTCATTATCTTTTTCTTGGCTCAATTTTTAGCCAATTTTTTGGGTTTAACGACTATTTCTTGGCTGATCAATCAAGTGATTACCTATGGGGTTATCGCGCTGGTTGTGATTTTCTCCCCTGAAATTCGGATTGGCTTAGAGCGTTTAGGTCGGGCGACAGAATTTTTTACGACGAGTGAAGTCAGTCAGGAAGAGAAAATGGTACAGGCCTATGTTAAGGCAGTGGCTTATATGAGCCCACGTAAGATTGGTGCTTTGGTAGCTATTCAAGGGGCCAGAACCCTTCAGGAATACATTTCCACAGGGATTCCACTAGATGCGGAAATTTCAGGAGAATTGCTGATTAATATCTTCATTCCTAATACTCCTTTGCACGATGGAGCGGTCATTGTCCGCAATGATAAAATTGCCGTTTCTTGTGCCTACCTGCCCTTGACAGAAAACACAGGAATTTCAAAAGAGTTTGGAACGCGTCACCGCGCAGCCATTGGTTTATCTGAAGTTTCTGATGCTTTTACCTTCGTGGTATCCGAAGAAACGGGCGGGATCTCTGTGACCTATAATGGAACTTTCCGACACGATTTAACTTTAGAAGAGTTCGAGGCAGAATTGAGATCCTTCTTGGTTCCTGAAGAGAATAAAACGAGTAGTTGGAAAGAGCGTCTATTTGGGAGGGTGACAAAATGAGATCGAAAAAAGAATTTCTTTATGTTTTCGCCTCCGTCTTATTGTCCTTTATCTTGTTTATCAATGCGTCTTCCTTTAATTTTCAAAATAATAGTAGTGCTAGACAAGTGAGTTCAGAGACCTATACCAATACATTGACCAATATTCCAATTGATGCCAAGTACAATGACAAGACATACTTTGTCAGTGGGTTGACATCAGAGGTAACGGTCTTTCTGAAAGGTTCAAACCGGGTTGCTCTTGCTAGTGAGATGCAACCGGGCACTCGGAAGTTTCGTGTGGTAGCAGATCTTCGTAAGGCCAAGGAAGGCACCGTAGAAGTTCCGTTGATTGTAGAAGATCTTCCGTCTGGTTTGACAGCAACCGTAGAACCTCAGAAAGTTTCTGTAAAAATCGGGAAGAAAGCGAAAAAATCGTTTGCGGTCAGGGCCACAATCCCGGACAATCAAATTGTGGATGGAATAACGGTATCGGATATTACTCTTGAAACCACCAAGGTAGAAGTGACCAGCGATCAAGAAACCTTGAGTCGCATTGATCATGTCGAAGCTGTCTTCCCATCCAGTGAGATCATCAGTGGAAATTATAGTGGAACTCTTTCATTAAATCCGGTAGATGCTCAAGGAGATGGTCTACCAGGTCTGGTAAATCCGAGTGAAACACGGATTAAAGTAACCACAAAGACTAGCTCGTCTACGTCAAGCTCTAGCAGTTCGTCGTCGACCTCTTCCAGTTCAAGTAATTAGAAAGTAAAAAAGGTAATGAAGAATGGGTAAATATTTTGGAACGGACGGTGTCCGTGGAGAAGCAAATGTAGAATTAACGCCAGAATTGGCTTTTAAACTAGGCCGTTTCGGTGGCTATGTGTTGAGCCAACATGAAGAAGAAACACCTCTGGTATTTGTTGGACGTGATACGCGTATTTCTGGTGAAATGTTAGAGCATGCCTTAATTGCTGGCCTCTTATCTGTTGGAATTCGCGTCTACAAGTTGGGTGTGATTGCAACGCCAGGTGTTGCTTATCTAGTTCGTACGGAAAAAGCCAGTGCCGGAGTTATGATTTCTGCTAGCCACAATCCAGCCTTGGACAATGGCATCAAATTCTTTGGTGGTGATGGCTTCAAATTGGATGATGATCGCGAACTTGAAATTGAAGCCTTGCTTGATGCTGCTGAAGATACCCTTCCACGTCCAAGTGCCCAAGGTTTAGGAACGGTCATGGAATATCCAGAAGGCTTGCGTAAGTATCAAGAATTTCTTGTATCGACAGGTGTCCAACTCGAGGGCATGCACGTAGTCTTAGATACAGCAAATGGTGCAGCCTCTACTAGTGCCCGTCAAATCTTTGCAGATCTGGGAGCTCAATTGACCGTCATCGGTGAAAACCCAGATGGTTTGAACATCAATGATGGGGTTGGTTCTACTCACCCAGAGCATTTGCAAGAGAAAGTCAAAGAAGTAGGCGCAGCGATTGGTCTAGCCTTTGACGGAGACAGCGATCGCTTGATTGCAGTGGATGAAAATGGAGAGATCGTTGACGGGGATAAGATCATGTACATCATCGGTTCTTATCTTTCAAGCAAAGGCTTGCTCGAAAAAAATACGATCGTCACAACCGTCATGTCCAATCTCGGCTTCCACAAGGCATTAGATGCGAAGGGAATTCAAAAAGAAATCACAGCTGTTGGAGATCGTTATGTGGTCGAAGAGATGCGCAAGTCTGGTTACAACCTTGGTGGTGAACAATCCGGTCACGTAGTCATCATGGATTACAACACGACTGGTGATGGTCAATTAACAGGAGTTCAATTGACTAAAATCATGCAAGAAACCGGCAAGAAATTATCTGAATTGGCTGCTGAAGTAACCATTTATCCACAAAAACTCGTCAATATCCGGGTTGAAAATAGCATGAAAGATAAGGCGATGGAAGTACCTGCTATTCGTGAAATCATTGAAAAAATGGAAGCGGAGATGGCAGGAAATGGACGTATTTTGGTACGTCCAAGTGGAACTGAACCCCTCCTTCGAGTGATGGCAGAAGCACCAACCCATGAAGAAGTGGACTACTATGTAGATACCATTGCTGCAGTTGTTCAAGCAGAAATCGGACTTTAACCTTGTAAAAAACATGGCTCGCAAATAGGCGAGCAGAGGAGGTATATATGAAACAGGTTCGTCAAATTGTATGGGCACTTGCCTTAGTGCTAACGATTCTATTCACAGCTGGTTTGACTAAAACAATACATGCTGCAGAAGTCTCATCATATACACAGACAGCACGTCTAACGAAAGACGGTAACACGCTAACAAATGGGAGCAAGGTGTTGACAAATGAAAAATTGTCAGCAAGTATTTATTTAGCCTTTCCAGATTCGCAAACTATTCAAGCTGGTGATACCTTAACTCTTAGTTTGCCAAAAGAATTAGCCCTCTACACAGCACTGGAATTCAATGTTCTTGAGGAAGGTCAATCAAATGGTCAGACGGTGGGGAAAGCTGTCGTTGATACAGCTAAGAAAACAGTGACCGTTACCTTTAATGATTATTTCGCATCTCATCCACTCAACAAACGAGTTGCTCTTCATTTTGATGTAAAAGTAGACTCAGAAGTAGTTACAAAAACTTCTCCAATCCAGTTTAAACTAGGAAATACAGATTTTTCATTTAATTATGAAAAAACAGCTGGAGAAGCTGGAGACTATGAGATGAAATACGGTTACCAAGATAAGTCTGATCCAACCATTATCAAATGGCGGATTCTCTTAAATGCTCGCCAAGATATGCTTCGTGGAATGGTCATTAAAGACCAATTCGGAGATGGTTTAACATTGGTTGAAGGTAGCTTACGTGCGGTTCGTTATGCTCCTGTAGAAGGTGGGATCAAGAACGAAGCTCAGATATTAAGTCTCCCAGTTCTGGATAACTTTACTAAAAAAGCTGTTTTCAATAAGAATGCAGATGGAAAGACCACTGGTTTTACAATTGAATTTGGTGATAACTACAATTGGCCAATGTATATTGAATATTCTACGAAAGTGGCACCTGGAACGAAAGTAGGCGATATTGTCCATAATACGTTAACATGGACGGCAACCAATTTCCCAGCACCTCGTACCTTGACCCGTGAGGTGAGATTGGAAACAGGATCTGGAGAGGGATTAGGTGAGAAAGAACAAACACCACCGACACCTAGCTCAACCTCCTCAACGAGTTCTAGTTCTTCATCAAGCTCATCATCTTCAACGAGTTCTAGTTCTTCATCAAGCTCATCATCTTCAACGAGTTCTAGTTCTTCATCAAGCTCATCATCTTCAACGAGTTCTAGTTCTTCATCAAGTTCATCATCTTCAACGAGTTCCAGTTCTACATCGAACTCAACATCCACATCAAGTTCTTCATTGAAATCATCTTCATCTTCTGTTAAAGAAGAAGCCCCAAAACCTGGTAAGAAAAAAGTTCTTCCAAGTACAGGTGAAAAGATGACACCGGTGGTTCTTATCATGAGTGTCTTTCTAGCAGTTCTATCGGTTGGTATTTTACGTGTAAGAAAAGATTCTTAAAATGATCAATGAAAGATCAGACTTCTGTCTGGTCTTTTTGTGTAGGCTCGATTTGAAAAATCCCCTATTTCGTGGTAAAATAGGGCTAATGAATTTATAGTAATCGAGGTATTAGAAGTGGCTTTTGGAGATAACGGAAAACGTAAAAAAACACCATTTGAAATGATCACGATGGTGGTCATTGTGATTATGTTGATTGTAACGGTTGGTGCAATCTTTGCAACCGCAATTGGTGCTCTTTCTTACTAAGACGCACACAGAAATAAAGGAAATCATCTATTTATGAGTATGTTTTTAGATACAGCCAAGATTAAGGTCAAGGCTGGAAATGGCGGCGATGGCATGGTGGCCTTTCGCCGTGAAAAATATGTCCCTAATGGCGGACCTTGGGGTGGTGATGGAGGTCGTGGTGGCAATGTCATCTTCGTAGTAGACGAAGGCTTGCGCACTCTGATGGACTTCCGTTATAACCGGCATTTCAAAGCCCAAAATGGGGAAAAAGGAATGACCAAAGGGATGCACGGACGGGGAGCAGAAGATCTCTATGTTCGGGTTCCTCAAGGAACGACCGTCCGAGATGCCGAGACTGGCAAGGTCATTACGGACCTAGTTGAAAATGGACAAGAGTACATTGTCGCCCACGGTGGCCGTGGCGGACGTGGAAACATTCGTTTTGCCACTCCTAAAAATCCAGCCCCAGAGATTTCTGAGAATGGGGAACCTGGTCAGGAACGCGAACTCGAATTAGAACTCAAGGTTTTGGCAGATGTTGGTTTGGTTGGTTTCCCTTCTGTTGGGAAATCGACCCTTCTCAGTGTCATCACTTCAGCCAAACCAAAAATTGGGGCTTATCATTTCACAACCATCGTTCCAAATTTGGGAATGGTTCGGACTCCGTCTGGGGAATCCTTTGCCGTAGCAGACCTTCCTGGATTGATTGAAGGGGCCAGCCAAGGTGTCGGATTAGGAACCCAGTTCCTTCGTCACATTGAGCGCACCCGTGTTATCTTGCACGTCATCGATATGTCAGCCAGTGAAGGTCGCGACCCTTATGAAGATTATGTTCAAATCAATAAAGAGCTTGAAACCTATAATCTTCGCTTGATGGAACGTCCTCAGATTATCGTGGCGAATAAGATGGACATGCCGGAAAGCCAAGAAAATTTGAAAGAATTCAAGAAGAAATTGGCAGCCAATTACGATGAGTTTGATGAACTGCCACAGATCTTCCCGATCTCTAGTTTGGCTCATCAAGGTTTAGACAATTTGTTAGATGCAACGGCAGAATTGTTAGACAAAACACCAGAATTCCTCTTGTATTCAGAAGACGACATGGCCCAAGAAGAAGTCTACTATGGCTTTGATGAAGACCAGCCAGCCTTTGACATCAGTCGTGATGACGATGCCGCTTGGGTCTTATCTGGTGAAAAACTTGAAAAACTCTTTAATATGACGAATTTCGATCGGGATGAAGCAGTCATGAAATTTGCTCGTCAATTGCGTGGAATGGGTGTTGATGAAGCTCTCCGTGCACGTGGGGCAAAAGATGGCGATATCGTCCGGATCGGTAAATTTGAATTTGAGTTTGTAGATTAAGGGTGATCCTGAGCGGGTCAAGGATTCCAAATAAGAAATGAGGCTTTTTCAGTGGGAGATAAACCAATATCTTTTCGAGATGAAAATGGAAATTTTGTTTCAGCAGCTGATGTTTGGAATGCTGAAAAATTAGAAGAACTCTTTAATACGCTAAATCCTAAGCGCAAGTTGCGCTTACAAAGGGAAAAATTAGCAAAAGAAAACCAGCAGAAGTAAATAGACTTGGAGAATACTATGGCAAAAACAATTCATACAGATAAAGCACCTGCAGCAATTGGACCTTATGTTCAAGGGAAAATCGTAGGCAATCTTCTCTTTGCAAGCGGACAAGTTCCCTTGTCACCTGAAACAGGAGAAATCATTGGCGAAACCATCCAAGAACAAACAGAGCAAGTCTTAAAAAATATTGGGGCTATTTTGGAAGAGGCTGGGACAGACTTCGACCACGTGGTGAAAACCACTTGTTTCTTAAGTGATATGAATGACTTTGTACCTTTTAATGAGGTCTATAAAACAGTCTTTACCACAGAGTTTCCAGCTCGATCTGCTGTTGAAGTAGCACGCCTGCCACGTGATGTGAAGGTTGAAATTGAAGTTATTGCGGAAATCAAGGCCTAATAACCATTCAAAGACAAAAAGACAGAGTGGAAAGCAGGAAACTGTAGGCCACTCTGTTTTATTTTGGGAGGAGAAAATGACAGAAAGTAAGATTCAACTAGTCATGGTAACAGGGATGAGCGGTGCTGGCAAGACCGTCGCTATCCAATCGTTTGAGGATTTGGGTTACTTTACCATCGATAATATGCCACCGGCGCTCTTGCTGAAATTTATTGAGCTCATGCGCCTTAGCCCAGATAACAATAAATTAGCCGTTGTTGTGGACATGCGGAGCCGTTCTTTTTTCAATGAAATTCGCACCATTTTGGATGAATTGGACAACCAAGAAGACCTCGATTTTAAGGTCTTATTCTTGGATGCTACTGACAGTGAGTTGGTAGCACGATACAAGGAAACACGTCGTAGCCACCCACTAGCAGCAGATGGCCGTGTTTTAGATGGGATTACCCTAGAGCGCGAGCTCTTGTCTCCTTTAAAAAATATCAGTCAAAATGTGGTGGACACGACTGAGTTGACGCCCCGTAATCTGAGAAAAACGATTGCAGAGCAATTTGCCAGTCAAGATAATCAGCCAGATTTTCGGGTTGAGGTCATGTCATTTGGTTTCAAATACGGCCTTCCGATCGATGCTGACCTCGTCTTTGACGTGCGTTTTCTTCCAAATCCCTACTATAAATTGGAGCTTCGGAATTTAACCGGTCAAGATCCAGCTGTCTATGATTATGTCATGGATCACCCTGAATCAGAGGACTTTTACCGTCATCTCCATGACTTAATCGTTCCTATTTTACCGTCTTATAAACGAGAAGGTAAATCCGTTCTCACCATCGCCATGGGCTGTACTGGAGGTCAACACCGTTCAGTAGCCTTTGCAGAGCGCTTAGCGCATGATTTAGAAAAAAATTGGCAGGTCAATTGCAGTCATAGAGACAAGGACAGACGGAAAGAAACGGTGAATCGCTCATGAGAAAACCTAAAGTAACCGTTATTGGAGGAGGGACAGGGATTTCTGTTATTCTCGATAGTCTAAGAAAGAAACCGGTCGAGATCACTGCCATTGTAACTGTTGCAGATGATGGCGGTAGCTCAGGTGAATTGCGGAAGAACATCCAAAAATTGACACCACCTGGGGATCTTCGAAATGTCTTGGTTGCCATGTCAGATATGCCTCGTTTTTATGAGAAAGTCTTTCAATACCGCTTTGCAGACGATGATGGTCCTTTGGCTGGGCACCCTTTGGGAAACTTAATTATTGCAGGGATTTCAGAGATGCAAGGCTCGACCTATAATGCCATGCAGTTGTTGACGAAATTTTTCCATACAACCGGTAAGATCTATCCGTCGAGTGATAGTCCCTTGACCCTTCATGCTGTCTTTCAAGATGGAAAAGAAATAGTAGGAGAAAGCCACATTGCCAACTATACCGGCATGATTGATCATGTTTATGTGACCAATACCTATGATCAAGAGCGTCCAAAGGCTAGTAAGAAAGTGGTGGAAGCGATTCTTGAAAGTGATATGGTCGTCTTGGGTCCTGGTTCGCTCTTTACCTCGATCCTTCCTAATTTGATGATCGATGAGATTGGGAAAGCCATCCTTGAAACCAAAGCCCAAGTAGCCTATGTTTGCAATATCATGACCCAAAGAGGAGAAACCGAACATTTCACAGATAGTGACCACGTGGCCGTGCTCCACAAACATTTGGGAGAAAAGTTCATCGACACCGTCCTTGTCAATATCAATCAGGTTCCCGCAGCTTATATGAACAGCAATAAATTTGATGAATACTTGGTCCAGGTAGAGCATGATTTTAAGGAGCTACACTCACAAGTGCCTCAAGTGATTTCTTCCGATTTCTTAAAGCTGGTCAACGGGGGAGCTTTTCATGATGGTGAAAAAGTGGTCGACGAGCTGATGCAGATCGTGCAGGTGAGAAAATGAGTTTTACGGTTCGTGTCAAAGAAGAATTATTATCTCTCAAGCGATTTGAAAAGAGTGAGTTGGCTGCCATTATCAAGATGTCTGGAAGCCTCGGAATTTCAATGGGCGGCTTGACGCTCTCGGTAACGACAGAAAATGCCAAGATTGCTCGCCATATTTATGAATTATTGCATCATTTTTATGAAGCTAAGTCGGATATTCGTCACCACCAAAAAACCAATTTGAAAAAGAATCGTGTCTACACAGTATTCTTGGATGAAAAGGTAGAAGAAATTTTAGCTGACTTACATTTGGCAGATGCCTTCTTTGGGATTGAGACAGGCATTGATGCTAGTGTTTTAGAGGATGAAGTAGCCAGTCGTGCTTATCTTCGAGGAGCTTTTCTGTCGAGTGGTTCGATAAAAGATCCTGAAAAAGGGAAGTACCAGCTGGAAATTCATTCTGTTTATACAGACCACGCGGAAGGAATTGCCCTTCTCATGCAAGGATTTTTACTAGATGCGAAAACCATCGAGCGTAAAAAAGGAGTGGTAACCTATTTGCAACGAGCGGAAGATATTATTGATTTTCTAATTGTCGTAGAGGCCATGCAAGCCATGCAGGAATTTGAGTCCATCAAGGTCATGAGAGAGACGCGCAATGACCTCAATCGCGCCAATAATGCCGAGATGGCCAATATCCAACGCACGGTTACAGCTAGTATGAAAACCATCAATAATATCAGTAAAATTGTGGATACAGTCGGTCTAGGGAGTTTACCAAGTGACTTGCAAGAAGTTGCCTATATTCGGATGAACCATCCAGATTATTCCATCCAGCAGATCGCTGATAGTTTGCAACAACCTATTTCAAAAAGCGGCGTCAATCACCGCTTGCGTAAGATTAATAAAATCGCAGACGATTTAGACAAATAAAAAAGGCCAAAGGCCTTTCATAATGAGGATAAAGTCTTTTTAAAAACTTTCCTTAGGTGAGTACGGACGTCAGCGAACTTCGTAGAAGTTCCATGACTAATTATTGAGCCTAAGGTCTCAATAATTCCGAGTGCCTGAAACGTATTGTTTCAGGCACTTTTCTCACAACGGAAAGTTTTTGTATTTTCTTGATTCATTCTAAAAATAGGAACTCATTTTTATTCCTTTGCAGAATCAATTAACTTATTATAAACTGGTTGAGTGTGTTGGTTGGACTTTCTTATCTGGATAGATGTAGTTGATGGCATTGTTTACAGCTGTTGGGGCTTCTCCCAGACCTGTAGCAATGAGATCGATCTTTCCTTCATAGAAGCAGCAGTCTCCACAAGCATAAATTCCAGGAAGGCTGGTTTCTTGTTTCTGATTCACCTTGATTTTATGGCGTTGCAATTCTACACCCCATTCTTTCAAGTTTCCGATTGAAGATTTAAAGCCATAGTTGACAAATAAGTGATCAATCGGGATGAGTTCGGCTTCATCGGCTTTAACTTTTGTGATTTCAAGATGAGTGGCATGACCATTTTCGCCAATCAAGCGGCTAGGAACAAATGGTGTTTTGATGCTGACAGAAGATTGTTTGAGTTCTTCTACGCTATGTTCCAAGGCACGGAAGTTATCCCGACGATGAATGATCGTAGTTGGAGCAATCTTGTCAAAAGCAAGAGCCCAGTCTACAGCAGAGTCTCCACCACCAAGGACGGTCACCTGCTGTCCTTCATATTGTTGGATGTTCGAAACATGATAGTGGACGTTATCAAAGTCTTCAGCTCCCTCAATGTCAAGGGCACGTGGCTTAAAGGCACCACCGCCCATGGCAATGATGACGGCTTTAGACTGATGCACTTGGCGAGAAGTAGTGATGGTGAAGAGGTCACCTTCTTTTCGAATATCCTCTACAGTTTCATTGAGAAAGATCGGTGTATCAAACCGTTTGACTTGCTCGATCAAGCGGTTGCTCAATTCTTCACCAGTCAAATTGGTAAAGCCAGGTACATCGAGGATACTCTTTTCTGGATAGAGAATAGCTGGTTGCCCTCCCAGTTGAGGTAAGGAATCAATCAGTTTGACTTTTACTTGGCGCATATTGCCATAAAAAGCAGCAAACAGACCAACTGGTCCGCCCCCAACAATGGTAATATCATAAATTTCTGACATGGTGTCTCCTTCATGGTTTTCTTTGTTTCCATTGTAACATAAAATGCAAGGAATGAAAAAGTTGGAAAGCGCAAAAAATGAATGGGGATAGTAGAAAAGTTTCAAAAGATATTGACAGGATCTTTCAAGTGTGATAAAATAATTAAGATTTTAGGCTTGAAGGGAGTGAAAAACATGTCAAAAACAGTAGTACGTAAGAATGAATCTCTTGACGATGCTCTTCGTCGTTTCAAACGTGCGGTTACTAAAGCTGGTACTCTTCAAGAAACACGCAAACGTGAATTCTATGAAAAACCTTCTGTAAAACGTAAACGTAAATCAGAAGCAGCTCGTAAACGTAAAAAATTCTAATTGAATACAGAAACAGACTTCGGTCTGTTTTTTGTTTTTCTAGAAAATTGAAGACAAAAAAATCCGACCTTCTTCTAGAAGATCGGATTTTTTATCTCTTTATTTGTTTGCAAGCAAGTCGCGGATTTCAGTAAGCAACTCTTCTTGAGTAGGAGCAGCAGCTTCTTCTTCAGCAGCTTCCTCTTTTTTACCAAGGTTTTGAGCTTTCTCTGCAGCTTTCACTACGAAGAAAAGAACAGTACCAACAACAAGGAAGTTGATCACAGCGCTCAAGAAGCTACCGTAAGCAACACCGTTCCATGACAATTGTGCAATATTTTGAACACGAGCAGCTTTCAAAGCTGGGTTCAAAATAAGTGGAGTAATGATATCGTTAACAAATGATGTTACGATAGCTCCAAATGCAGCTCCGATAACGACTGCAACAGCAAGGTCAACAATATTCCCACGAAGGAGAAAATCTTTCAAATCTTTTAACATATCCTAAATATGTCCTTTCATAATAATTTTTTACTATGATAGTATAACGGAAAATAGTTAGACTGACAAGAAATATGCACAATTTTTTTAAAAATTAGTGATAAAGGGTGAAAATCTTTTCTTTTGAGTGTGAAATCGGTAGGAAAAAATTTACTTTTACTAACTTTTAGTATAAAATATAAAGTGATAATCTATGGTAAAATGGAGGCACTGTTTATGGTTGATAAAGAGCTGATTGCAGAAATTAAAAACAGTGTAAACATTGTTGAAGTCATTGGAGAAGTTGTTTCTTTGACCAAGGCTGGCCGTAACTTTTTAGGCCTCTGTCCTTTTCATGGTGAAAAGACTCCCTCCTTTAATGTCGTTGAAGACAAGCAGTTTTACCATTGTTTCGGATGTGGTCGCTCTGGAGATGTCTTTAAGTTTATTGAGGACTACCGTGGAGTCGCTTTTATGGATGCGGTTCAGATCGTAGCAGAAAAAGCGGGTATTGCGCTTCAGTACCAAGCAAGGCCGGCTCAACCAACGTCTATCAATCCCAACCAAGAACTTTATGAGATTCATCAGGAAGCCAGTAAGTTCTACCAGGCGATTCTGATGACGACAAAGATGGGAGAAGAAGCGCGAAATTATCTGCATGAACGTGGACTGACGGATGAGGTCATCCGACATTTTCAATTGGGCTTAGCCCCAGCAGAAGGGAATTATCTCTATCGAAATCTCTCTGAGAAGTTCTCTGAGAAAGTGATTACCGATTCGGGGTTATTCACAATCTCAGATACTGGAACAGTTTTTGATGCCTTTCAGGATCGGATTATGTTTCCTTTGACGGATGATAGTGGACGTGTCATTGCTTTTTCTGGTAGGCTGTGGCAACTAACGGATGATGGCAGTCATCAAGCCAAGTACAAGAATAGTCGAAGTACCCGTCTATTTAATAAGAGTTATGAACTTTATCATTTGGATCAAGCGAAGACGAGCGCCAAAAAGCAACATGAAATGTATATCATGGAAGGCTTTATGGATGTCATTGCGGCTTATCGAGCTGGGATTGAAAATGCAGTCGCCTCTATGGGGACAGCCTTGACACCAGAGCACGTCCAGCACCTGTCTCATTTTACCAAAAAGGTCATTCTGACCTATGATGGGGATAAGGCGGGACTTGAAGCAACCGCTAAGGCCTTGGATGTCTTGCAGGATCTGGAGTTGGAGATCGTCCGTATCCCTGATCAGATGGATCCCGATGAGTACCTCAAAAAGACCTCCCCAGAAGATCTAGCTTCCCTCTTGAAGAATTCGCGGATCAGTAAGGTTGAATTCTTGATGCACTACTGGAAACCCCAGTATATTGAGAACTTGCAGGCACAGATTGAGTTTGTCGAGAAGCTGGCACCGATGATCGCCCAGACGCGCTCCATCACAGCGCAAAACACCTATATTTATAAGTTGGCAGATTTATTGCCAGACTTTGATTATTTGCAGATTGAGCAGATTGTCAATAATAGTCGCTTGCATCAACGGCAGGAGGATCAAAGTGGTGGACGATCAAGAACGTCGAATTTTTCAGTCGATCTCCTGCCTAATCGTGGGATGACGCGCTTGATCAAGGCGGAAAATCATTTATTAAGTAGGATGAAAGATTTTCCAATGGTGCTCAATGATTACCGTTTGCGACCTGATTTTGTCTTTGACACACCGGAGTTACAGATCTTGTACCAATTACTCTGTCAAAATGGAGAAGTCACATCTCAGGATTTGTCCGAGCAACCTGAAGGGATCCAGCACGCCTGGTACCGGATGTTAGAAGAAGATTTGCCAGAAGAGATAGCGGATGGTGAATTAGAAGAAGTGGAAGAGACGCGAAATCGTGAGCTTCTTCGCAAAGAAAGTCAACAAATTGGAAATAAAGTGAAGGAAGCTTCCTCGACAGGGGATGCGGAAAAAGCTTTATTGGAACTCGAGCGTTTGATCGCTCAAAAAAGAAGAATGGAGTAGGAATGGCTAAAGAACAAAAAGATATTACAACATTGGACGTTCAAATTGCAGAGTTTATTCGCAGCCACAAGAAAAGTGGAACTGCAACAGATGATGAAATTAATGACAAGTTGGTTATTCCATTCACACTAGATGCAGATGGGATTGAAGATCTTTTGCAACGTATTCAAGATGCAGGAATTTCGATCACGGATAAAGATGGTAACCCAAGTGCGCGTGTGTTGAACAATGAAGAAGAGCCAGAATTGTCAGATGAGGAATTGCTTGGAAGCAACTCTGCCAAGGTCAACGACCCAGTACGGATGTACTTGAAAGAAATTGGGGTTGTTCCTCTTTTGACCAATGAAGAAGAACAAGAATTGGCTATCTTAGTGGAACAAGGTGACTTGGAAGCCAAGCAACGTCTTGCAGAAGCCAACCTTCGTTTGGTTGTATCCATTGCGAAACGTTACGTTGGTCGTGGAATGCAATTTTTGGATTTGATCCAAGAAGGAAATATGGGCTTGATGAAGGCCGTTGATAAGTTTGACTATACCAAAGGGTTCAAGTTCTCTACCTATGCTACTTGGTGGATTCGTCAGGCTATCACTCGTGCCATTGCAGACCAAGCACGGACCATTCGGATCCCTGTTCACATGGTGGAAACCATTAACAAGTTGGTTCGTGAACAACGCAATCTCTTGCAAGAATTGGGACAAGACCCAACGCCTGAACAAATCGCTGAACGCATGGATATGACGCCTGATAAGGTGCGCGAAATCTTGAAGATTGCCCAAGAGCCTGTTTCTTTGGAAACGCCAATCGGGGAAGAAGACGATAGCCATTTGGGAGATTTCATCGAAGATGAAGTGATTGAAAATCCAGTAGACTACACCACTCGTGTGGTTCTACGTGAACAATTAGATGAAGTCCTCGATACCCTGACAGACCGTGAAGAAAACGTCCTTCGTTTACGTTTCGGTTTGGATGATGGAAAAATGCGGACCTTGGAAGATGTGGGTAAAGTCTTCAACGTGACCCGTGAACGGATCCGTCAGATCGAAGCCAAAGCCCTCCGCAAACTCCGCCACCCAAGCAGAAGCAAACCATTGCGTGATTTTATTGAGGATTAAAAAGATCCTGTGGATCTTTTTAACCCGAGCCAAGAAATTCTATCGAGAGTAACATAACAAAAAAGGAAGTGTCATATGGCATATACAACTGAGCAAATTGAAGAAATTAAAAATAAAATCTTAAATGCTTTGGAAGAGGTAATCGATCCTGAGCTTGGGATTGACATTGTTAATTTAGGTCTTGTTTACGAGATCCATTTTGATGGTGAAACTGGAGCGACCATTATTGATATGACGCTAACGACCATGGGATGTCCATTAGCGGATCTTCTGACAGATCAGATTCATGATGTTTTAGCAGAAGTAGAAGAAGTGACATCGGTGGATGTGAAGTTGGTCTGGTATCCTGCTTGGACGGTTGAAAAAATGAGCCGCTATGCACGGATTGCACTTGGAATTAGTTAAACATTCTATTCATCAAAACAAATCAGAGGTTGGGGGCTTCCCTAACCTCTGATTTGTTTACATCTGTATTTTTGAACAACCATTTTCAAATTCTTAGCAAATTTTCAGATAAAGTTGCAATCATCAAGAGGACAAGGTATAATAGCATAAATAGAAAATAAAGGAGATTTACATGAATCAGTATCCTTTGGTCTACTTGGACCATGTGACAAAGAATTATGGGCATGAAGTTGCTCTCATGGATGTTAGTTTGAACATCCAACCTGGCCGTATTATTGGCCTTTTGGGGCCTAATGGTAGCGGGAAAACAACCATCATTAAATTGATTAATGGTTTGTTGCAACCAAGCCTTGGAAATATCTATATTCATGGGCAATTACCATCCCCAGCTTCTAAAAAAGTTGTTTCCTATTTGCCGGATACGACTTATCTGAGTGAAAATATAAAAATTAGTGATGCTATTAGCTATTTCCAAGATTTTTATGCAGATTTTAATGTCCAACGAGCTTACCAATTGCTCAACGATTTGCATTTGCATCCAAATCAAAAATTGAATAGCCTTTCAAAAGGGAACAAGGAAAAAGTACAATTGATTTTGGTGATGAGTCGTGAAGCTGACTTGTATGTCCTTGATGAACCAATCGGTGGGGTCGACCCAGCAGCGCGTGATTATATTTTGCGGACCATTATTCAAAACAGACGTCCAAACTCTTCTGTCTTGATTTCTACTCACTTGATTGCGGATATTGAGCAAGTTTTGGATGAAGCGATTTTCATCAACCAAGGAAGAATCCTCTTGCATGAAAATACGACTGTTTTGCGCAATCAACACGGAAAATCAATCGATGAGATCTTCCGTGATCAATTCCGTGTTTATTAGGAGGACCCCATGTTTGGTAAATTATTAAAATATGAATTTAAATCGACAGCTAAGTGGTATTTATTGATCACCCTGATCGCACTAGGTTTGTCAGTGATTACAGGTGTTATTGGTGGAAGTGCTACAAACGGTTTTGTGGATATGGAAACCAATAGTATGCAAATCATAACTGGGACTCTTGGGATTCTCATTTTTGGAGGAGTCATTGGTCTTTATCTTAGTAACTACTATATTATTATTCGTCGTTTCTATTCCAACTTATACGGACGTGAAGGTTACTTGACCTGGACCCTTCCAGCTAGCCCTCATGCGATCATTTTGTCTAAATTTGTGGGAGCTTTAGTAGCGAGTCTTTACTGCCTATTCCTTCTATTTTTTAGTGGTTTTATCACAATTATTGTGATGGGCGCTGTCATTGGACAAGACCTCTCTCCTGTATTTAGTATTATCGCTGAGGCTTTTAGTCATTCTATTGCTTATTGGATTATCATCTGGTGGATTTTTACCACAGCTTCAGGAATCTTACTATTTTATGTATCAATCGCACTTGGCCAACTGTTCCAAAATCGTCGTGGATTGAAGGCTATTCTGTTTTTCTTTCTCTTGTGTATTGTGTTAAGTATCATAGGTACAGCAGTCAATCCATTAAAAGATTCATATGCTGTCGGATATGCATTGGTTTATGGAAATATTGATGATTTTGGACCAAACTTCATCCCAGGTCTCATTTATGAAGTTATTAAGATTGTTTCTATGTACTTCACCATTCACTACATCAGCAAGTACAAGTTGAATCTTCAATAATAACAGCAAATTGAGCAAGGAGCTTCCCAGTGGAAGCCTTCTTGTTCAATTTTTTTCTTTTGCATTTTTAGCTACATTTTGATATACTAATTGTATTCGTTTTGGGGTCGTTACGGATTCGACAGGCATTATGAGGTATATTTTGCAACTCATCTAGCGGATGTAAAACGCCAGTTAAATATAACTGCAAAAAATAATAATTCTTACGCTTTAGCTGCCTAAACACCAGCAGGCGTGACCCGATTCGAATCGCTCGTGTTTGATGACAGGTCTTAATTTTAGCGAGATACGATCTAACTTTGTCTAGAAGTTAGATAAGAGATTGATAGACTCGCAGGTACAGGACTTGAGTTATGTGTCATGTAGCTGTTAAAAGAAGACATAACCTATGGTTGTAGACAAATATGCTGGCAGGTGTTTGGACGTGGGTTCGACTCCCACCGGCTCCATATATAGTTTTGGAAGATTACTCAAGAGGCTTAAGAGGCCGTGTTGGAAACGCGGTAGGCGTGTAATAGCGTGCGTGGGTTCGAATCCCATGTCTTCCGTTGTTGAGACATCATTGTGTAGCAGTGGTGTTTTTTTGTACAAAAAGGAGTGACCAAAGGAGGCACCAAAATAGACAATGCAGAAAGGAGAAAAAGTGATTACACAGCTAGATACCAAATCAGTCTATACCTTTATGGAAAGTCTTGTGACCATAAAAGACTATGTCCAAGTGGCTAAAAGCATGGGGTATGGCGCATTGGGAATCATGGATGTAGATAATTTGTATGGTGCTTATGAATTTATCGAAGCCTGTCAGGCCCACAACCTCAGCCCCTTGGTCGGTTTAGAAATTGGACTAAAAGTAGACAATGAAACAATTCCGTTTCGGATGATCGCCCTGTCAACGAAAGGCTACCAGAATCTGATGAAGATGTCGACCGTCAAAATGATGGGGAAGAGCAATTGGGAGGATGTAAAGCACCTTACAGAAGGAGTAGCGGTCATTGTCCCAGCGCCTTTTGCTAGTGAAGACATACCGCTTGGTCTAGATTACTTCATCGGAGTTTTTGCCGATACGCCGGACCAAGAGTTTAGCCACCCTGTGCTTCCTCTTCATACTGTGCGTTTTTTTGAGGCGGAAGATATGGAAGCCATGCAGATGCTCGCGGCCATCAAGGACAATCAAAGCTTGACAGAAACAGGACAAATTGATCCTAGAACTGTCCTAAAAACTCCTCAGGAGTTACAGAATGATTTTGCTGAGCGATTTCCTCAAGCCATCACAAATCTTGAAAAACTTGTCCAAGGGATTCAATACGACATTGATACTCAGTTGAAATTGCCTCGCTTCAATCCTCAGAAACCAGCTGTTGAGGAATTGAGAGAATTAGCCCAAGCCGGTCTTCTTCGAAAGAACTTGACTAGTCCGGTCTATCAAGAACGTTTGGAGCATGAATTAGACATAATTCACCAAATGGGCTTTGATGATTATTTCTTGATTGTCTGGGATCTTCTTCGTTTCGGACGAAGTCAGGGATATTATATGGGAATGGGGCGTGGGTCTGCTGTAGGCTCACTGGTAGCTTATACCCTGGAGATTACAGGGATTGATCCAGTGGAGAAGAACCTTCTGTTTGAGCGCTTTTTAAATGTGGAGCGCTATACCATGCCGGATATTGATATTGATATTCCTGATATCTATCGTCCAGAATTTATCCGTTATGTGAGAGACCGTTATGGGAGTTACCATGCGGCTCAGATCGTGACCTTTTCAACCTTTGGGGCCAAACAAGCCATTCGAGATGTCTTCAAACGTTTTGGGGTACCAGAGTACGAATTGACCTCTATTACCAAGCGGATTGGTTTTAGGGATACACTGACGACTGCTTATGAACAGAATCTAGCTTTTCGACAAGTGATTCATAGCCGAGCAGAATTTGAGCGTGGCTTTGAAATTGCTAAAAGAATTGAAGGCCAACCAAGACAGACCTCTATCCATGCGGCTGGGGTTGTGATGAGTGACCAGGATTTGACGGATCACATTCCTCTCAAGTATGGAGAAGACATGTTTGTCACCCAGTATGATGCCCATGCGGTTGAAGCCAATGGTCTGTTGAAGATGGACTTTTTGGGTCTGCGAAATTTAACCTTTGTTCAGAAAATGAAGGAAGCCGTCTATGAAAAGTACCAAGAAGAGATCGTGATTGAAGCCATTGATTTAGAAGATCCAGAAACCTTGGCCTTGTTTGCTGCAGGGGATACCAAGGGGATTTTCCAATTTGAACAGGCTGGAGCCATTCGCCTCTTGAGACGAGTGAGACCCAATCATTTCGAAGAAGTGGTAGCGACCACCTCTCTCAATCGTCCAGGAGCTAGTGATTACATTGACAATTTCGTCAAAAGAAAGCACGGCCAAGAAAAAGTTGAGATTTTAGATCCAGCTATTGAAGAAATCTTAAGGCCCACTTATGGGATCATGCTCTACCAAGAGCAGGTCATGCAGGTTGCCCAGCGTTTTGCAGGCTTTAGTCTAGGGAAAGCCGATATTTTACGTCGGGCTATGGGCAAAAAAAATGCAGCTGAAATGCATCAGATGGAAGACGATTTTGTCGCAGGTGCTCTTAAACTTGGGCATACGGAAGAAAAAGCTAAAGAGGTCTTTGCAATCATGGAAAAATTCGCAGGCTATGGGTTTAACCGTTCCCATGCCTATGCCTATTCTGCCTTGGCCTTTCAGATGGCCTATTTCAAGGTCCATTATCCAGATGTTTTCTTTGATGTTATGCTCAATTATTCGAGCAGCGATTATCTGACAGATGCTCTCCAGTTTGATTTTAAAGTCGCGCCATTATCCATCAACACCATCCCTTACAGAGATAAGTTCCAGGATCGAAAAATCTACTTGGGAATGAAAAATATCAAGGGACTCCCGAGAGATTTAGCGTATTGGATCATTGACAATCGTCCCTTTGAAAGTGTCGAAGATTTTATTTTACGACTCCCCAATCAGTATCATAAATTGCCTTTGTTAACACCTTTAGTGGAGCTTGGATTGTTTGATATTTTTGAAAAAAATAGGCGCAAGGTGCTTCACAATTTGCCGAATTTGTTTGTCTTTGCCGATGAGCTAGGTAGTTTATTTGCAGATTCTAACTATTCCTGGACAGAAGCAGAAGACTTTAGCCAGGCTGAAAAATATGAGAAGGAAGAGGCCATTATTGGTGTCGGGCTCAGTACTCACCCATTGGTTGCGATTGGGCAAACGAGTCCCTATGAGATCCAACCAATTTCTCAACTCATACAAGGAGAGCAGGCACGCATTCTCATTGAGGTACAAAGCATTCGAACCATTCGAACCAAGTCAGGTGATCTCATGGCTTTCTTACAAGTCAGTGATACCAAGAAAAAATTGGATGTGACACTTTTCCCTGAAACCTACAATCGATTTTCCTCCTTGATAAAAGAAGGTGGCTTTTATTACTTGACAGGGAAGATACAAGAGCGTGATGGGCGCTTGCAGATGATTCTAGCAGAGGCGCAACTAGCGACCAATGAAAAGTTCTGGATCCAGTTGCTCGATCATCGTCAGGATAAAACGATTCTTTCTATCTTGAAAAAATATCCGGGCCCATATCCTGTGATATTACGCTATGAAGACGAGAAAAAAACTCTTCAATTGAGGGGCTATACAGTCCAGAAAAACAAAGAATTGGAAGATGAACTAAAGAATCTCGTTATGAAAACGATTTATCGGTAAAAACTGCGAAAAATACGAGAATTTTAGTCTTCTTTGTGTTATAATTACGTAGAATGTAAAAGAAAAAAAGGAGCAAACAACGAAATGAAACGTATTGCTGTTTTAACTAGTGGTGGAGATGCCCCTGGAATGAACGCTGCCATCCGTGCAGTTGTTCGTCAAGCAATTTCAGAAGGAATGGAAGTTTTCGGTATCTATGATGGATATGCGGGAATGGTTGCTGGTAAAATTCAGCCCCTTGACGCCTCATCTGTTGGAGATATTATTTCCCGTGGTGGTACCTTCCTTCATTCAGCTCGTTACCCTGAATTCGCACAACGCGAAGGTCAATTAAAAGGGATCGAGCAATTGAAGAAACACGGGATCGAAGGTGTTGTCGTTATTGGCGGAGATGGTTCTTACCATGGTGCGATGCGCTTGACTGAGCTTGGATTCCCAGCTGTTGGTCTTCCTGGTACGATCGACAACGATATCGTCGGAACTGACTTTACAATTGGTTTTGATACGGCAGTCACAACTGCAATGGACGCGATCGATAAGATCCGTGATACTTCATCTAGTCACCACCGTACTTTCGTAATTGAAGTTATGGGACGTAATGCTGGAGATATCGCTCTTTGGGCAGGGATTGCATCTGGTGCAGATGAAATCATCATCCCTGAAGAAGGATTCAAGATCGAAGAAGTTGTTGAGAGCATCAAAGAAGGTTACGCAAAAGGTCGTACCCACAACATCATTATCTTGGCTGAAGGCGTGATGTCTGCAGATGAATTTGGTAAAGCGTTGAAAGAAGCTGGTGATGAAAGTGACCTTCGTGTGACTGAGCTTGGCCACATCCAACGTGGTGGTTCACCAACTGCGCGTGACCGTGTTCTTGCATCACGTATGGGAGCACACGCAGTTAAATTGTTGAAACAAGGAATCGGTGGTGTAGCCGTTGGTATCCGCAATGAAAAAATGGTGGAAAATCCAATCCTTGGTAACGCAGAAGAAGGAGCCCTCTTTAGCTTGACAGAAGATGGTAAGATTGTGGTAAACAATCCACATAAAGCTGATCTTGGTCTTGCCGAGTTGAACCGTAGCTTGTCTTCAATTTAATTTTATTTCATAAATTCGTTAACCTTGTCTTAAAAAGACAGATATATTTAAAAAGGAGTCATATATATCATGAACAAACGTGTAAAAATCGTTGCAACTTTGGGTCCTGCGGTAGAAATCCGTGGTGGTAAAAAATTTGGTGAAGATGGATACTGGGCTGAAAACCTTGACGTTGAAGCTTCAGCACAAAACATTGCTAAATTGATCGAAGCTGGCGCTAACACTTTCCGTTTCAACTTCTCACACGGTGACCACCATGAACAAGGTGAACGTATGGCAACTGTTAAACGTGCAGAAGAAATCGCTGGTAAAAAAGTTGGTTTCCTTCTTGATACAAAAGGTCCTGAAATCCGTACTGAATTGTTTGAAGGTGAAGCTAAAGAGTATTCATACAAAACTGGTGAACGTATCCGCGTTGCTACAAAACAAGGCATCAAATCAACTCGTGATGTTATCGCATTGAACGTTGCTGGTGGACTTGACATCTTCGATGACGTTGAAGTTGGACACCAAGTATTGGTTGACGATGGTAAATTGGGTCTTCGTGTTGTAGAAAAAGACGCTGCAAAACGTGAATTTGTCGTTGAAGTTGAAAATGATGGTATCATCGCTAAACAAAAAGGTGTAAACATCCCTAACACTAAGATTCCTTTCCCAGCACTTGCTGAACGCGATAACGACGATATCCGCTTCGGTTTGGAACAAGGTATCAACTTCATCGCGATCTCATTCGTACGTACTGCAAAAGACGTAAATGAAGTTCGTGCAATCTGCGAAGAAACTGGTAATGGACACGTTCAATTGTTTGCGAAGATCGAAAACCAACAAGGTATCGATAATTTAGATGAAATCATTGAAGCTGCAGACGGTATTATGATTGCTCGTGGTGACATGGGTATCGAAGTACCATTTGAAATGGTTCCAGTTTACCAAAAAATGATTATCACTAAAGTGAATGCTGCTGGTAAAGTTGTTATCACTGCAACAAACATGCTTGAAACAATGACTGAAAAACCACGTGCAACTCGTTCTGAAGTATCTGACGTCTTCAACGCTGTTATCGATGGTACTGATGCTACAATGCTTTCAGGTGAATCTGCAAATGGTAAATACCCACTTGAATCAGTTACAACAATGGCTACAATTGACAAGAACGCTCAAACACTTTTGAAAGAATACGGACGTTTGAACTCAGATTCATTTGAACGTAACTCTAAGACAGAAGTTATGGCTTCAGCTGTTAAAGATGCTACAAACTCAATGGACATCAAATTGGTTGTAACTCTTACTAAGACTGGTCACACAGCACGTTTGATTTCTAAATACCGTCCAAATGCTGATATCTTGGCATTGACATTTGACGAATTGACAGAACGTGGATTGATGTTGAACTGGGGTGTTATCCCAATGTTGACAGAAGCTCCATCATCAACTGATGACATGTTTGAAATTGCTGAACGCAAAGCAGTTGAAGCTGGTCTTGTACAATCTGGTGATGATATCGTTATCGTTGCAGGTGTACCACTTGGTGAAGCAGTTCGTACAAACACAATGCGTATCCGTACAGTACGTTAATAGACAATTATATCTGAAAGCCTTGCTGGTTGGTCCGAAAGGATCGGCCGCGAGGTTTTTCTTTTTCTTCTGGTTTGTGTTGATAAGAATTCTCACTAATGCTTACTTTCTCTTTTTTAAAGATCAAAAACATGGTATAATAAATAAAAAGGAAGGGAGACATACATGCCAAGGAGAGATTTAATTAGAAATGTCATCATTGTTGGTGTACTGGTTTTGGCACTGATTTTGCTTCGAATCTTTGTATTTCATCCATTTAGTATCAATGATAAGATGGCCAATGCTTCTGTGAAAACTGGAGATCTTGTGGTAGCGACTAGAAATGCTCAGGTAGATCGCAGTGATTTAGTCTTATACAAGGTCGGTGGAAAAGAATACCTTGGACGTGTTATTGCCAAAGAAAACGACGAAGTCAGCTACGTAGATGACGTCCTCTATTTGAATGGACAGGCAACACCAGAACCTTACCTAAATAAAATGCTGAATAAACACTTGGCGGCTCCAACGAGTAATGGGTATTATACGGATGATTTCTTCTTATCAGAGTTAAAGGGAACCAAGGCTGGCCGCGTACCATCGGATACTTACTTGGTTTTAAATGATAACCGTGGGGATACAGAAGATAGTCGGGAATTTGGGTATATCCATAAAAATCAGATCGAAGGAGTTGTCAATCTCCGCCTCTACCCCCTCAATAAATTTGGATTTATAAAAGTTGAAGAATAGCCGAAAGGCTATTTTTTCTTACAAAAAAACTACTGCAAAAAAGAATTGCAGTAGCTTTTTATTCTGGTTAGATTGAGGTAGAGGGTTCTATTTTTTCTGTTTACTGGTAATTTGGTGAAAGACCTTTTGCCAGTGTTCATGACGCCGCCAGAGACTGGTATGGATCTGGTCATTTAACTCATAGCGAATCAATTTGGTCTTTTGACTGATAGATTCAATTTCGAAATTCTTAAAGGGAATTTGATGTTCTTCCTGCAAACGGACCAGGTCCTCTTTGTGGCTTTCTTGGCCATACTCATTGATGAGGGTGAAGTTGTCTGCTAGGAGGGTTTGGTATTCCTGCTGAGCCTGCAAGCGTTCCTCATAGGTCTTTAATTTGAGAAGGACATTGTCCAGAATCTCATCTTCAGGGATAGAACTTGGCTCCACATGGACATCGATATCAAAGACGCCAAACTGTTCCTTGAGAAGGCGCTCGACCTCTTCGGTAATAGCATGGCTCTCATAAACAGAGAGGTCTGGATTCATTTCGATGACGACATCTAGGTAAATGTTGCTTCCGTAAGTCCGTCCCCGTTGGGATTTGACCCGGCTGACCTTTGGCAATTCCAGAATAGCCGCCTTGTATTTATCCAGGAGACTTTCATCAAAACCATCGGAGAGGCTGAAGGAGGATTCAATGAAAATGTCGTAGGCAGTTTTTAGGATAAAGAAGGTAATAACGATGGCCACTAATTGGTCCACAATCGGATAGTTAAGAGCACTAGCTCCAATCGCAACAGAGGTTCCTAAAGAAGTGACCACGTCAGACAGGTTGTCTTTGGCAGCTGCCTTGAGGGCCTTGGATTGAGCTTTCTTAGCTAAAGTCCGGTTATAAAGATAGACCGCAAACATGACAAGGGCTGAAACCACTCCGACACCAGCACCGAGTGGATCAATGCTAACTGTTTCATTGCTGAAGATCTTTTGGAGGGTATCGCGTAAGACATCAAAACCAACATAAAACATAATGATGGAGGTGACTAGGCTTGCTAGATCCTCAATTTTCCAGTGACCAAATTTGTGATCGCGGTCAGCAGGTTGGCGAGCAAGACGAATCCCGATGAGCAGGGCAGCATTGCTGATGATATCAGATAAGTTGTTAAATCCATCGGCTACCAAACTGGATGAATGAAGTAGATGGCCGGTAGCCAATTTTACTGAAGAGAGCAATAAATAGGCTAGAATACTAATGATAGCACCACGTTCGGCCAGTTTTAAGTTACTGTATGGTTTTTCCAAAATTTCCTCCTACAACCTCGGATATGAACCTGTTTTCTTTAAGCTACTATTATATCGTTTTTGGAAGGGAAATTCAAATGAGTCCTTTTTTAAAAGAAGCTAGACCGGTTTTTGTGGTATAATAGAACGATTGAATGAATGAGGAGTATGAGATGAATCCTTTATTGAATGGTATGAATGATCGCCAAGCAGAGGCGGTCCAAACGACGGAAGGTCCCCTCTTGATCATGGCGGGGGCTGGTTCGGGTAAGACACGTGTCTTGACCCACCGCATCGCTTACTTGATCGATGAAAAAATGGTCAATCCTTGGAATATTTTGGCCATTACCTTTACCAATAAAGCCGCTCGGGAGATGAAGGAGCGGGCGTATCAGTTGAATCCAGCCACCCAAGATTGCTTGATCGCCACCTTCCACTCCATGTGTGTGCGTATCCTTCGACGCGATGCGGATCACATTGGTTACAATCGTAACTTTACCATTGTTGATCCAGGTGAGCAACGAACACTGATGAAACGTATTCTCAAGCAGTTAAACTTGGATCCTAAGAAATGGAATGAACGAACCATTTTGGGAACTATTTCCAATGCCAAGAATGACTTAATTGATGAAGTGGCTTATGCCGCCCAAGCGGGGGATATGTACACCCAGATCGTCGCCAAGTGTTATGAGGCTTACCAAAAGGAACTCCGTCAGTCAGAAGCGGTGGACTTTGATGATTTGATCATGCTGACCTTGCGTCTCTTTGATCAGCATCCAGATGTGCTGACCTATTACCAGCAGAAGTTCCAATACATCCACGTAGACGAGTATCAAGATACCAACCATGCACAATACCAGTTGGTCAAACTCTTGGCTTCACGCTTTAAAAATATCTGTGTCGTTGGGGATGCGGACCAGTCTATTTATGGCTGGCGGGGAGCAGATATGCAGAATATCCTGGACTTTGAGAAGGATTATAAGGAAGCTAAGGTCGTCCTCCTAGAAGAGAATTATCGCTCGACCAAGACGATCTTGCAAGCAGCCAATGATGTCATCAAAAACAATCGCCACCGTCGTCCGAAGAATCTCTGGACACAAAATGAAGACGGGGAAGAGATTGTATATTACCGGGCTAATGACGAGCAGGATGAAGCGGTCTTTGTTGCCAAAACCATTGAAGAGCTCAGTCGGGAAGCTGGCTATAAGCATCGTGATTTTGCGGTTCTCTACCGGACCAATGCCCAGTCACGTACCATTGAAGAAGCCTTGCTCAAGTCCAACATTCCCTACACTATGGTGGGGGGCACCAAATTCTACAGCCGGAAGGAAATTCGGGATGTCATTGCTTATCTGAACTTGATTGCCAACCTCAGTGACAATATTAGTTTTGAGCGCATCATCAATGAACCCAAGCGGGGAATCGGGCCAGGTACAGTGGATAAGATTCGTGACTTTGCCCAAATGCAAGAGTCTTCACTCCTGGATGCTTCAGCCAATATCATGCTCTCAGGCATCAAAGGAAAGGCAGCCCAAGCCATCTGGGACTTTGCCAATCTCATTCTTGATTTGAGAGAAAGATTGGACCAGCTGACCATTACAGAATTGGTCGAAGAAGTCCTTGACAAGACGGGTTATATGACAGCCTTAACCAATCAGGGGAATTTGGAAAGTCAGGCCCGTATCGAGAATATCCAAGAGTTCCTGTCTGTTACCAAGAATTTTGATGAAAACGGGGAAACCGTCGAAGACGAAACAGGTGTGGAAACCTTGAGTCGTTTCTTGAACGATTTGGCTTTGATTGCCGATACAGATGATGGGGCGCAAGAAACTTCTGAAGTCACCTTGATGACTCTTCATGCGGCTAAGGGATTGGAGTTCCCAGTCGTCTTCTTGATTGGAATGGAAGAAAATGTCTTTCCTCTTAGTCGTGCAGCAGAGGATCCAGACGAGTTGGAAGAAGAGCGTCGCCTAGCTTATGTAGGGATCACGCGGGCAGAGAAGGTTCTCTTCTTGACAAATGCCAACTCGCGTTTGCTCTTTGGACGGACCAGCTACAACCGGCCAACGCGTTTCATCAATGAAATTAGCTCGGATTTATTGACTTACCAAGGATTAGCCCGTCCAGTCAACACTAGCTATAAGGCTTCTTATAGCAATGGAGGCGGAACGACCTTTGGAAAAGGCATGAGCCTGTCACAAGCCCTTCAAGAGCGCAAGAGACAAGCAGCCCCAAGTGCTCTCACGTCATCAAGCCTCCCCTTTGGCAATAGTAACCGAGATGCTGCTAAAGAAAGCGTCGCTTGGTCTATTGGCGACATTGCCATTCACAAGAAGTGGGGCGAAGGAACTGTTCTAGAAGTCTCTGGTAGTGGTAGTACCCAAGAGCTCAAGATCAACTTCCCAGAAGTGGGTCTCAAAAAACTCTTGGCCAGTGTCGCTCCGATTGAAAAGAAATAAACTAAAGCCAGTAAGCTAAGCTTGCTGGTTTTGTCCTTTTATCAACTTCCCTTAGGTGAGGGCGGACGGTAGCGACTCCCTTTGGGATTCCATACCTTAGATTTGAGCCTTCCGTCTCAAATCTACCGAGCAGCAGAAACAAATTTGTTTCTACTGCTTTTCTCACGGCGGGAAGTTTTAATGGTCATTGTTCTTCTTTCTTAAATTCTCTCATTTACTCTATTCACTGTCATAAACTAGGGAAATAGTAGGAGCAAGCCTCGTTTGTTGGTTTTGATTTTACTGGTGGCATGATATAATATACTAAGAATAGAGAAAGAGGCATGCTATGAACGAAATCAAGTGCCCCAACTGTGGGGAAGTCTTTACAGTCAATGAAAGTCAATACAGCGAACTCTTGTCACAGGTACGGACAGCTGAGTTTGACAAGGAAATTCATGAGCGGATTCGACAAGAGTTGGCTTTAGCTGAGCAAAAGGCCCTTAATGAGCAACAAGAGAAGTTAGCTAAGAAGGACCAAGAAATTGCCCAATTACAGAACCAAATTCAACAGTTTGATACCGAAAAAGAATTGGCCAAAAAAGAGGTGGAGCAAACAGCTAGCCAAAGCCTGCTAGAGAAAGAAAAAGAAGTGCAAGCACTGGAAAATCAGTTGGCCACCTTGCGCTTGGAGCATGAGAATCAACTGCAAAAGACGCTTTCTAATTTGGAGAAGGAGCGTGATCAGGTACAAAACCAATTGCTCCTTCAAGAGAAGGAAAACGAACTGTCCCTAGCTTCTGTCAAGCAAAACTACGAAGCCCAGCTTAAGGCAGCCAATGAACAGGTCGAGTTCTACAAGAATTTTAAGGCCCAACAGTCGACCAAGGCCATCGGGGAAAGTCTGGAACAGTATGCGGAAAGTGAATTCAACAAAGTTCGCAGTTTTGCCTTTCCAAATGCCTATTTTGAAAAGGACAACAAGGTCTCTGCACGTGGGTCTAAAGGCGACTTTATCTTCCGCGAGTGCGATGAAAATGGGGTGGAGATTATCTCCATCATGTTTGAGATGAAGAATGAAGCTGATGGGACAGAGAAGAAGCATAAGAATGCGGATTTCTACAAGGAGTTGGACAAGGATCGTCGGGAGAAGAACTGTGAGTATGCAGTTTTAGTGACCATGCTTGAAGCAGATAACGATTACTTCAACACAGGTATTGTCGATGTCAGCCACGAGTATGAGAAGATGTATGTCGTCCGTCCTCAGTTCTTTATCCAGATCATTGGACTCCTGCGCAATGCGGCCCTTAATTCCCTTAAATACAAGCAGGAATTGGCGCTTGTCCGTGAACAAAACATTGACATCACTCATTTTGAAGAAGACCTGGATGCTTTCAAAGTTGCCTTTGCTAAGAACTACAATTCGGCTTCTGTCAACTTTGGCAAGGCCATCGATGAAATCGACAAAGCCATCAAGCGGATGGAAGAAGTCAAGAAGTTCTTGACTACATCAGAAAACCAACTCCGTCTCGCTAACAACAAGTTGGATGATGTTTCTGTCAAAAAATTGACTCGGAAGAATCCAACCATGAAGGCTAAATTTGATGCTCTGAAAGGAGAATAATCTTTGTATTCAGCTAAGAACGCTACCTTGTCCATGAATGGGAAAACCATGGACTATGTGACATTTGGAAAAGGAAAGGACCCTCTAGTAATTATACCAGGCTTGGGGGATGGATTGCAGACCGTTAAAGGAAAGGCACAGCTCTTTTCTCTCTCGTATCGTCTACTTGCTAAGCGATATAAAATCTATGTTTTTTCTCGAATCAATGAGTTGAGACAGGGCTATACGACGCGGGATATGGCAGCAGATGTAGCAGAAGCAATGGAGACACTAAACATAGATACAGCCTATGTCATGGGGATTTCACAAGGTGGAATGATTGCCCAATGGTTGGTGGTAGATTTCCCTGAAAAGGTTCAAAAGCTCATCTTAGCCGTGACTACTGCAAAACCTAGTCAACTTGCTAGAGAGCGAATTGAGCATTGGCAAAAGCTTAGTCAATCTGGAACTTTTAGAGACCTCATGCTGGATATTGCAAAGCATTCTTACACGCAAAAGAGTTATCAAAAGTGGCGGTTGCTTTATAATATTATGGGTCGCTTGGGGCGAATCAAAGATGAAAATAGAATAGCCATTCAGTCTCAGTCTTGCCTGGAACATAATAGCCTTGAGGTCTTAAAAGAAATTCAGTGTCCAACCTTGGTCCTTGGTGCGCTTGAAGATGATGTGATTGGTGTGGACGGATCCAAGGAACTAGCAAAAGCGATTTCGGGTTGTCAACTCCTCATTCTTAAGCATTCTGGGCATGCTCTTTATGAAGAAAATAAAGTATTTCAAGAGGCTGTCTGTGAATTCTTAAATTAAAAAAAGCTGGAATTTTCCAGCTTTTTTATGTTAGTTAAATCGCAAAGAGATCGTTTAGGTTTTCAGCCATGGTTGGGTGGGTAAAGATTTGTTTTGCGATGTAAGTATAAGGGATCTTGTTGTCCATGGCCATGGTGATCAGGTTGATGAGTTCGCCTGCAGCTTCTCCAAAGAGCGTCGCTCCAAGAATTTCTTTGGTTTCTGGGTTGACAACGGCTTTGAAGGCCCCTCGGAGGTCTGCGTTGACATGGCCACGTGGCATGGCAGCAACTGGTAATTCTTTGACAGCCACTGGAAGTCCTTTGTCGCGTGCTTCTTGCTCAGTCAAGCCGACTTGGGCAAGTGGAGGAGCAATAAAGAGTGTTGTCGCATAATTTCTACGAGTTTCGAGATTGTAGCTACCATCGCCTGTAAGATAGTTGAAGACAATGCGGAAGTCATCGAGTGACATGTAGGTGAATTGAGGACCACCATTGACATCCCCAACTGCAAAGACACCAGGGACGCTGGTTTCCAAATGACGGTTGACTTGGATCGCTCCACGATCAGTGACTTGGATATCTGTGTTTTCAAGACCAAGTCCAGCTGTGTTTGGTTTACGTCCTGTAGCGTAGAGAAGGATATCAAACTCGAAGTCTCCCTTATCTGTGACAACCGTTAAGCTGTTTTGGCCATCTTTGATTTCTTGGGTATGAACGCCTTCCAAGAATTGAATACCATCTTCTTCCAGGTAGCCTTTTGCAAGAGCTGCAATGCTGGGCTCGATCCGTGGCAAGAATGTTTCAGAAGCATCCAGTACCGTTACTTGGCTGTCCAAGGTATTATAGAGATGAGCAAATTCCAATCCAATTGGTCCACCGCCAAGGACGCCCAGGCGTTTAGGTAGGTTTTCCAAACGTTGAATACCGGTTGAATCCACAGCAAATTTACTTTCAGCCAATCCTGGAATCGGAAGGATAGTTGGTACAGCACCAGTATTAATAATAATGGTTTCAGCTGTCAATTCTTCCTTTTCATCTCCAGCTTGAATTTCGATGACCTTGTTAGAAACGAAACGAGCCGTCGCGTCGATAATGTCTACACCAGTTCCAGCAATAGTTGCGTAGTTCTTGCCATTGAGACGAGTAGTGACCGCATTTTTTTCATTCATGGCTTGCTCAAAATCCAAGCCTTTTTCTGCGGCAACAATCAAGGTCTTGGTGGGAATACAAGCGATATTGATACAAGTACCACCGTACATAGACTTGCTCTTTTCAATTAGAGCGACTTTTTTTCCTTGGCTTGATAATTTCGCTGCAAGTGTTTTACCAGCTTTACCAAATCCAATCACAATAACATCATACATTAACATATGTTACACCTTCTTTCGCTTTCTATTGTATCAAACCCATATTAAAAAGTCTGAAATCTGCTACGGGATTTTTTAGGAGCTCATGGGAAGGGGGAAAGAGGGACAAGAAGTCTCGTTTCGTGGTATAATAAAGGGTCGGTGGCCCGGATGGTCACACAAACAGTTAGAAAGAGCAAATCAGATGGACGGAATTATCAATGTAAAAAAAGAAGCAGGCATGACCTCACATGATGTGGTCTTTAAACTGCGAAAAATCTTAGGAACTAAGAAGATCGGCCATGGGGGAACGCTGGATCCAGATGTGGTGGGAGTACTTCCGATTGCAGTTGGAAAGGCGACCCGGATGGTCGAATTCATGCAAGATGAGGGCAAGGTCTATGAGGGAGAAATCACTCTGGGATTTTCTACCACGACGGAGGATGCCAGTGGGGAAGTCGTAGAGCGGACCCCAGTGGAAGCCCCTTTAGATGCAGGAGAGGTCGATCGTATGATTGCCCAGATGGTGGGAGAGATTGAGCAGGTACCGCCCATGTATTCAGCGGTCAAGGTCAATGGACGTAAACTCTATGAGTATGCACGGGCAGGAGAAGAAGTGGAACGGCCTGTCCGGCAGGTAACCATTTATGAATTCACGCGCACCAGTGAGATTAGCTATGAAGAAGGACTAGCCCGTTTTCGTTTCCGGGTCAAATGCAGTAAGGGCACCTATATCCGGACCTTGTCTGTGGACCTTGGTCAAAAACTGGGCTACGCAGCCCATATGTCTCATCTGACCCGAACCAGTGCTGCCGGTTTGTCACTAGATGATGCCCTGACCTTAGAAGAAGTGGCTGAAAAAGTAGCCCAAGGAGATTTGAGCTTCCTTCATCCACTTGAGATTGGCACCGGGGATCTGGAAAAAGTAGAGCTGACAGTAGAAGAGGTTGGCGAAGTCCAAGTGGGACGCTTTATTCCTGTTGAGAGTGACTCCAGAGAGTTGGCTGCTTTTTACCAAGGAAAATTGGTAGCCATTTTAGAAAAAAGAGAAGAACTTTACAAACCTCGAAAAGTCTTTCTCACAGAAAGTGTGTTACAATAAATTCATGAATATTCGTACGATAACTACTGCTAACCAGATCCATTTGGAGAATGAGACAGTTTTGGTTCTGGGCTACTTTGATGGCCTGCATCTGGGGCATCAAGAACTCTTTAAAAAGGCGCGTCAGATAGCGGATGAAAAAGGCTTGAAGGTCTCTTTGTTAACCTTCCCTGAATCTCCTAAGTTAGCCTTTGTTCGCTACCAACCAGAATTACTGCTTCATTTGCAGAGTCCTGAGGATCGGTTCCAAAAATTAAACGAACTAGGTGTGGATGAGCTCTTCCTCATTGATTTTACGACCGATTTTGCTTCTAAAACAGCCAAAGAATTTGTTGATCAATTTGTCAAAGCCTTGAGGGCCCGAGTTTTAATTGCTGGATTTGATTATAGTTTTGGCTCTGATAAGAAAACGGCCTCTGACTTAGCTGCTTATTTTGATGGTCAAGTGGAAGTCATTTCTCCTGTATTGGATCAGGGGGAAAAGATTAGTTCAACCCGCATTCGTCAAGCTATCCTAGAAGGACGAGTCCAAGAAGCTGCCCGTCTACTTGGTCACCCTTTATCCAGTCGGGGAATCGTCGTGCACGGAGATGCACGTGGCCGTACCATTGGCTATCCTACCGCTAATCTAGCACCGATTGATCGGACCTATCTCCCATCAGATGGCGTTTATGTAGTCGATGTCGATTTTAAAGGGCAGACCTACCGTGGGATGGCTTCTGTCGGGAAAAATGTCACCTTTGATGGGAAAGAGCTTCGTTTCGAAGTCAATCTCTTTGATTTTACAGGAGATATCTATGGTCATACCCTGACCATTCATTGGTTAGATAAGATTCGAGAAATGGTCAAATTCGATGGGATCGATCAACTAGTGGCGCAACTAGAAGAAGATGAAGCAGTTTCACGAAACTGGACCAAGAGAGTGGGACAGAAGTCCTAGCCTCTCAATTGTTTTTGGATTGTCGAGCAAGACGCAGTGGTTGAGTGGGCTCTACTACGCTGATTTCATCAGCTTTTACAGCCCTACTCAACTGTGCGGAGGTGGGACGACGAAATCGAATTCTAACGAATTACCGATTTCTGTCCCACTCTCTTTTTTCGGGCCTCTTCTTGGGAAAAATGAAAGGGATTTCTTTTTTCCACTGAAATTCAGAAAAATCGTCGAGAAATCAAAAAAGCGCTTTTCAAGCACCTATTTTTTTTGTATAATAGAGTCAGATAGTTATATATAAAAAAAGAAGTGAACCACATGATTACATTATTTTTATCACCGAGTTGTACATCATGTCGAAAAGCTCGGGCTTGGTTAAAAAAGCACGATGTTCCATTTAAAGAACACAATATTATGACAAGTCCTTTGAGCAAACAGGAGTTGACAAGTATATTGGCCTTGACCGAAAACGGAACAGACGACATTATTTCAACTCGTTCAAAAATTTTTCAAAAATTGGATGTTGATGTTGAAGATTTATCCATCTCAGCCTTGATCCGTCTGATTGAGGAAAATCCTAGTCTCTTGCGGAGACCGATTATTTTAGATAACAAACGTATGCAGATTGGCTTTAACGAAGATGAAATTCGGGCCTTCTTGCCACGGAGTTATCGCAAACAAGAGTTACGCTCTGCCACTCTAAGAGCAGAAATAAACTAAGAAGTATGTCGAATGCAAAAAAATTATAGTTACCCACTGGACTTATCGTGGAGCACTGAAGAGCTTGCTTCAGTGCTTTCTTTTTTCAATAAAGTTGAAGAAGCCTATGAAAGTAAGGTAGAGGCCAAAGAATACATGGAAGCCTACCGCGCTTTTAAGAAGGTCGTACCTAGTATCGGAGAAGAAAAGCGTCTCGGACGGGAGTTCGAAGAAGTGAGCGGTTATTCTCTCTATCGTGCGACCCAGGCTGCAAAGCAAAAAGAGGAAGGATGGTTTTCTCTTGAAGAATAAGTTAGAGTTTGCCAAACAAATCGTTTTAGAGGCTGGAGACTACTTGCGTCTTCATCTCCATGATGACTTGATGATCTCAAAAAAAACTGGGCCGACAGATTTAGTAACCCAGATGGACCAACAGGTTCAAAAGGATTTGGTTGAAAAAATCAAACATCGCTACCCAGAAGATCGGATTTTTGCGGAGGAAGATGGCCTTCGTTCCCCAATTTCAGAAGGTTCCGTTTGGGTGATTGATCCTATTGATGGGACCAATAATTTTGTGACCCAAAAGGAAGATTTTGCGGTGATGGTGGCCTATTTTGAAGACGGAATTGGTCAGTTTGGCCTGATCTACGATGTGATGCGGGATCACCTTTTTTACGGGGGTGGAGAATTCCCTGTTTATCGCAATGAGGTTGAACTGACGCCCTTTGTGGACCAACCTCTGGAAAACCTTTTGATTGCTTCAAATGTCGGCATGCTTGAGAAAAATGACTGGGGCATGGCCGATCTTGGTATGGACTCTCTTGGCATTCGGGTCTACGGAAGTGCCGGTATTAGTTTTTCAAAAATTCTCTCAGGTGGGATTCTAGCTTATTTTAGCTATATCTGGCCTTGGGATTATGCCGCAGCTGCGATCATGGGGGAACAGTTGGGCTATACCGTTTTAAATCTAAATGGAGATAAACCTAATTACCAGTCAGTGGAACCCATTATGATGGTTCCAAAAGTGAAGTTAACAGAAATTCAAACCTATCTTAAGAAAGGGAGAAGTTAAATGAATTTTCCCAATGGTTTTAAAGAAAAATACCAGCATCTTCTAGGTGAGGATGCTGCTGCTTTTTTTGCGACCTTTGAGCAAGAAGCAGTATCGGCCTTTCGGACTAATCCTTTGAAAGAAACTCAAAAAGCATTTGATGATCCGATTCCCAATACCCCTTGGGGACATTATGGAAAGGTCTCAGGAAAATCCATCGAGCACGCAACGGGCTTGGTCTATTCGCAAGAGCCAGCAGCTCAGATAGTGGCCCAGGTCGCCCAGCCTAAGCCAGGAATGAAGGTCTTAGACTTGGCCGCAGCTCCTGGTGGAAAGACCACCCAGCTCTTGTCTTATTTGGACAATCAGGGACTCTTGGTCTCCAATGAAATCCACAAGGGTCGTTCGAAAATTCTTGTAGAGAATGTAGAACGCTTTGGTGCGCGAAATGTGCTGGTGACCAATGAGTCTGCCGATCGTCTGGCCAAAGTTTTCTCAGGCTTTTTTGATCTGATTGTACTAGACGCCCCGTGTTCAGGTGAGGGGATGTTCCGTAAGCAACCAGATGCCATGGACTATTGGTCCATCGAATATCCTCGAGAGTGTAGTCTTCTTCAAAGAGAAATTCTAGAGGATGCTCTCAAGATGTTGGTTCCAGGTGGTTCCTTGGTTTATTCAACCTGTACCTGGGCTCCTGAGGAAAATGAAGAGATCGTATCCTGGCTCTTAGATAATTTTGATCTAGAATTGGAAACGATCGAGAAGATCAATGGTATGGCAGAAGGCATTGACCATCCAGAAACGGCGCGCATGTATCCTCATCTCTTTAAAGGGGAGGGACAATTTGTTGCTAAGTTCCGTTATCTAGGAGAGAATCGACCTGCCAAAATCCCTTCCAAAAAGGACCAATTATCTGCAGAACAAAAGAAATGGTGGCAGGAGTTTGCTAAGAAACACTTGAAGATCACTCTAGAAGGTGTCCTCGAAACCTTTGGGGACGAACTCTACTTGGTTCCACTTGGTTTACCAGATTTGCGAAAAGTAAAAATCGCCCGAAATGGCTTGCATCTAGGCACCTTCAAGAAAAATCGATTTGAACCTAGTTTTGCCCTTGGCCTTGCTCTAAAACCGAGTGAGGTCAAAGAGACCGTTTCGATCACGCCTGAAGACTTTGTTCATTATGTGGCGGGAGAGACGGTTCAATTAAAGGAAACGCATCCAAATGGATGGTACCAGGTCCTGGTTGAAGGCAATGGTTTGGGCTTTGCCAAAGTGACCGGACAGACCCTGAAAAATTTCTATCCAAAGGGGCTTCGTTTTAGGTAAAATGCTGGGCAAAGAACCCGTTCTATGATATAGTGGAAGTACAGGTTTTTTTGAAAAAAACTTGTCAAAATCATAAGTGAAATAGTGAAATATCAAGGAGACATGATTTGAAAAAGTCTAAAAAGCTGATCCTAGGACTAGCGACGATCGCATTAGCAGGAAGTTTATCTGCTTGTGCGTCTTGGATCAATCGCGGAGAATCCATCACTGCTGTCGGATCGACTGCCTTACAACCCTTGGTTGAAGGAGTAGTAGATCGCTACATTGAAGAACATCCTGGTAAGATTGTGAATGTACAAGGAGGAGGTTCTGGTACAGGACTTTCACAAGTTCAATCAGGCGCTGTTGATATCGGAAATAGTGACCTTTTTGCAGAGGAAAAATCTGGGATTGATGCTTCTAGTCTGGTCGATCACCAGGTAGCCGTAGCAGGGACAGCCATCATTGCCAATAAAAATATCTCAGTAGATAATTTGACAACAGAGCAATTGCGAAAGATCTTTACGGGTGAATATACCAACTGGAAGCAATTGGGAGGTCCAGATCTTGAAATCACGATTGTGAACCGAGCGGTTGGTTCTGGTAGCCGTGCTGTCTTTGATGCCATCATCATGGATGGCAAACAGCCCAAGCAGGCCCAAGAGCAAGACTCTAATGGAATGGTGAAAAACATCGTTTCTCAGACGCCAGGAGCCATCTCTTATCTAGCCTTTACCTACTTGGATAGCAGTGTTAAAACCATGAAGCTTAATGGCTATCAACCAACTAAAGCCAATGTCGTCAACAATAACTGGCCAATCTGGTCTTACGAACACATGTATACTAAGGGAAAACCTAATGAGTTGTCTAAAAAATTCATTGACTACATGATGACCGATGAGGTTCAGCAAAAAGTTGTTGGCAAGATGGGTTATATCCCGATCAATGACATGAAAGTTACCCGTGATTTAAAAGGGAATGTGACAAAAAAATAAAAGAATTAGGTAAAAAATGAACGAAGTAGCAAAAAAAATGCTGACGAAATCAAAAAACTCCCGCCTAGAAAAATTTGGCAGAACCATTACTTTTCTATGCATGAGTTTGATTGTTGTCGTCGTTGCCATGATTTTGATTTTCGTGGCCCAAAAAGGTTTATCGACTTTCTTTGTCAATAAAGTCAATATCTTTAGTTTTCTATTTGGGAGCTCTTGGAATCCTGCTGCAAAGGAATTCGGAGCCCTACCAATGATTCTAGGTTCCTTTATTGTAACCTTGCTTTCTGCCCTCTTGGCAACGCCGTTTGCCATTGGTGCAGCTGTTTTCATGACAGAAGTCTCTCCTAAAGGAGCTCGTTTCTTGCAACCAGCGATTGAGCTCTTAGTGGGAATTCCTTCAGTTGTTTACGGATTTATTGGCCTTCAAGTGGTCGTCCCATTTACGCGTAGTCTCTTTGGTGGGACTGGTTTTGGGATTCTCTCAGGGGTCTTTGTCCTCTTTGTTATGATCCTGCCAACTGTCACCTTTATGACGACCGATAGCCTCCGAGCTGTTCCCCGTCATTACCGGGAAGCTAGTATGGCCATGGGTGCGACACGCTGGCAAACGATTTGGCATGTCACGCTCAAGGCAGCCCGCTCAGGAATCTTTACAGCGGTTGTCTTTGGAATGGCGCGTGCCTTCGGGGAAGCCTTGGCGATCCAGATGGTGGTCGGAAACTCGGCAGTGGTACCAACCTCGCTCACAACACCAGCTTCCACCCTCACCTCTATTTTGACCATGGGAATCGGAAATACCGTCATGGGTACGGTCAATAACAATGTTCTTTGGTCACTCGCCTTGGTATTGCTCCTCATGAGTCTTGCCTTTAACAGTGTGATTAAACTGATTACGAAAGAAAGAGGTAAGAAGAACTATGCACGCTAAACGAATGGATAAAATTGCAACAGGAGTGCTGTATGCTATTTCAGGGATCATCGTTGCGATTCTTGCCTCATTGATCCTTTATATCTTGGTCCGTGGCTTGCCCCATGTATCTTGGCACTTCTTGACTGGGAAATCTTCTTCTTACCAAGCAGGAGGAGGGATCGGAATTCAATTGTATAATTCCTTCTTCCTCTTGGTCATTACCTTGGTGATTTCCTTCCCACTTTCTCTTGGAGCTGGGATTTACCTCTCTGAGTACGCTAAAAAAGGTCGTTTGACCAATTTGGTTCGTACCTGTATTGAGATCTTGTCTTCTTTGCCATCTGTCGTTGTAGGTCTCTTTGGTTACCTGGTCTTCGTTGTCCAGTTCAAATATGGATTTTCGATCATTTCAGGGGCCTTGGCCTTGACCGTCTTTAACCTGCCACAGATGACCCGCAATATCGAAGATAGCTTGCAGCACGTTCACCATACACAGCGCGAAGCAGGTCTAGCACTGGGCTTGTCTCGCTGGGAAACTGTGATCCATGTCGTGGTTCCAGAAGCTCTTCCAAGTATTATCACTGGGGTTGTCTTAGCCTCTGGACGGATCTTTGGGGAAGCTGCAGCCTTGATCTATACAGCAGGTCAGTCGGCTCCAGCCCTTGATTGGTCAAACTGGAATGTCTTTAGTGTGACCAGTCCGATTTCGATCTTCCGTCAGGCTGAAACCTTGGCTGTCCATATCTGGAAGGTCAACAGTGAAGGAACCATTCCAGACTCGATCGAAGTTTCAGCCGGTTCTGCCGCCGTTCTTTTGATCTTTATCTTGATCTTTAACTTTGGAGCGCGCAAACTCGGAAGTTACCTCCATAAAAAACTAACATCTGCTTAAAGGAGAAGAAATGTCAAAATACAATTGGGATGAGAGACACATCATTACTTTTCCTGAAGAAAAGGTGGTCCTATCGACCAAAGATTTGCATGTCTATTATGGAACGAACGAGTCCATAAAAGGCGTCGACATGCAGTTTGAAAAGAATAAGATTACAGCCTTGATCGGTCCTTCAGGATCTGGGAAATCAACCTACCTTCGTAGTTTGAACCGGATGAATGATACCATTGATATTGCGCGTGTAACGGGTGAAATTTGGTATGAAGGAATCGATGTCAATCGTCCAGATATCAATGTTTATGAAATGCGCAAGCATATTGGGATGGTTTTCCAACGACCCAATCCTTTCGCCAAATCGATTTATAAAAACATCACCTTCCCGCATGAACGCGCTGGGGTGAAAGACAAGAAGATTTTGGACGAATTGGTCGAAACTTCTTTGAAACAGGCAGCCCTATGGGATCAGGTCAAGGATGACCTTCATAAATCAGCCTTGACACTTTCAGGTGGTCAACAGCAACGGCTATGTATCGCGCGGGCCATCTCTGTGAAGCCAGATATCTTACTCATGGATGAGCCTGCTTCAGCGCTTGATCCGATCGCGACAGCGCAATTAGAAGAAACCATGCTTGAGTTGAAGAAGGATTATACCATTGTCATCGTGACCCACAGCATGCAACAAGCAGCCCGTGCTAGCGATTATACTGGTTTCTTCTACCTTGGGAACCTCATCGAGTACGATAAGACTTCGAATATTTTCCAAAATGCGAAATTGCAATCGACCAACGATTATGTATCGGGTCACTTTGGATAAAGTAAAATGACAACAAAAAGGAAAATAGAATGACAGAACCAATTTTGCAAGTCAAGGACTTGTCGGTTTATTACAATAAAAAGAAGGCTCTAAATAGCGTCTCCTTGGACTTTGCTCCAAAGGAGATTACAGCCTTGATTGGTCCTTCAGGATCAGGGAAATCTACCCTTTTAAAAGCCATTAACCGCATGGGTGACCTCAACCATGAGGTCACCACCACAGGAACCATCCTCTACAATGGACATAATATCTACGGACCACGGACCGATACGGTCGAATTGCGTAAGGAAATCGGAATGGTCTTCCAACAGCCCAATCCTTTCCCAATGTCCATTTATGATAATGTGACCTATGGTTTGATGATTAATGGTGTCAAGGACAAGGCTGTCTTGGACGAAGCAGTTGAAACCTCTTTGAAACGCGCGTCCATCTGGGATGAAGTCAAGGATCGCCTGCATGATTCAGCGATCGGACTTTCCGGTGGTCAGCAGCAGCGGGTCTGTGTGGCGCGGGTCCTTGCGACCAGTCCAAAGATTATTCTTTTGGATGAGCCAACTTCAGCGCTGGATCCAATTTCAGCTGGGAAGATTGAAGAAACCTTGTATGGACTAAAAGACCGCTACACCATGCTCTTGGTGACACGCTCCATGCAACAAGCAAGTCGGATTTCCGATAAAACAGCCTTTTTCTTGGATGGCGATTTGATCGAGTACAATGACACCAATGAAATGTTCTTGAACCCAGCTAAGAAAGAAACAGAAGACTATGTCTCTGGTAAATTTGGATAGGAAGAAAATAAAATGTTACGAGTTCAATTTGAAGAAGATTTAGAGAAGTTGCATAACCAGTTTTATGCAATGGGAAATGAAGTGTTGAGTCAGATCAACCGTACGGTTCGTGCTTTCGTGACCCATGACCGTGAATTGGCCCGTCAGGTCATCGAAGATGATGCGGAGATCAACGAATACGAAGTGAAGCTAGAGCGTAAGTCTTTTGAGATTATCGCCCTTCAACAGCCGGTTTCACAAGACCTTCGTGTCGTGATGACCGTCTTAAAAGCAGTTTCTGACTTGGAGCGGATGGGGGACCACGCAGTATCGATTGCCAAGGCAACGATTCGCATGAAAGGGGAAGTCCGTATCCAATCTGTTGAGGAAGAAATCAGCAAGATGGGCCGTGAAGTCAAAGATTTTGTTGAAGCGACACTAGATGTTTACCTCAAAGGCGATGTGGATTTGGCCTATGAAGTTGCTTCACGAGATGAAGTCATCAACCATTACTTCGATAGCATCCAAGAATTAGCAACAGAAGAAATTCGGAAAAATCCAGAGTCCATCGTGACGGGACGTGATTATTTCCAAGTGATCAACTTCTTGGAACGCATCGGAGATTATGCAAAAAATATCTGTGAATGGGTAGTTTACTTTGAAACAGGTAAAATTATCGAAATGTAAGATCATGGAGTCTTTTCGATCTCAGACAGGCATTGTCATGCTTGTCTTTTCTTTTATCCCAACTTTGTGATAAAATAGTTTTATTAGGGCTTTTGATTAGAAAAGCGTGAAACATTTAAAGGAGGAAATTATGCAAGCAGTTGCACATTTTGCAGAAACATTCGTTCCAGAACATTATGAAGTGTTTTTGGATTTAAGTCGTAAAACTAAGACCTTTAGCGGTCGTGTGATGATCACAGGTCAAGCCAAGGCGGACAAGATCTCGCTTCATCAAAAGGATTTGACCATTGAAACAGTAGAAGTAGCAGGTCAAGCACGTCCATTTACGGTTGATGATGCCAATGAAGCAGTCTATGTTGAATTGGAAGGCACAGGTCAAGTGACAGTTACCCTGACCTATTCTGGTAAGATCACAGACAATATGACAGGGATTTACCCATCTTACTACAGCCTTGATGGCGTGAAGAAGGAAGTCCTCTCAACTCAGTTTGAGAGCCATTTTGCGCGTGAAGCTTTTCCAAGTGTGGACGAGCCTGAAGCTAAAGCAACGTTCGATCTTTCTTTGAAATTTGACCAAGAAGAAGGTGAAATTGCCCTTTCAAATATGCCTGAAATCGATGTGGAAAACCGCAAAGAAACAGGAATTTGGAAATTTGCTACGACTCCACGGATGTCTTCTTACCTCCTTGCCTTTGCAGCTGGAGATCTTCAAGGAGTGACAGCTAAGACCAAGAATGGAACCCTAGTCGGTGTCTACTCTACCAAAGCTCACCCATTAGAAAACTTGGACTTCTCATTGGATATTGCCGTTCGTGCTATTGAATTTTATGAAGACTACTATGGCGTGAGGTATCCAATCCCTCAATCCCTTCATATCGCCCTTCCAGACTTCTCTTCAGGAGCGATGGAAAACTGGGGCTTGGTAACCTACCGTGAAGTCTACCTTCTAGTAGATGAAAACTCTACGGCCCAAAGCCGTCAAACAGTAGCCTTGGTGGTGGCTCACGAATTGGCTCACCAATGGTTCGGAAACCTCGTGACCATGAAATGGTGGGATGATCTCTGGTTGAATGAAAGCTTTGCCAACATGATGGAATATGTATCTGTCAATGCCATCGAACCAAGCTGGAATATCTTTGAAGACTTCCAAACAACAGGTGTTCCATTGGCTTTGAAACGCGATGCAACCGATGGGGTTCAATCTGTCCATGTGGAAGTCAAACACCCTGATGAAATCAATACTCTTTTTGACCCTGCCATCGTCTATGCGAAGGGAAGCCGTCTCATGCATATGCTCCGTCGCTGGTTAGGAGATGACGCATTCCGTAAAGGTCTCAAGGCTTACTTTGAAAAACACCAATACGGCAATACTATTGGACGTGACCTTTGGAATGCCCTAGGTGATGCATCTGGCCGTGATGTAGCAGCCTTCATGGATTCTTGGTTGGAACAACCTGGTTATCCAGTTCTTACAGCAGTGGTAGAAAATGATACCTTGAAGATCAGCCAAAAACAATTCTTCATCGGAGAACATGAAGACCAAGGCCGTCAATGGGTGGTGCCATTGAACAGCAACTGGTCTGGTATTCCAGATACACTTGAAACAGAAACCCTTGAAATCCCAGGTTATGCTGCCCTTGCTGCTGCAAATAGTGAATCGCTTCGTTTCAATACGGAAAATACAGCCCACTACATTACCGATTACCAAGGAGAGCTCTTGGATGCGATTGTAGACAACATGGCTTCCTTGGATAACTTGAGCAAGCAACAAATCCTTCAAGAACGCCGTCTCTTGGCAGAAAGTGGTGTCATCTCTTATGCAAGTCTCTTGCCAGTCATCGAGAAATTGACCCAAGAAACGTCTTATTTGGTTGTATCTGCAGTTTCATCAATTCTTCAAGGGCTCAGCCTCTTTGTGGATGAAGGGACGGAAGTAGAAGCAGCTTATAAGAAGTTGCTCGTGACCTTCAACCAATTCAACTTTGAACGCCTTGGTTTTGAACCAAAAGCCGGAGAAGCGGATGAAGATGAAATGGTTCGTCAATTGGTTATTTCAAATATGATCAAGGGAGACGATGCCAAAGCAAGCGCCAAAGCAAGTGAAATCTATGCAGCCCATGCAGAGGATATCAGCAAGCTTCCAGCCGCTATTCGTTTGCAAATCTTGATTAACCAAATCAAACACCATGAAAACAAAGAATTGACTGATTTGTACTTGAACACTTATGCCCAAGCGACAGATGGCAACTTCAAGCGTCAATTGTCTACAGCTCTGGCTTATACAACCGATGCAGACACTGTTGAAAAGATTTTGACAGAGTGGAAGAACAAGGATGTTGTGAAACCACAAGACTTGGCAATGAGTTGGTATTTCACCTTCTTACACCATGAGTTCACCCAAGAATCTGCCTGGACTTGGGCGCGTGAAAATTGGGAATGGGTCAAAGCAGCTCTTGGCGGAGACATGAGCTTTGACAAGTTTGTCATTTACCCAGCCAATACCTTCAAAACAGCAGAGCGCTTAGCAGAATTCAAAGCTTTCTTTGAACCACAATTGTCTGATATGGCTATCAGCCGAAACATCAGCATGGGAATCAAGGAAATCGCAGCACGTGTGGATTTAATCCAACGGGAAAAAGCAGCAGTAGAAGCCGCTATCCTTGCGACAAAATAGATTTAAAAAAATCGGTACAGAAATTTCTGTATCGATTTTTTAGTGGACTTTGTATCTTATTTGAAATACCAGTGGTGTTTGAGGCTGGCAAAAATTGCCTTGCTGGTGATCGTGATGATGACCAGTTTGATGAGGTCAGCAAGGATAAAGGGAGCGACGACCAAAGTAAATGCTTTTTGGAGATCGGTATGCGTGACCAGCATAAAGCCGATAGCTCCTGACACAAAGAGGAGAGCACTACTGAGGAGATTGGCCAAAAAGATAGTGACAAGGCTGGATTTAGCACTCGTGAACAGAGACGTGATCCATGCTCGGAATGGGAAGAAGAGGAGGAAACCAGCAGTAGGACCAAGGAAATGCGAAGCGCCACCAGCACCGCCGGCAAATATTGGAAAACCTAAGAAGCCTAAAAGTAGGTAGAGACAGACTGTGACAAAGGCATGGCTGGGTTTATAGATGGTCCCGATGATCCCGATCATGAGTGTCTGCAGGGTCAAAGGAATTGGACCAAAGGGAATGGTGAATTGAGATAGGACGGAGATCATGGCCACTCCAATGGAGATGAGAACTAAGGGAAAGATTTTCTTCATAACAGTTAACCTCGTATTTATTTTATGGTAACTATTCTACAATAAGGGGTTCATCCTGTCAATAGCCCACGCTTGTTTTAGGATTTTTTAAGTAAAAATTTAGGCAGGCTTAAGACTCCTGAAGTATAATCGCCTTACTAAAGGATCGAGCTCCCTTTAAATTTTAAAAGACAAGTACTTGTACAAAAAGATAAAAGGTAAAAAGATGAATCAAAAAGAAACAAAACAAGTAGTCGAAACGCAAGAATCCAAAGAAAAAATGGTTGTCCTAAAACGAAGTCCTAAGTGGTGGATTGGCATAGCAGCAGTTGGTGGATTGTTGGTCGGTGCTGGAAGTGGCTTTGGTGTCGGTGTCATCGCTTCACAATCTTCTAATAACCAACAATTTTCTCAACCGGTTCAAACGGGTCAAAACCAAGGAACCAATCAGCAACAAAATAGTCAAAATGGCCATGCTTCACAAGGAAACCAGCAAAATGGTGGCCTACAGGACGGCGGTCCTCAAGGCGGTGGTCCTCAAGGTGGTGGCCAAGGAAATGGTGGTCCACAAGGCGGTGGTCCTGGTCAGATGCCACAGGAAGGCAATGGTGGCCCTCAAGGAAATGGTCCAGAAAATGGCATGAACCAATTTGGCGGACAACAAGAAGGGCACCAGGATTCCTCTAACAAGTCCAACAAAAAGAAAGCGAAGAATAAAAACAAGACAAGTGACAGTCAAAGTAACAAGGAAAACACGACAAACTCATAAAATAATCTTCCTCAGGCAGACTGAATTTGCTAGTAAAACAAGATTCGAAACTATAGGAAATGAAGTAAAGTCGTGTTATAATGATTAAGAATAGATTAGAAAGACTCACTCAGGAAAGAGAAGAGGAAGCCACGATGATTAAAATTCTATTGGTCGAAGATGACCTTGGTTTATCAAATTCAGTATTTGATTTTTTAGATGATTTTGCGGACGTCATGCAGGTCTTTGACGGAGAAGAAGGTCTTTACGAAGCAGAGAGCGGTATCTATGATTTGATTCTGCTGGACCTCATGCTTCCTGAAAAAGACGGATTCCATGTCTTAAAAGAGTTGCGTGAAAAAGGCGTGACAACCCCTGTTTTGATCATGACAGCTAAAGAAAGTCTGGATGACAAAGGGCATGGATTTGAGCTAGGAGCAGACGATTACCTCACTAAGCCTTTCTATCTTGAAGAGCTTAAGATGCGGATTCAAGCTCTCTTGAAGCGTTCAGGGAAGGTCAATGAAAATACCCTCAATTATGGCAATTTAAAGGTTAATTTATCCACTAATTCGACTTACGTGGACGATAAGGAAGTAGAACTTCTTGGGAAGGAATTTGATCTTTTGGTCTATTTCCTTCAAAACCAAAATGTCATCCTTCCAAAGACCCAGATCTTCGATCGTCTCTGGGGCTTTGATAGTGACACAACCATCTCAGTGGTTGAAGTCTATGTTTCAAAAATCCGTAAGAAATTAAAAGGAACAGATTTTGTTGAGAGCTTGCAAACATTACGCAGTGTGGGGTATATCTTAAAAGATGCTAACAAGGATTAAGAAAACAGTCGGAGAAGATGACTTTTCTTACTTCATCCGATATTTTGGTCTCTTCACCTTGATATTCTCAGCCATGACCTTAATTATTATTCAGGTCATGCGCTCGAGTCTCTATACAACCGTCGATGAGAACCTCAGGACTCTCAGTCAGGATCCATACTCACTTGTAGCTATTGCTTATCGAGATCAGCGACAATCAACTAATAAAGATGATGATAACGATCATGGGATGATGTTACCTGACCATGACAAATCAGAACCTAAAGGAGATGTCACATCGAATACCACTGTTGTTTTGCTCAATAAAAAATACGAAAACTTGACAACTGGTAACGGGTTTCTAAACTTTAAAACAGTGACGTTTGGCCGAAAACTTCTCAATAAGGTTTCTCAGCTTCAAATTACCAATAGCTATGGGAAAAAAGAAAGTTATCGGGCCTATATGGCAGAGTTGAGTCTATCTGATGATGAAGATGAAAGTAATATCAAGTATGCGGTCATCATGACCAATATTAGTCAGCTAGAGCAGACCAGTGAGGAACATGAAAGCCAGATCGCTCTTGTCATGATTTGCTTCTGGGGAATCTCCTTGTTTGCGAGTCTCTTCCTTGCCCGTCTCAGCGTTAAGCCGCTGCTTGAGAGTATGCAAAAGCAAAAGTCTTTTGTAGAAAATGCTTCTCATGAGTTGCGGACGCCTCTAGCAGTCTTACAAAATCGCCTCGAAACGCTTTTTAGAAAGCCTGAAGCGACCATTATGGAATCGAGCGAGAGCATTGCATCTAGCTTAGATGAAGTTCGAAATATGAAGCTCTTGACCACCAACCTTCTCAATATCGCCCGAAGAGATGATGGCTTGAAGCCAGAGATGGAAGACATCGAACCAAGCTTTTTCGATCAGACCTTCTCGAATTTTGAGATCATTGCGGAAGAAAATGACAAAATCTTCCGAGGAGACAATCAGGTGGACAAAGTCATTTGTTCTGATAGAACGCTCCTCAAGCAATTGATGACCATTCTCTATGATAATGCCTTGAAATATACCGATGAAGATGGCGAGATCCAGTTTGAAGTCCAGTTGAAGGATAAAAATCTTCTTTTGAGGGTGCTGGATAATGGTCCAGGGATTCGAGATGAGGATAAGAAACGGATCTTTGATCGTTTTTACCGCGTGGACAAGGCCAGAACCCGTCAAAAAGGTGGATTTGGTTTAGGGTTATCCCTTGCTAAGCAGATTGTAGAATCCTTCAAAGGAACCATCCAAGTCAAAGATAATAAACCCAAAGGGACCATCTTTGAAGTGAAATTATCCGTCAAGACGGAAAGTCGTAAAAAAAATCGTTGATAATTTTTTAAAAATAGAAAAGAGGAATACCTATGAGTTCAAAAATGTTACACACTTGCCTTCGTGTGGAAAACTTAGAAAAATCAATCGCTTTTTACCAAGATGCATTTGGTTTTGAAGAAAAACGTCGGAAAGATTTCCCAGACTACAAGTTTACTATCGTGTACTTAGGCCTGCCTGGAGATGACTATGAGTTAGAATTGACCTACAATTACGATCATGGTCCCTATGTGATCGGAGATGGCTATGCTCACGTTGCCTTGAGTACTCCTGATCTAGAAGGTTTGAATGCTGAACACAAGGCTAAAGGCTATGAAGTGACGGAACCAAAAGGTCTTCCAGGAACACAGCCGAATTACTATTTCGTTGTAGATCCAGATGGTTATAAGGTAGAAGTCATTCGCGAAAAATAAGAGTGATTAAAAATTAGGGCCGTTGTCGGCGACGACAGTCGGCCTCTTTTCTATGAAACCATTTACAAAAAAGGAATGCTTTTTCGAGAGAAATTTGCTATAATAAAGTAATGAGATTCAAACACACGAAAACTATTTTATTAATCATTATAAATCTCCTTTTTCTGAGTCTTTTGTATATCGGGTATCAAAAGATTCAAAGGCTTCGTGAACAAAAAGCCTATCAGGATCAGTTTGCTAAGGTTACCCAACTCGAGAAAAGCTCTGAAAAAGGGAAAGATGTTCAGGTTCAGGAAGGAATTTTAGGAACTTCTTATGTGACCGCTTTTTATCCTACAAAGGATGGACAGCCTGTTGAGATTATTAAAGAGAAGATCCAAGAAGACCTTCAGCGTCTAGGAACCGATGAGAAAACCAAAGAGCCTAAGCATCTGACCTTCTACCATAGTGAAGAAGCAGAAGCACCTTTTGTTGGTTATCATCCTATCCAAATCAAACGGGCTGAATACCAGTACAAAAAAGGGAAATTCATCAAAGATGAGACGGTGAAGTTGCCCCTCTTTTACTTGGATGATGAGAACAATCCTCTGACCCTGAGTCAGGTTTTTGCGGATCCAGATGGAGCCAAGCAGATCTTTTTGGAGGAACTACGAGGGAATCTAGCCTTTCGTCAGCTAGATGAGGAAAGCATTGATCAAATGGTTGCCCACTTCTCAGAGTTGGACTTGAGCCAATGGGAATTCCAATATGAAAAAGGGAATTTCACCATTCCATTTCCAAACAAGGTTAAAGGAGACGATACCTTTACTGTTCCCTTATCTAAATTCTATGACGTGATTGATACAGAGCGCTTGCTTCCTGATGATTTAGCTTCTTACCAATCCTATATTGAAGAACGCCATCGTAAGATGATTGCCCTGACCTTTGATGATGGACCGGATCCAACGACGACTCCTCAGGCACTGGCTATCTTGAAGAAATACAATGCTAAAGCTACCTTCTTTATGGTCGGAAAAAATGTCAGTGCGAATCCTGATATTGCTAAGCAAGTCCGCAAAGAAGGTCATCAAATCGGGAACCATACCTGGGATCATCCTCAATTGCCAAAATTGAGCTTGGATAATGCCAAAAAAGAGATCTTGGATACCCAAGAAGCTATTCAAAAAGCGACAGGCGTTCAAACTAAGATCACGCGTCCTCCGTATGGAGCCATCAATAACGCCATCCAATACAGTGTAGACCAGTCCTTCATCATGTGGGATGTGGATAGCCTGGATTGGAAAACTCATAATACGACGGCTATTCTCAATGAAGTGAAAAAAGAAGTCAAACCGGGTTCGATTATCCTCATGCATGATATCCATCAAACCACGATTGATGCTCTTCCGACCGTCCTTGACTACCTTAAATCACAAGGCTATACCTTTGTAACGGTAGATGAATTGTTGGATTATCAACTTGAAAGTCATCGCATTTATTACAATGGAAATTAACTAAAAAATCCTCTGCAGTATATTTACTAGCAGAGGATTTTCTTATTCATTTAAAAAGAGTTCGGAATTTTTTAAAACAAGTTCACGGACAGAAGCGTATTTTTTCAAGGATTTGAGTTCTTCTGGGTGGGTGATAAAGGTGATCACATAGCCATCACGCCCCATTCGACCTGTTCGACCAGCACGGTGGGTATAGGTCTCTACATCACGGGGGATATCGTAGTTAATCACACATTCAAGATGTTCAATATCGATTCCACGAGCGACCAAATCGGTGGCCAGTAAGAGGGTTAGCTGATGGTCTTTGAAGCGTTCCAGGATGACCTTGCGGTATTTGACATTGACATCACTAGCCAGCGACACGGCCTCAACACCCCGGTATTGTAGTTTTTCTTCAGCACTACCTAGATCAGATAGGCTGTTGAAAAAAGCGAGACCACGAAAATCTTCGACGTAGGCGAGTTTGCGGAGCAATTCGACCTTGTCACGCCGATCCACTTGCATATAAAAATGTTGGATATTGTCCAAAGAAACTCCATCAACTGTAATGCGAAGAGTATTCTCTTCTAGCTGATCTGGATCGACCTTGGCTGTGGCGCTCATGTAGATATGTTGGTGGTCGCGGGGAGCATAGTGGCTGATCTTGTCGACGAAGTGGTACTGAGAATCACTCAGTAGTTGGTCAAATTCATCTAAAATGATGGTTTCCACATTCATCATTTTGATCTTTTTCAGCTTGATCAGTTCAAAGATTCGACCAGGCGTCCCAATTAGAATCTCAGGTCCTTTTTTGAGACGTTCGATTTGCCGTTTTTGACTGGATCCTGACAGGAAGAGTTGGGTCTGGAATCCAAGAGGCTCTGCCCATTGCTTGGTGACATCAAAAATTTGTCCTGCTAACTCTGTATTAGGAGCTAGAATCAAGAGTTGTTGGGCCTTCTTCGGTTTGAGTTTGAGCAAGCTCGGGAAGAGGTAGGCAAGTGTCTTACCAGTACCAGTAGGACTGATCCCGAGGACATTTTCTCCTTCATAGATAGGGGTGAAGATTTGCTCTTGAATTTCAGTGAATGTATCAAATCCGAGTGTTTCTAGCTGATCTTTCCAGATTTGTGGAAATTGTTCTTTCATTCTTTTTCATCCTTAAATTGTATTCCAGCGCTTTGACGCATCTGGTAGAGGGTTTCATGGACCTGCGCAGCCGTTTGTAACCATTCGAGATAAGCAGCCTCCTTGTGACCAGCTATGGCATGGGCAAAGGTTTCCGCCTCTTCTTGCATTTGGTGTGGGCAGGGCTGGATCGGAAGGTCGATAACCTCCCCAGAATGGCTGACGAAGCGGGCCTGGTTAATGGCTGTTACAGCATTGAGAGTTAGTGTTCCAGTCTTGGTGTAGATTTCAGCAGGTAGATGGCTGGTGATATTTTTTCCTGCCTGAATAGCAACCTGAAAATCTGGATAAATCAAGACACCTTGACCATAGAGATCAACCGAATTGGGTAATTGCTGAGCGGTGTAGTGACTGGAGATGGGGTCTCCAAAGAAGCCAATCGCCAAGTAGAGGCAGTAGACTCCCAGATCCATCAAGGCTCCACCTGCATAGACATCTGAGAAAATATTAGGAATCTCACCTGCAAGAAGGGCTGGCAATTTGGAAGAATATTTGGCAAAGGTGAAGTTGGCGCCCAGTATTTCCTGGTTAGAGAGGAAGTCTTTAATTACTTGAAAGGCTGCTTCTTGGTAATTTCTGGCAGCTTCAAAGAGATAGACCTGGTGCTCATTAGCGAGCTTGACCAGCTCCTTCCATTCAGAAGGGGTGGTCACGGCCGGTTTTTCAATGATGACATGCTTCTTGGCCAGAATAGCAAGCTTGGCCTGATCGAAGTGAAGAGAATTGGGGCTAGCAATGTAGACCACATCCAGTTCACTGTCTAAGAAGTCAATGAAATCCGTGTAGCAAGAGATTGCTCCATAAGGCTCACAAAACTCTTGAGCAGTCTTCATCTTTCTCGAATACACAGCCTGCAAGTGATAGTGGCCCGTCTGATGAGCAGCTGTAATAAATTCATGTGAAATCCAACTCGTACCAATAATTCCCAGCTTTAACATAAGGTGTCCTTCCGTCATCGATTCACTCTATTATACCATGAAAAGGGGGAGGGGACAGTATAAAGTAGAAAATATGCACTGATTATTGTATAATGAAGTGATATGCTTAGAAGGGAAAACATAGGATTGAGAAATTCAGAATTACTGATCATTATTCCTGCTTATAATGAGAGTGGAAATATTGAAAAAACAATCAAGATGATTGAAGAACATACACCTGAATTTGATTATGTCATTATCAATGATTGTTCTACAGATCATACACTTGAAATTTGTCGCAATAACAACTTTAACGTTATCGATTTACCGATTAATTTAGGAATTGGTGGTGCTGTTCAGACTGGTTATCAATATGCAGTTAAAAATGGCTATCAATATGCTGTTCAAGTGGATGGAGATGGCCAGCATAATCCTGAATTTATCAGAAAGATGCTTCAAGTCCTTCAAGAGAAGAATGTGAACATGGTGATTGGCTCTCGTTTCATTGAAAATCAAGGTTTCCAATCCTCCTTCGCGCGACGGATTGGAATTTCATTTTTTGAAAAATTAATCAAGGTTTTGACGGGTCAAAAGGTAACAGATCCAACTTCTGGTTTACGAGTTGCTGACCGAAAAGTAATTGAGGAATTCGCCAAGCAATATCCAAGTGATTATCCAGAACCAGAGACGATTGTGTCCCTGTTAACCTCAGGATATTCAGTTGCAGAAGTGCCTGTATTAATGAACGAACGAGAGCACGGGGAATCATCTATCACATTAAGCAAATCTGTTTACTATATGATTAAAGTGACTATGGCAATGTTATTGGCTAGAATTGGTGGAGGATATAAGAAATAAAATGCTAAATATTTGGTTGACCATTATTGTAATTGTTTTTATGCTTTATATTCTACGACTGGTTGCAAAGAAGCTTGTTGAAATGAGAAATGTCATCTCTTGGCTTATTCTTTGTATCGTCTCGTTGCCAGTCATTTGGTTTCCTAATTTGATTGGACAGGTATCAAAAATGTTAGGAATTCAAGTTCCAAGCAATCTAATCTTTTTCTTAGGATTCTGTTTACTTGTCTATTTAAACTTCTCTTTAACTCGGATTACCTCAAAACAATCCGTTCAAATTCGACAATTGTCTCAGAAGATTGCATTACAGGTAAAAGAGCATGAAGAATAATCAACCTGTTTCAACGGAGAAGGTGTATTTTTGGAATCTGTTAGGGAACTTGGCATTTGCTGGATCATCTGTACTATTTACATTGATCGTTACACGCATGACCTCGCCAATGGAAGCAGATTCTTTTAGTCTTGCCTATGGGATTGCTGCGATTCTAGTAGTAGTAGGCATGTTTCAAGTTCGAAGCTACCAAGGGACAGATGTTCTCTTTAGACACTCCTTTACCAGTTACAGTATTGCCAGATGTCTCTCTTTCCTACTCATGATGGCGATCTTTTTTCCTTACCTTTTTGTTTCAGGAATTGATCTACATGAGAGTTCAAAAATTGCGATTATTGGCTTGTACGTTCTATTTCGTATGTGTGAGGCAATTTCAGATCTTTTCCAAGGATTGTTTCAACGTCACGAACGATTAGATATCGCTGGCAAATCAATGACCATTCGTTATTCTTTCAGCACGATTCTTTTGTTGGCATTTTTGCTTATTACAAAGTCATTAACACAATCATTGCTTTACTTAGTTGTTTTAAACTTTATCTTTGTATTTTGTTATGATTATGTAAAATCAAAAGAATTTGAAACAATTGATTTCTCAGTAAAAAATCTCAAAAGAGACCTATTTGATGCGATCACTATTTTAAAGAATTGTATTCCTCTCTTTATCAGTGGATTTTTACTAGCTTATATTTTCAATGAACCTAGAATCGCGATTGACTCTGAAATTAGACTGGGACACTTTATTGCAGGAACACAACGGGATTATAATATTTTGTTTATGCCTGTGTTTTTTATGAGTCTCTTTATTTTAATTCTTAGACCCTTAACAACGCAATTAGCGATCTTATGGAAGAATAAAGAATTGAAAAAATTTGATGCCATCATTGCGAAGATGTTTGTCATTGTTTTGGGTGTCGGCTTGGTATTAACTGTGCTAGCTTATTTGATCGGGACGCCGATATTAAGTCTTGTTTTTGGTTTACCTTTAAACCAGCATAGTACTACCCTAGCCATCCTTGTTTTTTCTGGAATTCTGTATTCTATTGGGATTGTTTTTGGGGATGTCATGACGGTTATTCGAAAACAAACGTATCTATTGCCTGTGTATTTATTCATGTTTATAGCTTCCAAATTGACAAATAATGATTTGGTACAAAAAATGGGACTTCTAGGTGCGTCTTTAAGCTTTTTCATCGTGATGTCTGTTTATTTTAGTGGAAGTTTACTTGCTTATTTTATTGCAAGAAAAATAGAAAGGAAGGACTATGCTCATTAATCAACAACATACGTGGGTGATTTGTGCTTATGGTGAGAGCGAATACTTGGAAGCTTGTATTCAATCCTTGAAGAATCAAACTCTCCAATCACAGATTATCTGTTACAGTTCAACACCACTGGATTCGATCAAGGAACTTTGTCAGCGTTATGCTATTCCATTTTACACCAAGCAAGGTGGTGGGATTGGTAAGGATTGGAACAATGCCATGTCTTTTGTAGAGACGAAGTATGCTACCATCGCCCATCAGGATGATTATTATGAGCCGGACTATGCTGAGAAAGTTTTGGCTAAGATGGAAAAAAATCAAGATGTGTTGATTGGGTATTCTGATTATTTTGAAGAAAAAGATGGCCATAAGATTCCTGCGAATACAAATCTGAAGATCAAAACCTTGATGTTAAAAACTATGAATCTTTTTCCTGCTAGTCACTTTTGGCGAAACCGTGTAATGGCTTTTGGGAATCCGATTTGTTGTCCAGCTGTCACCTATAATCGTGAAAATTTGAAGAATTTCTATTTTGATGAAGGAATGAGAGTGAGTTTGGATTGGTACGCATGGTATAAGATCAGCGAGTACAAAGGTCGTTTTGCTTATGTATCTGACAAACTCATGTGCCACCGTATCCATGGAGAGTCTGAAACATCAAAAACGATTGCAGACAATACGCGTAGTAAAGAAGATCTATACATGTACCAACTCTTCTGGCCTAAATGGATGGCCAAGTTGTTGATGAGACAATATGTGAAGAGTCAAAATTCGAATAAGTAGGAGAAACTGATGGGATATTTTGTTGATAGTTATGAGCGAAATAAAAAGTATTTAGTAGCTTTCGCAGTTTTGGCCTTTTGTATTGCAGTGATTTATACAAAGCGCTTAGTAGATTTTCCTAAAATTGGTGTAGCGTTATTTGTTGTATTGGCTTTTTTCATTTTTCTTTTACCGAAGAAGAATGTTGGGACCTTCCTTGCGATGCTCATTGGTGGTCTGTCCTTTGCTTTTATTACACCCGTTTTGAATACGCCCGATGAACAAGTTCACCTTTCAAGAACGATTCATATTGTGGAAGGCAACGTCAATATGGGAAATAAAAACATCCATATTACGGAAGATTACTTTGATGTTTATAAGAATTTCAAAAAACCATTTACCAAATCTTCTTTATTTGAAGAAGGGCAGACGACCAAACAAGTGAAGTTTGGGAAAGAAACGGATTACAGGGCAACCAACTCATATTGGTTTATTGGTTATATCCCTCAGGCTCTTGGATTTGGGATTGGAAAGTTTTTGAATTTGAGTGTAGGAGTCTCCTATTATCTTGGTCGAATTTTTAATGTCATTGCTTACTGTATTTTAGCTCTTATTGCTATTAAATTAAGTGGGAAAGCGAAGCAGTTGATGACAATGGTAGCGATGTTTCCAATGAATCTGGTTCTAGCTGCTTCTTATAATCAAGATAGTGTAGCCTTAGGTTTAACCTACATCATTATTGGATTATTTTTGAACTATGTAACGGATGATGAAAAAGTGGTTAAAATTAAGGATTTATTGCTTTATGCTTTCCTTTGCGTGATCCTTGTAACAATGAAGCTTCCTTATGTCTTGCTTGTAGGATTATTGCTATTTATACCGAAAAAGAAAACGCAATGTAAAAACTACTATCTCGTTTCTCTCGCTTTGATTGCTGCTGTCTTTCTATTTACGATCTTTTGGTATGTTCTTACCCAGCAAGTTCGAATTGAGAACTTTAAACTAGATGGAGCGGATGTGAAGTCTCAGGTGATTAGTATCATTTCGAAACCTCATTGGTATCTTCCAGTGATTTTGAAGGAGATGCTATTATCAGTCAGTCATTTGAATCAACTCTACACCTTTGGTTGGTTAGATTTGTCGATGTCAGAAGTCCTTATTCCAATTTATGCTCTTTATAGCTTGATTACTTTTTCAAATTTTGGGAAGATCAAACTTCCAAAAGTATCAGTAGTAGGGGCAAGTTTGGTTTCTCTTGCAATTATTGGTTTAATTTCTTTGACCTTGTATCTGACCTGGACACCAGTTGGAAATTTTGAAGTTTTAGGAGTTCAAGGCCGATATTATTTGGGTGTTGTTGCTCTTTGTCTACCAGTTATTTGTAGTTTATTTAAGCAAAGAGTTCCAGATGAACAAAAATTCTCTGATCATTTTGTAGTACAAAGCAGTCTCATTATTTTATCTCTAACATTACTACAAACCATCTCTGTTTTATATGCTGCAGTTTAATTAAAAGACTAAAATAAGTTATTACTAGGGGAAACCCTAGTTTTTTGTTACAATAGAAAGTGAATAAGTCAAGGAGTAAGAGATGACCATATCAGTTGTAGTCCCATGTTTTAACGAAGAAGAATCGATTCCATTGTTTTATAGAGAGATGGAACGCGTTCGGATGAAGATGGGAGAAAAGTTTGAATATATTTTTATAAATGATGGCTCTTCAGATGGTACACTATCTGTTCTTCGAAAGCTACATGTTACAGATTCAAGTGTGCACTACCTTTCTTTTTCTCGAAATTTTGGGAAAGAGGCGGCGCTGTATGCTGGACTTGAGCGTGCTAGTGGTGAATATGTGACAGTTATGGATGTAGATTTGCAGGACCCACCGGAGTTATTGATCGAAATGAAGCAGAGGTTGGAGGAACAGCCGGATTTAGACTGTGTCGGAACGAGACGCGTAACCCGTGATGGGGAACCACCGATTCGCTCTTTCTTTGCACGGATGTTTTATAAATTGATCAATCATATTAGCCAAGTGGAAATGGTTGACGGGGCGCGTGATTTCCGTTTGATGCGCCGTCCCATGGTCGATGCTATCATGGAGTTATCGGAGTACAATCGTTTCTCAAAAGGGATTTTTGCATGGGTGGGATTTGAGACAGAATACCTCGAATATAAAAATGTCGAGCGCGTGGCAGGAGAGACGTCATGGAATTTTTGGTCCCTCTTTAAGTATTCGATTGAAGGGATTGTCAATTTCTCGGATGCACCATTAAACATTGCCTTTATTGGTGGACTGTTATCTTGGATTTTGGCCTTTATCATGATGATTTTGATTGTAATCCGCACCTTGGTCTTTGGGGATCCTACTTCAGGTTGGCCATCCCTCATGACAGTGATTCTTTTCCTGGGAGGGTTCCAATTATTGACCATCGGGATTTTAGGGAAATATATTGGTAAGATCTTCATGGAAACCAAGAAACGTCCAATCTATGTGATCAAAGAGAAAAGTGAAGAATGAAGAATATCCTACCTATGAGTCTTGCTGCTAAGCAAAAGATAGACAGATTTTACGAGGGAGTTGATCGGCTCCTCGATAAAATCAATCAGTTGGATATGGTAAAAGTGATCCGCAGTCATATTGACCGGCTTATAGATGTTTTCAACCAAATCAGTAATAAGTTGGTCTACCTATTACTAACTTCCTATGCGCTCATTTTTACATTTGTATCCTTCAATCTGATCAATTTTCAAAGTCGCTCATATGACTATGTCTTTCATTTATCCCGCATTGTCGGCTTAGCAGAGTCCATTGAGCATTGGGATTTACTCCCCAATCTGAATTTTTTATTTGCATTCGGTACGGGATATGCTTCTCCTATGTTTTATGGAAATTGGCAGTTTTATCCGTCAGCCATCGTTTATATGATGACCAACGATGGAAATCTTGCTTATTCTATATTTGCATTTTTGATCACTCTTGGTACAAGCCTAACAAGTTATATTGTTATTTCAAAAATAGTAAAAAATAAGGTGACTGGTATAGTAGTGGCCTTGACCATTCCTTGTTATTACACCTTATTTGGTTTTGGAATGACCATGGTAGTGCCACTTGTCCCAATTCTTATTTATTCTATTTATCGAGTGCTCTACTTAAACAAAAAGAATCCTCTCTATTTAGGGATTGTAGTAGCGCTTTTAATTCAAACCCATATTTTATCAACGATCATATTAGCAATTTTTTCTGCGGTATTTTTATGTTTAAATTATAAAAGGATCACACTGGAAAAGATTATCTCTTTTGTATTTTCTATCTTGTTTGCCTTATGTTTATCGGCAGGATACATTTTTCAATATCTGGAACAGGTTTCATCACAAAAATTTTTCTTCACATGGACAGCGAGAAATTTTCCTGTCAATGTGAAAGATACCTTTTTGGTTCCTTTTCCATTTCAAGCAGATCGATATGGTTTTTATAAACCTTTCACACCATTAGAGTGGCCGATCCATCAATTCGTACGAGATGGCCTATTCTATGCGAGTATGATGGTGATCTTATTTTATCGCCGTCTAGGGAGTTTAAGTAAAACCATATTTTGGACTTGTTGGATCTTATATTTTTCTGCAACGAGTCTTCTGCCTTGGAATTCCGTATTGAAATACACTTTTTTAGGGAGTATGCAGTATTCAGGGCGTCTATTGTTTTTCATTCCCCTCTTGTTCCTATTCTTTCTTGCTGTAACAAATAGAAATGGATTTTTCTCTATTGTCTTATGCATCTTGAGTTTAACTTTCTATTTCAATCATGTTGTCCCTCAATTTGATACCTCTTCAAAAAACTATAAACAGATGCGGGATGATAATAAAAAGAATGAAAAATTACTGAAATCAGTATATAGAGGGGACAAATCAAAATATATTGATCCTGTAGGTGATGAATATTATAATCTTGATATCAATAACCAAGATATACGCTTACCACAATTTACAGAATTTCAAACAGCTAAGGATGTAAAAATATCAACTATTAAAAAGAGATACAATCTTTTAGAATTCGATATAGAGGTTCCTGATGATAAAAAAGAAACAACTATTTCTATACCAATGATATGGTACAAAGGATATCGCGCAGAATATTCTAAGGGTGCAGAAGGTTCTCAACCTGTGTTGAAACAGCGTGCTTTTACCGAATCAGAATTAAAAGAAAATAAAAAAGATCGGAAACCAACTGTCTCAGAAAAGGTTTTAAATAACGGAAAAATTTATTTATCTATTCGAAATTCTGGCCATGTCAAAGTTTCTTATCACAAGACATTTATACAGAATCTTGGTTTCATGATAGAATGGATCTCTTGGATACTGGTATTCTTTATTTTTAAGCAGAAGTATTCAAAAAATAATGAGCAATTCCCATCTTAAAAAGCAGAAAACTTCTGCTTTTTTTGCTATAATGATAGGGAAAAAGCATTTGAAAGGAATTTAACATGATTTTAATTACAGGAGCAAATGGGCAACTTGGGACAGAGCTTCGCCATTTGTTGGATGAACGAAATGAAGAATATGTAGCTGTTGATGTGGCTGAAATGGATATCACAAATGCAGAAAAAGTAGACGAGGTATTCGCAGAAGTGAAACCAACCCTAGTCTACCACTGTGCTGCTTACACAGCTGTTGATGCTGCTGAAGATGAAGGTAAAGAGTTGGACTATGCGATCAACGTGACTGGTACGGAAAATGTAGCAAAAGCGTCTGAAAAACATGGTGCAACCTTAGTTTATATCTCAACAGACTACGTTTTTGATGGGAAAAAACCAGTGGGACAAGAATGGGAAGTAGACGATCAACCAGATCCTCAAACAGAGTACGGTCGTACCAAACGTATGGGGGAAGAATTGGTTGAGAAGCATGTGTCTAACTTCTATATCATCCGTACAGCTTGGGTCTTCGGGAACTACGGTAAGAACTTTGTCTTCACCATGCAAAACCTTGCCAAGACTCACAAAACACTTACAGTCGTTAATGACCAACATGGTCGTCCAACCTGGACACGTACTCTTGCAGAGTTCATGACTTATTTGGCTGAAAACCGTAAGGAGTATGGTTATTACCACTTGTCTAACGATGCGAAAGAAGATACAACTTGGTATGACTTTGCAGTTGAAATCCTCAAAGATACGGATGTTGAAGTGAAACCAGTGGATTCTAGCCAATTCCCAGCTAAGGCAAAACGCCCTCTCAACTCAACGATGAGCTTGGCTAAGGCTAAGGCTACAGGATTCGTTATTCCAACTTGGAAAGATGCTTTGAAAGAATTTTATAAACAAGAAGTGAAATAAGATCAATAGAAGCGGCCCTTGAGGGTCGCTTTTCTGTTTGGATTAGGCAAAAAGCCTAGAAAATGATATAATTGAATAGACTGTGAATGATTTGAAAGGGAACTCTATGCAACATGTTTTTATTATCGGAAGTCGTGGGCTTCCGGCTCAATATGGCGGTTTTGAGACTTTTGTGGACCAATTGGTCTCGCATCAAGTGTCTCCAGATATCCAATATCATGTTGCCTGCCTTTCTAATAATCAAGCTTATCAACATTTTGACTTCAAGGGTGTCGATTGTTTTACCATTAAAGCCCCTAGGCTTGGGCCTGCGCGTGTCATCGCCTATGATATGATGGCCATCAACTACGCCTTGAAGCATATTAAGAAACAAGGAATTGAACAGCCGATTTTTTACGTCTTGGGCAATACAATCGGAGCCTTTGTGGCGCCTTTTGCGCGCAAGATCCATAAGATGGGTGGCCGATTCTATATCAACCCAGATGGACTGGAGTGGAAGCGGGCCAAGTGGGCCAAGCCGATCCAAGCCTATCTCAAGTATTCTGAAAAGATCATGACGCGCCATGCGGACTTAGTAATTTCAGACAACCCTGGTATTGAGTCCTATATCAAGGAAGCCTACCCTTGGTCCAAGACGACCTATATTGCCTACGGAACGGACTTGTCTCCGACTAGCCTAAATAGTCAGGATAATAAGGTCCGAGAATTCTATCAGAAATGGCAGACACAGGAGAAGAACTATTATTTGATCTTGGGCCGCTTTGTCCCAGAAAATAATTATGAGACCGCCATTCGTGAATTTATGGCCTCTTCCACCAAACGGGATTTGGTGATCATTTGTAACCAGGAAGGCAATCCTTATTTTGAGGAGCTCCGAGCTCGAACTGGATTTGATCAGGATCCTCGTGTTAAGTTTGTAGGAACGGTCTATGATCAAGACCTGTTGAAGTATATCCGTAAAGAAGCCTTTGCCTATATCCATGGTCATGAAGTGGGTGGAACCAATCCTGGTCTCCTAGAGGCTCTTGCTCAGACGGATCTGAATTTAGTTTTGGGAGTTTCCTTTAACCAAACGGTTGCAAAGGATTCGGCTCACTATTGGACTAAAGAAACTGGAAATTTGGCGCATTTGATTGATCGGGTTGATTCTTTAGAAGATGTATCTGAATGGGGTCAACGTGCCAAGGCCAATATGAAGCAAAACTTTACCTGGGAAAAAATTGTAGGTGAGTACGAGGAATTATTCTTATCATGAAAGTAAATATCTTGTTGTCCACCTATAATGGTGAACAATATCTAAAAGAGCAGGTCAAAAGTATCCAAGACCAGACTTATCAAGACTGGCAACTCTTGATCCGAGATGATGGGTCGACAGATGGTACGGTGAAGATTATTCAAGAGTTGGTGGCCCAAGATGAGCGCATTCGTTTTATCAACCAAGGAGCTATTGAAAATCTCGGAGTTATCAAGAGCTTCCATGCGCTTCTGAAATATGAAAAAGCTGATCTTTATTGCTTCAGTGACCAAGATGATGTCTGGCTTCCTGAAAAGATTGCTCTTCAGGTAGCAGAAGCCGAGAAGCATCCTCAAGAAGTGCCTTTGCTGGTCTACACAGATTTAAAAGTGGTCGATGAAAACTTGAATGTGCAGCATGAGAGTATGATTCGCACCCAGTCTGATCATGCCAATACCGAACTGATTCAAGAGTTGACGGAAAATACGGTAACTGGCGGAGTTGCCATGATTAACCACGCTCTGGCGGAGTTATGGACAGGTCAAGAAAAACATGCGCTCCTTATGCATGATTGGTATTTGGCCTTGTTGGCAACTGCCTTTGGGAAGCTCATCTATATCGATCAACCAACAGAATTGTACCGTCAGCACAGTAGCAATGTTCTGGGTGCTCGAACCCTCAGAAAACGGGTTAAAAATTGGATCCGACCCCATGTGCTGTTTGCCAAGTATTGGAATCTCATAGAGTCTAGTCAAGAACAAGCAAAAAATCTATTGGATCTGCCTGTCAGTTCCCAAACTAAAGAAATTATTGAAAACTTTGTCACCATTATGGATGTTCCACTAAAAGAACGTCTGAGACGGATTCGTCAGTATGGTTACCGGAAGAACCGAGCCTTTCACACCTTTGTGTTTACCAGCTTGATTCTGACAAAGTTTGCATATCGAGGTAAAAAATAATGTTTGACGTTTTTAGTCAGAAAAATCGAATTTTATTACGAGAGTTAATCAAAACAGACTTTAAATTACGCTACCAGGGATCAGCAATCGGTTATCTTTGGTCGATTTTAAAGCCCCTGATGACTTTTACGATCATGTATATTGTCTTCATCCGATTCTTACGCTTGGGTGGAGATGTGCCCCATTTCCCAGTTGCCCTCTTGTTGGCCAATGTAATCTGGGGCTTCTTCTCAGAAGCAACATCTATGGGGATGGTGTCGATTGTTAGTCGAGGCGACTTGTTGCGAAAATTGAACTTCTCCAAACACATCATTGTCTTGTCTGCGATTTCAGGAGCAGCCATCAACTTTGTTATTAACCTTGTAGTGGTCTTGATTTTTTCATTCTTCAATGGGGTGACATTCTCTTGGACAGCCTTGATGGTCATTCCGTTGTTCTTTGAGTTATTCTTGATGGCGACAGGATGCGCACTGATCTTAGCGACATTTTTTGTTCGTTTCCGTGACTTAGGTCAAGTATGGGAAGTACTCCTGCAAGCAGGCCTATATGCGACGCCAATTATCTATCCGATTACCTTTATTGCAGACCGCAATCCATGGGCTGCTAAGTTGGTCATGATGAATCCTTTGGCTCAAATTATTCAAGACATGCGTTATTTCTTGATTGATAAGGCCAACACCCCTGTCTGGCTTTTGGTGGAAAATAAGTTCTTGGTTCTGATTCCTTATGTCTTGCCAATTCTTATTTTTGTTGCTGGCTTTGCTTACTTTAACAAACATGCTAAGAAATTTGCGGAGATTCTCTAATGACAGATAAACAAATTGCAGTAAAAGTAGACCATGTCAGCAAGTACTTTAAGTTGCCAACAGAGGCAACCAATAGCCTTCGAACTGCCCTGGTCAATCGCTTCAAAGGAATCAAAGGATACAAAGAACAACATGTTCTTAAGGATATTTCTTTTGAAGTAGAAAAAGGAGACTTTTTCGGGATCCTCGGAAGAAATGGTTCTGGAAAATCGACTCTTTTAAAAATCATTTCTGAAATCTATGTGCCAGAAAAAGGAACCGTCACTATAGATGGGAAACTGGTGTCCTTTATTGAGCTTGGAGTAGGCTTTAACCCGGAACTGACTGGTCGTGAAAATGTCTATATGAACGGGGCCATGTTGGGCTTCTCAACAGCTGAAATTGATGCCATGTATGATGATATCGTAGACTTTGCTGAGTTGCATGAATTCATGAACCAAAAGCTTAAGAACTACTCATCAGGCATGCAGGTTCGTCTAGCCTTTTCGGTTGCCATTAAGGCCCAAGGCGATATCTTGATTTTGGACGAGGTCCTAGCAGTAGGAGATGAGGCCTTCCAGCGCAAGTGTAACGATTACTTCCAAGAACGGAAAAAATCAGGGAAAACCACGATTCTGGTTACCCATGATATGGGAGCCGTCAAGAAATATTGTAACAAGGCTGTTTTGATTGAAAATGGCTTGGTGAAGGCCATTGGTGATCCTTTTGACGTTTCTGATCAATATAGTTTTGACAACTTGGAATCGAATTCACATCATCATGGAGATGAAGATGAGGGCTTGGTCACAACGGAAGTTGAAGATTTTACAGCTAGATTGCTTTCTCCTAAGAAAGTAACTCCTGACGATGAGGTGGTGATTGAGTTTTCATTTAATCTATTAGATGAGTCTGTTAATCCTCATATAGCCTTTTCATTTGTTGATATTTCTACTGGAAATGGACTGTACAACGATAATTCCATGGATATTCCATTATCCGGTATCGGTGCTAAAAAAATCACTTATAAATGTAAGTTGCCGTACTTTAATCATGTGAAGTTAAGACTAGTAGCATTTTTAAGAGATGAAAATCAAGAAAACTTAGCAATATTGTCAACAACGAACCCTCCAGTCTTTTCAATAGATCGGGTAGTCGATCGAACAAATCGTTCGGAGTTGGATTCTTCGACTGGTTTGTTGATCCGTCAAGGTAAGTGGGAATAATTTCTTTGGTGTAGGCTATGAAAATTTTATTTGTATCTCCTGTTGGAGCCATGTTTAGTGGAGCAGAAGTATCGATTGTGAACCTAATGAAATTGTTGGTTCAGCAAGGTCACGAAGTTTATAATGTGATACCGGATAATGCTCCACACATTGATAAAGACTATCTCCGTCATATGGATACAACTGGAATTAAACTATTTCAGTTAAAAACCAATCAGTGGTGGTGGCCTGAATCTAAGACGCTGAACATTTCAGAGTTAGAAATCCAAGCTTCTCAACAAAAGAATATTGAGGAAGTAAGAGAAATCATTCAGAACGAACAGATCGAACTGGTTATTTCGAATACAGTCAATGTGTTTCAGGGGGCATTTGCAGCTGCATGTGAAAAGGCCAGACATTTTTATATTATTCATGAATTTCCTTTTGGTGAGTTCGGTTATTATAAGGACCTGATTCCCTTAATTGATGATTTGTCTGATAAAATTTTTGTAGTAGAAGGGGAATTGTATCACACTCTAACGAATTATTTTACGACTGATAAATTGATTCCGTTTATCCCCTATACAGAAGTTCAAGAGCGACCTCTTAAGAATTCTACTGTTTCTCGTTTTGTATCCATCGGTGGAATTAACGAACGAAAAAATCAGCTTGAGTTGCTTGCAGCCTATAATGGTTTAAATCGGAAAGATATCGAACTGATTTTTATCGGAGGATGGGATGAGCAGTACAAAAAGTTGATGGATGACTATATTCAAACGCATCATCTAGATCGTGTGACTTTTGTTGGTTTTCACTCGGATCCATGGTCCTTGGTGACAGATAAAGATATCCTCGTCTTGCCTGCTAAATTAGAAACATTTTCTTTAGTATTTGTGGAATCAGTCCTCAATGGAGTTCCGGCAATCATTTCCGATAATTTAGGTCATTTGTCTTCGAGTAAATTTTTAGAATCTGGGAATTTATATCCACTAGGAGATAGAGATCTGCTAAGTCAACAAATGGCTACAGTGATTGAGAATTTTGATAGCTATAAAGAAAAACAATTACTGGATCAAGAACTCGCTCGAAAGAAATATAATCTTGAGACGATCTATGCTGTTTTTAAAGATAACATTGAAGTAGAAACGCCAATTGGTAACCAAAAGCTTTCCTCTAAGTATGCTCGATTTTTGGGGATGAAATTCAATAATCGTGATCTCGAAGTAATTGGTAAATCTCAGGTGGTGATTTCAGCTTCTAACGATGGACTTCACTCAGCCTACCATGAAATAACAAAAGAGAGAATGGAAAATAAGGGCTCTATTATCTTCCAGCTTGAAAAGGAAAAGAGTCTAAAAATATTACTTTCAGAATTTCCGGGATCCTATAAAAAATTGTCATTGATTGCATTGGAGGATCAAAGAGAAATTCCTCTTGTAACTTCAAACGGAATTGATTTCGAGGATGTTTTGGTTTTCTTTAATACCCATCCACATATTCTGTTTGATCTTTCGAATAGTTCAGGTAATCAATTTCAATTCTCCTATGAAAAAGAAAGTGACGAAGAATTTAGCAGACACCTATTCAACTTACATGAGAATCATAAAAAATTATCTCATGAATACAATTCCGTCATCCATTCTCGCCGTTGGACCATTCCAACAAAGATCTTGAAATTCTTAAGAATAAGGAAATAATATGCAACGTTTACTTTTATATGTTCACTACAATAAGTTCAATTTTATTAGTGGACATGTACTCTATCAATTAGAAAAGATTCGCCCCTTGTATTCACGGGTGGTCTTTATCTCCAATAGTCAGCTACCAGAAGATATGAAGGATCATTTGTTCTCGCAACAGTTGGTAGACGATATTCTAGAGCGCCAAAATAGTGGCTTTGACTTTGCGGCGTGGCGGGATGGAATGAAGACAGTCGGCTTTGATCAACTGGCTCACTTTGATTCTGTTACCCTCATGAATGATACCTGCTTTGGACCGCTTTGGGATCTAGAACCTATTTATCAGCAGTTTGAACATGATGATGAAGTAGATTTCTGGGGTATGACCAATTACCGGAAAGACAAGGATTTTAACGAGCATATTCAGAGTTATTATCTCAGTTTTAAAAAACAGGTGCTGACATCAAACGCCTTCCCAGAATTTTGGCAGGGTGTTCAAGACTTCACCAATGTTCAAGATGTGATTGATCACTACGAGACCAAGGTCACAACGAATTTCTTGGATGCTGGTTTTCGCTATAAAACTGTTTTTGATACCATTCATGAAGACACCACAGGGATGCTCTATCCGGACTTTTCTTACTACAATCCAACAGCGATTCTCCGTCATAAGGTTCCTTTTATCAAAGTCAAAACCATTGCGAATAATGAAGGAATCATTCCTTACATTTTTGACGAATTGGAACGTATATCGGACTATCCATTAGATTTGATCCTCAACCACATGTCTATGATTGATCGTCCGGACTATCCGTATTTGTTATCGCGTAAGTACGTGAAAAACCAAGAATTGGCAGAGAATTTCGATAGAAAAGTTGCGGTTCATCTCCATGTCTTTTATGTGGACCTCTTGGAAGAATTTCTAGATGCTTTTCAAGCCTTTCATTTTGTTTATGACTTATGGATCACGACAGATGTAGAAGAGAAGAAGCAGACTATTGAGAAAATTCTTTCTAATCGGGCACAAGATGCGACGGTTGTGGTGACTGGAAATATTGGACGAGATGTGCTGCCAATGCTGCTCTTAAAAGAGCAACTTTCTCAATATGATTATGTTGGCCATTTCCATACTAAGAAATCTAAAGAAGCAGATTTCTGGGCAGGTGAATCTTGGCGCAAAGAATTGATCGAGATGTTGGTCAAACCGGCTGATCAAATCCTGGCCAATATGGAAGCCAATCCAAAAGTCGGAATCACTATCGCAGATATTCCAACTTTCTTCCGTTACAATCGAATAGTGGTTGCCTGGAATGAGGCTCTTATTTCACCAGAGATGAACAAGCTCTGGGAACGGATGGGAGCGGCCAAGACGATTGACTTCAAAAATCTCAATACCTTTGTTATGAGTTATGGAACCTTTGTTTGGTTTAAATACGATGCTTTGAAACCACTCTTTGATTTGAATTTGACAGCAGCAAATGTTCCAGCCGAACCTTTACCTCAAAATTCGATATTGCATGCGATCGAACGTTTGTTGATCTACATTGCTTGGGATCAAAAGTATGACTTTAGGATCTCTCAAAACCCACATGTTCTGACACCTTTTATCGATAATAAGCAATTGAACAATCGCGAAGATCTTCAACCCCATACCTTTGTAGACTTTAATCAAATTGGGGGGATCAAAGGAGCCTTGAAGTATATTGTGATTGGACCAGCAAGAGCTGTGAAATATATACTAAAAAGAATGATAAAGAAAGTGAAATAATGAAACGGAAAAAAGAGTTTAATATTAATGAATTTATCCTCTCAGTTTTATCAAAAGTCTCAAGAACCCAGTGGTATTATTTGATTACTTTCGTTCTATTTTCTTTTTTTAATTTTTATCTAGCCCAGAATAATCTTGCTGTTCACAACAAGGCAACTGGTACAGTCTTACAATATGTCAATTTTTTAGGAATTTTATTTGGAATAAGTTTCCTACTATTAGTTCCAATATTATCCCAGTTCAATTTTAAAAAATGGTTTCCATTCAAACTGGTTGTCAGTTATTTGGTTTACAATACTCTATCTTATTTGACGGAAATCACGATCTATTTGAATAATCCAAAATACAAGGTTTGGAATTTTGATCAGAATCCATTCTTTAGAATGGATTCCTTCCTTTTTATTTTCCTTCTGTTTGCTTCTACAGGTGGTTTGGTTCTATTGCGACAGCATTATGATAAGCTCCCTAGTCGGAAAAAAGGAGGAGAAGAGATAGGGGAGAACTATCAGTATCTGATCTTGTCACAACTCTTGATCACTTTTATCGTAACAGACAAAAATTTTTCGACCCTTATTTACAGGACAGATAATTTTTTGTATAAGGCGTTTGAAATTGGCAAATACTCAGCCCAACAATTCTGGTTGACAAATGAGTTTTTATATTTTCTATTTCCTTTGATTTCCTTGCTTGGATTTTTATACACAAAAGGGCAACGAGATTTCGTCAAAAACAAACCAAGTTTTTCTTTAGCGTTCTTTTCTAGTACCACGATAGCAATTGTATTGAATTATTTCATTCAAATCAGTTTAGGGCGAACAGAACCCTTCTTAGGCGTTCATTACACGATTCCAGATGCCATCATATTTCAAATTCTCATTCTGACAGCGATCCTCATCTTAGTTTATTTTTGTATCAATCAATATTGGATCGCTACCTGTCTCATTTCCATTGTTTCCATAGCTTTTGTGGTTGCTAATTCCATTAAGTTTGGAATGAGGAATGAACCAGTTTTACCGAGTGATTTAACTTGGCTAAGTAAACCAATGACCCTTTTGAGTTTTGTGGACAAAGCGCAAATGTTTTACATCCTTTTATTGGTGGTCTTTCTGGTTTGTCTACTAATTGTTGGGAAAAAGTACCTGTTCAAGGGAAGAATTATTTCCTCATGGAAAATTCAAATTGCTGCTATCGCTATGATGCTCTTGTGTTTTAAGAGTGTCAATGGAATATTCAGTGATAAAGAAAACGGTAAGATCAAGGCCAATGTACCAATTATTAGCACCCTGAACAATTATCAGGATATTAATTGGCTAGGCAATACGACCAATGCACGTTATAAGGGCTTGTCCTATGTTTGGATGAATCAATTAACAACAGAAGTTATTCTAAAACCGGATGGTTATTCAAAAGAACGTCTTGAAAAGATAGTCAAAAAATATACTAATTTGTCGAATGAGATCAATAAGGAGAGAAGTAACTACTTAAACGATCAAACAGTCATCTATATACTGAGTGAAAGCTTTTCTGATCCTAGAAAAGTTGAGGGAGTAGAACTGACGCAAAATCCAATTCCAAATATTGAGAATATCATGAAGACCCATACGAGTGGGCAAATGCAATCGGATGGTTATGGGGGTGGAACTGCAAATATGGAGTTCCAGACTCTGACAGGTTTACCTTTCTACAATTTATCGCAAACTGTATCTGTCTTGTATACGGAAGTCCTTCCTAAGATCCATGATGTGCCATCTATCAGTAATGCATACTCGAAACAGAATAAGGTTGCTGTTCACTTGGCAGGTAAATCGAATTATTCTCGGGATATTGTGTATTCGCGGTTAGATTTCAAAGATTTCATTACGATCAATACAAAAGGGATCAAATATAGAAATGAAGGAATCAGTCCGAGTGATGAATCCACTTATAATATTGTTCTAGATAATTTAAACGACAAAACCGGACAATTCTTTTCTGTGATGACCATGCAAAATCATACACCGTGGTTGGAAGCAAATCCAGAATCTTTGGATGGTAAAGGTAAAGGGTTTAGTGATGAAGAAAATTCAAAACTAACCTTCTACAGTCGCTTGCTTTCACAAACCGACACCGCCACCCAATCTTTCCTGGAAAGTCTTTCTAAAATAGATAAGAAGATTACAGTGGTATTCTATGGAGATCACTTGCCAGGTCTTTATCCTGAGTCCGCCTTTAAGAATAATCCGGAGAGTCAGTATCAGACAGACTACTTCATTTGGAGTAATTTTGATGCACCGAAATTGAACTATCCTTTGGTCAATTCAAGTGATTTCTCTGCTATGGTCTTTGAACAGACCAATTCAAAAGTTTCGCCTTACTATGCTTTGTTGACAGAAGTATTGAAAAAAGCAAGTGTCGATAAAAAGGCCTTAGAAGGAGAAGCACAAGAAATTGCAGAGGATTTAAAAATGGTTGAATACGACTTGATTAGTGGGAAAGGTTACCTTTCTAAAGACTTCTTTAAAGTTCCAACTGATAAATCCAATTAAAAGGAGAGCAAGCAGGTAAAAATCTTTGTGATTTTGGCTGTCTGGCTCCCTTTTTTTTGTTTTTTATGCTAAACTATTAGATGGGGGTACGCTCATGATTAAGATATTTGGAAAGGTCCATTATCATTGGCAACCGGACTTATCTATTCTTGTGACTTATTGGTCCATTGCAGTGATTCCGGTCTTTATTGGACTGGCCTTGATGTATGAGAGCTCTAGTGTGCCAACGCTAGTTTTGTTTTCGTTCTTTTTATTTATGGCCTTGCTCGCGATTGGGGTCCATCGTTACTTCACGATCTATGAGGATGGGATCTTACGGATTATTACAGCCAATCCTTTTACTCCAATCAAGGTGCAGATTGACTCGATCGAAAAGGTCGAAGTTAATAAGAAATCGATCAAGCTCATATTTAATGATGGATCGCGCAGTCGAACATTCTGTATGCGTAAATGGCCGAAAAAATACTTTATCAATGCACTTGCTTTAAATCCTTATTTTAAGGGAGAAGTAATCCTGACGGACAATTTCATCCATGTGGATTACTACGAGATGTATTATGCAAACAAATAAAAAGCCCTCTTAATCTTTTAAGAGAGCACGAGTGGGGCATTCTTTAATAGCCTCGAGAACATCGTTTGTGACAGGAACTTCCTTTTCAAGGAGGTCGTCCTCTTCAGCAGCAAATTTAACGATGCCATTGTCATGGTAATCAAATAATTCAGAATAGGTCTGACAGAGACCGCAAGCGATGCAACGATCTGGAATTAACGTAACTTTCATACTTCTATTGTAATGATTTTTACGAGAAAAAACAAGGAGGAAGTCATGGCAAAAGAACCATGGGAAGAAGATATTTACGATGATGGAGAAGAAACATTGAAAAGAACGAGTAAGTTAAACGGAATCAAGGCAGATCGTCTATTGACGATTTTAGCCATTATTTTCTTTGTAGTAGTAGTAGCGATGGTCTGCTTGTTGATTTTCCTTTCAACAGGTGGCAGCAATAAATCAAAACAAATGTCTGGCTTCTACAATGGAGAGACTAAGGTTGAACAGAAATCATCAGCCCCTGCAGCACAAACTGACCAAGCGGCTAAAGACGATAGTTCAAAAGATGAGAACTCTGAAGAAGGTACGATCACTGTTCAAGCAGGTGAAGGGGAAGCAGCGATTGCTGCGCGTGCTGGTATTTCCATTGCTCAATTGGAACAGTTAAATCCATCTCACATGTCTACAGGATCATGGTATGCCAATCCTGGTGATGTCGTTAAGATTCAGTAGGAGTTGAGGACAGCATGAAACAAATTCAAATTGCCATTGATGGACCGGCTTCTAGTGGAAAATCTACAGTTGCAAAGATCATTGCCAAGGATCTAGGCTATACGTATCTAGACACAGGAGCTATGTACCGTGCAGCGACTTACCTAGCTTTGCAAAATAATCTGACAGCTGAACAGGTTGATGACTTGTTAGCCCTTTTAGATCAGTATCCAATTAGTTTCGGTCGTTCGGAAGAAGGAGAGCAGCTTGTCTTTGTAGCGGACGTGGATATTACTCACCCGATTCGCGATAACCAAGTGACCAACAATGTTTCATGGGTTGCAGCACTTGCGCCGATCCGTGAAAAACTTGTCACTCTACAGCAAGAAATTGCAGCAGAGGGGGGCATCGTTATGGATGGACGCGATATTGGGACAGTCGTCCTTCCACATGCAGAGTTGAAGATCTTTTTGGTCGCTTCTGTTGAGGAGCGGGCAGAACGTCGTTATAAGGAAAATGTTGAAAAGGGCATCACAGCGGATCTTGAATTGTTGAAAAAAGAAATCGCTGAGCGGGACTATAAGGACAGCCACCGTGCCGTTTCTCCTTTGAAACCTGCAGCTGATGCCATTCATTTTGACACAACGGGTGTTGGAATTGCAGACGTTGTTGCATTTATTGAAGAAAAAGCAAAAAAACTTCTTGACAAAGAATAAAAAACTTGATATCATATAAAAGTTGAGAAAAGCAGAAGTGAGAACTTCTCGCCTTGTGACGCAAGTTGCCTGGCCCCTACGGATCAAGTTTCAGAAATGAAATACATCATGTAGTTCGGGCCTGTTTTGCAGGTCCGTTCTTTGTTTTTCTCGAATAATAAAAAAGAGGTGAAAACCATAGCAAAGCAAGACTTATTCATCAATGATGAAATTCGTGTACGTGAAGTTCGCTTAATCGGTCTTGAAGGTGAGCAATTGGGTATCAAACCACTTAGCGAAGCGCAAGCACTTGCGGACGACGCTAATGTTGATTTGGTTCTCATTCAACCTCAAGCTAAACCTCCTGTTGCGAAAATTATGGACTACGGTAAGTTCAAATTTGAGTATCAGAAGAAGCAAAAAGAACAACGCAAAAAACAAAGCGTTGTGACCGTGAAAGAAGTTCGTTTGAGCCCAGTGATTGACAAGGGTGATTTCGATACAAAACTTCGCAATGCTCGCAAATTCCTTGAAAAAGGAAATAAAGTGAAGGTATCCATTCGCTTTAAGGGTCGTATGATTACCCACAAAGAGATTGGTGCTAAAGTTTTAGCCGACTTCGCTGAAGCGACACAAGATGTGGCGATCATCGAACAACGAGCTAAGATGGATGGACGTCAAATGTTCATGCAATTGGCGCCAGCAACTGACAAGAAATAATCTGTCAGAAAGTTAAAAAAAGGAGAAAATATCATGCCAAAACAAAAAACACACCGCGCATCAGCTAAACGTTTCAAACGTACAGGTTCTGGTGGACTTAAACGTTTCCGTGCTTACACTTCTCACCGTTTCCACGGAAAAACTAAGAAACAACGTCGTCATCTTCGTAAAGCATCTATGGTGCATGCAGGAGATTTCAAACGTATCAAAGCAATGCTTACTCGCTTGAAATAATCGCGTATTTGTAAGTAAAGAATTCTAGGAAATATTGGAGGAAATATAAATGGCACGTGTTAAAGGTGGCGTTGTATCACGCAAACGTCGTAAACGTATTCTTAAATTAGCTAAAGGTTACTATGGAGCTAAACACATCTTGTTCCGTACTGCAAAAGAACAAGTAATGAACTCTTACTACTATGCATACCGTGACCGTCGTCAAAAGAAACGTGACTTCCGCAAATTGTGGATCACACGTATCAATGCGGCAGCTCGTATGAACGGACTTTCATACTCACAATTGATGCATGGTTTGAAATTGGCTGAGATCGAAGTTAACCGTAAAATGCTTGCTGACTTGGCTGTTAACGATGCAGCAGCTTTCACAGCTCTTGCAGATGCAGCTAAAGCAAAACTTGGTAAATAATGTTTACAAGGCTGAGGAGTTTTCCTCAGTCTTTTTTTCTTGCTGATTTCATGCTATAATGAAAATAATCGTAACCAATATGAGGAGAGATGGAGGATACAAAGGTGACACACAATCGACTAGCATGGGATGAGTATTTTGCAGCACAGGCCTTACTAATTTCAAATCGGGCAACTTGTAATCGAGCGAAAGTAGGCGCTGTTCTGGTTAAGGATAATAAAGTCATTGCAACCGGGTATAATGGATCCGTTTCTGGGACAGATCATTGTCTAGAGGATGGATGCCTCATGGTCGAGGGACACTGTGTCCGGACGATTCATGCGGAAGTCAATGCTATTTTGCAAGGAGCTGAACGTGGAATTCCAAAAGGCTTTACAGCTTATGTGACACATTTTCCTTGTCTCAATTGTACCAAGCAGTTGCTTCAAGTCGGTTGCAAGCGGGTCGTTTATATCCATCAATACCGCATCGATGAATATGCCGAGTATCTTTACCGTGAAAAAGAAGTAGAACTGGTCAATTTACCAATTGAAGAAGTGAAACGAGCTATTGCTGAGGCTGATTTTATTTAGGGAAGCTTCCAGTCTATTTCATGATATGTTAGCAATCTAATTGAAAAACTGTTCAAATTAATGTTTAAGAGATAGCATTGAATAGATGGCTATCATGAAAAGAATAATGGAATCAAGTATAATGGTGTTAACGGAAAAACATAAAAATATAAGAAAGGTAGGAGAAAGTGATGACAAACCAAGAGAAACATCTTGAGGAAAATAAAGAACATAGTAAGATCAGTGAAGATTATCCCAATTCTGTATCTGTTCAGAATCCTCCAAAAGAAAATAGCTTACATTCTATTCTTCTTTCAGTAACCTTTTACCTATCCATTATCTATCTTGTATTGTTTGTCTTTTTCTTTAATATTTTGGGATTTTTCATGTTGTTGATTTTTCTAACACCAAACTTCTTAGGTGTTGCTATTGGAACCATTTTACTTGGACTAGGGATGAAGAAGGGGAATAAAAGCCTCCTCTATACGAGTGTTGGACTCTATCTGCTGTCTATCATCTTGGGTTTTGAACTAGATTGGGATATTTTTCGAATCGCTCCGTTACTGCTAGGTATTCTGGTTTTAATTGGAACACTCTTAGTTGAAGAAGAGAAAAGCTCTTAATCAAAAAATGGGTATGGTCAACTCTACTCAATAAAAAGTATTCGGGTCGATCAAAGAGATAGTTAAATCAGTTCTTCCTCTCTATTTTTAAGAGCTATTATTTGAAAGAATAACTAAAAATGTTAGGAGAAAGTTATGACAGATCAACAAAAAAATCCTGAAGTAGATAAAGAAAATGAGGCAAAGATTCCGGAGGAAGCTCTTTCGCCTGTTGGTGAGATTGGTTCAGAAAAGAGAGTTGGAAGTTAGTTAACGCTATCTATTGCACTTGCTTTCACGATTATATACTGAAGATTATTTCTCCTCGAAGTAGCCGTATTAGCAGGATGGGCACCTGCCCTCTTGTTTTTCCTTGGGTTTCATCTCATTTGTTTCATCATTGCAACCATTCTCTTGTGGAATGGGAAAAAGATGGGCAATGTAACAACTCTTTACACGTCTGTAGGTATTTATTTTGTCTCAATGATTACAGCTCGTACTCCAGATTGGTCTAGCTTTTTCTTTCCTCCTCTTGTGATAGCTATACTGGTTTTTATTGGAATTGTATTGCTTAAAAATGAAGAGTGATGCTAGCAGGTAGGGTGTTCAATCCTATCTTTTTTATTTATTTAGTACTGATAACGCACTAAGAAAACGATTACAAATTGTGTTATAATTTAAATAAATGAATCGTTAAATACTTTTCTTAGAAAGTGGAGGAGAATCTATGTCTAGAAAAAAATGGTATGGTATACTGCTAATTCTTGAAGCAATTCTTTATCTTGTTTCTTATGGTAGTAGTCTAGTAGATAGCTATAATGTCCAAAATTTAAATGGAAATACACCACTGATCACTACCTCTAGTATTTTTTCTATATGGAATGGAATGATTATTTGCTGGGTAATTTGGAGAATTATGAAGCAACGTTTAAATGTTGAAGGATTGATAGCTGTTCTTCTCCTCTCAATTACCCAACTACTGATGTTATTTTTACCACCTTTCTCCCCAACAAATCTGATGAACATTTCCTTTGTGCTAAATATCATTTGTTTAATATGGATTTGCTTGCTTATAAAGAATGTAGAAATGAGGGAGCTTTTAAACAATTGGAAAAGTAAAGATGGTTGGAAATCATCGATAGCTTATTTAGTACTATTTGTTGCCTCTACAAATATTTCTCCACTATTTATATTGATTGGTATGGATAGAACGAGTGATATTTACGCTTTTACACTTCGATACAGTGTAATGGAGTTAATGTTTTTACTTCTGATTAATGTTATGATCACAAGTACAAGTGATAAACTTCAGAAAGTCTTTTCTCTTTTGCTCATTTTATCTTCCTTTGTTGAGATAGGTATAGTATACTCTTTCATCTCTCGTATAAGCTTTTACGGTCTCTTTTATCTTCTCTTATCGATTTATATTGCTTGTCGTGTTTTTAGTTTACTTGAGAAAGTTGCAGCTAGCTGGGAGTCCAAGGTGAAAGTACAAGATCTATCATCTATTGACACTAAACCAGAGATGGCGTACTCTCAAGTAGAAGGAGACATAGATGTAAACGATCAGTTGAATGCTGATATACAATCAAACAATGATAAAGAAAATTCGCCAAAGAGGATCATTCTTCATTCGCCTTGGTTATGGAGCGCCCTTATAATAGCAGTCTGCCACCTTGGTATTATGATTTTTCCTTTATTTTTAGGAAACCCCATGTATCTACTGATCTTATATATTGGTGCCATCCATTATATTTGTTTTATGATTGCGACTTTCATCCTTTTCATAGCTATGAGGAATGGAAATGTGGGTCTCTTAAATACATCAGCCGTCTTATTTATTGTTTCCATCATAGGTACGCTAGATCCTTATTGGACAGGTCCAAATATTTTATCCTTGGTTTTAGGAGTCCTGGTATTTATTGGAGGTATATTATTTAAAAATGGAGACTGATTAAAGTAGATAGGGTTGAAATTTTTTAAAGAACTGTTATCATTTAAGTAGGTGGTAGGTTTTCGAGTACCCATTGGTACGCGGACGCCTACCATTTTTGAAGATAAAAAAAGCACCGTGTGAGGGTGCTAGATCTTGCCTGCTGAACTCGTCAATTGATAGATACCCTACGGGGTATTTTTTGTGAACTTTTTAGGAACTTTGAGGACTGTTTAAGTCAGTTTAACTGGGTATTGCATAGACCGAAAAAGCTGATTTAATGGGTTTTTTGAAAAATCATTTTCCATATCATATGTAATGTGTTATAATGAAGTGTTATATGGTCCCGATAAGGTGGTAGAAATCTTCTATCAGTACTTTGTAACTCTATAACAATATTTTTTAAGGGGGGACATTTTTATGTCAGAACGTAAACTTTTCACGTCTGAATCAGTATCTGAGGGGCATCCAGATAAGATTGCAGACCAAATTTCAGATGCTATTTTAGATGCTATTTTAGAGCAAGATCCAGAAGCTCACGTGGCTGCCGAAACAGCTGTTTATACTGGTTCCGTGCATGTCTTTGGTGAGATTTCAACGACTGCTTATGTGGATATTAACCGTGTGGTTCGTGATACCATTGCAGAGATTGGGTATACCAATACAGAATATGGATTCTCTGCTGAGACTGTAGGAGTACACCCATCTTTGGTGGAACAATCTCCTGATATTGCCCAAGGGGTTAATGAAGCCTTGGAAGTACGTGGAAATGCAGATCAAGATCCACTTGACTTGATCGGAGCAGGAGACCAAGGTCTCATGTTTGGTTTTGCGGTGGATGAAACAGAAGAACTCATGCCATTGCCAATTTCACTCAGCCACAAGTTGGTTCGTCGTTTGGCAGAGCTTCGTAAGTCTGGGGAAATCAGCTATCTTCGTCCAGATGCCAAGTCACAAGTTACTGTTGAGTACGATGAAAATGACCGCCCAGTGCGCGTGGATACAGTGGTTATTTCAACTCAACACGATCCAGATGTCAGCAATGAACAAATCCATGAAGATGTGATTAACAAGGTTATCAAAGAAGTCATTCCAGCTTCTTACCTGGATGATGAGACAAAATTCTTCATCAATCCAACAGGTCGTTTCGTTATCGGAGGACCTCAAGGAGATTCTGGTTTGACTGGTCGTAAAATCATCGTGGATACCTATGGTGGTTATTCCCGTCACGGGGGTGGTGCCTTCTCTGGTAAAGATGCCACTAAGGTAGACCGTTCTGCTTCTTATGCAGCTCGTTACATTGCCAAAAATATCGTAGCGGCAGGTCTTGCTAAGAAATCAGAAGTGCAATTGGCTTATGCCATTGGGGTAGCTCAACCTGTCTCTGTTCGTATTGATACCTTTGGTACTGGAACAGTCGCTGAAAGTAAGCTTGAAAAAGCAGCACGTGAGCTCTTTGATCTTCGTCCTGCAGGGATTATCCAAATGCTGGATTTGAAACGTCCAATCTACCGTCAAACAGCGGCTTATGGCCATATGGGACGGACAGATATTGACCTTCCATGGGAACGTTTGGACAAGGTAGAAGCCTTGAAAGAAGCTGTAAAATAATTAGTTGAAATGGAAAAGTTAGGGTCAAGTTGATCCTAGCTTTTTTTCGTTTTGAAAATTCCTACAGATGGAAAAATAGGTCGATCTGTGGTATAATAGATGCAGTATTTTGAATACGTTGTCCCTTTTATTTCCGTTACAAAAAAACGATAGTAAAAGGAAAAAGACTTGAAAGAGCTAATAAATTATTAAGATGAAAAAAATTGTAATAAATGGTGGTCGCCCTCTAAAAGGAGAGGTGACCATTAGTGGTGCAAAAAATAGTGTAGTAGCCCTGATTCCGGCGACCATTCTGGCGGATGATATCGTGACCCTCGATGGGGTACCGGATATCTCCGACGTGGCGAGTCTGATTGAAATCATGACCATCATGGGGGCTAAGATCGAGCGCAAAGAAGACAGTTTGATCATTGATCCACGTGGGGTGAAGAATATGCCCATGCCATTTGGAAAAATCAACAGTCTGCGAGCTTCCTATTATTTCTATGGCAGTTTGTTAGGGCGTTATGGTCAAGCAACTGTTGGACTACCTGGTGGGTGTGATCTTGGCCCACGTCCGATCGATTTGCATTTGAAGGCCTTTGAAGCGATGGGAGCTGCTATGACCATGGATGGCTCTAGTATGAAACTTGCGACTGATGGCAAGCCTCTTCAAGGAGCTAACATCTACATGGATACTGTTAGTGTCGGTGCAACGATCAATACGATTTTAGCAGCAGTCAAGGCTGAAGGTCGGACAGTGATCGAAAATGCTGCGCGGGAACCTGAAATTATCGATGTGGTGACCTTGCTCAATAACATGGGAGCTCATATTCGTGGAGCAGGGACAGATATTATTATCATTGATGGTGTTCCGCATTTGCATGGAACGAGACATCAAGTAATTCCGGATCGCATCGAAGCTGGAACCTATATTGCCCTTGCAGCTGCTATTGGAGAAGGTATCCAGATCAATAATGTCCTGTATGAGCATTTAGAGAGCTATATTGCTAAGTTAGAGGAAATGGGTGTGCGCATGACCATTTCTGAAGATAGTATCTTTGTAGAAAAGCAGACGGGCTTGAAGGCCATCCAGATCAAAACGTCTCCTTATCCTGGTTTTGCGACTGATTTGCAACAACCGATCACACCTTTGCTCTTAACGGCTGCAGGACGTGGACGCATTGTTGATACAATTTATGAAAAGCGGGTCAACCATGTACCAGAATTGGCTAAAATGGGGGCCACCATTTCGACCTTGAACGACCACATTATTTATGAAGGGCCAAATCAATTGACAGGATCCAGTGTGAAAGCGACGGATCTTCGAGCTGGTGCGGCTTTAGTGATCGCCGGTCTCATGGCTTCTGGAACAACAGAAATTACAAATGTGGAATACATCCTTCGCGGGTATTCAGATATTATTCATAAATTGACCCAACTTGGAGCAGACATCCAGTTGGTAGAGGAATAGTGACAGAACTAGGAATCTGATAGTGGCGGCTGGATACACGAACAATGGAGTTTGAAATGAATATTTGGACGCACTTAGCTGCCTATTCACTAATTGAAACACAAAGGTTGTATTTACGACCTTTTCTCTTTGAGGATGCGGAAGATTTTTATAAGATTGCTTCGAATCCTGATAACCTACAATTTATCTTTCCTGCTCAAGCCGATCTTGCTGAAACTCAATATGTACTAGCCAACTATTTCATGAAAAATCCTTTGGGGGTTTGGGCGATCTGTGATAAGGAAACCAATCAGATGATCGGCTCCATTAAGTTTGAAAAGTTGGATGAGATTAAGGGTGAGGCTGAGTTAGGCTACTTTTTACGCAAAGATTTTTGGGGAAAGGGTCTGATGACAGAAGCGGTCAAAGAGTTGGTTTATCTATCATTTGAGAAATTTCAACTGAAGGAGCTTAAGATTGTCACCCATGTTGAAAATGCAGGGAGTCAAAAGGTCGCTTTAAAGGCTGGTTTTCGTCTTTTTCGTCAATTCAAAGGGAGTGACCGCTATACGCGTAAAATGCGCGATTATTATGATTTCCGCCTAGGTAGAGGGGACTTCTATGAGTAAACACCAAGAGATTTTAGACTATCTCGAAAAATTGCCGATTGGAAAACGGGTCAGTGTCCGCAGTATTTCCAACTTTTTGAATGTCAGTGATGGGACGGCTTATCGGGCTATTAAAGAAGCTGAAAATCAAGGAATTGTAGAAACGCGTCCTAGAAGCGGGACTATCCGTGTCAAATCGAAAAAAGCTGTACTAGAGCACTTGACCTATCGGGAAATTTTAGAAATCACTGGCTCTGAAATATTAGCAGGTGAGGAAGGTCTCGAAAAAGAATTTAATAAATTTTACATCGGTGCCATGACGGAAAAGCACGTCCTAGACTATGTGTCTGAAGGTGGGCTTTTGATCGTGGGAGACCGCACTAGCATCCAACGATTGGCTCTTAAGCATGACAATGCGGTCTTAGTGACGGGTGGCTTTGAGGTCAGTGAGGATGTGATTGATCTGGCCAATCAGGTGCAAATCCCAGTCATCCGAACTTCACACGATACCTATACCGTCGCGACCATGATCAATAAGGCCTTGTCTAACATGCAGATCAAGACGGATATCTTGACAGTCGAGCAGGTCTATCGGCCCTTCCATGAGTACGGCTATCTTTCTGAGACGGATACGGTCCGGGATTATTTAGATTTGGTTCGAAAGAATCGCTTTAGTCGTTTTCCGGTTGTCAATCAGCACCAGATGGTGGTGGGGGTCGTGACCATGAGAGATGCTGGAGATAAGGCGCCTCAGACGACCCTTGATAAGGTGATGTCACGGACCATTTTTACCACTAATTTGTCCACCAGCATTGCGACGATTAGCCAACGGATGATCGCTGAAGATTATGAAATGATTCCTGTTGTTCGTAATAACCAGACCTTGCTGGGGGTTATTACGCGTCGGGATGTCATGGATCGGATCAGCAAGGTGCAGTTTTCGAGCTTACCAACCTTTAGTGAGCAAATTGGTCAAAAGATTCAAACAGAGAACGACCATTACCAATTCACAGTGGAGCCAAGTATGCTGGAGAAAAGCGGTGTTTTGGCCAATGGGGTCATGATCGAAGTGCTGATGAAGGTTATTCGCAAGATGATGCAACACAGTGGGCGTAGCTTGATTGTCGAACAGTTGATCATCAATTTTTTACAGGCTGTGCAGGTGGATGATGTGATCCGCATTGAACCCCAACTTGTTCGGCGAACTAGACGTTCGGCCTTGGTTGATTTTAGCTTGTATTTAGATCTGCAGCTAGTCGCGAAAGCAACCATTACGATTAAGATTAATTAAACAAAAAGAAATGAGGAGACAATGATTACATTAAAATCACAACGTGAAATTGAAGCCATGGATCGTGCAGGAGATTTCCTTGCCAGCATTCATATTGGATTACGTGACTTGATCAAGCCAGGGCTTGACTTATGGGAAGTAGAAGAATATGTCCGTCGTCGCTGTAAAGAAGCCAATGTCTTGCCGCTTCAGATCGGTGTAGAAGGCAGTCTCATGGATTATCCTTATGCGACTTGCTGTGGTTTGAATGACGAAGTAGCCCATGCTTTTCCACGTCACGTCATTCTTAAAGATGGTGATCTCCTCAAGGTAGATATGGTCTTGTCTGAACCGCTGGATAAGTCTGTTTTAGATGTTTCAAAATTGGATTTTGATAATGTAGCCCAAGTGAAAAAATATACAGAGTCCTATACCGGTGGTTTAGCTGATTCATGCTGGGCTTATGCTGTTGGAAATGTTTCCCAAGAAGTCAAAGATTTGATGGACGTGACCAAAGAATGTCTCTATAAGGGAATTGAGAAAGCGGTCGTAGGTAATCGCTTGGGAGATATTGGCGCAGCGATTCAAGAGTATGCGGAAAGCAAGGGCTATGGCGTTGTGCGTGACTTGGTCGGACACGGTGTCGGGCCTACCATGCATGAAGAACCAATGGTCCCACATTATGGTCGTGCTGGACGCGGTCTTCGCTTACGTGAAGGGATGGTCTTGACGATTGAGCCAATGATCAATACCGGTACTTGGGAGATTGATACAGATATGGAAACTGGTTGGGCCCATAAGACCCTCGACGGTGGACTTTCTTGTCAATACGAGCATCAATTTGTGATTACAAAAGATGGTCCAGTGATCTTGACTAGTCAAGGTGAAGAAGGAACATACTAAAAAATAGAGAGGAAAGAATGGAGCTGAAGGCTAGTGTCTGGTTTCGCTCTTTGCTCTTTTTTAGTAAAATGGGGAGGTGACGAATGAAAAAGGTCCTACAAAAAGTACTGGAACAGCCATTTATAAAGGGCTTCGTGCGGTTTTATCAGAGTGCAGAGTCTGATATCACCAGCATTGCTGTAGCCTATTATTTGCTGATCTCCATTTTCCCTTTGATGCTGATTGCAGCCAATATTTTACCCTACTTTCATATTCGTCCCACTCAGATTCTTTTAAGCTTACAGAAAGTTTTGCCAGCCTCCTTATATCGAATAGTGGCACAGATGATTTCGAGTGTCTTGACCAAACCTTCGACAGGCTTACTGAGTTTCTCGATTATTTCTGCTTTGTGGATCTTCTCTCAGAGCATTGCCTACCTCCAAAAAGCCTATAACAAGAGTTATGGGGTGGAAAAAGAGCGTGGTATTATCTGGGGGCGACTCTTTAGCTTCCTGATCAGTTTTGCCTTGCAGGGCTTGTTTGGACTCTCGCTGATCCTTTCCATGTTTGGGAAAATGATCGTTCGCTATCTCTATCGGACCTTTTCATTTGATCGGACGATTTATGTGCGCTTACTGAATTTGACAGAGCCGACCATCTATCTCTTGCTTTTTGTTAGTCTGGTCTTACTCTATTACACCCTTCCAAATGTCAAAATTCCGAAATTTAGATATGTATTGCCAGGGGCGACCTTTGTTGTTGCTGTCCTGTATGCGATCTTGAATATCTTTTGGAAATATGTGGATCGTTATGTGAGTCATTTCTTAGATGCTCGTTTCTTCGGTTCGGTCGTCCTAGCGGTCATCATGTTCTGGTTTATCTTGGTGGCAAAAATCATGATTATTGGTTGTATTTTAAATGCCAGTATCCAATTTGCTAGAGAAGCAAAGTTCCAAACGCGCAGTGGAGAAATTGTCTCTAAGTTAAAATCAGAAGAAGTGGACTTTCGGCATAGAGAAGTTTCACAAAAATTAAAGCTTCGGTTACGCTTGATAAAAAAAGAAAAAACGGAATAAGGGAGAGTGGGACAGAAATCGGTAATTCGTTAGAATTCGATTTCGTCGTCCCACCTCCGCACAGTTGAGTAGGGCTGTAAAAGCTGATGGAATCAGCGTAGTAGAGCCCACTCAACGACTGCGTCTTGCTCGACAATTCAAAAATAATTGAGAGGCTAGGATTTTTGTCCCAGCCTCTTTTTTTCTTATCTATTTTTATTGCATTTGCAATAAAAATGTGTTATGCTATTGTCAATAGGAAAGGAGGAGTGAGATGAGTATTTTGCGTGAGATTGGCATCATTGCGAGAGCACTGGATTCTATAGCAAATATTGAATTTCGAGATTTGGATCTGGCGCGTGGTCAATACCTCTACCTGGTGCGAATTGCCGAGCAACCTGGAATGATTCAGGAAGAACTCTCTGAAGTCTTGAAAGTAGATCGATCCACCGTTGCAAGGTCTGTAAAAAAACTAGAAGAACGAGGACTGATTCAGCAGCGTCCAAGGGGTGAAAACCTTAAAATCAAGGAATGGGAATTAACTGAAAAAGGTAAGCAGATTTACCCCTTCATTTTAGGGGAGCATCATTACTCTGAAAAAACTGCCTTAAAAGGATTTTCCAAAGAGGAAGTCGCACAGTTAGAGGAGTATCTCATCCGAGTTCGAGAGAATATCACCTTGGATTGGGAGCTAGTCAAAAAAGGTCAAAAAAGAAATTATAGTGAGGTAAAGCAATGAAAGTGACAGTCGATCAAGCATTTTGGGATTTATTTCCAACAGCTATAATTACAGTGATGTCCTTGTATGGTATTGATAATACAGTAGATGAAGCCAAGGATCCTTATTTCAAAGAATTGTTGGACAAGGGTACCAAGAGAGCATGGGAATTTATTGATGAAGAAAACTATACCCAGAGTGAGTTCGTTCAAGAGTGGCGCCAAGCTTTTAGCAAGTTTAAAACAAAAAAAGGAGCCCGATCTTCCATCGAGGCACTCTTAAAACGGGTTCACCAGGGACGTGAATTCTATCCGATTAATCCTTTGGTGGATCTTTACAATAGTGTTTCTATGGCTTATGCCCTTCCTTGTGGGGGAGAAGATATGGATAAATTGGTGGGTGGACTCTCACTAGGGCAAGCGAAAGGAGGCGAACCTTTCTTTCCATTAGGTGCTGAAGAAGATGCTCCAGCTTTGGAAGGGGAGATTATCTACTACGACCAAGACGGAGCTGTTTGCCGTTGCTTGAATTGGCGTGAGGCACAAAGAACTATGTTAACAGAAGATACCAAGGACGCTATTTTAGTTATTGAAGCCATCAATGAGGAGCAGGCCAAACGGGCACAAACAGCTATGCAGGAATTGAAAGATCTAGCCAAAGATTATTTTGGGGTTGAAGGCACCATCTATCAATTAAGTGCAGAGCATGCAAGTATAGAAGTTTAAAAGAATAAGGCTGAAACAATCGTTTCAAGCCTTGTTTTTATTTTTAAAGACAAAGAGTTTACTAAAGACGTAATTGAGGACTACAATGGCCACTTGTGCAAAGAGGGTTTCAATCAGATTGATCTGACTTTTGTTATTGTGGACGAATTGCCCGATAATTCCTGGGAACTGCTTGACAAAAATCTCGGTCAAGGCCATGTCCAGTACAAAGGTCCCAGAGCGCGCAATTGCAAATCGGATCAAGCGCTGAAACCAGCCCTTTCTTTCTTGTTTAAAGACAATGGTATCATTGGTTGCAAAGGCAAAGAGGATCCCAGCAATGTTTCCAATCGCGGTCGCTAATCGTTCATCACGAGACACTTGATAGATGAAGAGGCGGGTTCCGACGGAAACAATGGTTGTGGCAACCCCAAAAAAGAGATAGGATAAAATCTCATTATCAAAAAATTTTTTAATTAGTGTTTTCATAAATTCAGTCTACCATAAAACCTCAAAATATGCTATACTTGAAAGGTTGAAGAAATCAAACCTTCAACCCTTGGTGCTTAAGATCCTTTCGCCAAGCATATTACACGCGGGAAAACCGCTAAAGGAGAATAAATGAAACAGTTAACTGCTCGTGATATGGCGCAAATTGCCATTGTTTCTGCGATTTATATCGTATTGACCATTACCCCACCACTCAATGCTATGGCCTACTATGGCTATCAATTCCGTGTTTCGGAAATGATGAATTTCTTAGCCTTCTACAATAAGAAGTACTTGATTGGGGTGACTCTTGGTTGTATGATTGCTAACTTATTTAGTTTTGGATGGATCGATGTCTTTGTCGGTGGAGGTTCAACCTTTGTCTTCCTAGGACTTGGACTTATTCTATTTGGTCGGTTTAAAAACAAGTTCTTGTTTGACGGTCTTATTCGCTTGGACCATTTCTTGTTTGCGATTTTCTTTTCCATCTCCATGTTTACGATTGCCTTGGAACTATACTACCTTCAAGGCCAACCATTCTTCTATAACTGGTTGACTATGGGATTGGGTGAATTCGCATCCTTGATTTTTGGAGCGATTGTGATCAATCAACTTTCTAAACGGATCGATTTTACAAAATAAGAAGAGAGTGGGACAGAAATCGGTAATTCGTTAGAATTCGATTTCGTCGTCCCACCTCCGCACAGTTGAGTAGGGCTGTAAAAGCTGATGAAATCAGCGTAGTAGAGCCCACTCAACCGCTGCGTCTTGCTCGACAATCCAAAAATAATTGAGAGGCTAGGACTTTTGTCCCAGCCCCTTTTTTTAATGCTAAGAATGCAGTAAATTCAAGGCTAAATTAAGATTTTATGATAAAATAAGAACATGAAAACCAGAATGAAAGAATTAGTGGAATTACTCAATCGATATGCTTACGAGTATTACACAAAAGACGCTCCATCTGTTTCAGATAGTGAATATGATCAATTATATCGGGAGTTGGTGGAACTAGAAACCGCTCATCCTGATGAGATCTTACCAGAGAGTCCAACTCACCGTGTAGGTGGGGTGGTTTTAAAAGGCTTTACCAAATACCAGCACCAGTATCCCCTTTATAGTTTGCAGGATGCTTTTTCGCGTGAAGAATTAGAAGCCTTTGATCAGCGTGTCCGTAAGGAATTTCCTTCTATCAGCTATGTATGTGAGCTGAAGATCGATGGCTTGTCCATTTCCCTCACCTATGAAAATGGAGTCCTCGTAACGGGGGCGACACGTGGGGATGGTTCTGTCGGTGAGGATATTACAGAGAACCTCAAGCGGGTCAAGGACATTCCTTTAGTGTTACCAGAGCCAGTGAACATTACAGTTCGAGGCGAGTGCTATATGCCACGGGCTTCCTTTGATCGGATCAATCAGATCCGTCAAGAAAACGGCGAGCCGGAGTTTGCTAATCCGCGGAATGCTGCTGCAGGAACGCTTCGCCAATTGGATACGAAAATCGTGGCCAAGCGAAATCTCGCGACCTTCTTGTATCAAGAAGTGAGTCCAACTGATCAAAGCAGTCAGGAAGGCGTGCTTGAGAAATTAGCCCGCTTAGGCTTTGTTGTGAACCGAGAGCGAGTGCTGGCTGAGGATATGGAGCAAATTTGGGACTTCATCCAAAAAGTAGCTCAGCTTCGAGAGGATCTTCCCTACGATATCGATGGGATCGTCATCAAGGTCAATGACCTAGCTGTTCAAGAAGAACTAGGCTTTACCGTAAAAGCTCCTAAATGGGCTGTCGCCTATAAGTTTCCAGCTGAAGAAAAAGAAGCAAAAATTTTATCAGTCGATTGGACGGTTGGACGGACCGGTGTTGTGACGCCAACTGCCAATCTAACTCCAGTCCAGCTAGCAGGAACCACTGTTAGTCGGGCAACCTTGCACAATGTGGACTATATTGCTGAAAAAGACATTCATCAGGATGATACCGTCATTGTCTATAAGGCGGGTGATATCATTCCTGCGGTCTTGCGTGTCGTCAAAGATAAGCGAGTCTCTGATCAAGCATTAGCCATTCCAACTCATTGTCCGAGCTGCCAGAGTGAGTTGCTTCATTTCGAGGATGAGGTGGCCCTTCGCTGTATCAATCCGCTCTGTCCAGCCCAGATTAAGGAAGGATTGAACCACTTTGCCAGTCGGGATGCTATGAATATCACAGGCTTGGGTCCAGCTGTTGTAGAGAAACTCTTCGCAGCTCAGTTGGTAGAGGATGTAGCTGGGATCTATCGTCTGACAGTCGAGGACCTATTGACTTTGGAAGGCTTTAAAGAAAAATCTGCTGAAAAACTCTATGAAGCCATTCAAGCTTCAAAAGAAAATTCAGCTGAGAAGTTGCTCTTTGGTTTGGGGATCCGCCATGTCGGTAGCAAGGTTAGTCAAATCTTGCTCCAAGAATTCCATGACCTCGATCAATTGGCTACAGCTGATCCAGAAAGAATTGCCAGCATTGATAGTCTCGGTATGGTCGTGGCTGAAAGCCTCAAGCGTTATTTCGCTCAAGAAGGATCCAAGCGCCTATTGCAAGAGCTTAAAGAAGCTGGTGTCAATATGGCTTATCTTGGTGAGAAAGTCGCTGCTGATGCGGCCCTATCAGGAATGACAGTCGTTTTGACTGGGAAGCTAGAGCGCCTCACGCGTTCAGAAGCCAAGGCAAAATTAGAAAGTCTGGGCGCTAAGGTAACCGGATCGGTTTCCAAAAAAACAGATTTGGTCGTTGCAGGTAGTGACGCTGGTAGCAAATTAACCAAAGCACAAGAATTAGGAATCCAGGTAGAAGATGAGGCCTGGCTTGAAAGTTTATAGAGGATCTTTATGGTAGAACGAATCAAAAAAGCCCGTTTAATTTATAATCCGACCTCTGGGCAAGAAATTATCAAGAAAAATATTGCGGAAGTCTTGGACGTACTCGAAGATGTGGGCTATGAGACTAGCGCTTATCAAACGACTCCAGAACCATTTTCTGCCCAAAATGAAGCAGAAAGAGCCGCTAAGGCAGGCTTTGATTTAATCATTGCTGCTGGTGGAGATGGCACGATTAATGAAGTGGTCAATGGAGTTGCAGGTCTGGAGAATCGTCCGCAGATGGCCTTTATCCCAACCGGCACAACCAATGACTATGCGCGTGCCTTGAAGATCCCGATGGGAGATCCAGTGGCAGCTGCCCGCATTATCGAAAAGAATCAAACCATTCAAATGGACATTGGTCGTGCTTATGGCAGTAAGTATTTTATCAATATTGCTGCAGCAGGGACCATGACAGAATTGACCTTCAGTGTCCCAAGTAGTGTCAAATCTCGCCTGGGTTACTTTGCTTATGTAGCTGAAGCAGCTAAAATGTTGCCGAGGAACAAGGCTCGTAAGGTACGGATCGAACACGATAATGGCGTTTTTGAAGGTCCAGCTTCGATGATTTTTGTGGCTTTGACCAACTCTATTGCTGGCTTTGAAAGTGTCGCACCAGATGCTAAGCTCGATGATGGAAACTTCACCTTGATTATCGTAAAAACTGCTAAGCTCTTTAACATGTTGTCCTTGATGATTCAGGCCATTAATGGAGGCAAGCATGTGCACGATGAAAATGTAGAATATCTCAAGACCAAGAAGTTGTCGATCGAAATGTTAGGGAAAAATGCTCAACCATTCCGCATCAATCTAGATGGCGAATATGGGGGAGATACTCCAGTTGAATTGGAAGTCTTTCATAATCACTTGGAATTCTTTGCGAATATTGATGAAATCAACAACGATGCATTGGTTCATACATCTGAAGAATAAAAACAAATAGTTGGAACCATATACGTGTTTCACGAGCGAATGGTTCCTTCGGTATCAAATTGGAAATAGGAAAATGTTATGCGACAATACCATGTAAAGCTTCATTTTCATAAGCAAAAAGGAAATTATTTTGCCTATGATATGTGGCAATGGCAGGATCAAGTAGAAGGAAAATCAGTCTCTTTCTCCAAGTTGGATTATTTTGGAGTGGAGGGAAATCTGGTATACGAGAGTAAGGATGCCTTGAACCGGGGCCATGTCCTAGTTAAAGAAGGGGATTGGCTCACTAAGACCCGGGACTTTGAAATCGAACTCTTACCAGAAGGGCATGTTCGAGAAGTGTGGATTCTTGATGGAGACGATACAGTCTATTATTCTTTGCAAGCTGCTTTGACGAGTCATGCATACAGCCATCGTCAGCCTCATGCCTACGATATGGCGATGCGCCCTCGAGAGTTTGATGCCAAGTGGGCGTATCAAGGATGGCTCGGTCATCGGGAGGAAGAAGGAGAGCATTGCTTTAAACTGTGGGCTCCTACTGCTAAGAAAGTTGAATTGTTACTCTATCAATCAACAGAATTGGATGCGCCTATTTGGAAAACTATTCCGATGATGCGTGGCAAACAAGAGTCTAGCTACCACCCAGAAAATACCCATGGTGTTTGGATTTTAGATTTTCTAGGAAATTTAAGTGGCATGGCTTATCAATATCGTGTGAATTTTGAACACCATACTCAAGTGACGAGCGATCCTTATAGCATTGCAACGACAGCGGACGGGATGCGCACTGCCATTCTTTCAAGAGCAGATCGTCAGTTTGATTGGGGTCCTAAAAAAGGAGCCGATGCGACTCCTTGGCGCTTGGACAATCCTTGTCAAGCAGTGATTTATGAGATGCACCTTCGAGATTTGACCAAATCACCGACTTCAGGTGTGGACGAGTCTTTGCGTGGAACCTATCTGGGCGCTTGCCAAGAAGGAACCGTCAATAGCCATGGTGATGCAACTGCCTTTGATTATATCCGTCAGTTAGGAGTCAATGTCGTGCAACTGCAGCCGATCTCTGATCGCTTTAAACAGTACGACGAAGAAGGCCGTGTGACCTACAATTGGGGTTACGATGTTCAAAATTATTCCGCACCAGAAACGAGTTTTTCGACGGATCCATCCAATCCGAAACAAACCGTGAAAGAGCTCAAAACCATGATCCGGGCTTATCATGAGGCAGGAATTTCTGTGGTTATGGATGTGGTCTACAATCATATCTACTCGACCGAGCATGGTCCTTTCCAAAATACAGTACCCGATTATTATTACCGGATGGAGCCAGATGGTCGCTTCCAAAATGGGACAGGTGTCGGTAATGAAACAGCTAGTGAGCATGAAATGTACCGCAAGTACATGATTGATTCCCTCACACACTGGGTCAAGGAGTACCAGATCGATGGCTTCCGCTTTGATTTGATGGGCATTCATGATGTAAGGACGATGAATGCTATTCGGGAGGCTATGGATGCTCTAGATCCTCGCATTCTTCTTTACGGAGAAGGCTGGGACATGGGGACAGGTCTCGCACCAGAAGACAAGGCTAAGAAAGACAATGCAGCGCAATTGCCTCGAATTGGTTTCTTTAATGATACGGAGCGCGATGCCATTAAAGGGGCTGAGGTTTATGGTTCCATCAAACGTGGCTTCGTCAGTCGAAAATCGACGGAGAATATCGTTGCACGTGCTGCTTTAGGTAGTGCGGAGCTTGGCAATTATTTAAGTCCCAATCAGGTCTTGAATTATGTGGAAGCTCACGATAATTATAATCTTTATGACTTGCTTCAGACCCTTCATCCGAATGAAGAAGTAGCAGGCTTGGTCAAGCGCTCAGAGTTTGCTACAGCCATGAATCTGCTCTTCCAGGGCATGACCTTTATGCAATTGGGTCAAGAGTTCATGAGGACTAAATTGGTAGCGACAGGTCCTGATGGTGAGATCACCCCTTTGGATCGTGAACGGGCCATGAATTCCTACAATGCTCCAGATTTTGTGAATCAGGTCAATTGGGATCTGGTCAGTCAAAACAAGGAATCAATTGCCTATATCCGAAGCTTGATCAATTTGAAGACAAGTCTTCCTGTCTTAGAGCTTGAAAGCTATGATAAAATCTATCAACAAGTCTTTATCCAATCTGCAACTGATACCAGCGGTCTTGTCATCTATGAACTAACAGGAGACAAGAAGTACTTGGTCATCTTCAACGTCAGCGGGCTTCCATATTACCTCCAAAATTCAAATAAATTGACATTGATGGTTGGGAATAGTCGTCATAAACGACCATTCTACGTGGAGAATTTAACAGCTTCTGTTTTTGAAGTCCTAGATTAAGTTCTTTTTAAAGAAATCACAAAATCCCTGAGTTTGAAAACTCAGGGATTCTCTTTATTTAGAAGAACTGCTACTGGTCTCTGTTGAGGAAGAACTATCGTCTTCTGGGTGCAATTCTTTATAAGTTGGTGCCTTGAAGAGATCAACGGTGGACTGGTTGCCACGTTGGTTATAAAGGCTGGTTGATTTGTCACCTTTTTCCTTTTCAATCTTCTTCAATGCTTTGAAGGAATTGGTGTAGGAATAATCTTCTGGATCGACTTTTCCAAGATCATTGCCCTTGAAGAAGCGAAGGAGATCACCGGTCTGGATGCTATCGCTAATCTTCAATTGCAGGTTAGCAGCTTCCCTGATCTTGTCCAGTTCTTCCTTGGTTTTTTCGTCTGGGTTCGTGATTTCCTCACCTGTTTTGGTGTAATAGGTCCGGCCACTATAGCTCGTATACTCTGGAGTAACAAAGTAGTTAGCGGAGCGGAAGGCGACGATTTGATCATGTTCTGGTGAGAGCATATCTTGACCAACTTGGAGGAATTTGTTGGATTCAATACCTAACAAATGTTCCAAGGTTGGGAGCATATCAATTTCGCCACCATAGGTATCAATGATGCCACCCTTATCCATACCTGGAATGACTACCATATAAGGTACGCGTTGCAACATGGCATTATCATAGCTTGACCACGTTTCAGAGTTCTTACCAAGTAGAGGAGCAAGAGCTGGGTTGCGGGAGTTTGAAATTCCGTAGTGGTCCCCATAGAGAACGATGATGGAATTTTTGTAAAGACCAGATTCTTTCAGGTAATCAAAGAAGGCCTTGATCGAAGAATCTAGGTAGTTAGCGGTCGCAAAGTAGCCATTGATGGTTTCGTCCTGTGTTTTAGCTAGTGGGAATCCAAGATCATCTCCCGACAAGCTGGTCGTATAAGGATAGTGGTTGGAAACCGTAATGAACTTAGTATAGAAAGGCTGTTGCAATCTTTCTAGGTATTTGATGGAATCCTTGAGCATGTATTTGTCATTAAGACCATACTGGAAGGAATTGCTGCTGTTTTGTTTGGTGAAGTAGCTGGCATCAAAGAAGTAATTGTAGCCCCATTGTTTATAGGCGGTATTTCGGTTCCAGAAACTTCCAGCATTCCCGTGGAAAACAGCGCTCGAGTTGTAACCATTTTTTGAAAGAATAAATGGTGCAGCCTGTTGGGTATTGGTTCCACCATAGTTCACCATAAAGGAACCTTGGTTGAGTCCGAAGAGGCCTGTTTCAATCATGGTCTCAGCATCGGACGTTTTCCCTGCCTTGACTTGGTTAAAGACGTTTGAAAAGGCAAAGGTTTCCTTCGAGTGGTAAAGTGAGTTTAAGAAAGGTGTCACTTCATATTCTTTATCGTCTACTTTCAACTTGTAATCGATCAAGAATTGTTGGAAACTTTCCAAGTGAATGTAGATGACGTTACGGCCTTTGGCCATTCCAAAGTACTCAGGATTAGGCTTGGCATAATGCTGTTGGATATATTCTTCCACCGGTTTTAAATCTGCTTCGGAGGCTTTGGAACGTTCTTTGTTGGCAGCATAGGTCTGATTAGCGCTATACCCCAGAAAGGCTGGTAAGCCTAGGGCACGAACGACATAGTAGTTTGAGAACCCACGAGTCAAGAGCTCAGGTCGGTCAATTTCTGCAAGGAAAAGGTTGGCCGAAAAGAGCATAGCCGATAAAGAGGTAACCGCAAAACTAGCTCGTTTATTGAAGGGACGATTGTCCATTCGAATCCATTTCTTAAAGAAGAAGAAAGCTAGAATAGGGAAATCTAGAATGTAGATCACATCCCAAGGTCGGAACAATTCTAAAGCAGCAGCTCCGAGACCGGCAGAAACCTTGCTGGAAGCCAACATGGTATTGACCGTTACGAAGTCTGTAAACTCTCGATAATAGATGGAGTTGGAAATCAACCAAATAAATAAGAGAAGGTAGATCCCAAAGGCCAAACTATAAAAGAGCTTGGTTCGTTTGATATAAAGTGCAAGACCAATGAAGAGCAGACTGATCGGCAATGGGTTGATCACTGCTAGAAAAATCTGATACGGTCCCTGAATGTCTAAATTAAAATCAACTGAATAGGCCCACATGGTTTTGAACCAGTAGAGCAACAGAAGGGTCAAGACAAATCCTAGTCTGGTACTCATGAAATTGAGTATCGAATTCGTAATTTTTTTCACAAAATGTTACTTCCTTGTCTTATTTCCTAAAAATTTTCATATACAAGTATACCACAATTTTATGGAGAAAGAAAAAAATGACTGTAAAGGAGAGGAAAGAAATAGGAAAGATCCGGCATTTTATATCATTTGAAGCTAAATGATGAAAGCTAGGATAAAACGGTAAAAAAAGTTCCAGTAAATAAAGCCTCTCTTTGTGAAAACTGCAGACTTTTGCTATAATAGAGGATATGAAAAAACTCACAGTCAGTCGCCAAGTCGCAACAAAAATCAAACAAGGACAATCCCTTCTTGAAAAGCAAGATTTTGAGTCACTTCCTGCTTTGAATCAAGAGGTTCAATTGCTTTCAGGAGATGGAAAATCCCTAGGAGTCGGATACTTATCTGAACAAAATAAAGGGATTGGATGGTTTGTTTCACAAGAGTTGGTCGCTTTTGATCAAGACTTTTTTAAAAAGCTTTTCATCAAAGCCAAGCAATACCGTCGTTCTTATTATGCGGATGAAACGACGACGGCCTTTCGTCTCTTTAACCAAGATGGAGATGGTTTTGGTGGCTTTACGGTTGACTTATATGGTGAGTTTGTTGTTTTTTCTTGGTACAATCCCTTCGTATTTCAGATTAAGGAAACCATTCTAGCAGCCTTTCAAGAAGCTTTTTCAGAAGTCCGAGGTGGCTATGAAAAGATTCGCTTTAAAGGCTTGGACTATGAATCGGCTCATGTCTATGGAGAAGAAGCTCCGCAAGAATTTTTGATTCTTGAAAATGGGGTCTCTTACCAAGTCTTTCTCAATGATGGCTTGATGACGGGGATTTTTTTGGATCAGCATGAAGTTCGAGGTAGCTTGGTAGAGGGCTTAGCAGCTGGCAAGTCCTTGCTCAATATGTTCTCCTATACGGCGGCCTTCTCTGTGGCTGCGGCAATGGGTGGAGCAGTTGAGACAACATCGGTCGATCTGGCTAAGAGAAGTAGAGAACTATCAGAAGCGCATTTTGTGGCAAATGGCTTGGCGCTCGATGCTCATCGTTTTGTCGTGATGGATGTCTTTGACTATTACAAATATGCCAAACGCCATGACCTAAGCTATGATGTGATCGTGCTTGATCCGCCTAGCTTTGCGCGGAATAAAAAACGGACATTTTCAGTCGCTAAAGATTATCATCGATTGGTCAGCGAGGCTCTTGAGATTTTAAATCCAGGTGGGACCTTGATTCTCAGTACCAATGCAGCAAATGTGACCAAAGATAAATTTAAAAAACAAATCGAAAAGGGATTTCAAGGCCGTAAGCATCGCTATGTAGCGGAATACGGACTTCCGGGAGATTTTCGATGGAACAAGAAAGAAGAAAGTAGTAATTACTTAAAAGTATTTACGATTAGGGTGGATGTATGAAGTTAGTTGTTTCGATTATGCCTCGCTCCTTAGAAGAGGCGCAACAACTAGATAGTTCGCGTTACGAGGATGCAGATGTTATTGAGTGGCGTGCGGACTTTTTAGAAAAAAGCGAGATCTTAACCGTCGCTCCTGCAGTTTTTGAGAAATTTGCTGGACGCGAGATTTTATTCACCTTGCGGACTCGAGCTGAAGGTGGAGGGATGGAGCTGACTAATGAAGAATATGTTGGGATCCTGAAAGATATTCAATCCATCTATCATCCGGATTATATCGATTTCGAGTATTATAGTCATCGTGAAGTCTTTGAAGAGATGTTGGAATTTTCAAATCTTGTTCTCAGCTACCACAATTTCCAAGAGACTCCGGAAAATATGATGGAGATCTTATCGGAATTGACCAGCTTTTCTCCAAAATTGGTCAAGGTATCCGTTATGGCCCACAATGAACAAGATGTTCTTGACTTGATGAATTATACGCGTGGTTTCAAGACACTGAATCCTGAGCAAGAATATGTAACCATTTCCATGGGCAAGGTAGGGAAGATTTCGCGCTTGACAGCTGATTTGACAGGCTCTTCTTGGTCTTATGCTAGAGTCGGAGATGAAAGCGCTCCAGGTCAAATTCCTCTTGAAAATATGAGAAGAATTCGGGAGTTATTAAATGAAGATTGACGGATATACTCGGATGGCAGCGGTCATTGCCCATCCCATTCGTCATAGTATCTCTCCTTTCATCCATAATCTAGCCTATGAATTAACAGCGACCAATGCTGCTTATCTAGCTTGGGATATTGCTGAAGAAGACTTAGAAAGCACCATCAGCCAAATTCGTAAGTTGGATATGATTGGGGCCAATATCTCCATGCCCTACAAGCAGAAGGTCTTTCCTTACTTAGATGAAGTGGATGAGATAGCCCGAAAGATCGGTTCTGTCAATACTATTGTTCACCGCGATGGTAAGCTTAAAGGCTATAATACGGATGGGATTGGTTTCTTTCGTAGTTTACCTCCTGCTTTCTCTATTAAGGGAAAAACAATGGTTCTCTTAGGTGCAGGTGGTGCAGCTTTAGCGATTATTGCACAGGCCATTCATCTAGGTGTGAAACGTATCCTTGTCTTTGTGAGAGAGGAAAGATTGGTTCATTATCGTTCAATAGTTCAGTTGGTTGAAGAAGGCTTTGATTTCTTGATAGAATTGTATGCGATTGAGAAAGATGAAGATATTCAAAACTCTTTTCATCAAGCTGATCTCATCTTAAATGCCACTGGTGTTGGAATGGATGGTCAGTCTCTTCCAATAGCGAGTCACTTGACCTTTCCCCCACATGCCTTAATCGTAGAGATGGCCTACTATCCGGCAGTGACCCCCTTTCTGCAATTAGCAGTGAATCAAGGAAACCAGAGGGTAAATGGGCTGGGAATGCTCTTTTATCAAGCTGAAGCAGCCTTTGAATTAATGACTGGGAAAGTATTTCCTACAGAGTCTGTATGGGAAGCATTGACAACAGAATATCGCCAATTTGTATGTGACTAAGAGAGGGTTTTACCTTTTCCTATTGAAAAAGCTTTATGAGATTAGAACAAGAACTGATTTTTAAAAAAACAGTCTTGCTCTAGTCTCTTTTTCATTTTGATTGAGACATGTGCCTTATTTCATGATAAGATAGAATCAAAGAAAAACGTGAAGGAGATTCCTATGAACGTATCGGTACCTATTCCAGGACATTCCTATGATATTGTGATTGAAAGAGGCGGTCTCAACCAGGTTGGAGACTGGTTGCGCACTCTTTGGGGCGATAAAAAAGTCGCCATTATTTCCGATAACCGCGTGGCTAAGCTATATGCCTCTATCGTAGAGAAGAGCCTTGTGAAAGCTGGTTTTCAAGTGGTGCGCTTTGAGTTTCTTCAAGGGGAAGCCAGTAAGAATCTAACCACTGTTTCAAAAGTCTATGACTTTCTAGCTACCCAGGGCATGACGCGCAGTGATGGAATCGTTGCTCTTGGGGGTGGCGTAGTTGGTGATTTGGCTGGTTTTGCTGCCTCGACCTATATGCGAGGAATTTCCTTTGTTCAGATCCCGACTAGCTTGACCGCCCAGGTGGATTCTTCTATCGGGGGAAAGACTGGAGTCAACACAGCACTTGCCAAAAACATGGTAGGGACCTTTGCTCAACCAGATGGTGTGTTTATTGATCCTGAAGTGTTGAGCACTTTGGGGCAACGTGAATTGATCGAGGGGATGGGCGAAGTCATCAAGTACGGTCTCATCCAAGATACGGAACTTTGGGAAGAATTGGAAGCCATGGAGGGTTCTGTCCAGAGTATTTTAGAGCATGCAGAGAGCATCATTTCTCATTCTTGCCTGGTGAAGCGAGACCATGTTGTAGCAGATGAGTTGGACAATGGTATTCGACTGTATCTCAATTTTGGTCATACCATCGGGCATGCCATTGAAGCGACAGCTGGTTATGGACAGGTTATGCATGGGGAAGCCGTTAGTATGGGCATGGTGCAGCTCTCTCGAGTTGCAGAAGAAAAGGGTTTGATGCCAAAAGGAATCACTCAAAAAATCGAAGAAATGTGTCGGAAATTTGGCCTTCCGGTGACTTATGAGAACTGGGATAAAGAAGCCCTTTATCAAGCCTTGACTCATGACAAAAAAGCGCGTGGGACCAGCTTTAAATTAGTCATTGTTCCAGAGTTGGGGCAAGCAGCGATTCATCAAATCCCTCTTCAAGAAATGAAGGACTTTTTAGAAAGAAAGGAATAAGGTCGTATGAGATATTTAACAGCAGGAGAGTCCCATGGGCCTCGACTAACAGCCATCATCGAGGGGGTTCCGGCAGGCCTTCCTTTATCTGAAGAGGATATTAATAAAGAGCTCAAACGTCGACAAGGTGGCTATGGTCGTGGTGCTCGGATGAAAATCGAGAGTGACCGTGTCGAGATCACTTCAGGGGTCCGTCATGGCTTGACCATGGGAGGTCCGATTACTCTGAACGTGACCAATCTGGATCACCAAAAATGGCTGGAGATCATGAATGTAGCACCGGTCGAAGAGAAAAAGAAAAATCTACGTAAGATCACCAAGCCACGTCCTGGTCATGCCGATCTAGTCGGAGGGATGAAATACCGTTTCGATGATCTTCGTAATTCGCTCGAACGTTCTTCTGCCCGTGAGACGACCATGCGTGTAGCCGTTGGTGCAGTTGCTAAAAGGATTTTAGAAGAGATCGGCATTGAAGTGGCCAGCCACATTGTTAATTTTGGGGGAATCGAGATTGCAATTCCCGAGAATCTAACCGTTTCAGAAATCAAGGAAAAGGCAGCTAAGTCGGAAGTTTCGATCGTTGTGCCAGAACAAGAAGAAGCCGTTAAGGCTTACATTGACCAAGTGAAAAAAGATGGAGATACCATCGGGGGAATTGTGGAAACCTTGGTTGGTGGTGTGCCTGTAGGACTAGGATCTTATGTGCAATGGGACAAGAAATTGGATGCCAAAATCGCTCAAGGAGTGGTCTCTATCAATGCCTTTAAGGGAGTTGAGTTCGGTCTTGGTTTTGAAGCAGGTCGCCTAAAAGGTAGTCAAGTTATGGATGAAATCATCTGGTCTAAAGAAGCTGGCTATACCCGTCGTACTAATAATCTTGGTGGTTTTGAAGGGGGCATGACTAACGGAGAGCCGATTCTGGTTCGTGGCGTCATGAAGCCTATTCCGACCCTCTACAAACCTTTGATGAGTGTGGATATTGAAACCCATGAGCCTTATAAAGCAACAGTTGAGCGCAGCGATCCAACGGCTTTACCAGCTGCAGGTGTGGTAATGGAAGCAGTGGTCGCAACAGTCCTTGCTACAGAAGTGCTTGAAAAATTCTCATCCGATAACTTGGAAGAATTGAAAGAAGCCGTTGCTAAGCACCGGGACTTTACGAAGAATTTTTAAGAGAAAGAGTTTTCCTTTGGAGAAGAAAGTTGTATATATTGCAGGCTTGGGCTTGATTGGTGCATCCCTCGCGCTGGGCATTAAGAGGGCCCACCCAAACGTGACTGTTCTTGGGTACAATCGTAGTGAAGCCTCTCGAACCATCGCTCTTGAAAGAGGAATGGTGGATCAGGTGACGGATGATTTCGCAGCCTTTGCCCCTTTAGCAGATATCATTATTTTGGCCCTTCCCATCAAGCAAACCAAGTCTTATTTAGAAACCTTAGCCAGCTTGCATTTGAAAGACCGGGTACTGGTGACAGATGCAGGCTCTACCAAGGCAGAAATTGTCGCACAAGCTGAAAAAGTGTTTACAGATAAGGATGTACGCTTTGTGGGAGGACACCCCATGGCTGGTAGTCATAAGACAGGTGCTGCAGCAGCAGATGCCACCTTATTTGAAAATGCCTATTATATTTTCACTCCTTCCAGCTTGACGACAGGAGGTGCCATGGAAGAGTTGAAAGAGCTTCTGAGTGGATTGGGATCCCGCTTTATTGAAATCGATGCCGAGGAACACGATCGGGTGACTTCTCAGATCAGCCATTTTCCTCATATTTTAGCCTCGACTCTGGTCGAGCAGGCTGTAGCTTATGGGGAAGAGCATGAAATGACCCGCCGTTTTGCGGCTGGTGGCTTTCGGGATATGACACGGATTGCGGAAAGTGAGCCAGGCATGTGGACCTCTATTCTCTTGTCCAACCCTCAAGCGATATTAGAGCGGATTGAAGATTTCAAAGACCGTTTGGATCAGGTGGCTGAGACCATTCAAGCAGATAACGAAGAGGCTATTTGGTCATTTTTCCATGAAGGGCGGAAGCACCGAAAAGAAATGCAGATCCATCAGCGTGCTGGACGGGATAGTGCCTATGATCTCTTTATCGATGTTCCAGATAAAGAAGGTGTAATCCTCGAAATCTTACAACTCCTACAAGGGATTTCCTTGGTCAATATTCACATCAATGAAGAGAATCGGGAAGATATCCACGGGATTTTGCAGTTGACCTTTAAAAATGCAGAGGATCAAGAGCGGGCTCAAACATTGATCAGCCAGGCGACGTCTTATACTGTCCTTGCTCGCTAGGTCTAAAGAAGGATTTGCGTCAAAAGTCCTGCTTCATTTTAGGAATATTGAAGGAAAAGCAGTATAATAGAAGTATCTTATCAGTAAAGGAGCCTAGAAAATGGCAAATATTTATGATGTAGCAAATGAACTCTCTCGGACCCTTCGAGACCTTCCTGAATACAAGGCTGTCGTAGAAAGCAAGCAAGCGATCGAAGCAAATCCAGAAGCGAAAACGCTGTTTGACGAATACGTCGCTTTCCAAAATCAACTGCAAGGCTTGATGCAATCCGGTCAACTTCCAACAGAAGCTGTGCAACAAGAAATGAAGGACTATATGGAAAAAATCCAAGCAAGTCCGATTGTGAATGAATTTTTCACTAAACAACAGCAATTGTCTATTTATCTTGCAGATCTTGAAAAGATCATCTTTGAGCCGATTCAAGATTTATACAAGTAGAAATTTCTACCAGAGTTGTCATTTCGACTCTGGTATTTTCGTTCGCCACTAGAGGAAAACAAGCTCAAAAAATTCTTGGAAACATTCGTTTTTTGTTCCAAATTTTTGATCAAAAATTGAATTCATGTCCTATTTATGATAGAATATGTGGAAAAGCACTCTGGAGATGGCAATGAAATTAAGAACCAATAGCAAGGGTCTAAAGGGAACCATTCGTGTCCCTGGTGACAAATCCATCAGTCACCGATCCATTATTTTTGGAAGTCTTGCAAAGGGCGAAACCAAGGTCTATGATATCTTGCGAGGCGAAGATGTGCTTTCTACCATCCAGGTGTTTCGAGATTTAGGAGTCTCCATCCAAGATGACGGGGATGTGATTCGGATTCAAGGAGTAGGCTTTCAAGGTCTTCAAGTCCCGACATCTCCCCTTGATATGGGCAATTCAGGAACTTCTATTCGTTTGATCTCAGGTGTACTAGCAGGTCAGGATTTTGCAGTGACCATGGTCGGAGACGACAGTCTTTCCAAACGGCCCATGGATCGTGTCGCGATACCACTGCGTCAGATGGGGGTAGAGATTGCTGGTCAGGGAGATCGCGATTGCCCACCTTTACATGAAAAAGGGACGCATCAGCTTCAACCGATTCATTACCGTTTGCCAGTGGCATCGGCCCAAGTCAAGTCTGCTCTCATTTTTGCTGCTCTACAAGCTGAAGGTGAATCGACGATTATCGAGAAGGAAAAGACGCGTGACCATACGGAGGATATGATTCGCCAATTTGGTGGAGAGATCCAAGTGGATGGAAAAACCATCCGCATCCAAGGTGGACAAGAGTTCCAAGGTCAAGAAGTCATCGTTCCTGGAGATATTTCCAGTGCAGCCTTTTGGTTAGTGGCTGGCCTCATTCTGCCAGATAGTGCGATCAAGATTGAAAATGTGGGCATCAATCAAACGCGGACAGGGATTCTCGATGTGATTCAAGAAATGGGGGGAGATCTCACCATGGAGGATCGCGATGAAAAATCTGTCTCGGCAAGCCTTACCGTTCAGTCTTCTTCTTTAAAAGGCATTCGGATTGATGGAGAGTTGATTCCGCGCTTGATTGATGAATTGCCGATTATTGCCTTACTTGCGACACAAGCAAATGGTCAAACTGTGATTGCGGATGCTGAAGAGCTTCACGTGAAAGAAACAGACCGCATCCAGGTTGTAGCAGATAGCCTCAATGCCATGGGAGCTACAGTCGTGCCTACGGAAGACGGCATGATCATCACCGGACCAACTCCTCTGCACGGTGCAGACTTGGAGACCTTTGGGGACCATCGGATTGGCATGATGGCTGCCATTGCCGCCTTATTGGTGAGTGAAGGAAATGTGGTGCTGGACCGAGCAGAGGCCATCAACACGAGTTACCCTAGTTTTTTTGAAGATCTGGAGACATTACTGCATGGCTAAAATTTTACTTGGTTTTATGGGAGCTGGGAAAACGACTGTTGGTCGTATTCTTGATCCAAAATTCCATGATATGGATGAATTAATTGTTGAAGAGATCGGCATGTCGATCAATGACTATTTCGCAGTAGAAGGAGAAGCCGCCTTTCGTCGCCGTGAGGCTGAGATGTTAGAGCGCTTATTGGAAAATGAAGAGGCTATTATCTCTCCTGGCGGCGGGATTGTCGTCAATCCTCATAACCGTGACCTCTTGGAAAAAAATCCACACAACATTTATTTGCGCGTGGATTTTGAAACCTTGTACAGTCGCATTCAAAATGACAAAGCTATGCAACGTCCCCTCTTTTTAAACAATTCCAAAGAAGAATTCAAGAAGATTTTTGATGGCCGTTTGCCTTTGTATGAAGCGATTGCTACCCATATTGTGGATGTTAAGGACAAAACACCTGACGAAATTGCGGAGATTATTCGATGCTTGTAGGCTATCTAGGTCCCAAGGGATCTTTTACCCACGATGTGGTGACTCATAGTTTTCCAACTTCTGAACGCATCGCTTATCGAACGATCACAGATGTTATTAAGGCCTATGAAAATCAAGAAATTGATTTTGCAGTCGTCCCCGTTGAAAACTCGATCGAAGGTAGTGTCCACGAGACCATCGATTACCTCTTTCACCAAGGGACAATCCAGGCCGTTGCAGAAGTGGTCTATCCCATCAAGCAACAGCTCTTGGTGGCTAGAAAAGATCAGCCTATTCGAACGGTCTATTCGCATCCACAGGCCTTGGCCCAAGGGAAGGCTTTTCTAAGGGCCCATTATCCAGATGTGGCCATGGAAATGACGGCTTCAACAGCCTATGCAGCCCGCTATGTAGCAGAACATCCAGAATTGGAGATTGCGGCTATTGCCCCTCTGGCAGCAGCCAGTGAGTATGGTTTGGAAGTCCAGGCCAAAGATATCCAAGAAATCGAGGACAACTACACACGTTTTTGGGTTTTAGGGACAAAAGAGCCCTTGATTTCAGAAACTTTAAGTCCAGTCCTTCAAAAAGTTAGCTTGGCTTTAACCTTGCCAAGTAATCTGGCAGGGGCCCTCTATAAGGGTTTGTCCACCTTTGCTTGGCGGGGAATCAATTTAACCAAGATTGAAAGTTGCCCCCTAAAAACAGCTTTAGGAGAATACTTTTTCATTATTGACCTCCTAAATGAAGCACCTGATCTAGTGCACTTTGCCTATCAAGAATTAGACAGTCTGGGCATTCAGACAAAAGTCTTGGGTCAGTATCAGGTCTATACCTTAAAAGATAACGGAATGGAGAAAAGATGAGTAACGAATCCAACTTTCTATCTCACCATGAGCGAAAGCGATTAGAGTACTTATACTCAAATTTTCATTATTTGAATGAACGAGAACAACTAGAATACAATTACCTGCTCAAAAAAAGCCAAGGAGCTTATGAGGAAGCAGAAGCCCTTCGACAGCCTGAAGTAGCTGCTACTGAAGAAGTGCAAGGAGAGATTGCTGAACCGATTGGTGACCTTCCTGTTTACCAATCACGTAGCAGAAAAACAAAGAAAAAAGCAGTCGCTGCGACGAGCGATCTACCTAAGAAACCACGGAAAAAGATCCGCATCAAGCGGATCCTCAAGTGGATAGCTCTCTTTTTCTTGCTCATTATCGGTGGCATGGTCTTTATGTTTGTGAAAGGCCTCAACAGTAAACCAGCTGGGAAAGATGCCAAGCCTGCTGTCGTCGAGAAATTTAACGGCAAGAAGTCGCGAGATGGGGTCAATATCCTGATCTTGGGGACAGATGGTCGGATCGGTGAGAAATCAGATGAGACTCGGACAGACTCCATCATGGTGGTCAATGTCAATAACAAAGAAGGCAAGATCAAGATGGTCAGCTTCATGCGGGATACACTGGTCCATATCGATGGTGTCAGCCAGCAAAATATTCCTGAATATGATGGCTACTATGACCAGAAGCTCAATACTGCCTTCACCATCGGTGAGCAAAATAACAACCAAGGGGCTGAATTGGTGCGTCAGATGCTCAAAGATAACTTTGACATTGACATCCAATATTACGCCATGGTCGATTTCAAGACCTTTGCGACAGCGATCGATACCCTCTTCCCGAATGGGGTCGAGATGAATGCGCAGTTTTCAACGGTTGATGGCGAAAAGGTCAGTGAAGTGGAAGTGCCAGATGATTTGAACATGAAAGACGGTGTCGTTCCGCAGCAAACCATCAAGGTTGGAAAGCAACGGATGGATGGCCGGACTCTTCTCAATTACTCGCGTTTCCGTAAGGACGATGAAGGAGACTTTGGTCGGACCCGTCGCCAGCAAGAGGTCATGTCTGCTATCATGCATCAGATCAAGGATCCAACCAAACTCTTTACGGGATCAGAAGCCCTCGGGAAAGTCTTTGCTATGACGTCTACCAATGTACCTTTCTCCTTCCTATTGACCAATGGACTTGGCCTAGTCGGTAGTGCTGGAAAAGGAATTGAACGAGTGACCATCCCAGAAAATGGGGATTGGGTCGATGCCTATGATATGTATGGTGGCCAAGGCTTGCTCGTCGATTTCGATGCTTATAAAAAGAAATTGTACCAAATGGGACTGAGATGATATAATAAGGGGATAGGAGTTTTGGACTTCACCCCTTTTAATTTGTAGAAAGATTGAATACCATGTTAAAGAAAAATGAAATTGTAACCGTTGAGATTGTCGATTTGACCCACGAAGGAGCAGGAGTGGCTAAGGTCGATGGCCTGGTCTTTTTTGTGGAGAATGCCCTGCCAGGAGAAATCATCCGCATGCGTGTGCTTAAAGTCAACAAAAAGATCGGTTACGGAAAAGTAGAGGAGTACTTAGAAAAATCTCCTCATCGTAATGAAGAGCTTGATCTTGCCTATTTACGAAGCGGAATCGCCGACTTGGGGCACCTGGCTTATCCGGAGCAACTGAAATTCAAGGCCAAGCAGGTCAAGGATAGCCTCTACAAGATGGCGGGAATCACTGATATGGAAGTGCCTCTGACCTTGGGGATGGACCATCCTGTCCAGTATCGCAACAAGGCCCAAGTCCCTGTTCGTCGGGTCAATGGTCAGGTGGAGACAGGCTTCTTTCGGAAGAACTCCCATGATTTGATGCCGATTGAAGACTTTTATATCCAAGATCCAGTCATTGACCAAGTGGTATTGGCACTTCGGGATTTGATTCGTCGGTTTGACCTCAAGCCTTATGATGAGAAGGAACAGTCAGGCCTGATTCGCAATCTTGTCGTCCGTCGAGGCTACCATTCTGGAGAAATTATGGTCATTTTGGTCACCACTCGTCCCAAGATTTTCCGTGTGGACCAGTTGATCGAGCAATTGATCAAGCAATTCCCAGCTATCAAATCTGTTATGCAAAATATCAATGACCAGAATACCAATGCCATTTTTGGGAAAGAATGGCGGGTTCTCTATGGTCAAGACTATATTACGGATCAAATGTTGGGCAATAGCTTCCAAATCTCTGGACCAGCCTTTTACCAGGTTAATACCGAAATGGCAGAGAAACTCTACCAGACAGCCATTGACTTTGCGGAGTTAAAAGAAGAGGATGTGGTCATTGATGCTTATTCAGGAATTGGAACCATTGGATTATCTGTCGCTAAGCATGTCAAGGAAGTTTATGGTGTCGAAGTCATCACAGAAGCCGTGGAGAATAGCCAGAAGAATGCCAGCTTAAATGGCATCACCAATGCCCACTATGTCTGTGATACAGCAGAAAATGCCATGAAGAATTGGCTCAAGGAAGGCATACAACCAACCGCCATCCTGGTCGATCCACCACGCAAGGGCTTGACCGAAAGCTTTATCAAAGCAAGCGCCCAAACAGGAGCTGACCGTATCGCCTATATCTCCTGTAACGTCGCAACCATGGCGCGTGATATCAAACTCTACCAAGAGTTGGGCTATGAGTTGAAGAAAGTGCAACCGGTGGATCTTTTTCCACAAACGCATCACGTAGAATGTGTAGTGTTGCTACAACGAATAAGAGGGTGAAAATCTTTGATTTTAAGCTATTTTACAAGCATTTTGTATTTGTAGATAAAGGCAATTTTGACGTCAAAAAGTCCTGTAAGCAACCTATAGCAATTTTGCTTGGAGGTCAAAGTGGTGCCGGTAAGACTACAATTCATCGTATTAAACAGAAAGAATTTCAAGGAAATATTGTTATCATAGATGGCGATAGTTTTCGTTCTCAGTATCCACACTATTTAGAACTGCAGCAAGAATATGGCAAAGATAGTGTTGAATACACCAAAGATTTTGCAGGGAAAATGGTAGAGTCTTTAGTAACCGAATTGAGTCATTTGGGATACAATCTTTTGATAGAGGGAACTTTACGAACAATTGATGTTCCAAAGGAAACAGCACAACTCTTGAAAAGTAAGGGATATGAAGTACAATTAGCCATAATCGCAACAAAGCCCGAATTGTCCTATCTGAGCACCCTTATCCGATACGAAGAATTGTACGCTATCAATCCAAATCAAGCACGCGCAACTCCAAAAGAACATCATGATTTCATTGTAAATCATCTAGTTGATAATACACGACAATTGGAAGAACTAGCTATCTTTGAAAGAATTAAAATTTATCAACGAGATAGAAGTTGTGTATATGATTCAAAAAAAAATACAGCTCCAGCAGCAGATATTCTTCAAGAGTTACTGTTTGGGGAGTGGAGTCAGGTAGAGAAAGAGATGTTGAAGGTGGGGGAAAAGAGACTTAATGAATTACTTGAAAAATAAACAATTTATATTTTTAGGAGAGTAGAAGTGAGAGGGTTTAATAACAAGATAAAGTCTGTTTATCAAGAACTAACAAATTCCAAAGAGAAATTCGGTAGCTTTCACAAGACTTTAATTCATTTGCATACACCTGTTTCTTATGATTACAAGCTATTTTCTAATTGGACTGCAACAAAATATAGAAAAATTACTGAAGATGAACTATATGATATATTTTTTGAAAATAAGAAAATAAAAGTTGATAAGACAATTTTTTTTAGTAATTTTGATAAGGTTGTTTTCTCTAGTTCAAAAGAATATATTAGTTTTCTTATGTTAGCAGAGGCAATCATAAAAAATGGAATAGAGATAGTTGTAGTAACTGATCATAATACTACCAAAGGTATTAAAAAGTTGCAAACAGCAGTCTCAATCATAATGACAACTTATCCGTTTTATGAGATACATCCTCATATTTTACATGGAGTAGAAATTAGCGCAGCAGATAAACTGCATATTGTATGTATATATGATTATGAACAAGAATCATGGGTTAATCAATGGTTAAGTGAAAATATTATAAGTGAGAAAGATGGAAGTTATCAACACTCATTAACTATAATGAAAGATTTCAATAATCAAAAAATAGTTAACTATATTGCTCATTTCAACAGTTATAACATTTTGAAAAAAGGTTCTCACTTATCAGGTGCATATAAACGAAAAATTTTTTCTAAAGAAAATACACGATTTATTGGTGTTAAAAATATAAATTCTGTTGAAGGGTCTAGAAATAAACTATTAGCAGATTTTAATTGTGAGCCCAACTTTCTATTAGATAATGATTCTCACGATATTGATTCACTCGGGAAGAATAATCTATGGTTGAAAGGTGGAAAAATTTCTTTCAAGATGTTTCAAGAAGCATTGTTTGATTATAACGTATCAGTTAGTTTATGTGAGCCAAGCTTGAAACAAAAGTCTTATATAAAAGGATTATATATAGAAAATCGTGGGGGGAATAGAAGTTTTCTTGCGGGTGATAAGTTAAAAAAAGATAAAGACTTCTTTTTAACATTTTCACCATCTATGAATTGTTTAATTGGAGGGAGAGGTACAGGAAAAAGCACATTAATTGATATGTTACAATTTGTACTTTCTCAAAATTGTGATAAGCAAAGCAAATTGGAATTTCTATGTAACCATGCAAATGCTTTTGTACTCTATGTTTTAGAAGAAACTGAATACATTATTGAAGTTAGTTTACCAGATGTCAAACAAGAAAATAAGGATAATATTTTACAATATTATGGTCAAAATCGAGAGAATAAGTTTGGCTATTCTTATAGATTTGATTCTGACTCTGTTAAAGAATGGACACGATCTCAGTACACAAAAGTTTATAAAGTTGAAGGTAATTATTTTAAATTAGTTGATAAAACTAGAATTTTAGAGAAAATGTTTGATAGGAGATATTCTGTTAATGAGTTAGTTAGAACAGCGGACGGTGAAAAAATTACAGAATTTATTTCCGATTTAATGATTAAAAATAAAAAATTACCGAGACCAGACTATGGGCTAAGAACTCAGACACTCGAATCGTTTGAAGTAAAATTAAAGGAACTAGATGAATATTTAAAAGAGCGGAAGCAATTAATACTCGAAATAATTGAGGATTTTAATAAAACTCAGATTGGTAAGTTAAGAATTTGTTACGAGCAAATTGATAAATGGGAAGAACCACATTTGGAAAGTTGTCTTTTCAAGAATAATTCATTTCCACGTTCTTCGTTTGAAAACTATAGAATTAGTATGCAAGATGTAGCAGAAGTTTTGTATCTTATATATCGAGAGCTAGGAATGAAAGAATTTGTTAAAGTCATTGTAAGACAAAGTATTCCAAATAAGTATTTTATTATTTTAAAAAGTATCTCTGAGGATAATTTTGCAAAAAAAGAAAATAAATGGAGAGATAAGTCTGAAATTAATGAATACAACATTACGCATTTAAAAACGAGTATCTACTCTTTAATTGAAAATAGTAGTTTATTAAATGAATTTAAAAGAGTTTTAAAAGCTCATGTAGCTAATGAAAGGCTATTTTTGGAGTTTAATATTAACTCTAAAGAAACCTCACAACAACTTGATATCCTCTATAAAGAAGTTGGTGTATTAAGTTTGGGACAAAAGGTTGTAGCAATGCTTGATTTTTTATTAGCATATAGTGATTATTCTAAAGACTTCAGACCATTGATTATTGATCAGCCTGAAGATAATCTAGACAATCGATATATTTACAGGCATTTAGTCCAGCAGTTTAGAGATGTGAAAGCTCAACGACAAATTATTTTAGCAACACATAATGCTACAATTGTAACAAATTCAATGGCAGATCAAGTTGTTATTATGGAGTCAGATGGAGTTAATGGATGGATTGAATCACAGGGATATGTTAGTGAAAAATATATAAAAAATCATATCATCAATCAATTAGAGGGGGGAAAAGATTCCTTCAGACATAAAATGTCTATATATGAGACGGCTTTATCAGAGTAGAGCAAGAAAAAGTAGGTTAGAAATTTAGCCTACTTTTTTCTTTGTTCGACAGGCATACTATTGGAATAACAAGAACTAATCCTATGGTGGTTAAAGATTAACTACCTTTATGTTACTGATTAATATATTTGTCATAGTGCTCTTGGTAATATGCTTTTATATTATGTTCTCCTAAAATTTCAAACACCTGAAGTGCTTGTTTCATCTTTTCGATTCCGTTCGCATGATTGCGCTTAAATTCAAAATACCCACACGTATATAAGAAGACGGTTTGTTCATAATAGTTCAATTCATTGTTTAGTAATTTTTTTACTTCTTTGATTAGAAAACTACAATTTTGAAATTCTTCATTATCAATACTAACAATTAGGCAATTGATTGCTAATTGTGTAACAAGCCGTTTATTTGTCTTGTTCAAAGATGAATAGAGATAATTTTTTAACATTTCTATAGTTAATAGGAAAAAGAAGTTATAATTAATTGTTCTTACACAGTTACCTAATAAGATAATTTCATAGTAACCCCAGTTTTCAACTTTAAAAAGATAATCTGTAAGCTGTAATAATTCCTCGTCCGAGGGGAGAAAATTTTTATTTGTGGTATAGAGAATCGATTTTACCATTGTCTTTTCATACGGACCCAAGTTAAAACTTGAAGAGTTTGATAGTAATTCAATAATACTAGCAAAATTTTTTGAGGAGTAGTGTTTTCGAATATATTGCACCAAGTTAGCGAATGATCCAGTTCTAGTAGAATTATTGTCATGAAGAATAATAAATTCATCCAAAGTTATATGTAATTTATCTAAAATATTGATTAGTCGAATACAAGATATTTCTGATTCTCCCCGTTCAAATCTAGAGATTTGAGATTTAGATAAATTACTATCAGCAATTGAACATAAACTGATTTGCTTTCCTTTTCGAATTTTTCTGAGTGTTATACCAAGTTTTGATTTCATATTTCCCATTTTCCCAACAAAATTTCAAAGGTTTTTTATTTATTATACAATAAATAAAAAATAAAGGGATGTTCAGTATGAAAAAACTTTTAAAATTTACATGAATATTGTTATTGATTATGGATATTATCATTATAGTCGGAGGTTGAATCTTACCTGTACAGGTAAGTATTTAGTTATAACTAAATACTTGTTTTGGATTATTATGAAATAGACGGTATTTGTTATCTTGATTTTAGAGTAACTGGCGAGGATGTATATTTCATTGAGTTAGAAACTATGTATGGTTTAAGTGAAAATAGTGCGGTATCAACTCTTGCAAAGAGGTTTGGAATAAGTCTTACCGATTTAATAAAAAGTGATATTCATCATGGTTTAACTAGAAAGAAGGGATATTTTGGATATTAACAAGAAAACGTTTTATACAATAACTTTTGGTGAATTTATATCAAATATTGGAGATAGATTTCAGAAAATTGCTTTTCCAATCTTAATTTACCAAGAATTTCATTCGTCTTTTGCAATGGGAGGAATGGTGATTATTGAATTGCTACCTCAATTCTTCTTGGGATTTGTTATGGGTTACTTATTAGATAATTTCAATAAGAAAAATATACTATTATGGTCTACATTAATACCTGCATTATTATGTAGTGTAATACCGATATTATCTAAATATTCAGTTTCTATATTTTTTTACTACGTTATTGCATTTTTGATACCTTTATTTTCGACACTTTTTCAAACAGGATTCTCAGTCATTACTCCTGCCTTATTTGAGAAGGAAGAATTGCAAAAATATAATTCTCAGTTTCAAGGTGTCCGAACTATTTCAAAATTAGTTTCTCCAGCTATAGCAGGGGTACTAATGTTAAAGTTTAATATTAATAGCATTTTTTTTATTAATAGTGCTTCTTTCTTGTTATTATTTCTTTCAATACTAATTTCATATATTCCAGATCAAGAACACAAGAAGAATGGTAATGATGATATAAAAGAAATTTTTGTAGGTTTTAAAGAGAACTTTACAAATATTAAATTGAGGATTTCTTTACTCTTTACTATTGTTGTGAATATCGCTATGTTAGGTTTCAATGCAACGATTATTATTTATTTACAGGATCAATTAAAATTATCAAATAGTCTTGTTGGGATTGTTTACTCAATTGCTGGATTTGGAAGTTTGATAGCAGTAACCTTTCTTTCTACTTTTTTGAATAAGAAGGATGCCTTTATCTTGATGAATATATCAATGGCAACCATCCCACTTGTCATTATGGCGAGTGGAATAGTAGAAAATTGGATATTTTTTGGAATTTGTTATTCAATTTTGAGTGGATTAATTACAATAGCTTCTGTTTCGATTACAACAATACAGCAACAAGAAAGTACTGTGTATAATATTGGAAAGATACTTTCTAGTTCTTTTGTAATAGCTACCATTTTTGCACCTTTTGGAGGGATATTGGCCGCTTATTTTAATTGGCTTTTAAACCCGAGATTAAGTCTAGTTATTTTGGGATTACTAAGTAGTTTATTGGTTATTCTTATAAAGAGTTATGAAAAAAAATTAAGGGGAGATAAATAAGATGAATGAAAAATACCTATTTAATTATGAATAATCTAGGTATTAGCCTTTATAAAAGACAATTCTAAGTTATAAATTCAAAAAAATATCACAATTATTTGCTAAAAAATAATAACAATAGCTTATTATAATGCAATAATCAATTTATGAGTAGTTTATACAGGGTTGGCGAAATTGTTAAACGCGCCTATGATACAGGTAGGTTCGACTGAATGTCTATTGGAGGTTCAAGTCCTTCACCCCTCATATGAAATATTTTTAAATTGTAGTAATGCTTTATAATAAGTTTTACTGTTTTTTATTTTATTGAGGTAAATCAAATGAATATTGTAGTTTTATATGGTGGTAGGAGTCCTGAGCGGTTAATTTCGGAAGTTTCTTCAGAACAAGTTGCTGAGGCGCTAACTACTGATAATGTAATAAGACTAAATTTAAATGGAATATATATTTTTGGTGATAAAGTCATAAAGAATTTTTCTCAAATCTATAAGTTGTATCAAGAAGGAAGGTTATTGGAATTTGATATTGATCAAGAATTGGAAATAACAGATTCAGTTATTTAAATTTGTAAATTAGCAGATATCGTCTTTTTATCTACACATGGAGGAATTGGTGAAAATGGGAAGTTGCAGGCATTGCTAGATATTTGTAATATAAACTATACTGGTAATGGATATCAAAGTAATGCTTATAAGTTTAGATAAGAAATTATCAAAGCGACTTGTGAGTACAGTTGGAATTAAGGTACCCTATGAGTATATGGATGAAAATGAGTTTGTTTTTCCGTTAGTAATAAAACCGAATGATACTGCTCCAGACTTGGAAGACGAAAAGTGATACCTTAAAAGTGGAGTTGAATAAGATAGTTAGTAAATTAAATTCGTTGTACAAAAAAGAAGAAAAATTAGTTTCAATGAATCTGGATGGAAAAATAGGTGATTCTGTATATGAAGATAAATTCAATCAAATACAAATTAAGCAAGAAAAACTTTTAGAAGGAAAAGTAAACTTAGAAGTAACTTTAAAATCAGAAGTTGATATACAAAGTAGATTAGAGAATTTTAAAGAAATTTTAACTTCACAAAAGACTTTGACGGAGTTTGACAAGGCCATTTTTGAAAGTATCGTTGAAAAAATAATAGTAGGCGGAATAAATTCTGATGGAGAAATTGATCCAGCAATGTTGACTATAATTTTTAAAACAGGAGATTCTTCGACTAAAGATGCAAAATCTTACAAATCTAAAAGAAAGAATGCTAAAATAGAAAATGATAAATTGTGTTTTAATGCCGTAACCGATGACGAAAAAAAGTGTACAAATAAAGAAAACAGCGCATGTCGAGTGTGTAAGTTTTTTAGTGAAATGTGGCTAATCGTTCAAAAATCAGAAGGACTAGAGATGTATATGTTGGAATTATATCAAAATCCTTCTTATAATGATCTAGTCACATTTGGGTTCTTAAAAGAAGGAAAAGAGTTTGTATCCAAAATAACTGGATATACTCTAGAAAATGAAGATGATTTTGTTCAAGGGAATAAAGTAGAAATAACGAACATTTAGATGAAAGGTTTAGAGTAAACATGAGTCTCTTATTTGAAGAATTTAAAACCATTTGTTTCCGTTTAAATCGAGTCGGAATTACACCGACACTGATGGGTTCTTTGGGATTGGAGTTTAGAACGAAAGAAAATTGGGGGCCGTCTGACATTGACATTCATGTGCCTGGTGACCCTAGAGGTTGGGAAGCACCTGATCATCTCAGAATTTATGATTGGGACAAGATAATGAAAGCGATGAAAGACTTAGGCTACGTCTTAATAGATATTCATGAGCATGAATTCCAAAAGGATCGAGTGAGTGTTGAATTTGGAAGTATCAATTCCTTACCTGATTTTGCAGGAGTTTCGGAATCGGATATAGAGCTTATTCACATTGAAGGCATCACTTTTCGTCTTCCAAGTCTGGAGCAGTATCTAAGTATTTACAAAGCTTCTTCTCAAGACTCCTATCGAAATGATCACAATAACAATAAGGATTTTAAAAAGATCGAGTGGCTGGAAAGACATTTGTAAATTATCATATGAAAAGTAGTAAGTTGTAAGACTGGCTGCTATGTTATTTTATCTTCATTTTTATTGGTCATTTAATTTATACTATATTGGCTAGTAATAGAATTAGTAATGAAAAGCAGGTGGAAAAACTGTAAAAGAGCCACAGGTACTTTTCTGGGGTGGATATCACGCATATTTTTCGGATTTAGATGGATATTATTGGGAAGTTTCTTGGGGACCCAATTTTCAATTTGATGAAAATGGACTATTGAAATTTTAGTAATTAAGGGAGATAGCAAAAATGGCTTCAAGTAAAGAATATTTAGATTTCATTTTAGAACAATTGTCCGAGTTGGAAGAAATATCATATAGAGCAATGATGGGCGAATATATAATTTATTATCGAGGGAAAATCATGGGTGGAATTTATGATGATAGATTTTTAGTGAAGCCTGTCAAATCTGCAATAGCGTATATGCCGAATGTAGAATACGAATTGCCGTATGAAGGTGCAAAGGAAATGCTATTGGTAGATGATGTTGACAACAAAGAATATTTAACCGGCTTATTTAATTCAATGTATGATGAGTTACCTGCACCAAAACCAAAGAAAAAGAAATAATAAAATCTCAGTTTATCTAGATAATACCATTTAACGATAACCTTATGCGATCGTTAAAAAGTATGTGAATATGTTCTCGGTGACTGCGCATGTCGAGTGTATGAGCTTGTTGGTAAAACGTAGCTAAACCTCTCGCTTTGATATTTCAAGGCGAGAGGTTTCAAAGCTCCACTGGAGCTTTGAACTCCCCAAACCTTTTGAGTTCTAAGCGAATTCCTGTTTGGATGGAGTGATACTTTGGTTTGGATCTGGGCTGTGATATAGATGCCATGACCAGAATTAATGAAATAGAGGAGTAAAATTGATGGAGCAAAATAAGCTCAAAGCAATTATGTTTGCCTTTCTGGCAGCTGTTTTTTATGCCATAAATGTACCGATATCAAAGGTTCTTTTGCAGCATGTGGGCCCGACTACAATGGCAGCATTGTTGTATCTTGGTGCTGGGATTGGTATTGGGATGATGTCACTCTTTAATAAGAAGGACAGGGAGAAAGCTGAGAGCCTGACAAAGGCGGAACTTCCTTATATTGTCGGAATGATTGTTCTCGATATTGCTGCACCGATTTTTCTGATGCTTGGAATCAGCTATGGTTCCTCAGCTAATGCCTCGCTTCTCGGGAATTTTGAAATTGTGGCGACGACGGTCATTGCACTGATTCTCTTTAAAGAAGCTGTAACCAAAAGATTATGGGTAGCTATTGGGCTAATCACCCTGTCAAGTATCTTGCTGTCGTTTGAAGGAACAGACAGCTTTCATTTCTCTTATGGTTCTTTGCTGGTGATCATGGCTACCGTTTGCTGGGGACTTGAAAATAACTGCACTAGAGAACTATCATCAAAGAGCACCTATCAAATTGTCATGCTAAAAGGCCTATGCTCAGGTCTTGGCGCTCTGGTCATTTCCCTTATAAAAAAAGAGTCCTTTCCAGGATTTGGCTATATCGCCATTGCCTTGGCTTTAGGTTTTGTGGCTTACGGACTCAGCATTTTCATGTATGTGAGAGCCCAGAATGTTCTCGGAGCAGCTAAAACTAGTGCCTATTATGCTGTCAATCCGTTGATCGGAGCTCTCCTTGCTTTTGTATTTTTAAGTGAATCCTTATCCTGGATGTATGTGATCGCCTTGATCGTGATGGTCATTGGTTCTGCTTTAGTGGTAGTCGATACGTTTATTCGCCAACATGACCATGAACACCAGCATACATTCACGCATAGCCATGGCGGAAGTACCCACACGCATACGGTAAGGCATTCGCATGTCCACAAGCATTATCTAACAGAAGAGAAGCACAGGCATCGTCATTCTATCGAGGAACTAGAGAATCTAGGAAAGGAAAAAGATAGGTAAAAGCAAATATAAGACAGGCTATTACGAGAGGCTGATATGAAATCAGAAGGAGCTGCTTTTGTTCTGAAATTCGGTAGATGTGAAGAGTTTCTGAGAGCTATCGGCAAAACTTGTATGGACAGATTAAAAGTTGGAGTACCATCTTTGCCTCGTTTTTGAGAAAGGACAAAGAAAAAATGGAAACACAAATTTTTTTAATGGGTGGAAATCCGCCGATAAAGAACCATACGGTTGTTAATAAAATTGTGTCATCAAGGAAGATCGAAAGAATTGTCATTTTTACAGTTTATCGAGAAAATTGGGAACCGTATATGAAAAAGTACACGGAAGTTTTCCGAAGTCAATGTCCTAATCTAAACACTGATTACTTACTCTTGGACACTGAGCAGATTAATTTTGATAGCTATCTAGATGCTGATCTAATTATTATCGGTGGTGGAAATACGGAAAAGTATTTAGCTACTTACGTCAATCAGCAGTTCAAAAATTATATCGATCGTATGCTGAATAAAGGGGCGAAAGTTATGGGATTTTCTGCAGGAGCCCTATTATTAGGAGAAAAAGTTTATGTTTCACCTAATGATAATGCAGATCATCAGATAAAGATAAAAAATGGATTAGGACTCTTTAGTCAGTTTTTAATTAGTGTCCATTATGATTCCTGGAATGATAAAGCTAATAAGGATAGAGCTGAAGAACTCGTTAATGTTCCCATAATTCCACTAAATGATCATTCCTGTCTTGTATTAGATAAACTTGGAAACATTATTGAGAAAATTGACTAGATTCCATTATCTAAATCTTGATCTAGGTAACTAAAGTGTAGACAAACTGGATGGGTTACTAGTGAAAACTGCAAGAAGTGTTGGAAAGTGAATCGGAGAGTGCGTGATGAATTTTAGTAGTAAGATAGCCATAAATAAAGGCTGGTCAGATGATAAAAAATATTGTGTGACAGATCAAAATCAGCAAAAATATTTCTTGCGTGTTTCTGATAAGGAGAAGTTAGATTCTAAAAAATTTGAATTTGATATGATGGAGAAAGTGGCTTCTCTTGGAATTCCGATGTGTAAGCCAATTAGCATAGAACTCTGCGATGACGAAGTACATTCTTTACACGAATGGATAGACGGGAAAGATGCTCGAGAAACCATTTTAACTGTTTCGAAAGAACAACAATATACTTATGGAGTAGAAGCAGGAAGTATACTTCGAAAAATTCATTCACTTCCTGTTACAGAAGTTCGTGAAGATTGGGAGGTCTTTTATAATCGAAAAATTGATGACAAAATCTCCAAATACAAAGAATGTCCCGTTCAATATGAAAATGGTCAGATCTTTATTGATTTTTTAAATGCAAATCGAGAATTGTTAAAAGATAGACCTCAGGTTTTCCAACATGGAGATTATCATATAGGAAATTTCATGATTGGTGTAGATCGTAAAATTTATGTCATTGACTTTGATCGATTTGATCTTGGAGATCCTTGGGAGGAATTCAATCGTATTGTATGGTCTGCTCGAGTCTCTCCCTTTTTTGCGTCTGGTATGATAGATGGATATTTTGATCATAAGGTTCCGGATTTATTTTGGAAGCTTCTCGCTATCTATATTCTAAATAACATAGTTGGTGCTCTGTCATGGTCTGTACCATACGGAGTTGAAGAAATAGCAGTAATGCAACATCAAGCTAAGGAGATTTTAGAATGGTATGATGATATGAAGCAAATCATTCCTAGTTGGTATTCGAACAAGAAGAAGACTGAATAATGTAAACGTTGGAATATCAATTTGAAGAAATGTCGGGATTATTTGCTCAATTTCAAATATGTCTAACTATCTTTAAAACAGATGATTTTTATCACTACGAGTTAAAGTCCTACAGTAAGGAGTTTAAACATGAAATTCCATGAATTTGGGGATAAGAATTCACCTCCTATCTTGCTCATACACGGTGGTGGCAGTTCTTGGTGGAATTATCTTCGTCAAGCAAGGATCTTATCAGAAGAATACCGTGTTATTTTACCTACTTTGAATGGCCACGGCGAAGAATATCCACTCGATTATGTTTCTACTGAAGATTCCGCTTTGGAGATCCTAGACTATATCAAAGCAAACTGTGGTGGAAAGGTGTTTGCGATCGGTGGCGTTTCACTTGGTGGTCAAATTGCTATGGAGCTTTTGTCCTTAGACAGCGAGATAGCTGAGAAGGCCATCATGGATGGAAGCCTCTGTATTCCTCAACCAAGGTTGGCTAAAATCAGCATCTTTCTAGTAGCTCTATTTGGTAAATTGATGTTCAGTAAATTCTCTTGCAAACTTCAATTAAGCATGATGGACAAACTCTATCCTAAACTGGCTTATCCAGAGGAGATAAAAGATTATTATTTGGAGGATTTGCCAAGGACACCTATCAAAACATTGGTGACTATTTACAAAACCTATATGGAGCGTTACAAGCTGAAGGACACGATTTCTGCAAGCAAGACGCAGGTTCTGTATATCTATGGTGAAAAAGAATTGAACTGTGTGAAAGCATCGGCGAAATTATTTCAGCAGCTCCATCCCAATACGATCCTGTATGAAGCTAAGGGCTATAACCACGGCTATTTATCAACTTACCTGCCTCAAGAGTGGATTGAGTTGGTGGTACCATTTTTAAAGAGCGACCCATTGGAAATCTGATATGCTGTAAGGAGAAATCTTATGCTAGGGGCAATAGTAGGAGACATTGTAGGTTCTGTTTACGAATGGGGCAATATTAAAACGAAAGACTTTCTATTATTTCGTGAGGATTGTTTTTTCACTGATGATACGGTTATGACCTGTGCTGTTGCTGAAGCCATCATGAACGGTGGTCAGAAGGATGACTTTATTGATGCCATGAAAAAATATGGTAGGATGTATCCCGATGCAGGTTACGGTGCAAGATTTGGGAATTGGGTTGATGGCGACGATCGAGAACCTTATAATAGCTTTGGCAATGGCTCAGCAATGCGTGTTTCTCCATGTGCCTGGACCATGGATTGTAGTTTCTGTGCACGAACGGGAGCCTGGCCGTCCAGAAGGGCAGTTGCACGACTTTCTGCAGAGGTGACTCATAACCATCCAGAGGGGGTCAAAGGAGCTATGGCGACGTCTGATGCTATCTTTATGTGTCGTTATTACTTTGGAGGTTACAGTGGCGACTATGGAAAACCGATCAACGATAATCCTACAGAGTGTAAGAGACTCATCAAGGAACACATAGAACAAGAGTATGGATATAATCTTTCTCAAACACTAGATGAAATTCGTCCTACTTATCGTTTTAATGAAACTTGCCAGAATACGGTACCTCAGGCCATCATTGCCTTTCTTGAAAGTACAGATTTTGAAGATGCTATTCGAAATGCGATTTCTCTTGGTGGGGATAGTGATACTCTTGCTGCTATCACAGGAAGTATCGCCGAAGCAGCTTATGGAATCCCTGATTGGATCAAAGACAAGGCCTATTGCTATCTCGATGAGCCTTTGAAAGATGTGCTCAGACGATGGGAGCAAGAAGTTTCAATAACATAACAGAGATTAGATAAAGACAACCAAAAACACTAAAGCGACGAGATAAGTAACAATCTCGTCGCTTTTTGCTTAATAGTTAATGTTGCTATGGATTTATTCAGGCACCTGGTTAGATTTTTGCTGATTCAAGAGGAGGATACAAGTCATTACTGAGATACAGGATACAAGAATCAGATACCAAAGATTTTCAAGACCCAAGCCATGATCTAGCATCAAGCAGTATCCCCAAGAAGCGGGGAAAAGACGCCCTATTCGTTTAAGAAAATCAGGTAGTAAGTTGCTAGGAAACATGATTCCTGAGAGCATAATTGAGGGTAAAAAGACAAGTTGCGCTATCATGGTAAGCTTTGCTTGATTTTTTACAGTAAGGCCCAGTATACTTCCGATACTTAACGATACGAAAATGTAGATGGCCAGTGCGAGAAAGAAAAGGGAAAGTTGACTCGGTAAACTTGCTTTAAATAAAATTGGAGCAAGTAGTAGGATCACTATGCAGGTCATTATCAAATGAACAAAGGCAGAGAGAACCATGGTCACCAATCCTAAGTGAATAGGCACACCATTTGCTTTATAAATCTTTTTTATGTCGCTTCCGTATGTTTCAATCAAGGAAGGCGGTAAGCCGAGAAAGGCCCCCATGGAAACACTCATGACAATCATTGACTGTATGAGTGTACTACCCATTTCGGGCATAACGGAAGTAAAAATACCACCCATGAGAAGAAAGAAAATAAGCGGTACAATATAGTAAGTAACCAAGAGAGACTTACTTCGTATGTCCAATTTCCACTGTAATGCTAGGCTATATAAGAATCCATTCATTCCGATCCCCTCCTTGCCATTTCGATGAAATGCTGCTCCAGTGTACCACGATCAACCTTAATATCCAATACCTGGATATGTTTCTGTTTGCATTCTTCCAATAAAGAAATCAAAGTGTCCTCGATCGTATCTGTTTCAAAAGATTCTTCTCCGTCCCGGGTCTTTAAATGGATGAAATATTTTCTTCCCAACCTGTCTGTCAGTTCTGAAGGAGTACCACAAAAGACAATCTTTCCACTATTCAAAATAGCAATGCGGTCACATAAGGTTTCAACTTCGGCCATATCGTGGCTTGCCAAAACAATTGTCTTGCCCTGTGATTTGAGCTTTCGGATTTGTTCATGGAGAGATAGTCTTCCCTCTACATCAAGTCCCGCTGTCGGTTCATCGAGAAAAATAATATCCGGATTACTGACAAGTGCAAGAGCAAGATGTAATCTTCTTTTTTGACCGGTGGATAATTCTATGTATTGCGACTCCTTCATTTCTTTTATGCCAAGGGCCTTTAGCATAGCATCATCAATGTATGCATGATTCCATTTTGCAAATAGCTTTATGGCTTCCATTGGTTTGATGTGGACGGGTAGAGAGGAGGACTGTAGTTGAATTCCGGTTTTCCCGTTTACAATTATAGTGCCTTCATCATATTTTCTCAGACCTTCGATACATTCAAGCGTGGTTGTTTTACCAGCTCCGTTCACTCCGAGCAGAGCAAAGATTTCTCCTTGTTTGATTTGAAAATCTAGACCTCTAAGAACCATATTGCTACCATAACTTTTCTTTAATCCAGAAACCTCTATTGCGTCTTTCATGGTTCTACCTCCTCAAAGGGATTTGTTCCAAGCCTTGAAAAATAGACTTGTAAAGCAGGCTCTAAATAATCATTAACGATTTTTTGCTTTTCTTCCCAAGCGTTTGAGGCGGTATCGATATTCCCTATCTCCATCAACTTCGGAAGCATGCTCATATCACCATTTGTAAACTCCATAATCAAGCTCCAGTATTCTTGCACAACCTGTTGGCTTTGTTCGCTTTCAACTGGCACGTTTTCTTTTTGAAGCTCCACGATTTGATCGCTTAGGTGGTTCAACCTGTCCATAAAGTCTTGTCCGCTTTTCTTGTCAAATCGACTGCGTATCTGGTCGAGCGTATCATCATCAAAGCGCTTAATGAGAGAGTAGGAGTCATTCTTCATCTGTAGATTGACAATAATGTCTGCATACTTCTTAAAATTGACCGTCTGTATTTGTAAAACTTCTGCCTTTAACTGCTCTATTGCGACTAAAGAATCCTTAAGTTGTTCAATATTTTTACGAAGAATATCTGCTTGCTCTGTAAGAGCATTGGCAACATCATCAGGTGTTTTCAAAGAGATCAAACGCCCCTTTATATCCTTGAGAGAAAAGCCTAATGATTTTAATGATAGAATCTGATGGAGTAGCACTATATCTTTATCGGTATAAAGCCTGCGACCTCCCTCACTTTCTGCCGATGGGGAAAGTATCCCCTCTTTATCGTAATATTGTAGAGTACGGATGGTAACGCCCATTTTCTTAGCAAGTTCCCCAACTGTCATAAATCCTTCCGGTATTGCTCTGTATTTAGCCATCATTACCCACCTCCTCATACCTATTATACATCATGACGTAAGGTCATAAACAAGGATTTTTAATAAAATTTAAACTGTAAATCTTTTAGCATTAATGAAGAATCTCATAAAAAATATAGACTTGATGAATTGGTGAGCTTGTTTTCTATTTCAAAAGGTTATTTGGTCCAATAATAAATATCTGATATGTGAGTGGAAACGTGTTATAATTGAGGATGAGACAAGAGGAGGTAAGCTGGTGAAATTTTTAGCAATCAATCCTATTTAGTAAAAATAATGCTTGAATCTCTATCCTCACGTGTTGAGTATATTAGTTTGCTAAAAAACTATCTTCTATCTAAATATTGAAAGGATTAATGATGTATCTATTAGAATTTTACCAAAACAATTATTCAAAAGATTTAGTCGTGTTTGATTCTTTAGAAGAGGGAAGAGCCTTTGTAGCGCAAATCCCGGGATATACTTTAGAAAAAGAAGATAGTTTTGATGTGGAGTATTTTAATCCAAAAAATCTACCGGATTATATGGAGATTGTCTTCAATGGAAATATTATCCCTTTATCTAGATTTTCGTTTAATTCTGAGGAAAATGTGGACATTATTTGGAAAGAAATTTCGAATCTATCCGTTAAAAACGATAAAATGATCGAAGGAGCTACAAAAGTAGATGCATATGTCGTGAATAACGATGAAGTGAAAGCTTATGTCGAAGCACGAGAAGCAAACTTCCGCAAGGCAAAAGTATTCCTAGAAAACAAAGGGTATGAAGTTGACAGAAGCTTTTTCGGAAGTGAAGACGGCGAAGCGATTCTCTACAGAAAACGCGGCACCGAAGATTGGCACTTCTTATGCCACTTAGACCCGCTGTTTGTAGAGATTGAAGATGTCGAAGAATATGTGAAAGAAGCGATGGAAGATATTCAATAGTCAAACAAAGTTCTTTGTGAGTGTATGCAACTGCTTGAGTAGACGGATTGAGCAGTAAAGAGAAACATCTAGCACTATCTAGCTTCTTAAGGAGAAATATCTATCATGAAAATGGAAATCAGGAAAACCTATCTTGTAAAATAAGATTATCGCCTTAATTCCTCAAGATATGATTAAACGAATTCCATTTTTTGTTAGAAAACATGCCATTACACGTACTGTTAAGAGAATCTCGCTCGAGTATCCAGACTTGTATGCTGTAGCTGAACAAGAAGGACAACTTCCTGAAAAGGAAGCTTAAGAATTGCTACAAATTCTTACAAATATTTTCCAAGAGAAAATGAACAAGCATAAGATTAAATAAGTTTTGAGAGTTATCGATAAGATGTCGATTGAGCATTAGGAGTTGAGAATGGCTATTGATGGCGTTAAAATCATTGACAGTGATCAAGGTTATGACATTTACAATGAAGTAGTCGGTCGCTATAGAGACGGTGTACATGTAGCCAATATTATCAAGGATATCCTCGATGCGGAGAAAGATTACTGTCAAACAGACTTTTTTACAGAAATTTATTGGACTGCTCTTGCCTACTCACTGTGGAAGATTGGTCACCTGACAGACGATATCAGAGATAAAACCTTGGAGCTTATCAAAAAAGGGGCTGATCCATTTTGGTTGGAAATAGATTCAAAGGCTTTGAAGCAAAGGCAAAAGGTCTTGGATAAACTTGCTATCCATTTGCAAACTGAAAATCCTAGACCTCTAAAGGTCACTAAAGCCAAAACTAAACGTAAACCTTATTTTGAAGAAGGGGATCTCCTTGCTGTTAAGTTCAAAGACCAGTATGGTCTTATCTTTGTATCTATGGTTGAGCAGAGTCCTAGAAAGCTTGAGTATCATTTGGCTTGCACACGCCTCTTACAAACCAAAAAGCCCTCCATCGATGATTTTTTGACCAGTCAAATCTCCTGTAAGATGGACAATACAAAGTTTGCTCTCGTTACAGATTGCTGGTTCAATCACAAAGATTTAGGGCAATTAATAGAAAATATTGAAAAAATTGGACAGGTGAAACTTAGACCTTTTAGTCTTTGGATGTTGGCACCTGCCCAAAATTTAGAAGATATTTATGAAGAAATCACTAGAGATAAAGGTTCCTCTGGCCTTCGATTCATCGAAACCTATAAACTTGTCGAAGATATTTTTCCAGTTTAACGCTTATGTAATAAAAGGGGAAATGGTCAATCATTCCCATTGACTATGCTGGGCTCTGACTCCATAGCTATCAATCGAACCATCTGAATTGAACTTGGATTCAATCCGGTATCTTTTCCAGAGGTCGTAATCTGCTGTTTGGATGGTTAGGATAAAGTTGGTATCTTTATCAGAGACGTTATAATCAGCTGGATTGACTTCAAAGATATCGATTAATTTTCGTGTTTGAAAATCTTGGAGCTTGAGATTTGCTAGCTTGACATGATTGATGGAAATTTTTTCTAGTTGCTTGCTATCCTTAGGTGTTCTGTAATAGGTGATGACGCAGTTTTTGAGTTGATCAGTATCTCTTCCCGTAGGAGTAAGGCTCATAAAGCCACAGGACTGATCATCCCGCTTGACTTCAAGAAGCTGACCGTAGTAGAAGTGGTCGTTTTTGGGATTGGTGATGGAACTCTCTGCGCCTTTATCTCCAAAGGTATAGCCTTGCTCTAAAAGCTCGGAAGCCTTGGTTTCACCGATGATGACAGTGGTATCTTGAATGGTTACTGGAACTGGTTGAGCTGGAAGACCACTCATCATCATGCAGAACATAAAAACATAACTTGTTAAAAAAGCTGTCCCGATAACAGCATTGGTTGATGCATAGACATGACTGTTATGAAAGTTTTTGCTTATAGCCAGTACAACAAATTTACCAATACTTTTTAAAACCATACTAACAAGTACGATGAAAAATTGTTTTTTCAAACATTCATAAATGGCTTGAGGAAAGCTATTACTATGATAGTAGAGGACAGCCAATACGAGTAGATTTACGATTAAATAGATCAGCAAGAACCAATGAATCTCTTTAAGGGCATTAGCATCAGTGATTTCTTCATAGTCAACGTGAATTCTTCCTTGAACAGCATGGCCAAGTTTGTAAATCCATTTGGGAATGTCTTTGCCTTTTTTAACCGCAACTACAAGTCTGATATAGAGGTAGATAGTAAAGGATAAGGATAGAAAGAAAAGAGCATAAAAACCCAAAACAATACTAGTGAACATTACTATTTCCCTTTATTTAACATTCAATAAAACAATTTCTTAGCTCCATTATAGCATTTTCTATAGAAATAGAGCTAGAAATATCAGTATTATCCTACAAGATTCAAAGGAGAAAAATCATGGGAATGATTGCCAATTATCAATATTTACCAGACAATGAATTAGAACAAATAAAAGCTCTTTCTAACCAAGAAGATGACTTGTTAGACTTTGCTGAGGACTCCGCTGACACTCATGATATCATAATAGATATCGACAAAATGTGGGATGCTCTTCTCTTTGTCATGACAGGATTTAGTAGTTCAGAATTTTTGGATGACAATCCCTTGAGAGAAGCTGTTTTAGGGGTGACTCCTCTAGAGGATGTATCTGAATATATCGCCTATACTGAAAAATCGAGAATTGCGGCTATCAGTCAAGCTTTAGAAGAATTTGATATGGACAAGGCTTTGAAAGACTTTAGTATGGAAGCATGCAAGAAAGCCGACTTGTATCCTAATATTTGGGATTATCTTGAGGAAGAGGAAGAAATCAAGGATGACATTTTAACCTGCTTTGTAAATATGAAAGAGTTTTACAAAAATATTCTGGAACTCAATGGAAATGTCCTAGTCACTATTTGTTAAGGTTTTTATATTCCATTAGAAAGGTAATCCTATGAATCCATTTCTAGAAAAATACATTACATTAAAAAAGCAATACCTGGACCAAGATGGAAAGCCTTCAAGTGTCGCAGCCCTTTATGATTTGGCTGATGAATTAGCTAAGTCTGATGATTTAGAAGCGAAGAAAGTCTTAGTTGACCTCTATGAGCAATTGGGTCTCTACACTAGTGCCTATAGCTTATTTACTGAAATCTTAGATAAACCAGATCGAAAACAGATAAAGAAACTGAGTCGTTTACAAGAAATGAGTCAAAGTCATGGAGATAGATTTGCCCATTCTCGTCCACTAACAAAAGAAGAGAAGAAGCAAAGGCAGGACTTGTTAAAAGACTTACCCCATTTTCTCTATCATCCAGATCCCTTAGCTACAGGTTCATTTGTTGAAGGAGAAGCCAAGGTTTGCCCATCTTGTGGGAAAGAAAGCAATGTTTATTATGCACTTATACCTTATAGTATCAAAGATATAGAATACCTTTGCCCAATGTGTATTGCAAGTGGACTAGCAGCCAAAAAATTCGATGCAGAATTTATCCAAGATGCCGAGTGGCAGGGTGAATTGGATCCAGAAAAGAATCAGCTGCTTTTTTGTCAGACCCCAGGCTACTCTAGTTGGCAGGGAGAATATTGGCTTTCTTGTTGCCAAGATTATTGTGCTTACCTGGGTACAGTTGGAACTCGAGAATTGAAGGATATGGGAATCGCTGAGCAAGTCTTGGCAGACTATGAAGCGCGTGAAGAATATAAAGATGTAGAAGATTACTTGGTTAAAGACGGGCCTATCTGTGGTTATTTGTTTAGATGTCTCCATTGTCAAAAATACCAGATCTGGGTTGATGCAGATTAAATCGGAATGTGATTCGCTATGAAAATTAAAGAGAAGACTATGGAAAAACTAGAATTATTCGAAGCCGCCTCCAAAGATTTATTAGATACTATGCAGGGATTTAAAGACAATCTATCTATTCAATTTCCCCTATTAGATAGTGATAACTGGCAGTATGATAAGGGATCGATAAAAGTTTGTAAAGCTGATGAGTTAGGATTCAAAAAAAGATGTAGGGTCGGAATTAGCTACAACTTGAAAGTCTCCCTATTAAACGAAGATGCAGAGCAAATCTGGTTACTGTTTAAAGACTTTTTTTTGGTTTGCGAATTTGACCAAATCGAAAGAAATTCCAATAACGAAGATTTGGGAAGATATGTCTTCTCAGCAAGTTCCCCTCTAGGTGATCAGGTAGATTGTTCGATTTATTTGCCCAATGAGTGGAATATCCCTCAGATTAGCTTATCGGGCTATCTAACAGCTCGCTATAGGGCTTGTGATCTTGATAAATTGCAAGAATAAGATGGAGGTTTTTAGAGATGAGAAAGATTAATTGGGACAAGATAAAGACTCGCTTAGATGCCTTGCTAGTCATTGACGAATATCTGACAGATCCGAGTGAAGATTGGCTCAGACTCGTGATTAAGACTGAGGAAGACTATGGAGTCCGCTATCTTATTGATAATGGATCTGGTGATTCTTTAGATGTGATTTTGACTGATAAAATGATCCTTATAAAAGGCTTTGATCATGAAAGTAGTTTAAGCCAGTTTGGTGCTGACGAGTGGAATCAAGATATCATCGATAGTTTTTATAAAGGACTGGATGAAAAGTATGTCTCACTTTATTCAGAAGAACAAAAAGATGAAACAACCTTCTTTATCTGGTATGACGGTCACGCGCATCAACAGACTTACCAAGATCAGGATGGCGGAGAATGGTTGCTATCTTACCTCTTTGATAGCTTTGAGAGATTTCATGAGTTTGTGACTGACTATTATGAAATTACCGTAGATGAAGCCTTGTTAAGTAAACTATACAATCATGGATATCTTTCAGAAGTAGAATTGGAGCAATTAATTCATAATTCCTAGATTAGATAAAAAATCAGGCTTATTCTTATTTGGATAGGCCCTTAAAGCGATGGGATAAGTACATCTCAGTAAACTAATATGTACAGTGAGAAAGGATTTCCCTATGGGATTTTTCGATAGATTTAAAAAGAGAAAAAGTTATAGAGGTTATCACAAATATTTTAAAAGATATTCACTTAAAAAATTATGTTGACGAATCTGAGATTGACGATTTAAATGAATTCTTTGGATATGTTGAAAAAACACTTGAATTAAATGATTATGACACGATTGATGAATATGGAGTGGCATGTAATTTCCATCCACCTTATGAGTATTCTCAATTGGAGATTTATGATTATAATGACCATTCTGGGTTTGCCGTTGACTATGAGATGACTTCTAATTCAGAATTAGTGGATATGACCCTTCAATTAGAATTTTTATATACCAAAGATGGCTATAAGGTGAGATTTCTTAATATTGATTCAGATTAGTAAGGACCCCCATGTTAAAATCCAATAAGCTAATCATTTTTTTAATTTCTCTCCCCTTTCTGATGGTCATTGTTTTCTATTCTCTTAGTGAGCATCCTGGATACAGTGATGATGGGAATTTCGTCAGAAATCATGAGGCTGCTATTAAGAGTGAGATCATCGCACACTTAGCCCAGGAAAAGCAGGACATAGAATCTGTGACCTTATTACCAAATACTGCTAGGGGCGAGTATGATAATGGTGGTGATGTGAGTGGACATTACCATATCTATTTTACAGCCTACGTCAATCATAATCGCGAGCGAACGATAAGCGTAGAACTATTCTTCCCAGATGCCAGCATCCCCCCTTTCACCTTGTTTCCTCCCAACCCTTATAAAGACAAGGGCAAAAAGATGTCCAATTGGTTGATGGGAAATATTGAAGTATCGGAAGAAGCTTCTAAATAGAAATAAGAACAAGTAATGATGAATCGAATAGTAGATGATAAGATCACTCTTATCCCTTATTATAGGAATGATGACATCTCCCTTCTTTGGTATCAAGATAGTGAGGTTTGCAAACAAGTGGATAATACTGATCAGATTTACGATCTAACAAAACTTCATAAAATGTATGATTACCTAACTTCACACGGTTCTTGCTATTATATCCAATATGAGGGTGTGTTAGTTGGAGATGTGACACTTCAAAGTAACTCGGAACTTTCTATAGTGATCAGCAAAGAGTATCAGAATTTACAGATCGGAAGACGATGTATTTCTGAAATGATACAGTTGGCCAAAGAGAAAAAAATGGTTAAGGTAACTGCTCAAATTTATCCTTTTAATACTCAAAGTCAAAGAATGTTTTTGGCTTTGGGATTTCAGAAAGTAGATGAAGAGTGGTATGAATATAAGTTGATTTAGGAAAGGTGTGTATCTCCACATAGATTAAGACTGTAATCTGCTGTTTATAAAACAATGTTCATGAAAAATAGAGATAAAGGGTAGCCACTGATACATGGACAAGAGTTTTTTCCGAAATCTAAATATGAAGAGAACACCAACAGATGATTTTTGTTGGTGTTCTTTTTATATGATTTTACAATCTATCACTCTGATTCATGTTTGAAACAAGTTAAACAAACAGTTGTAGGAGGACCTTCGAAGTCGAAATTTTGTACGGTTAATGGAGGGATTTTCCCACTATAATCTCTCCACAGTTTTATTTCGTATATGAATTGCAATCGGTGTGATAAGTAGGTATAGCAAGGTCAAAATGATAAAAAATCCGATATCAGCATCCAAAAATACATAAACGATATTAAAGCCAAAATGCATGAAAATAGAATAAATCAGATTATTATATTTTTCCAAAATAATATTCATACAAATAGTAATAGATGTAATCACAACTATATTAGCAATAATATAAGGAACAGCCCGCCAGTCCGTAAATTTTGAATCTACAACCCACAGAAGTGTGTGCCAGAAACACCAGACTAGGCCTTGATAGATAGAGGATTTTAAAAAATGATATTTTTTATTAAATTCTTCTCTCATATAACCACGCCACCCTAATTCTTCACCAGTCGGACCTGATGTAAATGATAAGAATATACTTAGTGGCAATGATACGGTTCCTAGATTGATGTAGGAGAACATTGTTTTTTGGGTCATAAGTGAGTAGAGGAAGAGTGATAAAATACTGAGCCCAAATGTAAGACCAAATGAAGATAGAAGTGGGAGTAACGACACTTTAGCAGAGAAACACCGCTTAAGGAAAGTTGTTCTTTTCTCATCAGTCCTGAAATACTTCCATCCAAATAAAAGAAGGTATGATGGAGACCAAGCGACAATATTTCGTACAATCCACATGATAACTGGTGGAACCTTAAATACTAAACTTGCAGGAGCTGCTACGAAAATAATGAGTGCCCAAACAAGTACATAAGAACTGATGATGTATCTTTTTAAATAATTTACATTCATTTAGTTACCCTCTTTCTTCAGCTGTATAGATAACCAGTTCACTCTTAATACCATTTAATTCAATTATATTATCTGAATCGGGTGAATCGAATGGTTTAGTTTTTTGTCCATTTTTTTCATAATAAATGTTTGTACCAATTCCTTTGGTGACAGCAGTAAATAGGCTGTTTTCAGGAATACGAATTCTGGACGTTGCTGAAATCTGGTTAATTTCAACTTCACCGTTTAATGAATGACATAATACTTCCATATCAAGATTACAGTTTATTTTTACTTTACCTGAAATATCTTCTAGGGTAATACGAGATGTCTTAACGTCAAGTTCGATATTGTCACATTCTAGGGAGTGAATTTCTACAGACTCTGCACGAACCGCACATTCAATGTGACTAATATAAGGAGTTGGGATTTGCACAAAGATACTGACCGTTTCTTTAGCCGTTGCCTCTGTTACACCATTATAACGTTTTACATCTAGGTCAATTCTTTTTCTACTATCATCAATTTTTACTTTAAAATCATTTTGAAGTGTAGAAAGAAGATTGGATACCAGACGAACTCGTATTTTTTCTCCCTTGTATCCGGACAATACAAACTTTTCTGCGCCTCCAAATTTCATATCATAGCTCTTGATCTTATCGATATCATACTCTGTGATACTCTCAAAAAGATATTCGCTTGTTTTGAGACTAGTTCTTTCATTACAGATTAGCTCATCTATAGAGATGTTAAATAGGTTTGAGATGGATATCATATTTTCGATATCTGGAATTCCAGCACCTGTTTCCCACTTTGTTACAGCCTGTCTTGATACACCGATTTTTTCAGCTAAAATTTCTTGTGACATCCCTACTTGTTTACGTATGGATTTTAATTTTTCAGCAAATGTCATGTTGTATGACCTCCTCTATATTCTATGATGTAATTTGTCATAAAGTAGCAATATGACTGATTTTAGTATAGAATAAACGATGATTACAGCACAAGCAAGTAGAGGTTGCATTCTCATTATTTTTGCTACTTTGCGTGGCATTTATCGTTTTAACGTTGATTTTTAGCATTATTTTAGTTATTTTACCATACATTCAAATGGAATGATGAATACAATTAAAATTAATATTTTGAAATTCCAGAAAGTCTGGAAGTAATAAAAAATAGCATAAAATAGTTTCTAAAAAGTTATTTGTTCTGTAACCTCTTTTTTCTGCTATAATATCACTAGATAGAAATGTGGGAGTTTCAATCATGGTTACAAAACGGTTTTTGAAAAATGTTATTGTTGCGATCGTCTCGGTTTTTATATCCTTTGCTTTTGTTCAAGGGGCTCAAGCCCAGCAAACTGGACTGGATTACCAGAGTCTTCATCTACTGCCTTTTAATGGCAATAAGCAGCTTGTACTGGGGGATTTTGATCATTTAAGTCGGGCGACTTCGGCACATATTCAGCTGCAGGACAAGGATGAGCCAAAGAAAAAAAGAGAACCACGTCTCAACTATAATCCGGTTGGCTGGCACAATTATAAGATTGCTTATGGAAATAAAGGAAAGAAGGCCTGGTTGTTCCATAGAGGGCATTTGATCGGCTATCAGTTTAGTGGATTGACCAATGAAGGGAAAAATCTGGTTCCTCTAACTGCCTGGACCAATACGGGGAATTATAAAGGGACAGCGGATAGTAATGTGGAGGGCATGCTCTACTACGAGAAACGACTCGATAGCTGGCTGGCCACCCACCCAAATTACTGGTTAGACTACAAGGTGACCCCGGTCTATACTGGTGATGAATTAATTCCTCGGCAGGTGACCTTGCAATATGTAGGAATTGATCGAGATGGCAACCTTTTACCTATCCATCTAAGTAGTCCCAAAGAGTCGGTAGATGCTTATGGGATCACCACCGTGACCTTGGACAACTACTCTAAGAATGCGACCATTGACTATCTGAAGGGGACTGCCAAGCCATCTTTAGTGCCGACAGAACCAAGTAGCCAACCACAACCAGCCAGCCCTTCTGTAGAGACGCAACCAAGTCAAGCCCCTCAACCGAGTCAAGCAGTAGAACCAGCTCAGCCAGTCCAACCTGTCGAACCTGTAGCACCAACTCGTCAACTGGCTCCAGTAGTTTATGTAGCCAGAAATGGGAGTGCGGATGTTTATTGGTACTCTTTGGACAGTATGCCTCGCAATACTAATTTTTCTAAGGTGGTTCAGATGTCAGAAGAGCAAGCGCTAAGTCTTGGAAAGCGGCATACAAGTAAGGAATGAAGATCAGTTATTTTGATAATGAGAAAGCCCATTTGCTGGGCTTTTTGTGTAGGGTAAGTACTAAATAGGAGAACTAAAATGATTTAAAATATGCTATAATAATAGGACGGAGGTAGAATATGACCTTAGATGTAGATAAAGAAAAAATGATGATTATGGGTGTGATTTTTGACAACAAAAAGGTTTTTAAGAGTGTCTGGTTTGCTCTGAGCACCAATATGATTGAAGGATGGCATCCCACGGTAGAAGACGTGGAGCGACTGAGAGAAGAGGCAGTTGCATTAGGAGTTGGATAATGGTCAGAAAAATATATGAAGGGTATGATTATATAGACCCTGATAATTTATACACCTATCCCCATTCATCTGTTCTCATAAATAAATTTAATGAGAAAAATGATAATAAAGCACGAGAATTAGAATATCGTTTAGTAGCAAGTCAAAGTTTAAAACTGTTTATTAATCCAATTGAAGTAAATACTGTTTCAGATATTTTAAAGATTCATAAGTTTCTTTTTGAAGGAATGTATACTTGGGCAGGTCAATACCGTCAAGTAAATATCTCTAAAAGTGGAAATGCTTTTATGCCAGTTCAGTCTTTTGATATGGCAGAAAAATTTTTAAATACTTTGCTTTCAAACTATTTACTGAACGCAAATAATAAAATTGAGATTTGTAAAAGTTTAGCTGAGATATTAGATAATCTAAATTATTTTCACCCATTTCGAGAAGGAAATGGTCGTACTCAACGAGAAGTTATCCGTTCTTTAGCTTTGATGAAAGGCTATGAATGTGAAATTTCAATTGGTTTAGATGATGATATCTATCACTTATATATGGATGGAACAGTTTATGGAGATACTAGTAAGCTCGAAAAACTGTTCAATAAACTATTAACAGAAATATAGATCTGTAGTATATTTTAGTAGGAAACAGTATAAAGTGATGCTTATAAGGTAAAGTCATTGCTTCAACAAAAATCTTTAAGCCCAATTGATGGGCTTTTTGTGTGCAATACAATTATAAAAAGTTAGTAGTCTAAAATTATCTCTCTCAACATATTGCAAACCTTTTCATAAAGTTGTATACTAATAAATGATTTTATGTAATCGTTTGCATAAAGTGGTAAATGATGAAAAGAGAGTATAGTAGGAGACGAGACAGATGGAATTAACAGCGATTTATCATCGGCCTGAATCGGAGTATGCCTATCTTTATAAGGACGGGCAGCTTCATATTCGCATCCGGACCAAGAAAGAAGATATCAAACGGATTGTCTTGCACTATGGGGATCCCTTTATTTTTATAGAGGATCTTTATGAGGCAACTAAGGAAATGGACAAGGTGACGACAGACGACCTCTTTGATTATTGGCAAGTGTCGGTATCTGTCCGCCATGCCCGGATCCAGTACCTCTTTGAATTAGAGTCCACGGCGGGAGAGAAGACCTTGTACGGAGATCGAGGTGTAGCAGCCTACACCAAGGAGAACCTGGACTTCGTCATGAACGGCTTTAAGCTTCCTTTTATCCATGAGATTGATGGGTGTGCTGTTCCAGATTGGGTGGCGCAGACGGTTTGGTACCAAATCTTTCCTGAGCGCTTTGCCAATGGGAATCCAGCCATTTCACCAGAAGGCGTCCGCCCTTGGGATGCCTCTATTGCTCCTCAAGTATTGGATTTCTTTGGTGGAGATTTACAAGGGATCATCGATCACTTGGACTACTTGCAGGAGTTAGGGATTACAGGGCTCTACCTTTGCCCGATTTTTGAATCTCCAAGCAACCACAAATACGATACCATTGATTATTTTGAAATTGATCGACATTTTGGTGATAAGGACACCTTCCGCCAGCTAGTGAAAGAGGCCCATGCGCGTGGGATGAAGATTATGCTGGATGCCGTCTTCAACCATATTGGCTATGATTCACCCCAATGGCAGGATGTGGTCAAATACGGGGTGGATTCGATTTACAAGGACTGGTTCCATATTAAAGAGTTCCCTGTCTCCTCAGAAAATCTGTGGAATAGTCGCGACTTGTCTTACCATGCTTTTGCCTTTGCGGGCTATATGCCTAAGCTCAATACGGCTAATCCTGAGGTGAAGGCCTATCTTTTGAAGGTGGCGACTTACTGGATTGAAGAGTTTGATATTGATGCTTGGCGACTGGATGTGGCTAATGAGATCGACCATCAATTCTGGCGGGATTTCCGTAAGGCGGTCTTGGCCAAGAAGCCAGACCTCTATATCCTCGGGGAAATCTGGCATTCGTCCCAACCTTGGCTCAATGGTGATGAGTTCCATGCCGTGATGAACTATCCGCTCTCTGAAAGTATCAAGGATTATTTCCTGCGAGGACATAAGGAGACGCAACGCTTCATTTGGGAGATCAATAGCCAGTCTATGTACTACAGGCAGCAGATCTCTGAGGTGATGTTCAACCTCTTGGACTCCCATGATACAGAACGCATCCTGACAACGGCTAAAGGCAATCTTCAGTCCGTCAAGTCTGCTCTTTCCTTCCTCTATCTGCAACGAGGAACGCCTTGTATCTATTATGGAACGGAGCTAGCCCTCATCGGTGGCCCAGACCCAGATTGCCGCCGTGTCATGCCTTGGGAGCGCGTGTCAGCGGACAATGACATGCTGAACTTTATGAAGGAATTGATCCAGCTACGAAAAGAAGTGGCGGGCATGATTCAACATGGTAAAGTGAGCTTAGAAGAAGTAGAGCCAGATATAGTAGCAGTAGAATGGCAGCATGAAGGACAGTTTCTTAAAGCCTATTTTAACCACTCTAAGAAAGAATTTGTATTAGAAAGAAGACAAGCAGATCTGATCAGCCATGGGACCATTTCCGATGATCGATTGATCATTCAACCGAATGGATTTGTTATTTATAGAGAAAATTAGGAATGAAGTAGACTGGAATCGAAAGATTGCAGTCTTTCTTTTTTATTAATAGTTTCTTTATTCGTGCCCTTATATTATAATAGGAGATGAGAAAGGGGGAGACAGTGATGAAGATATTAGCAATCAATCCTATTTCATTTAAAAAAAGAATGACAGAATTTCTGTTTGATTATCTTTTCATTCTAGCTTATTTAGTACTTCTGTTTTTAGGTTCGATGCTTATTTACATCATCTTTTTTAATGGCGTCCCAGAGTTTACAGAAATTCAGTCACAGAGGCTTGTATTTTTCACCTCTGTTTTGCCAATCACGCTCCTGTTCACATTCTTGGATTATAAAAATGATGGCAGTTTTGGGAAGGTAAAAGCGGGACTTGAACTGGTCTACCAGAAAAAAACAGTGCAGGCAAGCTTAATCAGAAACACCATTAAATTTTTACCTTGGCAAATCGGTCATATGGGCACGATTCATGGTTTCTATAGTGAGTTTGATGTGTTATCCATTAGCCTCTCTATTTCGGCGACTCTCCTCGCAGTTTTGCTACTGGCAATGACAATGTTTAGAAATGATAAGAGGCATCTAGGAGACCTGCTAGCCCATACGCAAGTGCAACTAAAAGGTGACTAGGATGAAATGTTAGGCTGTCGATAAGAAAAAATGGAAACATAGCTAGGAAATAGGGCTATGAATGAGACTCTAGAATTCACAAATCTTTGTATGGTAAGAGACGGCGATAGAGTTCTTGTTATGGATCGTGAGAAAGAGTCTAGGCAAGGAATGACATTGCCTGGTGGTCCTGTCACAAATGTTGAGTCTTTTATGGAACCAACTCATTTTTTAACATCATTAAGAATGAGTTGCTATATTTAAACAGGGATTAATAAAACCGTTATTGAAGGATTCTATAGGAATTGTTTTGAGTGACTGGAGAAGTTAATTCTCCTAGTGTTGAGTGACAATATTGTTTTATTAAGCATAAAATAACAAATTAGACTAAAAACAAGTAAAGGTATACATTATGAAAAAATTTTTTATATTTATTTTTGCGATGTTTGGATTGATGGTGGGATTTGTAGCTATTGTGTTAAGTGGTTATTATAGAGATTATGAAAAATTTCATAATAGATCAAGCTTTCCAGAACCGAAAGAAAATTTACTAGTACCAGTAAGTACAAGGGCATATGCAAAAGCTAAATCTTGGTCAGAGAAATCTCCTTTATCGAAGCAACAAATTAAAAATTATCTTACTAAGTATGGCAGGTATTCAGAGTATACTTCCCAGTCCGCTGTCAATAAGCTTAATATAGACTGGAAAGAGCAGGCTGTTTTAAGAGCAAAATCATATCAAAAGTTTCATTATTCAAAAGAAAAGTTAGTTGGGCAACTTGTAGATGTTGATCTATTTACTCCAGAAGAGGCTGACTATGCTATAGAAAAAGTTCATTTCGATTGGAAAGAGGAAGCTGTGAAAGAAGCGGAATCTTCTGCAAACGGTGGCAATATTTCGAAAGAAAGGTTATTAGAAATACTTGTTGAAAATAGAAAATTTACTCAAGAGGAAGCGGAGTACGCAATAGAACATGCTCAAGTAGATTGGTTAAATTAAACAATAATTTTACTATTGATTTGAAGAACTTAAAAGAGGCTGATGAATCTAAAATAGCTACGATAGAAAGTAATGAAAAGTGGCATAATGAAAATAAGGACACAATTTCTATTTATGATCGCTATTTGAACAGTGATGATTACAAAACAAGTCCAATGAAAAATATTCAAGATCAACTGAAAACATTTTTGATGGACCATCACTACTATGAGGTCGCTATTCCGCTGATTAGACAATTTAGTAAGAGTTACGATCATTATTATAAAAAACTAACTGAGGCAAGTGACTATTATTTAAAGCAAAAGGGTGATGCTCCACAGTAAATCGGAAATTAATATCCTTCATAAGATTTTACGATTAAGAGATAGAGTGAGGGATGACTTGCCCTTGCTCTATTTTTCGGTTCCTTTAGTTGTAGTTTTCACTACATAAGTGTATAATGTGCTCTTAGATAAACAAAATAGGAGAATGAGGAGTTTTAAATGGAATTAAAAGATTTTACAGAACAAGAACAAGAACAAATCAAGCAAGGATTGAGCACAGCTGAGATTTCTGATAAAGAAGCAGGTAAGAAGTTGCTGGCTCTTGTACCGCAAGAATGGATCAAACGCATTCCTTTCTTTGTCAGAGGGCATGCGACGACCAAGACAGTTGAGCGTGTAGCCAAGCAATACCCTGAACTCTATGCAGTGGCGAAACGTCAAGGCGACCTTCCTGAAAAAGAAGGAGAAGAGCTCCGAAAGATTATGACAGCCATCTTTGAAGAAAAGATGAACAAACACAAGATTAAATAATCTTTTATAACACTTTGTTATTTTTTATTTCACATAGAATGAGTGATTGCAGTTGAAATGCAGTCACTTTTTTATTTACTAGCCATAGAGACTTTTACACTAGTAAATAAAAATGAACAATATTTCATGATATAATACTAATGAAAGCAGTTCCAGAGGGATGAAAATTTCATTGGAGAAAAACAAGTAAAGGTAGTCATGATGAAAAAGTTTTTGATATTTATTTTTACAATTTTTGGATTATTTGCAGGAATGCTAGCTCTTATAGTAATTGATTATGAAATAAATTATAATAAATGGATAAATTCACGTTCAGGATCACAGTTGACTAATCCTGTACAAAAATACTCTTCTTCAAGTGATGGAAATAAGGATGATTTTGAATCATCAAAACAAGAATACGCTACTTCAAGTTCTAGTACACAGAATTATGATTATAGAAAATACACTTCTTCAAGTGATGAAAATGAGGACGATTTAGAATTATTATTTAATTTGCTTGTGAAAAAACTTTTTCATCCAACTTTAGTAGAAGAAGAATTTAAAAGGGCATATGCAACAGCTAAGCAACTGTCAAAGGATTCTCCTATTTCGAAGCAGGCTATCAAAAATAAAATAAAGATTTATAATTATTCAGAAGGAGCTAACCAGTACGCTATATATAAGCTTAATATGGACTGGAAAGAGCAGGCTGTTTTAGCAGCAAAATCACTTCAAAGGTATCGTTATTCAAAAGAAAAATTAGTTTGGCAACTTATAAATGTTGAACTATTTACTCAAGAAGAGGCTGACTATGCTGTAGAACATGTTAATTTCGATTGGAAGGAGGACGCTGTGAAAGAAGCGGAATCTTATGCAAACGGTCGCAAGATTACGAAAGAAAAGATATTAGAAATACTTGTTGAAAAAAGAAAATTTACTCAAGAAGAAGCCGAGTACGCAATAGAACATGCCAAAATAGATTGGTCGAATTAAACAATAGTTTTAATTTTGATTTTTGTAATATATTGAAGAGCTGGACAGTTGCCAGCTCTTTTTCGCTGCTTATAATCTTTTCTTATTTCGTAAAAAATAGTTGGAGCTAACCTAGTTTTAAACTATAATAGAGGAGAAGGATTATCAATATGAAAAATTTATGGTACAAACATTTTAATCAATAGAAAAGGAACCACTTTATGAAACCATCTAAAAAAATCATGCTTCTTACTAGCTGTGCCTTGGCGATCTTTGCTTTAGCGGCTTGTGGTAGCAACCAAAAGCAATCCAAGGAAAAGCAGGAAAGTTCCACTGTGCAGAAATCTAGTTCAGATAAGGAGCGCTACAGGGGAAGCTACAGCAACCTCAACAACAAGGCGAGTGTCGAAGAAGTGCGGACTCTTTTGTCTGCTTATTTGGATCGGGAAAGTGTAGATAAATTTCTGGGTCTAGTAACGGATTACGATAGCATTGTCGGCTCGGTCGGCTTGACGGGTGACTTCAGCACCTTCAAGAAAACAGACTACAATGTTGAGAAGATCAGTGACTTGTGGACCAAGAAAAAGGGCGATTTCGTCGGGACCAACTGCCGGATCAATAGCTATACTCTTCTGAAGAATCGCATCGAGATTCCTAAGATGAAAGCGGATAGTGAACTTTTGTTCGTGGACAATGATGCGATTGACAAAGGGAAGATCTTCGGTGAGGCAGACAAGGAAGCCTTTAACATTCTGTATTCACGGGTTCCGACAGAGGCGACAACGGATGTCAAGGTCCATGCCAAGAAGATGGAAGAGTATTTTGCTCATTTCAAGTTCAATGAAAATGCGCGCATGCTTTCTGTTATCGTTCATGATAACCTGGATGGAAATACCCTTTTTGTCGGCCATGTCGGCGTTTTAGTTCCTGCAAAGGACGGCTATCTCTTTGTCGAAAAGCTGACCTTTGAAGAACCCTATCAAGCCATCAAGTTTGCGACCAAGGAAGATGTCTACAAATACTTAGAGACCAAGTACCAAGACTACACAGGCGAAGGTCTGGCTAAGCCCTTTATCATGGATAATGAAAAATGGGTTGAGATGAAGTAGAGGATGAAAGACAGCGTGTTAGAATTTAGAAAGATAATGGAGAGTGCTCCGATTCTATATGTGCTCGTTTTCTTGCTCTCTTCTACTGTTCTCCTTTTCCTGAGAAGAAGGGCAATTGTGAGACGTAGCGGCGGTCCCTTCTTTGCTCCCTTCCATATTAACCGTGGAATCTTCTATATCCATGCCGCTCTGTGTTTCAGTCGTCGCAGGATCCCACTGAAAGAGATCAAGCAAATCACCTATGCAATTTTTCGTGGACGATCTGGTGGTGGGGCTCGCTATGCTTTCTATATCGAACTCAGAAATGGAAAGACTATTCCCTTCTTTTTTGGAAAAAGCAAGCGGAATGAAGCTCTGGTTGAGAAGCTCAAACGAAATGCAGGTAAGTATGGGTTTAAAGTAGATAGCACTGGTAATTAATTGAAAGAAAAAGGAATCGCGAATGAGTAGAAAGCAAGCCCTATCTATGTATTTGTTAGGGACCTTTGGTCAAGTATTAGGAGTCAGCCTTCTGGTTTGTTTTTTAAGAGCAGGAGGAGTCAAGGTTGATTTTACATCATCATTTGGTATCATCGCTATTATTGTAGGTGGCTTATCATCTGCATTTTGGGGTAGTCTTGCTAGTATTGGCTACTATCAATCTAGTTTCAAACAACTTCTAAAAGATTTTTTTCAAGTCAAAGACAGTTTGGCAAATTATTGCTTGGTGCTCGTTTTCTTGTTACTCGACTTTTTCCCATTTATCTTAGGTGGTAAGATCACCACTCAATCGTTGGTCTTGCCAGTAGTGCTCTTTTTCAAGGCTCTTCTTTTTGGTGGAGTTGAAGAAATTGGCTGGCGTTATTTCTTTCAACCAACTTTGCAGGAAAAAATACCTTATTTTTCAGCTACTTTGATCACCTTTTTAGCTTGGTCTAGTTGGCATCTACTATACTTTTATATCGACGGTTCTTTAGCTGTCATTCAATTGTTTCCGTTTCTAGTAGGTCTGCTAACTAACTGCTTTATCTTATCGGCCTTGTATCATAAAACGCAAAATTTATGGATCTGTGTCATGGCTCATGCCTGTATCAATTCCTTGTCTCAGATTCTAGTGAATGAAGAGGTATGGCTATCTATCGTCAGTAAAATTCTTATTATTAGTTTAGCAATCATGATTGCAAAAAAGAAGTATGTAACTGTAAAGGAAGAAAAATGAGCAAATTTATTTCAAAACAATCAGTTGCTATCTGGTATGCATTGACTGCCCTCTTAGCTACCTTTCTAGTAGGGCAAGTGATCCTTTGGTTTTTCCCAGATGGGAGTAGTATGGGTGCCTCACTACTATTTATCCTAATGAATTTGATTCCCCTGATTGTGGCGGCTGTCTTTTCTCTGGTGTTGAGGGAAGTCAAATCTTTGGGTGAATTTTTCAAAAAGGTCTTTCTTCAAAAAGAAGGTTCCCTATCTTGGATCCTAGCTTTCTTCATCCCCGTCATCTATTATGGGATTTCCATCCTGCTTATGAACGTTCGCTTTACTGGGAACTCCCTCTTAGCCTTCTTCCTTTATTTCCCCTGGACCTTATTATATGGCGGTCTGGAAGAAGTCGGCTGGCGTTGGTTTTTACAAGATCATCTTTCCTTTCGTAAGCACTTTATACCTAAAATGATGGTTCTTTCCATTGTCTGGTTCCTCTGGCATATTCCTATTTATCAACTCCCATGGATTACAGCAGGTTCGGCCAACTATCTCATCTTTTACCTGATGATCTTAGGGAATACCTTCCTATTTGGAGCGCTTAGGGAGTACTCGAAAGGAGCTGTTCCTTGTATCCTCGCTCATATGCTGATCGATAGTCTAGCTGTTCTCATGCTGGTTCAGAGCTCGCTTCCTCAGATTATCCTTCTGGTTAGTTTCGAAATCCTAGTAGCCTCTTGGCTGGTGGCTGCACGAAAATCAGAGAAATAGAGTTGTACCTCTTTCGGTGGGAGTCTGTCATCTTTACCCTTTAGGACTTAAATGTAGAGTCCATAAAATGCTATAATCAGTTTAACGAAGAACCTAGAGATAGGATAAAAGTATCAACACAGTGTACTTCTTATCTAAAATGTGAGAGGAGAAAAGACAATGCAAAAAACCTTTCAGTTGTTGCGAAGAGGAGATCTAGAGGGAGTCTGTCAGATATTGGATAAAAAGCCTGAAGAAGTCAATGCTGTTTCGGGTGACAAACCTAAAAGAGATCAGGGACAGTCGCTCCTTCAAGTCGCTATCAAATCGGGACATTTAGATATTGCAGACTTACTCATTGATAGAGGAGCAGATCTTAACTTTATTGAAGAGCCGACAGAGCTGAATCCATTTTGTCAACCAGTCCTCCAAACAGCGGGTGGACGAGCTGTATTTGACTGTAGGCGCATGATCAAACGCTGGAATGGCCAATATGAGATGTATTCGTCTAAGGAAAAGGCTGACCGGTCTTTCAAGGTTTTTGAGAAAATGTTGGAACTTGGGACCGATATCTCTCAGAAGAATAGTCATGGGGGTACCTTATTACAAACTATCTTAATAGAAACCAAAGAAGTTCTGCCATCTTATTCTTGGAAAACAAAAGAAACAAGTGATAATGTCCTCATAACAGATGAATTACGTCATGATTTAAATCGTATTTATGATCTATTAATTCGTTACGGTGTGACTGCGGACGAAATAGCTGTCTATCAGAAGATTCCTCTCAAAGAACTTTATCAAGACAGTCCGACCATGGAGTTTTTAAATCGGTTAGATCAAAGCAAATCTTGATAAGCATTTGAACTACTAGTTAAAAGAGTCTCAGTGCTCTTTTAACTTTGTCTGATAGAGCTAGAAGCAGTAGAAAATGTTAGACCGGATTTTCTTAAAAAAATGGATACAAATCCATGATGAAATAGAGTATACTAGTTTGTGAAAGAACAAGATTTTTAAGTATCGAATTCAGGAGGGCAGTTTATGTCTCAAGAAACTTTCATTATGGCGATTGACCAGGGAACCACTAGTTCGCGGGCTATCATTTTTAATAAAAAAGGCGAGCAAGTTAGCTCTAGTCAAAAGGAATTCACTCAGATTTTTCCGCAGGCTGGTTGGGTGGAGCACAATGCCAATGAGATTTGGAACTCGGTTCAGTCGGTGATTGCTGAGGTCTTTATCGAAAGTGGCATCAAGCCCAATCAAATCGAGGCGATCGGCATTACCAATCAACGGGAAACGACAGTTGTTTGGGATAAGAACACGGGGCTTCCTATTTACAATGCCATTGTCTGGCAATCTCGTCAAACTGCCCCAATGGCTGAGGAACTTAAAAACCAAGGCTATGTAGAAACCTTCCATCAAAAGACAGGTCTAGTTATCGATGCCTACTTTTCAGCGACTAAAGTTCGTTGGATTTTGGACCATGTTGATGGGGCGCAAGAGCGTGCGGAGAAGGGCGAATTACTTTTTGGAACCATTGATACTTGGTTGGTCTGGAAGCTGACGGATGGAGCTGCCCACGTGACAGACTATTCCAATGCAGCCCGTACTATGCTCTACAATATCAAGGAACTGAAATGGGACGAAGAAATTTTGGAAATCCTCAACATTCCTAAGGTAATGCTTCCTGAAGTGCGTTCAAACTCTGAAATTTATGGCAAGACAGCTCCTTTCCATTTCTACGGTGGACAAGTACCGATTGCAGGGATGGCAGGAGACCAGCAAGCTGCTCTCTTTGGTCAATTGGCCTTTGAACCTGGTATGGTCAAAAATACTTATGGAACTGGGTCCTTCATCATTATGAATACGGGTGAGGAGATGCAGTTATCAGAGAATAACTTGCTGACGACGATTGGATATGGGATTAATGGCAAGGTCTACTATGCCCTTGAAGGATCTATCTTTATCGCTGGAAGTGCCATTCAATGGCTCCGCGATGGCTTGCGTATGATTGACAGTTCTCCTGAATCTGAGGTCTATGCTTTGAAGTCCCAGAACCAGGATGAAATCTATGTGGTCCCTGCCTTTACGGGTCTTGGAGCACCATACTGGAATCAAGAGGCGCGTGGTTCTGTCTTTGGACTTACCCGGGGAACGACCAAGGAAGACTTTATCAAGGCAACCCTTCAATCCATTGCCTATCAAGTACGCGATATCATCGACACCATGCAGGTAGATGCCAAAACTCCTATCCCTGTTCTAAAAGTAGACGGAGGAGCAGCGAAAAATGATTATTTAATGCAGTTTCAGGCAGATATTCTTGGAATTTCGATTGCTCGCGCGAAAAACTTGGAAACAACGGCTTTAGGAGCAGCCTTCCTAGCAGGTCTGACCGTAGGCTATTGGAAGGACTTGGAAGAATTAAAATCTCTTCATGGAGCAGCCCAAATCTTTGAACCCAAGATGAATGAATCCCGAAAGGAAGAGCTGTACAAGGGGTGGAAGAAAGCAGTCAAAGCCACTCAAGTATTTGCGGAGTCTGATGACTAAAGGGATCAATCAAACGAATAGTTTAAGAGAAGTCTTCGAAAGAAGGCTTTTTATGTAGCTTTCAGAATAGGACAGTTATCTATTTTGGTTAAAAGCCATATTCTATTTCACGTTCCAGTTCATTTATCACTAAATAAAAATATCATATAAATAAACTATTTTTTTGAAAAAATAGGCTAGAGATTGAAATATTTTTCACAAAAGAGTATACTGTTAGCATAGTTTTGTCGGATATTTATAAAAGACCCCATCAAAACTAGTTGTCAACCCTTGCTGTTCTGATAGGAACGTTTGCTGGTATCGTTGATACCAAGGAGGAATCATATGTCTAAAGTAGCTATTGTCACAGGTGCTGGTCAAGGAATTGGTTTTGCAATCGCAAAACGCTTGGTGCAAGATGGCTTCAAGGTCGGAGTATTGGACTACAATGCTGAAACAGCTGAAAAAGCAGTTGCTGAGTTGTCAGCAGAAAATGCTTTTGCGGTCGTTGCTGATGTATCCAAACAAGCAGAAGTAGCTGCAGCTTTCCAAAAAGTTGTTGACCATTTTGGAGATTTGAATGTTGTCGTGAACAATGCAGGTGTTGCGCCAACTACACCACTTGATACAATTACAGAAGAACAATTTACACGTACATTTGCTATTAACGTTGGTGGCGTGATTTGGGGTGCTCAAGCTGCACAAGCTCAATTCAAAGCGCTTGGCCATGGCGGAAAAATCATCAATGCAACTTCACAAGCAGGTGTTGTAGGTAACCCTAACTTGACTGTTTATGGTGGTACTAAATTTGCAGTTCGTGGTATCACACAGACTTTGGCGCGTGACTTGGCGGATTCAGGAATCACTGTCAATGCGTATGCACCAGGTATTGTTAAGACTCCAATGATGTTTGACATTGCTCATGAAGTTGGGAAGAACGCGGGCAAAGACGACGAATGGGGTATGCAAACATTCGCTAAAGATATCACTTTGAAACGTCTTTCTGAACCAGAAGATGTAGCAGCGGCTGTCAGCTTCCTTGCTGGACCTGACTCAAACTACATCACGGGTCAAACCATTATCGTGGATGGTGGAATGCAGTTCCATTAAGATAAAAACAGAGGTTAGGATCAACATCCTAACCTCTTATTTTGTGCGTTCACAATAAAAGAAACGGAGATCAAAAAAACCACTTCCGAAAGGGAAGTGGTTTTGTGTTGGTTCTTATTTGAGACCGTATTTTTTGTTGAAACGATCCACACGTCCATCTGCTTGAGTGAACTTTTGACGTCCAGTGTAGAATGGGTGTGAGTCTGATGAAATTTCAACACGGATCAATGGGTAAGTTTCACCTTCGAATTCAACTGTTTCGCTAGAGTACTTAGTTGAACCGCTGAGGAACTTGTAACCAGTAGTAGTGTCCATGAAGACAACAGGGCGATATTCTGGATGGATATCTTTTTTCATTTTGCAATATTTCCTTTCTGCCATGGTCTCTTTCCGAGCCATAGATTGTTACTAAGCTAGTTTACCAAATTTCCAGGATCTTGACAAGTATTTTCACTAATTTTATTTAAATTCATGATCAAAAAAATCACCCTGGCAGGACCAAGGTGATGATGATCATATTATTGTTCAGTTTGATTTGGATCGTTTGGTGCTTCCACTGGTTGATCAGCTTGTCCCTCAGTGTGTTCGTGTGATTCTTTTTTGATTTCATTTACAGCAGTTTTTACAGTAGAAGTTGTCACGCGTCCAACAGATTGGGCAAATCCTTTACCAGATTCAGCAAGTTCTTCGAATGTTCCTTTAGTGATTTTACCACCTGACATCGCCAAGAGAGCAGTTACAACAATAGCGATTGATGCGATTAAAGCAAGGATCAAACCAAAGCCGATTGAAACGCCATAACCATTGAAGTTAACAGCGTACTTGTTCACACCAAATAGATCGATCAATGTTACGATAGTTGAGAGAGCTCCTGCTACGATAACACCAATTGCAAAACCTTTTGGTAGTGAAGATTTTACATCGTTCAAGCAAGCAAGGACAATCGCAACGACTGCGAAGATAATAACAAACCATCCATCTCCGCGAAGGCCATTCCAGCTGTATGAACCAAAATTTCCAGCATTAAGGTTTGCCCATGGCAAGAAAGAGCTAAGAATCGCTACCGCAAATGAAAACCCCATGACCAAGATAAAAAGGCAGAGAAATTGTTCTCAGCCTTCGTTTGTGCGTGCCACTTCTTGTAGCTCTTTGTAGATTTGGTCGTTTTCTTCGAGGGAGTAAGAGTTAGCTCCGCTAGCTAGTGGATGGCCACCACCATTATGGCGTTTGGCAATTTCGTTGATCACTTTTCGTTTGCTACGCATCCGGACACGGAAGTGACCGTCGGCCTGCTCGACAAAGATGGCCCAAACAGATACGGTATCGATGCGTCCAGGGGCACCGACAATTGCAGCAGTCTCTGAATCCCGTAGATCGAATTTCTTCAAGAGCTCTTGTGTCAAGGTCACACGCGCAGCACCATGTTCATCGATCTCAAGATGGTCATAGACATAGCCTTGAAGCTTAGCTGTTTTGAGATTGATCGTATCCATCTGACGAGCAAGGGCTGTAAAATCAAAGGGAATGCTTCGAAGAGTTGCAGCGATCTCAAAAGTCCGAGTCGAAGTGGCAGGATAAAGGAAGCGACCTGTATCTCCGACAATCCCAGCATAGAGAAGACGCGCAGCACTTACAGGAAGTTCAAGATCCAATTCCTTAGCAAAAAGTGCAATCAACTCACTGGTAGAGCTAGACTCAGTATCGACCCAGAGCAGATCGCCATAAGCATCGTCATTTGGGTGGTGGTCGATCTTGATCAGGAAATTACCATTCGTATAGCGCTTGTCATCGATGCGGGGAGTATTAGCCGTGTCACAGACAATCACCAAAGCTTCAGCATAGTCCTCATCCTTGACTTCATCCATTTCAGCAAGCCAAGTCAAGGTCGGCTCGTCATAGCCAGTTGCCAAGACCCGCTTTTGAGGGAAGTGCGCACGCAGGAGATCCCGCAAGCCCACTTGGCTACCAATCGCATCCGGATCCGGATTCTGATGACGGTGGATAATAATCGTGTTATAAGCTTGAATTTTTTCAAGAATTTCATTCATTACGTTCATACATTACCTCATTTTCTCTGTCAATTTTAACATAAGAAAGGCCCATCCAGCAAGCATTTATCACTAATTAGGAGCTGTGGAAGCGGTTTTACAGAAGTTCATTATTTTGGTAGAATGGATGAATATGATGAAAGAAATGAAACAATTAACTAAAAGAAAACGATGGTTAGAATTTCCAAAAACAATTGTGGTAGTGTTGATCGTAATGCTTATTGCAGTATTCCTAAGTAGTTGTAGTAACAATCAACCGGCATTGAATGTTTTAAAGAAAAAGCAATTTGTTATGATCAAAATGGGAGATTCTACCGAAGACCATTTTGAGGTTGGGTTGGACCTTGAGAAAAAGGAATATTACTATAATGATGAGACCGCAGTGAAAGATGATACAGTTTATGGTGGTTATAAAACGGACTGGGATCGTAATCAGTATTACAAATCTGCAGTAAATAACGAATTATCATCGGTTCTATTATGTAAGAAAATTACTACTGATGAAATTAAGAAATCCAGCTATCAAATTACTAGTTCACCGAAAAGATTTGTGGATGATAAATTAATGAAAGAGGAATATCCTCCGGAATTTGAAACGATTTATTTGAAGAAAAATCGTCAATTTTCTAAGGTTCGAATTTCCTACAACAAAGAGTTTCTGCCTACTAAAATTGAGTGGTATTATAAAGATAAGGAAGGGCTAAAATGGTATACTTGGCGCACCTATTCGTATCCCTTCAAAAATAAGTCTGATTTTGATAAAAAGCTGGATGAAGAAATTAAAACTATTAAAGCAATTCAAGAAGAAAACGAGGGTGATTAGCTTCAATCGATCTAATTTCCTGAAACAAGCCCCTTCTTTCACCTTATCGGGAAAGGTTTCGTGCAAAATGCTTGAAAAAGTGGTATAATACGGGAAATAGCTTTTGGGAGGAAATTATGACTGTAGCGAAGATTGTTTTTGCTAGTATGACTGGAAATACTGAAGAAATTGCTGATATCGTAGCGGACAAATTCCGTGATCTTGGTGTCGAAGTAGATGTGGATGAGTGTACAACTGTGGATGCGGAGGACTTCCTTGATGCGGATATCGCAGTGGTAGCGACCTATACATACGGCGATGGAGAGCTTCCAGATGAGATCCAAGATTTCTACGAAGATTTGGCTGGCCTTGATCTCAAAGGCAAACTTTACGGTGTGGTAGGATCAGGTGATACCTTCTACGATGAATTCTGTAAAGCAGTTGATGATTTCGACCGTTGCTTCGCTGCGACTGGTGCTGAAAAAGGTTCTGAGTGTGTCAAAGTTGATTTGTCTGCAGAAGACGAAGACATTGAAAAATTAGAAGCCTTTGCGGAAGAACTTGTAGCAAAAGCAAATTAATGACAAAGAGGCTGGATCGATGGATTACAGCCTCGATTTATATCCAAAATAAAGAGGAGACACATGGATTTAGATCAGATTCGTAAGGACATTGACCAGATCGATCAAGAGATTGTAGCCTTGCTGGAAAGACGGATGGTCTGTGTCGGTCAGATTGTAGAATATAAGGAGCAGCAGGGCTTACCTGTGCTCGATCAAGGAAGGGAAAGAGAGGTGCTTGAGAAAGTCGGCTCTCTTGTGGCGGATGAGCAGTATCGGGCGACCATTCAAGCCCAGTTTCAAGATATGATGAAGCGCTCGAGAAACTTCCAAGAGGAGGTGAGGGCGCGTGACTAGTCTATCGATCAAGCAAAAAGCACAACAGTATGTGGTCCTAACAGGGATGGCGCTTTTCATTGGTCTCTTGGTCGGTGCTATTGACATGATTTTTGGTCAAGGATTGCTCCTGATCGGGGATTTCCGAAGCCAGCATTGGCCCTTGATTCTTTTTCTGGCCTTAGCGGGGCTTGTCATCGTTTATCTCTATAAACGTTTTGGTGGCAAGGCTTCAAAAGGGATGGGCCTCATCTTTGATGTCGGACACGCGCGTGAGGAGAAAATCCCCTTGGTCTTGGTGCCTTTGATCATGCTGACGACCTGGATGAGCCATCTCTTTGGTGGTTCGGTCGGTCGGGAAGGTGTAGCAGTCCAGATCGGAGCGACCCTTTCGCACCGTTTTGCCCGTCATATCAAGATCCCGGATGCTTCGCGTATTTTTCTCATGACCGGGATGGCCGCTGGTTTTGCGGGGCTCTTTCAGACGCCACTGGCAGCAACCTTTTTTGCCCTTGAAGTCTTGACAGTTGGGGAGTTGCAGTTGATGGCTCTCTATCCAGCGCTCATTGCCTCAATCGTGGCTAGCTTCACCTCTCATGCCCTTGGTTTAGAGAAATTTGCTGTGCCACTAAGAGAAACGCTGAGCTGGACACCAGAGACCTTGATCAAAGTTGCCATTCTTGGCCTGGCTTTTGGCCTTGCTGGGAAACTCTTTGCAATTAGCCTTTCCTGGTTGAAGAAAACGGTCGCTCAAGTCTTGCCCAATCCTTATATCCGGATTGCCCTTATAGGGGCCGGACTCAGCTTGGTCCTCTTGACCCTCCAGCTGACCAAGGTCGGCACTTATAGTGGACTTGGAACCAATCTGATTGATGTAGCTTTTCATCAGGGCAGTGCGCAGAGTTATGACTGGATCTTGAAGCTCCTCTTTACCGTAGTGACGATCTCTGCTGGATACCAAGGAGGAGAAGTGACACCGCTCTTTGCGATCGGAGCTACACTTGGAGTCTTTCTTGCTCCGATGTTAGGTCTACCAGTCTTAGTCGTGGCCGCTATCGGATATGCCAGTGTCTTTGGCAGTGCGACGACGACCTTGCTCGCACCGATCTTAATCGGAGGAGAAGTCTTTGGCTATGCCAACCTGCCATTCTTCGTCATTGCTTGCGCCATCGCCTATTGCTTACCAAAAGAGTGGAGCATTTATTCTGGTCAAAAAGTTGCGAAAAAGTAGAGAAAAGAGCTTTACAAACCTGAAATTATCTGATATGATAGTTTCTGTGCGTAATGGAAGCACAAAAATACAGTTTATCCGCTGAGGGAGGTCCCTCAAGATTGACGAAGATAGGAGAATAAAATGAATCCATTAATCCAAAGCTTGACTGAAGGTCAACTTCGTACTGATATCCCTGCATTCCGTCCTGGTGACACTGTTCGTGTACACGCGAAAGTTGTCGAAGGATCTCGTGAACGTATCCAGATCTTTGAAGGCGTTGTTATCGCTCGTAAAGGTCAAGGACACACTGAAATGTACACTGTTCGTAAAATCTCTAACGGTGTCGGTGTTGAACGTACATTCCCAGTACACACTCCTCGTGTAGAAAAGATTGAAGTTGTACGTTACGGTAAAGTACGTCGTGCGAAATTGTACTACCTTCGTGCATTGCAAGGTAAAGCAGCTCGTATTAAAGAAATCCGTCGTTAAGACGAACAAGGAGGCGGGAGTGATCTCGCTTCTTTTTTTATAGGTCCCCTTAGTTCAATGGATATAACAACTCCCTCCTAAGGAGTAGTTGCTGGTTCGATTCCGGCAGGGGACATAAATAGAAAAGAACACTGAATCTTCAGTGTTTTTTTGTTGGTTTATGCAAGGATGGTTCTTGGGGAAAGTTCTTGTATGGTATAATAGTGGAAAACGTAACATTGTCTTTTAAGGTAATTCTATCATGTTGGAATACCAAATTAAGAAGATTATGAGTGCTCTGCAAGTTTAGTCTAAAAGGGATATAAGAAAAGGAAGGAAAATGAAAATTTCTAGTCCAAGGTCTATCATCACTTTTGATTATGAAAATGGTAATGTTTTAAAAGCAAAAGGGAGAATTGTTGATTGATGGAAGTTTTACTGTATATAGGTCAAGTATACAGAATTGTGAGGCATCATTCAACCACATTCGTATCACACAGAACGAGATTGATAAACTTGTCGAGGAAGTGCAGTCCATGATGACTGAGCAAACAATGCATCTCGAATTTATCTGAGTTAGAGTAGGAGAAGGATTATGAAAATCGATTACGGTGAACGGATGGTCATATGGGAGTGGGATGGTTGTGTAATAAAGATAGAACAACCAGATATCATTCATGCGGAATATAATAAAGATGAGAACATTGTTATCGTCTATAGTGGAGAAAACTTTGTAAGCAAAATCATTTTCTACTTTAGTTTAGAAGGAAAATTGTTAGGGCAACAAAATATACTAGAAGGAACCCTAGATTGGAATCATAATGGGAAGCATCAGATTAGTTTTCATCATTTACATTATCTTCGCTTTAGCCCTAAATATCAGCGAATCTTCAGTATATTTCGCTCATCCAGCGATTTTGACGTTCCATCAGAACTAGAGGTTTATAATTTAGAAGGTGAGAAAATCGACCAAATTGAATCTCCTGCAGGATTTACTATGCTATATATTTCTGAGATAAGTAAGAAGAAACTGGGAATTGTATGCGAGGCTCTTAAAGAGGATTGTTTTGATAAATCTGGTCGAAGAGATTTCTATTTTAATTTGGAGTTAGAAACTAGAAAATGGGTAAAAGATGGCATCGCCTATTGAGGAAGAAAAAAAGAAGCCTGATTTTATGATATTCTGGTTGAGAGAATAACTTGCACTAGGAGAATACAAATGAAACCAACAAAACTAGAATGGGAAGATGTTACCAAGTTTGAAGAGGTAAAAGGATACGGTCAGCATATATGGAGAGATGAGGACAAGTATTATTTGGTTTTAGAAGAAGGAACCGTAGTTTCTTGGTTAGTTGTCTATGAATTACCAAATGAGCTGTTTGTTTTATTAGATAGTGGGGAAAGAACGCTAAGCGAAGTATCTTGGAAGATTAAACACGATTCTTGGCCACCGTCAGAAGAAGAAAAGAACGAAATTAGAAAAGATAGAGCTAGAAAAAAGCCAATTGTGCTGATTTCTAACCGTAAAAATCAGTTGCTTTTTAGTAACAAAGAACTTGAAATACTTATTCCCAAAGCGGAACAACAATGGATAGAATCAATGGGTAAACTTCCAGATGATTATGTATCACCATTGAAATAGACAAAAAGAAATAGTATGACAACAGAAATTCAACAATACAAAAATTGTACGATATTAAAAAACAAGAATGATTATCAGATCCTGTGGAGTAGAGGGAAAGAAGTGCTTAACTTTCCCATTAGCCAAAAATTAGCAGAACGTGTTTCAAAATCAGAAAAAGATGCTTTAGAAGTAATGTTTTATTGTGAACATCATCGTTGGCCAAAGGCAGATGAGTTAGATGATTATAATCATTCCAATACGATTGTACATAGAGGCGATGGATTTGTTGTATATGAAACAGATGGTTATTACGAAATTAGCTTCTTTAAAGAAGTTGGAGGAGCTATGGGCCCAGAAGTATGCTACCCCATTACTAAGGAGCTAATGGATAAAGCATTTCAATCTTCTAGGGACGCATATGAGGTGATGATTTATGCCGAAACAGGGCACTGGCCCTTAAGTAAGCAAGATGATATTGATAGAAACTATATACGTAATCATCCTGAAACTATGCTACCAAATATAGAAGATCAACGTGAGTTGTTTGATGTTGAAGAGTTTAAAGCTCTTGTAAAAAAAGCTATTGTTTCAGAACTAGAACCTAGCGAACTTGACGCTATTGGTATAGTTGATAATCATTTAGAGCTTCTTCTGGTGGATTCAGTCGGCTGGCAGGAAGAGATAGAAGCAGTCCATCTGGAAATTCTGCAGGAAAAAATTAACAATTACATTCACTTCCTCGAAAGCAAGCAATATGTGGAGAGATATGGCGATAAGTTTGATAAAAAAGTTATCCATATTACTTTCCAATATTCCCCATCTGATAACGGTTTGGCCTTTCTCGCAGCTGTTCAGAAAGTATTAAAACCGACGGTTATGAGCCTGAAGGTGGAATTGCCGGAGTAAAGAACAACTAAGAAGAATAAAATTAATCAATTTATGAGGGATAAAAAATATTAAAGCGAAGGTCAGTCAAAAAATAAGATAGCTAAAAAGTAGACCAAAATTTTCTAAAAGCCTATTAGAATAGGCTTTCTAAGCATATTTTATATTTCGGCAGGGGACAGAGATAGAAAAGATAAAACTGACAGTTGAACTGCACCCCAAAAGTTAGATTTTTTCTGTCTAACTTTTGGGGAGTAGTTCACTTATGACAGAGTGTTGACGTTTTAGAGCCGTGTTGTTTCGAATGGTCCTAAAACTTATTTTTTTATGATATAACAGAATATTTTAAAAATGAAGGGGTTTTCTATGGAGAGAGATGTGTTTTTTGATTATTTTTTAAAATCACTTAGGTTTCATTTGGGTGATAGGTGTAAGGATATTGGATTTATAAAGTTTTTTAAAGATGAAAATAATTGTTTTATTACTATAGAGAATTATGTTTTGGAATCATTTGTAGTATTGTCAAATATTTTGAGTAAGGATAGGATTGTGTTTTCTTGTGGAATTATTCATAGTAAGGGGGTAGGTACTGGAGTAGAAGTATGTATGAATGTATTAGAGTTAGAAAGATTAAATAATTTGTATAAGATATAGTTTCGAAGCATATTAAACAACATAAGTGAAACTGTCTATGTGGAATGTGTGGAGTTGATAGAATCAATGTTTCCTAGTTTTAGAGCTGTGTTGTTTCGAATGATCCCAAAACAAGTAAAATAAAAATGATTGTATAGAAGCTTGTTACATTGAGCTTCTTTTTCTTGAGAAATTCAAATCATAATTTTACAGACTTTTAGGTCATTAATTGATTCTCCCCCTCCGCTTTTTCTTTGACTCTCCTTTCTTATTTTTCTAAAATAGTAGGTATGTGAAGGGAGATTGATATGAAAAAAGGTTTGGTAATTGTGCTTTCTGCTTTGGTCTTGGCTTCGTGTGGTCGTCCTCAGAGAACGGTGACGCCTAAGAGTTCGGATACTAAGCAGACCAGCACTTCGGAAAAGAAACAGTCTGGTATGGATTTGAAAGCCATCAAGGCTAAGGACTACTCGAGTATCAAGGGGACTTGGATCGATGGTCGTGGCAATGAACTGGTCTTTGATGATAAGGGCTTGGTCAGCGAGGATGTTGAGCTTGATGCATCGAGCTTTAAGCAGAAGGACCAGATCGCTGAGATGACGGTTAGTGCCAAGTCGGGTGTTGGAGGCTACGGTCTTTTGCTCCTTCCAAAAGGTCAGAAAGCGGGCAAAGACGATGTTTCGGATAAGTCTAAGGATCGGATCTGGGCTGGTCAGTCACCAGCTTATGGCGATGATGACAATTTCTACTATCGCAAGAAAGAGCAGCCGAAAGATCGGGAGCAAGCTGATACAGATGATAGCAGTAGTACGTCTAAAACGAGTAAGGCTAAGAAGTGGAATACTCGATCGGATAGCGAGGTCAAGTCTTCGAAGAAGGCTGATCAGAATGATTATCCAGGCTACACCGATGCTCAGGTCGAAGCTGCGCGTGTCTGGGCTTATGTGATTAAGAACGTTCCTTCCAAGTTAAATATTTCAAATAGTGCAGCTGGAACCAAGATTTATAATGGTGGCTTGGGCGTTGATTATCCAAAAGATGTGCGTCATCTGTTTGGTTCTTATTCAGCTGAAGGAAATATCACTTATGCATCCAACGGTGATGGAACAGTCACGATCTACCCTGTACCGAGCCACTGGCAACAGTCTGCTGATGAACTCAATAGTGAAGAGTTTATGACGCAATTTACCCAAGGGATCTTGGACCATGCTGAAACGGTGACATTGCCAGACGGGGATCCAGACATGATTCGTCAGATTCTTGCAGTACTGAAGTAAGAGAGATTATGGTAGAATAATATTAGATAATAATTTTTTAAACTATTAAAGATCTAATGACCTATTAGGTTATAAAATTAAAGGTTTGGAATATCTTTTACAGGAAGCTTATGCAATTTTGGTCAATTACAGATCGTTTTCTACTTGTAAAAACAAAAGGAGAAAATCTATGAAAAAAACTATGTTTGCAACAATGACCATTCTCTCGCTATTTCTGTCGTCGTGCGCGCAAAAAGAAGTGAAGAATGAAGACAAAAAAGAGCAGTCTACTGAACAGAATGTAAAAGATTCTACAAAGGAAAGTAAAGAATCAGTGGTCAAAGGGATGAATCAAGCCCCTACCTCATTGGTTGGAAATGAAAAACCTAATGTAGTATTTGCTTATATGCTTCAAAATCAAATCAATGGCGAAATTGAGATGGCGAAAGTGTATTATAATGAAGAGTATCTGATCCTTGTCTTCTCTGTATCAGAAAATATGCTATCTTTAGCAAATATAAATCCAAAAGATTATTGTAAGACGCTTTTTGATTTAAAAGAAGAGATAGTAAAGCAATACAATGCAACTCAAAACAAACCGAGCAGTATAAAACTTAAAATATATGATAAAGACGAGAAGCTCTTGGCAACGGAGGAAAATGGAGCGTTGGTGATTAAGTAACTAAATTTAGTCAACCATTTGTCGCCATCTACGTTTTACATTCTTCTCACGAATCCACATTTATTGTTTTTTTAAGCTGATCCTGTTACAATGATAGTACTCGGAAAAGACTGGGCTTCCAGCCTTTTTCATTTCACTTTAGAAAGGTCTTTTATGAAACGCAAATCGATTTTGTTTCTCTATTTACTCTTGCTAGCGATCGGCCTAGCCTATGAGACCCAGTCACTGACGGAAGGTTGGATGTCTGGTAGCCAGTACGGGATTGTGGGACTTTCGACCTTGATCCTTTTGGTCTATGCACTTCCTGCTGTTTGGGCTCTCTTTCATTTTGCCAAGAAGTGGAAGTTGTCTTGGGTACCGGTTCTATTTTCTGTATTAGGTGGGGGCTTTGTTGCCGGTTGGTTGTCTAGCTTTGCCAATACTTATTTCCATGATATGATTCAAGCGATCGCTCCAAATAGCGACTTTTGGAACCAGTACGAGAGTGCCATCGCTGCGCCCCTCTTTGAGGAACCCTTTAAGTTGATCCCTATCTTCTTTGTCCTCTATTTGTTCAGCGTCCGTCGCATCAAGTCGATCTTCCTCTTGGCGATTGCCTCTGGTCTTGGTTTCCAGATCGTGGAGGACTTTGCCTATATCCGTCAGGATATGCCGGAAGGTTTCTCTTACACGGTGTCAGGGATTCTTGGTCGTGTGGCCAATGCACCCATGTCTCACTGGGTCTACACAGGTCTTGTTATGCTAGGGCTCTTCTTGATTGTCCAAGCAAGCAGAGGACGCAAGGATCTAGCTCTAGCAGGCTGGGGATATTTAGTAGCTGGGTTTGGACTTCATTTTGTTGGCAATTCACCTTTCTCACAAATCGTGACCGAGTTGCCGATTGCGATTCCAGTCTTGAATGCTACTGGGCTCTTCCTGATCTACCAAGCGTATCAGACCGTCGAGCGATTAGAACAAGTAAAATAAAACAAAAAAATGCGTATGTTTGCACACATACGCATTTTTTGTTATTTTCCAAGACAGAACTGGCTGAAGAGTTGGGTGATGAGCTCATCTGGAGCAGCATCCCCTGTGATTTCTCCGAGAATTTCCCAGGTGCGGGTGAGGTCGACTTGAAGCAGGTCTACCGGCATACCGAGGGCCAAGCCTTCGTTGACCGCTTGCAGGCTTTCAACAGCTTTCTCGATGAGGGAGATGTGACGAGCATTAGAAAGATACGTCGCATCTTGCTCAACCAGCCCAGCATTTTCGAAGAAGAGGGCATTGATCCGGTCTTCAATTTGATCGATGTTTTGGTTTTTCAGAACGGAAATCTTGATATGATCTTCCGGCAGTTGATCGATTTCGATCTTCTCTGGGAGATCGACCTTATTGAGGAGGATGATGCGGTTACTATCTTGAGAGATTTCAAGGAGTTGGCGGTCTTGATCAGTCAAGGGCTCGCTAGCATTGAGGACTAGGAGGACCAGATCAGCTTCCTTGAGGGCTTTTTTCGAACGTTCGACTCCGATTTGTTCAACGATATCTTCGGTCTCACGGATCCCGGCCGTATCGACTAGTTTGAGGGGAACGCCGTTGATGTTGACGTATTCCTCGATAACGTCACGGGTGGTTCCTTCGATATCGGTCACAATGGCTTTTTCTTCGCGAAGAAGGTTATTGAGGAGGCTCGACTTGCCGACGTTTGGACGACCGATGATAGCAGTAGAGATCCCTTCACGCAAGATCTTACCGCGACGGGCAGTCTTGAGGAGGTTGGTCAAGAGGGCTTCAAATTCACTGGTCTTTTCACGGATGATCTCAGTCGTTGCTTCTTCGACATCATCGTACTCAGGATAGTCGATATTGACTTCGACCTGGGCCAGGGTATTGAGGATCTCTTGGCGCGTGTTGTTGATGAGGTCAGACAGAGAGCCGTCCAACTGTTTGACTGCAATGTTCATAGCCTTGTCGGTCTTGGCGCGAATAATATCCATGACGGCCTCAGCCTGGGTTAAATCGACCCGACCGTTCAGAAAGGCCCGCTTGGTAAACTCACCAGGTTCAGCTAATCGAGCTCCTTCGCGGATGACCAATTGTAGTATTTCATTGGTTACGGCAATCCCGCCGTGGGTATTGATCTCGATGATGTCCTCACGGGTGAAGGTCTTCGGCGAGCGCATGGCTCCAACCATGACTTCGTCGAGAATCTCGTCCTTATCTGGATCCACGATATGACCGTAGTTGAGCGTGTGACTCGCCACCTTGCTTAGATCTTTACCTTTGAAGATCTTTTGTGCAATGGCAAAGCTGTCGGTTCCGCTCAAGCGGACGATCCCGATCGCCCCCTCACCAAGAGGAGTCGAGATGGCAGCAATGGTATCAAATTCTTTAGTAATCATGTCATTTCTCTTTTCCTGTAGATTCATCTCTATTCTATCGTAAAGTCAGCAGACGGGCAAGGTTTTGCTTTTAGAACTAAAAGATGGAAAGGTTTTCAAATAATTAGTGAAATCTATTACAGAATATGCTATACTGTAATAGAATATAAAAGGAGGTCTATGATGGTAAACCTAAAAGAACAGGTAGGAATTAAAGCGGCTGAGTTTGTCAAAGACGGCATGATTGTCGGTCTCGGTACAGGGTCAACTGCTTATTATTTTGTGGCTGAATTGGGTCGTCGCATCAAGGAAGAAGGCTTGCAGATCACAGCTGTCACAACTTCGAGTGTGACCTATGATCAGGCTGAAAGTTTAGGTATCCCGCTCAAGGCTATCGACGATGTCGAAGTGGTCGATGTGACAGTGGATGGCGCAGATGAAGTGGATCCTCAATTGAACGGGATCAAAGGGGGCGGTGGGGCTCTCCTCATGGAAAAGATCGTCGCAACCAATTCAAAAGATTGCATTTGGATCGTGGATGAATCCAAACAAGTTGCAACTCTTGGGGCTTTCAAACTTCCAGTGGAAGTAGTGCAATACGGGGCTGAAAATCTTTTCCGTCACTTTGAGCAAAAGGGTTACCATCCTGCTTTCCGTCTCGCGGATGATCAACGGTTTGTCACCGACCAAGGCAACTTCATCCTTGACTTGGATCTCAAGGTGATCGAGGATGCAGAAGCTCTAGCCAATGAACTGGATCACACCGTCGGCGTCGTAGAGCATGGTTTATTCTTGAACATGATTTCAAAAGTGATTGTAGGGACACCAGATGGCCCTGTCATCATTGAAAAATAGAGAGTGGGACAGAAATCGGTAATTCGTTAGAATTCGATTTCGTTGTCCCACCTCCGCACAGTTGAGTAGGGCTGTAAAAGCTGATGAAATCAGCGTAGTAGAGCCCACTCAACCACTGCGTCTTGCTCGACAATCCAAAAATAATTGAGAGGCTAGGACTTTTGTCCCAGCCTCGGATCTATCAACGGCTCTCTTCTTATAGGGATATGGTATAATATAGCTAGTTTAATAAAGGAAAGAGGCAGTATATGTCAAAATTTAAACGCATGCACTTAGTTGTGCTGGATTCAGTTGGGATCGGTGCTGCACCAGATGCCAATAACTTTGTCAATGCAGGTGTTCCAGATGGAGCATCTGATACTTTGGGCCACATCTCTAAAACCGTTGGCTTGAATGTACCAAACATGGCCAAAATCGGTCTTGGAAATATTCCTCGTGAAGTACCATTGAAGACGGTGCCAGCTGAAAGCAACCCAACTGGGTATGCGACAAAATTGCAAGAAGTCTCTCTTGGGAAAGACACCATGACTGGTCACTGGGAAATCATGGGGCTCAACATTACAGAACCGTTTGATACCTTCTGGAATGGATTCCCAGAAGAAATTATTACAAAGATTGAAGAATTCTCAGGACGTAAGGTCATTCGTGAAGCTAACAAGCCTTATTCTGGTACAGCGGTGATCGATGACTTTGGACCACGTCAAATGGAAACTGGTGAGTTGATCATTTATACGTCAGCAGACCCTGTCCTTCAAATCGCGGCTCACGAAGACATCATTCCTTTGGATGAACTCTACCGTATCTGTGAATACGCTCGTTCCATCACTTTGGAACGTCCAGCTCTTCTAGGACGTATCATTGCCCGCCCTTATGTTGGGGAACCTGGCAACTTCACACGGACAGCCAACCGTCGTGACTTGGCTGTTTCACCATTTGCGCCAACTGTTTTGGACAAGTTGAACGAAGCGGAGATCGATACTTATGCAGTTGGTAAGATCAACGACATCTTCAACGGAGCTGGTATCAACCACGATATGGGCCACAACAAATCAAATAGCCACGGTATGGATACCTTAATTAAGACCATGGGGCTTCCTGAGTTCCAAGAAGGGTTCTCATTTACCAACTTGGTAGACTTTGATGCTCTTTACGGCCACCGTCGCAATGCTCACGGCTACCGCGATTGCTTGCATGAATTTGACGAACGCTTGCCAGAAATCATTGCAGCTATGCGTGAAGATGATCTCTTGATGATCACAGCAGACCACGGGAATGACCCAACCTACGCTGGTACAGACCATACTCGTGAATACATCCCATTCTTGGCTTATAGCCCATCCTTCAAGGGCAATGGTGTGATTCCAGTTGGACATTTCTCTGATATTTCTGCAACGATTGCAGAGAACTTTGGTGTTGAAAAAGCCATGATCGGTGAAAGCTTCTTAGACAAATTGAACTAAGATGACACGCTTCGCTCTCCTCGTAAGAGGGATCAATGTTGGCGGGAAAAACAAGGTCGTGATGGCAGAACTTCGAGAGGAGCTTCAAACGATCGGGCTGGATGGGGTAGAGACCTACATCAATAGTGGCAATATCTTCTTTGAATCAGCAGGTTCTAAAGAAGAATTGGTAGATTTGCTGGGACATTTCTTTCGTGATCACTATCCCTTTATCCAGTCTTTTTCTCTCTTTTCAGCTGAGGACTATGCGCGAGATCTCGCTGCTCTACCAGCCTGGTGGCAGGAGAATCTGGCCCGCAAGGATGTTCTCTTTTACACAGAAGGCCTCAATCAGGATGCTGTCTGGGAGTTGGTCTCCTCTTTTTCGCTCGGTGATGAAATCATCCATCGTGGAAGACTTGGGATCTACTGGGGCAAATACTCAGAAGAGACCTATACAAAGACCGCTTACCACAAACAAGTCCTCAAGATGCCGGATTACCGTCTGTTGACCATTCGCAATGCCAATACATTTGACAAAATTGGCCAATTTTTAAGGAAATCATAAAGGAGATATGCAATGACATTATTAGCAAAAATCAATGAAACAGCTGCTTTTTTGAAAGGCAAAGGAATGGAAGCACCTGAGTTTGGCTTGATCCTTGGATCAGGTCTTGGAGAACTGGCTGAAGAAATCGAAAATCCAGTCGTAGTAGACTACTCTGAAATTCCAAACTGGGGTCGTTCAACGGTTGTCGGCCATGCGGGTAAATTGGTTTATGGTGATCTTGCTGGACGCAAGGTTTTGGCCCTTCAAGGACGTTTCCACTTCTACGAAGGAAACCCACTAGAAGTAGTGACTTTCCCAGTTCGTGTCATGAAAGTTTTGGGATGTGAAGGGGTTCTTGTTACCAACGCTGCCGGTGGTATCGGATTTGGTCCTGGTACTTTGATGGCCATCACAGACCACATCAACATGACTGGTCAAAACCCATTGATCGGTGAAAACTTGGATGACTTTGGTCCACGTTTCCCAGATATGTCGAAAGCTTATACACCTGAATACCGTGAAATCGCCCATAAAGTAGCTGACAAATTGGGTATCAAATTGGATGATGGGGTTTATATCGGTGTGACTGGTCCTACCTACGAAACTCCAGCTGAAATCCGTGCGTTTAAGACTCTTGGTGCAGATGCTGTCGGAATGTCAACTGTTCCTGAAGTCATCATTGCAGCGCATTCTGGCTTGAAGGTTCTTGGTATTTCATGTATTACCAACTTTGCGGCTGGTTTCCAAGAAGAGCTCAACCACGAAGAAGTAGTGGAAGTGACAGAGCGCGTCAAAGGAGACTTCAAAGGATTGCTGAAAGCGATTCTTGCTGAACTCTAATCCAATGAAAGTACGACTCCAAAATCTGCCCTACGGACTGAGGTTACTTCTAGCTACTTTATCCTTGGGAATAGGAACAGGTCTGGTCGGGATTGCCTGCCATTATCTGCTAGAAGGGGTGCAAGGGCTGGCCTTTGGCCAAGCTAGTTCGGATTTGCTCCAACAATTTCAAGAAGCTGGAGGTCTCCGTAGATTTTTGGTCTTATGTGTGACTGGGTGCTTGGCAGCTGGCTTCTGGTATGTCCTGCAAAGGCGTTATCAGATCCTGTCTATTCGTCAGCAAATTGACTTAGCTGGAGACAGGGAACCAGCGCCCTTCCCCCACCTCCTTCATGCAGGGATGCAGGTGGCAATTGTTGGAGCAGGCGCATCGGTCGGAAAAGAAGGAGCCCCACGAGAGGTCGGGGCTCTTCTAGCTGGTCGTTTGGCGAAGGGGTTCTCACTTGCTCTCAAAGAGCGAAAAGTCTTGATCGCCTGTGGGGCCGGAGCTGGTTTGGCTGCGGTCTATCAGGTCCCCTTTGCCAGTAGCTTGTTCGTCTTTGAAACCTTAGGACTTGCCTACAGTTGGCAGAACCTTCTGCTGGTTTTGACCAGTACTTATCTGGCCACCTGGGTCGCTCAGCCCATCGTTGGGCACGGTTCTATTTATCATATGTCGCTAGTCCATTGGTCAGCTAGCAGTTTCTTGCAGGCGTTTCTGATTGCTTTATTGGTTACTCCCTTGGCTCTGGTCTTTGCTTTCCTCGCCAAGCGGGCTAGTCACAAACGGCGGAAGGACGGGACGATTCTTTGGGCTCTTCCTCTAGCCTTTCTAGTGCTGGGGAGCCTAGTAGCCTTTTTCCCTATCTTTATGGGAAATGGCCAGGTACTAGCGCAAGCCCTCTTGTCTAGTCAGCCGATTCCTTATCTTCCACTGACTCTTGCAGTGAAGGGGCTTATGGTTTACCTCCTCTTGCGCAATGGTGCTTATGGGGGTACCTTGACACCATCATTTGCCCTTGGGATTGGTTCTGGCTACCTAGTGACCTTGCTTTTGACAGTCCTTGGGATTCATCTGGATCCTGCTCTAGGGATGTTACTAGGAGCGACAGTCTTTTTAGGGACGACCCTAGAAGCTCCTCTGACAGCCATTGCCCTGAGCCTTGGATTTACAGGCCAAACTTGGAGTTTGACAATCCCGCTGGTACTTGCGGCTGGTCTGTCATACGTGATTCGAAAGAGATGGGAGAAGAAATGATGAAGGTACATTTTGTACTGCATGAAACCTTTGAAGTGCCGGGCGCTTATCTAATATGGGCACAGGAGCGTGGCCATCAAGTGACCACGACTAAAGTCTATGAGAATGAAACCTTACCAGAGTCAGTGGATGAGATTGACTTTTTGATCGTCATGGGAGGACCTCAATCGCCAGATGAAGATCGAGAAGCTTTTCCATACTACGATCCTCAGGCAGAGATTGAACTGATTCAAAAGGCCATGAAGGCAGATCGTTATATTGTTGGGGTCTGTCTGGGTGCCCAGCTCCTGTCTGTTGCCTATGGAGCGAAGTATGAGCACAGTCCGGAACGTGAGATTGGGGTTTATCCAGTGACCTTGACGCCTGAAGGACTCACAGATCCACATGTCGGTGAGTTTGGAAAAACTCTTGAAACTGGCCACTGGCATGGTGATATGCCAGGATTGACAAAAGATGCTGTTGTTCTTGCTACTAGTCAAGGGTGTCCACGTCAGATTATTCGCTTTAGTCCGAAACACTATGCCTTCCAAGCCCACTTGGAATTTGATCCAGAAGCAGTTGATCTCTTGATTGCTGCTGACGGTGAAGATGTTTTGGAAGAACAAAGTCAAAACCTGACCTTTGTTCAAAAACCTGAAGCCATTCGTGTTTACGATTATCGAGAAATGAATGCCAAACTCTATGCGTTTTTGGATTCATTAACAAATTAAATATAAAAATGAAAGGAAGAGCATGTGTTCTAATTTGAACACGAGCGGAAAGCTCTCCTAATTACTCAATAAAAAAAGAAAGGATGGGTTTACCGTATTCGCTGAACTGAATACGGGCGGAGAACTGTGTAAAAAAGATAAACTGTCTAGCATCTGCGATGCGTCGTCAGTTTCCTATTTTTACTTTGTTCTCTGTCGCCCTTTATATCTTAATTATGTCTATCCATATTGCTGCTAAGCATGGTGAAATTGCTGATAAAATTCTTCTTCCTGGGGATCCTCTTCGTGCGAAATTTATCGCTGAGAATTTCCTTGAAGACGCTGTTTGCTTCAACGAAGTCCGTAACATGTTTGGTTACACGGGTACTTATAAAGGTCATCGTGTTTCTGTTATGGGGACTGGAATGGGGATGCCATCGATCTCCATCTATGCGCGTGAGTTGATTATCGACTACGGCGTGAAGAAATTGATCCGTGTGGGAACGGCTGGTTCTTTGAACGAGGATGTGCATGTTCGTGAATTGGTCTTGGCACAAGCTGCTGCAACCAACTCAAACATCATCCGTAACGACTGGCCTCAATACGATTTCCCACAAATCGCTAGTTTTGATTTGCTAGATAAAGCCTACCATATTGCCAAGGACCTTGGTATGACGACTCACGTCGGCAATGTCTTGTCATCAGATGTCTTCTATTCAAACTATGGTGAAAAGAACATCGAGCTTGGTAAGTGGGGTGTCAAAGCTGTAGAAATGGAAGCAGCAGCCCTTTACTATCTTGCTGCTCAACACCATGTTGATGCCCTTGCTATCATGACGATTTCAGACAGTTTGGTTAATCCAGATGAGGATACAACCGCTGAAGAACGTCAAAATACTTTCACAGACATGATGAAAGTTGGTCTTGAGACCTTGATTGCAGACTAATGGCAAAATTCTTTCATGATGAATGGCTCTACGATCTCCAAAATTATCACTACAGCCGGGCTCTGCGCTCTATCAAGCAGCAGGAAGAAGTACCGGATTTGTTGGTGAGCTTACTGCAGTTAATGGCGGAGCGTCGAGAGCTTAATATCCAACCCGTCATGAATCAAAAGTTGAGAACCGAGTTGCTAGAAGCGACTGGTTTTCAGCTTTTTTGGCATGAGGATCCAGAAGATGAGCAGTTGGCCAACTACCTTTATGACTTAGAGGCGAAGTTGCGAAATGAGCAGATTATTGACTTTGTTCGTGCCGTTAGCCCAGCCATCTATCGGATCTTTATGCGATTGATTCAGTTGAAAATTCCTGACATAACAAACTATATTCATAACTCCAAAGAATCGAGTTATGACCGTTGGAAGTTTGAGAGCCTTCATGCGTCCGCCAACCCTATCCTGCAGCAATTCCACAGCGAAAGTGTGGTCAATTCGTCCAGTTTGACGGAGTTGATTGTGCAGTTGGACTTGCCAGATAGCGTCAAAGTTGCGGCCCAACAATTGCGGGAGTTAGAAAAATCAGTTCGCAACCCCCTGGCCCACTTGATCAAGCCCTTTGATGAGGAAGAGCTTCATCGGACGACGGGTTTCTCTTCTCAGGATTTTATGAAGAATTTGATTGACCTTGCAAGCTACACAGGCATCCATTATGATCAAGTTAACTTTTATTTTGATCAGGCCAATGCTGTCATGGAAGAGCTACTAAAGGAGAAGTAGATGGATAAGATTGCTCAACTACAGGAGATGATTGATCAGAGTCAACGGATCGTGTTTTTCGGAGGGGCAGGAGTTTCCACGGAGTCAAATATTCCAGATTTTCGAAGTTCAGACGGTGTCTATAGTGTTCAGGTGGGGCGGCATTTGACAGCTGAGCAATTGGTCTCCCATACCATGTTTGAGCGCTATCCTGAGGACTTTTTCGACTTTTACAAGAAGTACTTGCTCTACCCTGATGCCAAGCCCAATGCTGCCCATCGGTATCTGGCTTGGCTGGAAGAGACTGGTAAGCTCATGGCAGTGGTGACGCAAAATATTGACAGTCTCCATGAAATGGCTGGTTCTAAAAACGTTTTGAAGCTCCATGGTAGTGCTGATCGCAATTACTGTACGGGTTGCCAGCGTTTTTATGATTTGGAAGCTTTTTTAGCTTTGGAAGGCCCGGTTCCACACTGTCTGGACTGTGGCAAGGTGGTCAAGCCTGATGTAACTCTTTATGAGGAACCTCTCGATATGGACGTCTTTAGTCAAGCTGCCCAAGCCATCCAAGAGGCTGATTTGCTGATTATTGGTGGTACCTCTCTTGTGGTCTACCCAGCAGCCAGTTTGATTCAGTATTTCCGAGGGAAGAAGCTGGTTGTCATCAATAAAACCAGTATCCCACAAGACAAGCAAGCAGACCTAGTTATCGAAGGAAAAATTGGAGAAGTATTTTCTCAATTAAGACAATAAAAAGAGAGTGGGACAGAAATCGGTAATTCGTTAGAATTCGATTTCGTCGTCCCACCTCCGCACAGTTGAGTAGGGCTGTAAAAGCTGATGAAATCAGCGTAGTAGAGCCCACTCAACCACTGCGTCTTGCTCGACAATCCAAAAATAATTGAGAGGCTAGGACTTTTGTCCCAGCCTCCTTTTTTATTTATCAAACTTCACTTCCTCAAGCAAGTACTCGATGAATTTTTCTCCCATTTTTGAGAGGGCTGTTTTTTCATGTTTGATGTAGACCAGCTCGATTGGGTCTTCGATATCAAGGGGAATGGAGACGATGTTATTTCCGTTGAGATTGCTGTTGAGGATCCCGGTCGCAATGGTGTAGCCATCTAGACCAATCAAGAGATTAAAGAGGGTCGCCCGGTCACTAACGACGATGGATTTCTTATGATGCTCTTGAGAGAGGATCTCTTCTGAGAAGTAGAAGGAATTGTGGGTTCCTTGGTCATAGCTAAGGTATGGGAAATCTTCCAGATCTGAAAGGTGAACGATCTCCTTCTTGGCAAGAGGATTGGTCTTGCTGACAAAGATATGAGGCTGGGCTGTAAAGAGGTGGGTAGCAACCAGGTGATTATCATCCAACATCTTAGAGAGGACATCTCGGTTGTAGCTATTCAAAAAGAGTACGCCAACTTCGCTTCGGAAATTCTTGACGTCATCGATGATCTCCCAAGTCCTCGTCTCCCGTAGGAAGAGCTCGTATTTTTCCATGTCGCTTTTCTTCAATAGAGAAACAAAGGCCTCAACCACGAAGGCGTAGTGCTGTGAAGAGACACTGAAAAGCTCACGAGAACCCACAGGATTTTTATAGCGCTCGGACAAGAGGTCAATCTGCTCCACCACCTGGCGGGCATAAGAGAGGAACTCCATTCCATCGCGGGTCAAAGTGATCCCTTTAGGATTCCGGATAAAGATTTCAATCCCCATCTCATTTTCCAAGTCCTTAACGGCATTAGAAAGGCTAGGTTGCGTGATGAAGAGTTGTTTTGCGGCCTCATTCATAGAGCCAGTTTCGACGATTTTGATAATGTATTGTAATTGTTGTATTCTCATGCTTTTATTTTAACATAAAAGAGCGCGTTTTTCCCGTAAAATGTGGTCTTTCAAGGACTGTATCAGAGAATAACGCAGGCTGAGGTAGGTAATAGGAAGTAGGCTAGATCAAATATTTAAAAATGGAAAATTGGGAACAAAATCTCCATCTGGGGACTGATTTTGATGGAAAAATACAGTTTTGCCTTGCTTAAGGTAGGATCCGATTGATAGAATGGTAAAAAATTGATTGAGGAGATCATATGAAAAAACTAGTGTCCTGGTATAAGAAAAAGGATAAGGAATTGGAAACCCATTACACAGCCGGTCTGATGCAGATCAATTTTGTGACCAATGCACTAATTCTATTAGCCTTTTACATTTATTTTGTTGTTAGTGAGTCGATCTATGCAATAAAGGATCCATTCATCCAATTTAGCGTTTGGGAGATCATTGCCTTCACGATGGAGATCTTTCCTTACGGTTTGACCATTGCCCTCTTTGTTCCCAATATTTTTGTCATCATTTATGGGATCGGTCGGTGGTCTAGCCTCCAGTTCAAAGAAGCAGAGGAAGAAGCTCTCGAAGATCCTGATTTGTTTGAAGATAGAGGGCCAAAGGAAGGAGAAGGGACAAGAGAAGTTGACGCATTCCTTATGAAAGAAAGGCAAGAATCACCTAGTCCTAAGCCTACCAAAAAGAAAAAGCAACAGCCTACAATTGTTCTTTGGTTTGGTCTCTTTGGTTGCTTTCTCGAAGCGATTTTCATTTACATCGTCAAGGATATGACCTTTTACGAATGGAATGAGCCCTTGATCAATTCTCAGAAACATGCCCTGATCTGGTCTGGCGCATATCCGACCTTCTTCACACTGGCAGCTCTTACTTTACTAGCCTTGATCATTTATTCCTACAGAGATGCGAATTCACTCTCGCCGTTAGCAAATATCTTCTGCATCAGTGGCATTCTAGGAGGAGTGGTTCTTCTCTTAGTTTTTGATAATCAACTGCAGGTAGCAAGTTTTCACACCTTTTTCTTACTGATCTATTCCATCCATCTCTTATGGGTTCGCATCAAGGAGTGGCAGGAAGATCGAACAGAGATGGCCTATGAGAATCGTCTACTTCAATGGCTCCATCGGCTCTTAAACCAGTCGCGTAACTGGCCTTGGCTAGCGGTCCTTGTCGCCCTTCCAACCCTTGCTCTTGTTGTCCTAGTACTCATGCTCTTTGGGCAGCAGCCTGATTCCATGATCAAGGCCTGGACCAATACAGCTGACTGGGCCTTCTCACAAAAGATCCCTCCTCAGAATCTCATCATTGATGAGCACTATCTCTGTACGGTTGCGGCTGGTGGGCATGAAAAAGTTGTCAAACCCCAACGGATGGGAGTCCGGCACGGTCATCCTGTTGTGGTGAATCGCCAGCTCTGTATTGCCAATGCCTTTGAGCAGGTGCTAGAAGAAAAGACGCCACGATTCCATCACTTCTTGCGTCGCAATTATGACCGCTATGGCTATCCCTTTGCCAAACATATCAAGAAGAAATGGGCTATGGACCTGATCTATTACCTGATGAAACCCTTGGAATGGCTCTTTTTACTGGTTCTTTATCTAGTTGATCGTAAGCCTGAAAATCGAATTGCCATGCAATACATCAAACCGATCCCAGAAGATTTTGATCCCCGTAAAGTTTCCTAAGTTACTGATTTTACTTGACAAGCGAGAAGGAGCGCGATATAATGAGACAAATTTAACCTTTAAGAGGTCCAGAGAGGCCTGCAAGGAAAGACGGAATAAAGATCAGCGGACGGAGTCTAGCTGATCGTTTGTGGGACCTTGCTTTTGCGAGGTCTTTTTTGCTGGAAGAAAGAAGAGGAAACCAATGGTCAGTGACAGTTGTAAAAAACGCTTTGGCAAAATCATGATGGAGGAGATGGAGCTGGTCGCTCAAGAAGAGATCGCTCCCCGCATCTATTCTATGATCTTGAAGGGGGAAATGGTGGCTCAGATGCTGCCAGGTCAATTCCTTCATATCCGCGTCCCTGATGGGTCCAAGCTCCTTCGCCGTCCGATTTCAATTTCTGAGATTGATCCTGAGACACAGACTTGTCGCTTGATCTACCGCATCGAAGGTGGGGGGACAGCTATCTTTTCCCAATTGCCAATCGGTAGCAAACTCAGCGTGATGGGGCCTCAGGGAAATGGTTTTGATCTCACCAATCTCGGCCAAGGTCAGAAAGCCTTGATCATTGGTGGCGGGATCGGTGTTCCTCCTTTGGTCCAAGTGGCCAAACAACTCCATGAGCAAGGGGTAGAAGTTGAAGTGGTTGTCGGCTTTGCGACCAAAGAAGCTGTCATTTTGGAAGAAGAACTTTCTCAGGTGGCTCATGTTACTGTAACGACAGACGATGGATCTTATGGTACCAAGGGCTATGTCTCGACGGTCATTGATCAGATGGACCAGGAGTTTGACGCTATCTATTCTTGTGGAGCACCTGGAATGCTCAAATATGTCAATACCAAATTCCATGATCATCCCCGTGCCTACATTTCTATGGAATCGCGTATGGCTTGTGGGATGGGGGCTTGCTACGCCTGTGTAGTGCATCTGGAAAATGAAAGCCAAGCAGCCAATAAGCGCGTGTGTGAAGACGGACCGGTCTTTGAAACCGGTACGATTGTAATGTAGGAGGACCTTATGACAGCAAATCGACTAGCCGTATCCTTACCTGGTTTAGACTTGAAAAACCCCATCATTCCGGCATCTGGCTGTTTTGGCTTTGGTCAGGAATATGCCAAATACTATGACTTAGACCTGCTTGGATCCATCATGATCAAGGCAACAACTGCTGAGGCTCGTTTTGGTAATCCAACGCCACGTGTCGCCGAGACGCCTGCCGGCATGCTCAATGCCATTGGCCTCCAAAATCCAGGGGTAGACGTGGTCCTAGCAGAGAAACTCCCTTGGTTGGCCCAGCATTATCCAGATCTACCGATTATCGCCAATGTAGCTGGCTTCTCTAATGAAGAGTATGCAACGGTATCGCGGAAGATCTCGCAAGCGCCAAATGTCAAGGCCATCGAGCTCAATATATCTTGTCCAAACGTAGACCATGGCAACAATGGCCTCTTGATTGGGCAGGTCCCTGAGTTGGCCTATGCGGCTGTGAAAGCAGCGGTAGAAGCGTCCTCAGTCCCTGTTTATGTCAAGTTAACGCCTAGTGTAGCAGACATCACGCAGGTCGCAAAAGCAGTAGAGGATGCAGGAGCGACTGGCTTAACCATGATCAATACCTTGGTCGGCATGCGCTTTGACCTCAAGACTGGTAAGCCCATCATTGCCAATGGAACCGGAGGTATGTCGGGACCAGCCGTTTTCCCAGTTGCTTTGAAACTCATCCGTCAGGTTGCCCAATCCACTAAACTTCCGATTATCGGAATGGGAGGTGTGGATTCAGCCGAAGCAGCCATTGAAATGATGATTGCAGGGGCCTCTGCGATTGGAGTTGGAACCGCTAATTTCACCGATCCTTATGCTTGTCCAACCATCATCGAAGATCTGCCACAGGTCATGGATCGCTATGGTATTGACACCCTTGAGAACTTCCGTAAACATGTACGGGAAAATCTACTGTAAATCCTTGACTTTTCCCAAATATCGTACTACAATAAATAAAAACCTTTAAAGCAGTCCAGAGAGGCTCCTAAGGTCTAGACGGTGAATCATGGTAGTTGTTCCTACCTAATTTTCGTGTAACCTTGCCTCGGGCAAGGTTTTTTTGTAGACAAAATGATCAATCAAAAAAGGAGTAATCCATGCGTGAAGAACGTCCTATTATCGCCCTTGATTTCCCAGCTTTCGAGGATGTCAAACACTTTTTAGAGCATTTTCCAGAAGACGAAAAATTATTTGTAAAAATCGGAATGGAATTTTTCTATGCAGTTGGTCCTGAAATTGTACATTACCTCAAAGGGCTTGGACACAGTATTTTCCTTGATTTAAAATTGCATGATATCCCAAATACAGTTAAATCAGCCATGTCCGTACTGGGGACTTTCGGAGTAGATATGGTGACAGTTCACGCAGCCGGTGGTGTAGAGATGATGCGCGAAGCCAAGGCAGCTCTTGGTGAAGGGGCTAAGTTGGTAGCCGTGACCCAGTTGACTTCTACCAGTGAAGAAGACATGCGTGATTGCCAAAACATCCAAACAACGGTCCAAGAATCTGTAGTTAATTACGCTCGCAAGGCCCAAGAAGCAGGCTTGGATGGCGTTGTTTGTTCAGCCCATGAAGTAGCCTTGATCAAGGATGCCACTTCATCAGACTTTGTCTGTGTCACACCAGGGATTCGTCCTGCTGGAGCTGAAATCGGTGACCAAAAACGGGTCATGACGCCACAAGAAGCTCATAAAATTGGATCTGACTATATTGTCGTTGGACGCCCAATCATCCAAGCAGAAAACCCATGGGACGCTTACCATGAAATTAAGAGACAGTGGAATAGTTAAGAACGTCTAAGAAGCTGTGCTTCAAGACGTTCTACGGGAAGCCCGATATGGCCTTCCCTAAACTTATTCACTAACTTAGTTGAAAGAAAATGATCGTTTCTTTCAACTAAGTGTCGGAACTTAAAAAGTCCATGGGACCTTCCCTAACGCATTCACTAGATCACAGAAGAGAAAATGATCGTTTCTCTTCTGTGATCGTCGGAATAATCGGAGTCCGATAGGGCCATTCCTAAACTATTCACTAACCTGTAATGTTGTTGTTTAAATCAATGATTGATTTAATTCGTATATGATTAAAATCGTAAAAAGGAGTCGTCATGTCATTAGCTAAAGATATTGCTAGCCATCTTTTGAAAATTGAAGCCGTTTATTTGAAACCAGAAGAACCTTTCACTTGGGCATCTGGGATCAAGTCCCCTATTTATACAGATAACCGTGTAACCCTCGCTTATCCAGAAACTCGTACCTTGATCGAAAATGGATTTGTAGATAAAATCAAGGAAGCTTTCCCTGAAGTAGAAGTGATTGCAGGGACAGCAACGGCAGGGATTCCTCATGGTGCTATCATTGCGGACAAGATGAATTTGCCATTTGCCTACATTCGTAGCAAACCAAAAGACCATGGTGCTGGAAACCAAATTGAAGGCCGTGTACCACAAGGTCAAAAGATGGTCGTAGTGGAAGATTTGATTTCTACCGGTGGATCTGTCTTGGATGCTGTCGCAGCTGCCAAGCGTGAAGGAGCAGATGTCCTTGGTGTGGTGGCTATCTTCACCTACCAATTGGAGAAGGCAGATAAGAAATTTGCGGAAGCTGGGGTTCAACTTGAAACCTTGTCTAACTATACAGAATTGATTCATTTGGCAGAAGAACAAGGTTACATCACTTCTGAAGGTTTAGAGTTGTTGCACCGTTTCAAGGAAAACCAAGAAACTTGGCAAGATAAATAATACAACTGAAGCGTTTCTAACGCTTCTTTTTTATACTCTTTTCACTAGTTGGTGGTTAACTTGATTCTCAAAGTAAAATCCGGTATGATAGTAGTAATTGTTTTTATGGATGAAGGAAAACTATTTTTAAGGGAGTATAAGATGACAAAAGAACATTATTTGCAAATGAAGAAGCAGGCTCGGGTCTGGTTTACTGTCAATATCATCATCAGTTTGATTGCTATTGCAGGAGGAATTTTAGTGGTCATTAGTAAATCACGTCATATCCCATTTTTACTTATGGCCTTGGGGGCACTGACTTTGATGAACCAAGTCTTGGTTACCCCTGCTTTCAACGCCAAAAAAGATGCTGAGGAAGAACATCCAGAATGGAAGAGTTTGTCTACTAAAGATACTAAACTTCCTGTGGAGAATCTGCAGAAAGGGGTTTTGGTATCAGCTACGGCTCTTCTGATTGTCATTATTGGTTTCTTCATGTTCTATCGTCCTCTTCCGACAACAGACGCAGGAACTGAAGTGATCAATACCTATCGAGAGATCCAGTCTGTACCAGAAAGTTCGACAGAAAAAGAATCTAGCTCGATCTCCAATTTGACTCCGAAAGATGTTCAAACTTTACAAGAATTGAAAGAAGAAATCGAATCCAATGCCCCATCAGATTCAAATTCACTGGATCTTAATAAAGCAAAAGATCTTGCAGAAAAAGCACAGCAACAGAATTGGTTGAAAAGGGGAGAATAAGATGACTTTTCAAGTGGTTTGAAATCAACTAGTTTTTGTGAAAGGGTAAAAAACAAATGACAGTAACAACATTCTGGCTTATTTTGGGTATTCTGACCCTTGTTTTCTTGATCATGCTGTCTATCTTTTACACCTTGTATCGTCGTGAAATAAAAGTGAAAACAGAATCTACCGCAAAAGTTATGGGAGAAGTAGTTGCTTTTGATTCCAAAAATCAACTGCTTATTTCTCTGCCTGTGGTAGAGTATCAAGTCGAGGGTGAAAGATACCAAAAGACCTTTACCTACGCTTATTTCAGAGAGACTTCTTCTAAGTCAAGACAAACCAATGTTTTCGATAGAACCTATGTTCTTGGAGCAGGTAAAAATCTGGATTTGCGGATGATATTCCCAATTGGCTCTCCTATGACTGTCTTTTATAATCCAAGCAAGCCACAGATTGGTTTTGTCGAACGATATGCCGGCTTAGTCGGTTTCTATAAAATCGGGATGATTCTAACAGTTGGGATTTATCTTTGGTTAGTATGTATTTTAATCCTAGTATTTTAGGTCTGTTAGTTAAGGTTAAGAGTTAAAATTTGCTTCGATAAAATGAGTATGTTTATAAATTACATTTCAGAACAACTTTTCTTTGCACTTTACTGTTGATAGTCAGTCCAAAACAGCAGAAATGCTGTTTTTTTGATATAATGGACCTATGTTATCGAAAAGTAAACGTATTCTATTTGGGATACTTCATGTTGTCATGTTGCTAGTGATGGTCCACTGGTTCTTGATCAGTGTGACCTATCTGAGAGAGATTTCATGGCTAGCCATTTTAGGTGCTGGATTGCTATTTCTGCTAGCCTGGCTGAAACGCGATGGGCTAAAGAGTGCCTTTGCTTGGTTGACTCGGCATAAAAAAGGCTTCTTACTTGGAGCGGTTGTCTTTCAGTTGATTGTTATGGTTTGTGCGGAGCTCTTTATCCGTCGGGATGCTGCGGTTGTTTTCAAAGGGGCTTTTGATCTTCTTAAGCAATCTTCTATCACCAACTACCTCAGTCGCAATCCCAATAACATTCCGCTCTTTCTTTACGAGAAGTTTTTCTATGTCTTATTTGGCTCTAGCGGTCTGTGGGTCATGCAGGCTCTCAATATCCTCTATGTCAATCTGGGGGCAGTCCTCTTGTACAAGCTGTCCCAGAAGCATTTCAATCAAAAAACGGCTGATCTAGTCTATCTCTTCTATGTGAGCTTGATCTGTTACTCGCCGTATTTCTATTCCATGTACACGGACATTCCGCCGCTTCCTTTGATCGCTCTTCAGTTATGGTGGGCCTTGGATCTCTTGAAGGAAGACCAAGCAAGCATCTCCTGGAAGAAGATTGTTGGCTTGGGCATCTTATCTGGCCTATCCATGTTGATCCGTCCAACGACGATTATTGTCATGATTGCCTTTTTGGCTGTGCTCTTCTTCAGAGGAAATTGGAAGGCCTTTGGAAAGATTGCTACGGTGACCGTGATGATGACGGGCTTTGTCTTTGCAGGATTGAATACAGCGGTCAATCATCAAAGAGTTGTGCCGATCTTGAAACAAGAAGGGCTGGCTAAAGGACCGCTCTTATTTATCAATCTGGGCTTGACGGATATGGGGCACAACCAAGAAGATATGAAAGAAGGCTTGCTAGCCTATATTGATGAGGACAAGCGCTCGGATTACAACAATGGCCTCTTTAAAAAAGAAAATGTGATCAAAGAAATCAAGCGCCGTCTCAAGGAGTACGGACCGTTCGGTTTGATCGGGCATATCTACTACAAGCAATCTTTGACGGTAGCAGAAGGAACCCTGGGCTGGCTGTACCGAGATGTAGAGTATGAGAAGACGCCTTTTATCAATCCTCTCTATGCACCTCTGACTAAAAATAATGGTTTGGCAAAATGGGTGCGGACCTATTTCCTCAGCATTGATCGACCACAGTACAAGTATTATGAATTTGTCAAGCAGCTGATCTGGATCGTCCTATCGGCTGGTTTGGTTGGAGCTTATCTCAAACGTCGAGATACAGATGATTTTAACTTCCTTTCCTTAGCGGTCTTTGGTGGTTTGCTCTTCTTAACCATCTTTGAAGGTGGGAAAACCCGCTACCTCATCCAATTCTTACCGCAAATTTTACTAGTCGCTTCGATCGGTCTAGCTGGATTTACCAAGAAAGAAAATACCTAAAAGCTCTCGCTTGTTTGACAGGCAGAAAAAGAGGTTGGACAAAATTGTCCAGCCTCTTTTTTATCCAGTGGATCTGCGCCAAATATGGTATAATGGAAGGTAAGAATTTATTGGATAGCGGAGAGTTTCCATGCAGCATTCACCCTGGCATGAAGCCATCAAATCCCATCTTCCAGAAGGGTATTTTCACCAGATCAATGACTTTATGAATGAAGTCTACAGCAAAGGAGTGGTTTATCCACCGCGTGACAAGGTCTTTAAGTCCTTGCAGACGACAGAGATGGATCAGGTCAAGGTCTTGATCTTAGGTCAAGATCCCTACCATGGACCGGATCAAGCGCAGGGCTTAAGTTTTTCTGTTCCGGATCATGTACCAGCGCCGCCTTCTTTGCAAAATATTCTCAAAGAGTTGCGCTCAGATATCGGAGAGAAGCGTTCCCATGATCTGACCTCTTGGGCGGAGCAAGGGGTGCTCTTGCTCAATGCCTGTTTGACGGTGCCTGCTGGTCAGGCCAATGGCCATGCAGGACAAATTTGGGAGCCTTTCACAGATGCTGTGATCAAGGTGGTCAATGAGTTGGAGGAGCCTGTTGTCTTTATCCTCTGGGGATCTTATGCCCGTAAGAAAAAGCCTCTGATTACCCACGATCGACATTTGGTCCTTGAATCAGCTCACCCAAGTCCTTTATCGGCCTACCGAGGATTCTTTGGTTCCCAACCCTTTTCAAAAACCAATCAATTTTTGAAAGAGGCGGGACGCGAGCCGATTGATTGGTTAAGATAGGAGAAAGAAATGCCACAATTAGCAACGATTTGTTACATTGACAATGGGAAAGAATTTCTCATGCTGCATCGCAATAAAAAGCCCAATGATGTCCATGAAGGTAAATGGATCGGAGTTGGTGGAAAATTAGAACGCGGGGAAACCCCTCAGGAGTGTGCTGCGCGTGAGATTTTTGAGGAGACGGGCCTTAGAGCCAAGCCAGTTTTGAAAGGGATTATTACCTTTCCGGAGTTCACTCCAGATTTAGACTGGTACACCTATGTCTTCAAGGTAACAGATTTTGAAGGAGAACTGATCGAGTGTAACGAAGGGACCTTGGAGTGGGTACCTTATGATCAAGTCCTCTCAAAACCGACCTGGGAAGGGGACCACACCTTTGTCGAGTGGTTGTTGGAGGATAAACCCTTCTTTTCAGCAATGTTTCGCTATGACGGCGACCGCTTGTTAGAGTCGCATGTTGATTTTTATGAATAAAGGAGAATGCAATGGTTGTCATTAAAAATGGTCGCGTAATGGATCCCAAAACTGGCTTGGATCAAGTCTGTGATCTTCGCATTGAAGGAAAGAAAATTGTAGAGATCGCTAAAAACCTCCCAACGGATGGACAAGAAGTCCTTGATGCTACTGGTCTGGTGGTTGCTCCTGGTTTGATCGATGTACACGTGCATTTCCGTGAACCCGGTCAAACTCATAAAGAAGACATCCATACGGGTGCCTTAGCCGCAGCTGCTGGTGGTTTTACTCGAGTGGTTATGATGGCCAATACCAATCCGACCATTTCAGATATTGCTACCTTAGAAGAAGTCTTAGCTTCTGCAGCCAAGGAAAATCTCCACATTCATACGGTAGCGACGGTGACTAAGAACTTTGACGGTCAACACCTAACAGATTTTGAAGGCCTGCTTAAGGCTGGTGCAGTAGGATTTTCAGATGATGGGATTCCCCTTCAAAGTACTAAGGTTGTCCGCCAAGCCTTGGAAGAAGCTAAGCGTCTAGGGACCTTTATTAGTCTGCATGAAGAAGACCCTGAGTTGAATGGCATTCTAGGTTTGAATGAAAACATTGCTAAGGAACACTTCCATGTCTGTGGGGCGACGGGTGTAGCCGAATATTCAATGGCTGCGCGTGATGCCATGATTGCCCATGCGACAGGTGCTCACCTCCATATCCAACACCTTTCCAAGGAAGAAAGTGTCAAGGTGGTGGAATTTGCCCAAGGATTAGGAGCTCATGTGACGGCAGAAGTGGCACCTCAACACTTTTCGAAAACAGAAAGTCTGCTCTTGACTAAGGGAAGCAATGCTAAGATGAATCCACCTCTTCGCTTGGAATCTGACCGTCTAGCAGTGATTGAAGGCTTGAAGTCAGGCGTCATCTCCGTGATTGCGACTGACCACGCGCCTCACCATGCAGATGAGAAGAATGTTCCTGATATTACCAAAGCACCATCTGGCATGACTGGGCTTGAAACTTCGCTTTCTCTTGGTTTGACCTACTTGGTGCATGCTGGCCATTTAAGCCTGATGCAATTGCTTGAAAAGATGTCCTATAATCCAGCACGTCTCTATGATTTTGATGCTGGATATATTGCTGTGGAAGGACCGGCAGATCTCACGATCTTTGATCCAAGTGCGGACCGTCTGGTTTCAGATCATTTTGCTTCAAAAGCTGGAAATTCCCCATTTGTGGGTGAAACACTTAAAGGGAAAGTGGCTTATACCATCTGCCATGGACAAGTGATTTTCCAAGGATAAGCGATCGTATTCACATGAATCTTAAAAAATTGATGCAAGGCTTGGTTTTCTTTTTAACCAGCCTTCTTGTCTTTGTGTATTTATTTCATGCTTTACTACCAACTGCATCGCCTCGCATGACCAAGCCCAAAACGGCTGCGAAAGAAATCACCTATAGGTATGTAGCTCTAGGAGATTCCTTGACCGAAGGAGTAGGGGATAGCACCAATCAAGGGGGCTTTGTGCCCATCCTTGCCCAAAGCCTGTCCAATGAAAATGACGGCCAGTACCAGCCTGTCAACTATGGAGTAGCTGGGAATACAAGTGCTCAGATCTTAGATCGACTCAAGAAGCAAACAGACCTTCAGAAGGATCTCAAGAAGGCGCGTGTCATGACCTTAACAGTTGGGGGAAATGATCTGCGCAAAGTTGTTGTCGATCATCTGAGTGATTTTTCTCTATCAGATATCCAAAAACCGCTCAAGTATTATACAGCTAACCTCAAAGAAATTATTAAAAAGGCCAGAAAGGACAATCCCCATCTTCCTATTTATGTAGTGGGGATCTACAATCCTCTTTACCTGAATTTTCCTGAATTAACCAGTATCCAGACGGCTGTAGATCGTTGGAATGAGACGACGGAAGAAACCATCGCGCAATTTGATCAGGTCTATTTCGTTCCGATCAATGATTTGCTCTATAAAGGAATTGATGGCAAAATGGGCGTATCAGAAATCAGTGACGGGAAGACAACTGTTATCAATGATGCCCTGTATGAAGAGGATAGCTTTCACCCCAACAATACGGGCTATGAAAAGATGAAACAAGCAATATTGGAGAAAATCAATGCCACGAAGAAAACTTGGAGTCAAAAATAATCCCATCAAAGAGAAGATCCCCTTCCTTCAAAAAATTAATATTTGGAAATGGTTATTTTTAGGTTTGGTCAGCCTTCTCTTAGCCTTTGCTTTAGTCGTGCAAGGACGCTTAGCGACGCCAAGAGAAGATGTTAGTCAGCTTCATCAAGCAGTTGGCACCAAAGATGTCAAAGTTGGAACTATGACGACAACTCGTGATCAACTCAATGACACCATCAAATCGCTTCTGAAAAAATATAAGCTGTCCGACTACAAGGTCTATGCGGACAATCAACAAATCCTATTAGAAGGGCAGTTGAGTTTCTTAGGGAAGGATTATCCCTTATATATTTACTTTCAACCATCCAAATTGGAAAATGGGAACATTCTCTTGACGGTGAAGGATTTTTCAGTCGGAACCTTTCAAATTCCACAAAGGATGGTTTTGCAGCTCTTGAGCAAGAATAAAACTATTCCAGAATTTATCCAAATTTCACCAAAACAGTCTACCATCACCATTGTATTACCAGAAATTGACAATGACTTTGGAATCTATGTCAAGGCCAATACCATTGATCTCTATAATGACAAGATCGTTTTTGATTTGTATCAGAAGAAGTAGGGCGAAAGAGGCTATTCAAATTGAATTCACAATCATCTTAAAAAATTTCCTTAGGTTCAATAATTCCGAGTGCTAGAAACAATAGTGTTTCTAGCACTTTTCTCATGACGGAAAGTTTCTAAGATGACTTTATCCTCAATCTAACTAGAACTGAAAGCTTTATTTTGTTTCTATTCAAAAAATTCAGAATATTACAGAAAATTCTTGACATTGCTTTTTCCCTATGCTAAAATACTAAACAAGACATTGAACAAAGGAGAAAGTCAAACATGAAAACAGCTAAGTTTATTCAATTTGCTTTGTTGTTGAGGTACAAGGGCTAGTGCAGAAGCATTAGTCCTGTTTGGCTTACCAAGCGGGCAAAAACATCTCGCTTGGTTAACCGAGTGAGATGTTTTTCTTTATATCCACTACATAGAAATGAGGAGACCCTATGCGTAAAGTTGAATTTTTAGATACCAGCCTTCGGGATGGCGAACAGACTCCAGGAGTTAATTTCTCTATCAAAGAAAAGATTGCCATTGCTAAACAATTGGAAAAGTGGGGCATTTCTGCTATTGAAGCAGGTTTTCCTGCAGCTAGTCCTGATTCCTTCACAGCTGTTCAAGAGATTGCCAAGGTCTTGACCAAGACAGCCGTGACAGGTTTGGCCCGTTCTGTCAAATCAGATATTGATGCTTGTTATGAAGCCTTAAAGGATGCCAAGTATCCGCAAGTTCACGTCTTTATAGCAACCAGTCCGATTCACCGAGAGTTTAAACTCAACAAGACCAAAGAAGAAATTCTTGAAGCGATCAAAGAGCACGTCTCTTACGCTCGCTCAAAATTTGAGATTGTTGAATTCTCACCAGAAGATGCGACCCGGACAGAATTGGATTTCCTCTTGCAAGTCGTACAGACTGCAGTTGATGCTGGTGCTAGCTACATCAACATTCCTGATACAGTCGGTTTCACGACACCAGCGGAGTACGGTGCCATTTTCAAATACTTGATTGACCATGTCAAGACAGATCGCGAGATTATCTATTCACCTCATTGCCATGATGACCTAGGTATGGCGGTGGCGAATAGCCTCGCTGCTGTTAAAAATGGTGCCCGTCGTGTCGAAGGAACCATTAATGGCATCGGTGAACGGGCCGGCAATGCGGCGCTTGAAGAAGTAGCGGTTGCTCTCAATATTCGCGAAGACTATTTCCAAGTTGAGAGTCCGATTGTCCTTAATGAAACCATCAACACCTCTGAGTTGGTCTCTCGTTACTCTGGGATTCCAATTCCTAAAAACAAGGCGGTTGTTGGTGGCAATGCCTTCTCACACGAGTCTGGGATTCACCAAGATGGAGTCCTTAAAAATCCCCTTACCTATGAAATCATTACGCCTGAGTTGGTGGGTGTTAAGAGCAATAGTCTCCCTCTTGGAAAATTGTCTGGTCGCCATGCCTTTGTCGAAAAACTGCATGAGTTGGGACTGGAATTTACAGAAGAAGACATCAAGCCATTGTTTGCTAAGTTCAAATCTCTTGCAGACAAAAAACACGAGATCACAGATGCTGATATCCGCGCCCTTGTTGCTGGTACAGCAGTGGAAAATCCAGAAGGATTCCAATTTAACGATCTCCGCTTGACAACCAATGCAGACGAAACGATTACAGCAGCGGTTAGCCTCCGCAATGAAGAAGGGGAAGTGCTCGAATTCCTTGCCAATGGTCAAGGGTCGGTTGAAGCGATCTTTAATGCGATTGATAAATTCTTCAACCAAACTGTTCGCTTGACATCTTATAATATCGATGCAGTGACTGATGGGATCGATGCCCAAGCCCGTGTCTTGGTATCCGTGGAAAATGTCGATACAGATACGATTTTCAATGCCTCTGGTTTGGACTTTGACGTATTGAAAGCCTCTGCCATCGCTTATATCAATGCCAACACGCTGGTTCAAAAAGAGAATGCGGGTGAGATGGGACGAGCTGTCTCCTACCGTGATCTTCCACAAGCCTAAGAGGAAATAAACATGACAAAGAAAATTGTAACACTTGCAGGAGATGGGATTGGCCCTGAGATCATGACAGCTGGACTAGAGGTCCTCGCAGCCGTTGCTCCCAAAATTGGCTTTGATTATAGTCTAGAAGACAAAGCTTTTGGGGGTGCTGGGATTGATGCTGCTGGCCACCCACTTCCCCAAGATACTCTCGAAGCAGCTAAAGGAGCGGATGCTATTCTTCTTGCAGCCATCGGAAGTCCTGAGTATGACAATGCTCCTGTTCGTCCAGAACAAGGCTTACTTGCTATTCGCAAGGAATTAAATCTCTTTGCCAATATTCGTCCTGTACGGATTTTTGACGCCTTGAAACACCTGTCTCCTTTGAAACCAGAGCGTATCGAGGGTGTCGACTTCGTGGTCGTGCGTGAATTGACAGGTGGGATTTATTTTGGAGAGCATATCTTAAAAGAAGATACAGCGCGCGATATCAATGATTACAGTGCAGAAGAAATTCGTCGGATTATGCGCCAAGCCTTCAAGATCGCGCAAGGACGTGGCAAGAAAGTGACCAGTATCGATAAGCAAAATGTTCTGGCAACCTCTAAATTGTGGCGCCAAGTGGCAGAAGAAGTTGCCAAAGAATTTCCAGATGTGACCTTAGAGCACCAGCTTGTCGATAGTGCGGCCATGATCATGATTACCAATCCAGCCCGCTTTGATGTTGTAGTGACAGAGAATCTATTCGGAGATATCTTATCTGACGAATCCAGCGTCCTTCCTGGAACACTAGGCGTGATGCCGTCTGCCAGTCATTCTGACCAAGGACCAAGTATGTACGAACCGATTCATGGTTCAGCACCGGATATTGCTGGTCAAGGCATTGCCAATCCGATTTCCATGATCCTGTCCGTTGCCATGATGCTCCGAGAAAGTTTTGGAGAAACAGCAGGTGCAGAAATGATCGAAGAAGCCGTCAATCAAACCTTGAATCAAGGAATCTTGACACGGGATCTAGGTGGACAGGCTTCTACTGCAGAGATGACTGCAGCCATTATTGGGAATCTCTAAGATGACTTGGAGAGATCGCTGTTTAGTTGTTATTGCTATTTGGAATAGTATCGTATTTCTGACCTATGGTTTAGATAAACGAAAAGCTATCCAAAACAGGTGGCGGATTCCTGAAAAGGTCCTGTTACTTGAGAGCTGGGTGCTTGGTGGATTCGGAGCTCTACTAAGTGGATATCTCTTTCACCACAAGGTGCGGAAATGGTATTTTCAAGCCACCTGGTGGGGCAGTAGCCTTCTTTTAGCAGGTGCCCTCTTTCTAATCCTTCAATGGATTTCTTAACAACAAGATAAATGGAGAAAGATGATGAGTGGAAAATCTATCTTTGATAAACTTTGGGACCGCCACGTGATTACAGGAGTGGAAGGGCAACCCCAACTCATGTATGTGGACCAACACTACATCCACGAAGTGACGAGTCCGCAAGCCTTTCAAGGATTACGGGACGCAGGACGCAAGGTCCGACGACCTGATTTAACCTTTGGAACCTTTGATCACAATGTTCCAACGGTCAATATTTTTGATATTCGAGATGTGATTTCAAAAGCCCAGATTGATAAATTAGCTGAGAATGTGGTGGACTTTGGGATTGATCATGCTGCCCATGGTTCTGCTAAGCAAGGAATCGTTCATATGGTGGGCCCTGAAACCGGTCGGACCCAGCCTGGGAAATTTATTGTCTGTGGAGACAGCCATACCGCAACCCACGGAGCCTTTGGTGCCATTGCCTTTGGGATTGGAACCAGTGAAGTGGAGCATGTCTTTGCTACCCAAACCATCTGGCAAGTCAAACCAAAGAAAATGTTGGTTGAATTTACCGGAACCCCACAAAAAGGGATCTATTCAAAGGATTACATCCTAGCTTTGATAGCGCGCTACGGTGTTGCATGTGGAGTTGGCTATGTCGTAGAGTATCGGGGAGAAGCAATTGATCGCTTGACCATGGAAGAACGCATGACCATCTGTAACATGTCGATCGAGTTCGGGTCCAAAATGGGGATCATGAATCCAGATGAGACGACCTTTGACTACCTCCGGGGACGCGAATGTGTGCCAGATGATTTTGAGGCCGCAGTAGCTGATTGGAAGACTATAGTCAGTGATGACGATGCCGTTTATGATAAGGTCATCCGTATGGATGTATCTGATCTTGCTCCGATGGTGACTTGGGGGACCAATCCTTCTATGGGAGTGGACTTCGAGACTCCTTTTCCAGAGATTCGCGACATGAATGATGAACGGGCTTATCATTATATGGATCTTGAACCTGGCCAAAAACCAGCAGACATTGAATTAGGCTATATCTTTATCGGTTCTTGTACCAATGCGCGTCTCAGCGATTTGGAGTTGGCAGCCAAGTTTGTGAAAGGCAAAAAAATTGCGCCAAACTTAACTGCTATTGTGGTACCTGGCTCTCGTCCGGTTAAGCAAGCCGCTGAAAAATTAGGCTTAGACAAGATCTTCGTGGATGCGGGCTTTGAATGGCGTGATCCAGGATGTTCCATGTGTCTAGGAATGAACCCAGACAAGGTTCCAGATGGGGTCCACTGTGCCTCTACTAGCAACCGGAACTTTGAAGACCGCCAAGGATTTGGGGCTAAAACCCATCTCTGTAGCCCAGCAATGGCTGCTGCAGCAGCAATCGCCGGCCGCTTTGTCGATGTGCGCCAAATGCCAGAAGTCGAGTAAAAGGAGGAAGCATGGAGAAATTTACCATTTATACAGGAACTACGGTTCCTTTGATGAACGATAATATTGATACCGACCAAATCCTCCCCAAGCAATTCTTAAAGTTGATTGATAAAAAAGGCTTTGGGAAATACCTCATGTATGCTTGGCGCTATTTGGATGACCAGTATACTGAGGATCCAGATTTTATCTTTAACAAGCCAGAATATCGCAAGGCGACCATTTTGATCACTGGTGACAATTTTGGGGCTGGTTCCTCTCGGGAGCACGCAGCCTGGGCTTTAGCCGATTATGGCTTTAAAGTCGTTATCGCCGGATCCTTCGGAGATATCCATTACAATAATGAGCTCAATAATGGCATGCTACCGATTGTCCAACCGCTAGAGGTTCGTCAAAAATTGGCAAGTTTGAAGCCGACAGATCCAGTGACGGTAGATTTGGAAGAGCAGAAGATCATCTCGCCTGTTGGAGAGTTTCGCTTTGAGATCGATCAAGATTGGAAGCACAAATTGCTCAATGGTTTGGATGATATCGGGATTACGCTTCAGTATGAAGACTTGATCGCAGTTTATGAGAAGAACCGGCCAGCTTACTGGCAATGATAAAATTGTATACCGAATTGCGAATTTTCTGAAAATATATTGAATTTGAGACTATTTTTTGATACAATACTAAAAAGAATAGAAAAGGAAAGAGACTTATGACAAAACACATTCAATGGGACGGACAACTTTCACAAGAAGGATTTGATATTCTTAAAGGAGAGGGTGGCTGTATCGTCTGCCCTACCAAAGTTGGCTACATCATCATGACCAGTGACAAGGCTGGCTTGGAACGTAAATTCGAAGCCAAAGAACGCAACCGCAACAAACCAGGTGTGGTTCTCTGCGGAAGCATGGATGAACTTCGTGCCCTTGCGCAATTGAATCCTGAAATCGAAGCCTTCTACCAAAAACATTGGGATGAAGATATCTTGCTTGGTTGTATCCTTCCGTGGCGTGAAGATGCCTATGCAAAATTGCAAGCTTTTGGAGATGGACGTGAAGAACTCATGACAGACGTTCGTGGAACTTCATGCTTTGTCATCAAATTTGGTAAAGCTGGTGAGCAAATCGCCAAAGAAATGTGGGAAAAAGAAGGCAAAATGGTTTACGCTTCTTCAGCCAACCCTTCCGGTAAAGGAAACCGCGGGAAGGTCGAAGGAATCGGTGAGCGCATCGAAGGTGCCGTGGACTTGGTTATCGAAGCCGATGATTATGTAGCTTCTATCCAACCAGACAAGACCATTGAAACTCGCTATGAACAAGGTGTGATGGTCTCTATGGTTGATGCCGAAGGAAAACTCATCCCAGAACAAGGAGCAGGTAGCCGTTCTGTCAATACTTGTCCAGTCGTGATCCGTAAGGGATTGGATATCGATAAGATCATGATGCACTTATCTGATCATTTCAACTCTTGGAACTACCGCCAAGGGGAATACTATTAAGAAACAGAAAAAAGCATTCCATTTGGAATGCTTTTTTTGTGAAAGGATAAAAGGTGGTATAATAAAGTCAAACGATGTTCCAATAGAAGGGGAAGTGGTATGGTCTCCAGAAAAGCATTTATCGATAAAGCTAATCAGGAAGGTTTTTCCTTCAATATCCAAATCCCATGGTGGACGTACAATAACTTCAAGTCATTAGTTTGGAGAAAAAGGCTCTCTGAGGAGCAACTCTATCAGATCTTTCTTTTACTTTGTAGAGAGGTAGAAGACCGGCAAATGAAAGTAGTAGAGGATAAGAGGAAGTATCAGACCGGATTTTATGTAGTGGCATGCAATGGCCGGGAGTTTCGCTTTGAGTTTGCTTTTAAAAAGAACCAAGAACTAAGAGTTTATAATCTCTTTGAGACCGTCAATGGTCGTAAGAAACTCACCCTGATGGATCTGCTTGACTACATAATGGATTGAATGTGTATAGAAACAATAAGGGTTCACTACAGATTGATAAAAGAAAGAGTAGTTCTATGATTTCAAGAGATGCATTTTTAGAAAGAATCAATCAGGAGGGATTTTCATTTAGCATTGAAATCCCGCGCAGAAATTTTTCGGATTTTACATCATTGGTTCGGAGAAGAAGAATTTCAGAAGAAGACCTCTATCAGCTGTTTTATAACTATTGTCAGGAGCTAGAAAACTGTTTGAAAGAAGCAGGGGAGACACGACGCTTGCTCTTCAATAAATTTCCAGTTAGTCCTGTTCATGATAAATATAAAACAAAATTTGATACAGTGGCACCGAATAGACGCGAATTCCGCTTTGAGTTTGTCTTTAGCAATGACAATCGTTTAAAAGTTTATCACATGATCGAAACTGTTAATGGTCGTAGGAAAAAAACACCTATGGAAATACTGATGGACCTAGTCGATGCTTTATAATGAGGATCTGTTCAAAAGTATAAGGGGGATCAAATCAAAAAAACTAGAGCGCTTGCTCTAGTTTTTTGGTTGTTGATGGGTGATGTTTTTTCCCCATGGGATGAGATTTTCTTTTTTCTCCTTGATCCGTTGGATATTGTCCTTGTGACGAAGAATGATCAAGGTTGCTAGGGCCAAGACAATGACTGTAAAAAGCGGATCATAGCTGTGCAAGATCCATCCAGTCAATGGGAGAAGGAGGACAGATAGAATGGCGAGTAGCGCAACGGTAACACTCGAAAACGAGATCATACTGGTTAAATACAGGCTGGCTACAAAATACACAGCTAAAATGAGTAGTAGGATAGGCGAGAAGCCAAGTAAGACACCAGCACTTGTCGCCACTGCTTTTCCCCCCTTGAATCCAGCAAAAATTGGAAAAGTGTGACCTAAAACAGCTAAGAGACCAAAGACCATCGGTGAGATCCCCTGAATTCCGAAGAAAGTCGGAAGGAGAACGGCTAAAGTCCCTTTTAAGAAATCTATCGCAAAGACGATGATCCCTGCTTTCTTCCCTAAAATCCGAAAGGTATTGGTCGTTCCTGTATTGCCCGAGCCATGTTCCCGTATATTAATATGGAAAAAGATTTTCCCAATCCATAATCCCGAAGGAATGGAGCCTAATAGATAGGCTAAAATTAAAACACTTATTTCTTTTATCATACTTTCATTATAACAAAAAGCCATCAATAGAAAAAGCAATTTTTGGAGTTCAAGTGTGACATCTGAAGAAAGTGCTCAGCCAGTATTTTATACTGAGATATAGAAATCTCCATATAAAGAGAAAAAATTTTGCAAAATTTCCTAAAAAACTGTAATATAGAAAAGATGAACAAACAGGAGGTTCCTTGTGGCAAAAAAGGAAATCAATATTAATAATTATAATGACGATGCCATTCAGGTACTAGAAGGGTTGGATGCAGTCCGTAAACGTCCAGGGATGTATATCGGATCGACCGACGGAAATGGCTTGCATCACATGGTCTGGGAGATCGTGGATAATGCGGCCGATGAAGCCTTGTCTGGCTTTGGATCACAAATCGATGTAACGATTAATAAAGATGGTTCTCTATCGGTAGAAGACCAGGGACGTGGAATGCCGACCGGGATGCATGCTATGGGTAAACCAACCGTTGAGGTGATCTTTACGGTCCTCCATGCCGGAGGGAAGTTTGGTCAAGGAGGCTATAAGACATCTGGAGGTCTTCACGGAGTGGGATCTTCTGTTGTCAATGCCCTTTCTAGCTGGCTAGAGGTAGAAATTACGCGTGATGGAGCTGTCTACAAGCAACGTTTTGAAGATGGTGGAAAACCAGTTACAACCCTCGAAAAGATCGGCTCTGCTCCCAAGTCTAAGACAGGGACCAAGGTCACCTTCATGCCAGATCCAACCATCTTTTCAACGACGGATTTCAAATTTAATACCATTGCTGAGCGAATCAAAGAATCAGCCTTCTTGCTGAAGGACGTGACGCTGACGCTGACCGATCTTCGTAAGGAAGAAGACAACCATGTGGCCTTTCATTATGAAAATGGTGTCCAAGATTTCGTAGAGTACTTGAACGAAGACAAGGAAACTTTGACACCTGTTCTTTACTTTAGTGGCGAATCAGATGGTTTTCAGGTAGAAGTGGCCATGCAATACAATGATGGCTACTCAGATAATATCTTGTCCTTCGTTAATAATGTCCGCACCAAAGATGGGGGAACCCACGAGACAGGTCTGAAGACAGCCATTACCAAGGCTATGAACGACTATGCAAGAAAGACAGGACTCCTCAAAGAAAAAGACAAGAATCTGGAAGGATCAGACTACCGCGAAGGTTTGTCAGCTGTTCTTTCGATCTTGGTTCCAGAGGCCCATTTGCAGTTTGAAGGACAAACCAAAGACAAATTAGGAAGTCCCTTGGCTCGTCCGGTAGTAGATAGCATTGTTTCTGATAAATTGACCTTCTTCCTCATGGAAAATGGGGAGTTAGCCTCTAATCTGATTCGAAAGGCTATTAAAGCCCGGGATGCGCGTGAAGCCGCTCGAAAAGCGCGGGATGAAAGTCGAAATGGTAAGAAGAGCAAAAAGGACAAAGGACTTTTGTCTGGTAAATTGACACCAGCCCAGTCTAAGAATCCTAAGAAAAACGAACTCTATCTAGTCGAAGGAGACTCAGCCGGCGGTTCTGCTAAACAAGGACGGGACCGGAAGTTTCAAGCGATTCTTCCCCTTCGTGGGAAGGTGCTCAATACTGAGAAGGCCAATATGAGTGATATCCTCAAAAACGAGGAAATCAACACCATGATCTACACCATCGGTGCTGGAGTTGGGGCAGATTTCTCAGTGGAAGATGCTAACTACGATAAGATCATTATCATGACCGACGCGGATACGGATGGTGCCCACATTCAAACCCTCCTCTTAACTTTCTTCTATCGTTATATGCGTCCTTTGGTAGAAGCTGGGCATGTCTACATCGCGCTTCCTCCTCTTTATAAGATGTCGAAAGGCAAAGGAAAGAAAGAAGAAGTAGCCTATGCTTGGACAGATAGTGAATTAGAAGAGTTGCGTCGGACCTTTGGCCGTGGAGCAACCCTTCAACGCTACAAAGGGCTGGGGGAAATGAATGCGGATCAGCTTTGGGAAACGACCATGAATCCAGAAACCCGCACCTTGATCCGTGTTACCATTGATGATTTAGCGCGTGCAGAACGCCGTGTCTCCGTCCTCATGGGAGATAAGGCGGCACCACGTCGTCAATGGATTGAAGATAACGTTAAGTTTACTTTGGAAGAAACGACAGCGTTTTAAGGAGTGCGAGTGATGGCTCTATACATAGGTTTTATTTTGTTAGTCTTTTTGTCCTCCATTTATCTTGCAATTAACATGAATCGTCGAAGAATTAGACTATTAGGGTTGTTTGCACCGGTAGTCTTTACTCTATGTATGCTTAAGGTACTAGAATCCAATATTAGGCTCCCAGAATCCGGTGCTTTAGAAGCGGGCATTCTCATGTTTTTATATGGATTTCCCTTGATAATTGGATCCTTAATCTTTACACTGATTCGTTTGTGTTTCGTCTATCAGAAAAAAATCTGGAAGGCATTATTGATTTTTATATCCTATATTTTGGGTCCCCTGCTTGTAGGTGCCTTGGCCATATATGTGGAATTCGTATTTCAGATCGATCATTTCATTTACGTAGTCATTTTTTCGATGATTCTGGTCTCCTATCTTCCTCCTATTTATCTCTACTTTTTCGACCGAGATCAATAGAAGTTAGCTAGGAAGGGAAAAATTATGGATTTTTTAATTACTACATTCAATCATTTTTACCAATTGTATATTGTCTTGTTTCTATCCATCTTCATTGCCTTTTGGATGAATTGGAAAAAGAAAAATTTTTATGGCTTGTATTATCCAATTTGTTTAACAGTCATGACTTATTGTGTCGTACAATTTGATTCATTCGACGTTGTTGAGAGGGCTCTTCCCTTCATGCTAATAGTCTTTGCTGTTCAACTAATGGTAATAGTCCTAGGTGTTCCCTTGGTGGTAATTGCCTTGCTTTATCACGTCATACGATTATTTTCAATTTTTCCTAAATATGGATGGAAAATCATCCTGATCATCTTCGCTTATCTAGTAAGTGCGGTCCTTTTTTACAGGGTTATGGCTAGTATACCGGAAGAGTTTTTGCAACACCGAAGCATGATGATAAGGTTAATGTTCCTGTCTCTTTTTCTATCTTATTTGCCAGCCATATTTTTGATCATTAGCCAGAATCGTAAGAAGGTGTGAAATGAATGATTTATTATTTATGATTAGTATGTCTCTTAGTTTTGTACTCCCATTGATTGCTTTGGCTATTGCTTTATTTATTGAAAGGCAATTAGATAAAAGGAAAAAACCATTTTTTGGTCTCTTTTTTCCTATTATGCTATGTCTGACAATATATGAACACGGGTTAATAAAATTTCAGGATACTGCGACAAGTTTGGAAGTTGGAGCTGTTCTCTTATTTTTCTGTTATCCCTTGTTGCTTATAGCGCTTCTTTATAGTGGAATTCGTCTCTATCTTGTCTATAAGGATAGAGTGTGGAAAGTAATTGGCATTGTCTCCTATTATCTAGTTGCCAGTTGGATTGCTTTTTGTACTCCTAGTGAGCACTTTATGACTAATTTAGGTCGCATGCGACTGCTAGAAGTAGCTATATTGATTGGATTCTTTCTCCCATCTCTTTATCTTTATTTAGACAAAGACCAACAATTCCAAGCATCCTATAGCGGTGAAGGAGTAGAAGATGAGTACTGATACAGAAATGATGGACCTGATCTTGCAGATAGCTGAGTCCTTGCAAGTGGAAGCAGTGGCCTTATCCGGTTCGCGATCCGATATCCACTCTCTAAGAGATGAGTTTCAAGATTATGATGTGGTTTATATTGTTGAGAATCTGGAGGACTTGATATCTGATTTATCTTGGCTAGACCAGTTTGGAATACGGCTGATTGAACAGCACAATGTCCTTGGACACCGTCGTCTTTACCTCATGCTCTTTGAAGACGGCAACCGTATCGATTTGACCCTCTGTCCCAAGGAGCACATTCAAGAGTGGGTGGACAGCGAAGCAAATTTTGAAGTTATAAAGGACGACAAAGGCTTATTTGAAGCCTATCAGCCTAATTTCAAGCGCTACTGGACCGCTCCTCCTACTGAAGAGGAATTTGCAGCATCCTGCAATGAATTTTGGTGGGTATCGGCTTATGTTGTCAAGGCCATTCGAAGAAATCAGCTGATCTATGCGACCGATCACCTCTATGGCATTTGTCAGCAAGAACTCCTCAAGGTCTTAGCTTGGCAGGTGACAAGCGATAGGGGAGTAGTTGACATCGGAAAGAACTACAAGTACCTCTTCCACTATCTACCAGCTGAGCAAGAGAAGGAGTTCTCAGCTTTGCTTGATTTATCTAGTTTCGATAAAATCACTCATTCTTTATTTGCTACCATGAGGTTATTCGATGGTGAAGCGCAAGAATTGGCCCAAAAGATGGGATTTACTTACGATAAGGAAGTAGCAGAGAAAATGATTTCTTATGCTAAAGAGAAACTTTCTAATCGTTAATGAATCTATTTTAAACTAAAAAAAGGATCCTTTGGTTGCTTGTGGTAACCGATTGCCTTTTTCTACAAAAGACTACTCAACATTCTTTGAAAGGAGTTGAACATGCCCTAAATACTGTGTGAAAAAGATAAATTCTTTTGTGAGCATCGCTCACTGCAAGAATTTCCTATTTTCACTTTGTATTTTACGGGCTTTGTATCTTATATGAGTAATATCCAAAATATGTCTTTAGAGGACATCATGGGAGAGCGCTTTGGTCGCTACTCCAAATACATTATTCAAGAGCGGGCCCTTCCTGATATTCGGGATGGCTTGAAACCAGTTCAACGGCGGATTCTTTATTCTATGAATAAGGATGGCAATACCCATGACAAGGGCTACCGCAAGTCTGCCAAGTCTGTCGGAAATATCATGGGGAATTTTCACCCTCACGGGGATTCTTCTATCTATGATGCCATGGTCCGTATGTCTCAAGACTGGAAGAACCGCGAGATCCTAGTCGAAATGCACGGAAACAATGGCTCCATGGACGGTGATCCACCAGCGGCCATGCGTTATACGGAAGCGCGTTTGTCTGAAATCGCAGGTTATCTTTTGCAAGATATCGAAAAGAACACAGTGCCGTTTGCCTGGAACTTTGACGATACAGAAAAAGAGCCAACTGTTTTGCCGGCAGCTTTTCCAAACCTTTTGGTCAATGGGGCTACGGGGATTTCAGCTGGTTACGCGACAGATATTCCGCCACACAACCTTGCTGAAGTCATCGATGCCGTGGTCTACATGATCGACCATCCATCTGCCAAGGTAGACAAGCTCATGGAGTTTTTACCTGGACCTGATTTTCCAACAGGTGCCATTATTCAAGGACGAGATGAGATCAAGAAAGCCTATGAAACTGGTAAGGGCCGGGTAGTTGTTCGCTCTAAGACAGAAATCGAGCAACTCAAAGGCGGTAAGCAGCAAATTGTGGTTACCGAGATCCCTTATGAGATCAACAAGGCTGTTTTGGTCAAGAAGATCGATGATGTTCGTGTCAACAACAAGGTGGCCGGTATCGCTGAGGTTCGGGATGAGTCTGACCGAGATGGTCTTCGTATTGCCATTGAGTTGAAGAAAGATGCCAATGCAGACTTGATCTTGAACTACTTGTTTAAGTACACAGATTTGCAGGTCAACTACAACTTCAATATGGTGGCAATTGACAACTACACACCACGTCAGGTGGGGATTGTGCCAATCCTGTCTAGCTACATTGCTCACCGTCGGGATATCATTGTCGCTCGCTCGCGCTTTGATAAGGAAAAGGCAGAACGACGCCTCCACATCGTAGAGGGCTTGATCCGCGTCATTTCCATTCTCGATGAGGTCATCGCCTTGATCCGCGCTTCTGATAACAAGGCAGATGCCAAAGAAAACCTCAAGGTCAGCTACGATTTCACGGAAGAACAAGCAGAAGCTATTGTTACCTTGCAATTGTATCGCTTGACCAATACCGATATCGTCACTTTGGAAGAAGAGCATGCCAGTCTCAAGGAGCAAATCGCGACCTTGGCAGCCATCATTGGGGATGAACGGACTATGTTTAACCTCATGAAGAAGGAATTGCGTGAAGTCAAGAAACTCTTTGGCAATCCGCGGCGTAGTGAGTTGCAAGACACTGCTAAAACGATTGAGATCGATACAGCTAGTCTGATCGTTGAAGAGGAAACCTTCGTCAGCGTGACCCGTGCGGGTTACATTAAACGGACCTCTCCTCGTTCCTTCAATGCGTCGACAGTGGAAGAAGTCGGTAAGCGGGACGACGATGAATTGATTTTCGTAGAGCCTGCTAAGACCACTCAGCATCTCTTACTCTTTACCAACTTGGGGAATGCCATTTATCGACCAATTCACGAATTGACAGATACCAAGTGGAAGGATATCGGAGAGCACCTCAGTCAGACCTTGACCAATTTTGAGCAAGAGGAAGAAATTCTCTTTGCGGAGATTGTGGATCGGTTTGAGGGAGTAACCTACTTTGCGGCAACTCAACAAGGACAAATCAAGCGCTTTGAACGCAAGGAATTGAGCCCATGGCGGACTTATCGTTCTAAATCGACTAAGTATGCTAAGCTAAAAGACCAAGACGACCGTATCGTAGCAGTTGCGCCAGTTGTCCTTGAAGACATCATGATTATTACCAAAAATGGGTATGGGTTGCGCTTCAATATTGAGGAGGTCCCTGTCGTAGGAGCCAAAGCAGCAGGGGTCAAAGCCATTAACCTGAAAGACGGAGATCAAGTTGCTGCCGCCTTTAAGTCAACGACTCCAAGCATGTACATTCTGACTCAACGAGGCAGTCTCAAACGGATGTTACAAGACGATATTCCTGTGACCAGTCGGGCCAAACGGGGACTACAGGTCTTGCGTGAGTTGAAAAATAAACCACACCGCGTCTTCAAGGCAGGTCCAGTTTTCACGGACCAGGGAGATTTTGATCTCTTTACGAGCCAAGAAGAAGTGGCAGAACAAGATCAAATCCTTCAGATCACTTCCACAACAGGTCAGGTGACAGAAGTTGATTTGACACAATTAAGCATTTCTGAAAGAACAAGCAATGGATCCTTTGTCAACGATACCATTTCGGATCAAGAAGTTTTTTCAGCTACTATCAAATAAGAGAAAGCGTCGGTCCATTCTAGGACTGACTTTCTTTGAAAATAAATTTTCTGAAAATTGAAAATTTCGCTTGAAATTCTCATGAAATGGTGTACAATAGTGTACATAGATTGAGAAACTGAATCGACCTGCATCAGATCGACAAGGAATAGAAAAAATTAAAAGGAGCACTATCATGACAGTATCACTTGATTGGGAAAACCTTGGCTTTTCATATATGAAATTACCTTATCGCTATTTGGCACATTATCGCAATGGAGCTTGGGAAAAAGGGGAATTGACAGAAGATGCGACTTTGCATTTGTCCGAATCTTCTCCAAGTTTGCATTACGGTCAGCAAGCCTTTGAAGGGTTGAAAGCCTACCGTACAAAAGATGGAAGCGTCCAATTGTTCCGTCCAGATCAAAATGCTAAACGTTTGCAACGTACAGCAGATCGTTTGTTGATGCCTCAAGTTCCAACGGATATGTTTGTGGATGCTTGTAAGGCAGTTGTAAAAGCAAATGAAGAGTATGTTCCACCGTATGGTACAGGAGCTACCCTTTACCTTCGTCCTCTTTTGATCGGTATTGGAGATATTATTGGCGTAAAACCAGCAGATGAGTATATCTTTACTATCTTTGCCATGCCTGTCGGTAACTACTTTAAAGGTGGTTTGGTTCCAACGAACTTCTTGATTCAAGATGAGTATGACCGTGCTGCACCACATGGTACTGGGGCTGCAAAAGTTGGTGGGAACTACGCAGCTAGTATGTTGCCAGGTAAGATTGCGCATGATCGTAACTTCTCTGACGTGATTTATCTCGATCCAGCGACGCACACCAAGATTGAAGAAGTTGGTTCTGCAAACTTCTTTGGAATCACTGCTAATAACGAATTTGTGACGCCATTGAGTCCTTCTATCTTGCCATCGATTACCAAGTATTCTTTGCTTTACTTGGCAGAACACCGTCTTGGTATGACACCAATTGAAGGGGATGTCTTTATCAATGACTTGGATCGCTTTGTAGAAGCAGGAGCTTGTGGTACCGCAGCTGTCATCTCTCCAATCGGAGGTGTTCAACACGGGGATGACTTCCATGTTTTCTATTCTGAAACAGAAGTAGGACCTGTCACACGGAAACTCTATGACGAGTTGACCGGTATCCAATTTGGCGATGTCGAAGCACCAGAAGGATGGATTGTCAAAGTCGATTAAACCGAAAGCATCTGAGATCAAAGTGTCCAGGCTTCAATGAGAACAAGTCTTAACGAAAAGACGTAGTAGCTAATGTTTCTCTTCATTCGCTTTTAGGAATAGAAGGGTGACGAATGACTCTTGCGGGGGTGGGATAAAGAAGGAATTTCTAACTAAATTCTTTCTGACCCACTCCCTTTTCTCTTGCGTCATCAAGAGAATTTTTGTAAAATAGAAAAAGTGAAAAGAGGGTTGAAATGAGTAAAAAAGATAAGAAAATTGAGATTCAAATCGTTGATAGTAAAGTAACCGTCGGGAAAGACACTTTTGATGGATTCACTTTGTCCATTGGAAAGAAAACGATTGGTGAAATTGCAGACATGTCTGGTCAATTTGCCATTATCAAAAATGGAAATGTGGATTCTCTTTACAAAAAACTTGAAAAAGCCGTTGAAATTTTAATAGAAAATTATAATTTGAATAAATAAGGGCTTGCAATCATAGTAAATCAATGGTATAATAGATCCTGTTGATTTATATGGAGAGATAGCGAAGAGGCTAAACGCGGCGGACTGTAAATCCGCTCCTTCGGGTTCGGGGGTTCGAATCCCTCTCTCTCCATTTCATCCATGGGGTATAGCCAAGCGGTAAGGCAAGGGACTTTGACTCCCTCATGCGTTGGTTCGAATCCAGCTACCCCAGTTCTTAGGTAATATCAGATAAGTGATAAAATATCTATCCAGGTATTTTATTTCTTTATAGGATGAGTCGTTAAAGATTGTAGTTGATCTCATTGCGAGTGCTTGCTTAGGAAAAATAATTATAAGTATGTCAAGTTTTAGAAAACTTGATTGTTGGAGGATTTTTTAGATGAATGAATTTGAAGATTTGCTAAACAGTGTTAGCCAAGTTGAACCAGGTGACGTTGTTACTGCTGAAGTATTGACAGTTGACGCGAACCAAGCTAACGTTGCAATCTCTGGAACTGGTGTCGAAGGTGTCTTGACTCTTCGCGAATTGACAAACGATCGTGATGCTGACATCAACGACTTGGTAAAACCAGGTGAAACACTTGAATTGCTTGTTCTTCGTCAAGTAGTTGGTAAAGATACTGATACAGTAACTTACCTTGTATCTAAAAAACGTTTGGAAGCTCGCAAAGCATGGGACAAATTGGTTGGACGTGAAGAAGAAGTTGTTACTGTTAAAGGAACTCGCGCTGTTAAGGGCGGACTTTCAGTAGAATTTGAAGGACTTCGTGGATTTATTCCAGCTTCAATGCTTGATACTCGTTTTGTACGTAACACTGAACGTTTCGTAGGTCAAGAATTTGATGCTAAAATCAAAGAAGTAGATCCAAAAGAAAACCGCTTTATCCTTTCACGTCGTGAAGTTGTTGAAGCTGAATCAGCTGCAGCACGCGCAGAAGTATTTGGTAAATTGAACGTTGGTGATGTTGTAACTGGTAAAGTTGCACGTATCACAAGCTTCGGTGCTTTCATCGACCTTGGTGGTGTTGATGGATTGGTTCACTTGACAGAATTGTCACACGAACGCAACGTATCACCTAAATCAGTAGTAACTGTTGGTGAAGAAATCCAAGTGAAAGTTCTTGACTTGAACGAAGAAGAAGGTCGTGTATCACTTTCATTGAAAGCTACAACACCTGGACCTTGGGATGGCGTAGAACAAAAATTGGCTGCTGGTGATGTTATCGAAGGAACTGTTAAACGTTTGACTGACTTCGGTGCATTCGTTGAAGTATTGCCAGGTATCGACGGACTTGTACACATCTCACAAATTTCACACAAACGTGTTGAAAATCCAAAAGATGTTCTTAAAGTTGGACAAGAAGTAACTGTTAAAGTTCTTGAAGTAAATGCTGCAGATGAACGTGTATCACTTTCTATCAAAGCTCTTGAAGAACGTCCAGCTCAAGAAGAAGGCGAAAAACAAGAAAAACGTCAATCTCGCCCACGTCGTCCAAAACAAGAAAAACGCGACTTTGATCTTCCAGAAACTCAAACTGGATTCTCAATGGCTGACTTGTTTGGCGATATCGAATTGTAATATTCAAAAAGCTTACCTCTCGGTAAGCTTTTTTTACTTGTAAAATTCTCGAGAATTTGATATACTGTAACAGTTGCCACCCTTAGTGTAATGGATATCACGTAAGATTCCGGTTCTTGAGATGGGGGTTCGATTCCCTCAGGGTGGATGATTCATAACGAGGCTCCTCGGAGTCTTTTTTGCTCTTTCTTGGAGGAACATGCAATGACAGTAAAATTAATCGCCCATACCTTGATTGAGAAAGACGGGAAGTATCTGCTTATCAAACGCTCGAAAATAAAGCGAGGTCTCCCTAATGTCTATCCATCTTATTGGGATATTCCAGGTGGAAGTGTAGAAGAGAATGAATTGCCCAGAGAGGCTGCTCTACGTGAGGCTATTGAGGAGGTTAATCAAAAGCTTCGGATTAATAAGATTATCCACGAAGATAGTCAATTTGATGCCAGCAAAGATACTGTCTTTACACGCCTAGTTTATGCTGGCGAGATTTTGGAAGAGCGTGATTTTATATTAGATCCAGAAGAGCATACAGACTTTAAATGGATTTCTTCTTTGAAAGACATAGAGAGCAATCTCGTTGTGCCTTATTTGCTTGAAATCCTTGCTGACAAATCCAAATAAAGCAGCTAAAAAACATCCCCTTTTAATAAGGAGATGTTTTTTTCTTAGTTTTTAGAAGCTTCTTGGAATTCAGGGTTTTTCCATGCTTCATCAATGATTGCTTGCAATTCATCAGCAGAAGCTTTCATTTTTTGTTGTTCTGCATCGTTCAATGGGATGTTCACTGGACGTACAATACCGTGTGCACCTACGATGGCAGGTTGACCGATAAAGACGTTGCTAACACCATATTGACCTTCTTGGAATACAGAAAGTGGAAGTACTGCATTTTCATCATCAAGGATTGCTTTAGTGATACGAGCAAGGGCAACAGCGATACCGTAGTATGTAGCACCTTTTTTGTTGATGATGGTGTAAGCAGCATCACGAACACCTTCGAACAATTCGATCAATTCAGTTTCTTGAACGTTTTGAGTGTCTTTAAGGAATTCTTCAAGGTTTACACCAGCGATGTTAGCGTGTGACCATACAGCGAATTCTGAGTCTCCATGTTCACCCATGATGTAGGCGTGCACTGAACGAGCATCAACGTCCAATTTTTCAGCAAGTGCTTGACGGAAACGAGCTGAGTCAAGAGAAGTACCAGAACCGATAACGCGTTCTTTAGGGAATCCTGAGAATTTCCATGTAGAGTATGTCAAAACGTCAACTGGGTTAGCAGCTACAAGGAAGATACCGTTAAATCCTGATTCAATAACTTGTGTTACGATTGATTTGTTAATGGCAAGGTTTTTACCAACAAGATCAAGGCGAGTTTCACCTGGTTTTTGAGGAGCACCTGCAGTAATTACAACAAGGTCAGCATCCGCACAGTCAGCGTACTCAGCCGCATAGATCTTCTTAGGTGAAGTGAAGGCAAGGGCGTGGCTAAGGTCAAGCGCATCTCCGACAGCTTTTTCGTGCAATTGAGGAATTTCGATAATTCCAAGCTCTTGTGCAATTCCTTGGTTGACAAGTGCAAATGCATAAGATGAACCTACGGCACCGTCACCGACAAGGATAACTTTTTTGTGTTGTTTAGTCAAATCCATGAGTCTAAACGTCTCCTTCATTTTTTTTTGAGATAGATTCTCATACGACTTCATTCTACCACTTTTGAAAGTCTTTGTCATCTGAAACAGTATGAATCCTTGATGTAAACGTTTTTACGTTTGTGTTCCTAAGAAGAAAAATAGGCTAAAATGTGTTATAATAGTATGGTGAATTAAGTAAAGAGAGGCATTTTTTGAATGCAGGATAATAATCTAATTGATGTGAATTTAACATCAGAAATGAAGACGAGTTTTATCGATTATGCCATGAGTGTTATCGTAGCTCGTGCCCTCCCTGATGTTCGGGATGGTTTAAAACCCGTTCACCGTCGTATTTTGTATGGTATGAATGAATTGGGTGTTACGCCAGATAAACCACATAAGAAGTCAGCCCGTATCACAGGGGATGTTATGGGTAAATACCACCCACACGGGGATTCCTCTATTTATGAAGCCATGGTTCGGATGGCGCAATGGTGGAGCTATCGCTATATGCTAGTGGACGGCCATGGGAACTTTGGTTCTATGGACGGAGATGGGGCCGCTGCACAACGGTATACCGAAGCCCGTATGAGCAAGATCGCACTTGAGATGTTGCGGGATATCAATAAGAATACAGTTGATTTTGCAGATAACTATGATGCCAGTGAGCGGGAGCCCATGGTGCTACCAGCACGCTTCCCTAACCTTCTTGTGAATGGAGCTACAGGGATTGCCGTTGGGATGGCAACCAATATTCCTCCACACAATTTGGGAGAAACCATTGATGCAGTGAAGCTGATGATGGACAATCCTGAAGTGACCACTCGTGAACTCATGGAAGTGCTGCCTGGTCCAGATTTTCCAACCGGAGCCTTGGTCATGGGGAAATCAGGTATTCATAAGGCCTATGAAACAGGGAAAGGTTCAATTGTTCTTCGTTCTCGTACAGAGATTGAAGTAACCAAGAGTGGCCGTGAACGGATTGTTGTCACTGAGTTCCCTTATATGGTCAATAAAACCAAGGTGCACGAGCACATCGTTCGCTTGGTGCAAGAAAAACGGATCGAAGGGATTACAGCTGTACGTGATGAATCAAACCGTGAAGGGGTTCGTTTTGTGATTGAGGTCCGCCGAGATGCTTCGGCTAACGTTATTTTGAACAACCTCTTTAAGATGACACAAATGCAAACCAATTTTGGTTTCAATATGTTGGCGATCCAAAATGGTGTTCCAAAGATTCTTTCTCTTCGACAAATTTTAGGGGCTTATATTGAGCACCAGAAAGAAGTGGTGACTCGACGGACCATCTTTGATAAAGAAAAAGCGGAAGCACGTGCCCATATCTTAGAAGGTTTGCTCATTGCCTTGGATCACATCGATGAAGTGATCCGGATCATCCGCAATAGCCGGACAGACGCTGAAGCACAAGCTGAATTGATGGCTAAATTCAAGCTCTCTGAACGTCAAAGCCAAGCCATTTTGGACATGCGTCTTCGTCGTTTGACCGGTTTGGAACGAGACAAGATCCAAAGTGAATACGATGATTTGGTTGCCTTGATTGCTGATTTGGCTGATATTTTGGCGAAACCAGAACGTGTGGCGACCATCATCAAGGAAGAATTGGAAGAAGTCAAACGCAAGTTTGGCGATGCTCGCCGAACTGAGTTGATGATCGGAGAAGTCCTTTCTCTTGAAGATGAGGACTTGATTGAAGAAACAGATGTCTTGATCACCCTTTCTAACAAAGGCTACATCAAACGTTTGGATCAAGCGGAATTTACCGCTCAAAAACGTGGTGGACGTGGGGTCCAAGGAACTGGTGTCAAAGATGATGACTTTGTCCGTGAACTGGTCTCTACGAGCACCCATGATCATTTGCTCTTCTTTACCAATAAAGGGCGTGTCTATCGTCTGAAAGGTTATGAGATTCCAGAATATGGCCGGACAGCTAAAGGATTACCAATCGTCAACCTCTTAAAATTGGACGAAGGTGAATCGATTCAAACCATTATCAATGTGGAGCAAGACCGCAGTGATAAAGCTTATCTCTTCTTTACGACGCGACAAGGTTTGGTCAAGCGGACCAATGTAGCTGAATTTTCAAATATTCGTCAGAACGGTCTCAAAGCTCTGAATCTGCGCGATGAGGATGAATTGATCAATGTCTTCCTTACAGATGGCAATGCTGACGTCATTATCGGTACCAAGTATGGTTATTCTGTCCGCTTTAATGAGGCTGTAGTTCGGAATATGGGACGCTCTGCCACAGGTGTACGTGGTGTGAATCTCCGCGAAGGAGACAAGGTTGTTGGGGCTAGCGTCGTTACGGATCAAGATGAAGTATTGATCATCACTGAAAAAGGGTATGGTAAGCGGACAATGGCTAGCGAATACCCAACCAAAGGCCGTGGCGGTAAAGGAATCAAGACAGCCAATATCACAGAGAAAAATGGTCCCTTAGCTGGTCTTTTAACCGTTAAAGGGGATGAAGATCTGATGATCATTACCGATACCGGAGTCATGATCCGTACAAGTGTTGAAAATATCTCTCAAACGGGTCGTTCAACTCAGGGTGTGAAAGTCATGAGACTGGATCAGGATGCGAAAATTGTGACCTTTACAACAGTCCAGCCCGATGAAAAAGATGAAGAAGTAGTGGAAGAAAACGAATAGATAAGGGGACAGCATGTCACGCAAAAGAAAAAAGAAAAAGAGTTTACGCAATACTCTTATCAATATCGTTGCAACACTTTTGATTATTCTCTCGCTTCTCTTGATTTTCAATGCTCCGATCCGAAACATGATTATGGTTTGGCATACCAACCAATACCAGGTTAGTAAGGTCGATAAAAAAACCATTGATAAGAATAAAGAAGTGAAGACGAGCTTTGATTTCCAACATGTCCAGTCACTCTCGACGGAAGCCGTCATCAATGCCCAATGGCAAGCTCAAAAGCTACCAGTAATTGGGGGGATTTCGATTCCTGAATTAAACATGAACCTTCCGATCTTTAAGGGGCTTGAAAATGTAGCCCTCTACTACGGAGCAGGGACCATGAAGGAAAACCAAGTCATGGGGCAAGGCAATTATTCTCTTGCTAGCCACCATGTATTTGGCCTAACTGGAGCAAATGCCATGTTATTCTCACCATTAGAGAAAGCCAAGGCGGGAATGAAGATCTACATCACGGACAAAGAAAAAATCTATACTTATGTCATCTCGTCAGTTGAGACAGTGACTCCAGATCGTGTAGATGTCATTCAAGATCGTGAAGGCGTTAATGAGATCACTTTAGTGACCTGTGAGGATGCTGCAGCGACTTACCGTACGATTGTAAAAGGAAATTTGGAAACCTCTGTTGACTATGACAAGGCTCCAAAAGACATCCTGGATTCATTCAGCAAGTCTTATAATCAAATGCAACTTTAAGAAAATAAAGCCCGAGACAGAAATGTCTGGGCCTTTTCTATGTAGGAGGCTGGGAGAAATTCTTGTAAAATTGTAAGAGATTGGTAATATAATGTAAGGAACTTGTCATAATATTAAGGGAAAATCAGTATATAATAAAGGGGAAAGAGTATGATAAGGAGGTAGAATAGTGACGAAAGAGCGAATTTATCATCTCTTGCATCATTTCTATAATCTCTTAGTAAACGATTTTCCACGAAATGGTTTAATTACGAAAGGAATCTACGAAGTAGAGCAGGTCTACCAAGTTTTAGAGGCCATTCCTCAGAGCCAGGAGTACTTGATTCGCTGTGAAATTCAACAGTTTTTAAAAGAGCTTGAACAAGTTCAAACAGGTTACCAGATCCGCTTTAATAAAGATGAAGTCTTAGTGTTAGATGACTTGAAACAAGAAATCGCCTGTAAATAATGAAAGGTTGTCGTTTTCTTCATTTATTACGAATTAATAAGTGAGGAGGAAATTATGTACGACATATCATTTATTGAACCATCTTTGCTTCCTAGAGAACGTTTGGTTTCTGAAGGGGTAGATAAGCTGAGTCATCAAGAATTGCTATCCATTCTCTTACGGACAGGCAATAAGAAAAAAAGCGTTTATGAGATTGCACAAGGTCTTTTGAGTTCGGTTAATAGTTTAAAGGAGTTAAGTCAATTAACCCTAGAGGAGCTACAGGAAATCTCAGGTATTGGCCGGGTGAAGGCCATCGAACTTCAGGCTGTGATTGAGTTTGGGCGAAGGATTCATAAAGATGAATTAATGAGTTCTGAACAAATCATGAGTAGTCAGAAATTGGCTCATAAAATACAACAGGAAATTGGCCATAAAAAACAGGAGCACCTGGTTGCCCTCTATTTGAATACACAGAATGAAATTATTCATCAACAGACGATATTTATTGGAACAGTAAATAGAAGTATTGCAGAGCCCCGTGAAATCCTGCATTATGCACTGAAGCACATGGCAACCTCCATTATCTTGGCTCACAATCATCCATCTGGTGCCGTGTTCCCCAGTAAAAATGATGATGAAGTCACTCATAGAGTCTTAGAGGCCTGTGAAGTAATGGGGTTGACCTTATTGGATCATTTGATTGTATCTGAAGAAAACTATTATAGTTACCGTGAAGAAACCGATTATTTGGCATAAAAAAGAGAGTGGGACAGAAATCGTTAATTCGTTAGAATTCGATTTCGTCGTCCCACCTCCGCACAGTTGAGTAGGGCTGTAAAAGCTGTTAAAATCAGCGTAGTAGAGCCCACTCAATCACTGCGTCTTGCTCGACAATCCAAAAATAATTGAGAGGCTAGGACTTTTGTCCCAGCCTCTTTTCTTGTTAATGTATAAGTCTTTATTCTTCGTTTTTTCGCATGAAATAAAGGAGTGTTTGCAATTCACTGGTGAGATCGACATATTGAACGACGACATCTTTAGGGACTGTTAGATGTACTGGTGAGAAGCTGAGAATTCCCTTGACACCAGCGTCTACCAAAAGACTAGCAACTTCTTGAGCCTTGACGCTAGGAACAGTAAGGATGGCTGTTTGAATGCCTTCTTGTTTGAGCTTTTCTTTGATGGTGGAAATACCGTAAATGGGAATTCCGTCCTTACTTTTGGTATTGATCAGCTCATGATCGTCTAGATCAAATGCCATGACAATTTTCATCTTATTGCGTTCATGGAAGCGATAGTTGAGAAGCGCACTTCCCATATTTCCGATCCCCACAATAGCGACATTGGTAATGGCATTGTCATTTAAAAGATCTGCAAAGAAGTTCATCAGTTTTTTTACGTCATAACCAAATCCACGTCTTCCTAATTCACCAAAATATGAGAAATCTCGTCGAACAGTAGCAGAGTCAATCCCAATTGCATCAGCAATTTGCTTGGAATTGGCGCGCTCTATTTTTTCAGAGTTAAAGCGTTTAAAAATGCGGTAGTAGAGCGATAAGCGTTTTGCTGTTGCGCGTGGAATTGGAGTATTTTTATCATGTTTCACAATATCACAACCTTTCCCTCTTATTGTATAGGAAGATTGTGAAAAAATCAACTATCTAGAGTGGTTTTTCAAAAATATTTTTGTCTAAAGAAAAAGCTGATGACGATGGGAGAGTTCCATCAGCATCAGCTTAGTTTTCAGCTTGTTCTACCTTTTTCAAAAAAGCATAGAGTCCATCGACTCGTCCTGTATAGGGTAGCTTTTCCCCCTTGTATTCAATCGATACAATTGAGTATGAGTCAGGCAAGGTTACACAGCCTGAAAATGCTAGGATACAAGCCGCAAGGTCAGTATAAGTAGTCGTTCGTTCTACTTGGTAAGCGTCGATATAAGTTAGGGTTACCATATTAGGCCTCTGTTTTGTTGAAAATTTCTCTTTCGACAAGACTATCCATTAAGAAATAGAATTTTTGTTGGATAATGTCATTTTCTGGATTTTTAAAGATATTAACCAGGCGAAGTCCAGACTTGTCTGTAATATTGATCTTAAAACCTGTCAAATCTTTATTGAAAATAATTTTAAGTAGGAAGCCTTCGCCGCTATTTGGAACGGCTTCGAGCAAACGATTTAACTCGTAATTTCCAACTTTGGTAACAGCGAATGTATTGTCACGTAAGGTATATTTTTTAACATTTGGGTGTAGACTATAGGTATATTTGCAGTCTTTCAATGAAACACTTGTTTCAAAAGCCATATTGTTCTCCTATGATAAAATTTCTTTAAGTTTTGCGAGGAAGTCTTGAACCTCCTCTACGGTATTGAGTTCTGAAAAACTAATTCGAAGGGATTCTTTTAGGCGTGAGCTATCTTTTCCATAGAGCGCCTCAAGGACATGGCTGGGTTGAACTGTACCGGCGGTACAAGCAGAACCTGTAGAGACAGAAATTCCAGCAAGATCGAGTCGCATCAATAATACATCATTTTGGACACCCGGAAAGCCAAGGTTCCAAACAAATGGAAGATGATCGTCATTCGCATTTACGTAGTAGTCGTAGGCTGCTAAACCATTGACTAGTTCTTGGCCGAGTTTTTGAACCTGGTTGAAATTTTCTACTTGATGTAGTGTAGCTTGCTGAAGCGCAGTTGCCATCCCGACAATAGAAATGAGATTTTCCGTGCTGGCTCTCATCTTACTTTCCTGATCACCACCATGGATGAGATTATCAAAATCTGGGACGGCTGCATAAAGGAAACCGACTCCCTTGGGGCCATGGAATTTGTGGGCAGAAGCACTGAGAAAATCAATCCCTAACTCTTCGGGATAGACCGGGACTTTCCCAATTGCTTGGACAGCATCAACATGAAAGGCAGCGGGATGATTTTTTAAGAGTTCTCCGATTTCTTTAATCGGTAGAAGATCTCCAGTCTCGTTATTGGCAAACATGGTAGAGACAAGAATGGTATCCGGTCTAAGAGCTGCCTTGATATCACTAGCCTGAATACGCCCTTCTCTTGGTGGCACGATCGTGACTTCAAATCCGAAACGTTCTACAAGGTATTCAATGGGTTCGAGAACAGCATGGTGTTCCAAAGCGGTAGTAATGATGTGTTTGCCATCTGCCTGGTGTTTCAAGCAGTAGCCTTTTATCACAGTATTATTACTTTCTGATCCACCTGAAGTGAAGAAAACACGATTTGGAAGAGTATGGAGAGACTGAGCAATCTGCTCGCGAGATTCTCGGAGGAGTTTACTAGCCATCCGTCCATGAGCATGAAGACTCGATGGATTTCCAAAAGTGGTCTTCATAGTTGCAGACATTTTATCAATGACTTCAGGTAGAAGGGGAGTTGTTGCGGCATTATCAAAATATATCACATTAAGACCTTATTTCTTGTGGTAGGCAAATAGAGGACTAACAGGTTTTCTTTCTTGAATGCGAACAATAGCTTCAGCGATCAGTTCGCTAGCTGTCAGATAGTTAATATTTTTTGGAGTTGATCCGTTTGGGGCAACAGAATCAGTTACCAAGATTTCTTTGATTGGAGCTTGGTCTAATAACTCGACAGCTCCTTTCACAAATAAACCATGGCTTGAAACAGCATAAATTTCAGTAGCACCTTCGCGTTCGACGATTTTCGCAGCTTCTGAGAATGTCTTCCCAGTATTGAGGATATCGTCAATCAAGATCGCTTTTTTATCTTTGACATCCCCGATAATATAGCCATAATCACGGTTCGAATCATCTTGCTCGTAATCAATGATGGCAATCGGTGCATCAAGATATTCTGCTAAACTACGAGCTCGTTTGACACCTGAATTTTTAGGACTGACGACTACAACATCAGGACCAGTTAGACCTTTGTTGATGTAGTGCTCTGCAAAAAGTGGAATGGTAAAGAGGTTATCCACGGCAATATCGAAGAAACCTTGAACCTGCACTGCATGGAGATCCAGTGTGACGACACGATCCACCCCAGCTTTGACCAACATGTTTGCGACGAGTTTAGCAGTGATTGGTTCACGAGGAGCAGCAGTCCGGTCTTGGCGAGCATAACCGAAGTAAGGCATGACCACATTGACAGTATTTGCGCTGGCCCGTTGGCAAGCATCTACCATAATTAACAGTTCCATCAAGTGATTGTTGACAGGGAAACTGGTTGATTGAATGATATAAATATCATATCCACGAACACTTTCCTCAATATTGACTTGGATTTCACCATCTGAGAATTGACGGGATGAAATTTTCCCAAGTGGAACCCCAGCGTGATCCGCAATCTTTTGCGCAATCTCTGGATTTGAATTGAGAGAGAAGAGCTTCATATTTTTTTTATCTGACATGTGATTCCAACCTCATTTAGATTTTTGATCTTAGCACTATTTTAGCAAAAATTTGCGATAATTTCAGCTATTTTACAATCTTTCCGCCAATCTGGCGATTTTATTTTTAGCAGCTTTGTAGACGATTCCATGCTCTTTGATGAACTGATGGAAATTTTCTTCCTGCTCAGCAGTTTCGACCTCGATTTCTAATTCATAATCTTCAGTGTCTAGATAGAGACTGTGGTCTAGTGCTACTAAGCCTGCATCAGTTTCTTTTTCGAATCGTTCTGTTGTAAGGCTTCCCCAGACCGCGAGGTGTTCAACGGGGATTTCTTTAGAGATCAAGAGGTTTTTGATTTCTCCGTCAGGAAACTGTTGGTGTTGAAGAATCTCCTTGGTTTCTTCTGGGTTGAGGTCTTGATTGTACTCGAAATGGCCAACATCTTCAGGGACTTTGAGAGTCAATTCAGCCTGATCTGTGAAAGTACGCACCCGCAAGGCCATTTTTTCCTTACGGATGAGCTGGTCGGGGGTATCGATATAGTGATTGGTTTGGACAACCAATTCTGTATCAGCAAAAAGTGGAAGGAGGGATTGGTATTCCTCCTTGTCTAGCATGGTTTTGTATTCAATTTCTAAGTGGTTCATTTTGTGGTCCTTTGCTTTTTTTCAAAAGCGATTCATGATATAATAAGAGATGTGTTTATTGTATACAAAAATGGTTCAGATTACAAGGTGGTAGGATGGCAATTGATTGGGAAAACTTCTTAGATCCGTATATCCAAGCAGTTGGGGAATTAAAAATCAAACTGCGTGGGATTCGTAAGCAATATCGTAAGCAACAAAAGCATTCTCCAATTGAGTTTGTTACAGGACGGGTCAAGCCGATTGAGAGCATTCGCGAAAAGATGATCCGAAGAAATATTTCTGAAGAAAATCTGGCTCAGGATATGCAAGATATTGCTGGTCTTCGCATCATGGTCCAGTTTGTGGATGACGTCGAAGAGATCCTAGAGGTTCTGAGACAACGGCAGGATATGCGCGTGGTCCAAGAGCGAGATTACATCCGCCACAAGAAATCAAGTGGCTACCGGAGTTACCACGTCGTGGTCGAGTATCCGGTCGATACCATTGATGGAAATGAAACGATCTTAGCAGAGATTCAAATTCGGACCTTGTCCATGAATTTTTGGGCAACCATTGAACACTCGCTTAATTATAAATATAAAGGAGACTTTCCAGACGAGATCAAAAAACGCTTAGAGACGACAGCAAACCTGGCCTATCTCTTGGATGAAGAGATGGGGGCAATTCGGGATGCGATTCAGGAGGCTCAAGCCCTGTTTGATCCACTTCATCGTAAGTTAAATGATGGCGTTGGAAATAGTGATGACACAGATGAAGACTACAGGTAAAAAAGTATCCATTATTCGCAATCGCAAGCGTCAAAGTGAAGAGGTTTTTCAGCAGTTGCGCTACAAGCTTCGGAAAAATAATTTTATTTTGACGGAGAAGCACCCGGATATTGTGATTTCAATTGGTGGCGATGGGATGTTGCTATCGGCCTTTCACAAGTATGAACACCAGTTGGATCGGGTGCGATTTGTTGGCGTCCATACCGGACACTTAGGATTTTATACAGATTACTTAGACAGTGAAATCGATAAGCTGGTTGAGAACTTAAAATATGATACTGGAGCTAAGGTTTCTTACCCTATTTTGAATGTCAAGATTACTTTCGAAAATGGGGAAACCCGTACCATGAGAGCGTTGAACGAAGCGACGATTAAGAGAAGCGACCGGACCATGGTTGCCGATCTTACGATTAATGGAGTGGATTTTGAGCGCTTCAGAGGAGACGGGATTACCGTTTCGACTCCAACAGGAAGTACGGCTTACAACAAATCCTTAGGAGGAGCAGTCCTTCACCCGACTATTGAGGCGCTACAGATCGCTGAGATCGCCAGTCTCAACAATCGTGTCTATCGTACCTTGGGTTCTTCTGTTATTGTCCCTAAAAAGGATAAGATCGAGATTACACCGACAAGACCTGGCTTCCACATTATCTCTGTCGACAATTCAACCTATTCTTACCGTAATATTGCAAAGGTAGAATATCAGATTGACAACCATAAGATTAATTTTGTGGCAAGTTCCAGTCACACCAGCTTCTGGAATCGGGTCAAGGATGCCTTTATCGGAGATGATAGAGAATGAGATTTGAATTCATTGTCGATGAGCATGTCAAGGTCAAGACCTTCCTGAAAAAGCATGAGGTTTCTAAGGGGCTCTTAGCAAAGATTAAGTTTCGTGGTGGCCAGATCCTTGTCAATGGACGTCCGGAGAATGCAATTTATTTGTTGGATATTGGGGATCGCTTGGTCATTGATATTCCAGCAGAAGAAGGATTCGAAACCCTAAAACCCATGAATCGGCCTTTGGATATTTTGTTTGAAGATGATCATTTTTTGGTCTTAAACAAACCCTTTGGCATTGCATCGATTCCAAGTGCGATTCATTCCAATACCTTAGCCAATTTTGTAAAGGGCTACTATGTGAAGCAGGGCTACGAGAACCAGCAGGTTCACATTGTTACTCGTTTGGACAAGGATACAAGTGGCGTTATGCTCTTTGCCAAACATGGCTATGCCCATGCTCGCTTGGATAAGCAATTGCAGTCTAAAACGATTCAGAAACGCTATTATGCCTTGGTCAAGGGATCTGGGAAGCTTGATCCTGTCGGAGAGATTATTGCTCCGATTGCGCGTGATGAAGATTCAATTATCACCCGAAAGGTAGCTAAAGGTGGCAAGTATGCTCATACAAGCTACCAGGTTGTTCAATCTTTTGGTGATATTCACCTAGTGGATATTCAGTTACATACAGGTCGAACCCATCAGATCCGCGTTCATTTTTCTCATATTGGTTTTCCGCTTTTGGGAGATGATCTCTATGGGGGAAGTCTAGAAGACGGTATTGAGCGCCAGGCCCTTCATTGTCATCGTCTATCCTATTATCATCCATTTCTAGAGGAAGAATTGGTCATAGAATGTCCACTACCTCCAGATTTCCAAGCTGTATTAACACAGCTTCAAACAAGTTATTAATTATTAAAAGGAGTAAAACTCATGGAAGTTTTCGAAAATCTCAAAGCCAACCTCGTTGGTAAGAATGCACGTATTGTATTACCAGAAGGTGAAGAACCTCGTATCCTCCAAGCGACAAAACGCATTGTGAACGAGACAGAAGTAACCCCTGTCTTGCTTGGTAATCCGGATAAAATTCGGATTTATCTTGAAATCGAAGGGGTTTTGGATGGATATGAAGTCATCGATCCTCATTCTTATCCAGGTTTTGAAGAAATGGTAGCTTCCTTAGTAGAACGTCGTAAGGGCAAAATGACAGAAGAAGAAGCGCGTCAAGTCTTGAAAGATGACGTTAACTATTTTGGTGTCATGTTGGTGCACATGGGAATTGTTGATGGGATGGTATCTGGTGCGATTCACTCAACAGCCGCAACTGTTCGTCCGGCTCTTCAAATTATCAAAACTCGTCCAAATGTAAAACGGACCTCAGGAGCTTTCCTTATGGTTCGTGGATCTGAACGCTACTTGTTCGGGGACTGTGCCATCAACATCAATCCAGATGCTGAAGGCTTGGCTGAAATTGCCATCAACTCTGCTATCACAGCCAAGATGTTTGGCATCGATCCGAAAATCGCCATGTTGAGCTATTCAACTAAAGGTTCTGGTTTCGGTGAAAGTGTTGATAAGGTTGTCGAAGCGACTAAGCTTGCTCATGAACTTCGTCCAGACCTTGAAATTGATGGGGAATTGCAATTTGACGCAGCCTTTGTCCCTGCAACTGCAGCCTTGAAGGCTCCTGGAAGCAAGGTAGCAGGTCAAGCCAATGTCTTTATCTTCCCTGGTATTGAAGCAGGTAACATTGGATACAAGATGGCAGAACGTCTTGGTGGCTTTGCAGCGGTAGGTCCAGTCTTGCAAGGGTTGAACAAACCAGTCAACGACCTTTCTCGTGGATGTAATGCAGATGACGTTTACAAATTGACCTTGATCACAGCAGCTCAAGCCGTGGAACAATAAGAAATACATTTAGAGAGTGGGACAGAAATCGGTAATTCGTTAGAATTCGATTTCGTCGTCCCACCTCCGCACAGTTGAGTAGGGCTGTAAAAGCTGATGAAATCAGCGTAGTAGAACCCACTCAGCCACTGCGTCTTGCTCGACAATCCAAAAATAATTGAGAGGCTAGGACTTTTGTCCCAGCCTCTTTTTCTTTATCAATTCATCATTTCTAAACACTAACTTATTCTATGGTATACTAGGAATATGTTAGATTTAAAAGATTACGGGATTATTATGTGGGAGGAGGAAAAAATCGCCTCTTTCCGAGAAAAGTTATTAGCTTGGTATGATGCCCATAAACGGGATCTCCCTTGGAGAAGGACCCAGGATCCTTATAAAATTTGGATCTCAGAAATTATGCTCCAGCAGACACGTGTCGATACGGTGATTCCTTATTATGAGCGTTTTTTAGACTGGTTTCCGTCGGTCGCTGATTTGGCTCAAGCTTCTGAAGAAAAACTCTTAAAAGCTTGGGAAGGCTTGGGCTATTACTCACGTGTCCGCAATATGCAGAAAGCCGCCCAGCAGATCATGGAAAATCACGGAGGAGTGTTTCCATCAAGTTATGAGGAAATATCTAAACTGAAGGGAATTGGGCCTTATACAGCTGGTGCCATTGCTAGTATTGCCTTTGGATTAGCAGAGCCAGCAGTAGATGGCAATGTCATGCGTGTTCTAGCCCGTTTGTTTGAAGTGGACTACGATATCGGAGTTCCGACCAATCGCAAGATTTTTCAAGCCATGATGGAAATCTTGATCGATCCGGCCCGGCCGGGTGATTTTAATCAGGCTTTGATGGATTTGGGATCCGATATTGAATCGCCAGTCAATCCACGGCCGGAAGAGAGTCCTGTTAAGGAATTTAGCGCGGCCTACCAACATGGGACCATGGATCGTTATCCCATCAAGGCTCCTAAGAAGAAACCTGTACCTGTCTATCTAACAGCTTTTATTATCAAGGATAGTCAAGGTCGCTACTTGCTGGAGAAAAATGAGCGAGAAGGGCTTTTATCTGGTTTTTGGCATTTCCCCTTGATTGAAGTGGATGGCCTATCTGAGAACCTAGGTCAATTATCCCTACTGAATGGGCAAGGTCATGCAGAAGTCAACCCAGAAATTCTTTCCTTTGAACAAGACTATGACTTGGCTATTGAATGGCAGGACAGATCGTATCCTATCGTCCAGCATGTCTTTTCGCATCGCAAGTGGCAGGTTCAACTTCGTTACGGCCTAGTAAAAGAAGGAGAGCAACCAGCAAGTGAATCGACTGTTTGGTTAACACCAGAAGAATTTTCGGACTATCCTTTTGCTAAACCCCAGCAAAAGATTTGGACGACTTTTACGGAAAATGAAAAATAGCTAGAGACTGATCTCTAGCTATTTTTTTTATAGATGAGCGAATGCTTTGATTTCTTCTTCAGACATGGATGAGTCGCAACGAACACTGACTTCACCAGATTCGACATGTAAAAATCCTGGGACAGTTGGGATGCCGTAAGTTGAGCGGAAGGCTTGTAATGCGTCTAGCTGACTTGGTTCTTCACTATTAATAAAATAGATATGAGCTTTTGTTTCAGCTACGACAGTTGCTAATTTAGCAGCGAACTTCCGGCAGTAAGGGCAAGTCTTGCGTCCGATAAAGAAGGTCGCTGTTTCTTTTTGATCGATCGCTTCTTGCGCACGCGCGACAGTTGTGACTTCAAGATCTTTAATATCTTCTAAAAATTGTTCCATGAGATTACCTCGCTTTCTTCTATGTCTAGTATGCCATATTTTCTATAAAATCGCTGGTATTTGCTACGAAAGAAAGAGAGAGTGGGAGAGAAATCGGTAATTCGTTAGAATTCGATTTCGTCGTCCCACCTCCGCACAGTTGAGTAGGGCTGTAAAAGCTGATAAAATCAGCGTAGTAGAGCCCACTCAACCACTGCGTCTTGCTCGACAATCCAAAAATAATTGAGAGGCTAGGACTTTTGTCCCAGCCTCGTGTTTTAGCCTACAAAAGCATTGATTTCTGCTTCGATGTTCGCAATTTTTTCTTTAGCATCTGCTTCAGATTCACCAACTGTAGCGATGTAGAATTTGATTTTTGGTTCTGTACCTGAAGGACGAACGGCAAACCATGAATCATCAGCCAATATGTATTTAAGAACGTTGCTTGGAGGAGTTGTCAATTTTTCAACGCCGTCAGCAGTAGTAGCTGTTTGTTCCAAGAAGTCTTCTGTCTTAGCAATGTCTGTATTGTTAAATTGTTTAGGAGCATTACCACGGAATTTATCCATGATTTTCTTGATTTCAGCAGCCCCATCCACACCTGAAAGGGTAACAGAGATGGTTTTTTCTGCGAAGTAACCGTATTGTTTGTAGATTTCTTCGATACCATCTGCCAAAGTCATACCACGTGAGCGGTAGTAAGCTGCGATCTCAGCAACGATAAGAACGGCTTGGATAGCGTCTTTGTCACGTACGAATGGTTTGATGAGGTAACCGAAGCTTTCTTCAAAACCAAGCATGTAAGTGTGGTTGTGTTGCGTTTCAAATTCATGAATCTTTTCACCGATAAATTTGAAACCAGTCAAGACGTTAAACATGGTTGCGCCGTAGCTTTCTGCAATCTTAGTTACCAACTCAGTTGATACGATGGATTTACAGAGGGCAGCATTGGCAGGAAGGGTACCAGCTGTTTTGTGAGCTTCAAGAATGTATTTAGCAATGATCGCTCCGATTTGGTTACCAGAAAGGTTGAGGTAAGAACCGTCTGGTTGGCGGATTTCAACACCAAGGCGGTCAGCATCTGGGTCAGTTGCAACCAATACATCAGCGTCTACTTTGCGGCCAAGTTCTTCAGCAAGAGCAAAGGCAGCTTGGTTTTCAGGGTTTGGAGATTTAACAGTTGAGAAGTCAGCATCTGGAACAGCTTGAGCTTCAACAACTTGAACAGCTTCAAATCCAGCTTGGGCAAGAGCACGACGAGCCAACATTTCACCAGTACCATGAAGTGGAGTGTAGACAATCTTCATGTCGCGACCGTATTCATTGATCAAGTCTTGGTTGATGTTAACGCCTTTCACTTCTTTCAAGTATTCAGCGTCGACATTTTCACCGATAACTTCGATGAGACCGCTAGCCTTACTTTCTTCAAGGTCAGCCAATTGTACAGTGAAAGGATTTTCGATAGCACGGATGTAATCTGTCAATGCATCAGCATCTGCAGGTGGCATTTGTCCACCGTCTTCACCGTAAACCTTGTATCCGTTAAATGGAGCAGGGTTGTGGCTAGCGGTTACCATGATCCCAGCAAATGTGTGGAGATGACGAACAGCAAACGACAATTCAGGTGTTGGACGTAGGCTTTCAAATACATACGATTTGATCCCATGTGCAGCCAAAACTTGAGCAGATTCAAAAGCAAACTCAGGAGAGAAGTGACGGCTGTCGTAGGCGATCGCAACGCCGCGTTTCTTCGCTTCCTCACCTTTTGAGTCGATCAATTGGGCCAACCCTTCAGTTGCTTGGCGAACAACATAGATATTAATACGGTTAGTACCAGCACCAATTAATCCACGCATACCAGCTGTACCGAATTCAAGGTTGGTATAGAAGGCATCTTCTTTTGTTTTTTCATCCATTGCGACCAACTCATCACGAAGGTAAGCTGGTAATTCAGCAAAGTCGAGCCATTTTTGGTAGTTTTCTTGATAGGTCATGCAAGCGTCTCCTTTTTGCTTATAATTTAATCGCTTACATTATAGCAAATTTTTTCAGAAAATTCTAGCGATAATTGTAAATCTTTTCAAAAAAAATAGGGTTAATTCACCATCAAAAAAAGCCAAGATAAATTGGTCTTGGCTTTGAAGGTTATTTTAATTTTTCAAGAGATGGAACGACTGCACTGGTAATGAGTACTGTCGCAATGACTTCGATGAGTGAGTTAGTAGACACAATCAAGCCAAGGAAATGTTGAATTCCCCCTCCAAAACTGTTACCAAAGAAGAAGTAAATCCCACTTAGAACGAAAACAGTATTGGTCATAGAGCCGACAATTCCAGCGATCACAAGTCCAGTACGATTGCGAATCCAGCGATAGACGAAGTATGGGGTTACTCCGATGAGAATCCGAGGGACTATGGCAATGATAAGGGAGTAGAGATTCCCGTGAGGGACAAAGGGACTAAAGAGATAGCTAGCGGGTGTTATAACCAGGGTATTCATAGTGAGGCTAAAGAGTCCCATGAGGAGTCCTAAGATAGCTCCAATCCGTGGACCGTATATGATAGAGGCGATCACGACAGGAATATGAACCAAGGTTGGTTGAATGCCTGATGGAACAAATTGCAGAATGAAGGACGTCACAAAGTGAATGGTGATCATCACCGCAAAAAAGATGGCAATTCGTGAAATAGAAGATGATTTTCTCATAAACAATTCTCCTTAACAGTTTCTACAATAGTTTCTACAGGCGCTAGAGCTCCAGCACCTTTGTCCCCACAAGCAAGAACAGCATCACGAGGTTGGATCATCTGGTAACCATAGTCTTGTAAGAGTTTTAGATTTCGTTGGGTAGCGGGATGTTCTAACATTTTTGTATTCATAGCAGGGGCCAGTAATTTTTTAGTCCTTTGAGGCAAGGCTAGAGCTGTGCTTGTGACCATATTATCTGCCAGTCCCATAGCCAATTTAGCAATGGTATTGGCACTGGCCGGCGCTACAAGAAAGAGGTCAGTTTCTTTCCCAATGTCGATGTGCTCGATCCGCTGTGGATCGTCTTCAATCATAACATCAAGCCCCACTTGATTTTTTGAAAGAACTTGCAAGGTTAAAGGGGTGATAAATTTTTGGGCTGAAGGAGTCATGAGGACCTTCACTTCAAAGCCCAATTTGGTTAGTTGGCTGGTAATATCAGCAGCCTTATAGGCAGAAATACTACCGGTAACCGCTAAAGTAATGTGTGTCATATGTTCCTTTTTATTTGATATAACGTAGGATAGCCTCTGCGATTTCTGTTTTCGTAGAAGCTTCTAGGATGTGATCATCTGTCACTAGATAGGCTTGATGCTGACCGTTCTGAATCTTGGTCAGATCATTGGCAACGATCATGCTGGCATGATTTTTAACCAGGCTTTCACGCGCTACCTGGATCAACTCTTCAGAAGAAACGTCAACTAATAGCTTAAAGCCGATCAGTTGAATAGCAGGGTTCCATTCTTTGACAAGCGAGATAATCTTGGGATTTTTCTTTAGAAAGAGCACTTGGTATTCTTCTTTGGAAGAAATTTTCGCTTCCTGATTTTCGCGATGGATAAAGCTATGAAGGTCTTGAGCTTTCTCAACTTCATCAAGTCCTGTCATGTAAACAGGTGTGTAGTCTGAAACAGCCATAGCGTGAATCAAAACATGATGATGAGGGACTTCCGTTTTCATTTGTGCGACTAGTTCTTCGACATTCTGGATCAATAGAAGACGAAGCTGTGGGTGAGGACCGGGTTTAAGCGCGGTAGGCGTTGTGATCAAGGTCACCTGATGTCCCTTTGTAAGAGCCATTTCTGCAAGAATTTTCCCTAGGCTCCCGGTGGAATGATTGGTGATCGCACGAACGCTATCAATGGCTTCGCTCGTCCCGCCTGATGTAATTAAAATATGCATATGCTTATTTTACACAAAAAAGATACGTAAGTAAAGTTCTGAAGCTATTAGGATTAGCTATGTGTAGCCATAAAATTTAGATAAAAAACGAACGTTCGATTCAAAAGGTTGAAAAACCATGTTATTTTCGCGAATTTTAGGTATAATAGATCTATCAAATATAAAGGAGTCCCTTATGAAAACAGATATCGAAATTGCTCAAAGCATTGAACTCCAACCGATTGTGGACGTTGTGAAGAAAATTGGTTTGGTTGACGATGATCTTGAATTGTATGGAAAATACAAGGCAAAATTGAGCTTTGATAAGATTCGTGAAGTTGAGAAAAATCCAGTAGGAAAACTTATCTTAGTCACTGCGATCAACCCAACTCCAGCTGGAGAAGGGAAATCAACCATTACCATTGGTCTAGCAGATGCTTTGAATAAAATCGGTAAAAAAACCATGATTGCCATTCGCGAACCTTCTTTGGGTCCAGTTATGGGGATTAAAGGTGGTGCTGCTGGAGGTGGTTATGCTCAAGTTCTACCGATGGAAGACATCAACCTTCATTTCACAGGGGATATGCATGCGATCACAACGGCTAATAACGCTCTCTCAGCATTGATTGATAATCATTTGCACCAAGGAAATGAGCTAGGAATTGACCAACGTCGGATTATCTGGAAACGGGTAGTGGACTTGAATGACCGTGCTCTTCGTCATGTCTCTGTCGGTCTTGGCGGTCCTTTAAATGGGATTCCGCGTGAAGACGGATTTGATATTACCGTTGCTTCTGAGATCATGGCCATCCTTTGCTTGGCGACAGATATTGAAGATTTGAAACGTCGTTTGGCCAACATCGTGATTGGTTACCGTTTTGATCGTAGCCCGGTCTATGTCCGTGATTTGGAAGTGGAAGGGGCACTTGCCTTGATCCTCAAAGATGCGATCAAGCCAAACTTGGTTCAAACCATCTATGGAACGCCTGCCTTTGTTCACGGTGGTCCATTTGCCAATATTGCTCATGGATGTAACTCTGTATTAGCAACGACGACAGCTCTTCATTTAGCTGACTATACGATTACAGAAGCAGGTTTTGGGGCTGACCTTGGTGCTGAAAAATTCCTCGATATTAAAACTCCAAACTTGCCTACATCACCAGATGCAGTCGTAATCGTAGCGACACTCCGTGCCCTTAAGATGAACGGTGGAGTGACTAAGGATGCTCTGACAGAAGAAAACGTAGAGGCTGTTCGTGCTGGTTTTGCCAATTTGAAACGCCACGTTGAAAATATCCGTAAGTTTGGCATTCCTGCAGTGGTTGCCATCAATGAATTTATCACCGATACAGAAGCAGAAATTGCTGCTTTGAAAGAATTGTGTGCTGAAATTGATGTACCAGTTGAGCTTGCGAGTGTATGGTCGAATGGTGCGGACGGTGGAGTTGACCTTGCTGAAACGCTAGTCAAGACTATTAAAACAAGTCCAGCTAACTACACACGCTTGTATGATAACAACCTTTCTGTTGAAGAAAAAATTGAAAAGATTGTTACAGAGATTTACCGCGGTACGAAGGTGAATTTTGAGAAGAAAGCCAAGACACAAATTGCCCAAATCGTGAAAAATGGATGGGATAAGTTGCCAATCTGTATGGCCAAAACACAATATAGCTTCTCCGATAATCCAAACGCCTTGGGAGCTCCTGAAAACTTTGAAATCACTATTCGTGAAGTGGTTCCAAAATTGGGAGCAGGCTTTATTGTCGCTTTGACTGGGGATGTCATGACCATGCCTGGTTTACCAAAACGTCCAGCTGCTTTGAATATGGATGTGGCTGCTGATGGAACAGCCATCGGTTTGTTCTAATAGCTAGATATCTAAAAACAACTTCTGTTCAAATGAGCAGAAGTTGTTTTGGTCTTATTAATCAATCATTATTCAGTAAGGAGTTGGTACCTGATTTTTCGATAGATTATGATGAGCTGTAGGGTCATGGGAATCCAGATAAGGGGTTCGCAGAGAATGACCCCCATGTAGCCGGTGTGAGGAATAATCCACAGAACGAAGAAAATTTTTCCAAACAATTCAATAAAACTGGATGTGAGTGGGGTTAATTTTTTACCCATTCCCTGTAGGGCATTTCTCAGGATGATGAGACTCGCCAAAATAGGATAAAAGCAAGAGCTGATCTGGAGATAAAGACTGGCATTTGCAATGAGATCAGGATTTGTCGAGCCGGAAATAAAGCTGGTTATAGACGGACTTGTGAAGAATAGAAGAGCAGCAACCAAGACAGACCAAACCCAAGAAAGAAGGTTGGCAATGGTAATGCCTTTTTTGATCCGCTGGAATTGCTCTGCGCCAAAATTCTGCGAGATAAAGGTTGTGATACTTGAGGCGATAGCTGTAATCGGTAAAACGGCAAAGGACATGATGCGACGGGCTGCGACCTGTGCACTGATAATGGTTGTTCCAAGCTGATTAATAGCGGATTGGAGGATAACCGTTCCGATCGAAACGATGGAAGTCATGAGGCCCATGGCAAGGCCCTGACTTAGCAGATCCTGATAAAGCTCCTTGTCCCAAACAAAATCCTTGCGATGCGGGAGCAGAAAAGGGACCTTCTTACGAATATAGAGAAGACAAAGAAGGGCCGAAATACCCTGAGCAATAATGGTTGCAATCCCAGCAGATTGAACTCCAAGATGAAGTTGGGTAATAAAATAAAGATCGAGAAGAATATTGAGAATGGCAGCGATAATCAGGAAGTAGAGTGCCGCTAGACTATCGCCAACCGCTCTAAGAAGTCCGGCACAAAGATTATAGGCAAAGGTCACAGCCACACCATTAACAATAGTGGAGATATAGAGATAAGACTGAGACACAATTGCTGATGGGGTCCCTAAAAATTGGAGCAGTGGATAAAGTCCGACAGCGCCAATGAAGATCACGAAGAGACTGAGGATGCAACCAATAATAGCAGTTGCGGCGACTGATTTTCGTAATTGGTCTTCGTTTTTAGCCCCATAATTTCTCGCGATAATAATCCCCATCCCATTGCCAACACCGACAGCAAATCCAACAATCAAATCAAAAATAGCAGAGGTTGCTCCAACGGCAGCCAATGATTTTTGACCTAAAAAACGCCCCACAATCATAACATCCGAGGTATTGTAGAGTTGTTGAAAGATATTGGATAAAAGAATAGGAAAGGCGAAACTCAAAAGAGCGGGTAAAATAGGACCATCTATGAGATCCACACGTTGAATTCTTTTCATAGTGTCATTATACCAACTTCAGGAACCAGCGACAAGCGTCGATAGTTGAAGGCCCTTACATTTTTTGGTATAATCAGTGCAGAAATGGAGGCTTTATGCGCTTAACCAGCCAATTAATCACTGAATCGTTCCCTGATCTAGATAAGGTCGAGAGGTTAAATATCGAGGCTTTCCCTGAAGAGGAACGGATTCCTTTATCAGAATACTTACGCTATACGGATAATGACGATGCCAATTTCTTTGCTTTTTATAACGAAGAAGAATTTGTCGGATTTGCTTTCTCTATCTACAATCAGAAAGCTTTTTATGTTAGCTTCTTTGCCATTATGCCCCACCTACGTAGCCACGGTTATGGTCAAGAAATCATTGAAAAATTGGTAGAATTTTACCAAAGAACCATGATTCTTGAAGTGGAACGTTTAGATGAAGAATGTGACAATCTAGAGCAACGTCAGTCTCGGATGGATTTCTATAAGCGAAATGGATTTAAAACTGCCAATGCCTTTTTAGAATACGAAGGACTTAGCTTTGAAATTCTCTATCGGGGTGATCACTTTGACGAAGAGGCTTATCGTGATATTTTCCGTAAACTGCAGGAAGAAAATTATTTCGATTTCCGCATTAAATATAGACGCTTTAGTGACCACTAGACAAGAAAGAGGCTGGGACAAAAGTCCTAGCCTCTCAATTATTTTTGGATTGTCGAGCAAGACGCAGTGGTTGAGTGGGCTCTACTAGGCTGATTTCATCAGCTTTTACAGCCCTACTCAACTGTGCGGAGGTGGGACGACGAAATCGAATTCTAACGAATTACCGATTTCTGTCCCACTCTCTTTTAGTTTAGATATTTAATGAAGAACTCAATCAGTTTCATGATTTGTGTAAAGAACCAAGGTAGAAACAGAAGAGCTAGGAAGGTAACATGCCATTTCCAATAGAGTGAAACCAAGCCAACGGTTTCTCGAATCCAAGCGGATGGGAGATAGTAAAAAGCTGTTCTTGAACCGATACTTCGACCAGGTATTTTCAATCGTCTCATAAAGACACCTGCACGGAGCGCGTGAAAAGAATTAGTTACCACAAGGACTCTCTTGCCAAGACCCTCTTCTTCAAAGATACACTTGCTAAAGGTCAGGTTTTCAAAAGTAGTACGAGAGCGATTCTCGATGAGAATGGCGTCTTCTGGAACCCCGTGTTCTATCAAGTATCCGGCCATAGCTTCCGCCTCAGCGATCAGCTCATCTGACCCTTGACCACCAGAAACAATCAGCTTTGGTCGTCCGTTGAACTGCTCATAAATGGCCTTTCCCTTCTCAAGACGCTGGGCCAAGAGTGGGGGAACCTTGTCTCCGATCAAACCTGAGCCAAGGATGATGATGGCGTCTGGTTCTTTGCGAACCGGAAAGAGATTGCAAAAGGTCCCATAGGATACATAAGAGAGGTAGAGAAAGGTCATGTAAAACAGGGCAAAGTCAGTCAGATAGATGAGGATGTCATTCCCTGGGAAATAGGGTAGAAAATGTAGTGCCAAAGCTCCGATAATAAACAGTCCATAAAGCAGAGAGAGGAGGTTGGCCAGTCTTTTTCCTTCAAAAGCCATCATTTGACGGCCGTTAAAAAGGAGAAAGATAGATGAGAAAATAATGCTGAGAAAAACGAGGATGGAAATCACTACAAAGACAATCATTGCAATTTGTTGATTAAACCATAGCTCAGTTCGAACGACTAGTAGAAATGCAGAAATCAGTAGAAGAAGCCCCAGGTTTATCGAAAAGAGATAAGCATTGAAAAGCCTTCTGCGATCACTCATAAAGAACAATAAAAAAATAAGAGCTGGAAATAACCAGAATAGATATAGATACATGTTTTGCCCCTCGTAAAATCTTATATCCATTGTACCATAATGACTGATAAAAATAGCGGATTGTTCATACAAATAAGTTGCATTCTTCAAATGAATTTGATAAAGTTAAGATTATCGTTTTTTAAGGAGATCGTATGTTACGAAAAGGTTCCCTGACAGGTTTATTACTGTTTGGTATTTTTTTTGGTGCTGGAAACCTGATTTTCCCGCCGACTCTTGGTGCTTTATCGGGTAATCAATTTTGGCCAGCTATTGCTGGGTTTGTCCTTTCAGGAGTGGGAATTGCCATTGTGACCTTGATTATCGGGACACTCAATCCCAAAGGTTATATTGATGAGATTTCTCGTAAGATTTCACCTGTTTTCGCAATTGTATACTTAGTTGCGCTGTATCTTTCGATTGGTCCTTTCTTTGCCATTCCAAGAACGGCGACGGTATCTTTCGAAGTGGGGACAGCCCCCTTATTAGGTGGAATGAATGCCAGTTTAGCACTTTTCATTTTTACCCTGGTCTACTTTTTGCTTGCCTTTCTGATTGCTTTGAATCCATCTAAGATTCTAGATCGAATCGGTCGTATTTTGACCCCGATCTTTGCGATTCTTATTTTGATCTTGGTCGTTCTTGGGGCTCTGAAATACAGTGGACATGTTCCAATGGTGGCCACAAAAGCCTATCAGGCTTCTGCCTTTGGGCAAGGATTTTTAGAGGGCTACAATACCTTGGATGCCTTGGCATCTGTTGCCTTTAGTGTGATCGCAGTGACGACCTTGAATCAACTTGGATTTTCAAGTAAGAAAGAATATATCAAGACCATTTGGTTGGTTGGAATTGTCGTAGCCCTTGGTTTTAGTGTGCTATATATCGGTTTAGGATTTCTGGGGAATCATTTTCCAATTCCGGCTTCTGTTATGGCATCTGATACCAATAAAGGGGTGTATGTATTATCAGAAGCAACCAAAGCGATCTTTGGTCCGACTGCTCAGATTTTCCTAGCAGGAATGGTGACGGTAACTTGCTTTACCACAACCGCTGGTTTAATCGTCTCTACCAGTGAATTCTTCCATAGCACCTTCCCTAAGGTTTCTTACAAGGTCTATGCAACTGTCTTCACTTTGATCGGTTTTGCGATTGCCAACCTTGGCTTGAATGCCATTATTGCCTTTTCATTACCAGTCTTGATGATTCTTTACCCAATCACCATTACCATTGTATTGATTGTGATAGTGAATAAATTTGTGGCTCTTTCAAAACCAGGGATGCAATTGACTATTTTCTTGGCCAGCTTGGTCTCTCTTGCAAGTGTTCTGGCAAGTACCTTTAAAATTTCACTAGTAGAAAAGGGGATTGCTTTGCTTCCATTTGCGGCTCAATCTCTTCCGTGGTTAGTGCCAGTAGTCATCGGGATTCTTTTATCGCTCGTATTACCAAATAAACAAACAGCAGAAGAATAAGTTATATTAGAAACTCTAAAGTTTTGTGCTTTAGAAATAGATTGAAGATAATATCCTCTTAGAAACTTTCCTTAGGTGAGTAAGGACGTCAGCGAACTTCATAGAAGTTCCATGACTTAGTTTTGGACCTGAGGTTCCAAAACTCCCGAGTGCCTGAAACAATTGTGTTTCAGGCACTTTTCTCACGGCGGCAAGTTTCAATGTATACTTGAATGTGCCTTATGTATTCTTTTAGTTTTTCACCACAACTTAGACTCTAAAGTTTTGTGCTTTAGGGTTTTTCTTTTGAAACTAGGATCTAAATCCAAACTTTAGTAAAAAAACGTAGCAGAAATTTTTATTTTAGGTCAGTCAATGTTATACTGAATGTAGCATATCGATATACGGAGTGAACTATGAATCCAATCATTTTTTCATTGACAGTTTTTCTTGCGGGTATTCTGTCTTTCTTTTCTCCCTGTGTCTTTCCTTTGCTACCGGTTTATATTGGAATCTTGCTAGGAAGTGATCAGGAAAAGGCTATCCGATTGTTCGGGAAAAAAATTCGCTGGCATGGCTTGCTGAAAACCCTTTGTTTTATTGCAGGTATTTCTGTTATTTTCCTCCTCATTGGTTTTGGAGCGGGCTTGCTTGGAAAGATCATGTACACCAATTGGTTCCGTTATCTGATGGGAGCCCTCATCATTATCCTTGGTCTTCATCAAATGGAAGTCTTTCATTTTCATTTCCTTGAAAAGCAAAAAACAATGGATTTTGGAGCCAACAAACAGAAGAATGAATTGTTTTCAGCTTTTCTCCTTGGTCTTGGTTTTAGTTTTGGTTGGACGCCTTGTATTGGTCCGGTATTAGGATCAGTTCTTGCTTTAGCAGCATCAGATGGGCAAGATGCTCTTATGGGAGCTATTTATCTCCTTGTTTATACATTGGGAATGGCTCTTCCGTTTTTACTTTTGGCCTTAGCATCTAGTCTGGTCTTACCTTACTTTAATCGTCTCAAACCCCATTTGTTATTGCTGAAGAAAATCGGCGGAGCCATCATTATTCTAATGGGAATTCTCTTACTCTTGGGACAATTGAACAGTTTGTCATCTATCTTTTCATAAAATAATCCGGAGGTATAACACATGATGAAAGGTATTAAATACGCTTGTTTCTCAGTTCTCTCTTTAGCTTTGCTGTCAGCTTGTTCCATGAATCAATCCAGTGAGAGTAGTATGGACAATCAGCCAACAATGAATACAACAACGAATAAGAATGCTTTGGTAGGAAAAGACGCTAGTGACTTTGAACTAAAGGATATGAAGGGGAATACGGTTAAACTTTCAGACTACAAAGGGAAGAAGGTTTATTTGAAATTTTGGGCAACCTGGTGTGGCCCTTGCCGGCAAAGTATGCCTGAACTAGAGAAATTGGTCAAGGATACGGATAGAGACTTTGAAATTCTGACCATTATGGCACCAGGACTCCAAGGTGAAAAAACAGAAGAAGAATTCGTCAAATGGTTTGATCAACAAGATTACAAGTCCGTACCGGTCTTGTACAATCCAGACGGTTCTGCATTTGCAGATTATCAGGTTCGCTCTATTCCTACAGAAGTCTTTATAGACAGTCATGGGAAAATTGGACATGTCCAATTAGGGGCAATTTCAAACGAAGATGCTAAGAAGATCATCAAAGACTTACAATAAAAAAATGAAGCACGAAGCTTCATTTTTTTATTAGTTGCTTGCACCAGAAGTGGCATCGGCATCTCCGTGCCCTCCGTCACCATGTCCTCCAGCATCTGAAGCACCAGAAGTTGCATCTGCACTACCGTGTCCACCAGCAGGAGCAAATGGACCGCTTCCGCCAACTAGACGTTGTCCTGTTGTTTGTAGGTACCAGTCCAACCATGGTTTGAAGTTGAAGACAATCTCATTGATACCAGCGTATGAACCATCTTCATAGTACATAGCTTGGTAGTTGTGAGTGTTGATCACACCCTCAGGAGATCCTGGAACAATGGTCCGAACATAGTCTTGGTTACCGTTACGAAGGGTACCAATCACCCATTCCACGTTTTTCATACGTGCTGGTGGTAGGGAACCATGAACGGTTGACATCCGGCTTCCTGATTGAGGTGGCACGCGTTTGGCAAACATGGTATCAGGATCTTGATGGGCATTGTTGTAGTAGAGGAATTGGTTGTTATCATCGGCATAGGTCAATTCAAATGGCATAGCCTTTAAGAACATATCAATTTGGTTAACGGTTAGGATACCGTGGTCGAGTTTGACATAGGTATCGCCGGAAACGGCACCAGTGATTTCAGCTACTTTTTCTACCCAATCTGGATCGTCAGGATCGACTTCAGTAACAGTTGTAGCGATTGGATGATTACAATCCAAGTCTTCTGGTTCAATTGGTTTTGGTTTTTTCAATTTAGATACAACCTCAACGTATTTCATAAAATTATCCAAGCAGGTTTCAAGGAATTTGACGGTTCCCTCGTTAATGATATTGCCGTCTTCGTCAAAAGCTTCTTTTGCTTTTCCAAGAAGGAATTCATTTCCTGGAAGGGTATAAGCATTGACACCTGGGGCATCGAGGATCTTACGGAGGTGAACTTGCGCACGTGAAGTCCCTTGATCATAGTAAGAAGCACCGACGATCATAACCGGTTTGTTTTCAAATGGATGCACCTCGAAAGAGAGCCATTCAAGAACAGACTTGAGAGCAGCAGAGATCGTATGGTTGTGCTCTGGAGTGGCAATGATAACACCATCTGCACGAGTGATTTTGTTATATAAGAGACGTAATTGGAAACTTTCGTCCCATTTTTCATCTTGGTTAAACATTGGAACTTCGTCGATTTCAAGAACTTCCAATTCAAATTTGATCTTAAATTGGCGGCGAATGAATTCCAAAAGTTTACGGTTATATGATTGATCGTAGTTCGATCCTACAAGTCCAACAAATTTCATTCTTTTCTGTCTCCTATCTTACAAGTTTTCCCAGTCAAATTCTTCAGCATCTTTGCGAAGTAATTCTTGGGCGTTGCGCAATTTGTCTGTGATTTTTACAAACACACGGAAATCATTGAAGACCGCATCTAATTTTTGAATGACATCTAAATCCACCAAGTCTCCATTTTGATCAAAGGCTTGCAATGAATGAGAGAGCAAGAATTCATCTGGCAAGACATTCGCTTTAATTTCAGGAGCATTTAAGATTTGGCGAAGTTGGAGTTGGGCGCGTGAAGATCCCAACGTACCGTATGATGCCCCAGTAATCATGACCGGTTTGTTCAACAATGGGAAGACTCCGTATGAGAGCCAAGCGAGTGCACTCATCAAGACTGCTGGAATAGAGTGGTCGTATTCTGGAGTTCCAATAATGACCCCATCAGCTTCTTCAATTTTTGCAACAATATCTAAGACAGCTTCAGGAACTTGTTTGTCGGCTGGTTTGTTAAAGACAGGGATATCTTTAATTTCGACCAATTCGATCTCAGCCTTATCAGCAAAATGTTTTTGCATGTATTGAAGCAGTTGACGGTTTGTAGAACGTTTGGAGTTAGTCCCCACAATCGCAATAAGTTTTATCATGGAAAATTCCTTTCTGATAGGAGAATTATAAATAAGATTGAAGCCCACTTGTATAGGCGATCTTGCCTGATTGAGAAACCAATAAGGTATCTATACCAGGAAGTGATTCAACAGTGTTGAGGATAGAAGCAGGAGATTCCCCGAACAAGCGGGTAGTCCATATCTCCCCGTCTACGGATCGATCAGATATGATGGTGATACTGGCTAAGTCTGTCTCGACCGGATAGCCCGTCGCGCTATCAAAGATGTGGTGAAACGACTGGCCGTCAACTTCTAAATGACGCTCGTAGATGCCAGAGGTGACAATAGATTTATCCTTGACAGAGAGGACCAGTAGGTGCTGACCTCTTTTTTCGACTGGATTTTGAATGCCAATCCGCCAAGGTTGCTGTTTGACGGGATGTTGACCGACAGTGAGGATATTTCCTCCAAGATCGATCAAGGCATCTGTTACTCCCTGGCTCTTTAAAAAGGTCGCAATGCAGTCTGCACTATAGCCCTTAGCCAAGGCACCTAAATCGATCTTCATTCCAGGACGTGTCAGAAAGACCGTATGGTTTTCTGGGTCGAGCTGAATTCGGTGAGGATCGATCATGGTCAGAGCTTGATTAATTTCCCCTTGCTGGGGACGTCTAGCATCTGAAAATCCAATTCGCCAGGTCTGTACAAGAGGACCAATGGCGATGTTTAAATGGCTGTTTTGAGCTTGACTATGCAAGGTTCCTAATGCAATCAGTTCAAAAAGATCTGGATGAACTTGGACAGGAGCAATACCAGCTTGGTAATTGACCTCCATGAGTTCAGAACTTGCATCATTGGCACTGAAGCGATGTTCGTAGGAGCGAAGAAGTTCAAAGCAGCGGGCTAAGAGTTCATTCGCTTGTGGGTGACAGATCGAAACAGTGATGGTCGTTCCCATCAAACGTTCGGATCGACTACTTAGGTCCACTAAAAATCTATCCTTTCCTATTTTCACTTACTTACAGTATATCAAAAAGATATCGTTTTCACAATCATTTCAAGCATATTGTTTGACATTTTTTGAAACATGTGAAGTGGGATTTTCTGGAAAATTGAAAAAAAGATCACAAATTCTGAGCAAAATAATTGTAACCGATATCATTTTTATGATATACTCAAGAAGTAAATTAAATTAAAGGTAGGATTTATTCTATGAGTAAAATCGTTGTTGTAGGGGCTAACCATGCCGGAACAGCTTGTATCAACACTATGTTAGATAATTTCGGAAATGAAAATGAAATTGTAGTTTTTGACCAAAACTCAAACATTTCATTCCTTGGATGTGGGATGGCGCTTTGGATCGGTGAACAAATCGATGGTCCTGAAGGTCTTTTCTACTCTGACAAAGAAAAATTGGAAGCAAAAGGTGCAAAAGTCTACATGAATTCACCTGTTCTTTCAATTGACTATGACAACAAAGTGGTTACAGCGGAAGTTGATGGAAAAGAACATAAAGAATCATACGAAAAATTGATCTTTGCGACTGGATCAACACCAATCATTCCTCCAATTAAAGGAGTTGAAATCGTACCTGGTAACCGCGAATTCAAAGCAACTCTTGAAAATCTTCAATTCGTTAAATTGTACCAAAACGCTGAAGAAGTGATCGAAAAATTGAAAGACAACAGCAAACACTTGAATCGTATCGCCGTCGTTGGTGGTGGTTACATCGGTGTTGAACTTGCTGAAGCTTTCGAACGTCTTGGTAAAGATGTTGTCTTGGTGGATATCGTGGACACTGTTTTGAATGGTTACTACGACAAAGACTTCACTGACATCATGGCGAAAAACTTGGAAGACCACAACATCCGTTTGGCACTTGGACAAACTGTTCAAGCGGTTGAAGGAGATGGTAAGGTAGAACGCCTTGTAACCGATAAAGAAACCTTCGATGTAGATATGGTTATCTTGGCTGTTGGTTTCCGTCCTAATACAGCTCTTGCTGATGGTAAGATCGAACTCTTCCGCAACGGTGCCTTCCTTGTTGATAAGAAACAAGAAACGTCACTTCCAGGTGTATACGCAGTTGGTGACTGTGCGACGATTTTCGATAACGCTCGTAACGAAATGAGCTACATCGCTCTTGCATCTAATGCGGTTCGTTCAGGTATTGTTGGTGCCTACAATGCGACTGGTCATGAATTAGAGGGAATCGGTGTTCAAGGTTCTAACGGTATTTCTATCTACGGCCTTCACATGGTTTCAACTGGTTTGACTCTTGAAAAAGCGAAAGCTGCAGGCTTCAATGCCACTGAAACTGGCTTCAACGACCTTCAAAAACCTGAATTTATCAAACACGATAACTATGAAGTTGGTATCAAGATCGTCTATGATAAAGACACTCGTCAAATCCTTGGAGCTCAAATGGTATCACGTGATAGTGCCATCTCAATGGCTATCCACATGTTCTCACTTGCGATTCAAGAACACGTTACGATTGATAAATTGGCCTTGACTGACTTATTCTTCTTGCCACACTTCAACAAACCATACAACTACATTACAATGGCAGCTTTAACTGCTGAATAATGAATAATTGAAAAACAAAGCTAGCGGTGCTAGTTTTGTTTTTTTCTGATTTTCCATGTATTCAGAGGCAGTGAAATAAGGTATAATGAATAGGATAAGAGTTTGAAGGAGTTAGGGAATGTCTGCTAAAGAAGAAGCCTTAAAAAAGGAATTTCATTTTGCCTCTAGTTCAATTGTGGCCCATATTGTCAGAGGTGTTCTGGTTGGGATCGTTGTGGGCTGCATCGTCTCAAGTTTTCGTTTTTTGATCGAACATATTTTTCATTTTGTTCAAGGCGTTTACAAGGAGATGTCTGGTCAACCACTTTATTTGCTGGCGATGCTGTTGGGGTATGGGGTGATCGTACTGATTGCTGGCCGACTTATTCGCACCAATCGGGATATCAAAGGATCAGGAATTCCGCAAGTCGAAGCAGAGCTTAAGGGCCTATTGGCGGTAAGCTGGTGGGATACCCTGTGGAAGAAGTATATTCTAGGAGTCTTGGCCATCGGAAGTGGTTTAATGCTTGGTCGTGAAGGTCCTAGTATTCAATTAGGGGCAATGGGTGGAAAAGGAGTGGCCCATCATTTGAAGGTCAGTCCGGTTGAGGAGCGGTCTTTGATTGCAAGTGGGGCTGCCGCTGGTCTTGCCGCTGCCTTTAATGCACCTATAGCGGGGCTCTTATTTGTGGTTGAAGAGGTCTACCATCATTTTTCACGTTTCTTTTGGATTTCAACCTTGGCTGCTAGTTTGACTGCTAATTTTATTTCACTCAATGTCTTTGGTCAAACACCAGTGCTTCATATGCCACAAAATATTCCACCTCTCCATCTGTCTCAGTACTGGATTTATCTTTTTCTTGGAGTCTTTTTAGGGGCAGCGGGTTATGTCTACGAAATAGTGGTTCTCAATATCGGCCGACTCTATCGTTTGCTAGAGAAGATTTTCCATGTTCCTTCTCATTATTCTTCCTTATTTTCCTTTATCTTGATTCTTCCAATCGGCTATTTTCTTCCTCAAATTCTTGGTGGTGGGAACCAATTGGTCTTGGATTTAGCTCGAGTACCGTATCCAGTGCTGACCATCCTTCTCTATTTTGTGATCCGTTTCATCTGGAGTATGTTGAGCTATGGTAGTGGCCTGCCTGGAGGAATCTTCCTGCCCATACTAGCATTAGGATCTCTTTTAGGAGCCATCGTTGGAACCTTCCTCCAAAACATTGGCTTTATCTCTCAAAATCAGCTGCCTCTCTTCATTATTTTAGGCATGAGTGGGTATTTTGGGGCTATTTCAAAAGCGCCATTAACGGCTATGATCTTAGTGACAGAGATGGTCGGTGATATTCGCAGTTTAATGCCCGTAGGCATGGTGACCTTGCTAGCATATATGATCATGGATCTCTTCCATGGAGCGCCAGTCTATGAAGCCATGCTCGAGCAATTGTTGCCGGATAAGGCGCAAGAAGAAGGAGAGTTGACTTTAATTGAGATCCCTGTATCAGAAAAGATTGCAGGAAAACAAGTTCATGAACTGCACCTCCCTCAAGATATCTTGATCACCACGCAAATGCGAAGCGGGAAGAGTTATACGGTCAATGGTGCAACCCGCTTGTATCTTGGAGATAGCATCTTTGTGGTGGTTAAAGAATCTGAAATCGGACGGGTCAAGGATATTCTTTTGTAAAAGACAGATTCTCAGAAAAGCTTTTCTATTATTAAATTTTCAGACAATTATTGAAAAATGAGAAAATATCTGGTAGAATAAGGGCAAGAACAAATGAGGAGAAGTCTTTCATGAAAAAATATAGTCTACTCTTATTGAGTGTTGCTCTTTTAGCAGGGTGTGCAAATTCTACTAGCAAACAGTCGAATCAAAAGACGCAAACCAGCTCAACGGTGCAGTTGTCGAAGGATGACCAGAAGACCTTGGACAATGCGACAGCTGAATACAAAGACTTTGTTGAAATGCAAATTGACCAATTGCTCAAGGATACAGAAGGATTCCGAGCTACCCTAAAAGACGGTAATTTAGAAGAAGCTAAAAAGCAATACCCCTTGATCCGTATGGCCTATGAACGTTCCGAACCGATTGCTGAAACCTTCGGGGAATCAGATGTCAAGATCGACTACCGTTTGGTGGATTATGTGGATGAAAATAAATCAGAAGATGGCTGGTCAGGTTTCCACCGGATTGAGCGTATCCTTTGGGAAAACAATACTACAGATGGAACAGACAAATACGCTGACCAACTGGTGAACGATATTAAGGAGTTGAAAGCTAAAATTGCTACAGTAGAAGTAACACCGGATATCATGTTGACCGGAGCTGTTGATTTGCTCAATGAAGTGGCAACGCAAAAGATTACAGGTGAAGAAGAAGTCTTCTCTCATACAGATCTTTACGACTTCCGCGCCAATATTGAAGGGGCTGAAAAGATCTTCTCTCTCTTTAAACCTTTGATTGAGAAAAAAGATTCTAAATTGGTTAAAACCTTGGAAGCAGAATTCAAAAATGTCAATGCTCTATTGGACAAACACATGACAGATGATTCAAACTATAAGTCTTACACAGACTTATCCAAGGAAGATACCAAGGAATTGGCAGAAGCTGTGACCAAACTTGGTGAACCTTTGTCTCAAATGGGTGTGATTTTAGATGGGAAATAAGAAAAATGGCTGACGAAAAATTTTTAGATAAAAAAATGGACCGTCGTGAATTTCTTAAAAAAGCAGGTATTGGAGGGGCTGGTCTAGCGCTGGGCCTCTCTGGTGCATCTGCTTTTTTCGCTAATCAAGACAGTTCCAGCAAAAAAGCTTATGATGGGGATGAAGACATCTCCTTTTATGGCAAGCACCAAGCAGGGATTACGACTCCTATGCAGAAGGCTTGCTACTTGGTGGTATTAGACCTTCACACGACGGACAAAAAAGAAATCATCCAGCTTTTTAAAGACTGGACCGACTATAGTAGTAAATTAGTCGAAGGAGAATTGGTCAAAAAAGATGGCGCCAATGCCCTCTTGCCTCCAACAGATACAGGTGAAACAGTAGGACTCAATCCCTATCGCTTGAGCCTGACTTTTGGGGTATCGGCTTCCTTTCTAAAGAAACTAGGCTTGGAGTCCAAACGTCCGAAACTCTTTCGTGATTTACCCCCATTTCCAAAGGAGCAGTTGCAGGACAAATATACTGGTGGCGATATCGTCATTCAGGCCTGTGCAGACGATGAGCAAGTAGCCTTTCATGCGGTGCGAAATCTGATTCGTAAGGGTCGTAATACCATTACCATGAAGTGGAGCAAATCAGGATTTGCAGCTATTGGTGACCGAAAAGAAACGCCACGCAACCTCTTTGGTTTCAAGGATGGAACAGCAAATGTCACGACTGAGAAGGATTTTGACAAGGTCGTCTGGACTGACAGCAAGGACTGGATGAAGGGTGGTTCCTATATGGCTCTTCGCCTAGTGCAAATGCACTTGGAAACTTGGGATCGAACCAATTTGCAGGAACAGGAAAATACCTTTGGTCGCTACAAGGAGTCCGGTGCTCCCTTTGGTAAAACCAACGAATTTGATGAAGTAGATTTATCTAAACTACCAGTTGATTCACATGTCCGTTTGGCCAAAGAAGTCGATCGACCGATTTTACGCCGGTCATATTCCTATTCGGATGGCATCAATGAACAAACCGGGCAATTTGATGCAGGCTTGATCTTTATCGCCTTTCAAAAGGACCCGAACAGCTTTGTCAAAATCCAAACCAACTTGGGCGCAGTAGACAAAATGAACGAGTATATCACTCATATCGGAAGTGGACTCTTTGCTTGCTTTGCAGGCGTTGAGAAAGGAGGGTATCTTGGTCAAGCACTCTTTGAATAAACTCTTGATCCTCTTCGGCCTTCTTGCCTTGTTCTGGACTCATCCAGTGGCTGCGGACTCTTATAGCGATCTCTTTATCAAGATCACGGATGCAACAACCGCTGTACAAAATAAGGACCAGAAAAAGGCCAAGGCATTAATCGCTGAGATTCAGGCTGATTTTGAATCCAAAGATCACCATGATTCCAAGGCAGGGAAAAAAGTTAACCAAGCCCTGGCTATAAAAGGGGAGGTAACCAAAGACGATCTTACCAAGATCTCATCAGCCTTGCTGGCTTTTGAAAAAGAGCAAAATCCGGTCGATTTAGAGGCGGAAAAAGACAAACTCGTGAGTCGGCTCGCACCTTATTTTAAGAACCTACAAGAGGCCATTACAGCTAAGGATCTGGATAAAACCCGTCAAACCTATGCTGATCTCAATAACACCTGGACGCGAAACGAAGCGGTGGTAAGAGATCACAGCACAGCCTACTATGGCAAAATCGAGACGGCCATTTCGCTCTTGCGCAGTAGTATTGAAACAGAGCCTACTGATTTCACTAACATCCAGTCCTCTTATAATGACCTCAAAAATGGGATTGATGCCTTTGTAAAAGGAGAAGCCATTAGCAGTGCCAGTACGGATTTGACGTTGAAAGATGGGATCAAGCTTTTGGAGAAGGCGCAAAGCCAATTTCAATCCGGCGACGATAAATCTGCTGCAGCGACTATGAAGCAGTTCATCACGATCTGGCCAACTATCGAAGGGGATGTTAGCACGACCAATCCCAGTCTCTACACGCGCGTAGAGAGCGAATCCCCGGTTATTATGGTCAAGGGGAAAGAAAAGGCCTATCAAGAGAAATTACAAGCCTTGATCAAGGACCTGTCTACGATCGATACGACAGCTTCTTACAACGCTTTTGATGCCATGTTGATTCTATTGCGTGAAGGAGTAGAAGCCCTTCTGATCGTCATGGCACTTGTGACGACCCTTAAGGCCGCTAAGATGAGGAAAGGCCTCAAATGGGTTTACGGTGGAGCTATTGCTGGTGTTCTTGCCAGTGCAGCGATCGCTCTTGTTTTGCAAGTAGCTTTTCCAGCCGTTACTTCGGGGTCTAACCGGGAAATCATTGAAGGTGGCGTTGGGATTTTCGCTGTAGTCATGATGATTCTCATCGGAATTTGGCTCCACAGCAAGTCCTCTGTCAAACAGTGGAATGCCTTTATGGACCGTCAAATGAAGACCGTAACGGCTACAGGAAGCTTTGTGTCGATGTTTGCTCTCAGTTTCTTAGCAGTCTTTCGTGAAGGGGCTGAGACTATTCTCTTCTATGTCGGGATCATTCCGCGGATTACAACCGCGAATTTCTTACTGGGAATAGGGTTTGCCATAGCCGTTCTCATCATCATTGCAGTGGCCATGACCAAGGCCAGTCAAGCTATCCAACCTCATCGAATCTTTTTCATTCTGACGTGGTTGATTTACGCTTTGGCCTTCAAGATGCTCGGTGTCAGCATCCACGCCCTGCAGTTGACCAATATCCTACCTAGCCATTTGGTCAATGGACTTCCAACCATCGATTGGGCGGGCATCTATCCAAGCTGGGAAGTTCTTCTTCCTCAGTTAATGTTTGTGGCTCTGATCGCCCTCATCACGGTGAGACAACATGGCAAAGAGTAGAGCAGATGAAATGACCATTGTTGAGCACTTGGTCGAATTTCGAAAACGATTGATCGCAGTGGTCTTATGTTATATTATCGTCTTCATCGTAGCCTTTGTATTTGGAGGAGAGCTCTACCAAGCTTTGACGGCTAGCCTCCATCAAAAACTGCTGGTACTGGGGCCAAATGATATCCTATGGATCTATGTATCGCTGGCCAATCTCACAGCCTTTAGCCTGACCTTACCCTTTATTGTCTACCAGATTTGGCAATTTGTAAGGCCGGCTCTGAAGGAGAAGGAGGCGCGTGCAGTCTTTGCTTATATCCCAGCTAGCTTTATTTGCTTTGTGCTGGGACTTGCATTTGGTTATTTCTTTGTCAATCCAGCTATTTTAGAGGTCTTGATGCGTTTAGGAGAAGGGCTGTTTGATACCCAATTGACGGCACAAAATTATTTAACCTTCTTATGGCACACCACCTTGCCTTTAGGGGTTTTGTTCGAGTTACCAGTTTTGGTCGCTTTTCTGACCTCGATTGGTCTCTTGACACCACTGTTTTTAATAACCTACCGACGATATGCTTACTTTGTCCTGCTGGTCTTAGCCGTCGTGCTAACCCCTGCAGACTTTATCAGTGACTTGGCCATGACACTCCCTTTGATCCTCTTATTTGAAGTCAGTGTCGCCATCAGTAAAGTCATCTATTCAAGAAAAAGGAGAAACTAATGGGAATTTTACGTGATATTGGAGCACCAGGATTGATCATCATCATCCTAGGAGCCCTCTTGATTTTTGGACCAAAACGCCTACCAGAATTGGGCCAGTCCATCGGCAAAATGTTTGCTGAATTTAAGACAGCTGTCAATAAAGGCAGTGAAGAAGCCGATCAAGACACCAAAGAAGAAAAAGAATAATCAGACAATTTTCAAAATTCTATTGAGTTCGATTGCATAAAAAGGTATAATAAGACAAGTACTTGCAATCGACGAAGGAGGAAACCATGATTATTACGATTTTGTCACTCATTTTCTATTTCAGCTATATCGGATTCTTATGCTGGTTGGTCGTAAAAATTGTCGAAAAATTGTTCAATTTCTTGTTGAACCGTTAATAAAGAAACAATCCATTTCACCACAGGTGAGTGGATTGTTTTGTGTCTCGATCATTCAGTATAGAATCAAATAGTAAGAGACCCTGTGGTGTCTTTTTACTTATCTAATTTCCCTAGCTAGTGACTAACTTGAACTTCAAACTGTATTTCGGTATGATAGTAGGTAATAGATTTACGGTTTGTTTGTTTAGTTTTGTGTAATGCCTATGAAAAGCTCTATATAACTATTTGAGGATAAGCAGTGAAAAGAGATAATATATTTATAGAAGAAAAAATTAATGAACTCATTCTATTTAATAAATTATCTATTGATGATTGGACTCAAGAATTAACAAAATTAAAACAAGGGGAAAATTCATACAAACGACCGATTGAAGAAATTATCAAATCAGTACAACTTGATATTTCTATTTATCAGAAGGAGAATATGATAGCCACCTACACTGCGGGGCATCTTATTGAAAAATTCAAAGAAGAGTACCTTAAATATGTTGATAGTCTTGTCCCTGTGTGGCATAGCAATTCAGGATATGATGCAATGCTCTGGGCTCTTTCTATTGGTATTTTATTAGAAGTTGATGAAACGACTTTTGATAAGTTAGTAGACTTAGTCAAAACGGATGATCCGGAGGATTATTTGATCGATTACCTTATCCAGTCTCGTCATCCAGAGTGGACAATTAGGATCAACTATAATTTCCCAAGACCCTATGGCTTTACCCGAAAGATTATAGAGGAAGAAAATTCTGAAAAGGCTGTATCTCTCTTGAAAGAATACTTGACTAAAAAATGGTATCAGGGATGTAGAGATGAAGGCTGGTATGATTTGCATAAGCGCAACATTGATAATTATTATGGTTACTGGTCCTTTGAATCAGGCGCTCTCTGCAAAATGAAGGGCTTAGATTATAAACAGTTAGAAGAATTTCCATATTTTCCATATGATTTGGTTGCAGAAGGTGGAATATATAGATAATCTATATAAGGACATAGAAAGAAGATAGAGTTGGAACTAAGAGACACGTTTTCAGATAAAAATAATATAAATGGACTAATCCAAGTTTTTCAAAAAGCCATTCAAGATTCTGAAGAACGAATTCAAGTAATTGAACAGGATGAGAAAGAAGGGATCCAAAAATTTTCTTTGGACAATAATGTTGTCATTTCGAATATAAGATCATCAATATGTCGGTACCAAAAAGAAGTTATGATAGCGACTTATACTGCGGGTTATTCTATTGAAGATTTCAAGGGTGAGTATATTAAGTATTTAGAGAGTTTGCAACTATCTTGGCAAGGAAATTCTGGCTATGAACAAATGGTCTGGGCTCTCTCTATTGGAATTTTGTTAGATATTGAGGAGAATATGTTTAATCAGCTAGTAGATTTGGTCAAGAAGGATGACTCAGAGGACTATTTGATTGACTATCTGATTCAATATCGTCGTCCAGAGTGGAAGATTCGACTGAATTATAATTTTCCAAAGCCTTATGGTTTTACCAGAAAAATTATTGAAGAAGAGGATTCTGAACAAGCTCTAAAATTGCTTAAAGAATATGTGGCTAAGAAATGGTACCAAGGTAGCAGAGATACAGGATGGTACAATTTACATAAAACCAATAACAGAAGTTATTATGGCTACTGGTCCTTTGAAGCAGGTGCTCTTTGTAAAATTAAAGGATTGGATTACAAGGGATTAGAAGGACTTCCGTACTTCCCTTATGATTTGGTTGCGGAAGGAACGCTATAAAAAAAATTCTAAGGTTGAAAAATGATGGAAGAGAAGATTTTAACAAAAGAAGAAGTGCTTCAAAATGGTGTTTGTTTTGAAGAAGAACTTGATTGGGGCGGAGAATTCTATGAACAAATTGTCTGTGAAAATGAATTAGGAGAAGAGGTTCCTTATACTGGTTTAGCCTATGATTTATATTCAGATGGTCAATTAGAGTTTTATGGATATATAGATAATGGGTATAGGCATGGTCTAGCTGTCTACTTTTATTCTAATGGAAAAATTAAAAGAATTAATAATCAAGACAGAGGTTCAGCCGAAGGAATTCAAAAAGAATATTTTGAAAATGGTGATATTAAGTCGGTTTCTTATTGTATTGCAGGAGAAAAAATTCTCTATAAGAAATATGATGAGACTGGTAAAGTTATTGAAGAAAAAACAGAGCCTACCGAAGATGATTTCAAGATAGCAAAAAAGTGGGGTGTTGATTTATCGACTTTAGACATAAATTTGAAGTAGAACAAAATCGCTTGAGATCTCAGATTGATTTGACGAATCGTTTCATACCTTCTGATATCCAATATGTGGCAGGAGTGGACCTTGCTTATTGGAAAGAAGGAGATAAGGAATACGGTGTTGCATGTATCGTTGTCATCGACCGTAAAACTATGGAAGCGTTGGAGGAAGTGAGTTACTCTGACGAAATCCATGTTCCTTATCTTCCTAGTTATTTAGCTTTTCGAGAGTTACCTTTGATTTTAGAGGCAGTAAAACTTTTAGGTGTTATACCAGATTTGTATATGTTTGATGGAAATGGATATTTGCATCCGCGCAATATGGGAATAGCGACACACGCTTCTTTCTACTTAAATAAGCCGACAATTGGCGTCGCTAAAAACTATTACCATATTGATGGGGCTCAATATACTGTCCCTGAAAATCGTGAGGGAGCTTATACAAATATTGTAAAAGACGGTGAAATTTATGGGCAAGTTTTACGGACTCATCAAGATGTCAAACCAATCTATATTTCTTGTGGGAATTGGATTGATCTGGAAACGACTCGGGAATTTGTTTTAGAATTTGTTACAAAAGATAGCCGTTTGCCAATCACAACACGATTCGCTGATATTATGTCACATCGAGAGAGAAATAAGAGAAAAAATATAGTTGGATTGGGGAAATTATGATCGAACCTAAGTACGGTGAAAATATTGTTGTTCTTTTTAAACATAAAAATAAATATACCTGGTATGTTTCGGATTTGGAATTCTGGTATATTGATTATGAGGTGGCACGCTATTCGCTTGATACTCTGTATGATGAGCGAAAACGTTCTTCGAAACTGACCAATGAAACATTGCCATATTTCTTAGAAGATATGGAAGCATACAAATGTAATCGAAATGAGCTGGGAGAAGCTTTTGCTAAATCGTATCAGGAAGATAGATTGAACGCAGTATACGACTTTAAACCTTCCCTGTTTATTGATATGGATGAGATGGAACTGTACTCGCAGTACGCAGAATACGTATCATTCGAAGAATATGTTTCAGAACCATGGAAAGGCAAATATAAATCATTTGGGGATAAGATTCCAGAAGAAGAAAAATTCTGGTTAGCTTGTGGCAGCGATGTATATGGTGAGGATTAATTACAATTGAAGAATAGATATAGGATAAATACTAGTGGATAAAGATCAATTAATAAACAAGCCAGAAATAAATATTGTTGGAGTTATTGCGAACCATAGGTTTAACTGGTACGTTTGTTCCAATGATATGTGGACAATGGATATTGATAAATATATTCAATCCTACAAGGAAGCAGGTTGGGATCTTGATTTTTCCTATTTACCTGAGATTCAACAGAATCTTTATGTGGTTACAAAAAACAATCTTGAGTCCTACTTAGAAATGTATAAAGATGATTGGCTGAAGGTGACCGTTGAAGAATTGATCTCAATGATCAAACGTTCAATGGAAGAGGAGAACTTGAATTCAGAGATTATTCTGGAAGGAAAAGCCTTGCTTCCGGATCTTTTCATCGATTTTGATAAAGAAGAATTTTATTCAAACCATCTGGGGATGAAAAACTACGAAAGATATGTGCCAAACGGATGGAAGTTTTTTTCAGGACGTTTTGATCATTTGATCCCCAAAGAGGAGCAATATTGGATTGAAGAGGGTGAGAATGTCAATTTAAGATAGTGAATGATATTGCACTATTATTTAATCGAAACGAAAGGTAGAGAAACGTCATGAAAGTTCATTTTAGATTCAATGGAGTAATAAATGAAGACATATAGACTAAAAAAAGATACCGAGTGGGATATTATGCGGTATAAAAAAGCTATTGAAAATCACAGAGAAATAGATGCTTTCTTAGGTATTGATCCCGAGTATAGAATTGGTCATCGAGACTCATATTATCAAGATATTACAGATACTCATATTTTGATAGAATATAGCCTTTATCCAATTTATGTAGAGGGAGATTTTGATATTCCAGATCGAACTTTTAATATTTTAAAGGAATTAGCTTCTAGTCAGTATATTATACATTTATATCAAGTTGTATCATTTATCAAAAAACAAGAGGATTTACTGGAAGAATATGATTCTTTACCTTTTATTATTGATGCGGAGGCCATAGTACCTATTGTTCTTGACAGTATTTATAATCTTCCTAATGAGAAAAAGGTGAATTATTACCGTAATATTTGTAATTTAATTGATTCTATGGAGCTTTTCAAAAACTGTGATAAAGAGAAAGTAGAATACATCATTAAAGAGCAAAAGAAAGAGGAAAATAAGAATAGAAGAAAAATTAAATCAGTTGCAGAGGTATGGCCAATTGTACTAGACGTTACGAGTATCGATGCGATGGGTGTTTCAGATGACCATCTTGAGTTGTTATTGATTGATGAAAACAAATGGATAGAGTCATTTGAAGAGGAGCATCTCTTGAAGCTTCAAGAAAAACTCAATAACTATATCTACTTCCTCGAAAGCAAGCAGTATGTGGAGCGATATGGTGATAAGTTTGATAAAAAAGTCATCCATATCACATTCCAGTATTCCCCATCTGATAATGGATTGGCCTTTCTCGCAGTGGTTCAGAAAGTGTTACAACCAACAGATATGAGCTTGAAGGTGGAATTGCCGGAGTAATACCAACCCCTCGTTTAATCGAAACAGTTTGTGGAAAAACTAGAGAATTGATTAAAAACTAGAAATAGATAGGAGAATGTTAATCGAATGAAATACCTAAAGGCCCTCAGCTTTCGGACTAAGGTGATTGTGAGTTTGATTTTGTTAGCTCTCTTTGCCTACTCTGCTTATTCCTATGTCTGGCCTAAATATGTTCAGTGGAAGGAAGACCATGAAGTACAGATTGTTAAAACAAAGGTAGAAAGAATCGAAACTTTTGGATCTCAGAATCGCTATGTTTATTATGAGACGAGTGGAGCTAATGGATCTTTTGTTTTATCCAATTATTATGTTGCAACTACAGATAAGTTTATTGGTAGCGGATCTAATCAACCGGTTGGATTATCATTTGATGTCTATGATCTTAATCATTTGAAGAATCCACCGAAAACGATTAACGTGGTCGAGCTTTTACAAACCTATGATCAGAGATACAAACTGGACTTTCAGGCAAGAGGAGGATATTCGGATAATGGTAGAGATTATATGGTTCTTTCTTTGGTAAATAAGGAGAACGATAAAGATAAAAAAGAAGTTGCTTTAGATTTAGAAAGTGAGAAGATCACACGGGCACTTCCTGAAGATAAGACAGAATATAAATGGCGCCCTTTTTCATTTTCTTATACCAATCTAGCTGATATAGCTAATGAGTACGGTTTTATAAGCTATTATGATTTATCTTACAGAAAGAATTTTAAAGTAAGAAAAGACGTTCAGCTAAATTTTATTAAAGAATATCCTGAATATTTTAAGAGGAATGGAGGATTAGCCTTTATTGTAGTTAGACAAGGAGACTACAATGATCCGGAAGCTATTTTCCAAGATATGCGCCATTGGTTTGCGCCAGTTGGTCAGGATAAATTAGATGTTATTGCAACAGATCCAAAGACAAATGAGCAAACTCCGATCAATACGTATAAAGAATACAGAGAGTGGTATGAAAAACATCGCGATCACTTATAGTTTTCAGAATTTAAATAGTGAGGACAAAACACATGCAATATTATTTTATTGGTGGCCTAGGTGGCAATGGCTACCATCTAGCTCCACTTATTGAAAAACTAGGCTTTCCTGTGACTTTTCTAGATCCCTATAGGGAAATGATTCAGACAGAAAACGATCTTCGTGCTTGGTTTCAAGGTCGGATTGGCCAGGCGGAAGAGATCTGTTTATTGGGGCATTCCTTGGGTGGAGATTTGGCTCGTTATCTGGCTGGCGAGTTTCCTCAGATTCGAGCTCTGATTCTCCTGGATGGTGGCTATCTGGATATGGAAAAGATCCTGCCTCTTGAAGAAGAGCTAGAAGGAACGGCGTCTTTCATGCAGCAGCAAGTCTTTGCAACTTTAGAAGAAGCCGTGTTATCCGAACTTGGTGATCAAGCAGATCCTACTCCTATAGCGCAAAAAGCAGTAGAGGCTAGCTATCGCTGGAATCCAGCGAGTGAACAATATGAATTAAATCTGAATCTCGAAAAGGTCATGGCTTTATTGCGTCTACGGCGTCAGATCAAGACTTACCAGATTCCACTGGTAGAACTGCCTGTCCTCTTTATCGGGCCTCGATACCAAGAAGAACCTGAATGGAGAAAAGATGCTCTGAAGCAACTAGATCCCCAGATCAAGCAAGTCTTGCTAGAAGGTTTGGGGCACGAACTGTATACAGAGGCGCCTGAAATTGTAGCTAGAGAAGTAAACAATTGGCTCCAAAATGTTCATAAATAAAACCTGTTTCTCTGTTTGAAACAGGTTTTTGTCTTATAATTTCCGAACGTTATTTCCTATAAAATCATTCCCATTGCATTAGGTCCGTATCTTTGGTATAATCTATCAAGGAAACGTCAAGAGACGTAGCGATGCGCTTGCGCATAGGTAGGTCAGTTTTTAGAAAAGAGATTTTTCAATTTATGTTAAATGAATTTCCTATTTTCGACTATGAAGATATCCAGTTGATTCCCAACAAATGTATCATCAATAGCCGCTCAGAAGCAGATACAACCGTCCAATTTGGAAACCATACCTTCAAGCTTCCAGTTGTTCCTGCCAATATGCAGACGATCTTGGATGAGAATGTAGCAGAGCAGTTGGCACGTGGTGGTTACTTCTACATCATGCACCGTTTTGATGAAGCGGGACGGATTCCTTTTGTCAAACGCATGCATGATCAAGGTTTGATCGCTTCTATTTCGGTTGGTGTTAAGGAATACGAATACGACTTTGTGAGTCAATTAAAGGAAGATGCGCCTGAGTACATCACCATTGATATCGCACATGGTCATGCGGATAGTGTCATTCGGATGATTCAACACATCAAGAAGGAATTGCCAGATACCTTTGTCATTGCTGGTAATGTTGGAACACCTGAGGCTGTTCGTGAATTGGAAAATGCGGGAGCTGATGCGACTAAGGTCGGAATCGGCCCTGGTAAGGTTTGTATCACCAAAGTTAAGACTGGATTTGGTACAGGTGGTTGGCAATTGGCTGCCCTTCGCTGGTGCTCAAAAGCAGCGCGTAAGCCAATCATTGCGGACGGTGGGATTCGGACCCATGGCGATATTGCCAAATCGATTCGTTTCGGGGCATCTATGGTCATGATCGGTTCTCTCTTTGCAGGACATATTGAAAGTCCTGGTAAAACAGTAGAGATTGATGGAGAGTCTTTCAAAGAGTACTATGGATCTGCTTCAGAGTACCAAAAAGGTGCATATAAGAACGTCGAAGGTAAGAAGATTTTATTGCCTGCCAAGGGTCATTTGCAAGATACCTTGACAGAAATGGAACAAGATTTGCAAAGTTCGATCTCTTATGCAGGAGGCCGAAAATTAGCAGATTTGAAACATGTTGACTATGTGATCGTTAAGAATTCTATCTGGAATGGCGATGCACACTAATTGAATTACTTATTTATTTCACGAATAGGCGTGATGTTTCTACAAGGTGCCGGAACACCTAACAATAAGTAAGTCGGGATTATTTCTCTTTCTAGAGAGATTTCAAGGCTTGCTTAGCAGGCCTTTTTGTATTTTGTGAATGAAGTAGAGGATTTTTAAAAAAGTAGGAGGAAGTATGAAATTACTTGAAGAGCGCATCTTAAAAGATGGCAATGTTTTGGGTGAGAATATCCTCAAGGTGGATTCCTTTTTGACCCACCAAGTGGATTTCAAATTGATGAAAGAAATTGGTCAGACCTTTGCGGACCGGTTCAAAGATGCTGGCGTGACGAAAGTCGTAACCATTGAAGCGTCTGGAATTGCGCCAGCCCTTTATGTAGCTGAAGCCTTGGATGTTCCCATGATCTTTGCTAAGAAGGCGAAAAACATCACGATGAATGAAGGTATTTTGACGGCTGAGGTTTATTCCTTTACCAAGCAAGTGACCAGCACCGTTTCGATTGCGGGTAAATTCTTGGATCCATCAGATAAGATTTTGATCATTGACGATTTCCTTGCAAATGGCCAAGCAGCCAAAGGCTTGATTCAAATCATCGAACAAGCCGGGGCTCAAGTCGAAGCGATTGGGATCGTGATTGAAAAATCCTTCCAAGATGGACGGGGATTGTTAGAAGAGTTGGGATATCCAGTTGTATCCCTCGCACGTTTGGACCGTTTTGAAAAAGGTCAGGTTGTATTTAAGGAGGCAGACATCTAATGCAAAAACAAGAAAGCCATTCACAGGCAGCCATTTTAGGCTTGCAACACCTTTTGGCCATGTATTCGGGATCTATTTTGGTACCGATCATGATCGCGGGAGCTTTGGGTTATAACGCTCATCAACTGACCTATCTCATCTCTACAGATATCTTCATGTGTGGGGTCGCAACTTTCCTTCAAGTGCAGCTCAATAAATACTTTGGGATCGGTCTTCCGGTAGTCCTGGGGGTTGCCTTCCAGTCTGTAGCACCTCTCAGCATGATCGGGGCTAGTCATGGAAGTGGGGCCATGTTTGGTGCCTTGATTGTCTCAGGGATTTATGTCATCCTTGTATCTGGTTTCTTCTCTAAGATTGCCAATCTCTTCCCATCAATTGTAACGGGATCCGTTATTACCACCATTGGTTTGACTTTGATTCCAGTAGCGATTGGAAATATGGGAAATAATGCGCCAAAACCAACCGTTCAAAGCTTGATTTTGGCTGTGGTGACTATTCTCATCATTTTAGTTGTTAATATCTATACGACTGGGTTTATTAAATCCATTTCAATCTTGATTGGTTTGATCGCAGGGACTGCCATTGCGGCTTCTATGGGCTTGGTAGACTTCACACCTGTGGCTCAAGCACCAGTCGTTCACGTTCCAACGCCCTTCTTCTTTGGAGCTCCTAAGTTTGAAATCACCTCAATCGTCATGATGTGTATCATCGCGACAGTTTCTATGGTGGAATCAACAGGTGTCTATCTTGCTCTTTCTGATATTACTAAAGATCCAATTAATAGCACGCGCCTTCGCAATGGGTATCGCGCTGAAGGGTTGGCCGTTCTCCTCGGTGGTATCTTCAACACCTTCCCTTACACTGGATTCTCACAAAACGTTGGTTTAGTGAAATTGTCTGGTATCAAGACTCGTCTTCCAATCTATTATGCGGCTGGTTTCCTTGTTCTACTCGGTCTCCTTCCTAAGTTTGGAGCTTTAGCACAAATCATCCCAAGCCCAGTTCTTGGTGGAGCGATGCTAGTGATGTTTGGTTTTGTATCGATTCAAGGGATGCAGATTCTTGCGCGTGTTGATTTTGAACACAATGAGCATAATTTCCTCATCGCAGCTGTATCGATTGCAGCGGGGGTTGGCTTGAATAACAGTACCCTCTTTAACGGCCTTCCAACAGGATTCCAAATGTTCTTTGCAAACGGGATTGTTGTCGCAAGTGTCTTAGCAATCGTTCTCAATGCGATTTTAAACCGCAATAAATAATTATTTCAAATTTACCGGAGGTCCTTGGATCTTCGGTTTTTTTGACTTTTAAGAGAACATATAGTAGAGTGGAAGAGGAGAAAATCTTATTTGATGAGAAGAGAGTTAGAATCATGTATTTAACCTATCACTTTAAAGAACGCTTGCGCTTGTTTTTGAGTCTGTTTTTGCCGATTTTGATCTACCAATTGGCCAATTATTCAGCCAGCTTTGTCGATACAGCCATGACCGGTCAGTACCGGACCCTTGATTTGGCTGGGGTTTCTACAGCTACCAGTCTGTGGAACCCATTTTTTACTTTCCTGACCGGGATTGTCTCTGCTCTGACACCGATTGTCGGGCATCACTTAGGTAAGGGAAATAAAGAACGGATTGCTGGCGATTTTTACCAATTCCTCTATATGTCATTTGCTATGGCCATTCTCTTAATAGGCTTTGTCTGGGGGATTGCGCCAATGATTCTCAAGCAGATCGGCTTAGAAAATGTTGTTGCTCAAATAGCCATTCGCTACTTATATTTCCTTTCTCTAGGAATCTTACCCTTGTTGCTCTTTAGTATCGTGCGGACCTTCCTTGATACGTTGGGAATGACGCGTTTATCGATGTACTTGATGCTCTTGCTCTTGCCTTTGAATGCTTGTTTTAACTATATCCTGATCTATGGAGCATTTGGTTTTCCTGAGATGGGAGGAGCGGGAGCAGGTCTTGGAACCTCTCTGGCCTACTGGGTCTTGCTGGCTATTGCAGTTTTGATCTTGTGCAAGCACCCTAAGGTAGCATCTTTCCAATTGTGGAAGCCACAACCTTATGATTTTAAAGGGATGAAAGAAGTATTGCGCCTTGGGCTTCCAATCGGTGGAATTGTTTTTGCAGAAGTCATCATCTTCTCGCTGGTTGGCCTGTTAATGGCAAAATTTCCATCACTCACCATCGCTAGTCACCAATCGGCCATGAATTTTTCTACCCTGATGTATGCTTTCCCAGTCAGTATCTCGAGCACCATGGCTATTATCGTATCTTACGAATTGGGAGCAGGAAGACCAGAAGTGGTCAAACAATATTGCCGTTTGGGACGGCTGACAGCCTTTGGTTTTGCGATTGTCACCCTCGTCTTTCTTTATACATTCCGCTTCCAACTGGCGGGGCTATACGGCAAGGATCCAGTCTTTGTGCAACAAACAGCGATTTTTATGACCTATAGCCTCTTTTTCCAAGTAGCTGATACTTTTGCAGCACCCCTGCAAGGGATTTTGCGGGGTTATAAGGATACAACTGTTCCATTCTTATTAGGTGTCTTTAGTTATTGGTGTATCTCTATCCCACTGGGGATTTTTCTTGACCATGTGACCAACCTTGGTCCATACGCCTATTGGATCGGTCTTATTTCTAGCCTAGTCGTGAGTGGAATTTGTTACCAACTTCGGCTCTGGCAGATCGAAAAAAAGCAAACAAACTAAAATGAAGTCTGGGAAACCAGGCTTTTTATGTACCGTAAATAGTATAAATTTTCTGAAAGTTCTTGACAATTGATGTCAAAGTGGTAAGATTAGGAGGTAGAAATGAAGAACTAGAAGGAGAACAAGATGAGAAGTGATATGATCAAAATGGGGATCGACCGAGCACCAGCGCGTGGTCTCCTTTATGCAACAGGGCAAGTAAAATCAGCAAAGGATATGCAAAAGCCCTTTATTGCGATTTGTAACTCCTATATTGATATCGTTCCAGGGCATGTTCATCTGCGTGAATTAGCGGATATTGCTAAGGAAGCTATTCGCGAGGCTGGTGGGATTCCTTTTGAATTTAATACCATCGGTGTCGATGACGGAATCGCTATGGGCCATATCGGGATGCGTTATAGTTTGCCATCTCGCGAATTGATTGCTGATACTGCTGAAACGGTCATCAATGCCCACTGGTTTGACGGTGTTTTCTATATTCCCAACTGTGACAAGATTACACCAGGAATGATTTTGGCAGCCATGCGGACCAATGTGCCTGCTGTATTTTGTTCTGGTGGACCTATGAAGGGTGGCGTTGACATGACGGGGCATCAAGCGACTCTCTCCAGTTTGTTTGAAGCAGTAGGGACTTATCAAGCTGGTGATATGAGCATGGATGAGCTGGATTTCTTGGAAAAAAATGCCTGTCCAACTTGTGGCTCTTGCTCTGGTATGTTTACCGCCAATTCCATGAACTGTTTGATGGAAGTATTAGGCCTTGCTCTTCCAGGAAATGGTACTATCCTAGCTGTTTCAGATGAACGCCGTGAATTGGTTCGCCAAGCAGCCAAACAATTGGTTGAGAATATTAAAAAGGATATCCGTCCACGGGATATTGTGACTAAAGAAGCTATCGATGATGCCTTTGCGCTTGATATGGCCATGGGTGGTTCAACTAATACTGTTCTCCATACGCTTGCGATTGCGCGTGAGGCAGGGATTGACTATGATCTCAAAGATATCAACGAAATTGCCAAGAGGACACCTTATCTCTCTAAAATTGCACCTTCAAGTGTCTACACTATGCATGATGTGCACGAAGCTGGTGGTGTTCCAGCCATTATCAATCAGTTGATCAAAAAAGGTGCTATTAAGGGTGATCGTATTACAGTTACTGGTAAAACCTTGAAAGAAAACGTAGCTGGTGCGGAAATCAAAAATGAAGAAATCATCCATCCAATTGAGCATCCTATCTCACCAGTTGGTGGTTTGTCTATCCTTTACGGAAATATTGCTCAAGATGGGGCGGTCATCAAGGTCGGTGGCGTCGATCCGTCTGTGACCACTTTCCGCGGTAAGGCTATTTGTTGCGATTCACAAGATCAAGCCCTTGAGTTGATTGACAATGGAACAGTCAAGAAGGGACATGTCGTTGTCATTCGTTACGAAGGTCCTCAGGGTGGTCCTGGTATGCCAGAAATGTTGGCACCAACTTCTAAGATTGTCGGACGCGGTCTTGGTAAGGATGTGGCTCTCATTACGGATGGTCGTTTCTCAGGAGCTACTCGTGGGATTGCGATTGGTCACGTTTCTCCAGAAGCAGCAGAAGGTGGTAATATCGCCTTAATCGAAGATGGGGATGAAATCGTGATTGATCTTCCAAATCGTACTCTTGATTTGCTTGTCGATGATGGAACGCTTGAAGAACGCCGTAAACACTTGAAACCTTTCAAATCTAAGATTTCAAGCGGATGGTTGCGCCGCTACACTGCATTTGCTAAATCAGCTAATGTCGGTGGAACTCTGATGAGTGATGAAGAATTTGAAGAACGTAAAGCAGAACGTCAAGCACAAGAAAAATAAAACAAAAACCTTTCCTGCTATGTGTTATCACAAGCAAGAAAGGTTTTTCTAGTGGAAATATTATTTGGTGCGCATTTCACCTTGAGGGAAGTAGGTTCCTTCAGGCATATCATTAATGATAACGTGAACAGCTGACTGAGGAGCGCCAGTATTGCGGACAACAGCCTCCGTTACTTCTTTAGCGAGGGCTTTCTTTTGTTCCAAAGTGCGTCCTTCAAATAGATCAATTCGTACAAATGGCATATGGCCACCTCCTAAATTTTTTATAGGACTATTTTATCACATTTTGGGATACAAAGGTCAGCAAAATTATGGTAAAATGATAATGAAACACATTTTAGAGAGAACAGAAGGAAAATGGCACAATTATATTATAAATATGGGACCATGAACTCGGGGAAAACCATTGAGATTTTGAAGGTGGCCCATAATTATGAAGAGCAAGGTAAGAGCGTCGTCATCATGACCTCAGCAATCGATACGCGTGATGGATTTGGAGTTGTTTCTAGCCGGATTGGTATGAAACGGGAAGCCGTTGCAATTGAAGACGAAACCGATATCTTTGGCTTTATTAAAAACCAAGCAATCAAACCTTACTGTGTCTTAATCGATGAAGCTCAGTTTTTGAAACGCCACCATGTCTATGATCTGGCAAGAGTCGTTGATGAACTGGATGTGCCGGTGATGGCTTTTGGCCTCAAAAATGATTTTCGAAATGAACTCTTTGAGGGCTCTAAACACCTCCTCTTGTTAGCGGACAAGATCGAGGAAATCAAAACCATCTGCCAATACTGTTCCCGTAAGGCGACCATGGTCTTGCGCACCCAAGCGGGCAAACCTGTCTACGACGGAGAGCAGATCCAGATCGGCGGACACGAGACCTATATCTCGGTTTGCCGCAAGCATTATTTTAATCCGGACATACCAACTGAAAGCATCTAGAACGTTTTAGAGAGGATAATAATGTCTATTTGTTTAAAAGATATTACAATAGAGAATTATTTTGACGTTTTAAATCTAGAAGTTCATCCAAACCAAAGGAATTTTATTGCATCCAATTCCATTAGTTTAGCTGAAGCCTATGTATATGATAAAAATGGTGATTTTATAGCTCCCTTAGCAGTTTATGATAAGGAAGTATTAGTTGGTTTTGTTATGATTGCCTATGACCGGAAAATTGGGATCAGTAAGGGGAACTACTTGTTATTTCGTTTTATGATCGATAAACGATTTCAAGGTTTAGGCTATTTTAAACCGACTATGGATGCAGTCATTGACTTTGTTCGAACAGAGCCAGCTGGAAAAGCAACAAGTCTTTGGTTATCTTATGAACCGGAAAATAATCAAGCGAGATCTTGCTATCTCCATTATGGATTTAAAGAAACTGGCCAAGTCATAGAAGACGAAATTGTAGCAATCTATGATCTAACAACCTAGAATTAAGGAGCAAACATGAATATCTATGATCAACTACAAGCTGTAGAAGACCGATACGAAGAGTTAGGGGAATTATTGAGTGACCCTGATGTGGTCTCTGATACCAAGCGTTTTATGGAGCTTTCAAAAGAAGAGGCTTCCACTCGCGACACGGTGACAGCCTACCGAGAGTACAAGCAAGTGCTTCAAAATATCGTTGATGCTGAAGAAATGATCAAGGAAGCAGGCGGCGATACAGATTTGGAAGAAATGGCCAAGCAAGAGCTGAAAGATGCCAAGGCTGAAAAAGAAGAGTACGAAGAAAAACTGAAGATCTTACTTCTTCCAAAAGATCCAAACGATGACAAGAACATTATCTTGGAAATTCGTGGAGCAGCAGGAGGGGACGAAGCGCAGTTATTTGCTGGCGACCTCTTGCAGATGTATCAAAAATACGCGGAAAGCCAAGGTTGGCGCTTTGAGGTCATGGAAGCCTCTTACAATGGCGTTGGCGGGATCAAAGAAGTAGTGGCCATGGTTTCTGGTCAATCGGTCTACTCGAAACTCAAGTATGAATCTGGTGCCCACCGGGTACAACGGGTCCCTGTGACTGAAAGCCAAGGTCGTGTCCATACCTCTACAGCAACTGTTCTGGTCATGCCAGAAATTGAAGAAGTTGAATACGACATTGATCCAAAAGACCTTCGGATTGACATTTACCACGCATCTGGTGCGGGTGGACAGAACGTCAACAAGGTTGCAACAGCCGTTCGTATCGTCCACTTGCCAACCAATATCAAGGTAGAGATGCAGGAAGAACGGACGCAACAAAAGAACCGTGAAAAAGCCATGAAGATCATCCGTGCGCGTGTGGCTGACCACTTTGCCCAGATTGCCCAAGATGAGCAAGACGCTGAGCGGAAGTCAACTATCGGTACTGGTGACCGTTCAGAGCGGATCCGGACTTATAACTTCCCTCAAAACCGTGTGACTGATCACCGGATTGGCTTGACCCTTCAAAAACTGGATACTATCTTATCTGGTAAATTAGATGAAGTGGTCGATGCTTTGGTCTTGTATGATCAAACACAAAAACTAGAAGAGTTGAATAAATAATGTTGTTGGGATCATTATTAGCCCAGTATGAAGAAGAATTAATAGCCGTTGGAGAGGAAGCAGAAAGCCTCTCCTTCGCGTATCGAGCTTTAAAAAACTGGACCTTTACAGACTTTGTCCTTGCCTTGCAAAAAGAAGTGGAAGTAGAGGATCAGGACTTGCTTCTATCCATCTTTGAGCAGTTGAAACATCACATCCCTGCCCAATATATTATTGGTAGCGCAGATTTTTTTGGCCATATTTTTACAGTTGATGAGCGCGTGCTGATTCCACGCACAGAGACTGAGGAGTTGGTCGCTCTCATACTTGAGGAAAACGATGGGGAAGCCTTAAGAGTTCTGGATATTGGAACAGGAAGTGGTGCCATTGCCATTAGCATAGCCCTTGCTAAACCTAACTGGAAGATTCAAGCTAGTGATGTGTCAGAGGAGGCCTTAGCCCTAGCTCAAAAAAATGCCCAGCAGTTAGAAGCAATCCTTGATTTTAAGTATTCTGATGTTCTGGATCATCTAGAAGGTCCATACGACTTGATTGTTTCCAATCCACCCTATATCTCACGTAATGATCTAGAAGAAGTCGGAGCCAATGTATTAGCCTCTGAACCTCACTTAGCTCTCTTTGCAGACCGTGATGGATATGCTATCTACGAAAAGATTGCTCAGCAAGCGCCAAGTGTTTTAACACCAGAAGGAAAGATCTATCTAGAAATTGGCTATAAGCAAGGAAGCAAGGTAAAAGAGCTTTTTCAAGAGGCATTTCCCAACAAACAAGTTCGAGTTTTGAAAGACCAATTTGGACAAGATAGAATGGTAGTAGTAGACAATGGATCACATTGAGAAAGAATTAGAAGCAGGACGTGCGGTTATTCTGCCAACTGAAACAGTCTATGGTATTTTCGCTAAAGCTTTGGATCAAGAGGCAGTTGATTATATTTACGAATTAAAACGTAGACATAGAGAGAAAGCCCTGAACTTGAATGTAGCAGATGAAGAAGATATTCGAATTTATTCGAAGAACCAGCCTAGCTATCTAACAAAACTGATTAAATCATTTTTACCTGGGCCATTAACCATTATTCTTCAAGCAAATGAAAAGGTGCCTGACTGGATTCATTCAGGGATGTCTACGGTTGGCTTTCGGATGCCAGCCCATCCAAAGACATTGGAATTAATTCGTAAATATGGTCCTTTAGTTGGTCCTTCTGCAAATCTATCTGGACATGCTAGCGGAACAAAGTATGAAGCTATTGTAAAAGAATTTGATCAGCTAATTCCTGGCTTTGAGGACGATGCTTTCCTTACTGGGCAAGATTCGACTATCCTAGATATTTCTGGTTCCAAAGCGAGGATTTTACGACAAGGTTCTATTACGAAAGCTGACTTGCTTGCACAAGTGCCCGAGCTTTCTTTTGAGGAAGATGACCTTCCTCTGTCATAATGTATAAAAAAAATTATTTAATAAGGAGTAGACCTATGATTTTTGATAAAGAAGATTACAAAGCCTATGATGCAGACCTATGGAATGCTATTTCCAAAGAAGAGGAACGCCAACAAAACAATATCGAGTTGATTGCTTCTGAAAATGTCGTCTCTAAGGCGGTTATGGCAGCGCAAGGGTCTATTCTGACCAATAAATATGCAGAAGGTTATCCAGGTCGCCGTTACTACGGTGGGACTGATGTTGTAGACATCGTCGAAAGCCTGGCCATCGAACGCGCTAAGGAAATCTTTGGGGCTAAGTTTGCCAATGTTCAACCCCACTCAGGGAGCCAAGCCAACTGTGCTGCCTATATGGCCTTGATTGAGCCTGGAGACACTGTTATGGGGATGGACTTAGCTGCCGGTGGGCATTTGACTCACGGAGCTTCTGTGAGCTTCTCAGGGCAAACTTATAACTTTGTGTCCTATAGTGTAGATTCGGAAACAGAACTCTTGGATTTTGACGCCATCTTAAAACAAGCCCAAGAAGTCAAACCAAAACTCATAGTTGCTGGTGCCTCAGCATACTCTCACATTATTGATTTTTCAAAATTCCGTGAAATTGCTGATGCGGTAGGAGCTAAGCTCATGGTTGATATGGCCCATATTGCTGGTCTAGTTGCAGCAGGTCTTCACCCAAGTCCAGTTCCTTATGCCCATATCACGACAACAACCACTCACAAGACCCTTCGTGGTCCTCGTGGTGGCTTGATCCTGACAAATGATGAAGATTTGGCTAAGAAGATCAATTCTGCCATCTTCCCTGGTATCCAAGGAGGACCTTTGGAGCATGTCGTTGCTGCTAAAGCAGTCGCTTTTAAAGAAGCGCTTGATCCTGCCTTTAAAGAGTATGCCGCTAACGTGATTAAAAACAGTCAGGCCATGGCTGATGTCTTCTTGCAAGATCCTGATTTCCGTGTCATTTCAGGCGGAACTGAGAACCACCTTTTCCTTGTCGATGTGACGAAAGTTGTTGAAAATGGGAAAGTGGCGCAAAACTTACTGGACGAGGTCAACATTACCCTCAACAAGAACTCTATTCCTTATGAAACCTTGTCTCCATTTAAGACCAGTGGGATTCGGATTGGTGCAGCAGCCATCACTGCTCGCGGTTTTGGTGAAAAAGAAAGTCGCACCGTTGCTGAACTCATGATCAAAGCGTTGAAGAATGCATACAAGCACGAAGTATTAGAAGAGGTGCGTGCTCAAGTCAAAGCCTTGACAGATGCCTTCCCACTTTACGAGGACTAAATCATCTTATGGATATTTACGTAAAGAAAGCCATCATTCATCAATTCAGCCCAGATGATACCGATCTCTATTTGGCAGATAAATTGCTCAATATCACGCCTAAAATCGAGGAATACTTGCGTAAGAAGATTGAACGGGTTTATTCTGATGAAGCAAGGACCGGTATTTTCGAAGAGGACAATCCTTTTCTTGAGATGATCTCAGATGACCTACTTGAAACTTCGGTCGCAGTAGCGAATCGCTGGAAGGAAGAATTTGTCGTCTCTGAGAATCAAAAGACCAACGATTTGGTGTTCATTCAATTCTCAAAAGAAGGGGTGGACCATTTTGCCTTTCTTCGGATCGCCTTACGGGAAACCCTGACGCATCTTGGTGGTGAAGTGGATAATCCGATTAAGCTGACGCAAAATAATCTACCTGGTTTTGGGACTGGTGCTGATGAGGCCTTGGTCATCAATCTTCAAAGTCGCAAATACCACTTGATTGAAAAACGGATCAAGTACAACGGGACTTTCTTGAACTATTTTTCTGAGAATCTGTTGCAGGCGCAACCCAAGATCTCTCCTAAAAAATCGATCAAGGCACTAGAAAAAACAGCCCAGAAGATTGCGGAAAGCTTTAATACAGATGATTTTCAATTTCAATCAAAGGTTAAATCAGCTATTTTCAATCATATCGAAGAAGAAAATAAACTCTCTCCAGAGAAATTAGCAGATGATCTCTTTGACGATAATTTGACAGCTCGCCTCAGTTTTATTGACCAAGTCAAAGAAGCTGTACCTGAACCTGTCACTTTTGAAGAAATTGATGCAAGTCGTCAGTTGAAGAAGTTCGAAAATCAGAAATTGTCATTGTCAAATGGAATTGAACTGATCGTTCCGAATAATGTCTATGAAGATGCAGAATCTGTTGAATTTATTCTAAACGAGAATGGGACTTATTCTATTTTGATCAAAAATATTGAGGATATACAGAGTAAATAATGATTAAACGTATAGTGAAGATCTTCTTATTCATCTTACTAATATTTGGAATCTACAAGGGAATTCAGATCCACCATGATGTCAAACAAGTCATGCAGTACCGCTCCCTGGTTAGAGAAGTCCTTGCTGAAGAGGACACCACGGCCAATGAAAACCTCATTCTTGCTATGATCTATACTGAGACCAAAGGTCGAGAGGACGATGTCATGCAGGCAAGTGAGAGTGCAAGTGGTGAAACCAATACCATTAGTGATAATAAGGCCAGTATTCGCCAAGGTATTCAGACTCTTTCAGATGAGTTAAAAGAAGCCAAGAAAAAAGGCGTTGATAGCTGGACAGCCGTTCAAGCCTATAATTTCGGGAAAGACTACATTGATTATGTGGCTAAACACGGTGGGACAAATTCCCTAGAGTTGGCCCGAGCTTATTCACGGGATGTAGTAGCGCCAAGTCTTGGCAATGTAACCGGTGAAACTTATCTTTACCTCCACCCTATCTCTCTTTTAAACGGGATGGAACTCTACATTAATGGGGGGAACATTTATTATTCTCGTTTAGTAGAAACCAATATGACGATTATGAAGTTATTTTCATGGTTTTAATCATTTTCCAGAGAGCCAATTGGCTCTTTTTTAAGCTGATCAGTTCTGCCTCCGGTTTTTAGGGAAAATAAAAATGTCATGCATTCTTAAAAAAACTGTAAGCTAGTTTTAAGAAATCAACTGTATAATGAAAATCGAAGTGGGTAAACTCTTTATTTACTTCTTTTTTCATCTCTAGTGAGGTAAGAAAGGTAATATGAGATACCCAGAGGTAATTTGAATTAGAAAGAAGAAAAAGATGAAATTAAAGAAGATTGCATTGTTTGTAACGACGACTTTGGCTTTGTTTACAGCTGTCCCACGTGTTTCTGCAGATAGCAATGTGCAGAAAGTCATCGATGAAACCTATGTCAAACCAGACTATGTTTTGGGCTATTCACTAGACCAAAGTCAAATCGAACAAACTTTGAGTCTCTTGAACTACGATAGTTCGAAAGATAAAGAAGAGTGGAAGACCATGACACCAGAGGTTTATTCTTCGATTATGAACGTTGCCAACGATGATAGTTTGGAACTTTATTCCTCTGTTAAAATTCAAAAATTGGGCAAAAATAAGCCACTAGAAGTGAATATCGTGACACCTCAAAACATCACCAAGGTCACTGCAGATATGTATCGTAATGCAGCCGTTACACTTGGATTGCAGCATGCTCAAATTACAGTAGCTTCTCCTATACAGGTGACTGGTGAAAGTGCCTTGGCTGGTATTTATTACTCGCTTGAGAAAAATGGTGCCAAGGTTTCTCAAGAAAGCAAAGATCTGGCCCAAGAAGAGTTAAAAACTCTATCCGGGATCAATGAAGAAAACGCTGGTAAGAAAAACTTCGATGCTGATAAGTTAAACGTAGCATTGACCGACATTAAAACAGCAGTAGCCAATGCCAAACAGAATAATCAGGATTTAAGCAAGGATGATATTCGAAAGATCGTCGAAGAAACCCTGAAAAATTATAAGTTAGATACAACTGTGACGGGTAACCAAGTCAATTTGATCGTAAATTTCGCAGTCAACCTTTCAAAGAGTAGCGTCATTAGCAGCAAAAGCTTTACGAAGACCTTGTCGGATCTGAAAGATAGTATCGTAGACAAGGCAGGTGATACCTTTAATAATATCAATCTCAATTTTGATACAAATGCTATTCTAAAAGACAGTGGAAACTTCTTTACAAATGCGTGGAATGCCATTGCCGGATTCTTCGGAGCCATCTGGAATGCCATCGTCAAATTTTTTAGTGGATTAGTTGGATAAAAATAGTACGAAAGCACTCCTGACAAGAAGTCAGAGTGCTTTTTGTGTGATTTCCTATTTTTATACTTAATTAGATATTTTATGTTAGGCTCGTGAATCAAGGTCCCCCGGACCTTTAACTCGCTCTGTTATTTCTAAGCTCGTAAAAAAAAGGTCCCCCGGACCTTTTTTTTATTCCCACTCTACAGTTGCAGGTGGTTTACTTGTGATATCGTAGACGATGCGGTTGACGTGGTCAACTTCGTTTACGATACGAACTGAGATTTTTTGGAGGACTTCCCATGGAATCTTCGCAAAGTCAGCTGTCATTCCGTCGATAGAAGTGATAGCACGAATGGCAATAGTGTAGTCGTAGGTACGGCCGTCTCCCATAACCCCAACAGAACGAACGCCTGTGTTAACAGTGAAGTATTGCCAGATATCCCGGTCAAGACCAGCTTTAGCGATTTCTTCACGCAAGATAGCGTCTGATTCACGAACGGTTTCGAGTTTTTCTTCAGTGATTTCTCCCATAACACGGATGGCAAGACCTGGTCCTGGGAATGGTTGGCGCCATACGATGTGGTCTGGCATACCAAGCTCAGTACCAAGCGCACGAACTTCATCTTTATAAAGAGTGTTCAGTGGCTCGACCAGTTCAAATTGCATATCTTCTGGAAGTCCACCCACATTGTGGTGAGACTTGATGGTTTGAGCAGTATCCGTACCAGACTCGATCACGTCAGTGTAGAGAGTTCCTTGCGCCAAGAATTTCACATCTTTGAGTTTGCTTGCTTCGTCATCAAAGACATAAACAAACTCGTTCCCGATGATCTTCCGTTTTTGTTCTGGATCAGATACGCCAGCCAATTTGTCTAAGAAACGTTTGGCAGCATCTGCTTTGACGATGTTCAAACCAAACTTGCCACCAAGCATTTCCATCACTTGATCGGCTTCGCCTTTACGAAGAAGACCGTGGTCTACAAAGATACAGATCAATTGATCGCCGATAGCTTTTTGAAGGAGAACCCCAACAACAGAAGAGTCAACACCACCTGAAAGACCAAGAAGGACACGTTTGTCTCCGACGGTTTCACGGATTTTTTTGATCTGCATGTCAATGAAGTTGTCCATGGTCCAGTCACCTTTAGCCCCACAGATGTTCAAGGCAAAGTTACGCAAGATGTCATAACCGTGAACAGAGTGACGAACCTCAGGGTGGAATTGGATTCCATAGATTTTCTTGTCTGGATCTTCAATGGATGCAAATGGACAGTCAGCAGAAGTACCAGTGCGGATAAAGTCAGCCGGAATTTCTGTAACAGCATCTCCATGACTCATCAAGACCAATTGTTTGTCTGGTGTGCCGGCAAAAAGAGCAGAAGACTCTGTCAAAGTCAATTCAGATTGACCATATTCGCGGTTACCAGCATCACCTGCAGGAACGACCTTCCCGCCCAATTTATGGGTCAATAATTGCATCCCGTAACAGATTCCAAGGATTGGAATACCGAGTTCGAAAATTTCAGGATCGATATCAAAAGAACCTTCCTCGTATACAGAGTTTGGTCCGCCTGAAAGAACGATCCCAACTGGATTGATTGCACGAACTTCATCAGCAGAAATCTTGTGGCTCTTCAACTCTGAGAAGACACCAATTTCACGAATCCGACGTGAAATAAGCTGATTGTATTGGCTGCCGTAGTCAAGCACAATGATTTTTTCAACATCATGCAAATCAGTTGATAGGTTTGTCATCTTATCCCCTTCTTAAAGAAATTTACTTTCCTCTATTCTAACACAAAAGCCATGTCTTTACCAATCTCTGATTGAAGAATTAGGAATTTTACGCTACAATAGAGATAACACAGAGAAAGAGCAAGGTTATGATTCCAGCTTACATTCAAATCCATGATCAGATTAAGTCTGAGATTGATCAAAAAATATGGAAAATCGGGGAGCGCCTTCCTAGCGAACGCGATCTGGCTGAGAAATTTCAGGTGAGTCGGATGACGCTGAGGCAGGCTATTACCCTTCTGGTTGAAGAAGGAGTGCTTGAAAGACGAGTAGGAAGTGGCACCTTTATTACCAGCACGCGCGTCCAAGAAAAAATGCGAGGCACAACCAGTTTTACAGAAATTATGAAATCGCAAGGCAAGGAACCTTCTAGCCAAGTGATTTCTTACCGTAAAACCATTCCTAGCCTCCAAGAAGTGGACAAATTGGGCATTGATAAGACAGAAACCATCATTCGGATGGAGCGGGTCCGGTATGCCGATGGGATCCCTGTTGTTTATGAAGTGGCCTCTATTCCAGAGAAATTTATTAAGAATTTCAATCGTGAAGAGGTTACCAGCCATTTCTTCCAAACCTTGGAGCGTCATGGCTATAAGATTGGAAAGTCGCACCAGACCATCTATGCGCGATTGGCCAAGGATAAGATTGCGGAGTACTTACAGATTTCAAAAGGGCAGGCTATTTTAGGTCTGACACAGGTTTCCTATTTTGAAGATGGGACGGCTTTTGAGTATGTAAAAAGTCAGTATGTCGGCGAGCGGTTCGAATTTTATTTAGAAAATAACTAAGCTCGCAAATCGTAAAAATAGAAAACTCTTCAAATGTGTGAGAGGCTCACTCTCTTTGGCATTTGGGAGCTTTTTTTAGGTTGAAGTCATTCTTTCTAAATAGTGATAGTACGGTCAAAAATAAAAGATTTAAAAAAATTTAAAAAATTTTATTTTTTCTTCAATTTTTGATTTTTTTTACGAATTAATAGATAGAAGCTAGTTTTAGATCTAAAAAAAGATATAAGGCAGGAAAAAATGAAAAAAATTAAAATCGATGTGGTAGTTGTTCCCTTGAGTGGGCATCTGTACCCAACTTTAAATCTCGTTAAACCCTTATTAGATGATCCAACTATGGAAATCCGAGTTTTCACGGGTCCTCAGAAAAAAGCCGTCGCAGAAAGTCTCGGCTTCACGGTCGTCCCGATTCTAGAGAACAAAGTAGAAGAATTTGAACGCGCGGCGAATAACGATAAAAAACACAATCTCTTTTCAGCTTATCGGCAATTGTCTAGGAGTCTTGATTTGATTAATCACGTATCGGATCAATTGCTAGAGGAGTGGCGTGTCAACCGTCCAGATATTGTCATTGCTGACTTTATCACTCTATCAGCTGGTTTTGTGGCAGAACAGTTAGAAATTCCTTGGATTACCACCATGGCGACCCAATTTGCAATCGAAACTCCTTATGGTCCTCCTTGCTTCTTCGGAGGGATGGGAGTCGCGCGCACAAAGAAGGAAGAGAAGATCCAAGCACTATGCCGTAAACTCACGCGCATTGGAAAATACTGTGGCGCCTTCCTCTTACGCAAACGCTTAAAACGTTACAATTTCAAGTTGTACAATCAAAATGGAGTGGAGACCATCTACTCTCCTTATGCCATCTTTGGAATTGGTATGATGGAGCTTGAGTTGAAAACACATTTCCCTCATCAATATGCCTGGCTTGGCCCTTTGGGGACTTCTCTTGAAAAAGCTGAAGATTATCCTTTAGATCTCCGTCCTTACGACGACAAGACGAAGGTACTCGTGACATGTGGAACCCAGTTGCCTTGGGCGAAGGAGAATTTGCTAGAACAAACCAAGCATTTGGCCAAAGAGCATCCAGAATGTCACTTTTTCGTCACCTTAGGTGATGGGGCAAAAGACTTTTCTGAAGAAGAAGTAGCACCAAATGTGACGGTTGTCTCATATCTGCCCTACAAAGAATATATTCCGCAGATGGACTATGTCATTCATCATGGAGGAGCTGGAATCTTTTATCAATGTATCGAATTTAAAAAACCAGCCTTGATCTTGCCACATGATTATGACCAATTTGACTATGCGATTCGAGGAGTAGAAGCAGGAATTGCTTTTCAAGCTCATCGCAATCGCACCGAAGAGATTCAAGCAGGTTTCAATGCCCTATTAGAAAAAGAATCTTGGGAAAAGTTAGAGAGACTAAACAAACTTTCAAAAACCTACAAGCCGTTGGACACCTTGGAGTTTGAGATTCAACGGTTATTAAGACGTGGAACGGATGGAAAACTATGAAAATTCTTGTAACAGGTGCGACTGGCTTCCTTGGAAAATATGTGATTGATGAGTTATTGGAACACAACTATTCCATTGTAGCCTTTGGCCGAAACGAAAAAAATGGGAAGGCTCTGGAAGGTGAGCGCGTTCAATTTATCAAAGGGGATTTGACCTCTATTGAGGAATTAAGACAAGCCTTTCAGTCTGTTGATGCTGTAGTTCATGCAGGAGCTTTATCCACTGCCTGGGGACCTTGGAAGGCCTTCTATCAGGCGAATGTAGTTGGCACTCAAAATGTCCTTGAATTGTGCCGTGAATATGCGGTAAAACGCTTGGTTTACGTATCTTCTCCTAGTATTTACGCGGCTGGAAAAGATCAATTAAACATCATGGAAAGTGATGCTCCAAAAGAAAATCACCTCAACAATTATATCCGAAGCAAATTGGTGTCTGAAAAACTTTTTTCTGACTATCCGGATGTGCCAAGTATCATCTTGCGTCCTAGAGGATTATTTGGTGTGGGGGATACCAGTATTTTGCCTCGGGTTTTACGCCTCAGTCGAAAAATTGGAATTCCTTTGATTCGAGGAGGAGAGCAGCTCATGGATATGACCTGCGTGGAAAATGTTGCCCTAGCCATTCGCTTGGCTCTGGAAGCAAAAGAAGCTCACGGACAAGTTTATAATATTACAAATGGGGAACCAAAGTCCTTTAAGTATTTGATCGAAACAACATTAAAGGGATTGGGAGAACCGATTCGCTATCGGAAAATTCCGGCAGGTCTTGTAGCAGGTGCGGCCTATAGCCTTGAAGGGGTATATCGTTTATTCCATCTGAAAGCTGAACCTCCATTGACTCGCTATACCTATTATCTCCTTCGATATAGCCAAACCCTCGATATTCAAAAGGCCCAAACCGAACTTGGCTACTATCCAAAAATGACTATTGAAGAAGGGATTGACAACTATGTCCAACATGATCAAGCGCATTGATTATTTTCCAGCAGGCTATTGTAGCAGTCATTCTGGTCTCTTATTTAAAGGAATTCCAAATGAAAAAATGCAATTTCCTGCAGGTGTCTTTTTGATTCAGCACCGTGAAAAAGGTTATATTTTGTACGATACCGGCTATCACTACGAGATTAAGAAAAAAGCTCGGTATTTCTGGTACCGTCTAGCCACCCCAATGCAGATGAAAAAAGAAGACCAGATCGATTATTTATTGCATGAGCGTGGGATTGACCCGGCATCCATTTCCTATGTGATTCTTTCGCATCTGCACCCTGATCATCTCGGCGGAGCAGCCCTTTTCCCAAATGCTCATTTCTTTGTCACCCAGGAAGTCTATGAGGTGTACCAAAAACCAAAATTTAAGGATCTGATTTTTAAAGAGTTTTTGCCAGCTGACTTCAAGGATCGGGTGACTTGTCTCAAAGCAAATCAAAGGCATCCAGCTTTCCCTTACCGCCCGACTGCGGATCTTTTTGGGGATGGGAGCATTCTTGTTTCGTCCATCGATGGGCATGCGAGAGGGCAAGGCTGTCTTTATCTGGATGAGCTCAAGCTCTTTATTGGAGCAGATCTTTCTTGGGGAGTGGACCTCTTGCCTTACACACGGCAAATGCGACTGATCCCTTCCTTGGTTCAGGATGATAAGAAGGCTTATTTAAAAGGAGCTGATTTTCTGGAGACACTCTTGCAAGATGGTATTCAAGTTGTTGTCAGCCACGACCCGCAAGATCGGATTGAAAGGATTTTAAATGAAAAAAACAGTCTTTCTGAAAACCTTTATTGAAACCAGATGGTGCCACCGATTCCGTTCAAAAGAGGCCTTGAAGCGATACCAAGATAAGCAATTGGCACGCTACCATGCATTTATCACTTCTCAATCTCCCTATTTTCAAACCCATTCTCCCGAATCCTTTGGAACGATGGATAAATCGTTTATGATGACACATTTCAATGAACTCAATACCCTAGGGGTGGATCGAGATCAGGCTTTAGAAATGGCGATTCGCGGAGAACAGACGCGAGATTTTACTGAGATGAATGGAGAAGTAGCAGTAGGCTTGTCTTCTGGAACCTCCGGCCACCGAGGAGTTTTTGTCACCACAGAAAAAGAAAGAAGTATGTGGGCTGCAGCGATTCTAGCTAAGATGCTACCGAAAGGAAAACTGTTTGGTCATCGCATTGCCTTTTTCTTACGAGCGGACAATGAACTCTATCAAACCATTAATTCAGGCCTTATTCGCTTGGAATATTTTGATATTTTCAAGGATAGCAAGGAGCATTTAGAGCGACTCAAAGACTATCAACCAACCATTGTGGTCGCACCAGCTTCAACCTTGATTGAGTTAGCCAACTATGTCAGCAATCAGCAACTTGCGATCCAACCCGTCAAGGTCGTTTCCGTCGCAGAGATCCTAGAAGATCGAGATGCTCAGACCATCACCAAAGCCTTTCAACTAGACAAGGTTGATCAGGTCTACCAAGCGACAGAGGGTTTTTTAGCTTGTACCTGTTCAGAAGGCAATCTACATCTCAACGAAGATATTTTGTATGTCGAAAAAGAGTATCTAGATGATAGCCGCTTTTATCCGATTATTACGGATTTCAAACGAACCAGTCAACCCATCTATCGCTACCGCCTCAATGATATTTTGGTGGAAGAAAAGTCCCCTTGCCCTTGTGGTTCCGTCTTTACTCGAATTGCAAAGATCGAAGGACGATCGGACGATATTTTCTATTTCGAAAAAGAAGATGGCAGTAGCCAGATGATCTATCCGGATTTTATTCGACGGTGCATTCTCTTTGTCGAAAATATTCAGGACTATCAAGTGACTCAGTTGGCAGATGGATCCATTACCATTGCCTTGAGTCACCGGACAGAGTCTATGGAGCAAGCAATCTTTGCTCAATTTGAACTCTTAGCTCAGCAAAAACAATTCATTCTCCCAAGTATTCAATTTATCGATTATCAATGGGACCCAACACGTAAATTAAAACGTGTTCAACGACTTCAATAAAAGGAGAATCCTATGAATACTGTAAAAAGACATTTGCAAATTAAAGGCTATGGAACAGCGCTTCCAGCTCATACCGTGACTTTCAAAGACCAAACTCGTTACCGCGTGAAAGAAGGAGAAGAAACACAGATTGATCTTGCAGCCCGTGCGATCGAAGCTGCTTTAAACCATGCGGGTCTTGAAATGGCAGACATCGACTGCCTGGTTTCGGCTAGTGCAGTTGGTGTTCAGCCCATCCCTTGTACAGCTGCTTTGATCCATGAGCGCGTGGCCAAGGGACTGACGATTCCTGCCATGGATATCAATACTACCTGTACCAGTTTTGTATCAGCCTTAAGCACCATTTCTTATCTGATTGAAGGTGGAGAATACCAACGGGTGCTGATTGTATCTAGTGAAGTAGGAAGCCTAGGGCTTAATCCCAAACAAAAAGAAAGCTTTGAACTGTTTAGCGATGGCGCTGCAGCCTTTATCTTTGAAGCAACAAAGGAAGACAAAGGAATCATTGCTAGCATGCAACGTACCTGGTCTGAGGGAGCCCATGATACCGAGATTCGTGGTGGTTTGACAGCTTATCATCCGAAATTATACTCTGACTCAACCAAGACCGATTTCATGTTTGACATGAAAGGGAAGAAGATTCTCTTACTTTCTGCTCGTGTTATTCCAGAAATGTTCCAAGAATTCCAAGAGAAATCAGGCATTTCTAAAGACGCTGTAGACTATATTATTCCCCACCAAGCTAGCCGGGCCTTGCCACTGGTCATGGACAAATTGGGAGTTGGCAAAGATAAATATCTCAATATTGTCAGCGATTATGGAAATATGGTTTCAGTTGCTGTTCCTTTCGGCCTAGCCTATGCACTGGATCATGGCTATGTGAAGGAAGGAGATACCATCTTCTTGATGGGAACTGCAGCAGGGATGACGGTCAATATGTTGGCGCTGAAACTTTAATGATGAATCCTCTTATTTCAAGCTCAAAAAGCATCAAGTCCCGCTAGTCTTTAGCGGGCTTTTTTGATATAATGAAAGGTATGGAAATTGAGAAAACCAACCGAATGAATGCGCTCTTTGAGTTTTATGCAGCGCTCTTGACGGATAAGCAGATGAACTACATCGAGCTCTACTACGCAGATGACTACAGCTTGGCTGAGATTGCAGAAGAGTTTGGAGTGAGCCGTCAAGCGGTCTATGACAATATTAAACGTACAGAAAAGATTTTGGAAGATTACGAAATGAAACTCCATATGTATTCCGATTACATTGTACGCAGCCAGATTTTTGATCAGATTTTAGAACGCTATCCGGAAGATACTTTTCTACAAGAGCAGGTTGAAATTTTATCAAGCATTGACAATCGGGAGTGATTATGGGCAGTCTCGTCATTTATCAAGGAATACCTTGTAAACTATTAGTCGCAGAGGAAGTATTTCCTACTCGACTACAGATTATCTCGCCCAATGATATCTCCAAAGCTATGCAAATAGGTTTTAGCTGTTGGGGATATCCAAATGAAATCATGAAAGAAGTCACACCCGAAGAACTAGAATGTTTGCAACATTTCGGACGATTTCCACTGAATTGAAAAACTAGGAGAAAGAGTATGGCATTTGAAAGTTTAACCGAACGTTTACAAAACGTCTTTAAAAATCTTCGTAAGAAAGGGAAAATCTCTGAAGCAGATGTCCAAGAGGCAACCAAAGAGATTCGTCTAGCCCTCTTAGAGGCCGACGTTGCCCTTCCTGTTGTAAAAGACTTCATCAAACGGGTCCGCGAGCGGGCTGTAGGTCATGAAGTCATCGAAACCTTGAACCCTGCCCAACAAATCGTGAAGATTGTCGATGAAGAATTGACAGCGATTTTGGGTTCAGAAACAGCAGAAATTATCAAATCTCCAAAGATTCCAACCATTATCATGATGGTCGGTCTTCAAGGGGCTGGTAAAACAACCTTTGCGGGTAAATTGGCCAACAAATTGGTCAAGGAAGAGAATGCACGTCCTTTGATGATTGCGGCCGATATCTATCGTCCAGCAGCCATAGACCAGTTGAAGACTCTTGGTCAACAGATCAATGTCCCTGTCTTCTCACTTGGTACAGAAGTCCCTGCAGTAGAGATCGTTCGTCAAGGTTTGGAGCAAGCGAGAGCCAACCACAATGACTATGTTTTGATCGATACGGCGGGTCGTCTGCAAATCGACGAAAAACTCATGGGCGAGTTGCGTGATGTCAAAGCCCTTGCTGAGCCAAATGAAATCCTCTTGGTTGTCGATGCTATGATTGGTCAAGAAGCAGCCAATGTGGCGCGTGAGTTCAATGAACAACTCGAAGTAACTGGTGTGATCTTGACCAAGATCGATGGGGATACCCGTGGTGGTGCGGCCCTTTCTGTCCGTCAGATTACTGGGAAGCCAATCAAGTTCACTGGTACTGGTGAAAAAATCACTGATATCGAAACCTTCCACCCAGACCGTATGTCTGGTCGGATCCTCGGTATGGGGGATATGCTGACGCTGATCGAGAAGGCTTCTCAAGAATACGATGAGAAACGCTCTCTTGAACTCGCTGAGAAGATGCGGGAAAATACCTTTGACTTCAACGATTTCATCGATCAGTTAGACCAAGTTCAAAACATGGGACCAATGGAAGACCTGCTCAAGATGCTTCCAGGGATGGCAAATAACCCTGCCATGAAGAACCTCAAGGTCGATGAACGAGAAATTGCTCGCAAACGTGCAATTGTATCATCCATGACCCCAGCTGAACGCGAAAATCCAGATTTATTAAATCCAAGCCGTCGTCGTCGGATTGCTGCTGGATCAGGGAACACCTTTGTCGAAGTCAACAAATTCATCAAAGACTTTAACCAAGCCAAGCAGATGATGCAAGGCGTCCTCTCTGGCGATATGAACAAGATGATGAAACAAATGGGCCTCAATCCAAATAACATGCCGAAAAACATGCCTGGTGGAATGCCGGATATGTCTGCCCTCGAAGGCATGATGGGACAAGGTGGCATGCCTGACTTGTCAGCTCTTGGCGGAGGCGCTGGAATGCCTGATATGAGCCAAATGTTTGGTGGCGGTCTCAAAGGAAAAGCCGGTGAATTTATGATGAAACGGGCGATGAACAAGATGGCCAAACAAATGCGCAAAAATAAGAAAAAACGGAAATAATTCTTTCTAATAAGGGCCTGGAACACACTGTTCTGGGTTCTTTTAGAAACTACTACTAGAGGAAACATGTTAAAAAAATTATTTCAACAAGTCATTCGTTTCTTTGTAAGACTGTTTTCTTACCACAGAAAGCCCTTTGAATTTCCTAAAGGGTCAAAGAAACCACCAATTAGACCGATTATCTTTGTACCTGGGAGTTCAGCCAGTATCCAGCGATTCAACGGAACCATCCGCATGCTCCATCGCTTTTCTAGAAAAAAGCAAAGTCTTTTAAAAATAAAAGTCAACAAAGATGATTCTATAGAGATGGAGGGAAGACTGAATACGAAAGAGCCGAATCCAATAATTGTGATTGGCTTCGAGAACAATCGAGACGGCTACAGCAATATCAAGCAGCAAATCGAATCCCTTAAGATAGCTCTAACCTACCTTCTTGATCACTATCATTTTACAGAGTTCAAGGCAGTCGGGCATTCTAATGGTGGACTGGTTTTGACTGGTTTATTGGAAAGTGGCTTTTTAGAGAAAAAGAAGGTAACCGTAACCAAGTTGGCTATTATTGGAAGTCCTTACCGTTTCAATCAAGAGATGTATGACGATTTTCAAACATGGAAGCATCGTCTGGGAAAAGAAGTAGAGGTTCTTAATTTTGTTGGTAGCTTTGCTGGAAAATCAGATGGCATCGTCCCTCTCTCTAGTGCACAAGCAGCAAAATCTATTTTTGACAATCAAACCTATACAGAAGTGAATTTAAATGGTCGCAAGGCTCATCATTCAGCTTTACCCACTAATCCAGATCTAGTAAAACAATTAAGTCTATTTTTGAATCTATAATTAAATTACATAATTTCGGTTATGTAATTTTTATTTGTCTCTTGCAATCCTTAAGTAAATATGGTACATTTTTGGTAACGATTACACATAGCTAAGGAGGATTTTATGAAAGATCCCAAATTATTAGAGACAATGAAAAATTACAAGGGACGGGATGACGTTCCTGAAGATTTTGATAGCTTTTGGAATCAAGCCCTAGCAAAGATGACTGAACTGCCTGAATACAAGCTCGAAGAACGAGATTTCAGCATTCCAAATGTTGCTTGTTATGAATTAACCTTTAAAGGAACACGAGATGGATCCGTTTATGCGCGGGTTGTTTTCCCAAAAACGGATCAAAAGGTTCCAGTTATTTTCCATTTTCATGGCTATATGGGCCGTTGTTGGGATTGGTCTGACATGCTGACTTATACAGTAGCCGGCTATGGTGTTGTGACTATGGATGTAAGAGGTCAGTCAGGCTATTCAACAGACGGTGACCGTTCACCACTTGGGAATACGGTAAAAGGACAGATTATCCGCGGAGCCGTGGAAGGTCCGGATGAGCTCTTTTATAAGGATGTCTATTTAGATCTTTACCAGTTAATTGAAATTGTAGCCAGCCTCCCTCAAGTAGACGACAGCAAACTTGCCAGCTACGGAGCCTCTCAAGGCGGTGCCCTTGCTCTGGTTGCTGCTGGATTGAATTCTCGTATACAACGAACGGTAACCATTTATCCATTCTTATCAGATTTCAGACGAGTATTAGAAATTGGAAATACCAGTGAGGCCTATGACGAGCTTTTCCGTTATTTCAAGTTCCATGATCCATTCCATGAAACAGAAGATCGTTTGATGCAGACTTTGGCCTATATTGATGTGAAAAATTTTGCTCATCGGATCAAAGGACAAGTTCACATGATTACAGGACTAGACGATGATGTCTGTTATCCTGAAACGCAGTTTGCTATTTATAATCGCTTAGAATGTCCAAAAGAGCATTTAATTATGCCAGAATATGCGCATGAAGCTATGAACGTTCAAGTCAATGATCGAGTCTATAATTGGCTCTGTGATAGCAAGATTCCATTTCAGTATGTAGAAAAATAAGTTAGAGAAGAAAATAATCAGTAGATCCATGAGGTTTGCTGATTTTATTGTAGTTAAAAACTAAAAGTTTATGTACAATTGACTAAACTAAAGCTAAACCATTGATACAACTAAATTAGAAGCATAAAGTACATTCGTTAAAAAGTGTACTTTATTTTTGTTTTGTACATTATTCTGGAGTGGTATTTTGTATATTTTATAGTTCATCTTATTATCAAATCTAAGAAATTGGTTTATACATTTTTTCAATGATAATCAATGTATAATAAAAAAATTAAAGTTCGAATTCTGAAACTACTTTCACATATATAAAATTGAATCTAAATTGCTGTAGGCCTATAATAAAGATAGGGATAAAAAGAAATCTTCCTAGAAAGGAGTATACTGTATCATATGTGACAGTATTATTAATGAATCATGAAAAAAATAATTACTATAGTACAGTGCATTTTGTTCCCCATGTCTTCTTACATAGCTAGAGAACTATGCTTGATGAGTAAAAATCTAGTCGATAATATGTTCCTTACATTCTTTATCATGCTAACAATTTCTTTTTGGCTTGGTATTTGGAAATTGGGAGATCTTGTGGGAAATCCAAAATAGAAAGTAAAAAGTTGTGCTAGAGATGAGATTTTTATTTATTTTAATTATTAATACACCTTATTTCTTTTATTTAAAATGGAAGGATAAGCCTAAACAAAAAAATAAGTCCTTTTGTTATCTTTATAAGTTTTACATGATTTACTTGTGGTTTATCCTCATAATTTGCATAATGGCTATCGGTATTTTATCCCTTGGAGTAGTAGCTGGTATGGGAAGAAAACTTCCGTTTGGTTTCTTTGTTTTATCTGTTTTATTTGTAGTTCTATTTAGTTTCTATATTTTTAGTATTCTAAAAGAAATAAAGGAATTAAAGCAAATAAAAGGTAAGTAAATATTAACTAAGAGAACTAGCTAACTAGCTTAAGTAAAACATAACACGGCCATGATTCATGAGCCGTGTTTTTGTATGAATGTACATTTGAAAAATTTTTAGTTTTTAGTAAAACTAAAAGTTTATGTACAATTGACTTAACATGAGCTAAACAATTGATACAACTGAATTAGAAGCATAAAGTACATTCTTTAAGGAGTGTACTTTATTTTTATTTTGTACATTATTTTGAAGTGTTATTTTGTATATTTCTAGTTCATAACATCATCTGATTTAAGGAATTGATTTGTACATTTTTACTCTAATAGGTGCAGAAGAAGTAGTGGTTCAATTGTACATTTTTTGCTACTCATTTAAGGTCTTGGTCTTATTGATAGTAAGATATAGATTTTTACTCGTGGTGCTAGTTAATCTCAAAGTATTTCAGATTATAAGTCAGTGCAATTTGCTCCATTCTCAACTGCAATCCTGTTAAGCCTCTAGCTAGTGTTTGTTCGACATCAAAAAAGCACAAAGTTCTGAAAATCGAGTTTCAATAGTCCGTCTCATAGCCATTAGTTTCCAATGATTATGTTGTTTAGCTCTTACCATATTTTGACGTAAAGGCGTCCAAAGATGGTAACTTTTCTGTTTCAACTGTTCTCTGAGTACATAGTTAAGATATGCTAAATCAGCTAAAACATAGGATTGAGAACAATTTTCTAGTAAGTCATCAACTGCCCTAATATCATGTACTGAGGCAGGCGTTACAACATAATTCAGAATATAGCCTGATAGGGTGACCAGCATATGTACTTTGAATCCATAGACCCAAAGGTGCTTAGAGGAATTGTAACCAATGTCGGCTAGTTCATTAAAAACATGTGCTCTATGGTTACGGACTAGTTGACAAAGTGATAAGGGGAAACTATCTATGATGACAATGTTATTGGGAGAAATTTGAGTATTTATGGCTTGCCGAATAATTTGGACTAACCAAATCAACTGCCTTGACCGTCGGTTAAACCGACTTCTTTCAAGGAGACACCCACAAGGATTCTTGTTTAGAAGCACCGAATCAATCAAGAAGGAGCATCCTGAGGTTCCAGCATTTGAAGAATATGACGAGCTACTTGAAGCAATCAAAAAATCCCTATAAAGGGATTCTTTTATACCTATAATACCTTGTGCAAAATAGTCGTATATATCAAAATCAGAGTCACGTTACCTACTATTAGACCAAAAGTAGCAAGCAAGGTCTTTGATGTACCTGGCTTAAAATCTGCACTAATCAAATATGGCCAAAAGCATACTATTGGGAAAATGGCTATTAACACGCATACATAGGTAGGAATGCTTGTCCAAAGAAAGCGTGTCGTCTCTAACCAGTGACCCCATGAAGGTATCACTATTTTGCTTATAGTGAAAAGTATGCATATAAGGTGGACCACTAGAAGATAAATAGCATACTTTGTCTTACTTAGTACTTTTTTCTTTTTCATTTTGCCTAATTATCCCTGCAAATTCTTCTATCGCTCTGCTGCAATATTAGAACTAAAATTAAAATTAACTATATCATTATTCGAATCAAGGTCTAAATTCATAAAATAATGATTCCAAAAGAATTCATTGTTACCTGCTCCCCACTGCACGCCATAATGACCCAAATATTCATCTCTTGGCTCGCTTGGAGTCAGCCATATTTTTTTCCCAAATACTTTCGTGAACTCGTTTTCGTCAAGCTTCTTTAGCAAATCTATACCATCTATATTATATGGAATTCCATATTTTTTAGCAGCTGCTGTGCATTCAGAATCGAAGCAAACCTGCGTAACTACACAGTCCTTCAGCTCCGTACTCTTCCTCTTATCTCCGTAAACACCTATACATCCGAGAACTACATTCTTCTTTACAAGAAGATAAGTCGATCGCGTAACTGCTGAGTCATATGGCTTAAAGCCGTTTGGTACGCTAACCCCCGATCCTTGGTATTTAGAATAGCTTCCCGTTGTCAAAAGCTCATTATAATTAGGATAATCATGTCTACCATTTGACACATAGATTTCAAACCCCTGGTCTATCAAATCCGAAATCTTAGTCTCTGTAAGATGAATTTCAGTTCTGTCAATTTTAAGTGGAGGTGCGTTATCAGGTAGACCTATAATTATATATACAAACATCAAAAACACGAATATCATAAGCACTGCAACGATACCTATCCAAGATTTCCCGGTTCTCCTTCGTGCATTGAAAAGCGCCATTATAGAAGGCGTGATTATAGCAGCACCAATTGGCGCCGCCCCATGACGTAACATGCCCATGACCTTAAAGGCAATTACAGCGCTAATTAGTATTAAAACTATGTGCACTGCATACTCTCCTACGCTTAGCTTACTCGTTCTAGTCTGATTATTTGCTGGGGCATCGTACACTGGAACACCGTTCTCAAAGGTGTTCTCCATTCTATAACGCAGCCAAAACAATATTCCAATAAACACAACTGCCAAGAAAACTAGCATTCCGATAAAAACTAATTTTTCCATATGTAACCTTTTGTCTGACCTAATTATCGTCCATCAAAATTCATATCTAGTCTACCACATTACAAGAAATATTAAAAGAATAGGATTATCTTAATAATATTTTATTAGCAAATCCAACTGAAATAACTGAATTAAGTAATACTAATGTATGGTGGATATGTAAGGAAAACTCAAATCATCGATACAAACTTAAAATTAATGAAAAAATTAAGTATAAAAAGCGCTCATTAATAAGTTGCCCAATTTGCAAAGGTTTAAGAAGAAAACAGGAGCATTTTGTTAGATTAAAGATATACTAGAGAATACTAAAATCAAACAAAGTAAAAACACTCTAAAGTTCATTAAATTGATTATAGAGTGTTTTTTGTTGTCAAAATGTACATTTGAAAAATTTTTAGTTTTCACTTAAATAAAGTACATTTTACAGAAGATGAACGGCTTTAAAAATTTCCAGTGTTCACTTAAATAAAGTACATAATTGAGTGTAATTAGCTTAAAAAATTTTTTTGGTTATTTTTGGTAATAGATAGGGATACAAAACAGTCCTAAAAAAACTAAAAGTTTATGTACAATTGACTTAACGTGAGCTAAACTATTAATACAACTGAATTAGAAGCATAAAGTACATTCTTTAAGGAGTGTACTTTATTTTTGTTTTGTACATTATTTTGGAGTGCTATTTTGTATGTTTTTTAGTACATAATATCCTCTAATCTGAGAAATTAATTTGTACATTATTTTCAATGATAATCAATGTATAATAAAAAATTTAAAGTTCAAATTCTGAAATTACCTTCATATATAAATAATTGAATATAAATTGCTGTAGGCCTATAATAAAGATAGGGATAATAAGAATTCTTCCTAGAAAGGAGTATACTGTATCCTAAGGGTCAGTATTATTAATAAATCATGAAAAAAATAATTATTTTTATCTTTATGGTTTTGCCATAGTAAACAATTTATAATAGAAGGTACGGAAGATATGATACAAGAATATCATAACTATTGGTTTCATATAAAAGGCTCAATTATTGGAGAACTTATTGGACTAATTGTCTGCTTAATTGTTGGCTTAGTTGTATCACTATTATAAAGACAATTTACACTTATTCAACCATTAGTTGATATAAAAAATATCCCACTCAACCAATGGTATGTGTACTTTTTAATAATAATAATTTACACTTAAATTTAAGGAGGTAAAAGTTATGGATCAGATTAAAATTGGAAAATTTATAGCTGAAAGTAGGAAAAAGAATAATTTGACTCAAATGCAACTTGCAGAAAAGTTAAATATTACAGATAGGGCTATATCTAAATGGGAAAATGGAAAAGCAATGCCTGATTCATCAATTATGCTAGATTTATGTAATGAACTTAAAATAAGTGTAAATGAATTATTAAGTGGGGAGATGATTGATATGAATAATTATAATGAGATAGCAGAAAAAAATTTGTTAGAAATGGCAAAAAAGGAAGAAATGCAAAATAAAAAACTAATGATGTATGAAAATGTTATTGGTTTTGGCTCAACAATATCTTTTTTAACACTAATTTTTGTTACATCATTTTTAATAGAGAATAATATAGCAAGAATATTGTTGTTTATATTAGCATTCGTTCTTTTAATAATAGGTGTTTCATTTGCATTAAAAATAGAAACAGAAACAGGTTATTATGAATGTCAAAAATGCCATAATAAATATGTGCCAAAATACAGTAAAGTATATTTTGCAATGCACTTTGGAACTACAAGATATATGAAATGTCCAAAATGTAATGAGAAAAGTTGGCAAAGAAAAGTTTTAAGTAAATAAAAAATTACAAGTTATAGAGATAATTATAAGAGCCCATCGGCTCTTATTTTTTTGCTTTAAATCCTGTTCACTCACAAACTTTTTCTTATTGAAACTATTAAAGCTTGTTCACTATTCGAAGAGAAGTTTCTCAGTGTTGTCCTTACTGTAACAACGATAAGCCTCTGAAGGGGTATAATACATTTGATTATTTGTACCCTGAACTAGCAAAATTGTGGGTACCAAATAATAAAGTCTCTATAGATAGTTTTGTTCCATTATTAACTGAAAAAAGGTTCAATTTATGGCGCTGCAAAGAATGTAACTTTGAATTTCATGAGCGCTTAAGCATTATATTAAATAAGTATTTAAGTTCCGAGACAAAAGATCTTAAAGAAATGTGTCCATTTTGTGCAGAACTAAAAGAAAGACAAGATAATATCTCGTTTGAAGATTTGATGAACGAGTGGGATTATCTTAATAATCTTATTCTAGAAGATCCAGAAAGAATCCCAAATAATACGCAATTAAGATTTTGGTGGATTTGTAAGAATAATCCAGAATATCGTTATAGAATGGCTATCGTAGATAAGATTGCAAATGTAAAACGATCTATCGAGCCATGCGTGTTTTGTAAAGGGCGTAGACAAAAAAGAGAACATTTTGTCCCTTATAAAAAATTTAAAAACGGGTTCAAATTTGAACTTGTTTTTTTATCATAGATTTTTATAAAGTACATTATTTTAAAAGATTGTATTTTTAGTTTTCAAGTAGATAATGTACAAAATTTTAGTATGCGAAAGATTTAGTTTTCGCGGGAATAAAGTACATTTTTTGGTCAAAAAAAAACTAAAAGTTTATGTACAATTGACTAAACAAGACTTAAACCATTGATATAACTGAATTAGAAGCATAAAGTACATTATTTAAAAAGTGTACTTTATTTTTGTTTTGTACATTATTCTGGAGTGACATTTTGTATGTTTTATAGTTCATCATATAATCAAATCTAAGAAATTGATTTGTACATTTTTTACTCAAGTAACAGCAGAAGAAGTGGTGGTTCAATTGTACATTTTTTTGAAACTTATTTATGTTCCTACTTAACACAAGATATAGATTTTTATTTTGTTGATGGTATAATAAATAATACATAGTGTTATGTTATGAGGTGATAATTTGGCAAATAATAGGCAAATTGAAACGTTAGGCGTTTCATATCTGGAAACATTTATTAACAGAAATAAGTTGCTTCAGACTTATTTCGATAACAATGATAAAACTCCAGCGTGGGATGGAGAAATTCATGTTCTTAAAAATGCTAGTGAGAAAAAGAGCGAAATATTTGGGAGAGTACCTGTCCAAATTAAAGCAACTAAACGTAAGAACAATTCAATGAAATCTTTCCCAGTAGATATGCGTGATTTAGAATTGTATTCAAAAAACGGTGGGGTAGTTTTATTCGTAGTTTGGTTAGATGAGAATGGTAATTTAAAAGATATTTTTTATAAGTCACTGCCACCTTTTTCTATAAAGAAGATAATTAAAGGAAGTAAATTAAAAAATAAGTCTACAATTAATAAAACGATTTCGGTACATATTCATAAACTAGATGAACAAAAAATTTATCCGATGTTAGTTGATTTTGTTACCAATAGTCAGAAACAGCATAGTTTTATAAATATCGATGGGATGTCAATTGAAAATATACCCAATAATAAAGAGATCAAGCTTTACTTTTATGGTCAGGGGCATGAAGGAATATTTAATTACCAGAAGGAACACGACCTCTTTCTTTATCTTAGGGATCCTGAAACTGCCATCGAAATTCCACTTGAAAATTCAATAGAGATTGTTGAAACTTTCGAAGCAACAGATTTAATTATTGAGATAGGAGATTATATTTTTGAAGATATAGAGAGACATTATTTTCCTGACGGAGAGGTACAGCTTCATTTTGGGGAAGGTTTTAAAATATCCTTTAACAATGGGAAAGCTCAACCTAAATTTAATTATTCAAGACCTAATATGCTGTCAGATGCTATAAAGTGTACTCAGGCACTTAAAGAACTAGGAAAAGTAGGATTTTTCACACTCAATGGTATTAGTATAGAACTAGATGAACGGTCTTTATCGGATATTAATTCGCTTGATTTAGATAGCCATATAAAAGAATTGTCGAAAATATCAAATTTCATAAAGAAAATGGGGATAAAAAAAGAGCTTGATTTATCCCTCTTTAATGAACAATCTCAAAGAAATTTAAATATCCTTAATTCAGGTCTAGTATTAAAAAACAAGGTGGCGTTAAATTACGAGGAATCGAAATTGTTTAATCTTAAGATTGCTAACATACATATTAGTACTCTATATGCATTTCATGAAGGTAATAATGGAACTATGATAGATATTTTCACTGAAACTCCTTGGTGCAGGAGAGGCGAGGATGAGGATATTTCTTTATTTGAGGTTTTTAGGCCCGAAGATTGGTTAACAATTGATAACTGTAACTTTGATTCGGTTATTGCCTCATACCAAAGATTAGTTGACTGTAGTGTAGAAAACGTGTGTGCTGACGATACCATAATAAAAATAGTTGCTGCAGCCGATATGACAGAAGAAGTTTCAAAAAAAGAACAGTTGCTTAACTGGGCTCAACGTCTTTCTGACTGGAACATGAACCATATAAAAGAAAATAGCATAAGCATCATAAATGATCTTCAAATTAAATATAGAAATCGTGAATTAGATAATACTGAAATAGAGAAGCTTACTAATATTTTATTAAATAATAAAGATAATGATGAAATTTGTTTTGGTGCATCAGTGTTATTAAAATCAAAACCACAAGCTGATTTATTTTGGACTAAGTTAGATAAAGAAACTCAAGAAAGATATCAGGTTTACCCTATTTATAATTTATATAAGGTATTATAACTTAAATTTATTGCAACTCGAATTTTTCTTAATCTTAATATGATAAAAGAGTTTTTATCTGATATGTTAGTTGAAGAACAAGAAAATAAAGGAAAATCAAATTTAAAATCGAAATATTTAGGATGAAGATGTTAACAAATAATCCAATTAATCATAGTGTACTTAAATTGTCAAAGGATTTCGATAATGCTTTTAAACATAAAAATATAGTGGAAATCTATAGACTAATAGAATTTGGAAAAAATATGGAAAATACTATTGATGATATTTCCAAAATTCAATTATTTTATTCTATTGGGACAGCATATGGTGATATATTTGAACTAAGTAATAACCTAGTATTCAACATAGATACCGATTGTACAGTTCAACAAATTTATTACTTTAGAAAAGCTATCGAAATTTCAAATAATATTGATATAGATCCTGAGAACAATAGCTTTATTCACCCATTATTATGTTCACTATACACCAATTACGCAAATCTATTAGATGCTTGTGGTAGAAAACAGTTAGCTATTAAGATGTATTGTAAATGTATACAAATCAATCCAAGATTCACAATGGCTAGTGGTAACTTGGCTATTTGTCTACATCATTATCGTAATTTTTTGAATGATAACGAACATCTTCACTTTATTAAAAAAATTAAAAATTTAATAGAAACAAGTATAACTGTTTCAGATCCAAACAGAGTTGATTATGCAGAAAAGCGATTTATTGAACTTTACGAACAATATCTTAATTATAAAGACTTAGATGAATGCTCTTGTAAAACCATCGATTATAATCCTAATTCACAAAAGTATCGCGAATGGTGTTGGAACAACGGGCTGTATCTTAATCCACTTAATGACTTACAAGCTGACGATATAAATAGATATGATGATAATCTTTTACTACCAAGTTTATTATTTCAATCAGATAAAGATTTAAACAAATATTTTTCTATGTTTAATCAAATTAAGCAAGAATATGTTTATGCGCGTTATCTCTGTTTTAATAGCATTGAGATTGATTCGGTTCATTATGCTGACGAGTATGTTAATCTTATTGATTGTCTAGACTACGTACAATACTCTATCAGAATTGAAGGATTAAAAGCAGCTTTTAAAACACTATATTCATTATTAGATAAAGTAGCAATGCTTATAAATGAATATTATTGTCTAAAAATCATGCCTCGACAAGTAAATTTTCATTCAATCTGGAGAACAAATAGTAATTTAAATAAATTGTTGGATAAAAATATTGGTTTGTCTTCTATATTCTGGATATCGAAAGATTTTGATAATGGTGATAATTCTTTAACAGCAAATCCACACGCAAAGCTATTAAAAACTATTAGAAATTATTTAGAGCATAGATTTACTAATATTACATTGAATTTTATTGATGTAAATAAAGACAATGACGAAAGCAGATTATATCTAACTGAAATTGAATTGCAAGAGTGTACATTAGATTTATTAAATCTTGTAAGAGAAGTTATTTTTTCATTAAAAAATGCCATTCAAATAAGTGAAAATGAAAAACAATCTACTCTAAGCAGTGAAGTTGCTTTAATTCCGATAAATTATGAAGAAGTAGATTTGGAAGATAAATTATAGCATTAAGCATACAATTTATGGTCGTTATAAAAAGCAATAGTCTAAATTCATTTAACTAATCGACTTAACTAGAGCTAAACCATTGATAAAACTGAATTAGAAGGATAAAGTACACTCATTAAGCAGTGTACTTTATTTTTGTTTTGTACATTATTTGTTGATTGCTTAATCAATACTACATCTCTATCAGGCAATTCAGACTCCATTTAGTCCTCTAAAACTCACGTTGAGGCGGTATCACTGCTTGTACGAGCTGAAGCATCAGCGAGGTAGAAGAAGATGTTCTGCCCATGGGACAGCTGTCTTAGAGTAAGGAATTTACGACGAAACGATACGGTAACAGCGAACCGCTGAGAGTGTTTCTCTGCTCTTAAAAGTGAACGAAAGAAATAATGAAAAGCGTGAAGGTAGCTTCTCTAATCGAATAGAGGGTAAGAATCAGAGTAATAGTTCAAGTATGGCTTCTGGATACTATAGTCTGACATGCTATCAATCTATTTCAGAAGCTGGACAAATTGTAATAACTTTCCTTGAAGGAACTGAGGTAGATTTATAAGAGACTGTGACTGGGAAGTTGCAGTCTTTTTAGGGGTTTAATGGTATAATGTAATTATAAATGTGGATATTGTCTAAATACTCTGGAGGACGCATAATGTTGAATTTAGTAAAAGGTCACCGAGTTACCTTGGTAGAAAACCTGTTTGAATCATTTACAAAGTTAACTGAACATCATTTGATGGCGAATGTACACTCAGAAAAAATATTAGAGGTTTTTCAACACTTTATTGCGATTCATGACGAGCCCTTGTTTTTTATTTTGGAATTGCCTGTCAGTATTGATAGAGAAAAAGTAATAGCAAAGAATATTATCAAGGAATCCCATAAGGATGTTTATTATATTGATGGTTGTTCAAGAGAGGAATGCCTAGAACTGTTGATTAGATACGGTGATTTGCTTGTTAATGATGGACTAAGTAAGTTTGGATTTGGTGGGCATAAAAGTCATGATGAGATCATGCTTGATAGCTATAATGTTGTGACAATTTATAGTAAAGAACTATCGAAATTTAATGACTTTTTTGAACCTCATAATATTCAATTTGTAGAAGAACTAGTGACAGCTTGGAAAACTTTTTCTAAGACCTCACCAGGAATCTCTGAAATCTATGAATGTAATGGAAAAACTGTTTATGATTTGCCTGAAGAATTAGCTGAATGGAGAATATATTTAGCTGAAACTCGAACAGAATAGGCATATCTATAGGATTAAAAAGAGAATACTTCAATTCCTTAAAATTTGATTTAGAGTAAGGTGGAGATTGAAGTTGTAAGATAAATAATGGTTATTTATGGCAGAACTCTGGTTCTGCCTTTTTTATTTATGAAGTATATGAAATATGGCATAAAAGACTAAAGAAAAAAATGCAAAACATTTAATATATTAGAATTTTCTTGCTACTTTTTAAAAATATTTTTTCCTTACAGAATCCTTAAAATTATTTTTTATACTATTTACAAGATTAAAGGAGGAATAAAATATGAACAAATATATTTTAGAAACAAATGAGCTAACAAAAGTTTTTGGAAAACAAAAAGCTGTAAATAATGTGTCATTAAAAATTGAGGAAAATTCAGTATATGGATTACTAGGACCTAATGGTGCAGGTAAATCTACGACATTAAAGATGATTACAGGTATGTTACACAAGACGTCAGGTGAAATTATGTTTGAAGGACATGAATGGAGTAGAAATGATTTATCAGATATTGGTGCTTTAATCGAGATGCCACCCTTATACGAAAATTTAAGTGCAAGAGAAAATCTTAAAGTTAGAACATTATTACTTGGATTGCCTGAAGCAAGAATTGATGAAGTTTTAGAAATTGTAGATTTAAAAAATACCGGAAAAAAGAAAAGCGGTCAATTTTCTTTGGGGATGAAACAAAGATTAGGTATTGCAATTGCTTTATTAAATAATCCTAAACTATTGATACTAGATGAACCGACAAACGGATTAGATCCATTAGGAATTCAAGAATTACGTGATTTGATACGTAGTTTTCCTGAAAAAGGGATAACAGTGATTTTATCAAGCCATATTCTGGCAGAAGTAGAACATACTGCAGATCACATAGGAATTATTCATGATGGAGAATTAAAATATCAAAACATCATTGATCATAATGAAAATTTAGAAGAACTTTTTATGGATGTTGTAAAGAATGGAAAGAGAGTATAGATTAATGAAAAATTATATTTTTGCAGAAACTTTGAAACACAAACACAGTTTTTTGTTGAAGATATTATTTATTGCACCAATTATATCTTTACTTGTTGCGTTTGTATTAATGCCATTATATTTTAGTGTAAATGCATATAATTGGTGGTATGTGATGATTATGCCAGCAACTTTCGCTTTAATACCAGCAATGATGCATAGAAAAGAAGAGAGAAAATTAAACTACCGAGCAATTTTTCCACTCAATATTGATTTAAAAACGATATGGATTTCAAAAATATTAACAGCTTCAATTTATCTAAGTATAACTGCTATTTTGCATATGCTAGGAGTATTTGTTTTTCAATTTTTCATTGGAGAACAATTAACAGGAAACTATGCATTCACGACATTATTATTCGCAAGTGTATTATTGGTTATAACTAACATATGGCAAGTTCCATTTTGTTTTTTCCTGGCTAAAAAGTTTGGGTTTATAGCAAGCATTGTAGTAAACGCTGTATTAGGTCTTGTGTTAGGAATTTTGTTAGCTGACGGTTCTATGTGGATTTATTGCCCTTATTCTTGGGGGATTAGATTGATGGTACCCGTTATGCGTATTTTACCGAACGGTATCCCAACAGAAGTATCAGATCCAATGATTTTAAACACATCCTTACTTGTTCCTTGTATTTTATCAATATGTTTGTTTACATTATTGACTTTCATTACTGCAAAATGGTTTTCTAAGCAAGAGGTGAAGTAATGATGAAAATATTAAAATCAGAGTTTTATAAATTGAAGCATACATGGATTCCCTGGGCTCACTTTATCTTACCTGTTTTATATGCACTAATATTTTATGGAGCAGCAACATTTACAAGTCTAAAAAATTTTTCTGATATGGATATCATACTGAATTATTTTGTGCTTTTAGGTGCTATCTTACCAATAATATTTGGTGCTATCACATCTAAGGTTGTTGACATGGAAGCAAGTGCTGGACGATTTCAAGTGATTCTATCAACTACAAAATCCAGAAGCAAGGCTTATGGCGGAAAACTTATAATGCTCTTATTGAGTTTTCTATTTTCTATAAGTTTAGCAGTTTTTATATTTGCAATGCTATTTGGTAATCAAGCGACTATGGCTTGGTTAATTGAATTATTATTAGTTTTTATAGGATGTTTATCTACATATATGATTCATTTATGCGTATCACTTATGTTAGGTGGTGGTGCATCTATTGGATTGGGATTTGTGGAAACGTTGATTGCTTTACTTTCAATAACCAATTTAGGTGAAAATATCTGGTATTATTTACCTTGTACTTGGGCATCGAGATTATCTGCAACATATATTGTTGGAAGTGAATTGGCTGATAGCTCATATTTAATTAAAGAGTTTACCATGTGGGGCTATGTAGCAATACCTATTACAGTAGTCATTTTTACTGGCTCTTTATTATGGTTCAATAGGTGGGGTGGAAAGTCAATCAGTGAATAATAGCTCTAAATGTATTTGTAAATGGAATATGGTATAATAATAATAAAATATTTATAAATATGGAGGTGGTTTGGTATGGCAAGAATTCTTGCTATAGATGATGAATTAGATATGCTGACTCTAATCAAGAATATTTTAATAAAAGGAGATCATATTGTTGATATTTACCAAACCACGGTAGATATTGATGAAAATAGTTTGGGGAAATATGACTTAATATTACTTGATGTAATGATGCCAGAGGTTGATGGAATCAGCTATTGTAAAAATATACGTAGCAAAGTGGATTGTCCGATTATCTTTTTAACTGCAAAAGCAATGGAAACGGATATAGTAGATGGCTTATTAAGTGGAGGAGATGACTATATTACCAAACCATTTGGTGTTGGTGAATTGTTAGCAAGGGTAGAAGCTCATCTGAGAAGAGAACAAAGAGAAAAACATTCGAGTTTAAACCTAGGGAATATAAGATTTGATTTATCCTCCAATCAAGTATTTGTGAAGGAAGAAGAAATTCATCTGACAAAGTCTGAGTATCAAATTTCTAAACTTTTAGCAAAGAGAAAGGGACAAGTTTTTTCAAGAGAACAAATATATGAAATGATTTTTGGATTTGATGGGATTGGTGATTCTTCTGCCATATCAGAACATGTAAAAAATATTAGAGCAAAGTTCTTAAAATTTGGTGAAAATCCAATTTCTACAGTTTGGGGGATTGGTTATAAATGGAATTAATTAGAAAAGGACAGTCGCTCAAAATAGTATTTCTTAAATACTTAATGACTGTTGGAGTTGGTTTAGGATGTGCCATCGTACTAGCTTTATTAACTTTTACAGCGTTTTATAGTGTTGGTTTGATTGTTCCGGCTAACCATACAGAAAATTTATTACAAAAAGATAAATATAAAATTTTAAATAAAATTGACTTTGATGAAGCATTGATACCTAAAGGAGCTAGCTATATGTTTTTATCGCCAGATGGTGAAGTGATAAAAACTAATATGGATGAAGCTATTCAACTGAAAGCTAAGAATTTTCACAATCATGAGGGATTTTCAACTCCATCTTCTTCATTTATAGAATTTAAAAGGAATGATGGATATGTATTAATCCATTATTCACTAGAGCCACGCTACAATAATGATTGGATGGAAAAATATTTCCCTAGCATAGATTTACTATTAATATTTTTATTAATCATTTTCTTTTTAATGAGTGCATTTGTGGCTACTCTAATCTGGGCAAAACGAATAACAAGGCAATTATCTCCAATGCTAGATGCATCAGATAAAATCGCCAACCATGAATTAGACTTTGAAATAGGAAGTTCAAATATCAAAGAATTTAATGATGTCTTAAATAGCCTTGATATAATGAAAAAAGCCTTAAGTGATTCATTAAGAGAGAATTGGATTAAAGAAGAGAATAAGAGAAGTCAGATATCGGCATTAATGCATGACTTAAAAACTCCGGTTTCTATTGTCCAAGGTAATGCTGAATTGTTAAAGGTAACTGATCTAACTGATGAACAAAAAGATTATGTAGCGTACATTATAAAAAATTCAACACGTATATCAGATTATACAAAAGCTCTGATGGAGATGAATCAGTCAATTAAATTAAACTCGTTGAATTTACAAAAAGTAAAGGTGTCAGAAATAATCGAAAGAGTTAGTGAAATAGCGAGAGAGATTACACTAATACATGACCGTACTATATCTAAATCTATTAATTGTGAAGATTCAGATGTAATGATAGATATACAATTATTTGAAAGAGTCATTCAAAATATATTTAGTAATGCTATTCAATATTCACCAGACAAATCCAACATTGAATTACTAATAATGACTACAGATAAGATACTTTCAATATCTGTGATAGACGAAGGCCCAGGATTTTCTAATGAGGATTTAAAACGAGGAACGGAGCAATTTTACCGTGGAGATAAGAGTAGACATTCAGCTACAAACTATGGTTTAGGTTTATATAATTCTTGGAAAATAATGTTATTACATAATGGACGCATCATATTAGAAAACAACTCGGATAAACATGGTGCAAGTGTAAAGTTAGAATTACCATTACTATAATAGAACAGGAATTGTTTTCAAATGGAATTTATTAAAAATATATCCTTTTTGCTTTTGGTGTAGAATAGAAAATTTACTCCGCTATCAAGCAAGAATCTTACATAGTAGAAAGCTAAATGAACTTTGATAACTGAACAAATTCTAAATGTTAACTTATAAATTTCTAGTAGGAACGGAAGAAAATCTGTGTTTAACTGCAACTAGTAAGTTGCAGTTTTTTATTTTGAATAATGATATAATAGGATAAGAAAATAATGAAAACGCTATATATTTGAAAGTTGATTAGGAAGTAGAAAGTATGAAAACAATTGATATGATTATTAAATCATCAACTGAATTTTATATCGATTTAGTTTATCAGCTTTCAGATACGGTGAGACACATTTTAACTTTATTATTAGGGAAAGCAACTAGATAGCGTATTATTAAGATATTTTTACATATTGGAAACTAAAGTGTAGACGAACTGGATGGGTTACTAGTGAAAACTGCAAGAAGTGTTGGAAAGTGAATCGGAGAGTGCTTGATGAATTTTATTAGTAAGATAGCCATAAATAAAGGCTGGTCAGATGATAAAAAATATTGTGTGACAGATCAAAATCAGCAAAAATATTTCTTGCGTGTTTCTGATAAGGAGAAGTTAGATTCTAAAAAATCTGAATATGATATGATGGAGAAAGTAGCTTCTCTTGGAATTCCGATGTGTAAACCGATTAGTATAGAACTCTGTGATGATGAAGTGCATTCTTTACACGAATGGATAGACGGGAAAGATGCAAGAGAAACCATTTTAACTGTTTCGAAAGAACAACAATACACTTACGGAGTAGAAGCAGGAAGTATACTTCGAAAAATTCATTCACTTCCTGTTACAGAAGTTCGTGAAGATTGGGAACCCTTTTTTAATCGTAAAATTGATGACAAAATCAAAAAATACAAAGAATGCCCCGTTCAATACGAGAATGGTCAGATTTTTATTGATTTTTTAAATGCAAATAGAGAATTATTAAAAGATAGACCTCAGGTTTTCCAACATGGAGATTATCATATCGGGAATTTCATGATTGGTGAAGATCGTAATATTTATGTCATTGACTTTGATCGATTTGACCTTGGAGATCCTTGGGAGGAATTCAATCGTATTGTATGGTCTGCTCAAGTTTCACCTTCTTTTGCCTCTGGTATGATAGATGGATATTTTGATCATAAGGTTCCAGATTTATTTTGGAAACTTCTTGCTATCTATATTCTAAATAACATAGTTGGTGCTCTTCCATGGTCTGTTCCTTACGGAGTTGAAGAAATATCAGTAATGCAAAATCAAGCTAAGGAAATTTTAGAATGGTATGATGATATGAAGCAAATCATTCCTAGTTGGTATTTGATTGAGAAAAAAGCTGAATAATAAAAGAGTTGATTAAAGAAGAATTTGGTAGTTGGGACGTTAAAAGTAAAGAGACTCAACAAGTTTACAAGTTAGCAAGTAAATTTTTTAAGTGACAATTATCAGCTATAAAGTTGAAAAATGGTAACTATAAAATAGTTTCATTCTACATTTTAATTTTAAACAACAACTCAGTTACTTTCGTTCTTTAATATAGGAGTATACTAGCACCACATGTTGAGGCGGTAAGTTTGCTAGTCAAGGAGTAAAACGACGAAGATTAGCATTTACTTCCGCCCATGCGATAGCTGTCCGTGATTGACAAGTGCTAGCACGCAGACAGAACGGAGATAGCGAACCGCTGAGTGTGTCGCTCTGCTCGTAAAAGCTTAGAAACCTTTGAACGAAAGGGATAATGAAAGCCTTGATTGCAAGGCTTTTTGCTTTATGGTGGGTAAGTATCAGAGTGAGAAAATTTTTGGAATGAGTAGAAGTGATAGCTAGAAATTATCAGTTTCTATTTCCATTTACCCTGTGGGTACGTGTTTGTTTCCATTGACAAGGAGTTTGTGGGAATAGAAATGTACCCACCTTGTTTGAATCAAGTGAAGTGTAGTTGAAGGAAATCTGTTGAAAGCAATACTTCATTTTACCGAATAAGTAATAATTTAGGCAACTTCAAATCGATTAAAAAAAACTATTTTAAAGGTTAAGAGTAGACAAAAATTGTCCACTCTTTTTTGCAAACTCAATTTATCAATAAATGAAATGAGGGAATGTAAAATGAAATATTTTGAGGTTGAGTTAGAAAATCCTGATGAATTTTTAAAACTACAAACAGAAGATTTTGTGAAAGCTAATCGCTTGCTACTAAGGAAGATAATCCAGAGCGTTACAGTCTATGAAGAAAACTTCGTCATATCCTTTAAATCTGGCATCGAATTGGAAGTATGAGTCTCATTCCATAACTTTTATATTGAACATATCATCTTGTTGTGTTATACTATAAATTGATATAAACAAAGATGTAGGAGGAACCGAAACTATGACAGCCTCAATGCGTTTAAGATAAGCTGGCAATAAAAAAAGCAGAATCTATACCCGATGATAGGCTTTTTTGTTGTGCTTATTTATACGATATTGAGCATTCATTAGTTACGGTGAGGATATTGGTTATTTAACTATACCTTTATTTAACTATGTCTTTAATATGAATGTTTCCAAATTGTATGTATGCAGACCAAAAGCCACATTGTGGGGTTTGGCCTGCATTTTTTATTGCCTAGAATGCTATTCAAAATAGAAATTCAAGCAAAATAATATGCAGGAGATAATATAAATGGAAAAATACAACAATTGGAAACGAAAATTTTATGCAATATGGGCAGGGCAAGCAGTATCATTAATCACTAGTGCCATCCTGCAAATGGCGATTATTTTTTACCTTACAGAAAAAACAGGATCTGCGATGGTCTTGTCTATGGCTTCATTAGTAGGTTTTTTACCCTATGCGATTTTGGGACCTGCCATTGGTGTGCTAGTGGATCGTCATGATAGGAAGAAGATAATGATTGGTGCCGATTTAATTATCGCAGCAGCTGGTGCAGTGCTTGCTATTGTTGCATTCTGTATGGAGCTACCTGTCTGGATGATTATGATAGTATTGTTTATCCGTAGCATTGGAACAGCTTTTCATACCCCAGCACTCAATGCGGTTACACCACTTTTAGTACCAGAAGAACAGCTAACGAAATGCGCAGGCTATAGTCAGTCTTTGCAGTCTATAAGCTATATTGTTAGTCCGGCAGTTGCAGCACTCTTATACTCCGTTTGGGATTTAAATGCTATTATTGCCATCGACGTATTGGGTGCTGTGATTGCATCTATTACGGTAGCAATTGTACGTATACCTAAGCTGGGTAATCAAGTGCAAAGTTTAGAACCAAATTTCATAAGGGAGATGAAAGAAGGAGTTGTGGTTCTGAGACAAAACAAAGGATTGTTTGCCTTATTACTCTTAGGAACACTATATACTTTTGTTTATATGCCAATCAATGCACTATTTCCTTTAATAAGCATGGAACACTTTAATGGAACGCCTGTGCATATTTCTATTACGGAAATTTCCTTTGCATTTGGGATGCTAGCAGGAGGCTTATTATTAGGAAGATTAGGGGGCTTCGAAAAGCATGTATTACTAATAACAAGTTCATTTTTTATAATGGGGACCAGTTTAGCCGTTTCGGGAATACTTCCTCCAAATGGATTTGTAATATTCGTAGTTTGCTGTGCAATAATGGGGCTTTCGGTGCCATTTTATAGCGGTGTGCAAACAGCTCTTTTTCAGGAGAAAATTAAGCCTGAATATTTAGGACGTGTATTTTCTTTGATCGGAAGTATCATGTCACTTGCTATGCCAATTGGGTTAATTCTTTCTGGATTCTTTGCTGATAAAATCGGTGTAAATCATTGGTTTTTACTATCAGGTATTTTAATTATTGGCATTGCTATAGTTTGCCAAATGATAACTGAGGTTAGAAAATTAGATTTAAAATAAACAATATTGGAGGAATATTTATGTATCTTATTTTCATGTAACTCTTCCTGCTAAAATCGCAGGGTTTTCCCTGCATACAAGCAAATGAAAGCATGCGATTATAGACAGGAGGAAATGTTATGGAATTAATATTAAAAGCAAAAGACATTCGTGTGGAATTCAAAGGACGCGATGTTTTAGATATAAATGAATTAGAAGTATATGATTATGACCGTATTGGTTTAGTAGGAGCAAATGGTGCTGGAAAAAGCACTTTACTCAGGGTACTTTTAGGAGAATTAACTCCCCCAGGATGTAAAATGAATCGTCTGGGTGAACTTGCCTATATTCCCCAGTTGGACGAAGTAACTCTGCAGGAGGAAAAAGATTTTGCACTTGTAGGCAAGCTAGGTGTTGAGCAATTAAATATACAGACTATGAGCGGTGGTGAAGAAACAAGGCTTAAAATAGCACAGGCCTTATCGGCACAGGTTCATGGTATTTTAGCGGATGAACCTACGAGCCATTTAGACCGTGAAGGAATTGATTTTCTAATAGGACAGCTAAAATATTTTACAGGTGCACTGTTAGTTATTAGCCATGACCGCTATTTTCTTGATGAAATAGTAGATAAAATATGGGAACTGAAAGATGGCAAAATCACTGAGTATTGGGGAAACTATTCTGATTATCTTCGTCAGAAAGAGGAAGAACGTAAGAGCCAAGCTGCAGAATACGAACAATTTATTGCGGAACGTGCCCGATTGGAAAGGGCTGCGGAGGAAAAGCGAAAACAGGCTCGTAAAATAGAACAGAAGGCAAAAGGTTCTTCAAAGAAAAAAAGTACTGAAGACGGAGGGCGTTTAGCTCATCAAAAATCAATAGGAAGTAAGGAAAAAAAGATGTATAATGCTGCTAAAACCCTAGAGCACAGGATTGCGGCCTTAGGAAAAGTAGAAGCTCCGGAAGGCATTCGCAGAATTCGTTTCAGGCAAAGTAAAGCATTGGAGCTCCATAATCCATACCCTATAGTCGGTGCAGAAATTAATAAAGTATTTGGGGATAAGGCTCTGTTTGAAAATGCATCTTTTCAAATTCCGTTAGGAGCAAAAGTGGCGTTAACTGGTGGTAATGGAATCGGAAAAACAACTTTAATCCAAATGATCTTAAACCATGAAGAAGGAATTTCTATTTCGCCTAAGGCAAAAATAGGTTACTTTGCACAGAATGGTTACAAGTACAACAGTAATCAGAATGTTATGGAGTTTATGCAGAAGGATTGTGACTACAATATATCAGAAATTCGTTCAGTGCTAGCATCTATGGGGTTCAAACAGAACGATATTGGAAAAAGTTTATCTGTTTTAAGCGGTGGAGAAATTATAAAATTGTTGCTTGCTAAAATGCTCATGGGTAGATATAACATCCTAATAATGGATGAACCCAGTAACTTCCTTGACATACCAAGTTTAGAGGCTTTGGAAATACTAATGAAGGAGTACACCGGAACTATCGTGTTTATCACCCACGATAAACGATTACTCGAAAATGTAGCAGATGTAGTTTATGAAATTAGAGATAAGAAAATAAATCTGAAACATTAAATTTAAGGTAGTCGCTGGTCAGTATAGTCTGTTCTGGTTGGCGACTCCATTGTTGAAGAGTATAAAGACTTTAGATTTTATGAATATTAAAAATAGGAACAGTCAATTGAACTGCTCCTATTTTTCTGCTAAATATATTGTAGTTTTCTTATATGTATAATGATAGATTAGCGGATTCTCATCTACGGTACTTACTTCAAATATGAAGAAGTGATCGCGGTTATCTCTGGACTTTTCCTTATTGAGGACAAAGTAATTCTTACGTGAAGTCGCCATTGTTTTTAGGATATCATCAGTTAGGAAGGTCAATGGAATATTCATGTTAGAGTAGCGGTAGAAGTCACGTTCAAAATCTTGGTAGCTCTCGCTATAATAGTCCATTTGTAGGTGATTACGCTGAAACTCAAGCTGATTCATAGAGCACCTCCTCGACAAGTTCAATACTAATAATGTCTTTTAATTTCAAATTGATGTGACCTGTTGTAGTTTTTATCAAAATGAAATCTTTGGTCAGACTTGGTATTGTTCCAGTGTAGGAAACACGCTTGTTTTTTTCAATCACTTGAATGCGTGTGCGTAGCTGCCCGGCGTATACTTGACTGAGGAGTAATAATTTCTTCTCTAGTGATAAGTCAGACATGTACGTTACTTTGTTTGTATCATCAGAGAGTGCTGATGCATGTTCAGATAGGAAAAAGCCCATCCATTTTTGCATCTTTGTATCCTGGTACTCTCTTGCTGATTGAAATGGTAAATATGAACGGTCAATCATATCAAATCCTTTCTATGCAGAGGCAAGGGTATTTTTATCAAATTGAATCGTAAAACCTTGAATTCCCCCACCTGTGTAACATTCTTTAAAGCGATTGATTACCTCAGTATAGATTATCACAGATGAGCTTGTTGGCTTAATGCTAAATGTAAATTCCAATGGTAATCGGTTTTCAGATTTAGCATGTACTAGTCGTATCGATATTTCAGTTGTTTTGAGTTTTCTCTGACGAAGTTTTGAAGTTGCTGTTTCAACGATTCCATGTAAAAATCTTTCAAGCATTTCAATATCATTACATCCTTTGCTACGGATTTCTGAAAATTGTACTGTATTTTTTTCTTGTTTCATTTTAATCCCTCCAATCCACCCGCGGAATGACCACCGATAAGTTTACTGCGTTCAATATTTCTGGAACCTTCAGTTAGGACGGTTCCTTTTTGTATGGCTAAAAAACCAAACTGTTCTCTGACAACATCAATAGCTGTCTGAAGTCTATTATCTTTTTCAATTTGTTCTACATCATCAAAGAGTGATAGTAGAGTATAGCTTTCATCTACGAAGCCACTATAAGATACACCAATTTGTCTCACTGCACCAGAGGTGTATTTTTTCGGAATAATACAAGTACATGACTCACCATTGTTTTGGGGAGATTTGCGGGTTCAATTTTATTCTGAGCATTTATAGATTTTTTCATCTCAGTCCTAGAATAGCCAATATGAATAGAAACGACAGTAGTCAATACTAGGGCTACTGTTCCGTTCCACAGTATCATTTAAAAATCATTTTCACACCCTTTCGTCTATTAGTATAGAAGAAAGCTCTCAGCACATGTTGAGTGTGTAAGTTTGTTAGTGAAACGTAGCTAAATCTCTCGCTTTTTTATTTCAAAGCTCCAGTGGAGCTTTGAACTCCCAAACCTTTTGAGTCCCACAGATGCATTATAACGGGGCTGTAGCATTGATGTCAAAACTTTCACCTCCTATATAAACAAATTCTATCCAACGTTTAAAAAGGATCAGTAGCTGATAATATATAGCGGTTTGCATCGTGACGACAAGTAGGTGGATTACGATTATTTGTAATTTATAAAATCTATGATGAGAGGTACGTGATTAGAGGTATCAAGTAATTTTTATTTTGCTAGAGCAAGCAACAAATCTTCTTCATAAGGACTATGCTAAGCAGATGTATCAGATACTAGATTTAGATAAATTTGAATGAGTTATGATGAATCAACTTCTAGACCACATCAGCATTTAAGAGGATAGGAAAATTAGAGTACCCTTCACAGAGGGAACTGAGGTACAGTTATAGAAAAAGAAAGGCTGTAATAACAGCTGGAAAACATTTTCGTTACAGCCTAATTTGCGTTTTTGTGGTATACTGAAATTGTTGAATGACTTTGAAAGTAAACAAGAAAAATAACTATTAAGGCTTTTATATTTGATAGTTATATTTTCGAAAATATAATATAATCAAAGATATTGCAGATGGATAATAAAATATGACTAGAGAAAAAGCGTTTAAAACTATTGAAGAGCAGATTTTGATTCAACGGGGCAGGAATTTGAAGATTACCGATGAGCCAGGGATGGTAAGTTTTATTCAGCAGAAAAATTATTTTAATTCTATAAATGGTTTTGAAACTATTTTTTTGGAGACCTCTAACCCTAAAAAATATATGAAAAGAGTCTCTTTTAAAGATTTTGAGAGAATATACACATTAGATAGAAATATAGCTAAGTACCTATTTCAAGAAATCGAAAAGATTGAGGTTGAACTGAAGTCGAGAATTGCATACGAATTTTCAAAAGTTCATTGCAATAATGGTATTGCTTCTAACTTAAAGTATTTAGATATCAATTGTTATGTGCTACCGATAGCACACAATCGAAATTCTTTTACAGAGTATTTTTATACTCATGGAGATAATAAAAAAACGCATTCTTTTTTTAGAGTGCATACTATTTCTGCCAAGATTAAAGATGTAATGTTTACAGGTAAAATTAGTACCTCTCATACTCGTAACGGAGATGTATATTACAACCTAGAAGGTGATTTTGATGGAATAGTTGATGACCTTAAAATAAATCAATATCGAGGGAGATTTTCAATAAAAGCTTCTAATACTCCTAGTAATATTTCTTCATTAAACGGTTCTATGAATGTGACGATTCAAATTAATAACATAGAGGGAAGATTTTTTGAATTATCTTATTCAGACTTCTGTAAAATTAAATATCCATATATTTCTAGCTATAAAAATCCTCCGCTTTGGGTTATTATTGATACACTAATGTTGAATGACTTGCTGGTTTTATTCCAAGGATTAGACATTGCTATACAAAATAAAATTATGAGTGAGATGGGATTTGATTCCTCTATTAGTGGGAGTCGAGAAAAATTCATTAACGCTTGTGAAATACTGCGTGAGTTGAGAAACCAATTGGCACACTTTGGTCTCATAACCAGATATAGGACGGGAAATAGTATTCTAATCAATAGACTTTTTATCTCTGATTTGTTACTTACTCCTAAAAGGAATAATAGAGTTTTAAAGTTTTATCAAGGTTTAAAAATTTTAAATTCTTTTAATAGATTCTCTCTTAAAAGGATTGATCGAGCTATTCAATCATATTATTTAAAAAATATGTTACTATTGAAGTTTGATATTAATAAAAATTTTTTTAATAGAATTGGCAAGTAAGTGTTGCAAAAAGTTGCTGGTTATGATAGAATAATATAGTTATATTTTAGTGCCACGACGGCGTGAAATCCTTGAAAGAGGTTTTCAAAAAGTCATAAGGGGGAAGGTTAATAAACTTTCCTCCTTATTTTATTTATTTAGATAAGTTGAAAATAGTGTTGAAGATGTTTGATTTCTGAAGTACCTTGAATTGTATAGAGTTTACATGCAGTTTAGAATTTCTGATTTATTATCCAGAGGATAGAACCGCTTATTGAAGATATTTTAGAAAGTTAGTCATTACCAAAGTTAATATTTATTTCTACAGTATAATTCTAAAATCACTTTTTTTCTCTTTCGTCTATTAGTATAGAAAAAAGCTAACACTACATGTGGAGTGTGTGAGTTTGTTAGTGAAACGAAATTAATCCTCAAAAGGTTTCCCAAAACTTTTGAGTCCCACAGACGCATCATGAGGAGAAATCATGAGGGATATTATCAGTTGAATAAGTAAGAGTATAATCTACATCTCCAAAGTAGGAGTGGCTAGTTCCAGCAGAAAGACCTTCATAGGTTTTATAACTGAATAGATCGACTTACTTTGTTGTCGAATTTTTCCTGTTCTTCAAGTAATTCTGAGGAATAGACGACAACTTTAAAATCAAATAAGCTAAAAACGCTCTAAAATCATTAAATTGATATTAAAGTGTTTTTTATTGTCAAAATATACAATTGAAAAAATTTCCAGCTTTTTTAAAATCACTATCTCAGATGACAATTTAATCAAAATATGATATAATACAGAAAAAGTAAAAATAACAAAAGTAACTTACCAAAGTAAAAGAAAAAAAGTATATAGATAGCCACGGCGGATATTCCTTTCATCGTTTAGAAGGAGTTGCTGTGGTTATCGTTGTTGCTGAGCTAGTTAATTGCTCTTATTACTTAGATGAAGTTACTTTTATTATTGAATTAATTTAAATAATAATAACGATCAATGAAAGTACTCATCGATATTTCCTTTTTGCAGTTTAGAGCTCAAAGGAGAACAGTACTGATTTGGTCGTTTTTTTGCGTATTGACATCCTAAAAGCCAGTCAGAACCTTCAGTCATGATAAACAAGGAGAATTAATGAAATTTGTAGTTTATAAACATTCGCTGGTTTTAGGTGATAACAACATCGTGACAAAGCAATTGATTGCACTCAAACATGATGATGGCACATTACAATTCACTGATTTTCATAGATATGTAAAATCTGCCACAAAGATTAAATCTATTTCAGACGATGGAAACAAACGATTTTCATACGTTGTTAAATTTTTGAATTTTATATACGGAACAGTTGGGGTTAACAATCTTGATCAACTAACTTTAGAAATGGTCAAGGAGTTTTTTATGCTTTATGGTTTAGGACAACTTCCAGAAGATAGAAAAAATAGAAAGAAAAGTACAGTCGAAAAATGTGTAAATGCAGTTCTTGATTTTTTAACTCTATACTTGAATGAACGAAAAGGAAAGGTTAAATTGAAGCCAAAAGACCTTTATTCTATCAATACGTTTACCAATAGACGAGGCAGAGTCATCAAAAGAAAAGAGCTGAATTTTGAGATATTTGTTGATGATAGCAACACACAGAAGTCAATTTTTAGAGATATGCCAAACAGCGCCTTTGAAATGCTCTTCGCTCACATTGCTCAATGTCACAAGGATTTACTTATGGCTGTTGCCTTGGGAGCATTTGTTGGTTTAAGACCATCAGAAGCTTGTAATGTAAGACGTGAAGATAGCCCTTTGGGGGCAGGTATCATATTTCACCAAAGTGATAATCAAGTATTTAAAATTGAGGTTGATCTGCGAAAAGAAATGCCCCTTAGAAGCGATTTAAAGTCAACTGGACGAATTAAAAAGGAAAGACTTCAAGCTGTACCTTATATCTTCTTAGAGGTCTTTTTAGACACCTACAATGACTATATGAGCTACCTAGAAGGTAAAAGGTATGAGAAAGATTATGGTCCATTAAGCCTTAACAAGCAAGGGAAAGCATTGTCATACGATGTGTACTATCAACGATTTCGTAAGATTATTCGCGAAGAAATGATTCCAATATTTCTTAAATCTGATGACCCAGAGGTTGTCTTTTTTGGTCAACTCTTGCAAGAAAATAATATTTCACCCCATATCTTTAGGCACTGGTACACCACACAATTGGTTTTGTCAGGTGTTAATGAAGTTAGTGAACTGATGTCTGCTAGAGGAGACAATTCACCAGAAAGTGCTTGGGTTTATTTACAAAATAAAGGAGAAATTGCAAAACAATATGGTCAGGTTAATAATGGTGTTTTTGAATATATGAACTGGCAAGCAGAAAAATTGTTTGGAGAAGATTAAAAGGAGTAGCTATTGGTAGTAGATTTAAAAAATTATCTTGAAAGAATATTAGTCGAGTTAGGTGCTGCTACAATAAAACACCGTGAGAAAGTCAGTGGATTCTTACTAGACAATGAATGGTTTGGTGTGTCTATAAATCTTGATGATTATACTATTTCTGAAAAAGATGCTGAAGTTCTTAAAAATCACATCAAAGACTATCTAACAACACCTCCTGGAATTAAGAGTATGGAAGGAATCTTTTCAAAAAAATTTCCTTCTACAAGTGAATTATTCGTACAATTTGCTGAAGAAGAAAAGCTGAGTGAAACAAATCGTTTCTATCTACTTGATTTTTTAGCATACTACTTAACAAAGGATTTGTTTCTATATAGTGATGCTGAAGTAGAGACCTTAGTAGAAGTAGCAACAGAAGTTCTTACGAAGTCACAAGGCAATATCCTCATTCAATTTATTAAATGGCTACTCAATAAAGGCGTTACTCGTTATCGAGTAAGTTTTGAAATGACAAAGCGTTACACGATTGAGAGTGCAAATGGAGCGTATGAATTAGATGAATACCTTGAATTAATGTACTACCTATTCAACGAAAACTACATCATAAAAAATGATATGTTGTGTAAAGCAGCAAATTCAAAAAACTATGCAGATACATGGTTGTATCTAGGGTTACATTTTATTTGCGCACTAAGATCAACAGACTTAGAAAGATTAGGACATCCTAAATTAACAAGAGAACCATTAGAAGTTTTAGAAGCAGTAGTAGATGGAACTTGGAGTAGTAGTGAAGCTAGAAGGACTTTACTAAGTATTACAACAAGATTGACTTATTTAAACTTAACACCTAATAAAACCAAAAACGCTTCTAATGTTGCTCAGTTAAAGTTTCATGTCCCAGAAAGTTGTCAGGTTCTTATTGGAACGTTATTGGCTATCTGTGAGGCACATTTCCAACTTCAAATACCATACAATGCAGAAAATCCATTGATCAGACAAATTAAAACTTATGAAAAGATTACTAGTTATATGGGAGAGGAAATCGGAAATTTATTTTTAGAGCGTAACTTTAGTAGTCGTTCTGCAAACAAGTCCTACTTACAATCTGTCGCAATGTTAGCAGATGATGTTCTTGAAGAAAAGTCAGAACTGAATATTAAAGGTTATTTTCTAGCAGCATTAGCTCGTAGCCATAAAGGGGATTTTAATGAATTTGCACAAACCACAACAACGTATCTAAAAGATGCCCAACTCGGACAACTAAAACCTGAAATGGTTGCAAAAGAGCTATTTGAACGAGGCGTATTATCCATGATTCCGTCTATGCTCTTGACCATTGTAACTAGAGGAAAGTATAAAAAATTAAGTCCAAGCCAACAAACTCAAATGATTAAAAGTTTAGATTTAACGCCAATTGAAATTGAAAAAACGTTGGAATTGAGTATTAGGGCTGATTCACGTTCGCAACAAGCATTAAAAACTCTAGTTGAAAATAATGTTGATCCTGAACAATTACTGACGATCTGTCATCGAATTGGTAACGGAGAAGCTTTTTCTAAGCAAGGAGAGAGTATGTGTCTTTTATCTGCACTAGGGAAACTATGTCCCTATGATGACCGTCAGCATTGCGTCGGCTGTCAGTATGAATTACAAACAAAATCTACCTTGCTTTTGTTAATTGGTGAGTTTAATCGACTCAATAAACAATATCAAAAATTAAAGAATGAACTTGAACGAGGAAAGGTTCGAGCCATTCTTGAGAAGCAGATTAAACCATGTCTTACAGAAATGTTGCAAGCTTTATCAGAACAGTATGGCGAAGCTGTATTGTCTGATTATGAGGATATTATTAAGGAGTTAGTCAGTTGAATAATCAATCAAAATTATTTCGTAAAGTAAATGAAATTATCCTGTTTGATGACAATATGATTGAGAGCGCAAAAGAATGTTTTCAAGACTATGTTGAAAAAGGGATTATTCTAACCACCAATTTTGAAGAAAATAAATGGGAAACGACTAATGAATATTCTAACGTTAGCTTCATTTTTAACTTGAATAAATTCCAATATAAAAGGTTTTATGAACAAGTATTTCAATTATCTTTTGATGATTTTGTTACCTACTTAAAGAGTTTTATAGTGCTATCTATGGAACATCATGTTTTAATCACTCTCCAAGCCTTTTTAAGAGATATAAAGAAATTAGTCAGAGAACTAAAAGTGAACGAAGCCTTCTCATTAGCAAATATGAAGATTTCCAACCCCTCAGTATGTATAGATTTTCTTTCTACACTACCATGTTTAGAGAGTAACGAATTAACCCAACTGATTGAGCAACTAGATGAACTTTTAAATGTTAGTTATCAACTGAACACTAAAAAACAGCGAAAGTTAGCCCAATTTCAATCCTATTTTTTATTTAATGATATTTTAAACGACTATTGGGTTAAATCATTATTAGATGAGGAAAGATTGTTTTACTACCCTCTTTACTTATGGTGGCAAATAACAGCAGTAGTACCACTTAGACCAAGGGAGTTTTTGCTCACTCAGAGAAATTGTCTCACAGAAAAAGACGGAAAATATTACTTAACTCTCAGACGAAATAACTTAAAAGGAAAAGACAAGGGAGTATCCCATAAAATTTCAGAGGATTATTATTTAACAACTTACGAAGTACCATTTAAGCTTGCGAGTGAGATTTTAAATTATTTAGAGCTAACCAAAGACTTATCATCTACACAGTTAGATACCCTATTTGTGACAGACTCTCATTATCGGAAATGGAAACGTATTGCTAGTACTAAAAACCGTTTCTTGACGTACAGTAACTTAAATACAATTTTAAAATATTTCTTTAATGAGATTGTATCTCAACAGTATGGGTATTTTGTCCATCATATCAATTCCCCAAATCAATTAGACGATCATGAGATTAATTTCATTCATATTGGAGATACTAGACACATTGCAATGATCAATTTGATAGCAGAAGGAGCTAGTCCAGTAACAGCAATGCTCTTAGCTGGACATGATAGTGTCACAACATCCTCACATTATTTTTCAAATCTGAGCCAGTTTATTGAATGTAGGAGCTATCAGCTTTATCGTAAATTAACAAACTCTCAAACGTCTTACGCTATAAGTAAAACTCAACATAAATACACCATTAATAAAAACTATGTTCCTCTTGATAATAAGGGCAGATGTTATTCACCTCGATTTGCGGAAGGTGATTATTCAGACTGTCTTAAAGTCATTAGCTCACATGCAGAGCTTGGTGCTTGTACTAGTTGTCCATTTTACAGAAAAGCTGGAAAAGATTATTTCTCTATGGATAAATCCTTTAAGAAATCAATCGACGAGGAAGCTTTAATTGTAGATGAGGCTATAAAAAGAGTTCGACAAGGAAAGGGGAATATAGAAGATATTGGTGAGGCATTATTAAAACTTAAAACAGTTAGTCATTCTTATCAAGAATATCTAACTGAAAAACATTTATCCTTACAGGAGTTCTCAAATGGCTAGAAAGAAGTATATTGATAATCAAGAATTGCTATTATTATTTGAACATTATTTACTGGAACATTGTTCGAATAATCCTAGACTATTCAAAATTCCACAGTTTGGAAATTACCTTAGAAGCAACGGATTTCCGCAGGTTGCAGACACAACGATTAGAAGAAACAAAGAATTTAGACAAGCCCTTAATGATAAATTGGAACTATTTGAGGACGACACCTATCAAACAGTTATAACGTATAAAACTCTAGATGTAGAACGTTTCTTAATGACCAATAGAACCCCTAAAGCAATCAAATCAGCATTGATGGAACTTAACAATTATTATAAAAGAGTTGTTGATGCAGCAATAGAATATAAGGAAGAAGCAAATAAGCTTAAAACAAGAGTTTCAGAGTTAAAAAATGAGGTAGCACAGCTTAATGAAAACAATACTGAGATTAAAGAGCAGACAGCGTTAAATAAAGAATTATTAGAAGAAAACAAAAAGTTAAGGAATCTTCTTAAAACTAGTTTGTATCCTGATATTGCAAATGAATTATTAAAAGAAGAAGGCTTATTAAAATCTGATCAGCAACTTGTAACTAAGAAGTATCTAAGTGAAAATATTATCACCTCAGACTCGAAAATATCTTTTGAAAAGCATACTCATACTGAAAAGCAAACAATCAAAAGTAAGATTTTTGAAATTAAAGACTTACTGGATAACAAGACTAAGTATTAGGAGGAGAAAATGTCAGACTTAATCACTGATTTTCCAGCTTTATTGAACTATTGGGACTTTGACAAGAATATCAAAATAGATGTAGAAAAAATAACAGTTACCAGCAAAAAACACATTAACTGGAAATGTCCTACCTGTTCTTATGAATGGAAGGCAAGTGTAACAAAATCTTATAAAAATATCCAAAATCATTCAAAAATCTGTCCTGTATGTGAGCTTGGAGAAGTGTTCATAAAAGGGGAAAACTCTATATCTGCAAGGATTCCTAACTTTCTAAGGTACATAAACTTTCATTATGAAAATATAGAAACCATTCAGGAAGAGATTGATAATTTATCTTTTTCTTCAAAGAGGTTATTTCACTTCAAATGTCCTACCTGTCATGTTGGTTGGAAAGATGTAGCAAACACTTCTAAATTAATCAATAAACATAATCAAGAGCTTGTTCATGTCGGATGTAATGAAAGTATACATTTTGTACCTTACACTAAAGCATACCCTAATCTTCGGAAAATTTATCTTCCAGGGGAGCAAAACGATGTAGAGTTTAATGATTTGAAGTTAAATGACAATATTACAATCCCTAGAAATTGGAAATGCGACAAATGTGACAATATCTTTAAGTTGTCTATTGATCGGCTAATTTCAAGAATCAAAAGAGATGGTTTCTATTGTAATAACTGTAAAGCAACATTTGATACCGTAATTAAAGTGAAAGCCACCCCCCTATTGCATACAGATAGAAATCTTTTTAAGCAATTTATTCCAACTCTTGTAAAAAGTAATATGATTGATAGTTTATCCGATATCTTAGTAAGATGGCAGTGTTTTAAATGTCATGGTCAATATGAATGTAGTGTTATCAAAAGGCATTTTGAAGGCTGCCCTTATTGTGATAATAAATTGATGTTAAAAGGGTATAATACTTTACAAGAAACTCATCCATATTTAGAGAAATTTTGGGATAAAAGTAATGATAAATCTATTTCTGAATACTGGCATAAGTCTTCTGAATGTATAAATTGGAAATGTCCTTGTTGCAATGTAAATTTTCATTGCAGTCCTAATGAAATGATTTCAAGAACCGACTTAGAGAATAGTAATTTTCAAACTTGTCCTAATCATTGTGATTGGGATACACTTGTTTTTAACAATGATATACTCTATAATTTCCCAAAATTACAGGAAGAATGGAGCGAAAAAAATGGATTGCCTGTTCATTTAGCATTGAGCCACATTGAAACAAAAAAATATTGGTGGAAGTGTTCTGTTTGTCAAGGTGAATACCTTTGTTCAATTCCAATAAGAAAAGAAGTAATAAATAGCTGTCCATATTGTAATGATGAACAAGTATTAAAAGGTTATAATACAATTGCAGATACTTATCCTGAGTTGTGTGACCTTTGGAGTAGCAAGAATTTAGAAAAACCTGATGAGGTGACGAAATCGGCAGAATCCGAGAATAAAATATTTAATTGGATTTGTGATTGTTGTGATTTAGAATTTAAGGAGAGATTAGGGATTGTTCTAGGTGTGTTTACAAACAATAATTCTAATAGTCTCAACTCTATATGTCCTTACTGTAATAAAAAACTTCCTAAACCAAATGAAACACTAAGCTATGTTAAACCGTACTTAAACAATGAATGGGTAAAAGAACTGAATGGTGATATTGATATCTTCTTTTATGATTCAAATGCTTTAACCAATTGGGTTTGTCGAAAATGTCACAGAAGTTTTAAAGCAAAAATTTCTGAACGCCATGAAAATGACCAATGTTGTCCATATTGTTCTTTTAAGAAGACTGCAAAAGGTTATAATGATCTTGAAACAACACATCCTTGGTTAATTAAAGAATGGTCTTCAGTAAATAAACAAGAAATGTCTTCAGTAAGATTTAATTCAACATATACCGTATGGTGGAAATGTCCTGTATGCACTGGAGAATATCAGCAAGTCATAAAAGAAAAATATTACAGAGAAAATTCGTGCCCATATTGTAGGAATCAAAAAGTTTTAAAAGGATTTAATGACTTAGCAACGACACAACAAAGTCTAATGCCTGAGTGGGATTATTTGAATAACCTCCTAATAGCAAGCCCAACTGAAATTACAGAGTTGAGCAATCTGCCTGTATGGTGGATATGTCAAGAAAATCTTAATCACCGTTACAAAATTCAAGTAAAAGAAAGAATGGCATATAAAAAACGAAAAAAAAGAGCATGTTCCATTTGCAAAGGCCACAGAAGAAAGCAAGAACACTTTGTACAGTTTGAAAAAATATAGATAAATAAAAACACTCTAAATTTCATTAAATTGATATTAGAGTGTTTTTTTATTGTCAAAATGTACATTTGAAAATTTTTTAGTTTTCACTTAAATAAAGTACATTTTCAACTGAATTGAGAGTAGTAAAAAATTTCCAGTGTTCACTTAAATAAAGTACATAATTGAGTATAATTGGCTTAAAAAATTTTTTTGGTTATACATAGATCGACAATTGAAAAAATTTTTAGTTTTCACTTAAATAAAGTACATTTTCGCATGAATTGAGGGTGGTTGAAATTTCCAGTTTTCACGGGAATAAAGTACATTTTGGACCAATTTTTGTCCGAAAAAAATTTTTAGTTATTTATTTAAAATTTTTGTTAACCTCAATAAACCCTATAACATCTTTCCGAAAAACTATAATTTTCTTGAAAAATATATCTGGCTATGCTATACTACTAGTATAGAAAGATTTGGAGAAAAACATGAAACGCGAGATCTTATTAGAACGGATTGATAAACTCAAACAAGTCATGCCATGGTACGTCTTAGAATATTACCAATCAAAACTGGCCGTTCCATATAGTTTTACGACCTTATACGAATATTTAAAGGAATATGATCGATTTTTCACCTGGGTCTTGGAATCTGGTATATCAGATGCTGACACCATGGCTAATATCCCTTTAGAGGTTCTGGAGCACATGACCAAGAAAGACATGGAATCCTTTATCCTTTACTTACGTGAACGTCCTCTGCTCAATGCCAATACGACGAAAAACGGGGTTTCCCAAACAACCATTAACCGTACCCTTTCTGCACTATCTAGTCTCTATAAGTATTTGACTGAGGAAGTTGAAAATGAGCAAGGGGAACCTTATTTCTACCGCAATGTCATGAAGAAGGTTGCGACCAAGAAAAAGAAAGAAACCTTGGCGGCCCGAGCTGAAAATATCAAGCAAAAGCTCTTTTTAGGGGATGAGACAGAAGGTTTCCTCAACTATATCGATCAGGAATACCCTCAAACACTCTCAAATCGCGCCTTATCTTCATTCAATAAGAATAAAGAGCGAGATTTAGCGATTATCGCACTCCTTCTTGCCTCTGGTGTCCGTCTCTCTGAGGCAGTTAACCTGGATCTTCGAGATCTCAATCTTAAGATGATGGTGATTGACGTCACTCGAAAAGGTGGAAAACGAGACTCAGTTAATGTCGCTGCCTTTGCTAAACCCTATTTAGAGCAATATCTTGCTATTCGAGACAAACGTTATAAGACAGAGAAGACTGATACAGCCCTCTTCTTAACCTTGTATCGAGGTGTTCCAAACCGGATTGATGCTTCTAGTGTTGAAAAGATGGTGGCCAAGTATTCTGAAGACTTTAAAGTCCGCGTAACTCCCCACAAACTACGCCATACATTAGCAACTCGTCTCTATGATGCAACCAAATCCCAAGTTTTGGTCAGTCATCAGCTAGGACATGCGAGCACACAGGTAACGGACTTGTATACCCATATCGTTAATGATGAACAGAAAAATGCCTTGGATAGTTTATAAGATACATAATATAAATTATGTAATGTTTTAGTGTTAGAAAAAGAGCGTAAGATTTTTTATGGTATCTTACGCTCTTTTATTCTTTCTATAAAAATTCGATCCAATAATTACGGTGTGGCTCAATAATGACTGGTTTTCCCCAGAATGATTTTAGATAGGCCAAGTTTGCAGGGGTGACCGGTCTTTTTTCACCATTGTACTTCTCTGCACTCTCTTCCGTTAGAAAGCATTTAACTGCTTCATATGGAGTACCATCGCTCGCTATTCGATCAATTCCTAAATAAGCAATTTCATCACCGGCTTTTGGAAAATCTGTAAATAGTTTACCAATAAAATAAACCGTCTTATCTTTCATTAATTCATAAGCCTTACTATTTTCCAGTCTGTTATTCGCTGCAGCGTACATAATACAAAAACTGTCCACAATATCTTTCAAAGGCATTAATTCTTCTTTGCTGACTAAAATTTCGTCGGGAGCAAGTCCACCAATGATTAAGTTTTTATAATGAGGTTGCTGGATGACATTATCTAAAGCCATTCCTAATGGTAGTTGGACAGCTTGATAGCCTAATGGTTCGAGCTCTTGCTTTTTCTGGTCAAGGTGTTCTTGTGTAATACTGACATTCAAATCATATGGACTGGAAGGTTGTTCCTTGCTAAAAAAAGCCACTACCATACGATCTAACTGTTCAAATAGACCAAGTTTTTCAACTGGAATTTTCATCATCGAATATGATCCCCTTTTTTGTTCAGATTTCCTCTATATCTACTCTCATTATTTTTGAATATCCAGAAAAGAGACCGTGTCATGAACTAACTTTCGTTTTACGACTATATTTTCTCACCAGGCATAATTTTTCTCACCGCATGTAACCATGGCTGCTAATAACCCCTCTGGTGTCAATTTCTTCAAGCCTCCATAGGTTGGATCCTGTACATGTGTATCAGGGTCTAGATAATAGATTGCTGAGATGTCCTTGCCATCTGCTGTCAATTCATAGCCTACTCCAATCACATTATGTTCCCCACTTTTTCCAGGATAGATTTGTGCTACATTGAAGGTGTAATAGAGAGGATAGCCATCGTCAATATCTTTGCGCACGCGTTCTTTAAAGATTCGGATATCTTCAGAATCTGGACGAGCGTCCGTTACAGTAGCTAGTCGATAACCAGCTTGATTTCCACTTGGTTCTGGATAGCCAAATAGATTCTGATTCAATACGCGAATCGCATCCCGATTATGAGTCCCATAGGGATTATAAGTTCCCATTTCCTTAGCCAATTGATGTTGAGAGACGCTAACCCCTCGACTAGCCAGCATCATATGGACTGTCGCCGGAGCACAGAAATACCATTCTTCTTGAAGTTTTAAAGGAATAGACAATAGTTTTCGGACCCCTTGATTCTCTTTGGTCGATGTTTCTTGTTTGAGTGATTGAGAAGGTTGCGTATTCTCTTGCGATGAAGCTTGTTCCTGTTTTGAAGATGGCAAAGTTTGCTGAGTTCCAGCTTCTGCGCCGCCTTCCTTAATTTTTAATCGCTCTGCTACCTCTGCTGGCATTGGAGGATTAGGTTCTGTACGCTCCTTTGTTTTTACACTAACTGTTGTTGATGAAGGGGGTGTGACCTTACGAGAACTGGAAGGACTTGTTTTACTTTCTTTTGGTGTCTCTTTACAGCCAGATAAACCAAGCAAAGTCAGAAGTACAAGGAATAAATGAACTTTTTTCATGATTTTTCTCCTTTCTACCATTCTTGATAGCGCATCACGGAGTTTTCATTTCGATAGATTTCACCTTTTGGAATCTCACTATCCTTCTTTTTGAATTGAATCCATAGAATCCCTTTGTTCGATAGCAAAATTGGTCCATGATCATATAAATAATGAATTCGATGCTTTAAATCCCACAAATAATATTGAGATTTAACACGCTCCTCACTTCTTCTTTCTCCCATATAAGTGATATAAATATTGCGATATATGGAGGTTTCTGCCTGTGAAGTAGAAAATATCTTCTTATGTTTTTTATTTTCAAAGGTAAATGAAACATCTTTATTATTTGCAACCAAGTTAATATAAAAAATCCTACCATTCTTCAGCATGGACTAGTTGAGTTTTACCACTTCGTCAGCTTTTTCCCAAATTACTGGATTATGGGTTGCAATAATGATTATACGATCTTGATTCTTTAACATTAAGAGCAAGTCCATCACCTCTTGTGAAGTTTCTGGATCCAGTGCTGCAGTTAGTTCATCTGCCAAAATTAAAGGTGGATCTTTTAAAATAACTTTAGCTAATGCGACACGTTGCGCCTCTCCCCCAGATAATTCATAAATCTTTTGATCCAGAGCAAGGTAAGCCAATCCTACTTTTTTGAGCACTTCTTCTTCTTGCTGCTTCTTCTCTTTTTTCGTTAATTTTTGCCCAATCAATCCCAAATCTAAATTTGTAGCGATAGTCTCGTTTTCAAGTAGGCCAAAGTTTTGGAAGAGATAACCTAATTCACGCTTAAAGAAGTGATGCTGTTTGATTTGTTTCAGTTCTTGCCCTTGATAGCTTATACTCCCTTCTTCATAAGGCTCTATCTTCGCCAAGATATTGAGCAAGGTTGTTTTACCACACCCACTATTTCCGATCAGAGCATAGACCTTACCTTCTGTAAATTGCAAGCTCAAATCTTGAAAGACCGTTCGTTGGCCAAATGATTTGGTTAAATGTTCTACGCTAATCATATTAGGCTCCTTTCAGTACAGTGGCTAACAAGTGGTCTTCTTTATGAGACCGGTACAGGAGAATGAACCAAGCATTAGTAATAAATAGCAAGAGAGTGACAAGAGCAATCCACCATTCCGAAGTGAGAATGAATACCAGGAGGCTTCCTAATAGTAAGAGGCTACTTTCTGAGAGCAAAATCATTTGGTGAATGTTTACAAATCCCAGACCTGCAATCTTCTTCAAGAAGATTTGTTTTCTAAACTCTTCAAAATATAGGAAATTCATAGTGTTAAAAAGAAGAACAGAGGTTGCTATACCAAAGACTCCTCCTGCAATCGCCATGAGATTTTCTATTTGTATTTTTTGGGCCATTCGCTGGTAAACGTCCACTGCATAGTCGTACTGACTAACACTTTTTTCAAGATTATACTCAGCGACTAGTTTTTTACTATTCTGAAGTTCATTAAAATAAAGGTAGGGATTTAGATCGGTGAAATATGGATTCACATAGCCTCCAAAACTTTCAGGTTGAATAACCACTAAAACTGGATCGGTAAAGAATTGCTGATAGCTGATTGGTGTGTTGTTGTAGATAAAGCGTTTTTGATTATTCGGAATATACGTTACCTGCGCCTTCATTGATAAGGTGATATTTCCTTGATCATCTCGAGGAGATAGATAATCTTCATATCGTTTGATCATCTCCTCTTCTCGACCTTTTAATTTTTCCGGAAGTAAGAGTCCAAATTCTCCAGCTTGCAAGTGATTCAAGCGCTCTTTTTCCTCAGGGGAAACTGAGATCCTTTGGATATCAAGATAATTTGGAGTGACATACAGGCTATTGGCAAGAGGATCGTAATCTGTGATTGAAAACTCTTTACCTGTACTAGGATCCGTCATAACTCCTTTTGAACTAAAAGATACGAGATTATGATAAGCTAAAAGACCACCATTTTCAATACCAGACTCGATGAACTTAGACCATTTTGCTCTGTTCTCAATTTGCGTCTCTTTGTTTGTTTTCTGTGAAAAATCCTCCCGATTTTCACCAATTTGAACCCAATTCGACTGTTTTGACCAAGCCTCACTTCCCTCTTGGTGAGTTTGCCAGACTGATCCATAAATACTGATTCTATGAATCGCAAGGCCAATTAATGCCACAGCGAGAAATTGACAAATAAAGAGGAAAACCAAAATGCGCTTTAATGGAACTTTCCCTTTTAGAAGGGTGACTAAATGCATTGTTTGAATACTATATGCAAAAATGAAGGATAAGATAGCAGATAAAATAAGTAACATCCCATTGTAAATGATACTACTTGAAATGATGACGGAATAGGTAAAAGGTGTTAATTGGAAAGAATAAATCAAAACCGCACCCATTATACTTGCGACAATACATCCCAAAAGCAACTCTATACTATCATCTTTTAAGGAATGTCCAAAAAGCTGCAAGCGTCTCATTCCTGAGATATATCGAATCCCAGCGCTTCTCATTTCAAGTGTTTTTTGTATAATCGTCAAAGCGCTAAAACTAATAATAAAAATAACCAAGGCAAGTGATTGTGAACCTGAGCCAAAAAAGGCAATAAAGGTCTGCAGAGGATTTGGTTTCTCTATAAAAGTTTGTGAGAAACCAAGAGTATGAAGCGTTTGATCCAGCTTTTCAGTTTCTAAATCACCTGTTAATACATAATAATTCACTACCAGGCTTTCATTGGCAGCCAGTTCTTTCTTCTCTCTTTTAATTCCAAGAGGAAGCTTTCCCTCTCCGTAGATATCATAGGTGAAAACAACCTGCCCTTTAGAATCTGTTCTTTGTATCTGACGGGCAATTATACTATGATTTTCCCTTGCCAAACGGTCTAAACTGGAAGATAACTCTTCATATGTGACGCTCTTTTCTCGTCTCAGCACAGCTACTACCGGAAGACTGCTGTGGATAACCGTATTTGGAGAAATAAAGGCAATCCAAATCAAAAAGCTAGAGATGAAAAGGTTTGATAAAATAATAAATACACGTTTCATATCATCACACTTTCTAAAGCAGAAAAGGAAAGTAATACCTAGCTAGTCAATCATTTTCGTTGTTTCGTAATTCCTGAGTTTTATAAATTATAGTTATATTCTTTGTAAGCGAATACACTTTTCCACCTTTACTATACTACAAAATCCTTAGTAAAACAATAATTTCTATGTGAAACTAGTTTCAAAAAAGAGATCCGCTTCTGCGAATCTCTTTTGACTTTATTCCACCACAGCCTCAGCAATTTCTTCTGCAGTGATTCCTGCGAAGTAACGACCTAAATTAATGGTATGAAGGGCTTTAAGAACATCTTCGCGTTCGTATTTGACACCACGAAGGACATCTTCTACTGCTGCTACGTCTTCGATACCAAAGAAGTCTCCATAAATCTTGATGTCTTGGATCTTGGATTCAATGACGTTAGCGAAGATTTCAACCTTACCGCTGGGGAATTTAGTGCCACGACGGACATTGTATTCAGGGGACTTCCCATAGTTCCAATCCCAGGTACCGAACTTGGTTTCCTTGATACGGTTGATCTCTGCCAATTCTTCATCCGAGAAGACATATTCTGTCATCTCAGGATATTCTTTCTTCATGTAGTCCAGAAGCAGGTCACGGAACTCTTCGACGGTGATTTTTTCTGGCAACTCGTCGATAATATTGGTCACACGAGCACGAACCGATTTAACCCCTTTAGACTCAAACTTGTCTTTAGACACCTTGAGAGCATTGGCAAGGACAGACAAATCAACATCAAAAAGAAGGCAACCATGGTGCATGATCCGTCCATTGATGTAAGCTTGGGCATTCCCACAGAATTTCTTACCGTCGATTTCCAAGTCGTTACGGCCTGTAAATTCAGCTTTAACACCAAGTTCAGCTAAAGTATTGATCACAGGAGTAGAAAAACTCTTGAAGTCAAAGGCCTTGTTTTCATCTTCTTTTGAAATGATGGTATAGTTAAGGTTGTTCAAATCATGGTAAACAGCTCCACCACCACTGATCCGACGGACCACTTCAATTCCATGCTCCCGAACGTAGTCACGGTTGATTTCTTCGATGGTATTTTGGTGACGACCAACGATGATGGATGGTTTGTTAATCCAGAGAAGGAAGATTTGATCCTCGTCCAATAGATGCTTAAAAGCATACTCTTCTAAAGCAATATTAAAAGCTGTATCATTTGAATAATTAATAATGTATTTCATAGTAATTCCAAAAAATTCGTTTTATAAATCCTACTCATAGCAGGATGAGCGTTAGACAGAAATAGTTGAATTTCACTTAATTTTCTGAAGTAGTAAAAAGAAATGTAACGATAACTCGTTACATTTCTCGGAAAAATTGAGACTAGAGGCTCAATTTTTAGGCATGGAACTCTAAGAGAGGTCGTTGCCGTCCGTACTACTTTAAGAAAATCTAATTGAAATAATAATATTATTTCTTCTTAGGTGAGTGAACTGCCAAGCCAAGTACATCCGCAAAAGCTTCGTACATCACTTCTGAGAAGGTTGGGTGACCATGAATGGTCTTGAGCATTTCTTCTACAGTGATTTCCATCTCAATGATGGTAGAAGCTTCGTTGATCAATTCAGCAGCTGCTGGACCAATGATGTGAACCCCAAGAACTTCACCATATTTCTTGTCTGCAATGACTTTTACAAATCCTTGAGCCGCATCTGATGCAATGGCACGCCCGTTTGCGGCAAAGTTGAATTTACCGATTTGGACATCATATTTCTCACGAGCTTGTTCTTCTGTCAAACCAACAGCCGCAACTTCTGGAAGTGTGTAGATAGCTGCAGGAGTTAAGTTCAATTTGGCAACAGCGTGGTTTCCTTTAAGAGCATTTTCAGCCGCTACTTCACCCATACGGAAGGCAGCGTGGGCCAACATCTTCGTACCATTGATATCACCTGGCGCATAGATACCTGGAACAGATGTTTCCATGTATTCATTGACCTTGATCCGACCACGATCCAATTCAAAATCAACTTCTCCGATTCCTTCAAGATCTGGAACACGTCCGATTGAAAGAAGAGCTTTGTTTGCAATGATATCGTCTTTTCCTTCAACCTTGATACGGAGTTTGCCATCTTCTTCAATGATTTCTTGCAGTTTAGTATCTGTCAAGATAGTCATACCTTTGCGTTCGAGGATCAAACGAAGGTTCTTAGATACTTCCGCATCCATAGCTGGAACAATGCGGTCCATCATTTCAATAACCGTAACTTTTGAACCAAAGGTCATAAAGGCTTGACCAAGCTCGATACCGACAACTCCACCACCAATGATCACAAGGCTTTCTGGGACTTCATTCATATCCAAGATGTCATCACTCGTCATTACAAGGGAAGACTCCATACCAGGAACGTTAATCTTGCTGACTTTTGAACCACCAGCAAGGATAATCTTCTTAGTTTCAAGTAACTCAGAACCATTGACCAAAACATTCTTATCTTTCGTAATGGTACCGATACCCTTATGAACATCAACTCCGTAGCTACGAAGAAGTCCTGCAACACCACCAACCAAAGTATTTACGACCTTGTTCTTGGTTTCAAGAACCTTGTCCATATCCACTGTGAAGCTAGGATTGTCAATGATGATCCCACGGTTTGCCGCATGACCGATATTTTCAATGATTTCAGCGTTGTGGAGGTAAGTCTTAGTTGGGATACATCCGCGGTTCAAGCAAGTTCCACCAAGTTCAGATTTCTCAACAAGGGCAACCTTACCACCCAATTGAGCTGCCTTGATAGCAGATACGTAACCAGCAGGACCACCACCGATCACTACGATATCATAAGCATCATCGCTCTTATTGTCATCATTTGAAGCACTTGCTGCAGGTGCTGGGCTAGCTTCTGGTGCAGAAGCTCCAGCTGATGGGATGTTTTCCCCTTCCTCACCAAGGTAACCGATAACTTCTGTTACAGGGACTGTCTCGCCGTCCCCTTTTAAGATAGCAATCAAGTAGCCATCTTCTTCAGCTTCCAATTCCATGCTGACTTTATCTGTCATGATTTCAAGGAGAATTTCTCCTTCTTTTACAAATTCGCCGACTTTTTTATTCCACTGAACGATTTGTCCTTCGGTCATATCTACGCCGGCTTTTGGCATAATTACTTCTAAGGCCATTTTATTTCCCTCTTTTTCTTGTTTCTATTCTCTCTCGTTGATTAGACCAACATTGAAATCGGGTCTTCAATCAAGGCTTTCAAGTCTTTCATGAATTTGGCACCAGCCATACCATCGACAACGCGGTGGTCAATGGTCAAGCCCAAGCTCATGATTGGACGAATGACGATTTCACCATTCACAACCACTGGTTTTTCAACAGTTGCGCTAACCCCAAGAATGGCAGAGTTTGGTTGGTTGATAATCGGTCCAAAAGATTGAACACCAAACATCCCCAAGTTACTGATGGTAAAAGTTGAATTTTGCAATTCGCTTGGAGCAAGCTTACCATCCAAGGTACGTCCGATAACGTCCTTCAAGGCTACCACCAACTCTGATAAAGTCATCTTTTCTGCGTTATAGACAACCGGTGTCATCAGCCCATTGTCCATCCCAACCGCCATAGCCAAGTTGACATAGTTGTGAGTGATGATGGTTTTGCCATCTTCTGTTAATGACGCATTGATGTATGGATGTTTCATCAAGGTCTTAACAACCGCAAGAGAAAGCAAATCTGTTACAGTGACTTTCTTGCCAGTTGCTTCCATGATTGGATCCAATACTTTCTTACGAAGGGCCAACATTTGAGACATATCAACGTCATAGTTCAAAGTAAAGGTTGGTGCTGTCAAATAAGATTCCACCATCCGTTGAGCAATCACCTTACGCATTGGTGTCATCGGAATTCGCTCGATTTCACCATAAGGTGTCACATTATCTGGAGCTTCCTCCACCTTCTCGATTTGAGCAGGTGACTTAATGGTCTCATTCTCGATATTTTCAGGAAGGAAAGCAAGGACGTCCTTCTTCATGATCTTGCCACGATGACCAGTTCCTTGGATTTCTTGCCAAGCAATATTGTGTTCTAAAGCAATTCGTTTTGCAAGTGGTGAAATGCGAACCACATTTGTGTCTTTATATGTTTCCACGTCTTCTTTGTGGACACGACCGTTTGCGCCTGAACCAGAAACATCATAGAGGTTGATCCCTAAATCATCCGCTAATTTTCTAGCCGCAGGAGTCGCTCTTAGCTTATCATCAGCCATGACCTCTCCTATTCTATTATAAGATACTAAGGGCGTTAAAAGTCAAAGTGAAAATAGGAAACTTGACGAAGAAACTTTAGTTTCTAGGAAAGTTTATCTTTTTCACACAACTTTAGCCCGAGTTCAATTCTACAAGCAACTTGGATACATGCGTATCTCAAGTTGCTACGGTTGCCGCTATCAGGCGGTCAACCTAGTAGACTTACTAATTCGTTCGTCGAATATAATCGATTCGACTCTCTCATGTCGCATTTTTCAGATAAAAAATGAGAGAGAAAAACGAATTTCATTCACATAAAATAATTTATGTTATGTACTATTCTTTATTATACGTTTTGCGAATGGCATTTTTGATGCTTTCAACTGTTGGGATCATTGCATTTTCAAGGTTTTGTGCGTAAGGCATTGGCACATCTTCCCCCGCACAACGGCGGATGGGTGCATCCAAGTAATCAAATGCTTCTGATTCAGAAATGATAGCTGAAATTTCACCGATATAACCACTTGTTTTATGGGCGTCATTGACAAGGACGACTTTTCCTGTTTTCTTAACAGAATTAATAATAATCTCTTTATCAAGTGGAACCAAGGTACGTGGGTCTACTACTTCTACTGAAAGGCCTTCTTCAGCTAATTCTTCAGCTGCTTGCATGACACGACGAAGCATTTTCCCGTAGGTTACGACAGTGACATCAGTACCCTCACGTTTGATTTCTCCGACACCAAGTGGAATCGTGTAGTCTGGATCAACTGGCACTTCCCCTTTTTGGTTGAATTCTGATTTGTACTCAAGAATGATAACTGGGTTGTTATCACGGATAGAAGACTTGAGAAGTCCTTTCATGTCCGCTGGAGTTCCTGGAGCAACAACTTTCAAACCAGGAATATGGGTGAACCATGATTCCAAAGATTGGGAGTGTTGAGCTGCAGATCCAACTCCGTTACCGGCAGCACAGCGAATGGTCATCGGTACTTGCCCTTTTCCACCAAACATGTAGCGCGTCTTGGCAGCTTGGTTGACAATAGCATCCATGGCAATCACTGAGAAATCCATGAAGGTCATATCAACGATTGGACGAAGTCCGGTCATGGCTGCACCAGCTGCTGCACCTGAAATCGCAGCCTCCGAAATTGGACAGTCACGAACACGTTCTGGACCGAATTCCTCTAGCATCCCTACGGAAGTTCCGAAGTCTCCACCAAAAACTCCGACATCTTCCCCCATCAACAATACATTTTCGTCGCGACGCATTTCCTCAGACATAGCAAGGATAATGGTATCGCGGAAAGACATTAATTTTGTTTCCATAATTCTCTACTCCCCCTTAGTCTGCGTAAATATCTTCGAAAGCTGATTCGAGTGGAGGGAATGGGCTTTCTTCCGCAAATTTCACTGAAGCTTCAACGGCTTCTTTCACTTCTTCTTGAATCTGATCCAATTCTTCTGCGCTCGCAATTTCATTTTCAAGGAGATACTTACGAAGATTTTCAATCGGATCTTTCTTCTTCCACTCTTCGACTTCTTCACGAGTCCGGTATTTACCAGGGTCAGATGAAGAGTGACCAAGCCAACGATAGGTAACACTTTCAATCAAGACAGGACCTTTACCAGAGCGAACGTGTTCAACAGCTTTTTGGAATCCTTCATAGACATCAATTACGTTGTTACCATCTGGAATAAACATTCCTGGAATGCCGTAAGCAGCACTACGCTCATGAATGTGCTGGATATTGGTCATTTTCTTAATGTCAGCAGAGATTCCATAACCATTATTAATACAGTAGAAAATTACTGGTAGGTTCCAGATGGAAGCCATATTGACCGCTTCGTGGAAGACACCTTCGTTGGTTGCGCCATCGCCAAAGAAGCAGACAACAATCTTACCAGTCTTATGCATTTGTTGAGTAAGGGCTGCACCTACAGCAATCCCCATACCACCACCGACGATACCGTTGGCACCGAGGTTACCGGCATCCAGGTCAGCGATATGCATAGAGCCTCCCTTCCCTTTACAAGTACCCGTATACTTACCAAGGATCTCAGCCATCATGCCATTCAAATCGATTCCTTTAGCGATAGCTTGTCCGTGTCCACGGTGGTTAGATGTCAGCAAATCATCGTCGTTTAAAGCCAGCATCGCTCCAACGTTTGCTGCTTCTTCCCCAACAGAAAAGTGCGTCATTCCTGGCACTTTCCCTTTTTTTACTAACTGTGCAATTTTTAAGTCCATGCGACGGATTTCTTCCATTTTACGGAACATTTCCAATAAGAGACTTTTATCTAATGTTGCCATCTTTTCGCCTTTCTTAACATTTATTCATACTCTTTTATTCTAGCCAAAAATGAAAGCACTGTCAAAAATAATGCTCAAATGATTTCACAAACTTTATTCCTTGGAAGAAGGTTTTATAAGCTTTTTTTTAATATAAATTCAATATTTCACAAACTTATTTCTCATAGTTTTGCTATACATATAAAAAACCGATAGGATCCTATCCTACCGGTCGTCATCTTATGATTGGCGTTGACCAAAGTCGTGAATCATTTGTTCTAACTCTTCACGACTAGGTGTTGTAAGCATATAGAGGAAATCTCCCTGAAGTTCTGCAAAAGCAGCAGGCATGTCTTTCTTCACACGGAATTGATCACGGTATTTAGCCAGAACTTCTTCCTCTGAAAGGACATAGGCTGCATTGGCACGGCGAGAAGTTGCCAAGCAATAAAGGGGCTCAAACTCAGAAGCTGGGAAAGGTTCTCCTGCTACGATGGCTGCATAACCTCGGTATAAGTCAATGGAGTGAGCATAATTGTAGACATCGATGGTAAAACCACCTGCTGGACGATTATTGTACTCGATTGCAATATAGTCATCCCCATCGCGGAAGAACTCGATATGGAAGAAACGTTCTTTCATGCCAAAGGCTTTGACAATCGCTTCCCCGTATTGACGCAATTTTGGATCCATCTCTTTGAGGACATAATAAGAGTTATCCATCTTGTAGAGCATCAAATCTAATGGCGTATAGGCATAGTCAAAAGTCGTTGAAAAGACAATATTGCCATCGCGATCAACCAGACCATCAAAGGTACAGATCTCGCTAGAAGTGACGAATTTCTCAAAGAAGTACTCCGTATGTCCATCCCATTCTGCCTTGAAATGATCTACATCTTCTGGTGTTTCAAGTTTAAAGGTCGCTGCTGCTCCTACTCCATTGTCAGGTTTGGCAATCAATGGCAACCCAATCTTCTTCACGGCCTTATCAATGTCTTTTTCTGTTTTAACCACGGCACCAGGAACGACAGGAACTCCTGCTTTCTTGAAGAGTTTCTTCATTTCGGATTTAAACTTGGTTTTCTTCAGATCTTTTGGCTTAGCTCCAAAGACATTGAATTGCTCCCGAAGCGCCGCATCTAATTCCAACCAGTACTCGTTATGGGACTCGATGCGATCGATTGGCCCGTGTTTGTAGAAGAGGAAGGCTACTGCACGCTTCACTTCATCTAAGTCTTCCATATTTTCTACACGGAAATACTCTGTCAAACTATTGCGCAATGGCTCATCTAACTGTTCGTACGGCTCTTGACCAATCCCCAAGACAGTGATTCCCTTGTTAGCTAGTTCAATGGTGAATTGTTGGAAATTTTGTGGATAATAAGGTGAAATAACAAGATAATTCATAGAGGTCTCCTCCCTTTTGACTTATAGATACATTTGTCCTAGGAAATAGGGCATTTGCTTGCGCCACCATTCCCAATCGTGGGCTACATCATGGCCCCATTCAGCGAACCAAGCGGGAATGTTTTTGTGATCAAAGGCTTCTTTCAGTTTGTAGAAAGATGGAAGCCCGTCTTGCTCCCAAGCTCCTAAACCAGTACAAACAACGATTTCAGCCTGACGGTAACGGTCGATAAACCAGCCATCATTTTGGTTCCAGATATAATCAGATGGAGAGTTTTGGTAAATGGCTTCATCGCCTCCAAACTCACCAACAAAGAAACGAGCGTCATAGACACCACTCAAGGCAATCACTTTGTTGAAGACGTCTGGATGTTGCAAGAAGAAATTGAGGGCATGGTAGGCTCCCATAGAGCATCCGGTTGTCATCATCGGATCAAACCATCCCGTTTTGTGCTTGATGAATGGAATGGCTTCTTCAATCACGTAGCGTTCATAAGCGCGATGCATTTCAGCTCGGTCGTGAGGGTTTTTCCAATTACAAAGCCAGCTTTCACTATCGACACTTGAAAGGGTGAAAAATTGAACCCGTCCTTCTTCGATAAACTGAGCACAGGCATCAATCATACCAAAGTCATAGTATTCGTTATGGCTTCCACCTGATGAAGCGAAGACCACTACAGGAATCCCTGCATGTCCATAACGGTTTAGATACATTTCGCGGTTAAGTTGGCCACTCCAGTGGCTAAGATGTTCTATATTCATAGGTTCCCTCTTTCTTTATGATAAAAATTTAAAAGCTTCTAGTCCCACTTCTCTGCTAAGAAACGAAGACATTCCGGTAAATGCTCTGCCCAGGCTTCTTCATGGTGGATAGCCCCAGATTGAATCCGAATGGCGATATTTTCTAAAGCTACTCCTTGTTGAATGACATCATGATAGTAACGAAGAGATGAGTCAATATAGGCTTGCTTGATATTCCCTGCCATCAGGGTTTTATCTGTATCATCAGCCTCTTCAGTGCCCACATAGATGTAAATGCGTTGATCTGCATATAATTTTTTTCGCTCGATATAATGATTGAAGGCATCTTGGTGCAGCCAGTTAGCGGATGAAAAGACCCCTAAACAACCGATTTGATCTTGGTACTCTAGGCCCAAAAATTGTGTAATATTTCCACCAAGCGAAGAGCCAATCATGGCTGTATGTTCTCTGTCAGCAAGCGTTCGGTATTCTTGGTCAATGAAAGGTTTGACTACTTCCATAACGAACTCTCCGTACTCAACGCCCTTGCCACCAAATTGCATTCCAGGAATATTAGATTCCTTGTATTTCCAGGCAGAGTATTCATTCATGCGTTGGAAACCATCATTATCGATCGCAACGACAATCATGCGGCTAATATCAGGATTCCGCTTAATGGCTGGAATCACCTTCCAGGAATGACCTGCAAAAGCTTCCTTGCTATAGAGAACATTCTGGCCATCATGAAAATAGACAACAGGATAGCGTCGATCAGTATCTGTTTCATAATTCTTAGGTAATAAGACTCTCACACGACGGAGTTTTCCGGTATAAGGCACTTTCAATTCGTGTGTCTTCATATCTAAATAAAAATAGGATTTGTTCATTGTCAGAAAACTCTCTATATTCTAAATTTTATTCATTATACCATTTTTAGAAGAAAAAGTCTGGATTTTCTCCAAACTTTTTCCTTTCTTGGGTTATTTTTCCATAAACTGAGCCAAATCTTGCAAGGAACGTTCGGCAATTTTCTCATAACGTTCCTTTTTATCCCGAATGCGTGGACCTTCTAGCTCCTTGATAATCCCAAAGTTAACATTCATAGGTTGGAAATGTTTGCTGTCGGCATGAGTGATATAGTGGGCCAAGCTTCCGATAGCAGTTGTTTCAGGGAAAATAGCTGCTTCTTCTCCTTTAAAGAGGCGAGCTGCATTGATCCCAGCAACTAAGCCAGAAGCTGCAGATTCAACATAGCCCTCCACTCCTGTCATTTGACCTGCAAAGAAGAGGTTTGGTTGTTTCTTCGAACGATAAGTTTGTTCAAGCAGGTTTGGAGAGTCCATGTAAGAATTGCGGTGCATGACGCCGTAACGAACGAACTCCGCATTTTCTAAACCAGGGATCATTTGGAAGACCCGCTTTTGCTCACCCCATTTAAGGTGAGTTTGGAAGCCAACGATATTATAGAGGCTAGCCGCTGCATTGTCTTGGCGAAGCTGAACGACTGCGTAAGGGGTCTTAAATTCCCCATCACGAGGTCCTTTGTAATCATCCGGATACTCGAGTCCAACTGGCTTCATAGGACCATAGAGCATGGTTTTAATGCCTCGTTTAGCCATGACTTCGATTGGCATACAACCTTCGAAATACTTTTCTTTTTCAAAAGAGTTAAGCGGGGCTTCTTCCGCGTTAACCAAGGCCTCATGGAAATCCATAAATTCCTGTTTGGTCATGGGACAGTTGAGATAGGCTGCCTCGCCTTTGTCATAGCGAGACTTGAGATAAACCTTGTCCATATCGACTGTATTGACATCGATGATCGGAGCCGCCGCATCATAGAAATAAAAACCATCACCACCGTTGAGCGCGTGAATCTTTTCCGCCAAGGCATCGCTAGTTAGAGGGCCCGTTGCAACCACTGTGATAGCATCTGTCGGCAATTCCGTAATTTCATCACGAATCACTTCAATGAGCGGGTGTTGGGATACCTTCTCAGTTACCCGACTAGCAAAGCCTTCGCGGTCCACTGCCAGCGCTCCACCAGCCGGTACCCGAGTCGCTTCAGCAGCTTCAAGGATGACTGAACCTAAGCGACGCATTTCTTCTTTGAGGAGCCCGACAGCATTGGTTAACGAATCCCCACGAAGAGAGTTGGAACAGACTAACTCAGCAAAATTGTCTGTTTTGTGTTGCGGAGTGGATTTGACCCCACGCATTTCATAAAGCTTCACCGGGATTCCCTGTTGGGCAATCTGGAAAGCTGCTTCCGAACCTGCCAAACCAGCACCGATAACATTAATATAAGATTGAGACATGACACTAATACCTCTTTGGGTGGAACCTAAGTTCATATCAAAACAAGCTACCGGACTGTTTGACACCCATAAATCTTTCTAAATTCATACTTGATCCATTATACCAAAAAGCTAAGTAAAAAGACAGGGAGGCTTTCCCTTCCTGTCTAGACTTTAACTATTTATTTTCTTATAAACACAACCAAGCTGCCAAGAGGGCAGAGAGGATACTGAATAAGGATCCAATCAAGTAATACTCCGCAAAGGCTGGATTTTCCGAAATTTTATTGTAGCGAGCGATAGATTTGGCTGTAAAGACTAGCCCGATCGAAGCAAATTGTCCATAGACCAGACAGGCTCCAATCACTAAACGCTCTAAAAAGCCAATCATAGAACCAGCCCCAGTGATCGTATCCATTTTCTTCTTGCTGGTGGGTTGATATTTAGTAAACAGAATTTTAAAAGCAATATTGCTTGGTTTCCCAACTAGAAGGACATAAAAGATTAGATTTAAAATGTCCAAGGGTAGATAGGTCGTGCCATCTTTAGCTCCCATAAGGACTAGACAAGTAATGATACCAATATGCAAGACTTGATCCAGCGCAAAGGTCCATGCGGTTGGTAATTTCAATTGTTTCTGAACTATTGGTTTTAAGAAATCTATTGCAGCATGGGTCAGTAAAATAACCAAGCAAATCCACCACAAATCTAGATGACAGAAGGAAACGACGATCAGAGGCAGAGCTACATATAGAATGTGAAGCCCTAGCACTTTCTTATCCTGATCCTTGCGATCCGCCATCTTTTGGCTTTGAAAATAATAATCTGATAGTAAATGACAAATCAATAAGAGAATCAAGTATGGATTCACTATGATACTAGACAATCCGCTCATCTTCCTCTCCTTTCACTGTGCTTTGTATACTAGCCAGGGCAGCTGCTCTCCCCCGTAAATAAACACGGATACTACTACTCTTTAACCGTTTAGAGAGGGCACTTGGGTTAATAGCTAGTGATTGAGCCAAATCCTGCTGACTAAAGGACTCGCTATATACGGATCTCTTTAGAAGATTGAGCAAGATCTCTTCCTGACTATCCCGCCAACCCGAACGAATGGCTTCTCCAGAAGCGATGAGGGCGTTCACAAAAAAGTCTCGGTTTTCCTTCCCGCTTGAAAAATAAATCTGTGTATTACCATAGTCATTTTTCTGATGAACAAGATTGATGGCTGCGCGTGCATTCCAATAAGCTGGACCATCCGCTCCAACACTTTGCAAGGGATCAATAGCTGTTACAATCTCTCCAAGTCCAATACCAAAACGAAGTTGTGTCGGGTTTAGTTCCAAACGCAAGGTATCGATGATTTGAAAAACCGGAGCATCCACTTCTAAAAGCGCCTGAAACTCATCTCCCAAGGTCAAAGTAAAACGGGATGCCAGGTAATCTCCAAATAATTCGTTCATCTTTTGAAGCGTTTTTTCTACCTGTTTTTGCAGGTCAAGACGTTCTTGAACCATTTTGGAATCAATGACATCTGCAATCAAAGCAAGATACATAAGCCTACCTCCTTGTGTCTATTATAACGAAAAAAAGCAAAAATGTCTATTATAACAGACATTTATAAAAATTGCCGTTATAATAGACATTGAATCATTTAAAAGATTATTTCACTTTTTCTTCTTCGTAGTCCCCATTGCTACAAACGACTTGTTTGCCACCGCCACGGACTTTCTTCTCAACTAAGTAATGACCACATTTTGGACAATCCCGGCCGATTGGCTTGTCCCAAGAAGTGAATTCGCAGTCTGGGTAGCGATTACAGCCATAGAAGATACGGTTGCGCTTGGTTTTACGCTCGATGATTTGTCCCTGGTGACAGTTTGGACATTCCACTCCAATTTCCTTAACGATGGCTTGGGTGTGGCGACAATCTGGGAAATTACTACAAGCATAGAACTTGCCAAAACGTCCTAATTTAATCACCATCGGGCTGCCACAGACTTCACAATCAAAACCAGCTGGTTCGTCTTTGATTTGGATTTTTTCCATCTCTTCTTCAGCCTTGGCGACTTCTTTAGAGAATGGTTTGTAGAAGGCATCAATGACTTTTTGCCACTCTTCTTTTCCGAGTTCGACATCATCGAGTTTCCCTTCCATCTCTGCTGTGAAGGTCACGTTGACAATATCTGGGAAGAATTCAACAATCAGTTTATTAACGATTTCCCCTAATTCCGTTGGTTCAAAGCGTTTGGCTACCAGCTTGACATAATAGCGTTTTTGAATGGTCTCAATCGTCGGAGCATAGGTTGAAGGGCGTCCAACACCGTTCTCTTCCAAGGTCTTGATCAAAGTTGCTTCAGAATAGCGAGCAGGTGGTTGGGTAAAGTGTTGCTCAGGCTTGCTATTGACCTGCTTGACGATATCGCCTTCTACCATGTCCGGCAACATCTTGTTTTTGTCTGAATCATTATAAATCGCCAAATAACCATCAAACTTCACCTGGCTCCCATTTGCCGTATACTGAACCCCATTTTGACCTAAACGGACATTCATCGTATCAAAGACAGCTGCGGTCATTTGACTAGCGACAAAACGGTTCCAAATCAAGGTGTAGAGTTTCAATTGGTCTTTGTCCAAGTATTTAGCAATGCTCTCAGGAGTATTGAAGACGCTAGACGGACGAATCGCTTCGTGGGCATCTTGGGCACTAGAAGCATTCTTCACACGACTTCCATGTTTAGAATATTTCTCACCGAAGCGATCCACGATAAAATCAGCTGCCTCATTTTGCGCAACCGGACTAATTCGTGTGGAATCGGTACGCATATAGGTAATCAAACCTTGAACACCAGAGCCAATATTGATTCCTTCGTACAATTGCTGAGCGACCATCATGGTCTTGCGGGTACGGAAGTTAATCTTATTGGCTGCATCCATCTGCATAGAAGAGGTGGTGTAAGGAAGTGGTGCATTCCGACGACGTTCTTTCTTTTCAACTTTTTCAACGGTAAAATCTTTGCCATCTAGGCGTTCAAGTACTGCTTTCACCTCTTCATTGGTGTTGAGCTTCATCTTCTTGCCATCAATCCCATAGAAGCTAGCTTGGAATTGTTTGGTCCCTTTTTTGAAGACACCATCAATGGTCCAGTATTCTTCCGGCTTGAAATCATTAACTTCGTTTTCACGATCAATGATTAATTTGAGGGCAACTGATTGCACGCGCCCTGCAGAAAGTCCTTTTTTGACCTTTTTCCAAAGAATAGGCGAAATTGAATACCCTACAATCCGGTCCAAGACCCGACGTGCTTGTTGGGCATCAACCAAATCCATATCGATTTGACGCGGTTCTTTAAAGGCATTTTTAACGGCATCCTTAGTGATTTCATTAAAAACCACGCGGTTCTTTTCTTTGGCATCCAAGTTCAAAATATGAGCTAAATGCCAAGAAATAGCTTCTCCTTCTCGGTCCGGGTCACTTGCGAGAAAGACTTGTTTGGCTTTTTTAGCTTCTTTTTTCAAATCATTGATCAAGGGACCTTTTCCGCGAATATTGATATACTCCGGTTCATAGTTATTGTCGAAATCAATCGACATGGTTGATTTTTTCAGGTCCCGAATATGGCCAACACTGGCCATGACTTTGTAGTTACGACCAAGGTATTTTTCGATTGTTTTCGCCTTGGCAGGAGACTCCACAATCACCAAATTTTTCTTGGTTGTACTGCTTTTCTTTTTTGTTACCACGTTTTATCCCTCTGTATTGTATAAATCTCATTGAGTTTAATACATTTTAAGAAAGATGTCAACTAGGAACTTCTCCTATAGGAAAATCACAATTCGTATTTCAATTCATCAAGAATGTCCTGGCCTGATGTGACAAGCTTTGCGCCTTCTTGAATCAGGTGATGGCAGCCTGCAGATTTTCCATCTAAAATATTTCCTGGGATCGCAAAGACATCGCGTCCTTCCTCCATGGCCCTTTCACAAGTAATCAAACTACCTGAACGGAGTCGAGCCTCTGCCACAATCACTGCCTGACAGAGACCTGCAATGATGCGATTTCTCTCAGGAAAATGAAACTTAAGTGGTGCCTGCCCTGGACCATACTCACTTAAGATCAGATGGTGTTCCCCCATATGTGACTGTAATCTCTGATTGCTCTTAGGATAAAAAACATCCAGCCCCGTTCCTATCACTCCGATGGTCTTACCACCATTTCGGATACTGGCATAATGTGCAGTCGCATCAATCCCTTTTGCAAGTCCACTGACGATGACCAGTTCATTCCCAAGTTCCTTAATAATTTTCTCTACAGATCGTACCCCCTCTCGCGTTGTCTCTCGAGCTCCTACCACTGCAATTTTTGGCCTGGTTAACAGCTCCAAATCTCCTTGGTAAAAAAGGAGTGCAGGAGGATTGTAGATCTGTAGTAATTCCTCAGGGTATTCAGGATCAAAAATGGATAAAGATGGGAATCGTTCAAAGTCTTTGTGTAATTGGTCGTCGTCTAGTTGCCGGTATTTGTCTACAAAATGAATGATACTGCGACAGCTAGCAATCCTTGCTATCTCTTTTAAGCTTGGCAAGATTTGATCTTTCTTACAGTAATCCAAGACTCTCAAGACTTGCTCATTTGATAAACCGGCTGCTTTTAATTTAAAGATTTCAAATTTCTCCATGGTCACCTTCTACTTCCTCTCACTTATTTATTCGAAAAAGAAAAGAAAAAAGCTCTATTTCTAGAACTTTTTTTGATTTTCTGATGAATAAAAGTAGGCTGCAGCGCCAATTAGGTTACTCTCATTATGGAAGCGAGTCGCTTGAATGGGTAAAGCCTCAAATTGTTCATGCCCTCTTTGAGAGAGCAGGTCATGGTATTGGTGATTGATTTCATCGATCAGTAGCGGTTGGCTACTAATGCCCCCTCCAATGGTCACCTTCTCAAGTCGCAACAAAGATTGAAGATTAAAAATCAGAATAGCAATATCATAGCAATAGGCCTGAAACAAGGTTGTCAGCTCCTCGTTACCCCCTTGATCAAGAGCACTGAAAACAGATATACCATCTGCCTTTTCTAGATTCAAGATGTGACTAGCTTTCTCAACAAATTGAACAGCTGAACCGGTGTTTTCCAAAAGATTGGAAATGCCTTGCAAAAAGAGTTCTCGATGAAAACGACGATTTTCTGGTGTTCTTTCTGTCTTATCAATAGACCGAATGTATTCTGTCAGTTGCCATCCACTCAATAAATCACCGTTAGAAAGAAGAGCAAGGCCAACTCCTGTCCCTAAGACCAAGGTCGCCCCGCACGGACAATCTTTTAGATTGCCAAGCCTTGCTTCTGCTAGACCTGCGGCTTCTCCATCATTGAGAACAGTGACTGGTACTTGAAATGTTTGTTGCAATCTACTAGCCAAGGGAATGTTGCGCAAATAAGGGATGAGACCGCCTCGAAAGACAAAGCCAAGTGTCTTTTGGATCTCACCAGGACAAGAAATGGCGATTCCGTCGATTTGTTCCCGAAAAGGTGTAACGATTTCTTCTAATCCTTGCCAAAACTCCTCAATCGTAGGTGGCGTCGGAATTTTGTCTGTATGAACCAAGTGATAGTCCACGTCCATCAGACCATACTTTATAAAGGTCCCTCCGATATCGATGGTAAATAGCATAGCCTAATCCTCACACATCGATTTGACCGGTTCAAATGAACACCGATGGATAGGCGTCACTCCCAGCTTGTGCAGCCCAGCTAGATGCTTAGCCGTTCCATAGCCAGCGTTCTGTGCAAAATCATAGCCTGGATATAACTGAGCCAAGTCCTCCATCATCTGATCCCGAGTCACCTTAGCTACGATAGAGGCAGCAGCAATGGATAAGGAATTAGCATCTCCTTTGATGATACTAGTTTGGGGAATAGAAAGATCCAACTTCATGGCATCAATCAAAAGATGCTGGGGTTGAGGATCTAGCTGACCAATGGCCTCCATCATGGCTAGTTTCGTAGCTTCATAGATATTGACCTGGTCAATCACTTGATTGTCCTTAACGCCGATTCCGATCGCAATAGCTTCTTTGAGCACAGCCTCATAGATTTCCTTGTGTTTGGATTTTGGAATTTTTTTACTATCGTTGAGGCCTGGAATCTTAGAACCTTTAGGTAAGATCACGGCAGCTGCAACAACAGGTCCCGCTAATGGGCCACGTCCCACTTCATCCACTCCTGCAATGAGCTCAGTTCCACGCGCATAGCATTCCTTTTCATAGGCCAGCATTCCTTCCAAGCGCTCATCTTCATCTAAACATTTTTGGATTTCCCTTTTTCGCTTTGCAATCGCTTGGATCACACCAGATCGATCATCCTTTTCCAATTCAGCAAACAATGGATCGTTTAACTGCTGGATGTCTTCTAATTGTTCTTTAATTTCCTTAATGGTTGCCATCAATTTCCCCTACGCGATCCAGTGTATATCGTCCTAATTTCCCATCGCGCACGTCTTTAACAAAGAGTTGGTAAAAACGGTCGTAATCCTCGCGAAATCCCAATTTCTGAGTCATCTCCATAATAATTTCAGGAGCTTCTTGCTCCAGGTTCATTTGTTTAAAACGCTCTTGTAAAACTGCTGGATAGTGCTCTTTAAAATAGTTAAGACCAAAGATGGTCACTTCATCCATTGGAAGCAACTGATCCTTGATAGCTCCAGTTAAGGCCAGCTTTAAGGCCACTTCTTCATCTTCAAATTTGGGCCAAAGAATCCCAGGAGTATCCAAGATTTCGAGATCCTTATTGGTTTTCAACCATTGTTGCCCCTTGGTCACCCCTGGTTTATTGCCAACAACAGCAATCTTTTTCCCTGCTAAGCGGTTCATAAGAGTGGACTTCCCAGCATTTGGAATCCCGATAATCATGGTCCGAAGGGTTTCAATCTGAATCCCCCGTTCCTTCTGACGAACAATTTTATCGGCCATCAAGCTCTTAGCAGCATCTGTGACCTTCTTAACCGTCGACTGCTCTTTGGAGTTGATCGCCAAGGTTTTGATGCCTTGTGCTTCAAAATAGTCCTGCCATTCTTTTGTAGCCACAGGATCTGCCAGGTCTACCTTGTTCAAAATCATCAATTTAGGCTTTTCACCAACAATTTTTGTCAACATGGGATTTTGGCTTGATAGGGGCAAACGAGCATCTACCAGAACCGTCACAAAATCCACGAATTTTAAATTTTCTTGTACTTGTCTTCTAGCTTTGGACATGTGTCCAGGAAACCATTGAATAGTTGCCATGTTCTCCATTCCTTTCCAGTTCAATCTCCTCTATTATACCATGTTTTCTTGAATTCTCAGTGATTAATAAAAATACTAAAAAGAAGCTACCGAAGTAACTTCTATTTTATATTCTAGCGAATTTGTTCAAAATGCAAATGCACGGCAATATGGTCACCATAGCCACTCCGTTCCAAATCGCGTTGCAAGCGATAAGAAATATAATGTTCAGCAATGGTAATATAGCCTGCACCAAGTAAACGATGCTCTACCATTGATTGGATCATACTAATGGTTGCGCGTTCTACTTGAGCTTCATCCAAATCCATGGCTACTTTCTTCGTTACTTGAGCTAGATTTTGTCGCAAATCATCTGTCAAAACATAGACCACTTGCGCTGCTTTCAAAATAGCTTGGTAAATTTTATCCGGGTTGAATTCAACCACTTCTCCACTACGTTTAATGACTTCCATCGGAGTCTCCTTTATCCATTATTTTTTTCATGAATGCTCCATTTCCGTAAGACAGGGAATGAATACCTACTACTTTATTATATAATTTTTTTGCCAAGAATCAAAGGTCTTTCAAAAAATAGATTCATTGGTTGGGAAGTTAAGTTATTATTATTCAAACACATTTCTTACAACAAAATATTAGTAATCTGGTCTTAAAACACCTGTTATGATCTCTTTGGTTGCATGGTAATCCCCATCTACTACAACCTTGATAATGCGTTTCGCTTCTTCTGCCGGTGCTGGCACCAAGGGCAAACGAGTTGGCCCAGCTTCAAATCCCATATAGTTCAAAACAGCTTTGACAGGAGCTGGACTCGGATAAGAGAAGAGAGCATTGACTTTAGGGATAAACTGACGTTGGATAGCCGCAGCCTTTTTAATATCGTTGTGCTCAATGGCTTGGAACATCTCATACATCTCATCTCCATTTGTATGAGAGGCTACTGAGATCACCCCATCAGCTCCAAGGTTCATCGCGTGGAAAGCATCACCATCTTCCCCCGTGTAAACAAGAAATTCTTCTGGCTTGTGTTCAATCAAATAGGCCATATTAGCCAGAGTTGTACACTCTTTGACACCAATGATATTCGGGTGTTCTGCCAAACGAAGCATGGTTTCAGGTGTCATTTCTACTACCACGCGCCCTGGAATATTGTAGATAATAATCGGAAGATTGGATGCATCCGCAATCGCTTTAAAGTGTTGATACATTCCTTCTTGGGATGGTTTGTTGTAGTAAGGAACAATAGCCAATCCTGCTGCAAAGCCACCAAAAGTATCCACTTCTTTAACGAACTCGATCGAATCGCGAGTTTCATTGGTTCCGACACCAGCGATCAAAGGAACTCGACCATTGACAATCTTTTGTACAGCTGCAAAGAGCTCCAATTCCTCATCGTGGGTCAGAGTTGGACTTTCCGCAGTCGTACCAGCTAAGAGAATCCCGTCTGTATGATGAGCCAAGAGGTGCTCGATCAAGGCAGGAAGAGCATCAAAATTAATGGTCCCATCTTCATGGAAGGGGGTGATAAATGCAGTGATGATTTTACAATCTTTTAAATCATTATAAGACATAGAAAAACCTTTCTCTATATAAGAAAGAGGCTGGGGCATGCTTGCCTTTGCCTCATGATCTGTTCATAAAACAAGTTGATTTGCTAGGTAGCTGAAGAAAAGTCAAACTCTTCGAGTTACTGATTTCTGAATCATGGCGCAGTGGTTGATTGGAACTACTCATGTTTGCAACATTCGTACTTCCTAATCAACTGTGCGGGGGAAAAACTACGAAATCAAACTCTTCGAGTTACTGATTTCTGAATCGTGACGCAGTGGTTGATTGGAACTACTCATGTTTGCAACATTCGTACTTCCTAATCAACTGTGCGGGGGAAAAACTACGAAATCAAACTCTTCGAGTTACTGATTTCTGTTTTTCTCCCTATTTCAATTCAAACTTCAATTCAGCTGTTGGACGTACGAGTCCACGTTCGTGAAGTGTTTCTGCGATTTGGACTGAGTTCCAAGCGGCACCTTTTAGAAGGTTGTCTGAAACCACCCACATGTGGATCCCTTTTTCAGCATCCAAGTCTTTACGTATACGTCCGACGAATGTATCACGTGAACCAACAGCATTAACTGCTTGTGGGTAGATTTGGTGAGCAACGTCGTCTTCAAGGACTGCACCTGGGAATTCTGCAATAGCAGCTTTCACTTCGTCAATTGGTGCCACTTCTTTTGTTTCAATGTAGACTGACTCTGAGTGAGCTGACAAGACTGGAATCCGCACACAAGTTGCTGAAACGGCAATGCTATCGTCTTCCATAATTTTCTTAGTCTCGTTTGTCATCTTCATTTCTTCGTAAGTATAGTCATTTTCTGTGAAGACGTCGATTTGTGGAAGAGCGTTGAAAGCGATTGGATAGTGTTTCTTATCTCCACCTGAAGGCAAGATTTCAGCTTTGACATCACGTGGATTAACGCCGTCGTTTAAGACTTCTTTCAACTCACGTTGAGTTTCAAGAATAGCTCCCATACCAGCACCTGAAACAGCTTGGTAAGTAGACACAATAATACGTTCCAAGCCCCATTTTTGACGGACTGGCTCAAGAGCGACCATCATTTGGATCGTTGAACAGTTTGGACAAGAGATAATGCCGTTATGAGCATCAAGCGCATGTGCATTGACTTCAGGAACAACCAATGGGACATCCGGATTTTGACGGAAATAAGAAGTGTTATCCACCACTACTGCGCCTGCTTTCACAGCGTATGGTGCATATTTAGCAGATGTTGAACCGCCAGCTGAGAAAAGGGCAATATCAACCCCTTCGAAAGCATCTTCAGTCGTTTCTTCAATAGTCACATCTTGACCCTTGAATTGCAAGACCTTCCCTGCAGAACGTGCAGACGCAAGGTAGCGAATCTTATCGATTGGAAGAGTAGATTCTTCCAACATTTTGATCATTTGAGCACCAACGGCACCTGTAGCACCGACAACAGCAACTGTATATCCCATAGTAAATCCTCTTTCAAAATTTTCTAAAAATTGAGTATTTGTACTATTATACAATTTTTTGGCATAAATGAAAAGTACCAACAGTAGGAAAAAATCCTGATAACAAGACCAAGATTTTTGATGGTTATTAATAATAAATAGCTCTTTAGTTAAGGTCATAGTTCAAATCACTTAAATCTTTCTTACCTTGTGTTTCTTCAGCAAGAAATGGAACTTGATGGATCCCCTTTACACCTGCTACGATAGACGTCGGAAATGAAACAATTTCTTGATTGATGTGGCTAATATTACTGTTGACAATTCGCTTCGCTGCAGCAAGATCTTCATTTTCATCAGCAATTTCCTTTTGCAAGGCCAAGAATTGATTAGAAGACAAGAGCTCTGGATAATTTTCACCAACTGCACGAATTTGTGCCAAGACATCGTTTTGATTGGTTATGACTTGGTTGGATTCTTGAATGCTCGCTCCTTGACGTAAAGCAACTAAATCTGTAAAAAGGTCTTGTTCATGTTTGGCATAAGCCTTCGCTACTTTTAGCATTTCCGAAATGGTATCATAGCGTTTTACGAGAACGATATCGACCGTTCTCTTTGATTCTTCAATGGTCACTAGATAGCGATTGAGACGATTTCCTACACTAATAAACCAAATAGCCAATAGGGCAACAAATATGATTAAGCCGATAATGAGATTCATGATGCTTCTCCTTCAAAAATTGCTGTTATTTCTTTAATTAAAGCTAGTTCTCTGCATAATTTATGATATTCAAATACCAAAGATAGTTGATCAATATCTTCTGGTTTTTGGGGCGTCGGAAAGATATAGCGATCGGTATACAAAGAAATAAATAGTTTCTTGTCTTTCAAAAATACACACATGGCATTTTGAGAAATTTGTCGATCAAACCATTCCAACATCTTAGGGGTGAGAAATTTACGGGCAGACAATTCATCCGTGCAGTAGATATTGTAATTCTCGTTATTGCGAATATCCTCGGTTTCAATCTGAACTTCATCTCCTCTGGCTCCAGGATAAACCCCATTCACCTCCCTCTTAAATAGAAAGGATTTCTTGGTTGGCACAACCCGAAGATGACCGGAGAAATTGATCGGTAGACATAAAGAGAACACTTGTCCAAGGAAATCTGTAACTTCCACATGTTCCGTCCTCGTATGTCCATTGGACGTCCGGTAACGAGTCTCCGTATGATGGGCATAGAGATTTGACACCGTCAGCTCTTTGTCATCATGAAATGATAGCTCTTTGAAACATAGAAAATCAGTTGACCGAGGACATAAATGCGAAAGAGCTTCAGAAGGGATGGAACCATCCTCTTTGATCGAAGCCTTAGGAAAAACTTCCTTTAATACAGGCGACAAGATATCATCAAGATAGATCTCATCGTTCGAACGAATTCGATCCCCAAACAAGGCTTTTCGTTTTTTATATTGTGGCCAATAATACAAACCTACAACTAAAAGTATCAAAGGAATAGCTGCAAAACGCAATAAAATGAGAGACAGTATGGCACAAACAATACCAAAAGATCGGAAAACATTCCATTGTAGATTGTTCTTCATTTGTTCTCGGATTAATCCGATTGCATCCTGAAATTGTTTGGAGTTTTCTAGCTCCTCAATTTTATGCGAATAGTCTATAGATGCTGGATCATTAGAATGATAGAAATCTCCCAATCAACTCAACTCCTTTCTGACATTAGGCACTTTACTATATTATAACACCAACGTAACTTTGTAGCAATTGTATTATAATAGTTTTCAATTCTTTGAAGAAACAAAAAAATCCTGATCCGAAGACCAGGATTCGAGGCACCTTTCGATGAGAACAGCCGGTTCACACAACTGCTCAAGGTCCGCTCCTGCGTTACAATTGAATGTAGACCTCCTCAGCGCAAAAGGCTCCTAAGAGCCAATCGACTCATCGCATAAAACTAGTTTACCATGAACGGCCAAAAAATGTCAAGAGGGTAGGTACTTGCTTCCTTCTCGAATGCTCAAAGGAGACAACTGATCTCGATAGCGGTCAATAAAGGCCCCTACCCAATCCGGATTAACCTTGGAATAATTGCGTAAACTCCAGCCAATTGCCTTATTTATAAAGAACTCGCTTTGACCTAGATTATTGAGGATCACTTTTTCTAACAAATCCGTATCTGTTTTTTCTTTCCTCATAAGCTGGTGGTCAATGGCAATCCGCCTCAACCAAAAGTCCTGATCCTTACTCCAATCCAGCATAACCTGCTTGGTTTCTGGATAGTGCAAAGTAATCTCTCCGATGATAAGGTCCAATTGATCTATACTGTCCCACCATGATTTGGTTTGAGCCAATTCCTTTAGCTTTGGAAAATCTTCAGGTCTAAGCTCCTTCTTCTTTTTATCCAGATAATCCATAGCAATATATTGGAACTCACGGTAAGGTTGCTGCCAACACTCTTCCACAAAAGTCCAATCAATTGGATCCTTTATGAAAGGTTTAAAAAACTCTCTTTCAATCTTTTTGAGAATTGGTTTTTGAACGCCAAGAAAGCTGAATTTATTTTTCATATAAGCTTCCATTGCTGGGACTTTCGCTGGATCAGCTTGGTTTTCTAACAATTTCAAAAGAATTTTTGTATCCATATGATTTCCTCCTTTTTTACATCAAAGGCCCAATTAAAGAAAAGAGATAGCCACCCAGACGATGAGCCATAGGAATTTTAGATAAACTTTCTAGAGTGACTTCCTCTGAGAGAGCCTGGGTTCTCTCAAAATCTTGTTCAATATGAAGCACTTCTAGATTTTTGTAGAGAAAAACCCCATCTTCAAAATTTTGATAGAGACTTCGGTAGTCTGTATTAATGGTTCCTACCACAGCTTGTTGGCTATCAGAAACATAAACTTTAGCATGGACAAAGCCTGGGGTATAACGGAAAATACGGACGCCAGCATCCAAGAGGGCTTTAAAATAGGTCGTCGCAATATCAAAGGCATACTGTTTATCTGGAATCCCTGGCATAATGATACGAACATCCACACCTCGTCTGGCCGCAAATGTCATGGCTCGAACCAATTCATCATCCAAGATCAGATACGGCGTCATGATATAGACATAATTAGTAGATGTATTCAGAAGATGTAAATAAACATTTTCTGCAACCTTGTGGTAGGTCAACGGTGAATTGCCATAAGGAAGAACCAAGCCCTGGCTCTTTCTTTGTTGAGGTTTTTCTTGTAGATAGCGCTCCATATCCGCTTTGTCTTCTATTCCGGTCACTGTCCACATGGTCAAAAAGAGAGCTTTTAGCGTTTGAACTGCTGAACCATCTAATCGAAGGGCCGTATCCTTCCAATGACCAAAGCGTTCTAGTTTATTGACATACTCATCAGCGATGTTAACGCCACCAGTGTAAGCAACTTGACCATCAATCACTGTAATCTTTCGATGGTCTCGGTAATTGTAATAGGTTGATAGAATAGGCTTGACTGGTGAGAAGGCCTGAGCTTTAATGCCAACCTTGTGCAATCGCTCGATATAATCGTAGGACAAGGTAGTCATCTCATTCATCCCATCAAACATGACACGAACATCCATACCTGCCTTGGCCTTCTCCTCCAAAATGGCTAAAATCTCGCCCCACATGATCCCTTCGTCGATAATGAAATATTCCATGAAGATATAACGCTCCGCCTTTTTCAAATCCTCCAACAAGGCCGGAAGCATGTCATCTCCAAGTGAAAAGTAGGCTACCTCTGTGTTGCTGTAGATAGGAAACTGGGCTGGACTATGCTCCAAAAAATAAGCTAATTTCTGTAATTGGCGATCACTTTGGGATAAATAATCAGCAACTTCTGGATCGGTGCTTAGGTAGTCGGTTACCTGCACTGTAGCATCCTCAAGCCGTTTCTTCAAGCGTCTTACACCTAAATCAGCTAACGAAAAATAGAGCAGAGCCGTCCCAAAAATTGGAAAGAGGGCAATGATAATCACCCAGGACAATTTGGAACGAGAATCCATGGAACGATTGAGCAAGTAAAAGAAGGTAAAGACACTCAACAAGTGTTCCCATAAGATAATGGATGGGAAATGCTCTTGTAGGCTGAGATATGAACAAACAAGAAAGGCCAATTCCAGTAAGAAGAATAGGAGGATGGGAACCTTTCGGTTAAGTAGAATTTTGGCCCATCTTGAGGGCTTTTGAGGTAACAGTCTAGCACTTTGTTCTTGAGTCATAAAAACCTCTTTCGTATAAAAACATCTTCTATGCTGAATAATTTATGGATTGTTTCAAGTGATATGGAGCTTTCATTTAGCTACTACTCCTTAACAGCTCTTACTTGATTTTTCTCACCGGCCCTTCGATCGTCTTTTGCATCCAGACGATATCATGCCATTTGTTAAACTTATAGCCAATTTTTGGGAAGTGAGCGACTTGAACATAGCCCCGCTTTTCATGCATGGAAATGCTCGCTTCGTTCGGAACTGCGATACAAGCCAGAAAGCGTAAGTAGCCACGTGCTTGCAACTCCTCTTCTAAGGCCGTATAAAGGGCCGATCCAATCCCTTGTCCACGCGCTTCTTTTGCTAGATAAATAGACAATTCAGTGGTCCAATCATAGGCAGCGCGTGCATAATAGGTCGAAGCATAGGCATACCCAACAACTTTCTCATCCACTTCTGCGACCAAATAAGGAAATTGAGTCAGCGTTTTTGTGATGCGGCTTTCAAATTCCTGGACAGTCGGTACATCAACCTCAAAGGTAATGGCTGTCTCTGTCACATAAGGTTGGTAAATCGCTCGGATAGCTGCTGCATCGCTGAGCTGAACGGGTCGAATCATCATGGTGGCCTCCTCATTAGATTATACCTAGTATACCGATATGCCTCCTCACTGTCAATGAAAGTCTAGCAGCAAGCAAAAAAATCCTGGAATTCTATCCAGGATTTCCATCCTTCTTAAACCGTTTGACTTAATCACAACATCCGGTAAAGGAATAAAGCACTCGGAGCTTTCAAAAAGCTCTTTTGCTTGGAATTTGTTGCTTTTAGCACATAGTTAGGTTTGACTGTTTTGGTGACTGTCTTTGCTTGTTTAAGATTCAGACCAGTTTGTTTTTTAGACGGTTGAACTTTCGATGGTTGAAGGGAAGCCTTCACTGCGCCTGCTTGAAGGGTTTTTTCTTTCACCTTCAAGGCTTGTACAACTGGTTTTGAAGCAGGAGCAGATAGTCCTGCTTGAGCTGAATGAGAGAGTTGACTCATGGTTTGATTGTTTCTGACTTCGACATGGTTTAGGATGCCTCCATTTGGATTGAGGTGATCGGTCACACCTGTATCAAATGGCGCTACAAATACATTGTCCTCAATGGTGACATTTTTAATATCTCCATAGCGCGTTTCAACATCAATCGATCCACGATGCTTGTTGTAGATATCGCTCTTCGTTCCTGTACGCTCCAAGAGATTGTGGTGAACCCGAATTCCTTCTTCATTCAGATCAAAGTTATGGCCTTTAAAGACAGTCGTCAAGCGAATTCCGGCATCACCGATATTGTCTTTAATCCGATTGTAGGCGATCTCATGGCCTTTCCCACCAAAGATTCCAATACCCCCAGCGCGCCAACCGAGCTCAATTGTATTGTGCAGGAATTTATTATTTTCTGCTACTGCCGATTCTGTTCCATCCGCAATACTTGACCAGCTGGCTAGTCCGTCATCTCCATTTCCACGGATACTAGAATTGCAGACAATCGAATTCTTAGTCCCTTGGGCAAAGTTGACTCCGTCAGCCAGGTTATTGCGCAAACGGACATTTTCTACTACTAGACCATCTGTGTACTTCATATCATTTTTTCCAGCATAATCGCCAATCCACATGCCGACTTCAAAGTGTTCGGCCCAAATATCGTGAATATGAGAGTTCTTCCCTGGCGTTCCAGAAATGGCCTTGTACTGAGCATTTTCACCATAGCGTGAACGAAGGTTGGAGGACAGATAGACATCGCTAAATTCAACATGGTTGTCTTGGTGAAGGAAGTCAAATCCACCGCCACCAGCTTGGTCGCTAGTGAAATTCAGTTGGGTATGCCAGATACCGGCCCCTGAAATCTTCATATCAGAAGCATCGATACCGACTTTTCGATTGAGATTAAATCGCCCGGCTGGGATATAGACATTCTTTCCGGTTTGTTTAGCTTCATAAATCGCATCATAGAGGGCCTGGCTGTCATCAGTATCGTCGTTTGGCGTAGCTCCTTTAGAAACAATATTGATAGCATTATCCCCTTGAGCAATCGGGTCTGGAGCTTGCTCATATTCCACAAAGTCAAGACCATAATGGACGTCATCTGACCTGTTTTTTACGAGTGAAACCACATCTCCTTTTTGAAGTTGAATGCCTGGAAGCAGGCTATGCACTTCGTCAAATTGGAAGCGGGCACGTGTATCAGCCTGTGCACTATCGTGTACACCTTTGTCATTCAAATACTGCCAGTTAGATGAGGACGAAAGATCCAATTGTTGAACACTATGACCATTCACCTGTACATCGAGTTGTCCACTTGCGCCATCTGGTACCGTGTAGCGTACGGTTAAAGCATTGGCTGGTTCATTGACCTTAAAGGAAACACCATCTCCCTTTTCTTTTAAAGCGACATAAGTCTGATCAGAAGCTTCAATAGCTGTTGAGTGACTGTCTTGAGACTGCTCTACCTCTGCCTTTCCAAGGAGGTTTCCTTTGTCTGCTTCATAACGGGTGTAAGGCATAGATGCTCCATATTGGCTGGTATCTACTTGAGAGCTTGCGGGATCAGAAGTTGTCGCTTCTTGCCCTTGTGTTTGGACTTGTGCTTGCTCTCCAACTTGATCAGCTGCCACAGATTTTCCAGTCAAAAAACAAGCCCCCATGATCGTAATTACGACAGAAAAGACTCCAAGCTTAGACTTGCGAATGCCAAAAATGATATCTTTGTTTAAATGATACATCACATATTTCTCCTTTTATTTTTTACAACGATTCTATCCTAATAAAAATTATCATGACAAACAAGGTGAATTGTGTGAATATTCTGTATCAATTTGTTGCAGAAATGTTAACCTTTTTATGTAGTAATATAAGAAAGCAAGAAAAAAGAGGATGAGAATGCTATCTCAAACCTCTTTCGATTAAAGGAACTTATTCCGCTTTTTTATTTGAAAATTGGCTATTGTAGAGCTCATAGTAGAATCCTTTGTCTGCCAACAAGGATTGGTGATTTCCTTGCTCGATGATTTGGCCATCTTTGAGGACAAGGATTTTATCTGCTTCTTGAATGGTAGACAGGCGGTGAGCAATGACAAAGCTAGTCCGCCCTTTCATCAAATTCTTCATGGCTTTTTGAATCAAGAGTTCTAAACGCGTATCGACAGAAGACGTCGCTTCATCCAAAATCAAGATTTTAGGATCCGCCAGGAGCGCACGCGCAATGGTTAGGAGTTGCTTTTGCCCTAGAGAAATATTGCTAGACTCCTGGTTCATTTCCATATTGTAACCACCAGGGAGTGTCCGGATAAAGTGATCGACATTGGCTGCCTTTGCAGCTTCCACAATTTCTTCATCCGTTGCCTCGAGATTACCAAAGCGAAGGTTTTCTTTGATGGTTCCTTCATATAACCAAGCATCCTGCAATACCATTCCAAATTGCTTGCGGTAATCTTGGCGAGATAGATGACGAATATCATGACCATCCACCGTAATCGATCCTGCAGTCACATCGTAAAAGCGCATGAGCAGATTAATCAGAGTTGTTTTCCCTGCTCCAGTTGGTCCGACAATGGCCACCATTTCACCTGGTTTGACTTCTAGGTTGAAATCACGGATCAAGGGTTTGTCTGCTACATATTGGAAATCCACGTTTTTAAAGCTGACTTGCCCTGTCAAATCTCCAGAGAGGGTTTCTGTCACATCTGCTACTTCATCTGGTTCATCCATGACTTGGAAAATCCGGTCTAGAGACGATTTGGCACTTTGTAGCTGTCCTGCCAATTGGGTTAAGTTTTGAATCGGTTGGTTGATCTGCCAAACATATTGAACGAAGGCCTGCATATTCCCGACAGTCAAACGACCTGCTATCACTTGCAAGCCACCAAACAAAGCGATAATGAGATAAGTCAAATCTGAAATCCCATTTAAAATCGGCATCATTAAGCCGGAAATGAAATTAGCCTTGAATCCTACCTTTTGAAGGTGATGGGTAATATCATGAAACTCTTCCTGGGAAGATTTTTCCCGGACATAGAGCTTAAGGACATTAAAACCTGTTAAATTTTCTTGCACAAAGCCGTTCATTGCTCCCAAAACATCGGCCTGCTCTTTAAAGTAAGGCTGAGATTTTTTCATGATAAATCGAGCACTGAAATAAGTGATCGGAATGGACAAGATGACTACTAGCCCCAGCTGGATGTTTAAGTATAAGACCATGCTGATGACAAAGAGCAAGGTAAAGATGGCGTTGACGATTTGTAAGAAGGACTGTTGCAAGGCATTCGAGACGGTTTCGACATCGCTAGTAAAACGTCCTAGTAAATCTCCGAACTGATGCCGGTCAAAATAAGAAACGGGAATGTGATTGATTTTATGGGACAAATCATTTCGCATGTCCTGAACGGTCTTTTGAACAGCATTGGTCATGAAATAGTTGGAATAATAAGATCCCAACTCATAGAGGACCCCACGGAATAGATAGAGCGTCATAATGATCGCAATATAGGAGGTATTAAGACCAGCTCCTGCAAGGCCTTTTGCCATATCCATGAGATTTTTTGTCAACTCAGTAATGGCAAGCCCCAAAACAAAAGGTTCGACAACACTCATGACGACACTCAGGATTTTTAAAAAAATGGACAAGCAAACTTCCAAGCGATAGGCTCTCAAGTAAGTCCATAGTCTACTAAAACTGTTTTGTTCTTGTTTCATCTGCTTCTCCTTTCTATTCCTCTGTTAATGATGGACTATCGAGCTGCGAATTGGCAATTTCACGATAGATCTCATTGCTTTCCATCAATTCATCGTGAGTTCCTCGACCAACGATTTCCCCTTGGTCCAAGACAATAATTTGATCCGCATCCATAATGGTTCCCACGCGTTGCGCTACGATCAAGACGGTCGCATCTCCTGTGACTTCTTTGAGACGCTTCCGCAAAGTGGCATCCGTCTTGTAGTCTAAGGCAGAGAAGGAATCATCAAAAATAAAGACATCTGGATCTTTGACAACGGCACGAGCGATGGATAAGCGTTGTTTTTGACCACCTGAAAGGTTGCTACCACCTTCTGCCAAATGGGTATCAAAGCGTTCCTCACGACTGTCGATAAATTCCTTGGCTTGGGAAATTTCAGCCGCTTGTTCTAGCTCTTGTACAGAGGCATCTTCTTTCCCATAACGAAGGTTCTCAGCAATGGTTCCTGTAAAGAGCAAGGCCTTTTGCGGAATAAAACCAATCTTTTGGCGAAGGGCTTTCAGATTGTAGTCACGGACATCCACGCCATCCACCAAAATTTTCCCAAGCGTTACATCATAGAATCGAGGAATCAACTGCACAAGTGAAGATTTCCCAGAACCGGTCGAACCGATAAAGGCAATCGTTTCGCCAGGTTTGGCTTGAAAGGAAATGTTGTGAAGAACTGGACTCTCCGTCTCACCTGGATAGGCAAAGGTGACATTGTCAAATTCCAAATAGCCACGAGACGTTGTTTCTGTTACACCATTCTCATTTGGATCGATCGAAATGGGCATGTCCATGATTTCCTTGAGCCGACGGCTAGAAACCGCAGTCCGAGGATACATGGTAAAGAGATTGGCTAAAAAGAGGAAAGATAAGAGCGCGTGGAAGCTATACTCAATAAAAGCAACCAGATCCCCAATTTTCAAACTACCGTCATGAAGAGGATCCAAAGCAAACCAGACAATCGCCACAATCATAGCAATGATGATCTGCACAAATAAGGGCTCTGTCAAACCAGTTAGTTTGAACAATTTATTCGAGTTTTCTGCGTAGACTGCATTTTCAGCCGCAAATTTCTCTTCCTGGAATTCTTCACGGGCAAAGGCACGAATCACACGAAGTCCAGTCAAATTTTCACGTGCAAATTGATTAAGATGGTCCAGGGTCTTTTGTTGCTTCTCGGAAAGTGGACGTGTCTTAACTGCTACATACCAGACGACGACAGCAAGAAATGGTACTGATACCGCTACAATCCACGCTAAAGAAGGACTAGTTGTCAGAATCAAGAGAACACTGGAAACCATCATCAAGGGTGTGATGACCCCCATCTTCAACATAGAATCCGCAAACTGCATCAAAACAAAGGCATCCGAAGTCAAACGAGTGACCAATGACGATACCCCGATTTGCTCATACTCGTGATGCGAGTACTCCTGTAACTTAGCATAGAGGTCATTGCGCATATCTCGGACCATGGTGGTCGTTAGCTGGCCAACCGCGTAAGACAAGATAATCCGCCCCACAATCCCAAGCAAAATGATCGCAAACATGACCCAGCCCCAGAAATATAGCCGATCCACATCACGCGGGTTAATCCCCTCATCAATCATGCGAGCTAGAATCGTTGGCAAGCCCAAATTGACAATAACAAACAGGACCGCTGAAAATAGATTCAGGGCTAGCCACTTGGGATACTTTTTCAAGTAAGACCAAATATATAGCATAGATGATTCTCCTTTTTCATAAATAATAACCTTGATCACACAGAAAAGAGGGAGCGAGACGAAATCATTTTCAAAGAAAATCATTCCTGCCCCAGTCCCATCTGTAGTCTCATTTATTATATCAAACCAGTCATAAAAGTAAAGCAAAAAAGCAGGTTTCCCCGCTCTTCAGTCGCTTTATTTTGTACGTTTGAGTTTAGCGTTTTTAAGAATCATAAGATCCCCTTGGTTGCTATTACTTAACTTAGAAAGATCAAATGTCAAATAGTCACCATCGACCTTATATGTAATCTTTTCTCCACTACCATCATTTGACGAGATTGTTTTCTCTTTTTGATTGATTTTGACATCATAAGATCGCTCATTCTTTTGACCAGCGACTTCACCCGCGATGCTGAGGGTTCCTTTAGAATCTTTGATCTTAATAGAAACTTCAAAATTAATAACGTCTCCAATAGACTCTAATTGACTACCTGATAAGCCCTGCTCTTCAAGAATCTTCTTGAGTTCAGTTTTTGTTGGTTTGTAGACATAAGTCCCATTATCACTTTTGGCACCACATGCCACCAAGAGGACTGCTGCAAAAACTGCAACGAAAGCTAAAAGAATACGTTTAATATTTTTCATAATCAATCTCCTAATGTATTTTATAATGAGATTTTACCACTATTTTCATACTGATTCAAGATATTTTAAAGAAGAAAAAGAGCAGATCCCCTCTGCCCTTCTCTTGTATTATTTTGTACGTTTGAATTTAGCGTTTTTGAACATTTCCAAAGCGGCTTCATGACCTGAACTCTTTTCACCAGATAAATCAAAAGTGAACACATCGCCTGAAACTTTGTATTTAACCTTCTCACCTTCACCTGTTTTAGATTGAAGAGTTTTCTTTTGTTGGTCAACTTTCATATCAAATGATTGGTCAGTCTTTTGTCCCATCATTTCACCTTTAATTTTAAGGCTACCTGTTTTGTCTTTAATGGTCACTGAAACTTCCAATTTAACATTGTCGATCAATGCATCTACACTTGAACTTGGAGCACCTTGTTCTTCAAGGATTTCCTTCACTTCAGTTTTTGATGGTTTGTAGACATAAGTCCCGTTATCACTTTTGGCACCACATGCCACCAAGAGGACTGCTGCAAAAACAGCTACTACAGCTAAAAGAATACGTTTAAAGTTTTTCATAACTTCTCCTTTTTAGTTAGATTCACCCTATTATATCAACAATTCAGACACACGGCAATGAAATATTACAAATGTAATACTCTTGTAATATATTTATCAACTAATATGTAACGATTAAATAGGCAGGATCCGTACCTACCTTCGCTAAATTATTTAACTTTTTTAAACTTAGCCATTTTTATAAAGTTTATAAAAATATCAGAACCACTCGAGTTTGATTCTTTCACATCCATAAAGGTTAGCATATGATTAGAAATTTTATACGACATCTTTGTCCCACTGTCATCATTCTTCATTACAAATATTTTGTGTTTTTGGTCAACCTTAAAATCATAGGATTGATTGGTATTTTGAACATTTGATTTTATTTGAACCTTCATAACGCCTTCTTTGTCCTTAATGATAATCGAAACCCTAAATTTATAATCATCTGTAATGATATAAGCAAGTTGACTTGGTAGCATCTCCCTCACTTCTTCTGTTGAGGGTTCGAATACATAAGTCCCATTATCACTTTTTAGACCACAGGCTACCAAGAGGACTGCTGCAAAAACTGCAACTAAAGCCAAAAGAAGCTGTTTAAAATTTTTCATACCTTCTCCTTGTTTCAACGAATATCCCTATTATAGCAATAATTTTTTCGTATCTCAATGAAAGATTAGATAATACAGGGCTTGTAAAAGTCACAAAAGAAAGAATGCACGAAAAAACCAAGGCCTAAACCTCGGTTTTCATTTTGATTGGAAACTCTATTATTTAAGAGTAACTGAAGCTCCAGCTTCTTCCAATTTACCTTTGATTTCTTCAGCTTCAGCTGCAGCAACACCTTCTTTGATGACACCAGGTGCACCATCAACAAGTTCTTTAGCTTCTTTAAGACCAAGACCAGTGATTTCACGTACAACTTTGATAACGCCGACTTTCTTGTCGCCTGCAGATGTCAATTCGATATCGAATGAATCTTTAGCAGCACCTGCGTCAGCAGCACCAGCTGCAGCAACAGCTACAGGAGCAGCTGCAGTTACACCAAATTCTTCTTCGATAGCTTTTACAAGGTCGTTCAATTCAAGGATTGAAGCTTCTTTAATTTCAGCAATAATGTTTTCAATGTTCAATGCCATTGTTATTTCCTCCAAATAAGTTTTAATTTTATGTTTTTATTTTTTTGTAGCTAGGCTACGCTGCGTAGCTTAAGATTAAGCTGCGTCTTCTTTGTTGTCTGCAACCGCTTTGACTGCAAGAGCAACGTTGCGCACTGGCGCTTGAAGTACAGAAAGGAGCATAGAAAGAAGTCCTTCGCGGTTTGGAAGAGTTGCAAGTGCAAGAATCTCTTCTTTAGATGCGACAGCGCCTTCGATTGCACCACCTTTGATTTCAAGTGCTTCAGCGTCTTTTGCAAAATCGTTCAAGATTTTCGCAGGTGCGATAACATCTTCGTTAGAAAATGCTACTGCAGAAGGTCCAACGAATACAGATGCAAGATCTTCAAGACCAGCTTTTTCAGCTGCACGACGCAAGATTGAGTTTTTGATAACTTTAAACTCAACTTCGCTTCCGCGAAGGTTGCGACGGAGAACTGTATCTTGCTCAACTGTCAAACCGCGAGAATCTACAACGACGATTGATGCAGCAGCTTTCATTTTTTCAGCTACTACGTCAACAAGTTCCGCTTTTTTAGCAATAATTGCTTCACTCATTAGTGTGTTCACCTCCGTAATTATTTTGCTTGGGGAATTTTTCCAAAAGAAAAACGCGCCCAAACCTAGACACGAAAGTACAATACGCTTCTTTTAATTGATACGTTTTGTCCTCGGTAGGATCTTTATGAGTCGAGCTCCCCTACTGTCTTAGGCAGTTTTTTCAAACCGTAGATTAGTTTATCACATATAAAAAAAGAATGCAAGTACTTTTGCAAACTTTTTTTATATTTTTTAATCGTTGTAGAGACTCTTGATATTATTCAACCAAGCATAGGCTAGTCCCATTAGGACTCCTCCTCCTACCCAGTTGGCAAAGAAGGTTACGCTATAGTGACGTAAAATATTTAAAAACTCAAAATGTGGCAATTGGCTAGAAACTGAATTAAAGCTCAATAATGAGAAGGAAGCAAAGTTTGCAGCCAAGTGTTCATTGGTCATAAAGACAAACATATAAATAGCAGAGAGGGCTAAGAGCACCTTCGCTGTTTCATCTTTGAAATATAAATAAGAAAGAATAGCAATATTTACAAAGATATTGGCAATAACCCCTTCAAAGAAAACCACTTGATTGCTTCGTTGGAGTTTATTTTCTGCCACCGTAGCTAGGAATCCTTTTGGATCGATATGTGCAAAGGCTGTTGTTTGATTGAAAAGAAAAGCGACGATTAAAGCACCAATTAAATTAAAGAAGGTACAATAAAGAAGAATTTCCAGCGCTTTCTTCCAATGAATTTTCTTTAGATAGGTCCCCGCCGTCAAATACATCATATTTGAGGTGGTTAATTCCGCATTTAAGAATAAAAGGTAAACCAAGCCCCAGGCAAAGATGAATGGAAATAGAAAACGACCAGATCCAGGTACAAAGGTATTTAATAAGTCAGCCGCAACTGCTCCGACCGCCGTACTTAAAGTAAGAAATCCTCCAGCAAAAATAGAACGGACTGCATAACGCGTTTTAGATTTCTGATAAAGATCTTCCTTCTTATTACACGCCGCTCCAACTTTTTGAATAAAATTAGATTCAGACATACTATTCTCCTTATATAATGTTTGTGAATAAACTCATTATATCATAGACAAAACGGTTTGAAAAGGTTTTCAGGAAGAATTCTTAAACTCACAATATATACGTTTTAAATCATATTCCATGAAATAATAAAAAACAGGCATCTGCCTGTTTTAGTTTTAATAATTCAAACGGTTCGCCCAAGCGATATCCAAATTCAAAATTTCTTGTGAGGTGAACTGTTGACGATATGGATTGTATACCGAACCTGTAATACCACCTTGAACATTTGGTGAATCATATTGAGTCAAATTATAGGTTTCAATGATATTATTGAGCTTTGCGTAGTAGCTAGTATCTGTCGCATAAACACCTGTCAAAGCAGCTGTTGCGTCTTGATAGCTTGATGTGTTACTCTTCCAAGCACCTGCAAAATGTCCCTGTTTCAAAACTGCTACATAGTCTTGCAATGATTCATAGTAGGATGGGTATGAACGGAAAGCATCATTAATCGTATACGCATTTCCAGCACCATCATCTTCCCAAGTTTGCATCACTGCAGATTGTCCAGCATAACTTCCTTTAATCCCAAAAAGGTTGTAATGTGGATAAGAAGCCAAACCAGACTGTCCTGATCCACTTTCCAGGATCGCTTGTGCAATCATAACGGAAGCATAAAGATCATTCTCTTGACCAAGCTGACGAGCTGACTCACCAATTTGTGAGATGAAAGCTTCAGTTGGGTCTGAGTATGCTTGGTATGTTCCATCATTAGCACCAACTGATGTTATGTGCTCGCTCATAGCAGCAGCAAATGTCCCCACTGCTAATACAGAAACGAACAAACCAAATAATTTCGTTTTATTCCGTATTTTCTTTTTCATAATACAATTTATCTCCAATTAATTTTTTATCATCTTTTATCTTTATAGAGATTATACCATATAAATAGAAGAAAACAAAGCCACTTATATTACACTTCTATTACAATTGCGAGATAAATCCAAAACAAAAATGACATTTTCATGTCATTTCAATTTATTTCGTAAAACGCATTTTCCAAAATAGCATCCCATGACTTCTCTAGTCCTTCCTTGGTTACCGAAGAAAAGACAATGAAAGTATCTGCTGGATCAAAATCTAGTTTTTTCTTAATGATGGATTCATGTTTGTTCCATTTTCCACGTGGAATCTTATCTGCTTTGGTCGCTACTAAGATCACAGGGATCTCATAATATTTTAAGAATTCATACATCTGAACATCATCTGCAGAAGGTTCATGACGAAAATCGACTAGGCTAACGACTGCTTTTAAGTTCTCACGACTGGTGAGGTATTCTTCAATCATCCGTCCCCACTTCTCGCGCTCTTTTTTAGAGACACGTGCATAGCCATAACCAGGTACGTCTACCAAACGGAGTTTATCATCGATATTGAAGAAATTTAGCAATTGGGTTTTTCCTGGTTTACCAGATGTTCTTGCTAGGTTCTTTCGATTTAAGAGAGTATTAATAAAAGAAGACTTGCCGACATTTGATCGACCGGCAAGTGCAACTTCTGGAATCTCATCTTGAGGATAATGACTCTTATTTGCAGCGCTTAAGAGGATATCCGCATTATGTGTGTTAATTTCCATATTTTATCTTTCTAGGCTGTTTCAAGAATTGGTTTTTCAGTTCCATCTACAGCTTCTTTTGTGATTCGAATAAGTTTGACATCTTCTTGACTTGGAATTTCAAACATGACATCCATCATGGTTTCTTCGATAATCGAGCGAAGTCCACGAGCTCCTGTTTTTCTTTCGATAGCTTTATTCGCAATCTCTTGAAGGGCTTCATCATCAAATTCCAATTCAACATTATCATAAGAGAGCAAGGTTTGGTATTGTTTTACCAAGGCATTGCGTGGCTCTTTTAGAATACGGACAAGGTCGTCAACCGTCAATTGCTCAAGAGCCGCAAAGACTGGAAGACGTCCAATCAATTCTGGGATAATACCGAATTTTTGAATGTCTTCTGCTACAATTTCTTGCATGTAAGAGCTGGATTCATCGATGGCTTTATTGTTCTTACCGAAACCGATGACTTTTTCACCAAGACGTTGCTTAACAATTTCTTCGATTCCGTCAAAGGCTCCTCCTACGATGAAGAGAATATTCTTGGTATCCACTTGGATCATCTCTTGTTGAGGGTGTTTACGTCCCCCTTGTGGTGGTACACTAGCAACAGTTCCTTCGATAATTTTCAAGAGAGCTTGTTGCACTCCTTCACCGGAAACGTCACGAGTAATAGAGACATTTTCACTTTTCTTAGCAATCTTATCGATTTCATCGACATAAATAATGCCACGTTCTGCACGCTCAATATTGAAATCTGCTGCCTGAAGAAGTTTTAAGAGAATATTTTCAACGTCTTCACCCACATAACCGGCTTCAGTTAAGGCTGTTGCATCTGCAATAGCAAATGGAACATTCAGGCTACGAGCCAAGGTTTGGGCCAAGAAGGTCTTTCCTGAACCAGTAGGTCCAATCATGAGGATGTTTGATTTTTGCAATTCAACATCCGTCTCATCTTCGCGTGTATCGTGGAAGTTAATGCGTTTGTAGTGGTTGTATACCGCTACTGCAAGGGCACGTTTAGCCCGATCTTGACCGATGACGTAGTGGTTCAAGATATTGAGCAATTCGATTGGTTTTGGAACTTCACTAAGGTCAGCAAGTACTTCTTCAGCAAGCTCCTCGCGGATAATTTCTTGTGCTAACTCTACACATTCATTACAGATAAACGCATTGTTTCCTGCAATGATTTTTTGGACTTCATCTTGACTCTTTCCGCAAAATGAGCAATAAACCATCATATCATTATTTTGATTCGTTGGCATGTATTTCCTCTTTCTGTCATTTTCTGTTTCTGTTTAGTTTAAAATAAGGTCATGTAAAAGGCGTGAATGGAATTCACAAGATTGGTAAAAGCATTTAGTAAGAATAAAATAGCGAGGCCAAACCGTTTTTTACGAAAGGTTTGTAAGGCGCAAATCAAACAGATGACACATAGGACAGCTGTAAAAAAACCAAAGACACTTCGCTCCATTAGTCTAAATCCTTTCTCTTATAATAGTTGACCGTAAAATCATATGGATTTTTCTCATCTTTCAGATGGGGAACTTGACGTACCTTTTCATAACGGTTCTCTTCAAATTTTGGTGCCAATGTATCGCCATCAATCGTTGCATGAATCTTGGTCTGGATCAACTCTTCTAACTGATCAGAGAAAAGCCTTAAAATCTGACTCCCCCCAATAATGTAAAGATTCTTCTCTTGGTTCTGATACCACTCTAAGACTTCTTCTTTGCTATGCATGACGAGTACAGCGTCATTTTCAGGATCGTAGGCTTGATCTTGCGTTAAGATAATGCTAGTCCGACCTGGTAGAACCCGTTTTTTCATACCATCAAAGGTCACTCTTCCCATGAGAATTGCTTGTCCCATGGTTGTTTCTTTGAAATGCTGAAGCTCAGCTGGCAGATGCCAAGGCATGACTTGGTCCTTTCCAATAATGCCATTTTCAGTTTGAGCCCAGATACCAATTATCTTTTTCATTCTCTCATCCTTTACACTGATACTTCTATTTTATCAAATTTTCTTATAAAAGACTGATTTCAACTATCTAGTTTGGAGGATATTTTTTCAAATACAAACAGAAAAAAACCGCGAGATTTTCGCGGTTTTTCTTAGCCATAAGTTAGCTTAGTCTTCTTTTTTGCGTTTTGCAAATCCGAATAATGAGAGACCTGCTAAAGCACTAAAGATTGCAAGACCAGCAGTAGAAGATTCTTTTGTTCCTGTATTTGGAAGTTGTGCAGTAGGATTTTGTGGATCGATATACTTCACTTCTTCTTTCGTTTCTGGAACGACAGGAATCGTTGGCTCTTCTGGTTTTGGTTGTGGAGTAGGTTGTGGTTCTGGTGTAGGCTGTGGTTGTGGCTGTGGAGTAGGTTGTGGCTGTGGTGTCGGAGTTGGATCCGGCGTTGGAGTTGGTGTCACAGTCTTCTTGTAGATATGTTGCGTATTTCCATCTTTATCTACAATAGTCTTCACGAAGTCATAACCTGGGATATCTTTCTTCGGTTGTTCCCCATCTTCTGTAGGGTTACCTGGGATAGGAACACCATTTTCGTCTACGTATGAAGTTGTAACTTTTTCATAGACGTGTTCAGTATCACCATTAGGCAATTTCTTCGTTTCAACAAAGCGGTAACCTGGAATTTCAACTTTTGGTTCTTCTCCATCAACTGTAGGGTATCCTGGGATTTCCTTACCTTCTTTATCAACAAATTTAGTGATTGGAAGGACAGTCGGTGTGTAAGTTGCAGAAGCTTTTGTTCCATTCACATCTTCACGAACCACTGTCACTGCTGGTGCAGTTCCTGTAAATTCAGGTTCTGGTTTGAAGGTTACTGTTCCGTCTGGTGCTACTGTGTAAGTACCAACTCCTGGAATAGTCTTAGTTGTTGAACCATCGTCAAATGTAGCTGGAACATCATCATTCATTGGAACACGGCTATCGCCTTCCTTGAATGTTGGTTTACCAGATTGTTCTTTACCTTTTGGTCCAATAGTTGTAGCTGGTTCTGCTGTTGGTGTTACCGGAGTTACAGTTGGTGTGTACTTAGCTGTAACTGGTGTACCGTTCTTGTCAACACGTTTAACAGTCACGCCTGTTCCTGTTCCTGTGAATGATTTTTCTGGTACGAAGGTAACTGTTCCATCTGGAGCTACTGTGTATGTTCCTTCACCTGGAATAGTCTTAGTTGTTGAACCATCTTCAAAGGTTGCTGGCACATCATCATCCATCGGTACATCTGGGTTACCTGGTGTGAATGTTGGTTTGCCTGTTTGTGTCTTACCTTGGATGTCTGTAGATGTTGCTGGCTCAGCAGTTGGTGTTACTGGTGTTACAGTTGGTGTGTACTTAGCTGTAACTGGTGTACCGTTCTTATCAACACGTTTCACGGTTACGCCTGTACCTGTTCCTGTGAATGATTTTTCTGGTACAAAGGTTACTGTTCCGTCTGCTGCTACTGTGTATGTACCAACACCGTCGACAGTCTTCGTAGTTGATCCATCATCGAAGGTTGCTGGAACATCATCGTTCATTGGCACACGGCTATCACCTTCTGTGAAGGTTGGTTTACCTGTTTGAGTAGCACCTTGTACATCAGTAGATACTGCTGGAGCACCTGTTGGTGTTACAGGGGTTACTGTTGGTGTGTACTTAGCTGTTACTGGTGTACCGTTCTTATCTACACGTTTAACAGTCACGCCTGTACCTGTTCCTGTGAATGATTTTTCTGGTACAAAGGTTACAGTTCCGTTTGGAGCTACAGTGTAAGTTCCTTCTCCTGGAATAACCTTAGTTGTTGAGCCATCTTCAAAGGTTGCTGGTACATCATCATCCATTGGGATTGCAGGGTTACCAGGTGTGAAGCTTGGTGTACCTGTTTGTGTTTGGCCTTGAATGTCTGTAGATGTTGCAGGTTCAGCAGTTGGGACAACTGGAGTGATCTTCGGTGTGTAAGTTGTTTCAGCAACTGTTCCGTTTGTATCTTTAGCTTGAACCTTAACTGGAACGACTTCTCCTGAGTAGGATTTATCAGTTGGTGTGAAGGTTACAACACCTGTTTCTTTATCAACTGTGAAAGTACCGATCACATCACCTGCTGGTGATTTCGCATCTACAGATGCTGCTGGCTGGCCATTTTCATCAAGAAGAGTAATGGTATCCTTGTCGATTGGTGCAACTGAGTCACCTTCAGTGAAGGTAACAGTTCCTGTTTGAACCACACCTTGAGGTGCTTCTGATTCAGCTGGACTTGCTGTTGGTGTTACTGGTGTCACAGTTGGTGTGTACTTAGCAGTAACTGGAGTACCGTTCTTATCGACACGTTTAACCGTTACGCCTGTACCTTCTCCTGTGAATGATTTTTCTGGTACAAAGGTTACAGTTCCATCTGGAGCAACAGTGTAAGTTCCTTCACCTGGAATGGTCTTCGTAGTTGAGCCATCTTCAAATGTTGCAGGAGTATCATCATCCATTGGAACATTTGGATTACCTGGTGTGAAGGTTGGTGTACCTGTTTGCGTTTGACCTTGTTTGTCAGTAGATGTTGTATCTTCTGCAGTTGGTGTTACTGGAGTTACAGTTGGTGTATATGTCGCAGAAGCTTTGGTTCCGTTCATATCTTCACGAACCACTGTTACAGCTGGTGCAGTTCCAACGAATGATTTTTCTGGTACAAAGGTTACTGTACCGTCTGCTGCTACTGTATAAGTACCAACACCATCTACAGTCTTCGTAGTTGAGCCATCATCGAATGTAGCTGGAACGTCATCGTTCATTGGCACACGGCTGTCGCCTTCAGTAAATACAGGCTTACCAGTTTGAGTAGCACCTTGGATGTCTGTAGATGTTGCTGGTTCAGCTGTTGGAGTTACTGGTGTCACAGTTGGTGTGTACTTGGCTGTGATTTCAGTGCCGTTCTTATCCACGCGTTTCACTGTTACGCCTGAAGCAGTTCCAGTGAATGATTTTTCAGGAACGAAAGTTACGGTTCCATCTGGAGAAACAGTGTAAGTTCCTTCACCATCTACTGTCTTAGTGGTTGAACCATCTTCGAAGGTAGCTGGTGTATCTTCATCGATTGGTACATTTGGATTACCTTCTGTGAAGGTTGGTTTACCAGATTGTGTTTGACCTTGAATATCTGTCGATGTAGCATCTTCAGAAGTTGGAACAACCGGAGTAATCTTCGGTGTATAAGTTGTTTCAACTGTAGTTCCATTTGTATCAGCTGCTTGAACCTTAACTGGGACAACATCACCTGAATAAGATTTATCTGTCGGTGTGAAAGTAACTACACCTGTATCTTTATCAACTGTGAAAGTACCAATTTCTTTACCTTCTGATGACTTAGCAACTACAGATGCTGCTGGTTGACCATTTTCATCAAGAAGAGTAACCGAATCCTTGTTAATTGGAGCTACTTCATCACCTTCAGTGAAGGTTACAGTTCCAGTTTGAACAAGACCTTGAGGTCCAGTAGATTCAGCTGGTGTTGCAGTTGGAGTTACTGGAGTTACAGTTGGTGTGTAAGTTGCAGAAGCTTTTGTTCCGTTCTTATCTTCACGAACAACTGTTACGGCTGGTGCTTTACCTGTGAATGATTTTTCAGGAACAAAGGTTACAGTTCCGTCGGCTGCTACTGTGTAAGTACCAACACCATCTACTGTCTTGGTAGTTGAGCCATCGTCGAAAGTAGCTGGAACGTCATCGTTCATTGGTACTCGGCTGTCGCCTTCAGTAAATACAGGCTTACCTGTTTGAGTTTGACCTTGCTTACCTGTTGTTTCAACTGGTGTCGCTGTCGGTGTGACAGGAGTTACAGTTGGTGTATAAGTTGCAGAAGCTTTTGTTCCGTTCTTATCTTCGCGAACAACCGTCACTGCTGGAGCAGTACCAGTAAATGATTTCTCAGGTACGAATGTCACTGTTCCGTCTGCTGCTACTGTGTAAGTACCAACGCCGTCAACAGTCTTCGTAGTTGAGCCATCGTCAAATGTGGCTGGAACATCATCGTTCATTGGCACGCGGCTATCGCCTTCAGTAAATACAGGCTTACCTGTTTGTGTAGCACCTTGAATATCAGTTGTTTCAACTGGTTTCGCAGTCGGTGTTACTGGAGTTACAGTTGGTGTGTACGTTGCAGACGCCTTAGTTCCGTTCTTATCTTCACGAACAACCGTTACGGCTGGTGCTTTACCTGTGAATGATTTCTCAGGAACAAATGTAACTGTACCGTCTGCTGCTACTGTGTAAGTACCAACGCCTTCTACTGTCTTAGTTGTTGAGCCATCGTCAAATGTTGCTGGAACATCTTCGTTGATTTCAACAGTCTTCTCAAC
>NZ_JANCOJ010000003.1 GCF_024295625.1 Streptococcus sp. CF8_St5-11
TAAGCGGGTGTAGTTTAGTGGTAAAACTACAGCCTTCCAAGCTGTTGTCGCGAGTTCGATTCTCGTCACCCGCTTTGAACTTTTGTTCATTTTTACCAAGTTTTTAACTTGGGCGCGTAGCTCAGGTGGTTAGAGCGCACGCCTGATAAGCGTGAGGTCGGTGGTTCGAGTCCACTCGTGCCCATTAATAGTATGGTCCGTTGGTCAAGGGGTTAAGACACCGCCTTTTCACGGCGGTAACACGGGTTCGAATCCCGTACGGACTATATATTTGGAGGATTACCCAAGTCCGGCTGAAGGGAACGGTCTTGAAAACCGTCAGGCGTGTAAAAGCGTGCGTGGGTTCGAATCCCACATCCTCCTTAATATTAACGCGGGATGGAGCAGCTCGGTAGCTCGTCGGGCTCATAACCCGAAGGTCGTAGGTTCAAATCCTGCTCCCGCAATTTGGCTCGGTAGCTCAGTTGGTAGAGCAATGGATTGAAGCTCCATGTGTCGGCGGTTCGATTCCGTCTCGCGCCATCAATTCAATAATCAGGAAGGGTAGCGAAGAGGCTAAACGCGGCGGACTGTAAATCCGCTCCTTCGGGTTCGGGGGTTCGAATCCCTCCCCTTCCATCCTTTACGGGCATAGTTTAAAGGTAGAACTAAGGTCTCCAAAACCTTCAGTGTGGGTTCAATTCCTACTGCCCGTGTTAATAATTATGGCGGGTGTGGTGAAGTGGTTAACACACCAGATTGTGGCTCTGGCATGCGTGGGTTCGATCCCCATCACTCGCCTATTTATTAATATTATTATTGGGGTATAGCCAAGCGGTAAGGCAAGGGACTTTGACTCCCTCATGCGTTGGTTCGAATCCAGCTACCCCAGTTAAATTTATGCCGGCGTGGCGGAATTGGCAGACGCGCTGGACTCAAAATCCAGTGTCCGCAAGGACGTGCCGGTTCGACCCCGGCCGCCGGTATAGATTATAAAGGAGTTTTACTCCTTTTTTTGTTTTATTTTTTTCTTTTTTGTGATATAATTAACCGGTAAAGTTTCTTTTAGTGAATTAGAAGGAGTTAATTTTGTCTGAAGTTGCAAATAAAATCGATCGTTTTTTAAATTCTATTTTATTATTATCTGAGAATCAACATGAGATTTTAGTTGGTTCTTGTACAAGTGGTGTTTCATTAACCAACACTCAGGAACATATTTTGATGCTGGTTGCTGATGAAGCTCTAACCAATTCTGTCTTAGCAAAGAAATTGAATGTTAGTCAGGCAGCGATCACGAAGGCTGTGAAGCCCTTATTAAGTCAGGGGATGCTGGAGACTTATCGCGATGAAAATGATGCACGGGTTCTCTATTACCGCTTAACTGAGATTGGTAAGCCGATTGCCTTAGAGCATCAGCACCACCATCAGCATACCCTTCACACTTATGAGGATGTCTTGTCGAAGTTTACTAAGAATGAGCAAGGGGTCATTTCGCGGTTTTTAGATTTATTGGAAGAGGAGTTATAGTTTGAGGTATATTACGGTTTCAAATTTATCGTTCTATTATGATCGAGAACCGGTTCTGGAAGGGATCAATTACTATTTAGATAGTGGAGAGTTTGTTACGCTGACTGGCGAGAATGGCGCTGCTAAGTCAACCTTGATTAAGGCTAGCCTTGGCATCTTACAGCCCAAGGTTGGGACTGTTGAGATTTCAAAGACGAATGTTAAGGGAAAGAAGTTAAGGATTGCTTATTTGCCGCAACAAATTGCTAGTTTTAATGCAGGGTTTCCAAGTACGGTTTATGAATTTGTGAAGTCAGGTCGGTATCCTCGTAAAGGCTGGTTTCGAAAGTTGAATGAGCACGATGAAAAGCATATTCTAAAGAGTTTAGAATCTGTTGGGATGCTGGAGTTCAAGGATCGGGCGATTGGTTCTTTGTCTGGTGGTCAGAAACAGCGGGCCGTCATTGCTCGGATGTTTGCTTCAGATCCGGATATCTTTGTTTTAGATGAACCGACAACAGGGATGGATGCGACGACAAAGAGTGATTTTTATGAGTTAATGCATCATAGTGCGCATCACCATCAAAAATCTGTCTTGATGATTACACATGATCCTGAAGAGGTTAACCAGTTTGCGGATCGGAATATTCATTTGGTTCGTGACCAAAGCTCTCCTTGGAGATGTTTTAATGTCCATGATACTGAAGGGGAGGGTGACCATGCTTGATTTATTCCAGTATGATTTTATGCAGCGGGCCTTGTTGGCTATGGTTGCCATGAGTCTTTTTTCTCCTGTATTAGGGATTTTCTTGATTTTAAGACGGCAGAGTCTGATGAGTGATACGCTGAGTCACGTCTCTCTTGCGGGTGTCGCTTTTGGACTTTTTCTTGGGATCTCTCCGACGCTCTCGACTATGATCATTGTCATTATTGCTGCGGTCTTTCTTGAGTATTTGCGGACCTTATTTAAGGACTTTATGGAGATTGGGACGGCAATTCTAATGTCCACTGGTCTTGCCCTAGCTTTGGTACTGATGCGTGGTGGTGGGAAAAGCTCGATGAGCTTGGATCAATATTTGTTTGGTTCTACCTTAACCATTACAGATGAACAGGTGATCGCCTTGTTTGTGATTGCTTTCGTTGTATTAGTGCTGACGGCCTTATTCTTGCGGCCTATGTATATTTTGACCTTTGATGAAGATACGGCCTTCGTAGATGGCCTTCCTGTCCGGACTATGTCCATTTTATTTAATGTGGTAACGGGGGTTGCTATCGCCTTAATGATTCCTGCAGCAGGATCGTTATTGGTTTCAACCATCATGGTCTTACCGGCTAGTATTGCCCTGAAATTAGGGAAGAACTTCCGTGGGGTCATGTTGCTTGCGGTCATCATTGGTTTTATCGGGATGTTTAGTGGGTTGATTTTGTCTTATATTGCAGATACACCAGCGAGTGCCAGTATTACGCTTTTATTTGTGGCACTGTTCTTGCTTGTGAATCTTGGATCACGTTTGAGGAAGTAGATATGAACTTTAAAAAATTTGGTTGGTTATTGTTAGTGGCTTTAACACTTGTTTTGACAGCTTGTGGCAAAAGTCAGAGTCAAAATGGGAAATTAAAAGTGATGACCACTTTCTATCCTGTTTATGATTTTACAAAAAATATTGTCGGAGATGAAGGAACGGTAGACCTGCTCATTGGAGCAGGATCAGAGCCTCATGAATATGAATTGTCTGCTAAGGGGCGGGCTATGATTCAAGATTCGGATGTTTTCGTTTATGAGAATGAAAACATGGAAACGTGGGTTCCAAATCTTTTGAAATCAATGAAGGATAAGAAAACTAAAGTGATCGATGCCACCAAGGGCATGGTCTTGCTTCCTGGATTGGAAGAGGAACATGAACACGAAGGGGGCGAAGAACACCATCATGAATATGATCCTCACCTTTGGCTCTCTCCACATCGTGCCATGAAGATGGTAGAGTCGATTCGTGATCAGTTGGTGGCAGCTTATCCAGATAAGAAAAAGACGTTTGAGAAAAATGCCCAAGCCTATCTGAAGAAATTACAGGCTTTGGATCAAGCTTATCAGGATGGATTGAAAGATGCGAAGCAAAAGAATTTCGTAACCCAACACGCGGCTTTCCGTTACTTGGCCTTAGATTATGGATTAAACCAGGTGGCCATTTCAGGGATTTCACCTGATAGTGAGCCTTCTGCTGCACGATTGCGTGAATTGACAGAGTATATCAAGAAAAATGAGATCAAGGTCATTTACTTTGAGGAAAATGCTTCTAAGTCCTTGGCGAAAACCTTGTCTTCTGAAGCTGGTGTTGAGTTAGCTGTCTTAAATCCTTTGGAAAGCTTGACGGATCAAGAAATGAAAGATGGCGAAGACTACGTGTCTGTTATGAAGGAGAATCTGAAGGCGCTAGAGAAAACAACGTCACAAGCTGGTAAGGATATTCAACCGGAACATGAGGAAGATGCTAAGACAGTTCAAAAGGGATATTTCGAGGATAGTCAAGTGAAGGATCGTAGCTTAGCAAATTATGCAGGTGATTGGAAATCGGTTTATCCATACTTGCAAGATGGAACTTTGGATCAGGTCTTTGATTATAAGGCAAAATTAAATCCAACTATGACGGCTGCTGAGTATAAGGAATATTATACCAAGGGTTACCAAACAGATATTGATCGGATTAAGATTGATAAGGATTCAATGGAGTTTTATCAAAAAGGATCTTCTAAGAAATATACCTATAAATACGTAGGTAAGCACATTTTGACTTATAAGAAGGGAAATCGTGGTGTTCGTTATCTATTTGAAGCCAAGGAGAGCGATGCGGGAGACTTCAAATATGTTCAATTTAGTGACCATGAAATTACTCCGGTAAAGGCAGCTCACTTCCACATTTTCCATGGAGGAAAGAGTCAAGAAGCGCTTTATGATGAGTTGGAAAATTGGCCAACTTATTATCCTTCGAACTTATCTGGTTTAGAAGTGGCACAGGAAATGCTGGCTCATTAAAAGTTGTATCAAAAGAGAGACTAGGACTGATTATCCCGGTCTCTTTTTGATTAAAAATGGGGAGTGAAGCTTGTCAAATGCTTGAAAATACGTTACAATGAAAGGGCTTTAAATTAAAAAATGTATGGGGAATTTTAAATGAAAAAAGTTGGTGCAATTCTTGTGAGTCTTCTCAGTGTGGTCCTGTTGGTAGCTTGTTCGCAGCAGAGGGTGAGTAAAAAATCACCGGCTTCTTCTAGTCAAACGACGACCTCTTCTGAGGTCAAAAAGACGGCTGCTTCTAGTTCGGAAGTGAAGGAGAAAGAAAAAAAAGAAGAGAAAAAAGAAGTGAAGAAAATGGATCTTGAAGCGATTGCCAATGGAGACTACAGCAGTATTGCTGGTATCTGGCAAGATGATAAGGGAAACAAGCTGGTCTTTAACGACAAAGGGTTGGTCTCACAAGAGTTAGAGGGCTATGGAGCTTCTTTGACGGATTATGGAACAGCATCAGAAGGCATTTATGGTGGTCGTGATGGAGGCTTCTTGTTGGAGTATATTCCTGCAGGAGTGACCATTGGTGATCAGGTCGATGATCAAGGACAGGTCGTCTTTAAAGATACATCAGATGCCTCTAAAAACCGCTTATGGTCTGGTGTTGGTATCGCTAGTTTTGGGGAACAAGGCTCGATCTACTATCATGTAGGAGATGAATAACAGAAAAAAGAGGCTGGGACAAAAGTCCTAGCCTCTCAATTATTTTTAGATTGTCGAGCAAGACGCAGTGGTTGAGTGGGCTCTACTACGCTGATTTCATCAGCTTTTACAGCCCTACTCAACTGTGCGGAGGTGGGACGACGAAATCGAATTCTAACGAATGACCGATTTCTGTCCCACTTTCTTTTTCTTATGCATGTGGGGGGAGCCATGAAAGGTCAAACTGGAGCAATTGGGCTTCAAGGAGATCCTGATGGGAAATCTCTTGCTGGTCTTTGCCATCTAATCGGGCTTTTTGGATGAAATAGGCACCTGTAGTATGGGAGTTAGCACAAATTTTGAGCTCATGGTTTGGAAGATGGAGAAGAACTTCTTTAAAGAGAGGGAGGCCCAGATCATAGATTGGTTTTCCTGGGCAGGTTGGGTAGAGTCCAAGGACCGACCAGATGTACCAAGCAGATAGGCTACCATTGTCTTCATCACCTGGGTAGGCTTGGAAATCTTGATGGAAAGCTTGGAAACGGATCTGGTGGATAAGGAGATTGGTATATTCGGGGTGAAGGCTGTGGCGGAAGAGGTAGGGAATGTGAAAGCTCGGTTGATTGGAGATGGCGATCTGCCCAAATGGAGCTTGGGCCATTTCACTCATTTCGTGGATTTCATAGCCATATCCTCTTACGTCAAATTGAGGTTTTTGATTGGCCAGATCCAGCAGTCGTTGGGTGAAGGCTTTTTTACCGCCCATTAGCTCTATCATGCCGGAGAGGTCGTGTAAGGCTCCAAAAGTAGCCTGGGTTGCAGAACATTCTGCATAATCTCCTCCCCAACTAGTAGGAGAAAAGGGGGCTTTAAACTTCCCATTGGTGGATCGCGCTCTCATGAAGCCCGTTTGGGCATCGTACAATGTTCGGTAGGAGAGGCTGGAAGCAGCATACTGAGTAGCCGTTTCTACCTGACCCAATTGCTTAGCGACGGTGGCAATGCAAAAATCACTGTAAGCATAATCGAGGCTGTGGCTAACACTTTCGTGAAAATCTTCAGGTAAGTAGCCAAGCACTTTGTAGCTTTCATTGCCATGGCGACCAAAATGTTGCATAGGATCTGTTTTTTGGGCTGTCTGGAGCATGGCTGTCAGCATGTTTTCATGTAGGTCTGGTGCGATCCCTTTTGTGACAGCATCTGCGAAGACTCCATCAATGAGAGTGCCTGGCATCATCCCTCGTTCATCTGGGGCCAACCATTTTGGTAGAAAACCAGTATCCTGGTATGTATTTAAAAATCCTTCGAGGAAGTGACGGTAGTAATCGGGGTAGACAAGGCTAAAGAGCGGAAAAGATGTTCGGAAGAGATCCCAAAAACCGACATTCGTATAAGCTTTTCCTGGTTTGATTTCATTATGGGTGACATCCAGGTGCCAGTCATTTCCCTCGGTATCTATTTCATAAAAGGTTTGAGGAAAAAGGAGGAGTCGGTACAGGCAGTGGTCGAAAAAGGCTTGATCACATCCTCCGTTATCTTTCACTTCAATTCGTTTTAGTAGCTGATTCCATTGATCGGCTGCTTTTTTTTTAGCTTCCTCTAAGGGAAGGTTGGGAAGATGGCTGTGAGTCATGTCTTGGGACAGATAAGAGCTTCCTAATTGGACGGTCACCTCATTGCTAGCAAAGGTAAGAAAAAGATCCTGATCGATGTGAGTGACAGTCTCGATCGGCTGGCTAAATTGCCACTGGAGATAGAAAGAGTAGGAAGTATCAGCAGTATGGGCCTGATCCAGAATGTGGAAGTGACAGGTGTGGTCTGTAAGGGTCAAGTCCTCTAGTTCCTTTGCTGCATGAAAGCAGAGAGTCAATTTTTCTGGTGCTTGAAAGCGCATGACAGCCCCGTAGCGGCTTGGAACCAGCTCGCTTTGAATCTGATAACGTTCCGAAAAAATACGGAGGTAGTGGGGCTGAAAAAGAGCTTCTTTCAGCGAATAACTGCTCTGGCGACGGAAGAGGTCGGAACTTGTAACTTCTCCTGTGATGGGCGTGATGAGACACCAAGCGTAGTCTCCGATCCAAGGACTAGGCTGGTGGGTGAGGCGAAACCCCTGAAAAATAGGGAGATTGGGGTTGAAAAACCAAGCTCCTTGTTCGTGTGTCGTCTGGGGAAGGAAGTAGTTCATTCCAAAAGGAACTCCGGTATAAGGGAGGGTGTTTCCGTGCGAATAGTGGGGATGATTATCGCTTCCCCAGCGGGTATCGATGGTCTGGCAAGTAGTGTGCATCTGGTCTCCTTTTTCTTCATCAACCTTAAATGGTCTGTGTTTTTCTTGGAACACGCAGTGATATTTTCTTCATTGTATCAAAGTGTTGTCAAATATGATAGCGTTTTTATCAAATGGAAAATTTTGTAGAAAAAGGGCTATAGTTTGCGTATGTATTTCCCATCTGAAATCTTTTATACTGAATAGGAAAGAATCGATACGTGTGAGGAAAATAAATGACCTATTCAAAAGAAATCGTGCGAGAATGGCTGGACCAAGTGGCTGAGCGAGCTAAGGAGTACCCTGAGTGGGTGGATGTCTTTGAACGTTGTTATACAGACACTTTGGACAATACAGTTGAAATTTTAGAAGATGGTTCAACCTTTGTGTTAACAGGGGACATCCCAGCTATGTGGTTGCGTGACTCGACGGCTCAATTGAGACCTTATCTTCATGTGGCTAAAAGAGACCCTCTCTTGCGCCAGACCATTGCTGGCTTGGTTAAACGTCAGATGACTTTGATTCTCAAGGATCCCTATGCCAACTCCTTCAACATTGAAGAGAACTGGAAGGGTCACCACGAGACCGACCATACAGATCTCAATGGCTGGATTTGGGAACGCAAGTATGAAGTGGATTCGCTGTGCTATCCCTTGCAATTAGCTTTTCTCCTTTGGAAAGAAACTGGTGAGACTAGCCAGTTTGATGAAACTTTTGTTACGGCGACCAAGGAAATCCTTCATCTCTGGACGGTGGAGCAAGACCACAAGAACTCTCCTTATCGCTTTGTTCGGGATACGGATCGTAAGGAAGACACTTTGGTAAATGATGGTTTTGGTCCTGATTTTGCCGTGACAGGGATGACCTGGTCAGCCTTTCGTCCAAGTGATGACTGCTGTCAGTATAGCTATCTGATTCCATCCAATATGTTTGCAGTGGTTGTCTTGGGTTATGTGCAAAAAATCTTTGCAGAGTTGAATCTAGCTGATAGTGAAAGCATCATTGCTGACTCTAAACGTCTGCAAGCTGAGATTCAAGAAGGGATCGAAAATTATGCCTACACCACTAATAGCAAGGGTGAGAAGATTTATGCCTTTGAGGTAGATGGTTTGGGAAATGCTAGCATCATGGATGATCCGAACGTGCCAAGCTTGTTGGCAGCTCCTTATCTGGGATATTGCGCCATTGACGATGAGGTCTACCAAGCTACTCGTCGGACGATTTTGAGCCCTGAAAATCCCTACTTCTATGAAGGGAAGTACGCAAGTGGACTAGGAAGTTCTCATACGTTTTATCGCTATATCTGGCCGATTGCTTTATCCATTCAAGGATTGACAACGACAGATAAAGCTGAGAAAAAACATTTGCTGGACCAGTTGGTTGCCTGCGATGGAGGCACGGGCGTCATGCACGAAAGTTTCCATGTAGATGATCCAACTAAATACTCGCGTGAATGGTTCTCTTGGGCCAACATGATGTTCTGTGAATTAGTCTTGGATTACTTGGATATTCGCTAATGAGCTGTCGCTTAACAGATTCTTGTAAAGAATCACAAATAGATCTTTAAATTTAAGTTAGAATGAGGTTTTACTCATGGAAAATGTTGTTGTACATATCATCTCTCATAGCCACTGGGATCGTGAGTGGTATCTACCTTTTGAAAGCCACCGGATGCAATTGGTGGAACTGTTTGACAATCTGTTTGATCTTTTTGAAAATGATCCTGAGTTCAAAAGTTTCCACTTGGATGGCCAAACCATTGTCCTTGACGACTATTTAGAAATTCGCCCTGAAAACCGTGAAAAGGTGCAGCGTTATATCGACGAGGGCAAGCTCAAGATTGGTCCCTTCTACATCTTGCAGGATGATTACCTGATCTCCAGCGAAGCCAATGTCCGCAATACCTTGATCGGACAGGCTGAATGCGCTAAATGGGGCAAATCTACTCAGATTGGTTATTTCCCGGATACCTTTGGAAATATGGGACAAGCTCCTCAAATCCTTCAAAAATCAGGCATTCACGTAGCAGCTTTTGGGCGTGGTGTGAAGCCAATCGGCTTTGACAACCAAGTCCTCGAAGATGAGCAATTTACCTCTCAATTTTCTGAAATGTACTGGCAAGGGGCGGATGGTAGCCGTGTGCTGGGTATTCTCTTTGCCAACTGGTACAGTAACGGGAACGAAATTCCAGTGGAAAAAGATGAAGCTTTGGCTTTCTGGAAACAAAAATTGGCAGATGTTCGCGACTATGCCTCAACCAACCAATGGTTGATGATGAACGGTTGCGACCACCAACCGGTTCAACGAAACTTGAGTGAAGCTATTCGTGTGGCTAACGAACTGTTCCCTGACGTGACCTTTATTCATAGCTCCTTTGATGAATATGTTCAAGCAGTGGAAAGTGCGCTTCCTGAACAATTATCTACGGTTTCGGGAGAATTGACCAGTCAGGAAACCGATGGTTGGTACACACTGGCAAATACGTCTTCCTCTCGGATTTATCTCAAGCAAGCCTTCCAAGAGAATAGCAACTTGCTCGAGCAAGTGGTCGAACCTTTGACCATCATTACTGGTGGGCATAACCATAAGGATCAATTGACCTATGCCTGGAAGACACTCTTACAAAATGCGCCACACGATAGTATTTGTGGATGTAGCGTGGATGATGTTCACCGTGAAATGGAAGTTCGTTTTGCCAAGGTCAACCAAGTTGGAAACTTTGTCAAGACCAACCTTCTCAACGAATGGAAGGGCAAACTAGCAACTCAAAAAGCGCAGAGTGAGCACCTCTTTACGGTCATCAACACTGGCTTGCACAATAAGGTGGATACTGTCAGCACGATTGTCGATGTGGCAGTTTGTCCATTTAAGGAATTGCACCCGACAGAGGGCTTCAAGAAAATGGCTGCTTTGAGCTTGCCAGACTACCATGTAGAGGATTTAGATGGACATCTTGTAGAAGCAGAGATTGAAGACTTGGGAGCAAGCTTTGGCTATACCCTGCCTAAGGATAAATTCCGCCAACCCTATATTGCACGTCAAGTGCGCGTGACGGTTCCTGTTCATTTGGCAGCCTTGTCTTGGACGACCTTCCAGCTCTTGGAAGGCAAAGCACCTCATCATGATGGTCTGTTCCAAAATGGGGTGATCGATACGCCATTTGTAACCCTTAGTATCGATGATGGCTTGACCCTCTATGATAAAACGACCAATGAGGCTTATGAGGATTTCCTTCGCTTTGAAGATCGTGGGGATATCGGTAATGAATATATCTACTTCCAACCAAAAGGAACCGAGCCGATCTATGCGGAGTTAACAGCTTATGAGGTCTTGGAAAACAATGCTCGCTATGCCAAAATCTTGCTCAAGCATGACTTGACGATCCCGGTCAGCGCGGATGAACAATTGGATGCGGAGCAAAGAGGCATTATCGAGTTTATGAACCGCAAGGCAAGTCGCTCAGAAGAGCTGACAACCATCCCTCTTGAAACGGAGATGACCATCTTTGTAGATGATCCGCAAATTCGCTTCAAGACGCGCTTCATCAACACAGCCAAGGATCATCGAATCCGTCTCTTGGTCAAGACTCACAATACACGTCCAAGCAACGATTCTGAAAGTATCTATGAGGTGGTCACACGGCCAAATAAACCAGCTGCTTCTTGGGAAAATCCTGAAAATCCCCAACACCAGCAAGCCTTCGTCAGCTTGTATGACGACGTTAAAGGAGTGACCGTAGCCAACAAAGGATTGCATGAATATGAAATCCTTGGAGACGATACGATAGCTGTAACCCTTCTCCGGGCTTCCGGTGAACTTGGTGACTGGGGCTATTTCCCAACACCAGAAGCACAATGCTTACGGGACTTTGAGGTTGAATATGCAGTAGAATGCCATCAAGCTCAGGGGCGCTTCTCAGCTTATTGCCGAGCGAAAGCTTTGCAGACACCGATGACCAGCCTTCAAGTTGAAAAACAAGAAGGAAGTGTAGCAGCGTCTGGTAGCTTACTCAAGCATACAGCTTTGACACATCCTCAGGTTTGTCCAACAGCCTTTAAGGTAGCGGAAAATGAAGAAGGTTACATCCTTCGCTATTACAACATGAGCCAAGAAAATGTGCGCGTGTCAGAAGGACAACAAACGGTTGTCGATCTTCTGGAACAACCGTATCCGGTCCATACAGGTTTATTGGCACCGCAAGAAATCCAGACAGAATGGATTAAAAAAGAAGAAATCTAATTTCAAAAAGATAACATAAAAAGAAAGGAGGAGCGAAAAGAGTAAGAACCGACTGCTGACTCGCTCCTTTTTACAGGTAAAAGCCATGACCCTTGCAACGATTGATATCGGAGGGACTGGGATTAAGTTTGCTAGTCTCACTCCGGATGGAAAGATTTTAGATAAGGCCAGCACCCCAACGCCAAAAACTCTAGAAGATTTGTTGGTTTGGTTGGACCAGCTATTGTCAGAACGTGACTACCGTGGGATTGCCATGAGTGTACCAGGAGCTGTTAACCAAGAAACAGGTGTGATTGAAGGGATCAGTGCCATTCCTTATATTCATGGTTTTTCTTGGTATGAGGCGCTTGCCCATCACCAACTACCTGTCCATCTAGAAAATGATGCCAACTGTGTTGGACTGAGTGAACTGCTGGCACATCCTGAGATTGAAAATGCAGCCTGTGTCGTGATTGGTACAGGGATCGGTGGAGCTATGATTATCAATGGCAAGCTTCACCGAGGTCGTCATGGATTGGGAGGAGAGTTTGGCTATATGACCACCATTGAACCCGCAGAAAAGCTCAACAACTGGTCACAACTCGCTTCTACAGGAAACATGGTTCGCTATGTGATTGAAAAATCAGGTCAGTCTGACTGGGATGGACGTAAGGTCTACCAAGAGGCTGCAGCCGGCAATGCCCTTTGCCAGGAAGCCATTGAGCGCATGAATCGTAATCTTGCTCAAGGACTGCTCAATATCCAGTATCTCATTGACCCAGATGTGATTAGCCTAGGTGGCTCTATCAGTCAAAACCCAGATTTTATCAAAGGGGTTCAAAAAGCAGTGGACGCCTTTGTGGACAGATATGAAGAATATACCATCGCTCCAGTCATTCAAGCCTGCACCTATCAGGCAGATGCCAATCTCTACGGTGCCCTTGTCAACTGGTTACAGGAGGAAAACCAATGGTAACTTTTACAGGACTTAGTCCCAAACAAGCCCAATCTATCGAAGTATTAAAAAATCACATTTCTCTACCAGATGTAGAAGTGGCAGTCGCTCAGTCTGACCAAGCTTCTATCTCTATCAAGGGGGAGAAGGGGCAGTATCAACTGACCTACCGTAAACCTCATCAACTCTACCGTGCTTTATCTGTGCTAGCAACAGCTTTAGCAGAAGGGGACAAGGTAGAGATTGAAGAGCAGGCGGCCTATGAAGATTTAGCCTATATGGCGGACTGTTCGCGCAATGCCGTGCTCAATGTCGCATCTGCCAAGCAGATGATTGAGGTCTTAGCTCTTATGGGTTATTCAACTTTTGAGCTCTACATGGAAGACACTTATCAAATCGAGGGACAACCTTACTTTGGTTATTTCCGTGGAGCATACTCTGCTGAAGAGTTACAAGAAATTGAAGCCTACGCCCAGCAGTTTGACATGACCTTTGTCCCATGCATTCAGACCTTGGCCCACTTGTCAGCCTTTGTCAAATGGGGGGTTAAGGAAGTCCAGCAACTCCGCGATGTAGAAGACATTCTCCTCATCGGTGAAGAAAAAGTTTATGACCTGATTGACGGCATGTTTGCGACGTTATCTAAATTACAAACTCGCAAGGTCAACATCGGGATGGATGAAGCTCACCTAGTTGGTTTGGGACGCTACCTCATCTTGAACGGTGTGGTGGATCGGAGTCTTCTCATGTGCCAACACTTGGAGCGCGTCTTGGATATTGCGGACAAGTATGGTTTCCACTGCCAGATGTGGAGCGATATGTTCTTTAAGCTCATGTCAGCAGATGGCCAGTACGACCGTGAGGTAGAAATTCCAGAGGAAACGCGTGTTTACCTAGACCGTCTCAAAGACCGTGTCACCTTGGTTTACTGGGATTATTATCAAGATAGCGAGGAAAAATACAACCGAAACTTCCGTAATCACCACAAGATTAGCCAGGATATCGCCTTTGCAGGTGGTGCCTGGAAATGGATTGGTTTTACGCCCCACAACCATTTCAGTCGTCTCATTTCAGTAGAAGCCAATAAAGCCTGCCGTGCCAACCAGATCAAGGAAGTCATCGTGACAGGTTGGGGGGACAACGGTGGTGAAACGGCCCAGTTCTCGATCCTGCCTAGCTTACAAATCTGGGCGGAACTCAGCTACCGCAATGATTTAGAGCGTCTATCTGCCCACTTCAAGACCAATACAGGTCTATCAGTTGAGGACTTCATGCAGCTGGATCTAGCCAACCTCTTGCCAGACCTACCAGGTAATATACATGGTATCAACCCCAACCGCTATGTCTTTTATCAGGATGTCCTCTGTCCAATCCTTGACAAGCACATGACTCCTGAACAGGACAAACCACACTTTGCCCAGGCAGCTGAGACTCTTACTGCTATCAAAGAAAAAGCTGGCGTCTACGTCTATCTCTTTGCAACCCAGGCTCAGTTGAATGCTATTTTAAGTAGTAAAGTGGATGTAGGTCGACGCATCCGTGAGGCCTATCACACAGGTGATAAAGAGAGTTTGCGACAAATTGCTAGAGAAGAATTGCCAAAATTAAGAAGCCAGATTGAACACTTCCATGCTCTCTTTAGCCACCAATGGTTGAAAGAAAACAAGGTCTTTGGCTTGGATACCGTAGATATCCGTATGGGTGGACTCTTGCAACGCATCAAGCGCGCAGAAAGCCGTATTGAAAACTACCTAGCAGGCGAAATCTCTCGTATCGATGAACTAGAAGTAGAGATCTTACCATTCAATGATTTCTACGGGGATCAGGACTTCGCAGCCACAACAGCTAATCAATGGCACACCATTGCGACGGCCTCAACCATTTATACAACGTAAAAAATGCCAAGTTGGATGACAGGTATCTCATCCACGGTGGGATAGGAGTAGAAGAGGAGCTGTCTTTACGATCACCCTTTTCTACTCCTTTTTTTAAAGCTATGTCATAAATTTGTAGAATTTTTTCTATAATTAGGAGTTTGAAAATATAAATGGGCTATCTTATAATAGGTGATGTAAACGCTACTAAAGTAAATAAACACGCTCAAGGCTCAAAGGGGGGAGTGAAATGAAAAAGTTTGTAAGGACTCTGAGAGAAAATTTCATTTTTCTTTTAATGGTCTTACCTGGTGCAGCGTGGTTAATCTTATTCTTCTATATTCCGGTTTTTGGGAATATCGTAGCATTTAAGGACTATCATATTACGGGAGAGGGCTTCATTGACAGTGTCATGAAGAGTAAGTGGGTTGGCTTTGACAACTTCAAATTCCTCTTTAGTTCCAAAGATGCCTACATTATTACAAGAAACACGGTATTGTACAACTTAGGATTCATCTTCTTAGGATTGATTGTTTCCGTTGGGATCGCCATCATCTTTAGTGAGTTGAGATCAAAAAGAGTGGTCAAGGTGCTTCAAACCTCCATGCTCTTCCCATACTTCCTATCATGGGTTATCATCAGCTTCTTCACCGATGCCTTCCTTAACGTGGACAAAGGATTGGTCAACCACATCTTAACTTCATTTGGCATGAAGGCCATCAATTTCTATTCGGAATTGTGGATCTGGCCAGCGCTTCTCCTCTTCTTAGGAATCTGGAAAGGCTTTGGTTATAGCAGTGTCATGTACTATGCAACCATCATGGGAATCGATCCAACCTTCTATGAAGCAGCGACCGTGGATGGTGCGTCTAAGTGGCAACGCATTCGCAACATCACCATTCCTCAGTTGTCTTCCTTGATTACAGTCTTGACCATTCTTGCAGTCGGAAATATCTTCCGCGCAGACTTCGGTCTTTTCTACCAAATCCCGCATAATGCTGGAGCGCTCTATAGCGTAACCAACGTTATTGATGTTTATGTCTACAACGGTTTGACCAAGTCAGGGGATATCGGGATGACAGCAGCAGCCGGTCTTTACCAATCGGTAGTCGGTTTGGTTCTTGTTTTGATCTCAAATATCATTGCCCGTCGCATTGATAAGAATGCCGCTCTCTTCTAGAAAGGAGGATCGTATGAAAAAATCAACCATTCAAAAAGAAAAAATTGATAATGTCGGGATCCATTCTTTCAGTAAGAAGAGCAACTTCTTCTTTACCTTGTTGTTGACCTTGGTCGGCTTGACCTGTGTGCTTCCCTTCATCTTCGTTGTCATGATCTCTTTGACAGACGAACAAAGTTTGGCAGTCCATGGCTTCCAATTCTGGCCAGCAAAATTTGGATTTGATGGTTATCTCTTCTTGGTACAATTCAAAGACAAAATCTTGCAAGCCCTCTTCATTACCTTGTTTGTGACCATTGTGGGAACAGCATGTAATGTCTTTATCACCACAACTTATGCTTACGCAATCTCACGGAGTACCTTTAAATACCGCAAGTTCTTTACCGTATTTTCACTCCTTAGTATGCTCTTTAGTGCAGGGTTGGTTCCAAGCTACATTGTGACCACTCAACTCTTGCAGTTAGGTGATACCATCGGGGCTTTGATTATCCCAATGTTGCTCAGTCCATTTAACATCATCTTGATGCGGACCTTCTTTAAACGGACCATTCCAGAAGCTATCCTTGAATCCGCTCGGATCGATGGGGCAAGTGAAACACGGATCTTCTTCCAAATCTGCTTGCCATTGTCTCTACCAGGGATTGCGACCATCAGTTTGTTCACTGCTTTAGGGTTCTGGAACGACTGGTTTAACGCCCTCCTCTATATTAAGAGTGACAACCTTTACCCCTTGCAATACCTCTTGATGCAAATCCAAAACAATATGGATTACATCGCTAAAAACGTCGGGGTATCCGGCCAATTGGCAGGAGCTGTACAATCCATCCCACGGGAAACAGGACGTATGGCCATGGTGGTTGTGGCAACAGTGCCAATCGCCATTCTCTATCCATTCTTCCAACGCTACTTTGTAAAAGGCTTGACCATCGGTGGTGTGAAAGAATAACATCGTTCATTGAAAATCAACAGGATTTTCAACTCATAACTTAGTCTAAAAAGAAAATAACATAAAGGAGATTTTTCTTATGAAAAATTGGAAAAAATACGCGTTAGCATCTGCTAGTGTCATTGCTCTTGGAGCTACTCTTGCTGCTTGTGGAAGCCTTACAGGGAACAACAAGAAATCAGCAACAACTGAAGATGGTAAACCAATCATCAAGATGTACCAAATCGGTGACAAACCAGATAACTTGGATGTTCTTCTTAAAAATGCCAACAAGATCATTGAAAAGAAAGTTGGCGCAAAATTGGATATCCAATATCTTGGTTGGGGTGACTACGCACAAAAAATGAACGTCATCATCTCATCTGGTGAAAACTATGATATTGCCTTTGCCAACAACTACGTTATCAATGCTCAAAAAGGTGCCTATGCTGACTTGACAGAATTGTACAAGAAAGAAGGGAAAGAACTTTACAAAGCACTTGACCCAGCATACATCAAAGGGAACACTGTAAATGGCAAGATCTATGCTGTTCCAGTAGCAGCTAACGTTGCATCTTCTCAAAACTTTGCCTTCAACGGACCACTTGTTGAAAAATATGGTATCGACATCTCAAACGTCAAAGACTATGCTTCTCTTGAACCAGTCTTGAAAGCCATTAAAGAAAAAGATCCAAACGTTGTTCCATTTGCCATGAACAAGAGCTACGGTGGACCTTCAGATGACTTCGACTATGTAGCTGTTGATGGACTTCCATTCGTTGTTGACTTGAAAGGTGACACTACGAAGATCGTTGACCGTTACACAATCCCTCGTTATGTAGAAAACTTGAAGACTCTTCACAAATACTACGAAGCAGGATACATTCCAAAAGACGTAGCTACAAGCGATACTGGATATGACCTTTCTCAAGATACTTGGTTGGTACGTGAAGAAACAGTAGGACCTGCTGACTACGGTAACAGCTTGCTTACTCGTGTAGCAAACCGTAAGATCGACATCAAACCATTTACTGAACTTTACAAGAAGAACAACACCACTCAAGTAGCTAACTTTGTTATCTCAAATAACTCTAAGAACAAAGAAAAAGCAATGGAAGTGTTGAACCTTTTGAACACTAATCCAGAACTCTTGAACGGACTTGTTTATGGACCAGAAGGCAAGAACTGGGAAAAAGTTGAAGGTAAAGAAAACCGTGTGAAAGTCTTGGATGGCTACAACGGAAACACTCACATGTCTGGATGGAACACTGGTAACAACTGGATTCTTTACATCAACGAAAACGTAACAGATGAACAAATTGCACAATCTAAGAAAGACTTGGAAACTGCAAAAGAATCTCCAGCACTTGGTTTCATCTTTAACACAGATAAAGTGAAATCAGAAATCACAGCTCTTACAAATACTTTGAACCAATTCGCAGGTGCGATCAATACTGGTACTGTGGATCCTGAAGTAGAAGTTCCTAAGATGCTTGAAAAATTGAAATCAGAAGGTGCTTACCAAAAAGTGCTTGATGAAATGCAAAAACAATACGATGAATACCTTGCTTCTAAAAAATAAGAACAGGTAGTGTGAAAAGGCTTTGGAGGAATCTCCAGAGCCTTTTTAATCCTTTATGAAAATGAATCTTGGAAATGAAAATCAATATTTCAATTCACTAATGCAAATATGAGGAAAGCGTTTTATTTTTATGATATAATAGAATAACTAATTGGGAAAGAGGCTGAATGATGGGAAAAATCATCGAGTTCATTTTTACGAGAGTCTATGTTGCCATGCTGGTAACAGGGATTTTTTGGGTCTTGACGATCTGTGGGGGTGTTCTGCTAGGAGTAGGACCGGCTAGTGCCACTATCATGAGCCTCTATGCGGAAAATGGCATGACCTACAAGGACTATCATTGGTCACGCGCTTGGGAACTCTTCAAAGAAAATCTGGTTCCGGCTAATCAAGTCTTTTACACCTTCTTTGCCATTGAAGGAATCCTCCTCTATGGCATGTACCTCATGATCCAGATTCCTCACTTAAATTTCTTCCAAATTTTGGTTCTCCTGTTTAATCTAGTTTTCCTCTTGGTTGCGCCTCTAGCTTACGCCGTTTATTTGAAATTGCAAGTGCATTTTGCTCTCTCTTATGCCAACAGTATCAAGCTCAGTTTGATCGGAATGTTGCTGGACATTCGTCCGGTTCTCAAGCTCATCCTTGGAACAGCGCTACTTGGCGTCATTAGCTACTATATGCCAGCCCTTCTCTTTTTCGTCTTGATCGGTGTCTGGCATTTCTTTGTCAATGATATCTTTGACCCTGTTTATCAAAATATCCACGAAAAATTGGTATCCTAACGATGAAAAAAATCTGGTTAAGTACGCTTTTAAAATTCTACGCCTATGTCATGGTGGTCATTTTGACCATTATGGGTCTCGTCGTAGCGGGGATCTCTTGGAAAAACCAGCAAGCTGAAGCCGATCGGATCGCCCAACGGGTCTTGACAGAAGTCGTGACGGATCTCGAGACCTCTTATCAGCGGGTCACACAAGAAGGGCGTAGTCTCGTTGAAAACCCTGCTAAGTTAGAAGGGGTTTATCGCTATTTTACCTTGTCACCATCGGAGTATGAGACTTGGCGATTGAATGCCCAGTTCCCTTCTTATATCCAATTGTCTCTACATAAGAATATTGACAGTCTCTATTTGAGCAATAAAAACATCGAGAGCATCGATGTCACCTTGTCGGATTACAAGACAGTATTTGTCTCTACCCGGCAATCAAAGGGAGGCAAGCAAGTATCGGCGGACCATTACAAGGCTCCTGCGACAGCTATTCCAGTTCCTTTGACAGACCCGACTACGGGTGCTGGAGTTGGGATTGCTTATATGACTTTGGACCAGGACATTTTGACGGCAGCGATTGACAATGCCAGAGGCGATCTTCCGGTCGCTGTGCGAGTCTTCACTCCCTTTGGGAAAGAGATGTACCATGAAGGAGATAAAGGACAATCAAAGGATATTAAATGGCAAACTCGTAGCACGATCTATGGCTACAAGGTGGATGTAGCTGTTTCAGAAAGTTATTTGGTCAAGAAAGGTCTAGCCAACCTGACCACTTTTCTCTCCATTGCTTTCTTGATTTTCTTGATCCTTTACTTATTAATGCGACAAATTTTCAAAAATTACCGTCGCCAAGTCCTTGATCTGGTCGATACCATGAATCTAATCAGTCAAGGCGATAGTGAACGACGGATTGATACCTCGACCAAGGACCAAGAACTGCTGGTTATTGGTAATATGATCAATACCATGTTGGACAATATGGATAAGAATATTCGGGATATCTATCAGCTACAGCTCAGCCAAAAGGATGCCAATATGCGGGCACTACAAGCCCAGATCAATCCCCATTTCATGTACAATACACTGGAATTTATCCGGATGTATGCCGTCATGCAAGAGCAGGATGAATTGGGTGATATTATCTATGAGTTTAGTAGTCTCTTGCGCAATAATATCTCAGATGAGCGAGTGACGACGGTTGAAAATGAGCTCGAATTTTGTCGCAAATACAGCTACCTCTGCATGGTACGTTATCCCAAATCGATCGCCTATGGCTTTAAGATCGATCCAGGTTTGGAAAAAATGAAGATTCCAAAATTCACCATCCAGCCTTTGGTCGAGAACTATTTTGCACATGGAGTGGATCACAAACGCAAGGACAATGTGATTAGTGTCAAAGTCTTGCAAGGAGAAGGGCAAGTCATGATTCTAGTTACTGATAATGGGCGCGGGATGGAAGAAGAACAGCTAGAAAGCATTCAAGAGATACTAGCCAATCGCAATCCACGCTCAGAAATCGAAGAAAAGAGTGGGCGGCAGTCCATCGGAATTATCAATGTTCATGAACGCATGCTACTCTATTTTGGAGATCGCTACCATATCCAAGTCTTCTCCCAACCTCACCATGGAGTGACCTATACGATAACCATTCAAGATGAATAAAGGAGACAGAATGTACAAAGTCTTATTAGTAGACGATGAGTATATGATTACAGAAGGGTTAAAAAAATTAATCCCCTTTGACCACTGGAATATGGAAGTGGTCGCAACTGCTGAAGATGCAGACCAGGCCCTTGATTATGTGCGAGAACATCCGGTGGATGTGGTGATCACGGATGTCAATATGCCTGGAAAGACCGGACTTCAGATGATTGCTGAGATGAAGGATTTGATGCCAGATGCTGCTTTTATCATTATGTCAGGCTATCAGGATTTTGAATATGTCAAAACAGCCCTCAATTTGCGCGTGGCAGACTACCTGCTCAAACCTGTCAATAAGGTGGAGATGGGCAATATCTTAGAAAAAATTCAGCACCAAATCCAGCAACCAAGCCAAGAGTTGGCCAACCGCTTGATTCACGATGATATCTCTGAGGAAGAGTTTTGTCGGTATATCGCAGGACGAAACTCACTGTGGATTGGGGTTGCTAAGGAGAAAAAAGGCTTTATCAGCTCGTCTTACCAAGTTCTCGGGCAAAATCTTCAACTCTTTATCTCAGAGCAAGAAGAAGAAGCCATGATTGAGAAGGCCTTTGAGCCACCTTATAAGGAGCACTTCCATCAATTTAAGGACCTAGTGGAGCGGAGTCTCTTTTATGGAGCGACCCCTCTCAATCAAGATGAGGAAGTCTTTAACTACTACGAGCCGGCCTACCGGGTGATCATGCAAGGAAATATCCAACAGATCTTAGAAGAACTGGACTGGTTGGAAAAAATGATCCTTGAGAAGACACCTAAGGTTTCGCTGACCAAGCAGCTCTTTATCCAATTTTTGATGGATGTCTTTCATTTGTTTGAATACCTGCAAGGAGATGATTTGGCCGATGTGGTCAAGAAAGTCCAAGAAGCTGCTACCTTTAGCGAGATGATTAGCTTCATCCAGGAAGAGTTGTCCCGTTTCTTATCCCACTATCGGATGAACGAAAATGTAGCGAGTGTCCTCCAAGTGATTAGCCGTGATTACCAAAAAGAGCTGTCACTCAAGGACATCAGTCAGGCTCTCTTTATCAATCCAGTCTATTTAGGCCAATTGATTAAACGAGAAACCAATGCAACGTTCGCGGAACTCCTCAACAAACAGCGGATTAAGGCTGCCCAGCAGCTCCTCTTATCGACCAATGACAGCATTGAAGATATCTGCTATAAAGTCGGTTACAGTAATGTGGGCTATTTCTACAAGGTTTTCCGTAAACTCTGTGGAAAATCGCCTAAAACCTATCGCTTACAAGTCATGACAGATCATGAAGAAGATGAGTAAAAGGCTGAGACGATTTGTCTCAGCCTTTTCACTTTTCATTTTACATCCTTTGTATCTTGATTTTCCCAACCAGCAGCTCAGCTTCAATGGTGATTTCTGTGAGTTGGGTCCAGTCGATTTTTTCTTGGTCAACGTGAAATAGAAGGGGGGTCATGGCGAGGAGCGCCTGGCGTTCTTCAGGAGTTAAACTCTTGGTGAGGCTGACCGTTTCGGATGAGAGGATCTGGCAGTGGTCTTCAAAGTGCTCCAAAATTTCCTGGTTGGAGTAGGACTGCTTGGTCAATTGATCTTGGGCCAACTGACGAATTTCTTTTAGATGAGAAGAGGTTGGAACGACCTTAATGATGACCCCTTCAGCCTTTAAGACACGCTCAAATTCAGCGTAATTAGCCGGGGAGAAGATGTCCAAAATGACCTCCATACTCTTGGATTGAATGGGTAGATGAGCCAAGTCTCCTACAAACCAATTGACCTTCCAGCTAGCGTCACTCTTGGCAGCTAGTTGCACAGATTCCTTGGAAAGATCAAAGGCATAGAAAGTAGCCTTGGGATAGGCTTCTTGTAGCTTTCGGGAGTAATAGCCTTCTCCACAACCGATATCTAGAATTCTGGCATCACTGGTCGGAATTTTTTGTCCGATCGCTGTTAGAATCGGCTCATAAAAACCTGCTTCCAAGATTAGCTGGCGATTCTGGAAATTTTCTTTGTCATAGTCCTTCGATTGTTTGATCTGGGGAGCCAGGTTGACATAGCCAAATTTCGCTAAATCAAAAGAATGGCCCTTGGGACATTTAAAACTGGTCCCCACAAGTTCTAGGTCCAATTGACAGATGGGACAGGCAAATGCAGTGGCTGTTTGAAATCGTTGTAATTTTGGTTTAATCGGTGTATTCATATTAGTAGTGTAACAAAAGAGCCACTAGATAGCAACCGATGCTCTAATAGAGTACCAAACAGAATATGAGCTGATAGAAAAAGGAAATTCACTGATGCCGATTTTAAAGGACTTGAATCAATGGGGAAAAGAATGGCTGCAATAAATTTTTTCCTCATTTTAATCTCTTCGATCTCGCCACTCATCTCTTCATTTTGACCACTTATCCTCAAAAGCCGTTTTTTAAACGGCTTTTTTGCTAGACTGGTTCTATCAAAAGGAGAGAGAACATGATATTACAAGCTAAAAACATCAGTAAACGATATGGAAATCATTTAGCCGTAAACAATATTCACTTACAGTTTGAAAAGGGAACGTTTAATGCGATTCTAGGACCAAATGGGGCGGGAAAATCAACGACAATTTCCATGTTGATTGGTTTGAAACAACCAACGCAAGGTGAAATCATCTATGAACCCGGTACTAAAATTGGTGTGGTCTTCCAGACTAGTGTTTTAGATGAGATGCTGACGGTTAGAGAAAATCTGACCATTCGTGCCAGACAGTATAAAGGTTTGAAACCTAATCGTGTATCTAGTCTCATTGATCGGCTAGGTCTATCAGCTTTCCAAAAGCAGAAATACGGGACGCTTTCAGGTGGCCAAAAGCGTCGGGTTGACATTGCGCGTGCCCTGCTCTCACAACCAGATATTCTTTTCTTAGACGAACCAACGACAGGTTTGGATATCCAAACCCGGAAGTCTATTTGGGATTTGCTTTATCAATTGCAGAAAGAAGAGGGGATGACTGTTGTTTTGACCACGCATTATCTTGACGAGGCAGATGAAGCTGATCAGATTTATATTGTAGACCATGGGGAAGTGATTGCTCAAGGATCGGCACTAGATATTAAGAGTCAGTATGCTACTAATATCTTGAAGATTCGTTTCAAGGAGAGACAGCAGATAGAAAGTCTCAAATCTTCGGGAATGTCAGTAGAGCAACAAAGTCAATTGGAGTATGTTTTTCAACCTGAGAGTGAAAGGGAAGCCATTGATTACCTGACACAAGTTAGAGATAAAATAGCCCATTTTGAGTTTCGTCCAGGGACCATGGATGATGCCTTTATTGCACTTACAGGAAGGGAGGTTCGCTAATGCTAGCCTTACTAAAGCGAAATTTTTTATTGTACTTCAGGAATCGTTCAGGAGTTTTCTTCTCCCTGTTGGGAGCCTTGATTTCCTTTGTTCTCTATATTATTTTTCTTCAAAAAAATCTAACAGATGCTTGGGCTCAGCTCCCCAATAGAGGTCCTGTGTTAAATAATTGGTTAATGAGCGGGACGCTGGCAGTGACAGGCATCACGACAAGTCTGGCTGCCCTGACTCAGCTAGTAAAGGATCGTGAACGTCAAGTAGATCAGGATCTTTATTTATCGGACCAAGGAAAGTGGCGGTTACCATTTTCGTATCTAACGAGCGCAATCATCATCTCTTTTTTCATGCAGGCCCTTATGTATGTGCTGATGTGTGGCTATTTTAGAGAAGTTCCAACCCTTTCTCTATTACCTGAGGTACTCCTCATCATGCTACTTAGTAGCCTGCTTTCTAGTTTAGTGAATGCCATTTTTGTTTATTTTTTCCATTCCGTAGACAGTCTTGGGAAGTTTTCGACCATAGTGGGTACAGCTTCTGGTTTTTTGGTAGGGACTTATGTACCTTTAGGTGTTCTACCTGATTTTGCACAACTACTAATGAAATGTACTCCAGCAACTTATATTGCTGCACTTTATCGACAAGTACTCATGAAAGAAGCATTAAATGAGACCTTTAAAGGTCAAGATAATCTTCTTCGAGAGTTTCAAGAAAAAATGGGTGTTCAGCTCAAATGGCAAGCTTTATTGACAAAGGAACAAACATACCTTATAGTGTTAGGTGGTATTCTTCTAGCTTTGGGGATTTGGGTTCCCTTAGCAAAAAGATCGAATAAAAGAAAGTAAGTGAGAATTGGAGTAGGAATGAAGATTCGTTTTGAGGAAAAACAGGATATCCCAGAAAACGACCCCTGTGTGGTCGTTCAAGCCAAGCAATTATCTGATCAAGCACGAGAGGTGATGGACTATCTCGAACAATTTTCGACAGTGAATCAAGTAGTGATCCCTATCAAAACAGATGATCATTTGATCATGGTGAAAATTGATGACATTATTCTAGCCGAGATTGATAAGAGTCAGCTAACCATTTATACGACAGACAAAACGTTCACCGTCAGAGATACTTTGACAAATTTTCAACATCGGATTAATCGTCGTAATTTTTTACAGATATCCCGCCACGCGGTGATGAATATCGACCATTTAGAATCGCTATCGGATAGTTTTTCAGGCAATATGATGGCTAAACTGACACGCGGAGTGAAATCAAGTGTCAGTCGGAAATATGTCAAATCCTTAATGGATTATTTAGGGGTATAGGAGAAAGTGATGAAACGAGTTATAGCTTATTTTGTATCTGGTATGAGGACAGGATCCTTCTTTTATTTGTGTTTGGTGTTATTATCCCATGTCTATCCCAACATCGTCTATCCCGCTGTAAATGTCCGCAACATCTTGGCGATCTTTTTGATGAGTGGGACAATGGGGGTCTTGACGTTCATTCTTGAGGAAGAAGAGTTTTTGACCTATAGTTTGCGTGTGGCCTTGCATTTAGTTGTGACAGCTGCCATCTTAGCATTGACCTACTTATTTTTTGGCTGGGGGACAGCCTTGCGGAGCCCGATTCCTTGGTTGATCTTTCTAGCCATTTACGGCCTGATCTGGCTGTACCAGATTTGGCAACTCCATAAAAAAACTCAACGAATCAACCAAGCTTTGTTGCATCGCAGAAAAGGGAAATAGTCTCAGAAAAAGTGTATAAGAAAACCACGAAGTTCATACGAAACTTCGTGGTTTTACTTTCTTAATAAGTCAAAACAAAGTATTTTTTCTTACCGCGACGGATAACGGTCAATTCATTTTCTAATTTATCGCTATCGCTCAAGACATAGTCAAGGTCTTGGATGCGTTCGCCATTGACGTAGATCGCTCCATTTTGAACATCTTCGCGGGCTTGGCGTTTAGAATTCACTACACCAGCTGTGACCAAGAGCTCAACAATGTTGAGGTTGTCTTCTGCTTGGACCTGGTAGTTTGGCACACCACGAAGGCCTTGTTTGAGTTCTTTGACAGAAAGGTTTTTGATATTTCCTGCAAAGAGTTGTTCCGTGATGTTGAGAGCTTCCTTGTAAGCTTCTTCACCGTGAACGAGGGTGACCACTTCACGCGCCAAGATCTTTTGAGCCAAGCGTTCATGAGGAGCAGCCTCAAACTGTTTGCGGATCTCTTCGATTTCATCGAGTGACAAGAAAGTGAAGATCTTCAAGAAGCGCACAGCGTCGGCGTCCATCACATTCATCCAGAATTGGTACATTTCGTAAGGAGATGTTTTGTCTGCATTGAGCCAGACGGCATTGCCTTCTGATTTACCGAATTTCTTACCAGTTGCATCTGTGATCAAAGGCACAGTCATAACATGACCAGTTTTATCTGCCTTACGACGCATCAACTCAGTACCAGCTGTCATGTTTCCCCATTGGTCAGATCCACCGATTTGAAGGGTGACATTGTGTTCTTGGTTGAGGACGTAGAAGTCATAGCCTTGCATGATTTGGTAGGCAAACTCCGTGTAAGAAATTCCTGTCTCAATCCGTTTTTTAACAGATTCTTTACTCATCATAGCATTGACCGTAAAGTATTTTCCGACATCACGAAGGAAGTCAATAAAGCTAATGCTTCCGAACCAATCGTAGTTGTTGACCATTTCGGCTTTGTTGTCACCATTTTCAAAATCGAGGAAACGAGACAATTGCCCTTGAATGGAGCGAACCCATTCTTGAACAGTTTCTTTTGTTTGGAGACTACGCTCAGCATCTTTGAAGGACGGATCTCCAATGAGACCAGTCGCACCGCCAACGAGCGCGTAAGGTTTGTGGCCTGCTAGTTGAAGGCGACGGCTCGTTAAGATGGCAACCAAGTGACCAAGGTGAAGGCTGTCAGCAGTTGGATCATAACCAGTATAATAAGAAACCTGACCTTCTTCCAGTGCTTTGCGCAAGGCTTCTTCATCCGTCGTTTGAAATACCAAACCACGCTCTTTTAGCTCATCAAAAATGTGCATGTGTCTTTTCTCCTTTATAAGTTTATTCATTTCTCTATTCTACCATAAACCACGGAAATGGCAATGCTTTCCATCATTTTCTTGCGCTTCTCTAGGAAGAATGAGTGACGATTTCTACGCTCTTGTGATTGAAAACAAAGGGGCTAATCTGCTATAATATAGGGAACAAGGAGAAAGAATCAGTGAATCAATTAAAAGAGAAGCTGCAAGAGTTTTGGAAGAAAGTCCAAAAATTCTTTGCAAAGATGTATACAGAAACTCCGAATAAGGAAAAAAATGAAGAAAGTAGCTGGTCTGTCGGCGATATTTTTGCGACCTTTTTGAGGACGCTCAAACTCTTGTGGGATGTGATGATCGCCTTATTTGTGTGCCTCTTTTTATTTGGCGCAGGGATCGGGATTGGTTATGCAGCAAGCCTCTTTAGCAATGTCAAGGTTCCAAAGACAGAAGAACTGGTCCAGCAGGTTCGCAATGTCAGCAGTGTTTCAAAACTGACCTATTCCGATAAGAGCCTGATTGCAGAAGTGGACAGTGATTTGATCCGCACGCCGGTAGCTGGAGATGCCATTTCCGACAATGTCAAAAAGGCTGTGATCGCTACTGAGGATGAGAACTTTGAAAGCCACAAGGGGGTTGTGCCCAAAGCTGTTCTTCGGGCGACGCTTGGATCTGTAGCCGGTGTCGGTTCCTCTAGTGGGGGATCGACCTTAACCCAGCAGTTGATCAAACAGCAAGTCGTAGGAGATGCTCCCACCTTTACTCGTAAGGCGACAGAGATTGTCGATGCCCTAGCTTTAGAGAGGGGAATGGATAAAAACGAAATCCTAACCACCTACTTAAACGTCTCGCCTTTTGGACGAAACAATCGGGGGCAAAATATTGCAGGTGTGGAAGCCGCGGCTCAAGGGATCTTTGGCGTCTCTGCGAAAGACTTGTCTGTTCCACAAGCAGCCTTTATCGCGGGCTTGCCACAGAGTCCGATTGTCTACTCCCCTTATGCTGCAGACGGTAGCCTAAAGAGCAAGGAGAACCTCGAGTTAGGTTTGGCGCGTGCCAAAGATGTCTTGTTCAATATGTACCGGACGGGAGCCTTATCGAAAAAAGACTATGAAACCTATGCTCAGTACGACTTGACCAAAGACTTCATTGCTCCAGATGGCATCGAGAAAACACCGCATGACTACCTCTACTTCCAAGCAATGGAAGAAGCAAAAGAGGCCATGTATGATTACTTGATCAAGCGAGACAATGTAACCAAGCAAGACCTGAAAAATAATGAAACTGTCAAGGCTTATCAAGAATTAGCTGAGAGTGAGTTGCGCGAAGGTGGTTACACTATCCAAACCACTATTAACAAACCGGTTCACAATGCGATGCAGGCTGCAGTCGCGAATTTTGGAAGCGTCTTGGATGATGGAACGGGACTGGTAGAAGTTGGGAATGTCCTGATGGACAACCGAACGGGTGCTGTTTTAGGATTTATCGGTGGTCGAAATTTTGATGGTAACCAAAACAACCATGCCTTTGATACAGAACGTTCCCCAGGATCTACTATCAAGCCACTGTTGGCCTACGGGATTGCCATCGACCAAGGCTTGATGGGAAGTAATAGCATCCTTTCTAACTACCCAACTAATTTCTCAAGTGGGGAGCCGATCATGCACGTGGATAGCCGAGGAACAGCCATGATGGATCTCCGTGAGGCCCTCAATACCTCGTGGAATATTCCGGCTTACTGGACTTACCGAACCCTTCGTGAAAAGGGTGTGGATGTCCCATCCTACATGAAGAAAATGGGCTATGATATCCCTGAATATGGCATTGAGAGTCTACCAATGGGGGGAGGAATTGAGGTCACTGTTGCCCAACATACCAACGGTTTCCAAACCATTGCTAACAATGGGAACTACCTCAAACGCTACATGGTGGAGCAAATCATCGACCGAGATGGGGATGTAGTCTACAAGCACGAAGCAGATCCGGTTCGTGTCTACTCTCCAGCAACAGCAACGATTATGCAGGATCTCTTGCGTGGGGTCATCACATCTGGTGCCACAACGACCTTTAAGTCACGGATTAGCCAAGTCAACCCAACGCTGGCAGGTGCTGACTGGATTGGAAAAACTGGTACCACCAACTCAAACGGGGATATGTGGTTGATGTTGTCCACCCCAAATGTTTCTTTAGGAGGTTGGATCGGTCATGACAACAATGCTTCCATGCAAACCTTGACCGGATACAACAACAATGCTCAATACATGGCGCAGTTGGCGAATGCGATCTACCAAGCAGATCCAAGTCTCTTTGGGATTCAGGATAAATTCACTCTCGATAAGAGTGTGATCCGTTCTGAAGTGCTCAAATCGACTGGTGAAAGACCGGGCCGCGTCAATGTCAATGGCCGGGATATCGATGTGAGCGGTCAAACGGTAACCAGTCTTTGGGCTAAAAACGGAGCGCCAACCACTCAATACCGCTTTGCCATCGGGGGATCGGATAGCGATTATCAAAGTGCTTGGGCAGCAATTCTCGGCAATACCAGTGGCAATCAGTCGAATAATAAGAACAATTCGACAACCAATAGTTCATCAAGCAATAGTTCAAATCGAAATAGTTCCAATCGCGGCAATCGACGCTAGTCTGATCCAGTAGAAAACCTAGAGAAAGCCTTGATTTTTGGAGCAAAAAACGATATAATAGTGATAACTAATTTGTCGTGTGCTTTATTTGAAATATTGTCCAAATAAGAGCTTACAGCAGTTAAATCTTACTTGAATAAGTCGATTTAGCTGCTCTTTTTGTGCCTATTTTTCAGGAAAACCCTAGTTTGTTACACAAATTTAATTTTTCTAAAAATTACAAAAAGCGACGAATAAGGTGAAGAGACAGCTCTTCACGTGATGCAAATCACAAAATTGTAGTTAAAACCGGATAGGTGGTAGGAGTGATGTTACCAAGCTATCCTAGTATAGAAAAAGGAGCTAAAAACTTTGGCAGGACATGACGTTCAATACGGGAAACATCGGACCCGTCGTAGTTTTTCAAGAATCAAAGAGGTTCTTGATTTACCAAACTTGATTGAAATCCAGACAGACTCATTCAAAGATTTCTTGGATCATGGCTTGAAGGAAGTATTTGAAGATGTGCTTCCAATCTCAAACTTCACGGATACAATGGAATTGGAATTTGTGGGTTATGAAATCCGCGAACCCAAGTATTCGCTTGAAGAAGCGCGCATTCACGATGCCAGCTACTCAGCACCAATCTTTGTGACCTTCCGTTTGGTCAACAAAGAAACAGGTGAAATCAAGACCCAAGAAGTTTTCTTTGGTGATTTCCCAATCATGACTGAAATGGGAACCTTCATCATCAATGGTGGAGAACGGATTATCGTATCTCAGTTGGTCCGCTCACCAGGTGTCTACTTCAATGATAAGGTGGACAAGAATGGTAAGATTGGTTATGGATCTACTGTTATCCCTAACCGTGGAGCTTGGTTAGAGCTTGAAACTGACTCAAAAGACATCGCCTACACACGCATCGACCGCACACGTAAAATTCCATTTACAACGCTTGTGCGTGCTCTTGGATTCTCAGGAGATGATGAAATCATCGATATCTTTGGGGATAGCGAATTGGTTCGCAATACCATCGAAAAAGATATCCACAAAAATCCAATGGATTCACGGACAGATGAAGCCCTCAAAGAAATCTATGAGCGTCTTCGTCCAGGTGAACCAAAGACAGCGGAAAGCTCACGTAGCTTGTTGGTGGCCCGTTTCTTTGATCCACGTCGTTATGACTTGGCACCAGTTGGTCGCTATAAGATCAACAAGAAACTCAATATCAAGAACCGCTTGTTGAACCAAACGATTGCAGAACCGTTGGTGGATGCTGAAACAGGAGAAATCCTTGTAGAAGCTGGTACCGTGATGACGCGCGATGTCATCGACAGCATCTCAGGACAATTGGATAACGGTTTGAACAAAATCACTTACATTCCAAATGATGCTGCTGTTTTGACAGAACCAGTTGAATTGCAAAAATTCAAAGTTGTCGCTCCAACAGATCCAGACCGTGTTGTCACCATCATCGGAAATGCTAATCCATCTGACAAAGTACGCATCGTAACTCCAGCAGATATCTTGGCAGAGATGAGCTATTTCTTGAACCTTGCAGAAGGAATTGGCCGTGTAGATGATATCGACCACCTTGGAAACCGTCGGATTCGTGCCGTTGGTGAATTGCTTGCCAACCAAGTGCGTCTTGGACTTTCACGGATGGAACGAAACGTTCGCGAACGGATGTCTGTGCAAGATAACGATATCTTGACACCACAACAAATTATTAACATTCGTCCAGTAACTGCAGCGATCAAAGAATTCTTTGGTTCTTCACAGTTGTCACAGTTCATGGACCAACATAACCCACTTTCTGAGTTGTCTCACAAACGTCGTTTGTCTGCCTTAGGGCCTGGTGGTTTGACACGTGACCGTGCCGGATATGAAGTGCGTGACGTGCACTATACCCACTATGGTCGTATGTGTCCAATCGAAACACCTGAAGGACCAAACATCGGTTTGATCAACAACTTGTCTTCATACGGACACTTGAACAAATATGGTTTCATCCAAACGCCATACCGGAAAGTGGACCGTGAAAAAGGTGTAGTGACCAACGAAATCGTTTGGTTGACAGCCGATGAAGAAGATGAGTACATCGTCGCTCAGGCCAACTCTAAGTTGAACGAAAAGGGTGGCTTTGCTGAGCCAATCGTTATGGGACGTCACCGTGGTAACAACCAAGAGTTCCCATCTGATCAAGTCGACTACATGGACGTGTCTCCAAAACAAGTAGTTGCCGTTGCGACAGCATGTATTCCTTTCTTGGAAAACGATGACTCCAACCGTGCCCTCATGGGTGCCAACATGCAACGTCAAGCTGTTCCATTGATTGATCCAAAAGCCCCTTATGTGGGTACTGGTATGGAATACCAAGCAGCCCATGACTCAGGAGCTGCAGTCATTGCTCAACATGATGGTAAAGTTACCTATGCAGATGCGGACAAGGTAGAAGTTCGTCGGGAAGATGGATCTCTTGATGTATATCACATCCAAAAATTCCGTCGTTCAAACTCCGGTACAGCCTACAACCAACGTACTCTGGTTAAAGTTGGTGAAACCGTTGAAAAAGGTGACTTTATCGCTGACGGTCCATCGATGGAAAAAGGGGAAATGGCCCTTGGTCAAAACCCAATCGTCGCTTACATGACTTGGGAAGGGTATAACTTCGAGGATGCCGTTATCATGAGCGAACGCTTGGTGAAAGAAGATGTCTACACATCTGTTCACTTGGAAGAATTCGAATCAGAAACACGCGATACCAAGTTAGGCCCTGAAGAAATTACCCGTGAAATTCCAAACGTCGGTGAAGATGCTCTTCGTGACTTGGATGAAACAGGTATTATCCGTATTGGTGCGGAAGTAAAAGAAGGCGATATCCTTGTCGGTAAGGTAACACCGAAGGGTGAAAAAGACCTTTCTGCTGAAGAACGTCTCCTTCACGCGATCTTTGGAGATAAATCTCGTGAAGTGCGTGATACTTCTCTTCGTGTACCTCACGGTGGAGATGGAGTCGTTCGCGATGTTAAGATCTTTACACGTGCAAACGGTGATGAATTACAATCTGGTGTCAACATGTTGGTTCGTGTTTACATTGCACAAAAACGTAAGATCCGCGTCGGAGATAAGATGGCCGGTCGTCACGGAAACAAAGGGGTTGTGTCTCGTATTGTTCCAGTTGAAGATATGCCTTACCTTCCAGACGGTACACCGGTTGATATCATGTTGAACCCTCTTGGGGTGCCATCACGTATGAATATCGGTCAGGTTATGGAACTTCACCTTGGTATGGCAGCTCGTAACTTGGGTATTCACATCGCAACACCAGTCTTTGATGGAGCAAGCTCAGAAGATCTCTGGGATACTGTGAAAGAAGCTGGTATGGATAGCGATGCTAAGACGATTCTTTACGATGGACGTACAGGTGAGCCGTTTGACAACCGTGTCTCTGTCGGTGTCATGTACATGATCAAACTTCACCACATGGTTGATGATAAACTCCATGCCCGTTCAGTCGGACCATACTCAATGGTTACCCAACAACCACTCGGAGGGAAAGCTCAGTTTGGTGGACAACGTTTCGGGGAAATGGAAGTGTGGGCCCTTGAGGCTTATGGTGCATCAAATGTCCTTCAAGAAATCTTGACTTACAAGTCAGATGATGTCAACGGACGTTTGAAAGCCTATGAAGCGATTACCAAAGGTAAACCAATTCCAAAACCAGGTGTACCAGAATCCTTCCGCGTTCTTGTCAAAGAATTGCAATCACTTGGTCTTGACATGCGTGTCTTGGACGAAGATGATCAAGAAGTGGAACTTCGTGACCTTGATGAAGGGGAAGACGATGATGTGATTCATGTGGATGACCTTGAAAAAGCACGTGAAAAAGCAGCAAAGGAAGCAAAAGCAGCCTTTGATGCCGAAGAATCAGAAAAATAATCAGTAAAAATGATTGTCCTGTGAGCAACCAATGCTTCTAGCAGGATGATTCGATAACAAGATACAGACACAAGGAGGTGGCAGAAAGTTTCCTTTCTTCCTCCACCTAAGCTGTATCCAAATAAAACAAGTATGAAAACAAGGAAAGGTAAGAAATAGTGGTTGATGTAAATCGTTTTAAAAGTATGCAAATCACCCTAGCTTCTCCAAGCAAGGTCCGTTCATGGTCTTATGGAGAGGTCAAGAAACCTGAAACAATCAACTACCGTACATTGAAACCAGAACGCGAAGGTCTCTTTGATGAAGTCATCTTTGGACCTACAAAAGACTGGGAATGTGCGTGTGGGAAATACAAACGAATCCGTTACAAAGGGATCGTTTGTGACCGCTGTGGGGTTGAAGTAACACGTGCGAAAGTTCGTCGTGAACGCATGGGGCATATCGAGTTGAAAGCACCTGTATCACACATTTGGTACTTCAAAGGAATCCCTTCTCGTATGGGATTGACCTTGGATATGAGTCCTCGTGCCCTTGAAGAAGTCATCTACTTCGCAGCTTATGTGGTGATCGATCCAAAAGATACTCCACTTGAGCACAAATCCATCATGACAGAACGTGAATACCGTGAACGCTTGCGTGAATACGGACCAGGTTCCTTTGTAGCTAAGATGGGTGCAGAAGCCATCCAAGACCTCTTGAAACAAGTGGATCTGGAAGCTGAAATTGCTCTCTTGAAAGAAGAATTGAAGACTGCAACTGGTCAAAAACGTGTGAAGGCTGTGCGTCGTTTGGATGTCTTGGACGCCTTCTACAAATCTGGCAACAAGCCAGAATGGATGGTCCTCAACATCCTTCCCGTTATTCCACCAGATCTTCGTCCGATGGTCCAATTGGATGGTGGGCGTTTTGCTGCCTCTGACTTGAACGACCTTTACCGTCGTGTGATCAACCGGAACAACCGTTTGGCTCGTTTGCTTGAGTTGAATGCTCCTGGGATTATCGTGCAAAACGAAAAACGGATGCTCCAAGAAGCGGTTGACGCTTTGATTGACAATGGTCGTCGTGGTCGTCCAATCACAGGACCAGGTAGTCGCCCACTCAAATCATTGAGCCACATGCTCAAAGGGAAACAAGGACGCTTCCGTCAAAACTTGCTCGGTAAACGGGTGGACTTCTCAGGACGTTCCGTTATCGCCGTTGGTCCAACTCTTAAGATGTACCAATGTGGTGTGCCACGTGAAATGGCCATCGAGCTCTTCAAACCATTTGTCATGCGTGAAATCGTTGCGCGTGATATCGTACAAAACGTTAAAGCGGCTAAACGCTTGGTAGAACGTGGAGATGAGCGTATCTGGGATATCCTAGAAGAAGTCATCAAAGAACACCCAGTTCTCTTGAACCGCGCACCGACCCTTCACCGTTTGGGGATCCAAGCCTTTGAACCTGTCTTGATTGACGGGAAAGCCCTTCGCCTGCACCCCCTTGTCTGTGAAGCCTACAATGCCGACTTCGATGGAGACCAAATGGCCATCCACGTACCGCTTTCAGAAGAAGCTCAAGCAGAAGCTCGTATCTTGATGTTGGCTGCTGAGCATATCTTGAACCCTAAAGATGGTAAACCAGTCGTTACGCCATCTCAGGATATGGTATTGGGGAACTACTACCTCACTATGGAAGAAGCTGGTCGTGAAGGCGAAGGCATGGTCTTTAAAGACCGTGATGAAGCCGTGATGGCTCTTCGCAATGGCTATGTTCACTTGCATACACGTGTCGGAATTGCGACGGATAGCTTGAACAAACCATGGACAGAAGCACAACAACACAAGATTCTCTTGACAACTGTTGGTAAGATTCTCTTTAACGATATCATGCCTGCAGAGCTTCCATACCTTCAAGAGCCTAATAATGCCAACTTGACAGAAGGTGTTCCAGCTAAGTACTTCTTGGAGCCTGGTCAAGATGCCAAATCAGCGATTGAGAAATTGGAATTAAACGTTCCTTTCAAGAAGAAGAATCTTGGAAATATCATCGCCGAAATCTTCAAACGTTTCCGTACAACTGAAACGTCTGCTTTCTTGGACCGCTTGAAAGACTTAGGTTACCATCATTCAACCCTTGCTGGTTTGACAGTGGGGATTGCCGATATTCCGGTCGTTGAAGATAAGGCAGAAATTATTGAAGAATCTCACAAACGTGTGGAACAGATCACGAAACAATTCCGTCGTGGTTTGATCACGGATGACGAACGCTACAATGCTGTTACAGCTGAATGGCGTGCAGCCCGTGAGAAATTGGAAAAACGCTTGGTGGATAACCAAGATCCGAAGAACCCAATCGTTATGATGATGGACTCTGGAGCCCGTGGTAACATCTCAAACTTCTCGCAACTTGCTGGTATGCGTGGTTTGATGGCCGCTCCAAACGGACGGATCATGGAATTGCCAATCCTGTCAAACTTCCGCGAAGGTTTGTCAGTACTCGAAATGTTCTTCTCAACTCACGGTGCCCGTAAAGGGATGACCGATACGGCCTTGAAGACCGCCGACTCAGGTTACTTGACTCGTCGTTTGGTTGACGTGGCCCAAGACGTCATTATCCGTGAAGATGACTGTGGAACAGACCGTGGACTTGTGATCCGTGCCATTACTGATGGCAAGGAAATGATCGAGCCACTTGAAGAACGCTTGACTGGTCGTTATACCAAGAAATCTGTTAAACATCCTGAAACAGGTGAAGTCATCGTTGGTCCAGATACCTTGATCTCAGAAGACCTAGCACGTGAAATTGTTAATGCTGGTGTGGAAGAAGTCACTATCCGCTCTGTCTTTACATGTAACACCCGCCATGGTGTCTGCCGTCACTGTTATGGTATCAACTTGGCGACTGGTGATGCGGTTGAAGTGGGTGAAGCAGTCGGAACCATCGCTGCCCAATCTATCGGGGAACCTGGTACACAGTTGACCATGCGTACCTTCCACACGGGTGGGGTTGCCTCAAATACCGATATCACTCAAGGTCTTCCTCGTGTCCAAGAAATCTTTGAAGCCCGCAATCCAAAAGGGGAAGCGGTCATCACTGAGGTCAAAGGGGAAGTCACAGCCATTGAAGAAGATGCTTCTACACGGACCAAGAAAGTCTTTGTTAGCGGAGCAACTGGTGAGGGTGAATACGTTGTCCCTTACACTGCCCGCATGAAAGTCGAAGTAGGAGATCAAGTCTCTCGTGGTGCGGCTCTGACAGAAGGGTCTATCCAACCGAAACGTCTCCTTGCCGTTCGTGATGTCTTGTCGGTTGAAACTTACCTTCTTGCGGAAGTACAAAAAGTATACCGTAGCCAAGGGGTAGAAATCGGCGACAAACACATTGAGGTAATGGTTCGTCAAATGATCCGTAAAGTACGTGTCATGGATCCAGGAGATACAGATCTTCTCATGGGTACGCTTATGGACATTACAGACTTTACAGATGCTAATAAGGATGTCCTTATCTCTGGTGGAGTTCCTGCGACTGCTCGTCCAGTCCTTATGGGAATCACCAAAGCCTCTCTTGAAACCAACAGTTTCTTGTCAGCTGCTTCCTTCCAAGAAACCACTCGTGTTCTTACTGACGCAGCGATCCGTGGTAAGAAAGACCATCTCCTTGGACTTAAGGAAAATGTTATCATTGGTAAGATTATTCCTGCTGGTACAGGTATGGCTCGTTACCGCAATTTGGAACCACAAGCGATTAATGAAGTTGAAATTATCGAAGAAGTGCCATTAACAGATGGAACAGTCGATGAAGTTCAAACAGCTGAAGTCGTAGAAGAATAAGAAAATAAGTCGGAACTACAAGTTCCGGCTTTTTTTGAAAAAATTATAAAAATTTATTATTTGAAAAATAATTGTATAATTATTGAATTATTTTTTTACCAAAAATATTAGCCCGGTAAAAGTCGTGCTGTAAATACTTACAATTAGTGATTATATGGATATGTATTCTAAACGTCAAAATAATAAAATGACTAACTATTAGTAATTTCTTTATAAAACCAAAAATCGGTTTGACAATTAAAGTCATTGGCGGTAGAATGAAAAAAGATGTACACAAATTAAAAAAATGTTGAATTACATGCATGTCAACGGGAGAAGTTTATGGGAAAATTGAAAATTATGGTTGTGTTTGGAACCCGACCGGAGGCCATCAAAATGGCCCCTTTGGTATTGGAGTTGCAAAAACAAAAGGAGGTTATTGAGACCATCACAGTGGTCACTGCCCAGCACCGTCAAATGCTGGACCAGGTCTTAGAAACCTTTAACATCGTACCTGATTACGATTTGGATATTATGGGAAAAAGCCAGACCTTATTGGACATTACCTCTAAAATTCTGAATCAATTAGATCCAGTTATCAAAAAAGAAAAGCCGGATATGGTGCTCGTCCATGGAGATACGACAACCACCTTTGCGGCGAGTCTGGTTGCCTTTTACAATCAAGTCCGCATTGGTCACGTCGAAGCTGGTTTGAGAACCTTTGATAAATATTCACCGTATCCTGAAGAGATGAACCGTCAAATGACGGATGATTTAGCGGATCTGTATTTTGCGCCGACAGGCGAAAGTAAGGCCAATCTCTTAAAAGAAAATCATCCGGAATCCTCTATTGTAGTGACGGGAAATACTGCCATTGACGCGTTGAAACTCACGGTTCAAGAGGACTATCACCACGAAGTGTTAGATCAATTGGATCCAGATAAAAAAGTCATCCTGGTCACCATGCATCGAAGAGAAAATCAAGGCCAACCCATGCGAGCGGTCTTTGGAGCTCTGAGAGAAATGGTGGATCAAGAACCGACTATTGAAGTGGTTTACCCAGTGCATCTTAGTCCAGCGGTCCAAGAGGCGGCAAACGATCTATTAGGAGATCATGATCGGATCCACCTCATTGAGCCTCTAGATGTGCTAGATTTCCACAACTTAGCTTCGAGAAGTTACTTTATCATGTCGGATTCAGGTGGGGTGCAAGAGGAGGCGCCATCATTAGGGAAACCGGTATTGGTATTACGCGATACAACGGAACGCCCAGAAGGGGTCAAAGCGGGAACTTTGAAATTAGTTGGAACGGATCCTGCCGTCGTCAAAACGACGATGACAGAGCTCTTAACCAACGAAAGCCTGTATCTTCAAATGGCAAATGCCCGAAATCCTTATGGGGATGGAAAAGCTTCTGAGCGAATCGTACAAGCCATTAAACATTACTTTGGCCAGGGAGAGGTTGCTGAAGAATTTCATGAGGGAGAGAAAGAATAAATGAAAAAAACGGAAAAGTTAAGTAGATGGTTGCTGATTTTGATTGTTTTCGAAGTACTTCTTTTACTTTACTGCTTGTTTTTTGCAAGAGAGATTCTGATTGAAGAAGGATTGTTCTTTGTTTTAGGATTATTTTCTGCTATTGTCTTATCGGATTTATTGTTGACATGGACCATCCTGTTGTCATTTGCCCTTGGGATTGTCTTTTTGGTGGCGGGTGTTGTCTATATCCCATTTCATCAAGCCTTGCTCTTGCTCTTTAGTTTTCCGATCTTGATTGGAATCTTGACCCGAATTCGCTATCACCTCTTTAAAGAGATTGCAAAAGTGAAGGATCAAGAGCCAGAAGCTTACGCAGATTACCGCAACCGCATCGCTTCTTATGGCGGACAAACCAATGATACGATTCAGGCCTTACTCATTCACTGGTCGCATGAGGAATTGTTCTTCCAATTGCAACCGAGAGAGTACAATCGGACCTTGAACCAAATCAACTATTTGTTAACGCATCATCTAAAGCCAAATGAAAGCTTGTATTATGTATCAGACGGTAATTTCTTGATCTTATCTTCTGATAGCGAGCGGGATCTGAAGAGCGATTATATGACGGTCTTAAAACCACAGTTGGAAGGACTGGTTTTCCAAGGAGAAGATGGGGTTCAGGGCATCCAATTTCAGTCAGGATTTCTTGTAGTGGATCAATCCAATCGAACCAAATACCATCGCTATAAAGAAATGATTCGTTACTTAAAACGTCAACTTGAAACAGATATTATTGTGGAATATTAGGAGGAAAACATGTCTCTTACAAATATATTTTTTAATATAGCTGTAGGCATCAGTGTATTTTTTGCCTTGTGCTTTATTGTATTATTTGTAGCTTATACGGTGATTTACCGCCGTGTCAATAAAAACTTTAAGGCGGTGGACCATGATTAGTCAAATTGTGATGATTATTGCCTTGATTTCGATCTGGTTATCCTTAGCCTGGGGCTTAGTAATCCTCTTTTCAGCCGTTCATTTTTGGTTTAAACACAGTGATTTTCGTGTTAATACGGATCCGCTTCCTTATTATCCAAAAGTGACCATTGTCGTACCCGCCCATAATGAGGATGTGGTTATTGCACAAACAGCCAAAGCGATCCTTGATATGAACTACCCACATGATCGTGTAGAATTACTGCTCTTTGCGGATAATTGTTCCGATCGCACCTATGAAGAGTGTTTGGCGGTTAAAGCATTGCCAGAGTATGCAGGACGTGATTTGACCATTATCAATCGAAGTGGGACAGGTGGGAAAGCCGGTGTGCTAAATGACGCTTTGGCGATGGCGACTGGAGACTATATCTGCGTCTATGATGCAGATGCCATGCCTGAAAAGAATGCTCTTTATTTCCTTGTGAAAGAAGTGCTCAAAGATCCAGAACGTCATGTAGCTTCTTTCGGTCGCAATAAAACACGGAATGCCAATCAAAACTTCTTGACCCGCTGTATCAACCAAGAAATTGTCGTTACCCAACGGGTTCATCATGTGGGCATGTGGCATCTCTTTAAGATTGGACGGATTCCAGGAACTAACTTCATTATTCAAACCGAATTCGTCAAGAGTATTGGAGGATGGAAAAACGGTGCCTTGACTGAGGATACGGATATTTCCTTCAAGATTATGCAAAGTGGGAAGTTGATTGCGCTAGCCTATAATTCAGAAGCCTTTCAACAAGAGCCAGAAACTCTGAAGAGTTACTATATGCAACGGAAACGTTGGGCCAAAGGGAATTATGAAGTGGTTCTTTCCAACTTCAAGCATTTATTTGGTAAGGGAAATTGGCGCGTGAAGTTAGAAGTGACCAACTATTCCTGTGTCTTCTTCTGGTTTAACGCAGCCATCGTCTTATCGGACTTGATCTTTTTTGCCAATATTCTGGCCATGTGTATCCATACAGTGGTGCCAGGTGTGCAAATTCCATTTGCCTTTGATTCAGAAAATATCTATATTGCGCAATTGATGTTGTTCAATTGGGTCTTGATGATTGGACTTTATCTGCTTCAGATTAATGTGGCTCTTGCCTCACAATTTGGTCAAGCCACTACCAAGCAAATTTGGTTGGCTTTGGCTGCCTATTTCACCTATTCTCAACTGTTTATCATTGTGTCGATTGATGCCATCTCTTCGATTGTGATGGATAAACTATTGCACCGGAAAGAAACCAAATGGGTTAAAACAAAACGATTCGCAGGATAGGAGAGATTATGAATACGAAAAAGATGAGATATGTATGGTTTCTAGTCATCCTTTGCATTTTCTGTTTGACCTTGTTTTTAGCGAGAACGAGAAGTAAAGTGGAGATGCGAAATCGAATTTATCGTCAGTGGAATGAGCATTTTGTTGTTTCAAAAGGGAAAGAATCCTATGTTCGAACCACCAATGATAGCAATCAAACGGTAGTGTTATCCGAGGCGCAAAGTTATGGAATGCTCATTACTGTTGCAGCTGCCGAAAAAGGACAAGCCCAACAAGCAGACTTTGACCGACTCTATCACTATTATCTAAATCATCGCTTAGAAGGTACCCAATTGATGTCTTGGAAACAAACCATCAGCAATGGGAAAGCAAAAGATGAGGATCATAACGCCACAGATGGAGACCTCTACATCGCCTATGCTCTTCTAAAAGCCGCTCAGCAATGGCCAAAGCAAGCTAAAGACTACCAGGCTCAAGCCAAAGCGATTTTAGAAGATATTCTCGCACACAACTACAATGAAGAAACTGGTGTGTTAACGGTGGGGAATTGGGCCAATCAGGACTCGGAATTTTATCATTTGATGCGGACGTCTGATACACTGCCAGCGCAATTCCAGATCTTTTATGAAGTGACAAAAGATTCGAAGTGGTTGGATATCAAAGAAAAGATGTTGCAGCAACTCCAAACAATCAGCTCCCAAACAAAAACTGGTTTACTACCTGATTTCATCTGGGTAGATGAGCAAGGAACGCGCGTAGCGGATCCAAAGACGATTGAATCCAAGTATGATGGTGCCTACTCGTATAACGCTTGTCGCCTTCCATACAACCTTGTTCAAAGTAAGGACGCAGCCAGTCAAAAATTGGTGAAAAAGATGCTTAACTTTTTCAAGAGTCAAAGAAACCTGTATGCAGGTTATGACTTGAAAGGGAAGGCCTTGAACAATCATCAGGCAGCAAGTTTTTTGGCACCGATTGTCTATGCCTCTGAACATGAAAAAGGCTATTTGAAGTTGGTGCAACAGAACAAGTATATCTTTACACAAGATCTACCTCTGAACAACTATTACGATGCAACCATGACAACCATGATTGCACTTGAATTGTTCTAAATACTTGAGAAGAGAGAGTTCCCCAAGATGGCTCGCCATTTTGTTGGGATTCTCTTCTTTTGATTCTCGAAAAAAGGACCCAATAGCAATTAGGCAGTCTATTTTCGAAAAATAATGGTGAAAATTGCCTGGAAACTACCTGAAAAATCATGCTCTGAGCAGAAAACTTTTATTCTCAAAGGATTTTCTATATAATAGAGGATACAAAGGATGGAAGAGTTTATGTATCGAGTGATTGAAATGTACGGGGACTGTGAACCCTGGTGGTTTTTAGAAGGTTGGGAAGATGATATCGTGAGTAGTCGGAAGTTCGAAGACTATTACCAGGCTTTGAAATACTACAAGCAGAAATGGTTGGAGTTAAATGAGCACTTTCCAAGTTATAAGAGTCGGAGTGACCTCATGACGATCTTTTGGGATACCAAGGAGCAAGAGTGGTGTGAGGACTGCAGTGAAGATGTGCAGTTTTTCCATTCGATTGTCCTCCTAGAAGACGAGCACAAGATCCCTAAAAGTAAGCTCCGCCCAGGCTACGAAAAGGAAAAAGGCAGTCGCAAGCACCGTTCTTGTCAATATACACTCGATTCAAAAAAGGGGACAACCCTGTCATAAGAGACATTCGGAAGATTTTTTAGAGCGATCTAGAAAGTCTTCTTTTTTTGTCTTCTTTTTCGAATAGTATAAGTGAGAGGAGGAACTATGGTTCAAGAAATTGCAAAAAAATTGATCCGCATGGGGAAAAAGGAAGAAGCTCAGGATCTTTACTTCATTCCTCGGAAGGAGGAGTACCAAGTTTTTATGAGGGTGGGAGACGAGAGGCGCTTTGTGCAGTCCTTCCCTTTTGAGGACATGACGGCTATTATCAGCCACTTCAAATTTGTAGCAGGGATGAATGTGGGAGAAAAAAGGCGCAGCCAGCTAGGATCGTGTGATTACCCTTTGGAGAATGGAGTGGTCTCGATTCGCTTGTCGACGGTGGGGGATTATCGTGGCTATGAAAGCTTGGTCATTCGGCTCTTGCATGATGAGGAACGTGAATTGCGGTTTTGGTTTGACCAGTTGCCGGACTTGCAGAAGAAATTGGCTGGTCGTGGGCTTTATCTTTTTGCGGGCCCCGTTGGCTCGGGAAAGACCACTCTCATGCATGCTTTAGCGCAAGAGCGCTTTGCGGACCAGCAAGTCATGTCTATTGAAGATCCTGTCGAGATCAAGCAGGATAATATGCTTCAGCTTCAGCTGAATGACCAGATCGGCATGACCTATGACAACCTGATCAAACTCTCCTTACGCCATCGGCCGGACCTTCTCATTATTGGAGAGATCCGAGATAAGGAAACAGCTCGTGCAGTCGTACGAGCTAGTTTGACAGGAGTCACCGTCTTCTCTACTATTCATGCCAAGAGCGTTCGAGGTGTTTATGAGAGGCTCTTAGAACTTGGAGTGAGTGAGGAAGAACTCAAGATTGTTTTACAAGGTATTTGCTACCAACGATTAATTGCAGGAGGAGGTGTGGTCGATTTTGCGACGGAAAACTACCAAGAGCACTCAGCCAGCCGCTGGAACCAACAAATGGATCTCTTGGCTCAATCGGGATATATCCAGCTGGCTCAGGCCCAAGCCGAAAAAATTATCTACCGCTAAACAAAAGCAAATCATCGAATTGTTTTTGAATCTTTATTCGAGTGGTTTTCACCTATCTGAGATTGTCGATTTTCTGGATCGCTCTCACCTAGTGGAGAGTCGTTTGGTTTCCCAGATGCGAGAGGATCTCTCGCGGGGGCGGAGTTTTTCAGAGATGATGGCGGGGATCGGTTTTTCAGATGCAGTGACGACACAGCTGTCTCTCGCTGAACTCCATGGCAATCTTGCATTGAGCTTGGAGAAAATCAGTGCTTACCTAGAAAACATGCGCAAGGTCAAGAAAAAGCTGATTGAGGTGAGCACTTATCCTCTTATCTTGCTTGGATTTTTAGTTCTGATTATGCTAGGCTTGCGCAATTACTTGCTTCCTCAAATGGATGCTCAAAATATTGGGACGCAATTGATCAGTTCCTTCCCCCAACTCTTTTTGGTCTTAGGAGCGGGACTGGTGACCTTCTTCTTACTCGGCTTTCTCTATTATCGAAAGTCAGGCAAGATCAACGTTTTTAGAACCTTGTCTCATCTGCCTTTCGGAAAAGGCATGATTCAAGCTTATTTGACAGCCTATTATGCCAGAGAATGGGGCAATCTGATTGGGCAAGGATTGGAGTTGTCTCAGATTTTTTCCATGATGCAGGACCAAAAATCCCAGCTTTTTCAAGAAATTGGAAGGGACTTAGCTCTTTCTTTAGACCGTGGCCAGTCCTTTTCAGAGACGGTCAGGGGGTATCCTTTTTTCAAAAAAGAATTGCCCCTTATGATTGAATATGGTGAAGTCAAATCAAAGCTCGGAAGTGAACTAGAGATCTATGCTGAAAAAACATGGGAAGATTTCTTTCGTCGGGTTCACAAGGCCATGAATGTGATACAACCCTTGGTGTTTGTCTTTGTAGCTCTTGTGATTGTCTTACTCTATGCAGCCATGTTGCTGCCGATTTATCAAAATATGGAGGTTCATTTATGAAAAAATTAAAAACCTATAAGGTTAAAGCCTTTACACTTATTGAAATGTTGGTGGTCTTATTGATCATCAGTGTGCTCTTATTGCTCTTTGTGCCGAATTTGACCAAGCAAAAAGACTCCGTGAAAGAGACAGGAAATGCAGCGGTTGTGAAGGTGGTCGAAAGCCAGGCTGAATTGTACGAGCTCAATCATACCAATGACCAAGCCACTCTAGCAAAGCTGATTGCGGATGGAAATATTACCAACAAACAAGCAGAATCTTATCGTGCCTATTATGCGAAAAATAGTGGAGAAACTCGTGCGGTTGCAGATTAAGGCCTTCACCTTGGTGGAGACCCTTCTGACCTTGATGATCGTCAGTTTTATCTATCTGGGCTTATCGGGATCGATCAGGACGAGCTTTCAGCAGGTGGAAGAAAAAGTATTTTTTGCAGAGTTTGAACACCTCTATCAAGAAAGCCAAAAGATAGCCTTGGCAAGGCAAACGGAATTGGATGTTGAAGTGACTGCAAGGAAGATTCAAACGCCCTACCAGACGGTGGAGATTCCTGATTCTGTCATTTTGCAAGATCCTAAAACTATTCGTTTAGACCGTGCAGGTGGCAATTCATCCCTGGCCAATGTTCACTTTCAGACACAGAGAGGAGTGGTGACCTATCAACTGTCGCTTGGAAATGGGAAAATTAAAAAAAGCATCCGTTCCCGCTAGTATTCTTATAGAATCCTTAGTTGCCTTGGGTTTATTTGCCATGATTACGACCTTATTGTTAGGGGAGATCCGGCGTTCGCGCAAGGAGCGACTAGCGGATTTCAAAGAGGTAGAGGTCATATCTGTCGCTCAAATGGCGCTTCAGACAGGGCAAAATCATCTGGAGGCCAATGGTATTCAGGTTCAAGTCGAAAAAGATGCCGATCAACTCACGGTCTATCATCAAGGGAAGGTGGTACTGCATGTGGAATAACGGAAAGGTCAAGGCCTTTACCCTGCTCGAAGCCTTGGTCGCTCTCTTGGTGCTCAGTGGGGGAGTGTTGGTCTTTCAAGGCTTGACCAAGCTCCTGCATGCTGAATTGGACTACCAGGCACATCAAAAGCAGGAAGAATGGATACTTTTTCAGCAACAATTGCAGGTGGAATTGGATCGGAGTCATTTTGAAAAAGTAGCGGACAATCATATCTACTTGGTTCAGGATCAAAAACCAATTGCCATTGGTCAATCGAAAGGGGATGATATCCGAAAAACAGATGATAAGGGCAGGGGCTATCAGCCTATGATTTCAGGGGTTCACTCTAGTCAGATTTGGCAGGAGGGAGAGTCGCTTCATCTGCGGTTGAATTTTGAAGATGGTCTAGAAAGGGAGTATGTCTACCATGTGGTACCAGCGATACAAAATGAAAAAAGTTAAGGCTGGTGTCTTGCTTTACGCTCTCTTGATGGCAGCGATTTTTAGTCTCTTGCTTCAGTTTTACCTGCACCGTCAGGTTGCGGAAAGACGGATCTTAAAGACGAGTCAAGATCGCCTTCGGGCCTATGCTTTGGTGCAAATGGCTCTTGAAAAGAGAAAGAGTGATGAGAAGACATCAGAGATTCATTTAAAATCTGGAACCGTTCAGCTAAAGAAGGATACTGGTTTTCTTCATGCCCAGGCTGAGATGGATGGCGAAAGCTATGAGTTTGTCCTTCCAGTAAGGGAAGAAAAAGAAAGTAAGAAGAGCCAAAAAGAAAAGAAGAAGACACAGAAAGATAAGGAGAAGGCAGGGAGCGAAACGCCTTCTGAAGAGACGCTAAACGAGACCAAGGAACCATCAGAAAATAGCGAAAAAGACTAATTTTTGGTATGATAGGGTGCGGAGGAAATCATGAATTTCGAAAAAATTGAACAAGCCTATACCTATCTATTAGAAAACACTCAAAGTATTCAAAATGAATTGTCGACTAACTTTTATGACGCCTTAATTGAACAGAATGCCATGTATTTGGATGGCAAGACGGATCTAGACATCGTTAAAAACAATAGCAAAAAATTAAAAGAACTAGGTTTAAGTAAGGAAGAATGGCGCAGAGCCTACCAATTCCTTTTTATGAAAGCTGCTCAGACAGAACCTTTACAAGCGAATCACCAGTTCACACCAGATGCGATTGGTTTTATCATTACATTTTTGATCGATCAGTTGGCCAAAGGCGACCAATTGGATGTCTTAGAAGTGGGAAGTGGAACCGGAAATCTCGCTGAGACCATTGTCAACAATAGCCGCCTCACGATTGATTACTTAGGATTGGAAGTGGATGATCTCTTGATTGATCTATCTGCTAGTATCGCAGATGTGATGGAGTCTAGCGTTGTCTTTGCACAAGGCGACGCGGTGCGTCCACAAGTGTTGAAAGAAAGTGACTTGATCGTTAGCGACTTACCGATTGGCTATTATCCAGATGATGCGATTGCACAGCGCTATCAGGTGGCGAGCTCCGAAGGCCATACCTATGCTCATCACCTCATGATGGAACAGGCTCTGAAATACCTGAAACCTCAAGGAGTAGCCATCTTTTTGGCTCCAAATAACCTCTTGACGAGCCCTCAGAGTGATCTGTTGAAAGCTTGGCTAACAGACAAGGCTCAAATCCTTGCCATGCTGACCTTGCCAGAATCTCTTTTTTCAAATCCCGCCTATGCTAAGACGATTTTCGTCCTACGAAAACAAGAAGAAGAGTCTGTTCAGCCCTTTGTCTATCCGTTTACCGATCTCCAGGATCAAGACCAGGTGGTTCACTTTATGGAAAGTTTCCAAAACTGGTTAAAGGATAGTGAAATTTGATCAAAGATCTGATATAATAGAGGAAGTGAAAACGCTTAATGAGGTGAATATATGTCGAAAACAATTTCTATTAATGCAGGAAGCTCTAGTTTGAAATGGCAATTGTACCAAATGCCAGAGGAAACTGTTCTTGCAAAAGGGTTGATTGAACGGATCGGTTTGAAGGATTCTATTTCAACCGTTAAATTTGATGGACGCTCTGAAAAACAAGTATTAGATATCCAGGACCATACACAAGCTGTAAAAATTTTGTTGGATGATTTGATTCGCTTTGATATTATCAAATCCTACGATGAGATTACAGGTGTGGGTCACCGTGTCGTTGCTGGTGGAGAATACTTCAAGGATTCTGCCTTGGTAGATGACGAAGTCCTTCGAAAAGTAGAAGAATTGTCTTTGTTAGCACCTCTTCATAATCCTGCAAATGCAGCCGGAATTCGTGCCTTTAGAGAGATTTGTCCAAATATTACCAGTGTTGTGGTATTTGATACTTCTTTCCATACAACCATGCCGGAAAAAGCTTATCGTTACCCTCTTCCAACTAAATATTACACAGAAAATAAGGTCCGTAAGTACGGCGCTCATGGAACCAGTCATCAGTATGTAGCTGGTGAAGCTGCTAAACTTCTTGGAAAACCATTAGAAGAATTGAAATTGATCACCTGCCACGTTGGAAATGGTGTATCTGTTACAGCGGTTGACAAGGGAATCTCTGTGGATACCTCAATGGGCTTCACCCCTCTAGGTGGAGTCATGATGGGAACCCGTACAGGGGATCTCGATCCAGCGATTATTCCTTACTTGATGGAGCATACAGAGGATTTCAATAAGCCTGAAGATATTAGCCGTATCCTCAATCGTGAATCAGGTCTTCTGGGTGTTTCTGGATCTTCTAGTGACATGCGGGATATCCATACAGCGATGCACAATGGAGATGAAAAAGCCAAATTGGCTTACGATATCTTTATCGATCGTTTGCAAAAATACATCGGTCAATACTTAGCAGTCTTGAATGGTGCAGATGCCATCATCTTTACAGCAGGAATCGGTGAAAATGCAGTAAATGTTCGTTCTTCTATTATCAATGGAATCAGCTGGTTTGGCTGCAAGGTCGACCCTGAAAAGAACGTCTTTGGAGTTGTCGGAGATATTTCTACAGATGATTCCCGTGTGAAGGTATTGGTGATTCCAACGGATGAAGAGTTGGTGATTGCGCGTGACGTTGAACGTTTCAAAAATCAGTAAACTGAAATAAAGTGAGAAGGCTGGAGGCGAAAGCCCCAGTCTTCTTATTTTATACAAGAAAGAGGTTGTCCATTGAAAAACATACAGTCTTTTATTCGAGAGCACCCATTATGTAAGAATGCCCTCTGGCTCCTTCTCTTTGTGCCCTTATTCTTTCTCTCACAATTCCCCCTCATCGCCATGGTTTATTCCCTTCAAGAAGGAGTGGATGCAAGGTGGGTCACTATCCTCACTCTCTTGGTGACAGTGGTGGTGCTCTTTGTTTTTTATAAGGTCATCAAGATGAGCCCTCTGGAGAACTTAGATGTTCGGGTCATTACCTGGCCGGCTTTGGGGAGAAATTTTCTTTTTCTTCTCTTATTGATGGCTAATAACCTGCTCGCCTATCCCTTGTTGAAACAAGAGGCAGGTGGTACAACAGCAAACCAAGCGGCTCTGAATGAACTACAATCTCATGCTCCTTTTCTTGCTATGGGTATGATCGTGATCCTTGTCGCTCCGATTCTAGAAGAGCTACTCTGTCGGGCCATTATCCCTCGTTTGATTTTTCGAGGGGCAGAACCAATCGGTTACCTAGCTGGTGCTCTCTTTTTTACGTACTTGCATGGACCGAGTACCCTAGGGGAATGGGTAGCTTACGGAGGCATGTCCTTGATCTTAACTTGGGTGGCTTATCGCTACAAGCGGATCGAATATAGCATTTGCCTTCACATGACCTTGAATGCGCTGGCTTATTATTATCCAGCTGTATTCCTCCTTTGTTTATTGCCGGTATCGAGAGTTTTCTTCCATGATAAATTATGATAAAATGGTAGGTACCAATGAGTTTTGATGCAGAACCATCCTACAGAAGGTCAGAAAAAATCAGAAATCCGTATGGAGAGTAGACTCAGAGGTTTAGAACACTTGTTCTAGCCTCTTTTGTTCGCAATCATGCTGTAGGAAGGGAATCAAAGGAGAACGAAAATGATTGATAATAAATGGCTGAGTGGCCAAGGGACCCTTCTTTGTGGGATCTTAAATGTCACTCCGGATTCATTTTCTGATGGCGGTAAGTATACGAGTGTGGATGCAGCCTTGCAGCAGGTGAGAAAACTGATCCAAGAAGGAGCTCAGATCCTCGATATCGGAGGAGAATCAACCAGACCAGGAAGTCATTATGTGGAGATCCAAGAAGAGATTGACCGCGTGGTTCCAGTGATTAAAGCCATTCGGAAAGAAAGTGATGTCTTGATTTCAGTGGATACCTGGAAGTCCCAGGTGGCGGCAGCGGCGCTCGAAGCTGGGGCTGATATTGTCAACGATATTACGGGTTTTCTTGGAGATCCTAAGATGGCTGCTGTCGTCGCGGAGCATGAAGCGAGCGCAGTTCTCATGTTTAATCCAGTGATGGCAAGACCGCATCATCCAAGTTCCACTATCTTTCCACGTTTTGGTTTCGAACCAGTCTTTTCAGAGCAAGAGCTTCAACAGATGGCTCAAGAACCGATTCAAGATTTGATGTGGACCTTCTTTGACCGCTCGCTTGCGATAGCGAGAGCAGCTGGTGTCCAGACGGATCGTATCATGCTGGATCCTGGGATCGGATTTGGGTTGACCAAGCGAGAGAACTTACTCTTATTACAAGAACTTGGGACGATTCACCAAAAGGGGTATCCGATCTTTCTAGGGGTCTCCCGCAAACGCTTTGTGGTCAACATTATTGAGGAAGCTGGATTTGAGACAGATCCTGCTACGGAGACTGGTTTTTGGAATCGGGACCTGGCTTCGAGCCATTTGACGAGTATTGCAGCCAGTCAAGGAGTCGAAGTGGTGCGGGTGCATGATATTCCCCTTCACAAGATGGCAGCCAGTCTGGGGCAAGCCATTTTCCAAGCCCAAGAGGCAGCAGATACCAATTTAAAACAATACAAGTAAATGAAGACAAAAGAACATCAGTTGGATCTTCGTTGGCTAGAAGCCTATCGTTCCCAAGATCCACATTTCGGCTTAGAGCGCATGGAAGCTCTCTTGGCTTTGAGAGGAAATCCTCACCTAGACTGTCGGGTCATTCATGTTGCGGGGACCAATGGCAAAGGCTCTACCATTGCTACCTTGTCCCAACTCTTGAGGCAGGCAGGTTTACGCGTTGGAGTCTTTACTTCTCCTTATCTGATCCATTACAATGACCAAATCACCATTAATGGCGAAGCCATTTCAGATCAAGACCTGCAAACCTACCTGGATAGTTACCAGCAGCTCCTGCAAGCTGAACAATCAAGGGCTATCTTTCAAGGTTTGACGGAATTTGAAGTGATGACGGCCATCGCCTATGATTATTTTGCTCACGAGGAGCTGGATTATGTGATCATGGAAGTCGGTATGGGGGGACGACTAGACAGTACCAATGTCTGCCAGCCCGTTTTGACGGCGATCACTTCGATTGGCTTGGATCATGTCGCCCTTCTTGGGCCAGATCTGGCTTCCATCGCCCGTGAAAAGGCTGGTATCATTAAGCCAGGAATTCCTCTGGTTCTAGGGAAATTAGAAGCAGAAGCCAGCCAAGTCATTGAAGGCATTGCGATTCAGAAGCAGGCACCGATAACAGCCTATGACAGAGATTACCAAGTCGAGCTAGAAGCCTCTTGTATATCGGGTCAATCCTTTTCTTATCACAGTTCCAAAAGAGAAACAGCCTCTTATCAAGTAGCGCTCTTAGGTCATCACCAGGCCAGAAATGCAGCTCTTGCGATTAGTATCTGTGATGTACTTTTTGAAAGAGAAGGGCGTGAACTCTTGTCAAGAGAGCTAGTGGATGAGACCTTGCATCAAGTCGTCTGGCCTGGCCGGATGGAAGTGGTCTCGAAAAATCCCATGATCTTGCTAGATGGGGCCCATAACCCCCACGCCGTTGTGCCTTTAATCGCAAGTCTTCGGGAACTTTTCTCAAGTCAAAAAAAGACCATTCTTTTTACCTGCATCCGGACCAAAGCCTTAGAAGAGATGCTCATTCAGTGGCAGGAACTAGAAAATAGTCGCTTGATCCTTACGACCTTTGAAGATCCAAGAGCTTATTCTCAAGAAGAGATAAGAGCTGCTGCGACAAAGCATCAGCTTGAGGAAGTCAACTGGCAAGAGTTTCTACAAAACTGGCAAGCTGAAGGCGATGAGCTCCTCATTGTAACGGGGTCGCTCTACTTCCTTAGCCAAGTACGACCTTATTTATTAAAAACAGAAAAATCCAACTAGGAGATGATATGGATACAAAGAAAATTGAAGAAGCAGTGAAAATGATCATCGAGGCAGTCGGTGAAGATGAGAACCGTGAGGGACTTCAGGAAACACCTACCCGCATTGCCAAGATGTACCAAGAAATCTTTGCAGGACTGGGGCAGACAGCAGAAGAGCACCTGTCTAAATCATTTGAAATCATTGATAACAATATGGTGGTCGAGAAGGATATCTTCTTCCATTCCATGTGTGAGCATCACTTTTTACCATTTTATGGAAAAGTGCACATTGCCTACATTCCAAATGGCCGTGTGGCTGGGCTTTCAAAACTGGCTCGTACGGTCGAAGTATACGCTAAAAAACCACAGATTCAGGAACGTTTGACGGTAGAAATCGCAGATGCCTTGATGGAATATCTTGGAGCACAAGGAGCACTTGTCTGGGTAGAAGCAGAGCATATGTGTATGAACATGCGTGGTGTCCGTAAACCTGGGACCGCTACAGTAACAACTGCTGCGCGTGGACTGCTTGCGACAGATAAAGACTTAAAAAATGAAGCCTATAAACTCATGGGCCACTAATGGCTGGCTATAAGAGGTGAACAGAGTGGATCAATTACGGATCAAGGACTTAGAGGTATACGCCTATCACGGTGTTTTTCCAGCAGAAAAAGAATTAGGACAACGTTTTGTCCTAGACCTATGGGTAGATTATGAGATGACCCGTGCTGCCCGCACAGGTGATTTGGAAGCTTCGATCCATTACGGGATCTTGGCGGAACAGTTGACCGAGTGGATGCAGGCAGAAAAGATCGATCTGATTGAAACAGTGGCATTTCAGTTGGTACAAAAGATTTTCGAAAGCTATTCCTTTGTAGAAAAAGTTCGTCTGGAGTTGAAAAAACCTTGGGCTCCTGTTCCCTTGCCATTAGAGACTTGTTCGGTGACAATCGAACGAGAGAAAAAACGGGCCTTTATTGGGCTTGGCACCAATATGGGAGATAAACAACTGCAACTAGAGACGGCGCTAGAAAAAATCAAGGATCGAGGCATTCGCCTTCTTCAGACATCCACAAGGATTGAAACAGAACCTTGGGGAGGAGTGGAGCAGGACACCTTTTTGAATCAAGTGGCAGAAGTTGAAACCTGGATGACCCCAGAGGATTTACTAGAGACCTTACTGACCATTGAGCAGGAAATGGGACGTGTTCGTGAGGTTAAGTGGGGGCCACGTGTGATCGATCTAGATCTGCTCTATATGGAGGACACCATTTGTTACAGTCAGAGCTTGATCTTGCCACATCCTTATGTGGCAGAACGTGCCTTTGTCCTAGAGTCTTTGAATGAAATTGCTCCTCATTTTGTGGACCCTGTTCAAAGAAAGCCCATTCGCCAATTATGGGAGGCTGTCAAATAGTCTCTCTTCTTTGCATCATAATAAAAAACAATCCCTGTTCGAGGGATTGTTGAGAGCGTAGAGAAACGAATCTTTAATAAAATTTAATCAATTCTTTAAAAATTATACTCGTTATAGTTATTCAATCATATTCTGAAACTTTCCGCCGTGAGAAAAGTGCCTGAAACGACTCAGTTTCAGGCACTCGGAATTATTGAGACCTTAGGCTCAATAATTAGTCATGGAACTTCATAGAAGTTCGCTGACGTCCGTACTCACCTAAGGAAAGTTTTTTAAGAAGACTTTGTCTTCAATCTGAACAATTCCTAGAGCAGGGATTGTTTTTGTTTGTCTGAGTTTATTTACGATATAAGCGATCGTATTGGTAGACAGGATCCATGGTGACGTTGATACCGAGCTTGCGAAGGACGTTCTTGTCTTCGTCTGTCAGCATCACGGTTGAATGGGCTTCGCTGCCTTTCAACTTGCCTAATTCTTGCATAGCAAGCTTAGCATCTTCGTTGCTCATGGCTGTAATGGCAAGGGCAATGAGGATCTCGTTCGAGTGAAGACGAGGGTTACGGCTACCCAAATGATTGATCTTCAAGCCTTGGATAGGTTGGACGTATTCTGGCTCGATTAATTTGGTTTCTTTATCAATATGCGCCAATTTCTTGATCGCATTGATCAAGAGGGCTGCCGTTGGACCAAAGAGATCAGAGGTTTTTCCGGTTACCATCTCGCCGTTTGGCAATTCAAGGGCCAAGGCTGGCTCACCTGTTTCTTCTTCTTTTTGGCGGGCAAGCACGGTCACTTTCCGATCATTTGGAGTAATGCCCAAATCATTCATCAAGAGCTCAATCTTCTTGACGGCTCCTTCACCGACACGTTCAGCTTTGACATCCAAGATGGTTTGGTAATAGCGACGGATGATTTCTTGTTGGGAAGCTTCAATCGCAGCGTCATTGTCCACAATGGCAAAGCCAACCATGTTGACGCCCATGTCTGTTGGAGAAGCGTAAGGGGAGGTTCCTAAGATGCGTTCCAACATGCGCTTCAAGACAGGGAAGATTTCGATATCGCGGTTGTAGTTGACCGTTGTTTCTCCATAGGTTTGGAGGTGGAAGGGATCGATCATATTGACATCGTCTAGATCTGCAGTCGCTGCTTCATAAGCCAAGTTAACTGGGTGGTGCAAAGGAAGATTCCATACTGGGAAGGTTTCAAACTTGGCATAACCTGATTTGATCCCATTTAATTGGTCATGGTACATATTGGACATACACGTTGCCAGCTTACCAGAACCAGGTCCAGGAGCTGTCACAACGACCAAATTGCGGCTAGTTTTGATGTAGTCATTTTTCCCCATCCCTTCAGGAGAGATGATGTGGTCCATATCGGTCGGATAGCCCTTGATCGGATAGTGGAGATAAGAGGCGATCCCGCTCTTGTCTAGTTGTTTGCGAAAGGCATCTGCTGCAGCTTGTCCAGCATATTGGGTGATGACGACAGAGCCTACAAAGATCCCCAATTCATTGAATTTGTCGATCAAGCGTAGCACTTCTTGGTCATAAGAAATTCCTAGATCCCCACGGGCTTTTGAGTGCTCAATGTTGTTGGCATTGATGGCAATGACAATTTCCACCTGGTCGCGCAATTCTTGGAGCAGCTTGATCTTATTGTCTGGTTCGTATCCAGGGAGGACACGAGCAGCGTGGAAGTCTTCTAACATCTTACCACCAAATTCAAGGTAGAGCTTGCCATCGAATTGATTGATCCGCTCAATAATGTGGTCACGTTGCAAGTTCAAATACTTTTCAGAACTAAAAGCTTGTTTTTTCATGTAAAACTCCTGTATATAAGGGAAGGGTCTGTCACACAAATCCAAGGATGAGTGTTCCGTTCCCTACCATTTCATTCTTTCATATTATATCAGAAAACAGATGGAAGATAAAATATTCTAAGATACTTTCCTAAGGGGAGATTAGACATCATAGAATTTGATTGTTCAGGCATATTTTTTACATAAAATGACCTAAGTGATGCTAAACAAATAAAATGAGGTAGTCTATTAAGGTCATAGCAGGGTGCACTTAAACTTTCCGCTGTGAGAAAAGTGCCTGAAACGACTCAGTTTCAGGCACTCGGAATTATTGAGACCTCAGGCTCAATAATTAGTCTTGGAACTTCGGAGAAGTTCGCAGACGTCCGTACTCACCTAAGGAAAGTTTTTAAGTGGATTTTATCCTCGATCTGAAAGACCCTTACGGGGCTTTCAGATCGATGTTGTTTAATAGTGTTTGATCAAATCAACTGTAGAGCGATCCAATTTCTTAACCAATGCTTGTAAGAAGGCTTGCGCTTGCAAGAAATCATCCATGGCATAGAGGGTTTGGTGAGAGTGGATGTAACGTGCACAGACCCCAATGGTTGTTGATGGGACTCCACCATTCTTCAAGTGTGCTGCACCTGCATCGGTACCACCTTTGGCACAATAGTATTGGAATTTGATGCCCGCTTCTTCAGCCGTAGTGAGCAAGAAATCCTTCATATTTGGCAGCATGATGTGACCTGGATCATAGAAACGAAGCAGTGTTCCTTCCCCAATCGCACCTTGGTCTCCAAAGACATCAGCTGCTGGCGAACAGTCTACAGCAAGGAAGATTTCAGGATCAAATTTAGTGGTTGAGGTGTGGGCTCCACGAAGTCCCACTTCTTCTTGAACGTTGGCCCCTACATAGAGTTCGTTGTTTAAGGCTTGTCCAGAAAGGCTCTTGGCCAATTCGCTGACCATCAAGACACCGTAGCGGTTATCCCATGCTTTTGAGATGACGTTTTTACCATTAGCAGTAAGAATCGCAGAGCTATCTGGGACCAAGGTATCTCCAGGACGGACCCCATAGCTTTCAGCTTCGGCTTTAGAGCTAAAGCCTGCATCAAAGACGATGTCGCTAATGGCAGGTACGGTTGGTCCACCTGTTCCACGTGTCAAATGAGGAGGAACAGATCCTGAAATAGCAGGGTATTCACGTCCGTCACGTGTAAAGAGTTTGAAGCGTTGGCTGCTGACGACCATCGGATTCCAACCTCCGATTGGGACAACACGGAAAGTCCCATCAGCTTTGATTTCGCTGATCATGAACCCAACTTCATCCATGTGGGCAGCTACTAAGATACGAGGAGCATCGGCTGCTGTTGAGTGTTTGACCCCAAAGATCCCACCGAGACCATCTGTCACGATTTCGTCCACATGAGGGGTCAATTGTTGGCGCAAATAATCCCGTACAGGGGCTTCATGACCTGAGATAGCAGGGATTTCAGTTACTTCTTTGATTTTAGAAAATAAATCAGTCATAGGTTACCTTCTTTCTGATGTTATTTTATCACTTTTTCTACAAGGATGGTAGCGTTATTATGGAAATCAGTCTCTAAAAGCGGAGGGAGAGATCTAGCCTAGACCGTTGTCCCTCTGCTTATTTTGTGTTACAATAGGCACTATGAAAGCTAAAAAAATTATTTTGTCTAGTCTGGCTGTAGCAAGTGCAGGAGCCCTTGCGGCCGGTGTTTATAAAATTGCCAAAGATCAAAAGCGTCTTCGTACCCAAGAAGAATTGGTAGCAGAAGTACGGGAGCAAATGGAAGCCATGGGAAGGATTGCGACCCTGTATGTGGAACTCTACGAGTCTAGTGAAGAGCGCTTAGTAGGTGGTGTCATTTTTGAAGATGAGCGCCATTACCGCTTTGTCTATGAGGATGGTCTCTTGCATTACGAAGAGGAAAAATTATGATTACACCAAATTCTCTAGAAGAAATTGCTTCATACGTAGAGCAAGATGGCAAGAAAGTGTTTGTCTTTTCAGCAGATTGGTGTGGGGATTGCCGTTACCTCAAACCTTTTTTGCCGGAGATTGAGGCTGAAAATCCCGAATTTACCTTTATCTTGATTGACCGCGATGCCTATATGGATCTGGCGAAAGTCTGGGATGTTTATGGGATCCCAAGTTTGGTGGTTCTGGAAAAGGATAAGGAAATCGGTCGGTTTGTCAATCGGGATCGGAAAACCAAAGCGCAGATTACAGCGTTCTTAGCAGGATTAAAATAGGAGAAAAACATGATTGTAACATACAACAAAGAACAAGTCGGCGATGTCTTGATGCTGACCTTGAAAAATAGTGGAGAAGCAAAGCTCGCGGTGGAGAGAAAAGGAAAAGTGGCTCGCGTTTACCGTGAGGACAACCAAGAAACGGTTGCCTGGAATATTTTTGATGCCTCATCTTTCTTCGCCATCGAAGGCAAGGGCCAAGTCTTTTTGACAGATGAGCAAGTGGCTCGTTTGAATCAAGAATTGGAAAGAGAAGGTTTTTCAGAACGCTTGGTCAATGATCGGGAACCAAAATTTGTGGTAGGTGAAATCCTTGAAATGGTGGCCCATCCAGATAGTGACCACTTGAATATCTGCCAAGTAGCAGTTGGAGCAGATAAGACAGTTCAGATCGTAGCAGGGGCTCCAAATGCGCGGGTGGGTCTCAAGACCATTGTTGCTCTTCCAGGTGCCATGATGCCGGATGGCAGCTTGATTTTCCCAGGAGCTCTTCGTGGAGAAAAAAGCTATGGCATGATGTGCAGTCCTCGCGAATTGCACTTGCCAAATGCTCCTCAAAAACGAGGCATTATTGAATTGGATGACGCAGAAGTAGCAGGGACACCTTTTGATCCTGCTCGTCACTGGCACGAATAAAGAGAAGAATCTAGGATGTTTTGGATCCTAGATTTTTTTGATTTTGGTTTGTCACCTCCATTTTTTGAAATTTTTTCGAATAAATAGATAGGAGGTAAATGATGTATAATAAAGTTATTTTAATCGGTCGCCTAGTAGCGGCCCCAGAATTGCATAAAACCAGCACAGACAAATCCGTTGCCCGAGTGACCGTTGCGGTCAATCGTCGCTACAAGGACCAAAACGGGGAGCGCGAGACTGATTTTGTCAATGTCGTTGTCTGGGGGAAATTGGCTGAAACCATGGCTAGTTATGCCAGTAAAGGGAGCCTGATCTCTTTGGATGGAGAGATTCGGACGCGCCGCTACGAGAAAAATGGGGTCATGCAGTATGTGACAGAGGTCCTCTGCCAAAGTTTTCAGTTGCTAGAGAGCCGCGCTCAGCGAGCGATGCGTGAAAATGGTGGAACGGGAGATTTAGCCGATATCATCTTAGAAGAGGAAGATCTTCCCTTTTAGGATCAAAAAAGCTGGTTCGTTTATAGACCAGCTTTTTTGATATTTGCTAGGGATTTCATTCGGGAACGACTCATTTAAAAATAAATCCAAAATATGCATCTGTACAATAAAAGCCAGCACTTTTCTTGAAAAAGTAGTAAAATAAAGTAATATATATTCAAAATTTTCAGAAAAGGAACGGAGTTTGAAAGGAAAAGAAGATAGAAATGAACGGTTGAAATGGTTGATAAAACGGGTTTTACTGGTGATTCCGGTGGCCTGCATCCTCTTGTGGATCTATGCCGTTTGTCAAACCAGTAGCATCAAGGATCAGACCAAGATCGGTGTCACCTATATGACCATGAACAATGAGTTCTATAAAAGTATTCATTCGGAAATTAGTCGAATTGCTGATGAGAGAGGGGCTCTTGTATCTGTTCGAGATCCGGAATTGGATGAAAAAAGGCAGAGCCAGCAGATCGATGATTTTTGCGCCCAAAAAGTAAATGTGATTGTGATTAATCCGGTCAAAGGGGATAGTCAGCCCATTTTAAGGGCTCTTAAAAAAGCTAGAAAACAAGGAATTAAGATCATTGCAGTTGATACCCAGCTCAAGCATTTTAAGCCGGATGCCAGCATTGTCTCCGACAACTACCAAGCAGGAGTCTTGATTGCGAAAGAGCTGATGAAACGCTCTTCAAATGCTCGGATCCTTCTCTTGGAGCACAAGGGGACTGTTTCGGCAGATACGCGGATTCAGGGATTTAAGGATACTATCAAAGGACATGGGTCATATGAGATTATCTCGGAACTAGAAACCAAGGGTCAGACGGAGATCGCTATGCCAGCTGTCCGTAAGTTCTTGCAGTCAGGGGGGAATGTCGATACTCTAGTCTCCTTGAATGACCGTTCAGCTATAGGAGCTTTAGCAGCGATCAAGGAGCAAGGGATCACCCATCCCATTGCGATCTATGGGATTGATGGCTCACCAGATATGAAAGCCTTGCTACACTCGACAGATGATGTCGTAGGAACCGTTGCCCAGTCTCCTTTGAAGATGGGAGACCGCGTGATGGAGGTCATCCAAGATATGGCTGATGGGAAGAGCTACAAAAAAGAAATAACCATTCCGGTTCAGATGATGACAAAGGAAAACATCGATCACTTTGATGTGAATGGGTGGCAGTAATGAGAAAATTTAGAGGTGTGAGATACAGTTTGGCCATTCTGATGGTCGTGAATTTTATCGCTGTGATGCTCAACAGTATCATCTATCTTCAAGCAACCAATTATATCATTGCCCAACGGCAAGCTTCTCTATTAGTAGAACGCTTAGAGCGTATTCCTTTTGCGCCCTCTACAACTTTTTGGTTGTCTGCGCTCTTATTTGCTGGAATTGCCTTGATCTCCATGAGTCGTTACCGGTCTCAAACGAGTCGATGGTCCATTTTTGATAAGTGGAACATTCTGGAGATCCTCCTGATGTTGCTCTTGATGTGGGTCCAAAATGTAGCTTATAACGGGCTGATTCTCTTGGTTTTTGCGGATATCTTCTATGGTTCCAAAGAGTTGAATACCAAGCGAGACCGCAAGTATTGGTTTGCGTTTATCCTAGTGAGTTTCTTGATGCTTCTTGTGACCAATTCAGACGTCTTTTCGCTTTTCTTTCCGATTCCTTCTCTGGATGTCTATATTCATTTTTACCCTGCCTCCATCCGGATTCTGGCCTTTTTCTTAAAGAATTCCCTCTATGCTTTGAATATGGTGCTCTTCATTATTTCGCTTTTGTTCTATATTATGAATGTTCTTGCGGAAAACCACGAAGTGGAAGAAGAGTTGGCCATGGTTTCGAAGGTGAATACAGAGTTGAACAACTATATGGCCTTGTCTGAGAAGATTGCAGAAGATCGGGAGCGCAAGCGGATTGCTCGGGAGATTCACGATACCTTGGGACACGCGCTAACAGGGATCTCGGCAGGTTTAGATGCTGTCGGAGTCTTGATTGATATCGATCCCAATCGGGCAAAAGAGCAGGTAAAAAGCGTATCAGAAGTTGTCCGGGAAGGGATCCAGGATGTGAGGGGCTCTCTCAACCGCCTCCGTCCAGGTGCCCTTGAGGGACGAACCCTCAAAGATGCTTTGGAAAAGATGATCCGCGAGTACCAGACACTTTCCAACTTGCAGGTTGATTTACATTATGAATGGGTCGATGTCGATATGGACGTCATGATTGAAGATACGATCTTTCGTGTGATCCAAGAGTCTATGACCAATGCGGTTCGCCACGGTCATGCCAGTCAGATGAGCCTTCATTTTTTTGAGGATGAAGAAGATTACCTGATCGAGTTGCAGGACAATGGGGTTGGGTTTGAAACCTTGACCTATGGCTATGGACTCAAACAGATGATGGAGCGTATTTCCATCCTGGGAGGACAGCTTCAATTTGAAAGCCGCGATGGATTTTTCACGCGCGTCAGTTTACCGAAATATAAAGAAGGGAGATAGAGATGGTGATAAAAGTAATGGTGGCAGATGACCAGGCCTTGATTCGAGAATCTCTGAAAATTATTTTGTCAGCCCACCCCGATATCGAAGTGGTGGCCACAGTGGAAGATGGGAATCACGTCTTGTCTAGCATTCCACAGACACATCCTGACCTGATCTTAATGGATATTCGGATGCCAGGCATGGATGGGGTTTTGGCGACAAAAGAAGTCAAAGAGCACTATCCGGATATCAAAATTATTATTTTGACAACTTTTGACGATGATGAATTTATCTATAGTGCGCTCAAGTATGGTGCTTCAGGTTATCTTTTAAAGGGAGCCTCGACAGAGGAACTCTATGAAGCGATTAAGGTGGTGCATCAAGGCGGAGCCATGATCAACCCGAATATCGCTAGTAAAGTCTTTCAAATTTTCTCACAAATGGCCAAAACCAACTTCTCTATTGCTGTAGATGAGGACAATGTCAAGGATTTGAGCACGACGGAATGGCGCATTATCCAAGAAGTCGGCTATGGGGAGTCCAATAAAGAAATTGCGGCCAAACTCTTCTTGTCAGAAGGAACCGTGCGCAATTACTTATCAACGATTTTGGCGAAATTAAACCTACGAGATCGAACGCAATTAGCGATCTGGTCAGTCCAAACAGGAGTGACGAGACGTGATTTTTCTAAAGGAAATACAGAATGAAATTGAAGCGAAAGCATCTTTGTTGGGGGATCGGTCTCCTTGTTGCGCTCTGTGCGAGTGCGGGTTTCTATTGGTGGAAACAGCAACCGACCGTGCTTCATATTGGCGTGTATGCAGGTTCTAGTTGGGATGTGCCGACCAGTCAACGTTCCCATGCCTTGGATCGTGCGATTGAAAAATTTGAAAAGTCTCATCCCCACGTTCGTGTGGAGTATGAAAATGGGATCCCGCAGTCAGATTATTCAGACTGGCTCTCTGAAAAGATTGTCTCAGGAAAGACACCAGATGTGTTTATGGTCTCTGAGCAAGATCTTTCCTTATTAGCGGCGCGTGGCGTATTAGAAAAGTTAAACGGCTATATGGATCGAAAAGATCAAGCTGCCTTTTACCCCGTTGCCTTTGAATCAGGTGTCTATCAGGGGCAAACCTATGCCTTACCTTATGAAAGTAATCCGATTTTGATGTGTGTCAATAAAGATCTCTTGGATAAAGAAGGCATCGCGGTTCCTAAAGAAGGTTGGACCCTTGAAGAGTTCTATACGATTTGCAAGAAACTAACCAAAGATACCAATGGAGATGGGCAATTGGACCAATTTGGGAGCACAGAATACACCTGGAAAGAAGCCTTGGCGGCAAATGGAGGTCATCTCTTCCAAGGAGGCATGCTCAAGCTGACAGCTCCAAAAGTCAAAGAGTCTTTGACTTTTCTTCAAAAATTGGAAGATTTAAATAAAAATTACAAGGTGAGTTCTAAAGATTTTGACCAGGGAAAAGTCGCCTTCTATCCCATGACCTTGGCCCAATATCGGACCTATAAACCTTATCCCTACCACGTTTCAAAATATTCAAACTTCACCTGGACCTGTATCCCGATGCCTGCTAAGTCAAAAACGACCAAGGCAACCTTAGTCACGACGACTTCTTTTGCTATGTCGGCTCGAAGTTCTCATTCCAAGTTGGCTTGGGAGCTGATGCAAGTTTTGACAGAGGATCCAGACATTCAACAAACCCTCTTTGCTCAATCCCAAGGGATCTCTGTCATGCCACAGGTAGTCAAGAGTCGCTCTAGTAAAAACCTTCTGCAGGTGGATGATTTTGGAACAGATTCCTTGACCAATCAGACCTTGAACCGCATCATGGAACAAGCTGTTGAAAGTAGTCCGAAAAATGTCTCAAAAGAGGTGTTAGAAAAGCTGGACTACTTGATTGGCAATGCCTTGCGCGATCAGGATGTCGAGAACCGCTTGCCTCAAATTCAGAGGGAGATTGAAAGTAGTCTACAGGTAGGAGTTTAGAGTAAAATAAGATGGCATTTTGTCAAGTGACAGATGTCATTTTTTTATTGCTAAATGTCATATTAGGAATGTGACATTTGACAATGTAAAAACGCTTTCAAATAGTCTACAATAGAGTCAAATAAAGGAGGCGTAGCAAAATGAAATACCTCATTTTGGTCAGTCATGGTGGACTGGCAGAAGGTCTAAAAACATCACTAGCCATGTTTGCTGGTGACAAGCTGGATCAGGTCATCGCAGTTGGACTCAAAGAAGGAAAATCGGTCGATGACTTCGCAGTTGATTTCAGAGAGAGCATTTCGGGATTGACAGCTGATGATTCTGTTTTGGTCTTGGCAGATATCGTAGGTGGTAGTCCATTAACCACTGCAGCCACGGTTCTAGAAGAAGCTGGAAAGCTCGATGGAGCCTTGATCCTTGGTGGGATGAACCTTACCATGGCCTTGACGGCAGTTGTGATGAAGGATGTGTTGGATGGAGACGATTTGTCAGCCACCATCTTATCAGAAGCACGATCTGCACTACAGCCTTTTGAAGTTTCAGCCACTGGTGCTGAAGAAGATGATGACGATATTTAATAGGGAGGTACCTTATGGTAGTAACATTTGTACGGATTGATGACCGCATGATTCACGGTCAGACAGTCACACGCTGGGCAAAGGAAAAACCATGTGATGGTTTGATTGCCGTAAACGATGCAGCAGCATCAAACAAGGTTTTGATTCAAGCTTACAAAGGCGCATCAGACAAGAAAACCTTTGTATGGACAAAGGAAGCCTTTAAAGAAAAATCAGCAAAAGTAACAGAATCAGATAGTCGTTACTTCTTGATCACCAAAAATCCAATCGATATGAAGGAAATTTTGGTCGACCAAGGGTTTGTCCCAGGTGATGTCAAAGAAATCATTGTTGGCCCTGCAAATGATCGTCCTGGAGCTGTAAAATTGGGAAATAACCAATCCATCACTCAGGAAGAAGCAGAAGCCTTCCAAGCCATTCAAGCAGCAGGCTACAAGGTGAAATTCCAATTGTTGCCAGATGTTTCCATTGGGTATTGGGATGATTTCAAATCAAAATTTGGTTTTTAAAACTAACAGTCCTATCTGTTAGGTAAATAAATTTACAAACAAAAGGAGCGTTTGTTATGACAATTTCATGGATTCAAGCAATCTTGCTTGGTATTTTCGCCAGCTTGTCTTCAATGCCTGGTATGGGAGGTTCCAGTATCGGGAACTATACACTCGGTCGTCCTTTGATCGGTGGGTTGATTTCAGGTTTAATTCTTGGAGATGTGACAACTGGTATTATGGTCGGGGTTGCCCTTCAAGTCGTTTATATCGCCTTAGTAACACCTGGTGGTACCGTATCTGCCGATGTGCGTGCCATCTCTTACATCGGTGTTCCTCTTGCTATCTTGTTTGTGCATGCCAACAACATCACAGATGAAGCAGGAATCGCCGCAGCTGCAGCTCCAATCGGTGCAGCCGTTGGGACAATCGGTACAGTTCTTTTCTACGGTACCGCTACTATGAACTTGGTTTGGCAACACATTGGTTGGAAAGCCGTTGAAGAAGGGAACTTCAAAAAACTCTACGCAGTTGACTGGGTTTACCCTTGGATCTCTCACTTCCTCTTCTCTTTCCTTCCAACAATGATTATCACCAAATACGGTGAAAACATGGTTGATTTGATGAAACAATACCTTCCTATGGATGGTTACTGGATGAAAGCCCTCTTTACAGTCGGTGCTCTTCTCCCATGTGTCGGTATTGCCATCTTGTTGAAACAAATTGTTACAGAAGCAACTGACTTCATTCCATTCTTTGTTGGATTTACCTTGGCGAAATCTCTCGGATTGAACTTGGTATCCAGTGCCGTTGTTTCATTAATCTTTGCAGTAATCTACTATGAACTTGAAGTGATCAAATCGATGAAAGCTGCTCCAGCCGGAGTGGTGGACCAAGACGATGATGAGGAGGATATTTAAAATGGCTGATAGAAAGAAAATTTCAAAGAAAACATTAGCAAAAGCATTCCATCATTGGTATTATGGTCATTTGACTTGTTTCTCTCAAGAACATATGCAAACCTTCGGGTACTTGACTTCTATGCTTCCAATCGTAGAAGAAATATATGACACAAAAGAAGAACAAAAGGATGCTATGCAAACCTATACGGCCTTCTTCAACACTGAACCACAACTTGGATCTCTTGTTGTAGGGATCACAGCTGGTTTGGAAGAAGCGCGTGCAAACGGAGATGCAGTAGATGGCGAAACCATCAACGGTATGCGTGCCGGTTTGATGGGACCAATCGCTGGTATTGGTGACTCATTGGTCGTTGGTACCTTGATTCCAGTTCTCTTAGGGATTGCCCTTGGCCTTTCTAAAGGTGGTAACGTCGCTGGTGCTCTCTTCTACATCGTCGTATGGAACCTCTTAGTCTACTTTGGTATGCGCTTTGCCTTCTTCAAAGGTTACCAATTAGGGGATAAAGCCGTTGAATTCCTTGTAGGACCAAAAGGACAAGCTCTTCGTAAAGCGATCAGCGTTGTCGGTGGTATGGTTATCGGTGCCGTAGCAGCTACTTGGGTATCTGTTACAACAGCCCTTCAATTCAAGAACGCTGAAGGAAAAGTCTTCTTGAACATCCAAGAAAAGATCGATGGTGTTTATCCAGGTCTCTTGACAGCAGCCTTCATCACTCTTTGCTGGTGGTTGATGTCTAAGAAAAAAATTTCACCAAACAAAGTCATGTTACTTCTCGTTGTAGTGGCTTTGATCGGTGTTGCCCTTGGTATCTTCGACCCACATCTTAAATACTAAGGAAAAGAAAAAACGAATTTGCTAGTAGGAGTTTTTGAGAATGAAGTGAATGGACCTCCTTTATTTGCACTTCATTCTCAATTTTTATCAGGAGGAATCCCATGGTTACAAAACAAGAACTTGTCAATGGATATGAAACAGAAATCAAGTACCAACGTCACATGCTTGAAAACCTTGGTCGTTGGTTCAGCTTACTCTTTATCATTGCCAGTATTGGTGTGGTATTGATCTATCTCTTTCACAAAAGTTTCCTCCCACTCTTGATCCTCGGGATTTTACTAGCCTTGGTTGGAATTTTAGGCATGATTGTTTTTGGATATGGCATCTACCGCGGGCGGATCAATCTTCAAAAAGTGATCGACGATTTCAATCAAAAATTGACAATTTTAAATTGATATTTTAGAAACATCTCATCTATTTTTGAGGTGTTTTTTTCTTGACTATTTCTGACCAAGTGATACAATAGAAACATAAGTTAGCACTTACGTATAGAGAGTGCTAAAAACACGTATGGAGGAATGAACATGTTAAAACCATTAGGAGACCGTGTGGTCTTAAAAGTAGAAGAAAAAGAACAGACTGTTGGAGGTTTTGTCCTCGCAGGTGCGAGCAAGGCCGATACAAAAACAGCTGAAGTAGTGGCCGTTGGCGAAGGTGTGCGTACCCTAAGTGGCGAACTCATCGCCCCAGCTGTAAAAGCAGGAGATCACGTTTTGGTTGAAAGCCATGCAGGAATTGAAGTGAAAGATGGGGAAGAAACCTACACCATCGTTGGAACAGCGAACATTCTTGCAATTGTAGAGTAAGAGAAGAAAGAGGTAAGAGAAATGGCAAAAGATATTAAATTTTCATCTGATGCACGTTCTGCAATGGTCCGTGGTGTCGATGTCTTAGCAGATACAGTGAAAGTTACGTTGGGCCCTAAAGGTCGCAATGTGGTTCTTGAAAAATCATTTGGTTCACCCTTGATCACAAATGACGGGGTGACCATCGCAAAAGAAATCGAATTGGAAGACCATTTTGAAAATATGGGTGCTAAATTGGTGTCAGAAGTGGCTTCTAAGACCAATGATATCGCAGGTGACGGTACAACGACCGCAACGGTTTTGACTCAAGCCATCGTCCGTGAAGGGATCAAAAACGTCACTGCAGGTGCTAACCCAATTGGCATACGTCGTGGGATTGAGACCGCTGTTGCAACAGCAGTAGAAGCTTTGAAAAACAATGCGATCCCAGTATCGAGCAAGGAAGCGATTGCTCAAGTAGCTGCTGTGTCTTCTCGTTCTGAAAAAGTTGGTGAGTACATCTCTGAAGCCATGGAAAAAGTTGGCAAAGATGGGGTTATCACCATTGAAGAATCTCGTGGAATGGAGACAGAACTGGAAGTCGTTGAAGGAATGCAGTTTGACCGTGGTTACCTTTCACAATACATGGTCACTGATAATGAAAAAATGGTAGCAGACCTTGAAAATCCATACATTTTGATCACTGACAAGAAGATTTCAAATATCCAAGAAATCTTGCCATTGTTGGAAAGCATTCTTCAAAGCAACCGTCCACTCTTGATCATCGCTGATGATGTCGATGGCGAAGCTCTTCCAACACTTGTCTTGAACAAGATCCGCGGTACCTTTAATGTCGTAGCTGTCAAGGCACCAGGATTTGGAGATCGCCGCAAAGCCATGTTAGAAGACATTGCCATCTTGACAGGTGGTACAGTCATTACAGACGATCTTGGTTTGGAATTGAAAGATGCAACCATTGAAGCACTTGGTCAAGCAGCTAAAGTTTCAGTCGATAAAGACAGTACTGTCATTGTCGAAGGTTCTGGTAACCCAGAAGCGATCGCTAACCGTGTCGCTGTTATCAAGTCACAAATCGAAACCACAACCTCTGAGTTTGACCGTGAAAAATTACAAGAACGTTTGGCTAAATTGTCTGGTGGTGTTGCCGTAATCAAGGTCGGTGCTGCAACAGAAACAGAATTGAAAGAAATGAAACTTCGTATCGAAGATGCCCTTAATGCGACTCGCGCAGCCGTTGAAGAAGGGATCGTTGCCGGAGGTGGTACAGCCCTTGTCAATGTCATCTCTGCGGTCGCAGCCCTTGAATTAGAAGGAGATGAAGCGACCGGGCGCAATATCGTTCTTCGTGCTTTGGAAGAACCGGTGCGCCAAATTGCCCACAATGCCGGTTACGAAGGATCTATTGTGATTGATCGCTTGAAAAATGCCGAAGTCGGAACAGGCTTCAATGCTGCAACAGGTGAATGGGTGAATATGATTGATGCAGGGATCATCGACCCTGTTAAAGTCAGTCGTTCAGCCCTTCAAAACGCAGCTTCTGTTGCTAGCCTCATTTTAACAACTGAAGCAGTCGTAGCCAACAAACCAGAACCAGCAGCCCCAGCAGGACCAGGAATGGATCCAAGCATGATGGGCGGGATGATGTAAGACACTTAGTCTAATGGGTGCTGAAGCACCTCATTAGACTACGGCAAGCACTATGGTGCCTTGCCGTAGTGTCTTACTAAGAAAACAAAGAAGGCGTTATCGGCCTTCTTTATTTTCTGTCGTAACCTGATACCAATGATTGGTGCTAAAGCACCGAATCATTGGACGGTAGCCGCTATATTGCGGTCTACCTAATCATCTTACTAGCTCAAAGGGAGGAAAGTAACGTTCCTCCCTTTTCACGTCGTAACCTATGTAAAACAAAGAAGGCAAGATCGGCCTTCTTTATTTTCTGTCGTAATCGGTACATGATTGAGGCTTTGCCTCTCATCATTTGACGCCAGCCGCTATTGTGCGGCATGGCTAATCATCTTACTAGCTCAAAGAGAGTGGGACAGAAATCGGTAATTCGTTAGAATTCGATTTCGTCGTCCCACCTCCGCACAGTTGAGTAGGGCTGTAAAAGCTGATGAAATCAGCGTAGTAGAGCCCACTCAACCACTGCGTCTTGCCCGACAATCCAAAGACAATTGAGAGGCTAGGACTTTTTTCCCAGCCCCTTTTTCTTGTTATAAGTTGTGATGCTTACTGGCTCCTTTTGCCATGGAATAATATTTTTATTTTAAATTTTGTAACAGAAATGATAAATACTAGTTAAAGAGGATTTGTGTAAACACTTGGTAATTAAGCGTTTTCGGTATTTTTTGGTGGAGAAGTATTTGCCAACAAATTGCAATACAAATTAACTGATTTTGTAATAATTCTAGTGTATACTATTAAGAGTAGATCACAGGTCTACATTGTTGCAAGGGGAGAACTTCCCACATACATGTCTATTGACAATAAAACTTGATCGTAATATCGCTGTTAGTAAAATGAGAGTTTGAACATAGTGTAGATTTTATCGACCTTTTTCATATTAAAAAATATTTTTCAAATTCCCCTTGCGCAAGCTCTTCCGGATTCCTCCGGGAGAGTTTTTTCTTGTTAGGGAGAAAAAGATAGAATGCCTTTTGATTCTACTTTGAAAGAGTGGCTCAGCAGCTATTATTTATGGTAAAATAGAACATATTCGTCGAGGGGAAGGAGTGAAGACTTTGTTGAAGATTTTTGTGTTAGAAGATGAGTGGATCCAGCAATCACGAATCGAATCGGTCTTGCAGAAACTTATCGCTCAGAAATCCTTGCAATGCAAAGCGCCAGAAGTGTTTGGGAAATCAAGCCAGTTGCTGGATGCTATCACAGAGAGAGGCGCTCATCACCTATTCTTTTTAGATATCGAGATTAAAGGTGAGGAGAAAAAGGGTCTAGAGATCGCAAAAGAGATTCGTAAGAAAGATCCCCATGCGACCATTGTCTTTGTCACCACTCACTCTGAATTCATGCCCATTACCTTTCAGTACAAAGTAGCCGCCTTGGATTTTATCGATAAAACGCTGGGTGAGGAAGAGTTCAGAGAGAGAATCAGCTCAGCCATCGACTATACCTTGGAGCAAGCTGGGACCACGATTGCGCAAGATGCTTTTACATTTGAGAGTGCGATGGCGCGTGTACAAGTTCCCTTTAATAAGATTTTGTATGTTGAAACGTCTCCAACCATTCACAAGGTTATTTTACACACCCAGGATGAGCGATTAGAATTTTACGCCAGTATTACCGATATCGAAAAAGCAGATCCCCGCTTGTATCGGTGTCACCGCTCCTTTGTGGTGAATCCACAAAATATTACGAAGATTGATAAAGAAGCCAAGAAAGCTTTTTTTGAAAATGGGGACAATTGCTTGATCTCACGGACCAAGTACAGAGGCTTACTGGAAGCTTTGAAAAAATAGAAGGGAGAAAGAATTGCTGTTAGATATTCTAATGTCTTACCTAAAGTTCTTCGTCAGCATGCTGATCTATCGTCATATCAGTAGACAAGAGTTCGCTTGGCGCTGGCTCTTTTTGTGCCCCTTCTTCTTTGCAATTATCTTTACCCTTGTGCCACCGGTAGGCTTTTTTGGCTATTTCTTAGTATTTATTGCCTATAGTTTCTATCGAAATCGTAACATACGACACCTTTTGAATATTTTTTACGGGCTCTACCCGGTTGTCATGGAGAGTCTCATTGGGCGCCTCCTAGCCTTTTATGTCTTTCCTATGCTCGGGATTGTACTTGTTCATGAGGCATCTGTCAGCTGGTATGATGCTCTACTTGAATTGTTGGTCTTTCCTGTTTATATAGGAATCACTAAATTGTTAAAACTAGATTTTACAGATTTAAAAGTAGGGTTTCAACGGCAGTATTTTAATCGATTCTTACTCCCAATGGATCTTTCCATGTTTGTGTATTTGCTCAGTGTTGTAGGTCTGGTGGTTTTTGAGGATATTATTCCGCATGCAGATGCTTTGCGGAGACAGTTAAATAGTATTTATTTGATTTTGTTTTTTATGATGCTCTTGTATTTCAATGCAGTGTCCAAAGAACGATTGAAACAAGAGATTCTAGAGCAAAAAGATAGGCAACTGCAGGAGTTAGCCACCTATAGTCAACACGTCGAAATGCTCTATGGGGAGATTCGTGCCTTTCGTCATGATTACCTGAATATTTTAACCAGTCTCAAGTTAAGTATTGAGCATGAAGATCTCAATGCGATCAGGGAAGTTTATGAGAATGTTCTTCGAGAGAGTGGCCAACAATTTTACGATAGCAAGTTTGATATTGCCAAACTCGGTCACATCGAAAATCCAGCTGTAAAAAGTGTTCTGTCCGCAAAATTAATGGAAGCTCAAAATAAAGGGATTGGGATCTCTGTCGAGATCGATGAACCTGTTCGTGATTTATTCATCGAGGTTTTAGATTTCATCACCTTCTTATCCATCCTTTGTGACAATGCTATCGAAGCGAGTCTCGAATCAGACGACCCACAGCTGACTCTTGCCATGCTCCAGGAGGAAAACTCCCTCATCTTAATAGTTGAAAATAGTACAAAAGCTGAAAAAATAGAGTTAGCGAGAATTTTTGAAAAAGACTACTCGAGTAAAGGAGAGGGCCGCGGTCTTGGCTTGTACAAGATCCAACAATTACTGGAAAAATATCCCAAAACGACAGTGTCTACCAAGAGTTCAAACTACCGATTTACCCAGAGTCTGACCTTTTGGAAGGAATAATAGAAGAGAGAGTGGGACAGCTTCAACAGTCTGGGAGACTGTTGAAGGTTTGCAGATAAAGGAAACATAGTTTCCGTCAACATAGGGCATCTTTGAAGCTTAAAAAGCGAACAAAGACTTAGGATACTTGCTTCGCAAGATCTATCCGCCACCTCAAAGCAGTGCTTTGAGCACTCAACCACTGCGTCTTGCTCGACAATCCAAAAATAATTGAGAGGCTAGGACTTTTGTCCCAGCCTCTTTTTTGACCATTCACGACGATTTTCTGACCGATTCTGACAGAGAGCTACAAAGACTGTCCCTTTGAAGTATACTGTATACAAGATCAATAAGAAAAGAGGGATCGTATGTTTCAGGTCGCATCTATTACAAAATCATTTAAGGAGAAAGCTGTATTAAAGGGAGTGTCTTTTTCGATAGAAGAAGGAGACAAAATTGCCTTGCTGGGAAATAATGGAGCAGGAAAAAGTACCCTGTTCAACATTATCGCTGGGCAGCTCCAGGCCGATTTGGGAACGATAAAGACTTCGCTTGATTTTCAAAGAGAAATTGGGATGATGCCTCAGGGAGATCTGCTCATCGAGGATCTAACCGTTGCTGAATTCGTCGAATTAAAAAGCCGGATGAATCAGCAGAAGCAGGCTGATATCAATGGACTCTTAGAAATGGTCGAATTGAGAGAATCAAGAGAGCAGATGGTGGGAAGTCTTTCTGGTGGTCAAAAGAGGCGCTTGTCCTTATTGTTAACCATTTTGAATCATCCAAAGTTGATTTTTTTAGATGAGCCAACGACTGGCATGGACTTGGAAGCAGTGGATAATTTTTGGAAATTACTGGAGCAGCAAGAGTTTACATCTGTTGTGGTGACCCATGATTTTAACCAAATCGATGCCTTTTTTACAAAAGTCTTGATTTTAAAAGATGGTCGAATTGCTGCCACAAAGTCTGTCGAGGACATTCACCAGGCTGGTCAAACCATTGAGCAGTATTTCCGAGAAGAGATGAATAAAGGAGGGGAACAAGCATGAAAAAGATTCAATTAAAACAAGTTTTACGAAATAAGCGCTTTGTATTATTCACCATTATTTTACCCATAGGCTGGTATATCTTCTTTTATCAGCTTCAAAAAGGGGTTTCGCCAAGTATTTTATTAGGTATTGCCGTATTTATCGGGGTCATTGGCAATAGCCTTGCAACCTTTAGTAAGCGAATCGCCTCAGATATCGGTTTTTATTCTTTTGAATCCCACTTTACAAGCTATAGTGTCAAAAACTATTTATGGGATCAAAGCATCGTACAACTGATTTTGAACAGCTTGATCTTTTTAGCAGTGCTAGTAGTTGCTGTTCTATGTTTTCACTTTCCAGTGACGACTAGCCTGTTGGTACAATTTTTCCTCTTATCCTTGATGGGGATCTACTTTAGCGTGATTGGCTTTGTTCTTGGGGTCAGGGTAGATGCTAAGACGATTGATACCATTGGCTTTCCTGTTATTATTTTGGCCGCTATGACCATTATTCCCTTTGATACGCTTGGCGCGAGTGGAGGATTTATGGACTTGGTTGTCAAGCTACAACGGGCTTTCCCAGGCTATTATTATACAAAGCTGATCCAAGATTTGACCGAGAAACAAACGATCGATGCCACCCAATTAGGACTCTTTGTTGCTGTATTTGGATTGAATTTGCTATTTTTCTATCTGCTCGTACCCAAAGGGAAAATGAGGAACTAAGAGCAGTTAAAAAAGCCTTGAATTTTCAAGGCTTTTTCTTTGCTATAAAACGGTTATTCGGTATTCGTTCGTCAAATACTTGGAAAGATCTTGCTATTCTAAAATTCTAATGGAGGGCTTTTTTATTACATGCTAATAGAAAAAATCAATGCCGTAGTTTTCTTTTAGATAGGTCGCTAACTCGGCTTTTTCTTCCTCTCTAAATCGACAGAGGCTAAGGGCGAGACGCAATTTCAAGGTGCTTGTATTGATGATGATGTTTGATTTAGAAATATTTTCTAACTGGGTGACTTCTCTGAGGTTAAAATCTAAATAGCAAGCCTTGCTGTTGACATGATCAGGGTCGCTAACATCCACTTCGACATAAGATGCTCGCAACAATTCTTCTTTTGGAATGAAGATTTCTTTTGAGAAGAAAAGCCCAGGGTAGACATAAATACCTTCAAAGGTGAATTCAAAGGAGACTCTGTGGCTAGTTAGTCTTTTGATGCCTGCAATTGTTGCGTAGATAGCAGCGAAAAAGAGAATGGTTGAAATCACAGTGGGAAGATTTAGTTGAGAAAAGTCGATCAATCCATGAGCGGGAGAAAAGAAAAATTGAAAGGATACACCCGCCGCAAAGATTAGATAACCGACACCAACAAATTTTGAATAATAGATTTTCATTTTGGACTCCTTACATTTCAAATGCATGAAAACTTGGAATTTCAAGTACCCTTATCATAGCGGATTCGGTGAAGAGCTGTCAAATGTTTGGTAGGGTTCTTGTGATTAGATCATTTCAGGTTATGGTATACTAGATGGAAAGTGTGGCTAGGAGTGAAATGAAAAGCTGCTGTAGAAATCATAACCGGGTCAATGCTGGTAAGAAAGGAAGACAAATGGTAACACCCCTGATATTTATTATTTCTCTCGTCTTGCTTTTGCGTCGTTTTACAAGCAAACGTTCACGAAAGATCATTGGATTCTTATATGCTTCATTTGCAGTCTGGTTTGTTTATTCGATCCTTACTTATGGAAGCTACACCCTCCAGCCTGGTCAAAGTGTTCAATTGAGAGTTTATCCCAATACGGATCAGCTAGAATATAGGTCGGAACTCCAGTTTAAAAAATTTGATGATGCTAAGTTAAAATTGTCCGGTCGAAAAGGTTGGGGGATGAAAGATAGTCACATAGTCTATAATGTTGAAAAGCAAACAATAACGGAGCTCATTTTTTTAAAAGACAAAACAGAGCGTAAAGACTTACCAAATGATAAAAGTAAGAGTTTCTATTTAGAAAACGATGGAATAGTGATTCAAGGGGAAGTAGAGGAAGTATTTGGGGTGACGGAACGAAAGCCCTACAACATCACCATCACCAATGTAGACGATAAACCAGCCCACTTTGAAGCGCGAGTGGTGGACCGGTGAACTGTGAACTGGACCTCCATCTACTCCAGCCGCTTCAGTCCAAAGAATTGGGACGATGTGACCGTCAAGGATATTTGGAGAGAGGATTTTGGAAAGTGATGTCGGAGCTATTTGTCCGGCATCTTTTTATGAATAATCGTTATTTTTACTTTTGTGCGTTTGATATGATATAATAAAAGCACAGAAGTAACAACAATAGGAATGCTGAAATGATTCAAAAACAAATACAGGAAATGCTAGATCATCAGTCTATTATTAGAACATCTGATGTAGTTAAAAAAGGGATCCCAAAGCCTTACCTAAATCGAATGGTGGAAAATGGTCAACTCATAAAGGTTGCCAGAGGGATTTATATCACCGATTGGTCTCAGTATGATGAGTATGCCATTTTCCAACTCCAACATCAAAAAGTGATTTATTCTTATCTATCAGCATTGTATCTCCATGGGCTGATAGATGTTATCCCTAAATACAAAGAAGTGACGGTCTATACAGGTTATAATCCTCATCGATTTCCTAAGGAGGTAAAAAGGCATTTCATCCAGAAAGAATTGTATGAAGTCGGTGTGACAAAGCTACAAACGTCCTTCGGAAATGAAGTAAGGGTATATGATTTGGAGAGATCGATATGCGATCTCATTCGCGAGCGACAAAAGATAGATGTGGAAATATTTTCGACTTCTTTAAAGAGATATATTCAATCTTCAAAAAAAGATCTACGAAAACTCTACAAATATGCGCGAGAGTTTCATGTGCTCGAAAACGTCCAATCATTGATGGAGGTCTTATATGAATAAAGATAGATTGATTGCTCTGTGCCATAAAATTTCAAACGAAAAACAGGTAGATTTCAATGTTGTGCTAACTTATTATTTTCTAGAAACGATACTTGCAAAGATAGCATCTAGTCCGTATAGTCATAACTTTGTATTCAAGGGAGGATTTCTTTTATCCAATATTATTGGTGTTGAAAGTCGAACAACTTCTGATATGGATTTTATTTTAGAACAATTTAAGATGGACAAATCTCTACTAGAAAGTACTTTAAAGGAAATCCTAACTGATGATTTGGTTCATTATGAAATTACTAAGATAAGTGAAATTAAAGATGAAGATCCTTATGGTGGTTATCGAATCCATATTTTATGTCGGCTTGATAATATACGTCAGACAATTCCTTTAGATATTGCGACTGGTGATCCTATTACTCCCAAATCCGTTTCCTATCGTTATCATAGTCTCTTTCAAGAGATTGACTATGAGATCGTGGCCTATAATTTGGAGACAATATTGGCTGAAAAATTAGAAACGATTTATCGAAGATCTTTCTTTAACACTCGAAGCAAGGATTTTTATGATGTGTATGTAATTTATAGTATGGAAAAAAGCCGATTGGATAGTAAAAAGCTTCGATCAGCTTGCGAGGCAACATTTTCCTATCGTCAGACAACGTTAGATGTAGTAGATTTTCAAAATATGATTGATGAGATGAAGGATGATATAACATTGGCGCGTCATTGGGAAAATTATCAGTCTCATTACCCTTATGCAACTTCTATTTCTTTCAGGGATGTTTTGGAAGTTGTTCAACAGCTATTGTTAGAATTATGATACCTAATATAGACTTTCATTAACAAACTACCTCCGAGGTGGTTTTGAGATTATAACGATGTGTTAGATAAAAGCGAGCTTTGTCATGAAGCTCGCTTATTTGTATTCATAAAAAAGTGAGCTAAGTACTCTTAAGACAAGCAAAAAAGCCTTGGTTTTCAAGGCTTTTACTGTTGAAGTTTGATGCCCCCTACATGGATTTGGAAAGGATTTTCATATTGAGAGTAATTAAAAATATTGAAATATAAGTGATTTTAGGGAAGTACTTTTAGGTATTTCCAATGTCATGATTTAAAAATGGGGCAAAAGTGGGGCAAAAACGAATGACTCTCATTTGGTTTGAAAACCTATAATATCTAATGATTATGCTATACTAGAAATATAGTGTTGTTATCAATAAATATCAATGCGAGACTAATCGGAGGATAAAATGGAAAAACAAATTAATGAAAAAATTATCGAAATGGATAGGGAATATCCCTTTTTATTTTGCTTTAAATCAGATTTTTGGATGGAATAGTAGATGATAAGACAAAATATCTTTGAAGATACAAAAAGACAAACGCCAAAAATGACGTTTGTCTACGTTCTGAGGTAGCCTTTAGGCTCCCTTTTTTCTTAGAAAATACCGATGAGTAATTGCATGCCAAGACTAGTCAGGATGATAGCGATCCAGCAAAGGGCTCCAAGAAGAATGGATTTTCCACTGGATTTGATCATAGCAACGAGGTTAGTTTTGAGACCAATAGCACTCATAGCCATGATGATGAGGAATTTGGAGAGCTGTTTGAGAGGTGAAAAGAAGCTATTGCTAACACCAAAAGAAGTAAGGACGGTAGTTAGCAGAGAAGCTAGGATGAAGTAGAGAATGAAAACGGGGAAGATTTTTTTAAGCTTTACTCCTTGGTTGTTGTCTTGTTGACGGCTTTGCCAATAGGAGAGGAAGAGAGTAATAGGGATAATAGCTAAGGTACGAGTCAGTTTGACAATGGTTGCAGATTCTAGAGTATTGGTATGATACAGACTATCCCAGGCGCTAGCTGTGGCTGTTACAGAGGAAGTATCGTTGACCGCAGTACCCGCAAAGAGAGCAAAACCTTCGTTGGAGAGATGGAGCCAAGAACCTAGAGTTGGAAAGATAAGAGCTGCCAAGACATTGAAGAAAAAGATAACAGAAATGGCTTGGGCTACTTCTTTTTCCTTGGCGTGAATAACAGGAGCAGTCGCTGCAATGGCAGAACCGCCACAGATAGAAGAGCCTACCCCAATCAAGGTAGCTAGCTTTGTATCCATGTTAAAAAATCGTTGGAAAAAGAAAGCAATAATTAAAGCGATAGAAATGGTTGAAAGAATAACGGGAAGAGAAGATTTCCCAACTGCAAAAACTTGTGAAATATTGAGACCGAAACCGAGCAAGATAACAGCGTATTGAAGTAATTTTTTAGAGCTGTAAGTCAATCCAGCATCCAGTTGTTTATAGGAAGTGAGAAAGGGGTAGAGAATCATTCCGATAAAAATGGCGAAAACAGGTGCTCCCACAACAGGCAGAAAGCCTCCTAAAACCCAAGAGATGATAGAAATGATCAGACAGACTAACAGTCCTGCCCAATTTTTTGATAGAAATGACATAAAAACCTCCGAAAATAAATACTCCTTATTATAATCTTATCTGTCAGAAAAGTAAAATAGAAAGTAGGAATAAGGTTGTAAATTAACGGAATTTTGCGGTCAGAGAGCTTTTGTAGTTTAATAGATATATGTTCTTTGATCAATAAGGATGCAAATGTAGCATATGTTATTGAAAAAAATGAATTTGATGAGCCTGGATATGTGAAGTAATTATGTGAGATAAGAAAATAAATAAGAGAGTTGAAAATGTACTGATCCCAAAAGTTAGACAGAAAAAATCTAACTTTTGGGATCAGTACATATCCTCGCTTTTTTTAATCTAATAGGTCCTTATTTTCAATTAAGAGTTCTAGTGGGGATTTATCTCTTGCTACAATAAAACCAGGTTCATATTGGTTATGAAATGTTCTTTTCTGAGAAGTTGGATCAATATACAACTCATCTCCATCTTCTGTGTATAGCTGGTTGCCTCTTGTTAGGTAAAGTAAATCCTCTAAGTACTGTCCATCAGTTTGTAGAAAATGTTCGATGTATTTGACAGCCTTTAAGATCTCACTTACTTTATCAGAGTATTCATTCGATTCAAGAACACTCTTTTCTAATTCAATCTCCTTACTTGTTCCAAAAAGTTGAGTTGGAGTTGCATTAAAATATTCTGCTATCTTATCTAAATTTGCAAAGGTGGGGTAGCTTTTTTGTTTTTCGTAGTCAGAGATGTTTGGAAAGATTGCTCATAAAAAAATGTGGGGCAAATGATGGGGCAAATCAGTTATAGACAAGCAAAAAAGCCTTATAAATCAAGGCTTTTTCCTGTTGATTTAGATGCCCCCTACAGGGCTCGAACCTGTGACCCATAGATTAAGAGTCTACTGCTCTACCAACTGAGCTAAGGAGGCAAATAAAAAGCTGTATTGGTGCCGAAACTTCACGGTTTGTATTGAACCCGCGCAATTAAGCAGGTGGGCAACTCGCTCTGACTTAGCTGCTTCCGCGTGAAACGGCCTGCATACTGCCAGAAGTCTTTTGTTTCCCTAATAATACAAAAAATAGTCGGTCAACACTTAAGTGTGAAGTCGTACACCACAGCGTTTCTATATGTATATGATACCACATTTTGAAAATATTTCAAGGGAAAATCTCAATTTTTTGAAACCGATGTCACTTTTTCTTAAATTGATCAATCTTCTCCTTGGTGGTTCCGAGAGCACGCTCGTACTTGCCATTTTCATTGGGAATAAAGTAGGAGGCGTGTTTGAGCTTGTCTGGCAGGTAGTCCTGATTGACCCAGTTGCCAGGGTAGTTGTGGGGGTATTTATAGTTTTGCGCATTTCCCAGTTCCTTGCTTCCGGCATAATGACCATCTCGGAGGTGGCGAGGAATAGGAAGGTTGCCAGAACTTCTAAGATCAGCTAGCGCCTTGTCCATGGCAACGTAGGCTGAGTTGGATTTAGGCGAAAGGGCTAGATCGATGACGATGTTGGCGATGAGAATGCGGGCCTCAGGAAAGCCGATGCGCTCAGCTGCTTGAAGGGCTGTTACGGTATGAATCTGCGCATCTGGATTGGCCAGACCGATATCCTCATAAGCGATGACGGTCAAGCGACGAGCGAGGCTGGGTAGATCTCCGGCTTCGATCAAACGAGCGGCGTAGTGGAGACTAGCATCGACATCCGAACCACGGATAGATTTTTGCAGAGCAGAGAGTACATCGTAGTGGCCATCTCCATCTTTGTCCATGGTGATATAGCTGCGCTGGAGGCTGTTTTCCATGATCTCTAGCGTAATATGGCGAATCCCTTCTGCATTTTCAGAGGTCGACAGCACCGCCAGATCGAGAGAATTAAAAGCAGAGCGAAGATCTCCATTGGTCGAGGTAGCGATGAAATCCAAAGCGTCCTCATCGAGAACGACAGGAAAGTCAAAGCCACGCTCGGGATCATCTAAGGCCGTTTTCAGAGCTTGCTTGACCTCCTCCGTCGTCAACGGTTCCAGCTCAAAGATCTGTACGCGGCTACGAATAGCGGGTGTGACAGAGAAAAAGGGATTTTCAGTTGTTGCACCGATCATGATGACCAGACCGCTTTCGAGCAAAGGCAGGAGAAAATCTTGCTTGGTTTTATCAAGGCGATGGATTTCGTCCAAAAGCAGGACCAAACCACCAGAAAATTTGGCTTCCTCTGCGATTTCTTGGAGGCGTTTTTTACTGTCAACCGTTGCATTAAAGGTCCGAAAGGCATACTTAGTCGTTCCTGCGATCGCAGAAGCAATACTGGTCTTTCCGATCCCCGGAGGTCCATAGAGAATCATAGAGGACAGACGATTGGCCTCGACCATGCGACGAATGATTTTGCCTTCTCCGACCAGGTGCTGTTGACCGATGACTTGATCGATCGTCCGTGGTCGCATACGGAGTGCGAGATTGTCGGGCATTTCCTTCTCCTTTCTAGCTTTGTCTCCTTTCAAAGAGGCGTTTTTTATGGTAAGATTGTAGTAACTATTGTATCATATTCCGCTCTAAGAGTGGGAAATTAGAAAGAGGACGCTATGTCTAAATACGGATTTTTGGATGTTTTAGAAGAGGAGATGGACAAGATTTTTCCCTTTGATTTTGAGATCAATTGGGATAAGAAAAACCATGCGGTAGAAGTGGCTTTTCTCTTGGAAGCACAGAATACGGGAGGGGTTGCCCTGGTTGATGAAGCTGGCGAAGAATCTGATGAGGATATATTCTTTGAAGAAGCTGTTATCTTCTACAATCCAGCCAAGTCTCATGTGGAAGAAGATGCCTATTTAACAGCGATTCCTTATGAGCCTAAAAAAGGCTTGTCACGTGAATTTCTAGCTTATTTTGCGACTTTCCTACGAGATACTGCTGAGTTGGCCTTGGATGAGCTCATGGATTTCTTGGCAGACGAAGAAGCAGAGAGCTTTGAGATCGTCTGGAACCAAGAAGTTTTTGAAGAAGGCAAAGTTGGCCTAGAAGAAAGCACCTTTTATCCTTATCCGAGATATTAGAAAAGATTCTAAGTGTTTTTTTGAATACTGGATTCAAGGAGAAGGGGAAAACTATGCTAGAAAAAGTCAAACAGTTTTTCAGGAGAAGGTCAGATAAATCTGAGCAATCAGTTTGCATTCTGCCCCGCAATCGCTTTGCGAATTTAGATTTTGAGCGAGTATTGAAGTCAGGAACTCGTTGTTGTGTTGATGAAGATGGGCACTATGTTGAGGATTGTAAAATCACATTATTTGAATTTTCTATAGACTTTGCAGAATTTGAGTTCATAGGTGATTTCAAAATTGAGGAGGAAGATCAGTTTAAGCAACTATTAGCTCGTTTGAATAGTTTTGACAATGCCATTCAGTCCCATTTGGAAAGCGAGTTGCAACAACCCATCCCTCAGTATGCTAAGGATCTAGGCTATACTCAGAAGAGGTGGGAGAAAACCTTTTACTTCCATCCTTGGATATTAAGTTTTGAGGAAAACCCGCCTAATCTTCGCTATGTTGCAGATTATGTAAATGATGAGTTTACGGTTTATTTTGATAAAAAACATGGCAGATGGCAAGCATACTGGGATGCAGAGTGCCAAAAAGTAATCGAAGAAAGCTAGCTCGTATTTTCCTAGAGAGTAATTGTTATCATAGAAAAGAGTAAATATCATGGAATTATTGGATAGCAGAATGGATTTCCAAGGTTGCAAGATTGCCTTGATTTGTGGGGATAAGGTCTTGACTATCTTACGTGATGACAAGGACGATATCCCTTGTCCCAACATGTGGGAGTTGCCAGGTGGTGGTCGTGAAGGGGACGAGAGTCCTTTCGAGTGTGCAGCGCGTGAAGTTTATGAAGAATTAAATATCCAACTGTCCAAAGATGACATAATCTGGTCTCGACTCTACCCCAGTATGCTAGATGAGAACAAGAAATCTGTCTTTTTAGTTGGGAAGTTGACGCAGGAACAGTTCGAAAGTATCATCTTTGGAGACGAGGGCCAGAGCTACAAATTAGTCAGCATTGAAGAGTTTTTGACGTCAGATCGGGTTGTACCTCAACTACAGGAAAGATTGAGGGATTATGTGGAGGAAAGTTTATGATAAGACTTGAGAGAGCAGGAGCAGAAGATTTAGAAACGATTATTGCCATTCAAAGAGCTAGTTTTAAAGCAGTTTATGAAAAATACCAGGATGAATATGATCCTTATTTAGAGGACCGTGAACGCATTAAGTGGAAACTAGTAGAGCGTCCCAATAGCTATTACTATTTTGTAAAAAAAGATGAAGAAAACATCGGATTTTTACGAGTTCAGACCAATGAAGAGTTAACGAAAGCTTGGTTGGGGACCGCAGCAATTTTGCCCCAGTATCAAGGAAAAGGGTATGGTTCTGAAGGATTGCGCTTGCTAGAAGAGGAATTTTCAACCGTTTCACAATGGGATTTGTGTACGGTGTTACAGGATGCAGGCATGGTTACTTTTTACGAGAAAAACGGCTATCGTCAAACCCATATCGAGCCTGAAAAAGAAGGCATGGATATGGTCTACATGAAAAAATTGATAGAGAAATAGAAAGGATGGTTCGGTTAAATTTCTAAACTGAACCCGCCCTAAACACTGTGCCAAAAAGATAAACTTCTCTTAGACACAAACGTCTTCAGAGAGTTTCCTATTTTGGCTTTGTGTTTTACGGGCTTGGTATCTTAATGATGGAAACATGGCAAGAGTTAAAAGTTACAGTCAAGCGTGAGGGAGAGGAACTAGTCTCTAATCTCTTGATCGAGTTAGGCGCCCAAGGTGTTGCGATTGAAGACAGTATGGACTATGTAGGAAATGTGGACCGCTTCGGTGAGATTTTCCCTGAAATTGAGCAGCAAGAAGAAATCGTGGTGACCGCCTACTACCCGGAAACGGTTGATGTAGCAACAGTTGAAGCGGATTTGCAGGATCGCTTAGCAGAATTGACGGATTTTATGGATCTAGGAGAGGTCAAGATGGGCACGACTGCCTTGGCTGAGGAAGACTGGGCCGACAACTGGAAGAAATACTATGAACCAGCTCGCATCACTCATGACTTGACCATCGTGCCGTCATGGACGGACTATGAGGCGACTGCTGGAGAAAAGATTATCAAGCTGGATCCTGGTATGGCCTTTGGAACAGGAACTCACCCGACCACTAAGATGAGCCTCTTTGCCTTGGAGCAAGTCCTTCGTGGCGGGGAGACAGTGCTAGATGTGGGGACAGGATCAGGCGTCCTTTCTATTGCTAGCTCCCTTCTTGGTGCCAAGGAAATCTTTGCCTATGACTTGGATGATGTAGCGGTTCGCGTCGCTCAGGAAAATATTGAACTCAACCCGGGAATGGAAAACATCCATGTAGCTCCAGGCGATTTGCTGAAAGGCGTGGAGATTGAGGCAGATGTCATCGTGGCCAATATCTTGGCGGATATTCTTATCCATCTGACAGAGGATGCTTATCGCTTGGTCAAGGACGAAGGTTATCTGATCATGAGTGGCATTATCAAGGACAAGTGGGACATGGTGCGTGAGTCGGCTGAGTCAGCTGGATTTTTCCTTGAAACCCACATGATCCAAGGGGAATGGAATGCCTGCGTCTTCAAGAAGACCAAGGATGTCTCCGGTGTGATTGGAGGCTAGCATGCAGCAGTATTTTGTAAAAGGTTTGGCTAGCTCACCTGTTACCATTGAGGACAAGGAGACCAGCAAGCACATGTTTCAGGTCATGCGCTTAAAAGAAGATGATGAGGTGACTTTGGTCTTTGATGATGGGATCAAGCGCTTGGCGCGCGTGGTCAATGTAGAAGCCCGTCAGTTGGAGCTAATCGAAGAATTAGTTGACAATGTGGAACTGCCAGTCCAAGTGACCATCGCATCAGGCTTTCCCAAGGGAGACAAGCTCGAGTTCATCACTCAGAAAGTAACCGAACTCGGTGCTAGCCAGATCTGGGCCTTCCCTGCAGACTGGTCCGTTGCCAAGTGGGACGGCAAGAAATTGGGTAAAAAGGTCGAGAAACTAGAAAAAATCGCCCTTGGAGCAGCCGAGCAAAGCAAGCGGAATTTGGTCCCAAGCATTACCCTTTTTGAGAAAAAGGCAGACTTTCTGGCTCAGTTAGAACAGTTTGATCGGATCGTGGTGGCTTATGAAGAGTCGGCTAAAGAAGGAGAGGCAGCAGCTTTACTTCAGTCTCTGACCGGATTGGAAGCTGGAAGCAAATTGCTCTTTATCTTTGGGCCAGAGGGAGGCCTCTCCCCTGCAGAAATTGAAAGTTTTACAGTTAAAGGAGCCATTCTTGCAGGACTTGGTCCTCGCATCCTGCGAGCAGAAACAGCGCCACTCTACGCCCTCAGCGCCGTGAGTGTTGTCACAGAATTAATGAACTAACGAAGTGAAGGAATCGCTTCGTTAGTTTTTTTACAAGAATGATGAAAGCAAGGTGGATCCCAGAATGATCTTCGAGAAGTATCCGTATATTAAAGTAGCTTCATTGGTTCCCATCTGCTTCTAAAAGTGTTAAAATAGTATCCAAGAAACTGGAGAAAATACATGCCGAAAGAAGAGAATTTAACAGGGGACCAAGTCGTTGCCCTTACAAAAAAATATTTATCACCTGAAGATGTTGCTTTTGTACAAAAGGCTTTGGTCTATGCGGTTGATTGCCATAATGGGCAATTCCGTCAGTCTGGCGAGCCTTATATCATCCACCCAATTCAAGTAGCAGGGATCCTTGCCAAGCTGAAACTGGATGCTGTGACGGTCGCCTGCGGCTTTTTGCATGATGTCGTGGAAGATACGGATGCGACTTTAGATGATCTTGAGCGTGAATTTGGTCATGATGTGCGCGTGATTGTCGATGGGGTGACCAAGCTCGGGAAGGTCAAGTACAAGTCCCATGAAGAGCAGTTGGCGGAAAACCATCGCAAGATGCTCATGGCCATGTCTCAAGATATTCGTGTCATTTTGGTCAAATTGGCAGACCGCTTGCATAATATGCGTACCCTCAAGCATTTGCGCAAGGATAAGCAAGAGCGCATTTCGCGTGAGACCATGGAGATCTATGCGCCACTCGCCCACCGTCTCGGGATTTCCAGCGTCAAATGGGAACTGGAGGATTTGTCTTTCCGTTATTTGAATGAGACAGAATTCTACAAGATTTCTCATATGATGAAGGAAAAACGTCGCGAGCGAGAAGAGTTGGTCGAAGAGGTTGTCCACAAGATCGAGACCTATGCTGGGGAACGCCATCTGCATGGGAAAATTTATGGTCGACCAAAGCATATCTATTCGATCTATCGCAAAATGCAGGATAAGAAGAAACGCTTCGATGAAATCTATGACTTGATTGCCATCCGCTGCATCCTGGACACTCCAAGTGATGTTTATGCCATGCTGGGCTATATCCATGAGCTCTGGAAGCCAATGCCGGGTCGATTTAAGGACTATATTGCCAACCGGAAGGCCAATGGCTATCAGTCCATCCATACGACTGTATACGGCCCTAAAGGACCGATTGAGTTCCAGATCCGAACCAAGGAAATGCATGAGGTTGCTGAGTACGGGGTTGCGGCTCACTGGGCCTATAAAAAAGGGATCAAGGGTCAAGTTAACAGCAAGGAATCGGCTATTGGGATGAACTGGATCAAGGAGATGATGGAACTCCAAGACCAGTCAGGCGATGCCAAAGAATTTGTTGAAAATGTAAAAGAAGACATCCTGGCAGAAGAGATTTACGTCTTCACACCAGATGGAACCGTGCGCTCGCTTCCGAAAGATTCTGGGCCGATCGATTTTGCCTATGAAATCCACACCAAGGTTGGGGAAAAAGCGATTGGTGCCAAGGTCAACGGCCGGATGGTGCCCCTTAATACCAAACTTCGGACGGGAGACCAGGTGGAGATTATCACCAATGCCAACTCCTTTGGTCCGAGCCGTGACTGGCTGACCCTTGTTAAAACTAGCAAGGCGCGTAACAAGATCCGTCAGTTCTTTAAAAATCAAGATAAGGAATTATCGATTAACCGGGGTCGGGACCTCTTGATGGCCCAATTCCACGAGCATGACTTGGTAGCCAATAAGTTCATGGACAAAAAGCACATGGACAAAGTGCTACAAAAATCAAGTTACAAGACAGAAGAAGCCTTGTTTGCGGCGATTGGTTTTGGAGAGATTGGGGCTATTACCATCTTTAACCGCTTGACGGAGGATGAACGCCGGGAAGAAGAACGGGCTAAGGCACGCGCAGAAGCAGAAGAGCTAGTCAAAGGTGGCGAGGTCAAGGTTGAAAATAAAAAAGACACCTTGAAGGTCCGTCACGAAGGTGGCGTGGTCATCCAAGGCGCTTCTGGGCTCTTGATTCGGATTGCTAAGTGCTGTAACCCAGTTCCAGGCGATGAAATCGTTGGCTACATCACCAAAGGACGCGGTGTTGCGATTCACCGTCGAGACTGTATGAATCTTCGTGCTCAAGACAACTACGAGCAACGCTTGATTGATGTAGAATGGGAAGATAACAACACGACCAAAGACTATATCGCCCACATCGATATTTACGGACTCAACCGTGCCGGACTTCTTAACGATGTACTCCAAGTCCTCTCCAATACAGCTAAGATGATCTCAACTGTCAATGCTCAACCAACCAAAGACATGAAATTTGCCAATATCCATATTTCCTTTGGGATTCCGAACCTATCGATGTTGACAACGGTTGTGGATAAGATTAAGAGTGTGCCGGAGGTGTACTCTGTTAAGCGTACTAACGGCTAGTCGGCTGCTCAGTTATCTTTTATTGCTTCGTTAGCTCGCTTCGCCGTACTTCAGTACTGTCTTCGTCTTGCTGCCTTGCTCTAAAAGCAACTGAACAGCCTTTGGTTTTCGGATAGTCTGCCTGCGTCTAAAGTCGATGTTCTTTGAAGCTTAGCGGTGACTGCCCAATAGATTGTATAAATAGGATAATAAGATGAAATTAGTGATTCAACGGGTCAAAAGTGCCTCGGTTTCTATTGATGGTCAAGTCTATAGTCAGATTCAGGATGGGCTTCTGCTCTTAGTGGGAGTGGGGCCTGAGGATGACCAGAAGGATTTGGAATACGCGGTACGAAAGGTCACGCAAATGCGGATTTTCTCGGATGAAGAAGGGAAGATGAATTTATCTGTTAAGGATATTCAAGGAGAAATCCTTTCTGTTTCCCAGTTTACCCTCTTTGCCCAGACAAAAAAAGGCAATCGTCCGGCCTTTATTGGGGCAGCCAATCCAGAGATGGCCAGCCAGCTCTATGATGATTTTAATGATTTGTTGGAAAAGGAAGTTCCTGTTAAACGAGGTGTCTTCGCTGCAGATATGGCAATCGAACTCATCAATGATGGCCCGGTGACCATTATCCTAGATACGAAAAATCCATAGAAAGTAAAAAACATGCCCTTGATTAAAGGGCATGTTTTTCTATGTAAAGTTGTTGGGCGATCACTTGATTCATAGAAATCTCTTGCCCGTGGATAGCTAAATGATAGAGGCCAGTGTAATCGTCATAGCCTTTGAAGAGAATGTCATCTCCAATGGTCAGCTGGATTTGATCTAAAAAATTAAGCAATTCAAAGTTATCTTGGACTCTTCGCAAACGATAGGTTCCCGGTTCGCTGACATCGCTCAAACGATCCTGGTAAGCCTCGATGAGAAGTTGTCCTTTGGGTGGAATTGTCCCACCGTGAGGACAGGTTTTTGGATTTCCAAGCATGTAATCAAGCTTGTCAATGAAATGTTCAGAAACGGTATGTTCGAGGACTTCTGCCTCTTCGTGGACTTCCTCGGTGGTATAGTCAAGGTTCTTCAGAAGGAATACTTCGATTAAGCGGTGCTTGCGGTAGAGATCAGAGACCAATTGCGAGCCTAGATCTGTTAGCAAATACCCACGAGACTTGTCCTTCACCAAGAGCCCCTCTGAGATCATGCGCTTGATCATCTCGGTCACAGCGGGTGGAGAGACCTGCATGCGACTGGCAATTTCTTTATTACTGATTTTTTCTACTTCTGTGCCAATTTCGTAAATGCACTTGAGGTAATCTTCTTTGTTTGGTGTCATGCTTTCCTCTTTTCTTCGCTCACTTCTAGTATATCAAAAAAATCCTCAAAAACGCTAGTGGAGTAATGAGAATTGTCTCAAGCTCCAAAAGATGGTAGTATAGTAGCATAGAAAGGACGGCATTATGAACAGACAGGACTTGGCGAGACTAGGGTGGAGGGAGAATAGTTTAGCCTATTTAGAGAAATATTTGCAGGAATACAAAGATGTACAAGCCTACCAAGAACAATACCAGTCTGTCTTTTTCTTTGCCAGTCCTCTATTTCAAAAAATGTGGTTTCAAGAACTCCAGAATCTGGATGAAGCTGTTGCTCAAGACTTGCTGAGGGGAGTCATGAAAATTCTTCTCATGCCAAGTGACTTGTCTGGAACTTGTGAAGAGACAGCTTTTCTTCTAAGTAGAATGGCTCCAGCTTGCCCACCTCATTCACCTTTTTGGTCTTCTTTCTCAAGAGTGGTTCAAGTAGCTTTTGCTCAGGATTCATTAGCGAGCAAAGAGGGAGACCAGCTCTTAAAACGCCAGATCCACCAGTTCCGCTATCTGCTCTCTGCCTACCAGGCCCAGTGGATTCGGGAGCATTATGCCAAAACTGGACAGACGGATGAAGAGGCGCTACAAGCTTACTTGCAGGAGACAAAAGGAATTAAGATCGATGCCTATGCAGCGGCTCGTCTCCACAATAAGGTCTACGTGGATCAAGACGGCCAGCTCGCCTTTCCATCTCGTGCCCAGGCCCAGTTGAATTTCAAGGTCTTGCTCAACTTTCATACTGAGTATATCCTGGATCAGGACGGTCAGTTTCTTAACGAAGTGGATCCGTATCAGATTTCTGAAAATGGCATTGTCAATGGTGCCAGTTTCAACTATGGCTTAGCTAGAGGCTATACCCATAAGGACTTGGATATCGATCCCGTAAAACCGTGGGATCCACCTTTTCGCAAGAAGGTCCTCTATCAGCAAGGTGTTCGCTATCTAGCTCCGAAGAATGATCGCAGTATTGAAGGATACTGGAGCAGGAAGGGAACCTTTGCACAAGGAGGCAAGAGCTACAAGCAACAGGTAGCAAAACGCGTGCGGAGTTTCCTCAGAGGCATCCCACGCTTACGCTGGCGGGTTCTCTTACAGAATGGACTCCATCGGATTTTATAGCAATGAAAAAGAGGTTGTAGACCTCTTTTTCGTTTATCCAAGTGCTTTGACGGCTTCGATTGCAGCCTCGTAATTGGGTTCACTATTGATGTTGTCGAGGTATTCAACGTATGTGACCTTGTTGTCCGCATCTAGGACCAAGACAGCGCGTGCGAGCAAGTGCCATTCATTGATCAAGAGGCCATAAGCCTTCCCGAAGGAATGGTCGTAGTAGTCTGAGAGCATGATAGCATTGTCGAGTCCTTCAGCAGCGCACCATTTACCTTGAGCAAAAGGAAGGTCGACAGAGACCGTCAAGACGACAGTGTCTTCCAAGTCCGATAAGGTCTTGTTGAAGTGACGTGTTTGCATCGAACAGATCCCTGTGTCGATGGATGGGATGATGCTGAGAACTTTTTTCTTCCCAGCAAAATCAGCCAAAGATTTTTTCTCCAAGTTTGGTGTAGTCAGTGAAAAGTCATGAGCAGTATCACCAACTTGAAGTTGAGATCCAGTAAAGGTAACAGGGTTTCCTAAAAATGTTGTCATAGCAAAGACTCCTTTTTTCTTTTCATTGTACATCAATGAAGGGGGAAGAGCCACTAATTTGTTTGAGAATCTAATCAGTTTGGAATCTTATTTGTTCAAACCTTCTGCGATTTTCTCCAAATTCCATTTCATCATGCTGTAGTAGCTGTCGCCTTCTTCGCCTTCTTTGGCAATTGAGTCAGTAAAGATTTTTGAAAAGATTGGGATATTGGTATCTTTAGACACAGTTTTCATAGGACGCTCATCGACACTGGATTCGACAAAGAGGGACGGTACTTTGGTTTGACGCAATTTCTCTACCAGCGTTTTGATTTGTTCAGGTGTCCCTTCTTGTTCGGTATTGATTTCCCAGATATAGGCAGATGGGACGCCATAGGCTTTGGAGAAGTACTTGAAGCAACCTTCGCTGGTTACGATCATCTTCTTGTCTGCTGGGATGTTATTGAATGCTTGCTTGGCTTCTTGGTCTAGCTTGCTGAGTTTTTCAGTGTAGGCTGCTAGATTTTTTTCGTAGAAGTCCTTATTTTTTGGATCTTTGGCGATCAATTGTTTGGCAATGTTTTTAGCGTAGATAATCCCGTTTTCGAGATTGAGCCAAGCGTGAGGGTCTTCTTTTCCAGCTTGGTTTTGACCTTCTAGGTAGATGACGTCGACTCCCTCGCTCACTGCGAAATAATCCTTGTTTTCTACTTTATTGGCATTTTTGACCAACTTGGTAAACCAAGCATTGCCACCGGTTTCGAGGTTGATGCCGTTGTAAAAGATGAGGTCTGCTTGTGAAGTTTTTTTGACATCTTCTGGGAGCGGTTCGTATTCGTGAGGATCTTGACCGACAGGGACAATACTGTGGAGCTCGATTTTGTCCCCAGCGATATTTTTGGTGATATCTGCGAGGATGGAGTTGGTGGTGACCACTTTCAATTTATCAGATGAGGACTTGGAAGAAGAGCCTTTGCTGCAGGCCAACAGGCCGAACAAGAGCGCCACAAAGAGGGCGAGGACAGAAGCGATTTTTTTCATGTGTTTCTCCTTTAATGAGGTGAAAGAGCGTGCTTATTCTTTCTCTGCTTAGGAGCGATAAAGAAGCTGATGAGAAAGAAGATGGCAGAAGTGAGGACGATACAAGACCCGACGGCGATGTTGAAACTGTAGCCGATAAAGAGTCCTAGGATAGAGGCTAGGGCACCTAATCCGGATGAAAGGAGCATCATGGACCAGAGGCTATTGGCATAGAGATAGGCTGTCGCAGCGGGTGTGATGAGCATGGCGACGATGAGAATGGTCCCGACACTCTGCATAGCAGTGACAGAAACCAAGGTCAAGAGAACCATGAGCAGGTAGTGATAGAGTTTGACCCGGACGCCCATGGATTGAGCCAGAACAGGATCAAAAGAAGTGAGCAGTAGGGGACGAAAGAGCAGGACAATCACCAGTAAGACTGCCACTCCAACACCGATGGTCACCCACATATCCTGGTCTTGCACGGCCAGGATATTTCCAAAGAGGATGTGGAAGAGGTCGGTAGAACTTTTAGCGACCCCGATCAGAATGACTCCTAGGGCGAGGAAAGAAGAAAAGGTAATCCCAATCGCCGTGTCGCTCTTGATGATGGAGTTGCTCTTGATATAGGTGATAAGGACGGACGCCAGGAGGCCAAAGACAATGGCACCGATAAAGAAATTGATGCCCAGGATAAAGGACAGAGCTACCCCAGGAAGGACCGCGTGCGAGATGGCATCTCCCATGAGAGACATACCCCGCAAAATAATGAAGCATCCGACAGCTCCAGCGACAATCCCGATGGCAATAGCTGTAATCAGGGCATTTTGTAAGAAGTGGAATTGCTGTAATCCATCGATAAATTCTGTAATCATCCGACGCCACCTCCTATAAAGAGTTCATGCCCATAGGCTGCATGCAGATTCTCCTTGGTAAAGGTTTCCTCTGTTTTCCCAAAAGCGATCAGCTTGCGGTGAAGGAGCAGGACCTGGTCAAAGTAAGCTGGGACCTTGCTGAGGTCGTGATGGACGATCAGAATGGTCTTGCCTTCTTTTTTCAAGGTCTGTAGGGTCTGCATGATGATGTCTTCGCTGACAGAGTCAATCCCTGCGAAGGGCTCATCCAAAAAGATGACATCTGCTTCTTGGACCAAGCAGCGGGCGATCAGGACCCGTTGGAATTGCCCTCCCGAAAGCTGGCCGATCTGGCGATCCGCTAGATCAAGAAGATTGACAAGTTTCAAGGCATTTTCCACCTTTTGAAGATCCTCTTTGCTTTTTCGCTTGAAGATAGAAAGATGGGGATAGAGACCCAGTGAGACACACTCCCGCACCGTGATGGGGAAGTGGAAATCAATAGCGGATTTCTGTTCGACGTAGGCCACTCGTTGAAGAACTTGGCCGAGATCTTTTTGATCGAGCAGGACCCTTCCCGAATGAGGGAGAAGTCCTAGCATGGCCTTGATTAGAGTTGACTTTCCTGCTCCGTTGGGTCCAAGAATTCCTAGGATGGTTGGACCCTGGATGGTGAGGGAAAGATCCTCCAAGGCCAGTGTTTGCTGGTAAGCAACACTTAGATGTTCAATTTGAATCATGATTTTTCTCCTTTACCATTAATATACATGAATGAAAAAATTAAGTCAAGTTAATTTTTAAAATAATTTAGATTAACTTACTTGTAATCATTGAAAAATTGACCTATTTTTGATAAGGTTAATAGAAAAGAATGAAAGCGAGAAGATCATGGTACGTTTACAAGATGATTTTTATGATTACGTCAATGGGGAATGGGCTGAGACAGCTGTGATTCCTGATGACAAACCGTCAACTGGTGGTTTTATGGACTTAGATCGAGACATCGAAAACTTGATGTTGGATATCACTGGGAAATGGCAACGGGGAGAAGAGCTGCCTGAAGACAGCATTCTGCAAAACTTTGTCAAATACCATAAAATGGTGGCAGATTTTGATGCACGGGAAGCAGCTGGTGTAGCACCAGCCATGCCCTTGATCAATGAAATCAAGGCCTTGTCTTCTTTTGAAGACTATACCAGCAAGCTGGGAGCCTATGAACTAGCTGGCAAACCAAATATCATGCCATTTAGCGTGTCACCAGACTATATGAATGCCCAAATGAATGTCTTGTGGGGAGAAGCGCCGGCTCATATCTTGCCAGATACGACCTACTATGAAGAAGGCAACGAAAAAGGCCCAGAACTACTGGCTATCTGGCGCCAAATGATGGAAAAACTTTTACCTAAATTTGAATTCTCAGAGGCAGAAATCAAAGATATCCTGGATAAGGTCATTACGTCGGATGCAGAATTGGCCAAATATATCTTGTCAAATGAAGAAAGATCCGAGTACAACAAACTCTACCATCCTTATGAGTGGGCAGATTTCAAGGCCTTGGTTCCAGAATTGCCACTCGATACTTTCTTTACAGAAGTGATCGGACAAACTCCGGATAAAATCATCGTTCCAGAAGAGCGTTTCTGGAAGGAATTCGCACCAACATTCTATTCAGCAGCCAACTGGGAAACTATTCATGCAAGATTGAAACTCGGTGCAGCCGTAGATTGGACTTTATTCTTGACCGAAGAAATCCGTGTCTTGGCTGGTGAATATAGTCGTACGATTGCAGGTGTTCCAGAACCTCGTCCAAAAGAAAAGGCGGCCTTGTCATTAGCAGAAGTACCATATAGCCAAGCGCTTGGACTCTGGTATGCGGGAGAAAAATTCTCACCAGAAGCAAAAGCAGACGTAGAGCATAAAGTAGCGACCATGATTGACGTCTATAAGGAGCGCTTAGAAAAAGCAGACTGGCTCGCTCCTGAAACTCGTGAAAAAGCCATTGTCAAACTCAATGTCATCACACCACATATCGGCTACCCTGAAAAATTACCAGAAACATACGCCAAAAAAATCATCGACGAAAGCAAGACCTTGGTGGAAAATGCTCAAGCCCTTTACGAAATTTCCATTGCCCATACTTGGAGCAAGTGGAACCAACCGGTTGATCGAAGCGAATGGCACATGCCAGCCCACCTGGTCAATGCCTACTATGATCCGCAACAAAACCAAATCGTCTTCCCAGCAGCGATTTTACAAGCACCTTTCTATGACCTTCACCAATCATCATCAGCCAACTACGGTGGAATCGGTGCGGTCATTGCCCATGAAATCTCCCACGCCTTTGACACCAATGGAGCATCCTTTGACGAGCATGGTAGCTTGAAAGACTGGTGGAAACCAGAAGATTACGAAGCCTTTACCGCTCGCACACAAAAAGTCATCGATCAGTTTGAAGGACAAGACTCCTACGGTGCCAAGATCAACGGGAAATTGACCGTTTCTGAAAACGTAGCAGACCTCGGTGGTATCGCTGCAGCCCTTGAAGCCGCTAAGAAAGAGGAAGATTTCTCAGCAGAAGAATTCTTCACCAACTTTGCTCGCATCTGGCGCATGAAAGCTCGGACAGAGTATATGCAACTCCTCGCAAGTGTCGATGTCCACGCACCAGGAAAACTCCGCACCAATGTCCAATTACCAAACTTTGACGAATTCTTTGAAACCTTTGATGTCAAAGAAGGCGACGGCATGTGGCGCGCACCAGAAGACCGTGTGATCATTTGGTAGTCTAAGATACTAAGCCCGTAAAAAAAGCGAGAAGAAAATAGGAGATTGACCATGTGGGCCATACCTACCAGTCAATCTCTCTTTTTCTCGACGGTCGTAAAAAAAATAAAAATCCCCAAAGCCAAGTTTCAACCTACTGAAACTAGCTTTTGGGATTTTTGATTGGATTAGAAATCATAAGAAATATCAAATAATAATGAAGCGTTCTCAATCATTGTGTCGACAAACCAAGAACTCCCATACCTTATGGTAATGGGAGTTCTTTTTCTATTTTCTTCTTTTTGGATCGGTTTGTTTAAAGATCAGGTATAAAATTCCGGCAGGCAGGAAGCAGAAGAGCCACATGATATCGAGTCCTTTGCTTTTACTGCTAGAGGTCGTTGTTTTAGACTCACTTACGGCCACTCCCGCTTTAATACTTGGAGATACCTGTTGCAAGCCGTTCTGAACGACTAGGCGGTTGTCTTCCAGTTTAAGGGCTGGCTTCGTCCCCTTCTTAACGGTCGCATAGAAGTCTTGCTTCAAGTGAATGGTCTTCCCGTCGATGGTATGATCGCCTGCAGAAAGGATTTTTTTATACTGGTAGTCTGCGAACATTTTCTCAGCCAAGGTATTCCCGATTTGATTGCGGTAACTTTCGGCGATCTCGACATCGTAGTTTCCAACCCCCAAAATGACTTCGATAATCCGCTGTTTACCCCGCTTGGTTGTCGCGGTGTAGTTGTAGTCAGCAGTCGGGCTGGATCCAGTTTTGAGTCCATCTGTTCCTTTAAGGGCGAACTTTCCACCTTCGAGGGAAGTATTGTAGTTATCATAGCTTTGCTCGTAGGGGGTACCTTCCATGATGGTAGTATGAGCTTGCTTGGTGTATTCCAACATTTCTGGCAGGTCGTTTACGATGTGATAAGCCAGAATAGACATGTCCCGCGCTGTGATTTCGTTATTCGCATTGACATCGTAGCGCTGAGGATTGTAGTAGCCCTGAAGGACCGAAATCATCGCCCCATTTGGATTGTGCCATTTGGTATGGCTCATCCCCATTTCTTGTGCGTACTGATTCATTAAGTCCAAAAACTTATCGGGATCATTGTCAGTGACGGCGTTGGCGAGCATAATCACGGCCGCACTAGAAGATGGAACAAAGAGCATCTTGATCAATTCAGATACCTTGTAGTCAACACCAGCTACAATAGGTGAGTTACTTAACAGATTGTTTTCCGAGATGGCTTGGTCTGCCTCTGTTGCTGTGACCACGGTATCATATTTGATCTTGCCTTCCTTAAGGGCCCGAAAGACCACATAGGCACTCATGAGTTTGGCCATGCTTCCGGAGTCCCGGACCGTGTCGATATTGTCTCCGTACAAAATGGCTCCAGTATTGGCGTCGATGACGATGTCAGCCTTAGGCTTGTAAAAATCGTCCAATACCAGTCCAGCATCAGCTGCGATTTTCATGACATCTTCTTGCTGGTAGATGTCATCCGCAAAAGCAGTGGAAATAGGGCCTAATGTCAAGACTCCTACAAGGAGGGACAAGAGGCTGCGTTTTAGTCGTTTGTGTAAATGTCTCACATAATTCATAGATTCCATTATATCATACAGGCCAGGGATTCAACTTGAAAAAATTTTAGAAAAAGTAGAAATTGAAAAAATAAAGGAAAAATAGAATAATTTCGCAGTAAAAGCGTTTACATTTCCCTAGAAAGTGCTATAATTTAAATTGAGTATAACATTTTTTACAATGAGGTGATTTATATGAACAAAGGGAAGGTACTCTTAGCTACCAGCGCTCTGCTTTTATCAGCTGGTGTACTGGCAGCCTGCTCAGGAGGGAAATCTAGTAGCTCTGGTGGTCAGACATTTAGCTATGTCTATACCCAGGATCCGGATACCTTAGACTACTCGATTTCCAATAAAAAATCGACTTCCGAGTTTACAGGAAATGCGATAGATGGCTTGTTGGAAGTGGACAAGTACGGGAACTTGATCCCATCGCTTGCTAAAGACTGGACTGTTTCCAAGGATGGCTTGACCTATACTTATAAACTCCGTAAAGGGGTCAAATGGATGACTTCTGAAGGGGAAGAATATGGAGAAGTCAAAGCCCAAGACTTTGTCACAGGCCTCAAACACGCGGCAGACAAGAAATCACAAGCGATTTACTTGGTCCAAAAATCTGTCAAAGGCTTGGATGATTATGTTTCAGGGAAGACATCTGATTTCTCAACTGTTGGAGTAAAGGCTATTGATGATTATACCGTTCAATATACCTTGAGCCAACCGGAAAGTTTCTGGAATTCTAAGACTACGATGGGGATCTTGATGCCGGTTAACGAAGAATTCCTGAAATCTAAAGGAGATGACTATGGTCAAGGAACTTCTCCATCTAGTATCCTCTACTGCGGTCCTTATTTGATCAAGTCCATCACTTCTAAATCTTCTGCGACCTTGGAAAAGAACCCAACATATTGGGATGCGGATAATGTTAAGATCAGTAAAGTGAAGTTGACTTATTATGATGGACAAGACTCAGAATCCTTGATTCGTGGGTTTGACAACGGCGACTATACAGTTGCCCGTGTCTTCCCAAATGGCTCTAACTATAAGAGTGTAGAGAAGAAGCACAAAGACGATATCGTCTTTACTGACCAAGGTTCATCTACCTACAACCTTTCCTTCAACATTGACCGTCAGGCTTATGAAATCACAAAGAAGACTACTGATGCTCAAAAGACTTCAACTAAGAAAGCAATCTTAAATAAGGACTTCCGTCAAGCCATTATGTTTGCCTTCAACCGTAAGGCATACGTAGCTCAGGCGAACGGGGAAGCTGCTGCCAATAAGGTCATCCGTAATACCTTTACGCCACCAAACTTTGTTCAAATCAATGGCCAACAATTTGGGGATGCAGTAGAAAAAGACCTAGAAGCTTATGGGGATGAATGGAAAGGGATTTCTGTCGCAGATGGAAAAGATACCCTCTACAATCCAACCAAGGCCAAAGAAGAGTTTGCTAAAGCCAAGGCAGAATTGCAGTCTCAAGGAGTTGAATTCCCAATTCATTTGGATCTTCCAACTTCATCGACTTTTACGGAAGGAATCAAACAAGCTCAATCCTTCAAACAGTCAGTTGAATCTACACTAGGAGCAGAAAATATTGTCATCGATTTGAATATGATTTCTGAGGATGATCTGCAACGGGTGACTTACTTTGCTGAAAATGCTTCGCAACAAGACTGGGATTTGAACAATAACTTGGGTTGGGGACCAGACTATACGGATCCATCTTCTTACATTGATATCACTAGTGGTAAATCTGGCGAAAATGCCAATGCTTACTTTGGATTCGATGCTGGTACCAACAATGCGGCCGCAAAAGCAGCTGGTTTTGATGAATACGATCAATTAATTGAGGATGCTCAAAAAGAAACCACAGATGTGAACAAGCGTTACGAAAAATATGCTGCGGCTCAAGCTTGGTTGACCGATAGTGCCCTCTTGATTCCGATCCATTCAGATGGAGCTTCTCCAGTCGTTCGTAAGACTGTACCATACTCTGCAGCCTTTGCTTGGACAGGCCACAAGGGTCAATCCTTCAACTATAAGTATTTAGAAGTTCAAGACAAGGTCGTAGCGGCGAAAGACTACGACAAAGCGCGTGAACAATGGAAGAAAGAAAAAGAAAAATCCAATAAAAAAGCGCAAGAAGAACTTGAAAAGCATGTGAAATAGACTTTTCTTAGAGAAAACAGGATGAACAGGTCCCGTATGGGACCTGTCTTTTTCTTTGTCTGAACCTTTAAAAATCGCCTAAAAATGGTATAATAGGAGCATCACGAAAATTGGAGAGACGCTATGAGTTTTTACGATCATAAAGAAATCGAGCCTAAGTGGCAAAAATACTGGGCTGACCATCACACTTTTAAGACAGGAACAGATGCTTCAAAACCTAAGTTTTATGCATTGGACATGTTCCCTTACCCATCTGGAGCGGGTCTACACGTAGGACATCCAGAAGGCTACACAGCAACAGATATCCTTAGCCGTTTCAAACGTGCGCAAGGTTACAACGTCCTTCACCCAATGGGATGGGATGCTTTTGGTTTGCCTGCTGAGCAATACGCTATGGATACAGGGAATGACCCAGCGGAATTCACAGCAGAAAACATTGCCAACTTCAAACGCCAAATCAATGCGCTTGGCTTCTCTTACGACTGGGATCGTGAAGTCAATACGACAGATCCGAACTACTACAAGTGGACGCAATGGATCTTCACTAAGCTTTACGAAAAAGGCTTGGCTTATGAAGCTGAAGTGCCAGTAAACTGGGTTGAGGAACTAGGAACAGCTATCGCCAACGAAGAAGTTCTTCCAGATGGAACCTCTGAGCGTGGGGGCTATCCAGTTGTTCGTAAACCAATGCGCCAATGGATGCTTAAAATCACGGCCTATGCAGAGCGCTTGCTCAACGATTTGGATGAATTGGATTGGCCAGAGTCTATCAAGGACATGCAACGCAACTGGATTGGTAAATCAACTGGTGCCAATGTCACTTTCAAAGTAAAAGGGACAGACAAGGAATTCACCGTCTTTACGACTCGTCCAGACACTCTTTTCGGTGCGACCTTCACTGTTTTGGCGCCTGAACATGAACTAGTAGATGCCATCACGACACCTGAACAAGCTGAGGCTGTAGCGGACTACAAACACCAAGCCAGCCTCAAATCAGACTTAGCTCGTACAGACCTTGCTAAGGAAAAAACAGGGGTTTGGACTGGTGCTTATGCGATCAACCCTGTCAATGGCAAAGAAATTCCAATCTGGATTGCCGACTATGTTCTTGCTAGCTACGGTACAGGTGCTGTTATGGCCGTACCTGCCCACGATGAGCGTGACTGGGAATTTGCTAAACAGTTTGGTCTTCCAATCGTAGAAGTCTTGGAAGGTGGAAACGTTGAAGAGGCTGCTTACACAGAAGATGGCCTTCACGTCAACTCTGACTTCTTGAACGGTCTCAACAAAGAAGAAGCGATTGCTAAAATCGTGTCTTGGCTAGAAGAAAAAGGCTTTGGTCAAGAAAAGGTTACCTACCGTCTCCGCGACTGGCTCTTTAGCCGTCAACGTTACTGGGGTGAACCAATCCCAATCATTCATTGGGAAGATGGAACTTCGACAGCTGTTCCAGAAAGTGAACTCCCACTGGTCTTGCCAGTAACCAAGGATATCCGCCCTTCAGGTACTGGTGAAAGCCCATTGGCTAACTTGACAGACTGGCTGGAAGTGACTCGTGAGGATGGTGTCAAAGGTCGTCGTGAGACGAATACGATGCCACAATGGGCCGGTTCAAGCTGGTACTACCTCCGCTATATCGATCCACACAACACTGAGAAATTGGCTGACGAGGATCTCCTCAAACAATGGTTGCCAGTCGATATCTACGTGGGTGGTGCAGAACACGCTGTGCTTCACTTGCTTTACGCTCGTTTCTGGCACAAATTCCTCTATGACCTTGGTGTTGTACCGACTAAAGAGCCCTTCCAAAAACTCTTTAACCAAGGAATGATCTTGGGAACTAGCTACCGTGACCACCGTGGAGCTCTTGTGGCGACTGACAAGGTTGAAAAACGTGACGGTTGCTTCTGCCATGTGGAAACAGGAGAAGAGTTGGAGCAGGCGCCAGCCAAGATGTCTAAATCCCTCAAGAACGTGGTCAACCCAGATGATGTGGTGGAACAATACGGTGCGGATACCCTTCGTGTCTATGAAATGTTCATGGGACCACTCGATGCTTCTATCGCTTGGTCTGAAGAAGGATTGGAAGGAAGCCGTAAATTCCTTGACCGTGTGTATCGTTTGATTACAAGTAAAGAAATCGTTGCGGAAAACAATGGCACTCTTGATAAGGTTTATAACGAAACCGTTAAAGCTGTTACTGAGCAAATCGAGTCTATGAAATTCAACACAGCCATTGCCCAGCTCATGGTCTTTGTCAACGCTGCTAACAAGGAAGATAAACTCTATGTGGATTACGCCAAAGGCTTTATCCAATTGATTGCCCCATTTGCCCCTCACTTGGCAGAAGAACTCTGGCAAACAGTCGCAGCAACCGGTGAGTCTATCTCTTACGTAGCTTGGCCAACATGGGACGAAAGCAAATTGGTTGAAGACGAAATCGAAATCGTCGTTCAAATCAAAGGAAAAGTCCGTGCCAAACTCATGGTCGCTAAAGATCTTTCACGCGAAGAATTGCAAGAAGTCGCTCTAGCTGACGAAAAAGTCAAAGCAGAGATCGATGGCAAGGACATCGTGAAAGTGATTAGTGTCCCTAATAAACTTGTTAATATCGTTGTTAAATAACGAGTTTATTAGCCCTATCTGCCACCTTCAATAGTCCACTGGACTATTGAAGCCAACTAAATTGGTTAATATTGTTGTAAAATAAAAATGAATCCTTCAGAGTTCAGCTCTGGAGGATTTTTTAGGCTCAGCTTGACAATAAATAGTATTTTTGTTAATATCATTAACAAAAGAGAGGCGCTATGAATAAGAAAGAACTGTATAAGTTTAATAATCGTTTTAACAGCTTTGCTTTAGCTTTTGAACAGTTGAAAAAAGCTCAGCATAGGAACAGTATTGATAAATCAATCACTATTAATGAAGTCCATTTGATCGACCTGATAGGTCGCAATCAGCCTGTGAATCTAGTGAAATTATCTGAGTTACTTGAAGTATCTAGGAGTGCCATTACTCAGAGTGTTAGACGTTTAACCAAGAAAGACCTCGTTACTTTTGAATTTGCACCGGATAATGAAAAAAATAAATATCTGATATTATCCAAAAAAGGTGTTGAAGTTTTTAATATCCATAAAGAGCAGCAAGAACATATTGAAAAGGCCATTTTTTCAGTTTTAAGAAACTATAGTGAGGAGGATCTTCAAATGGTTATGAAACTGATGGATGATGTTGAACAGGTATGGCAAGAATTGCCGTGGTAAAAATCACGGTAATTTTAAAACTATATTGTTAATTATATTAACAAAAAGAGGAAGATATGAATATACAAATTGAACTAATCTCAGAGTCTGATTTAGCAGACGAATCTTTTAATATTGTCATCGATGGCTTAAAACCAAGTGAAACCTATCGAGTCGAAATGTATTTATCTGATTATTATTGTATCAATGCTCCTATGCTTTTAGCTCATGATGTTTTATGGAAATCAACAGCGACTTTTGTATCAGATAAGAATGGTATTATTGATATTTCACAAACTCCATCTTGTTCTGGCTCTTATGAAGATATTGCAACAATGGGGTTATTCTTTAATGCCAAGCCCTTGACCAATAGGAAAAAGAAACTTCCAAACTCTCTTTCTAAAATTCCCTTATTAGATCACTTTTTTGTGGAAATCAAAATTATACAAGGTAATACTGTCGTCGCAGAGAGAACTTTCACAAGACATTACATGAGTTCGCAAATTAGTCATCAAGATATTTACGGGAAACATTTTCAAGGGAGACTCTTTTATGATAAAAAGGGAATAAAAGCACCAGCATTGATTATTGTGAGCGGTAGTGAAGGAAGGATTGAAAAGGCACAGAATATAGCTCAGCTTCTCTCTTCTAGAGGTTATATTTGCCTAGCAGTTGCCTACTTTGGTTTAGAGGGATTGCCAAAACATTTGGAACGTATTCCTTTAGAGTGCCTTGTGGAAGCAAAGGATTATCTACGTCAGCATCATCAAGTAGATAGTGAAAGAATTGGAATCTATGGACGTTCTAAGGGAGCAGAGTTAGTTTTAGCTGAGGAGAGCATTTTTAATGACGTTCAATGTTTGGTACTAAATTCACCCTCTGATGTGGTGTATGAAGGGATAGAAAGGAAATGGAATTCCCATTCTTCTTCTTGGACGTATTTGCAAATAGAACTTCCCTATCAAAAGTTTCGACTGAGAGATTATCTGTTTAGCAAACTTTTTAGAAAACCTATCCCTAAAGATCGCTCTGCTAGGATAGACATTAGTAGATTCTCTTCGCCAATCTTATTGCTCGGAAGTACTGTTGATGAAATATGGGATGCCTCGTCAGCAATAGCCAATATTGTCTCACATTATAAAGGCCACCACATTACATTTAAAAAATATCATGAAATAGGTCACATGTTGACAGTGGCTTATCAACCCAATCATCGCTATCGAAAAGATTGGCGTTTATTGATGAAAGAGAGTAAGGATTCTTGGTTGGCTACGATTCATTTTTTTGATAGGCATTTGAAGAAGCAATAACATAAGATTATAAATATGCTATAATAGTCCCAACTAAGATAAAAACACAGTTCTGGTTGGTAGTCCAGACGTAGGCAAGCCTATCAGTAACCTTCCTCCTTGGTTGTCCATTCTTAGGGATAGATTTAAGGAGGTGCTGTCGTGGAAACAATTTCAATTGGATTGACAGTTTATTTTGAAGATGGATTTTGGCATGGTTTGTTCGAACAAGTGTATCGAGAAACTTATCAAGTTTGTCGTGTGACATTTGGTCAGGAGCCAAAAGATGATGAAATTCTAGAGATGTTACAGACTCAGTTTACTCATTTATCTTTTAGTCCAGAAGCTACAGTTAAGCAACATGTAAAAATCAAGAATCCTAAACGATTACAGCGAGCTGTGAAGAAACAAGTAAAGAAGAAAATTTCTTCCAAGTCGAAAGAACTATTGCAGTTGCAGTATGAGGAAAGGAAAAAGATTTCAAAACATCAATCTAGTGTCCAAAAGCAATTGCTCAAACAAGAGAAATTCGAACGCAAACAGCAAAAACGAAGAGACAAGCATAAAGGACATTAACCCTTATCTCTTTCATCAAAAAAGCTTCGGTAGGAAGAACCCTACCGAGGCTTTTTAACAAATTTCATTCTGCATTACAGTGAACAGATGTAAAACTCAGTGTCGTTCTACAAGGAGTTTAAATGTTGCTCTTCTTCTAAGAAAAATTGTGAAAAAAGAGAAAAAGTCTGGCAATTTTGAGGTCGTCAAGCATCCTTTGAAGAGTATCTTAGAAAAAATGTTATTTCTATATCGAAACAGTTGACAGATGTAACAGGCAGTGGTACAATGATTTTGATATTTCGATATAGAAATAAAAAGGAGACAAAATGGACAAGATGTTAGGAGGCTATCAAGCTCTACAGATTCGATTGTTAAATGGGCGTATCTTTCAAAAGTTGCTTAGCAAGGAACCAGATGCTCAATACCGAAGTGAACAGGGAAAAATTTTAACGATTTTGTGGAAGCAAGAGTTGGGGTGCGCTACTGCGACCGATATTGCAATTGCGACGGGTCTAGCCAATAATACATTGACCAGTATGGTTAAGAAAATGGAAGAACAAGGCTTGGTTACGATTCAACCTTGCACACAGGATAAAAGGAAAAAATATATTTCTTTGACAGACCTCGGTTGGGCACAAAAGGAAATTGGGGATCGTGTTAGTAAGGAACTGGGTGAGATTTTCTATCAAGGATTTTCGGATCAAGAAATCCGAGAATTTGAGGAGTATCAAGAGCGCATTATCGCAAATCTAAAAGCTAAAGAGAATGACATCTAAGGAAAGGAATTAACAGTTATGATTGGTATTACAGGGGTAACAGGGAAATTAGGTTCTTATGTGGCGAATCTTGTCGATGGGAAAGGAATCGCTTCCGTCCATCTAGCACGAAGTCCAGAACGTGCAAAACTCTACGCGTCTGCGGAAATTCGTAAAATAGTGTATGCCAATACGCCAGAGGTGGTTGAGGCCTTAAAGGGGATCGATATCTTGTTGATGGTTTCTGCTCGGGAAAATCTAGAGCGTGTCAAGGAACACAAGGACTTTTTAGATGCTGCAAAGCTAGCAGGAGTAGAGCATATCGTCTACACCTCCTTTTATGGGGCAGATGAGAAGGCAACTTTCACCTTGTCTCGAGATCATGCCCAGACGGAAGCCTATATCAAGGAGTTAGGGTTCACCTACACTTTTTTGAGAGATAATTTTTACTTGGACTTCCTGATTGATATGGCGCTTGAAAATGGAGAGATTCGTGGTCCGGCAGGCAGTGGTCTTGTGTCAGCTGTTGCCCGTAAGGACACATCTAGGGTTGCAGAAGAAATTCTTTTAAATCCTAAGGAGTGGGAAAATCAAACCTTGAATTTGACGGGGCCAGAGGATCTTTCTATGGAAGAAATCGTAGCCCTTCTCTCAAAAGAGACTGGTGACGCCATCGTGTATGTGGATGAAACAGTAGAAGAAGCTTATGAGTCACGGAAAAAATGGCCAGCACAAACTTGGGAGTACGATGCCTGGGTCAGCACCTATACAGCGATTAAAGCTGGGGAACAAGCTGGGGTTTCTACAGATGTCGAAAAAGTTCTAGGGCATCCAGCAAGTAGCCTATTGGATACTCTTAGAGACAGAAAACTTATTGAGGAAGAATATGATTGAATATAAACATGTAGTCTTGCGCTACACGGATAAGGACATTTTAAAAGATGTCAATCTCCGTATTGAAAATGGAGAATTTATGGTGCTAGTGGGTCCTTCAGGATCTGGAAAGACCACTATGATCAAGATGATTAACCGTCTTTTGGAGCCGACAGATGGCAATATTTATATGGATGGGAAACGCATCAAGGACTATGATGAACGGGAGTTACGTCTGTCTACCGGCTATGTGCTTCAAGCCATTGCCCTTTTTCCAAATTTAACAGTTGCTGAAAATATAGCATTGATTCCTGAAATGAAGGGCTGGAGCAAGGAACAAATCGCCTCTAAAACAGAAGAATTCTTGGACAAGGTGGGTCTGCCTGCTGCAGAGTATGCAAAGCGCATGCCTAGTGAGCTGTCTGGTGGGGAGCAACAACGGATTGGCATTGTGCGGGCCATCATTGCAGAGCCAAAGATTCTATTGATGGACGAGCCCTTTTCAGCCTTGGATGCCATTTCCCGCAAACAGCTACAGGCTCTTACCAAAGACTTGCACAAGGAGTTCGGCATGACTACTATCTTTGTTACACACGATACCGATGAAGCCTTGAAATTAGGCGATCGGATTGCGGTGCTACAAGAAGGAGAGATTGTGCAGGTAGCGGATTCCGAGACCATTCTAGCCCAACCAGCCAACGACTTTGTGGCGGATTTATTTGGAGGTGCTCACCATGTCTAAACTACTTGCAACCTTTCAAGAACGCTTTGGAGACTGGCTCACTGCACTGGGGCAACATTTGCAACTGTCATTACTGACCTTACTCCTTGCTATTTTTCTAGCTGTTCCATTAGCTATTTATTTAAGTACACGCAAGAGAGCCAGCAACTGGGTTTTACAGGTCGCTGGGATCTTCCAGACCATTCCTTCCATGGCCCTTTTGGGGCTCTTCATTCCCATTATGGGAATCGGAACACTTCCGGCCTTGACAGCTCTCGTCATCTATGCCATTTTCCCCATCCTTCAAAATACCATCACCGGCTTGCAGGGGATTGACCCAAGTCTAGAAGAAGCAGGGGTGGCCTTTGGGATGACCAAGTGGGAGCGACTCAAGAAGTTTGAGATTCCCTTGGCCATGCCCGTCATCATGTCTGGGATTCGGACAGCAGCTGTGATGATTATCGGGACGGCTACCCTAGCCGCCTTGATTGGAGCAGGGGGACTCGGTTCCTTTATCCTTCTAGGGATTGACCGCAATAATGCCAGTCTGATTTTGATCGGTGCCCTGTCTTCTGCCTTCTTGGCCATCGCCTTTAACCTTCTTCTCAAATGGATGGAAAAGGCCAAATTGCGGACCATCTTTGCGGCTTTTGCGGTAATGGTTATCGGATTGGGAGCTAGCTATACACCAAGTCTTCTTCCCAAACCGGAAAAAGAAAATCTGGTCATCGCTGGGAAGTTGGGTCCTGAACCGGAAATCCTAGCCAATATGTATAAGATCTTGATCGAGAAAAATACGGATATGACAGTGACTGTTAAACCAAATTTTGGTAAGACCACTTTTCTCTATGAAGCTCTGAAAAAAGGGGATATTGCTATCTATCCAGAGTTTACAGGGACCGTGACTGAAAGTCTCCTCAAGCCGGCGCCGCAAGTCGACCATGATCCAGAAGCAGTTTATCAAGCGGCTCGAGATGGGATCAAGCGACAAGACGACCTGGCCTTGCTCAAACCTATGGCTTATCAGAATACCTATGCTGTCGCGGTGCCCAAGAAAATTGCCCAAGAGTATGGCCTCAAGACCATTTCAGATTTGAAAAAGGTGGAAGGACAACTCAAGGCAGGATTTACCTTGGAGTTTAATGACCGAGAGGATGGGAACAAGGGCTTGCAGAAGGTTTACGGACTCCACCTACAAGTCTCCACCATGGAGCCAGCCCTTCGCTACCAGGCGATCCAGTCCGGGGATATCCAGATCACAGATGCTTACTCAACGGATGCCGAGCTGGCTCGCTATGACCTGGTGGTCCTTGAAGATGACAAGCAACTCTTTCCGCCATATCAAGGGGCGCCCCTCATGAAAGAAGCTCTTCTTAAGAAACATCCCGAATTGGAAGGTGTGCTTAATAAGCTAGCTGGTAAAATCACTGAAAGCCAGATGAGCCAGATGAACTACCAAGTCGGAGTAGAAGGCAAGCCTGCTGCTAAAGTAGCGCATGACTTTTTGGTAAAAGAAGGGTTGATGAAAAATTAACAAACCATTCTCAAGTCTTTGCACTTGAGAATTTTTTAATAGAAAGCAATTTCATATCTTTTCAGCAAGCTTTTGGGTTAGAAGGGGAGACCTTCTCTTCAAAAAAACTCCATTGAGTCTGGCTTAAAATTGTGTTACAATAAGCCTTGAAAATGAATGAAAGTATATGGAAAAAGTATGAAAAAACGACCAGTAATTGGAATTACAGGAAATGAAAGACCCTTCCCAGATGATCCAGACGCGAATATGAGTTATGCGGCGACTGGTTTTGTCGAAGCGGTCAAAGAGGCAGGAGGGATTCCTTTGATTTTGCCAATTGGAGATGCGGCCTTGGCCAAAGACTACCTATCGATGATCGATAAGCTCATCATCACCGGCGGACAAAATGTCTTGCCCAAGTTTTACGGAGAAGAAATCACCATCGATAGTGATGACTATCTCTTGAAACGCGATCTCTTTGAGTTGGCCTTAATTGAAGAAGCGCGTGCGGCTAAAAAAGCTATCTTTACCGTCTGTCGTGGGACCCAACTCTACAATGTTGCATTGGGTGGAACTTTGCATCAAGATATTGAGGATCATTGGCAGGACAATCCAGGTCAGTACACCAGCCAAGAGCTGGTGACCAAGGATCAGACGATCCTGCAAGAGATCTATGGTAAGACCAGTCGCATCAATTCTTTCCATCATCAAAGTATTAAAGACTTGGCAGATGGCTTAGAAGTGATCGCGCGGGATCCTAAAGATGACATCATTGAAGCCGTTCAATCCACAGATAAGAGTCGTTTCCTCGGCGTTCAGTGGCACCCGGAACTACGTTTTGACAAGAGCCCAGCAGATCGCAAGCTCTTTGAATATGTCGTGACTCAATTGTAAAGTGGACCAGCTCCCTTAGGAATTTTTCCTAAGGGACTTTTTCTTTAATCTGCGTAAGAAAGACTGTAAATTGTGCCTAGGTTTTGGGGGAGGATTCGCTACAATAGAGCTAGTAGAATGAGGAGGATTAGGACATGTATCAATTTCCAAAGGATTTTTTATGGGGGAGTTCGACCTCGGGCCCTCAAACAGAAGGGCGTCTAGCCCAGGATGGAAAGGGAGACAATCTCTGGGATTACTGGTATAGAATCGAGCCCGACCGCTTTTATCAAGGGCAAGGACCAGAGAAAACATCGACTTTTTATGAACACTGGGAAGAAGATTTGGACCTCTTGTTAGAAACTGGCCACACGGCCTTTCGGACCTCTATTCAGTGGTCACGTATTTTCCCAGAAGGTCGAGGGGAGATCAACCAAGCAGGTGTTGATTTCTACCGTCGTGTCTTTGAAAAGATCAAAGAAAAAGGGATTCATCTCTTGGTCAACCTCTATCATTTTGATTTACCGATGGCTCTTCAAGAGCAAGGGGATGGTTGGGAAAATAAAGAAACCGCCTATGCTTACCAGGAATATGCGCGTTTTTGTTTCAAGACCTATGGAGATCTGGTCGATCAGTGGATCACCTTTAATGAACCCATTGTCCCTGTGGAGTTTGGCTATTTTTATGATGCTCATTTTCCTCATAAGGTAGACGCGGCAGCAGCAGTAAAAGTAGCCTACCACACCCAGTTAGCAAGCTCTCTAGCAGTCAAGGCCTGTCACGAGGTGGATCCTAATTACCGTATCGGGATTGTGCTTAATTTGACACCAGCCTATCCTCGGAGCCAGCATCCAGAAGATGTGAAAGCCGCGCGCATTGCCGAGCTCTTTCAAGCAAAATCCTTCCTAGATCCATCTGTTCTTGGTCATTATCCTGAAGAATTAGTGGAGATTCTGCGGGAGCGTGATCTCTTGCCGGATTATGATCCCTTTGAATTGCGCTTGATCGAGGAAAATACGGTGGATTACCTAGGGGTTAACTATTACCAACCACTCCGTGTGGCGGCTCCTCGTTATGCTCCAAATCCAGCATCTCCCCTACTCTTTGAACAATTTTATGAACCCTATGTCATGCCAGGCCGCAAGATCAATCCCCACCGAGGTTGGGAAATCTATGAGCAAGGCTTGTATGACATTGCCCAAAATATCAAGGAAAACTATGGCAATATCGAGTGGATCCTGACAGAAAATGGAATGGGGGTTGAAGGAGAGGAAAAATTCCGCAAGGATGGTGTGATCCAAGACGACTACCGGATTGACTTTGTCAAAGACCATCTTCGTGAGCTCCACCGGGCTATTCAAGATGGTGCCAACTGTAAAGGCTATTTGATCTGGACCTTTATTGACTGCTGGTCATGGCTCAATGGCTACAAGAACCGCTATGGCTTAGTTGAGTTGGACCTCGAAAGTCAAAAACGAACCCTCAAAAAATCTGGCCATTGGTTTAAAGAGCTAAGCCAAGCCAATGGATTTGAAGACTAAATCAAAATCCGCAGCCTGTGTTTCGTTCAATTTGAGCCTCCTCGCATTGTCGTTTTAAAGTTTGGAGTCAAACAGTTCCCCAAACGGTTTGACTCTCAATTATTCCGAATGTCTGAAACCATTCTGTTTCAGGCATTTTTCTTACAGTGGAAATTTTCTTAGATGACTTTGTCTCTAATCTTAACCCTAACTTAACTAGACCAATTTTCTTGAATTTCCTAGTTGACAAACTCGAAGAAGCATTGTATACTGACTCCGCTGGTTGCTTTTTGGTCAAATTAGACTAGACCAATTTTAAAGTAACTGAGAAATCGACCATGGGTCGTTTGACTAAGTAAAGGGGAAAGTATAGCAAGGCTATATCGTAAAAACTATGTGCGGAATCGTTGGTGTTGTAGGAAATACAAATGCTACTGATATTTTGATTCAAGGACTTGAAAAACTCGAATACCGAGGCTATGACTCTGCGGGTGTTTTCCTGGCTAGTGAAGGCAAGAGCCAATTGGTAAAGGCAGTTGGCCGCATTGCAGAATTGTCAACTAAGGCAGAAGGTGTTGAAGGGACAGCTGGGATCGGACATACCCGCTGGGCCACTCACGGAAAACCAACTGAGGACAATGCCCACCCACACCGCTCTGAAACAGGTCGCTTTGTTTTGGTCCACAATGGGGTCATTGAAAACTACCTTGAAATCAAGGAAGAATACCTAGCAGGTCACCATTTCAAGGGGCAAACAGATACAGAAATCGCCGCCCACTTGATCGGAAAATTTGCTGAAGAAGATGGCTTGTCTACGCTCGAAGCCTTCAAAAAAGCCCTCCACATCATCCGTGGGGCCTATGCTTTTGCTTTGATGGATGCGGAAGATCCAAGCACCATCTATGTGGCAAAAAATAAATCACCACTCTTGATCGGTCTTGGCGATGGTTACAATATGGTCTGCTCTGATGCCATGGCCATGATTCGTGAAACCAACCAATACATGGAAATCCATGACCAAGAGTTGGTCATTGTCAAGGCTGACAGCGTTGAAGTGCAAGACTATGATGGCAACGTCAAAGAACGGGCTAGCTACACGGCTGAACTCGACCTTTCTGATATTGGAAAAGGGACTTACCCATACTACATGCTCAAAGAAATCGATGAGCAACCAACTGTCATGCGTAAGCTGATCCAAGCCTATACAGATGAATCTGGTCAAGTAGTGGTAGATCCAGCTATTATCAAGGCTGTTCAAGAAGCAGACCGCATCTATATCCTTGCGGCTGGTACCTCTTACCATGCTGGATTTGCGTCTAAAAAAATGTTGGAAGAGTTGACAGATACTCCAGTAGAACTCGGTATTTCATCTGAGTGGGGGTATGGTATGCCACTTCTCAGCAAGAAACCACTCTTCATCTTTATCAGCCAATCTGGTGAAACGGCCGATAGCCGCCAAGTATTGGTCAAAGCAAATGAAATGGGAATTCCAAGCTTGACAGTGACCAATGTTCCAGGTTCAACTCTTTCACGTGAAGCAGACATGACCATGTTGCTCCATGCTGGTCCTGAAATTGCGGTAGCTTCTACTAAGGCTTATACGGCTCAAATCGCAGCCCTTGCCTTTCTTGCTAAAGCTGTTGGGGAAGCCAATGGCAATGAGAAGGCCAAAGCCTTTGATTTGGTGCACGAATTGTCTATCGTTGCCCAATCGATCGAATCAACCCTTTCAGAAAAAGAAGTCATCGATGAAAAAGTTCGTGGCTTGTTGGAAACAACCCGCAATGCTTTCTATATCGGACGTGGTCAAGATTACTACGTTGCCATGGAAGCCAGTCTGAAACTAAAAGAAATTTCTTACATCCAATGTGAAGGCTTCGCTGCGGGTGAGTTGAAACACGGTACCATCGCTCTGATCGAAGAGGGTACACCGGTCATCGCCCTCTTGTCAGATCCAGTCCTAGCCAGCCACACACGTGGGAACATCCAAGAAGTGGCAGCACGTGGGGCCCATGTTTTAACCATTGCAGAAGAAAATGTCGCTAAAGAGACAGATGATTTGGTCTTGACAGCGGTTCACCCTTACCTCTCTCCAATCTCAATGGTGGTGCCAACCCAATTGATTGCCTACTTTGCAACCCTTCATCGTGGGCTCGATGTTGATAAACCACGGAACCTTGCTAAGTCTGTAACCGTTGAATAAAATTATCTATATAGAAAAAAACATCCTCGTTAGGTTTTTCCTAGCGAGGATGTTTGCTTTATTTGTCAAAACCTTGCAAGGCTTTGAGGCGTTCTTCTGTTTGTCCCTTGGCATCTAGTTTTTTACCTTGGTAAACAGCAGATTCCCATGATCCATACATTGGATTTGGGAAGATGATGAATTTTTCACCAAATTCTTTTTGCAATTCGTCCAATTTCTTGTCGCGATCAGCTTCAGAGGTCTTGGAAAAATCTGCAAAGTCAACCAGGTTGTCCCCGAAGAGCAAGACAAGATTGGTCTTTTCTTGTACAGCTTGGCGACGGCCTTCTTTTGATTTGACGCCATCTTCTAAGAACATGAGGTGGTCACGTCCTTGAACAGGAATGCCTTCTTTTTCAAGGTTCTTGATGGTATCATCTACTTGAGAGGTTGTACGGTCAGAAATGTAGTAGATTTGAACCCCGTTTTGATCCGCATATTGAAGAAAATCTTTGGCACCTGGCACCGCTTTTGCGGCTGCTTTTTTCACCCAAACATCCCAATCTTTAGGATTGAAGGCCGTACCATCTTTGACGTTTTGAACTTGGTAAGGGCTGTTGTCTAAAACAGTTTCGTCCAAATCCAAGACGATGGAATAAGGCTTATCAGAAGGAGTTTGGAGGATCTCTTTCAAACGGTCAGTAGCGACATTGTAGCCTTGTAAATACAAAGCCTTGGTTTCTGCTGCCTTTTGGTACCAGAGAACAGACATGGTATTTTCTTGTGAGCGCTGCTGATCATAGGTCATCGTCACCTGATTTTTAGTGCTACTTGCTTTTGTCTCTTGCGTTTTAGTGGTGTTGCTTCCACAACTCGTCAGTAAAATGACAGAAGCAAGAGCAGAAACGATGGTAAAGGTGGTTTTTGTTGTTTTCATAAACCGTACACTCCTTAAAATTATTCTATAAAAATTATACTCCTTTCAATCTTGCCTGACAAGAAAGAGGAGAAGGCGATCCAGGGAATGGTAAAATGAATAGTAAGAAAGAAATGTTGATATGAAGGGCTTTTTCACCTCAATAGATGCCACTTTTTCCTTTAAAAGAAGGGGTATAGTTTTCTGCTATAACCGGATCAAGAAAAGATCAAAGCGGTCCTTTTCTTCTAAAATGAAGCAATAAAGAAAGATACTCGCAGGTCCCTATTTTCAAGGGCTTGCGTTTTTTTGATGCCTTCCTTAATAAAGAAATTTTAAGGACTTGATAGGGAAAATATATTAGTCAGCTACTTTTCGAGGTGATATCATGGTTACAAATTCCAGAAGGAAAGCAGTTAGTCTTTCTGTTGGAGAAATATTGAGGAGGATTCACAGTATGAGTAAAAAAGAATTGGTTCTTCGTGCCATTCGAGGTGAAACAGTAGAACGAATCCCTGTAGGATTTTGGCTCCATTATGTGACCCAAGAAGAAAAAGAATTGGGTCTAGACAATCCGGCTGTAGTAGCAAAAAGTATTAAGGGCCACCAACACTATGTAGAAGAAATTTCACCTGATTTTGTCAAGATCATGAGCGATGGCTTCTTCCGCTATCCGAGTGCTCTTTATTCGAAAGAGATCCAATCGATCCAAGAATTGAAAGATATTCAACCGATTGGAGAGCATCATCCTTGGATTGAAAAACAGATTGAAGTGGTCAAGGAGATTCGTTCCCATTTCCATGAAGAGATTGCTTCTTTCTACAATATCTTCTCGCCTATTTCTTATTTGAAACGCTGGTTCCGTACGGATCAATCCCGTGGAGACCAAGTGATTGCAGACTTTATCAAGGAGGATTCAGAAACTTTAGCTCATGTCCTTGACGTGATTGCAGGAGACATCACTACTTTAAGTCGCCGCTTGATCCAAGAAGCAGGTGTTGAAGGGATTTACTTCTCAACCCAGCAGGTCCAAGATGAGCGAGTGACAGATGAAGAATACCGCAAGATCATTGAACCGAGCAATATCGCTGTCCTAGAAGCGGCCAATGAAGCTGGAGGTATCAATATCCTTCATATCTGTGGTTTTGAAGGGGCTAGCAATGAAGTGGAGCTCTTCAAGGATTATCCAGCTCAAGTCATTAACTGGGCGACCCATCATGAAGGCCTTAGCCTAGCCGCAGGTCGTAAACTTTTCGGCGATCGTGCCGTTTTGGGTGGCTTTGTCAACGGCAAGAAAGGTTTGCTCTACCAAGGGGAACGAGCAGCTATTGAGCAAGAAACGCGTCGCTTGGTGGCTGAAGCCGGAAGCCGCGGTTTGATCCTTGGGGCAGACTGTACCGTACCAGACGATTTCCAATTGGAACGCTTAGACTGGGTGCGTCAAGCAGCCGTCTTGTAAAAAAGAAAGGAGAGGGAGATGAAAAAGATCAATGTATGGTGTATCGTAGTAACCGTTTTGTTTTTGCTTCTAGGGCTAAGTAAAGTCGCTTTAGCAAGCAGTCATGGGATTGCACGGAAAGATCCGGACATCGAAAAATTGGAGAAAATTCCAGCCCATAGTCTCTCCCTCATGCGCCCATCTGATCTAGCTGGACTTCTACTTCTAGACGGACAGTGATAAAAAAAGATGAAGAACTTGATAAAAAATATATATTAGTCAAAGAATGATTGAAGTGTTAAGATAACAAACAAGAAAAGAATAGAACGAGGTAAGAACATGTCAGCAAAAAGAGAATTAGTCTTAAAAGTATTCAAAGGAGAAAAAGTTGACCGTGTGCCAGTTGGATTTTGGCACCATTTTACAACAGAAGAAGAATGGTTGAAAGGATTTTCCAATCCGGAAATTATTGAAAAAAACCTGAAGGGTCATCAAAACTTCCTTCACAAGGTTCAACCAGACTTTGTTAAACTTATGAGCGATGGTTACTTTGCTTATCCAAACCCATCCATTCACAAAGGCCTTGAAAACATCTCTGACTTGGCAGGGATTGAACCGCTCGGAGCCGATCATCCATGGATCACAGAGCAGGTAGAGCTTGTGAAAAAAATCCGTGCCGGTTTTGAAGAGGACATTGTAGCCATCTACAACATCTTTGCTCCGGTGACCTACTTCAAATGGTTGGTCGGAGAAGTGTCAGGTGGAGATGACTTGATCGCAAACTTTATCGATCAAGATGCAGCAACTCTTAAAAAAGTATTGGATACCATTGGTCAAGATATTGCAAGTTTGAGCCAACGCATCATTAAAGAAGCAGGAGCAGACGGGATCTACCTCAGTGTTCAAAGTATCCAAGATGCGCGCGTGAGCCAAGAAGTTTATAAAAATATTATTGCACCGAGTGAACTCCATGTCTTAGAAGTAGCCAATGAAGCAGGTGGGGTAAATATCCTTCATATCTGTGGCTACGAAGGAGCTCGCAATGATATCCATCTCTTCACAGACTACCCAGCTCAAGTCATTAACTGGGCAGTTGGACCAGAAGGCATCAGCCTAGCAGAAGGACGCGAAATCTTCGGTGGACGTACGGTTCTGGGTGGCTTTGAAAATGGCAAAACTGGTCTTCTCTATACAGGAGACAAGGCTGCGATTCAAGCAGAAACCAAACGCATCATCGCAGAAACTGGAACCACAGGCTTGGTCATCGGTGCCGATTGTACGATTCCAAGTGACATTGATGAAGAGCGAATTGAATGGGTTCGTGAAGCTGCAGCAGAATAAGGAAAAGAGAAAGAGAGAAAAGAGAGTATGAGTAAAAAAACATGGATTATCGGTGGGGTAGCCGTTCTTGCCCTTGCAGGTGCAACGATTATTGGTCGAAGCTTGAACCACGCAAACGACAGCAAAGGATCAACAGGATCTAATAAAGTAACAACCTTGAAAGTAGCCCACACGCAAAACTATGTGCCTTATGATTTCGTTGATGAAAAAGGAGAATCAGATGGCTATGAAGTAGCCGTTCTCAAAGCCATTGACGAAAAATTACCAGACTACAAGTTTGAGTACACTGGAACAAGTGACGACGACCTCTTGATTGGTCTAGAATCTGGTAAATACGATATCGGAACCAAAGGAGCTTGGTATACCGCAGAACGCGCCAAGAAATTTATCATTCCAAAAGAACCAATCGGAGCAAGTATCATTGGATTTACCGTACGGAAAGAAGATGCGGATAAATACAAGAACATCGATGACTTCGCGAAAGAAAAAGGGAAATTGGTTCCAATTTCACCACAAAATGCGCAATGGAATGTTATTAAAGAATACAATGAAAAGCATAAGGACCAACAAATCGAATTAACAGCTGCTGAATCATTCAAAGTCGCAGATGCTTATGCTTGGGTACTTGAAGGTCGTTACGATGCCTTCTTTGACATCAAACTTTCCTTTGAAAAAGCTGTCACAGATAAAGATGGTTCTTACCACCAATATGCAGACAAACTTAGCTGGTTTGCCTACAAAGGAATTCCAACTTATCCATTGATCCATAAGGATGAGAAAAACGAAAAATTTGCGGAAGCCTACAGCAAGGCCATCAAAGAATTGGAAAAAGATGGAACGCTTGCGAAATTGTCGAAAAAATATTTCGGTGAAGATGTCTTCAGTTATGTAGATAAAGAAAAATAAAATGAAACTGGGTGCGTATTGCCCCAGCTTCCTTATTTCTATCCGGATACAGAAAGGAAAAGAAACATGGTCTCATACGACATTTCCAAGGTCTGGTCATTTCTTCCAACCTTGGTCCAAGCTCTACCAGCGACCCTAGCTTTGATGGTGTTAACGACGCTTCTCGGTTCTGCATTTGGCTTGGTTTTGACTTGGGCACAAGTATCTGAAGATAAGGTAGGAGCAGGTCTGGCAAAAGGCTATGTCTTTACTTTGCGTTGTACCCCTCCGATTGTCTTGCTCTTCTTGGTCTTTTACGGGCTCCCCCAATTTTTGAACTGGTGGTTGGGCATTGACATTGATCACTGGTCCAAGTTTGTCTTTGTCCTTGTGGCCATGTTTCTTCTCTTTGCCGCGATGATCTCTGAGGTCTTCAAGGCAGCCTATTTGGCCATTCCCAAAGGCCAGATGGAGGCAGGCTTGAGTATCGGATTGACACCAGCTCAGACCATTTGGCGGATCGTCCTTCCCCAAGCCTTTTGTGTGGCTCTTCCAAATATGACGACGGCTATCTTGAACCTCATGCGCGATGCCGCTTTGGCTTATACCATTGGCTTTATCGATATCATGGGAGCAGGAAATAACTTGATCAGCCGCAATCTTGGGAATTATTCCCTCGAGACTTATACAGCCGTAGCAGTGATCTACTGGGCAATTGCCCTTGTGATCTCCTTCTCCGCTCAACTCCTTGAGAAACGACTCAGTGTAACAGAAAGGTAGCTTATGGATTTCAATTTTATTAGTAAAACATTTCTAGCCACCTTGGGTGGTGTTCCAGTGACCCTTCTGATCATGGTCGTATCGATTCTCTTGAGTTTTCTTCCAGCCCTCTTTTTGGCACTCGGTCAGATTTATAAGGTCAAAGGTGTTCGCAGTTTCTCAGTGATTTACTTAGCCTTTATCCGCGCGACACCTCCGATTCTCTTGATTCTCTTCTTTTATAGTCTCTTTCCCAGCCTCTTAAATAGCTTTTTTAAGAGTATTGGTAGTCACTTTAATGTCTTTGAGATCAATCCCATTTACTATGCCTTTATCATCTTTAGCTTGATGACAACAGGGAGTCTTGCTGAAATTCTCCGGTCAGCCATTCTGACGGTGGATAAGGGCCAGCTAGAAGCAGCGCAAGCCATTGGTTTGACCAATCGCCAAGCCTATATCCGCATTGTTTTTCCACAAGCCTTGCGTTCAGCCCTTCCCAATTTGTGTAACTTGGTTATCAACTTGGTCAAAGGAACCTCCCTTGTCTTTGTCATGACCATCAAGGATATCACCGCCATTGCCAAGGTAGAAGCTTCTTATGGCTATCAATATTTTGAATCCTATCTAGTGATTTTTATTCTTTATATTGTCATTTGTGGGGTGATTCAGTGGGGATTCAATCGCTTAGAAAAACGCCTGACACTCGCATAGAAGAAGGAGAAATAAGAAGATGTTAGAAGTAGAACACGTATCGAAAAAATTTAAGGACCACCAGGTCCTGGTAGATGTTAATCTCAAGGTCAACCAAGGGGATGTCGTCGTTATTTTGGGGCCATCTGGATCAGGAAAAACAACCTTCCTTCGCTGCCTCAACCACTTGGAAAAGGCAGATACAGGCCACCTAACCTTAGGTGGAAAAGAATATGACCTCTCAAAACTCAGCAAAAAAGAGATTCTAGAAATCCGGCAAAAGACAGCCTTTGTCTTCCAGCATTACAATCTCTTTGCCAATAAAACAGCGCTTGAAAATATCCTAGAAGGACTGGTTGTAGCTCGGAAGATTCCAAAAGAAGAAGCCATCCAACGGGCAGAATCAGCCCTTGAAAAAGTTGGTCTCCTCGCTTACAAGGATTACTATCCTTCTCAATTGTCAGGGGGCCAGCAGCAACGAATCGGAATCGCGCGTGCCATCGCAGTGAAACCAGACGTGATCTTGCTGGATGAGCCGACTTCAGCGTTAGACCCAGAGTTGGTCGGTGACGTCTTAGATGTCATGAAGCAATTGGCCCAAGAAGGAGTGACCATGGTTGTCGTAACCCATGAGATGGGCTTTGCGCGTGATGTAGCCAACCACGTTATCTTTATGGATGGCGGACACATCATCGAAGAAAATGAACCGCATGAATTCTTCAACAGTCCAAAGGAAGAGAGAACCAAACAATTCCTTTCACGGATTTTATCCGATGCCACTTATAGCGTCGAATATATGATTTAACAGGAGACACACCCAGTAAGGGTGTGTTTTTTAGAATCTGGAAAAAATTCTTAAAAATTGGGTCATTTTTTAAAAATCATTACGAATAATATAAGTGAGAGGGAACATATGACTGATAAAAAACAACGATTAATGCTACTATTCTTACTGACTTTGTTTCTAGGAGGCTGCAGTCTTTTTACAGATAAAGCTGCTGAGAGAAGGGAAATGATTCAGATAGCAGAAAGCACGAAAATGGAGCGAGCGATAAAACACTTGTTAATCAGTATCGATCCTAAAGCTTTCACTTCAGAAGGAGTCATTCACTCCTATACCTTGATAAAAGGTGAATTGGAATACAATCCAATGGGAGGCATGAATGTATCTCTCGTTATCAATGGCGATAAAAAGTTAACGATCGATACGACTGTTCAAATGGAGGATTCAGGACAGTTCGAAGCAGGTAGTTACGGTATTTCAGCAAGATTAGATGATCTGTTAAGTAAAGTAGAAGAGACTGGAAAATAGACTCATTTAGGTAAATACCCTAATATAGGTAAATAGAAACATTTCTGGATCAAAACCAATATGTTACATTAATAGCTAGTGCTTGTAACGATTTGGCAATATTTTTTAACAAAAGTAACATTTCAGGTATGAATAGAATTTTGTATAATAAATTCTAAGAAACCTGAAGAAAGAATGGGAAGAAGATGAAAAAAAGTAAATTTATTGTGTTGATAATGGTAGTATTTAGCCTGAGCTTAGGGGGATGTAGCTTTTTAAATGGACAATCTGCCAAGAAACAAGAAATGATTCAAATCGCAGAGAGCAAGAAAGCAAAAGATGTGATTGAAAATTTATTAAGGCAAGAAGATCCAAATGCATTTACAGATAAAGGAGTTATAAAAAGTTACAAGATAAATGAAAATTCATTGAAGTATAATCCAATGGGAGGATTAATAATAAAAGTTATAATCAATGATGATAATAACCTAACAATTACAACAACTTTAACAGAGGAATCAGATGGCAAATTTGAACAAAATGGTTATGTCATCTCAGGAGAATTATCAGATGAATTAAGAGGTAAATAATGGCTTTTGATAAATCATTTTCAGATGAAATAAAGAAAGAAATTGCGTATAAAGAGTATGAGATAGAAAGCTATAATCAGGATGTACGATTGAAAACTGGAGAATACATTGGCAATGTCGCTCATATCTATGATAATGTAAATGACAATGAGGAGCAGGTCTTCGTTCTTACTAATAATGGTCAAGGTGCTCAACAAAAAGCAGTCCCCTATACTACCTCTGATGAAGCGCGTGCTCAAATCCATGACGTGACAGTTTTGATGAAGGGATCTGAAACTGAAACAAGTACACAAAAATTACTTCATGATACATTTACGGATTGGGTAAGGACTGATTTACCAGCGGCTTCTAACATTCTTGGTCCCAATGGAGCGGCGAACTATGCGGCAGATTATGCGAAAAGATTCACCAGAGATAAGATTAAGGATAATTTGAAAAAAAGGGACGAAACTGCCGATTATAATATTTCGGAGCTGATTAGTTATCCGTTTAGTTTACTTGATAAAAATGTTGGAAATAATGTAAAAAGCTTTGTCAAGAGTATTAGAAGTAATCCAATAACAAATGCTTATCGTGAGGCGAAAGCAAATCTATATGGTATGGGAACGGACATTCTAATTGATAGTCAAGCAAAGTTTCCAGTATTTATTGGAGCTACCATTTTAAAAGAATACAACAAAGATAGAGGGACTTTCCCGCCTCCGCAATTTAAAGATGCTGCAGCTCATTTGAAAGAGGTGATCCGAAAATACCCCAATGCCAAGATTGATCTATATGGTCACTCTCTGGGATCTATGAATATTCAGTATGCTCTTGCCTGTTTGACGGAAGAGGAAGCTTCTCATATTGGGACCGTCCATCTATACAATGGTCCTAATGCCTACTCCATCTTAACACCAGAGCAAAAAGCGCGTATAGATGCGCTGAAGTATAAGATCTACAACCACATTGACCATAAAGATTTGGTTAGTTTGGGCTATCCAGATTCTGGAAGCAAGGGTGCCAGTGGGATTGTTAAGCACCTCAAAACGAAGAATTTGAAAAATATTGGCCTGCAACACATGATGCATGGTTATATCTATGATAAGGATGGGAATTTGGTTCTTGAAAAGGGAACGGAAGCCATCACTCGGAAGGAAATCATTGAAGAGCGGATGAAGGTTTACTATCGCCTAAAGGATAAATTGCAAAAAACAGGTGGTGGACTGAGCTCAAGTGAACGGATTTATCTTGATGCTTTGCAGGCGCGATTGGCTTCTGATGAGCTGATTCGAGTAGTGGATGAAGGGCTGGAGCAAGCTCAGAAATCTAAGGCACAACTGGATACAGATTTAGAAGCTTTGGAGAAAGTATTACAGACCGTTCCGAAAGGCTTCATTCTCAATCTTTCCGAAGTAGAAGAGGCCTATGCACAGGCTGGTGCAACAAGGCAAACAGTTGTCACTGAAGTAAGAGAAAGGTTCGACAACCGTTTGGCTGCATATCAGTCCTTATCGAATGAATTCCATGCTTTAAATGAGCAAGTGAATGCAGGAATTGAACTCTTAAAAACAAAAGATCAAGAAATAGCAGGAGAAATGAACCAGTGGGAACAACTAGCTTATTAATTTCATCTACTCTTTCAAAAAAGGAAAAGAAACTAGACCACTTGGAAAGAGAGTTCCAAAAAGCGCGCTTGGAGTTAGATGAAAAGCGTTGCCTAGTGGAAAGAAAACAGCAGCTCTTCACCCAGATGTTGGAAGAAGAGTTTGCGATGGCAGCTTCCTTCTTACAAGAGCAGGAGGTTGATGTCAATTGTGGATGGGAGTCACTCCATCGCTGTATCGAAGAGTATGATCTCGAAGCTAGAGAAGCTGCACAAGTAGCCTTAAAACAGATCGAAATCGAGGAAGAGAATTTATGGCAATCCTACCGGAAAGATAGACGCCAACTGGAAGAGGAGTTTGCACAAGATAAAGTTTCATAGTATAGAAGAGGAGGAAGTATGGGTGATAGTCCAGTCAAAGATTTCTTTGATTTAGATATGAAAGATAAGATGAGGATCATCGAAAGCCGAAAGAAACTTGAAAAAGATTTAATCCGTGTTGTCTATGCGCCCGTTTTATTGACCTGCAAGGCAGGAGTTGAGAAACGTTACAATGATGGCTTGACTGCGATTACAACAGTAGCCGAAGAAGACGTCCAGGTCGTTGGAAAGCAACTGGATCAGTCCATGGTGGGTCAATTTGCTAAAAATGTACAGACGGTTATTCAAGAAAAAGCTGGTAAATTTAAATCTATCTAGCCAAGAACTTCTATTTAAATATGGAATCTGGAGTGACTCCAGATTTTTTTAATAAATTTTAAAAATTATGTAAAAAAGTGTTGACAAAGAATTCAGTCTGCGTTATAATAATTTATGTAAACAAAAAGAGGTTGAAAATACCACTGGTTTACAAGATCAATAGTGGAAGGGAGATGGTGATATGCTATTTCCAGAATTAAGACAACTAATTGATAAAAGGGAAAATAGAAACTGTTAGCCTGTAGGGCTATTATTAAATAAATGAATTAAAATTATGTAAACAATCAAACAGCAGCCAATTGGTCTGCTAATTTTCAAGAATGAATTAAAATTATGTAAATTAGAGGTATACAATATGAATAACAACTTTAACAATATGGATGATCTTTTCAATCAACTAATGGGCAACATGGGTGGTTTTCGTTCTGAAAGCCGTCGCTACATGATCAACGGTCGTGAAGTGACACCAGAAGAATTCGCTATTTACCGCCAAACTGGTCAACTTCCAAATGACGGAAGCGAGCAAGTGCAACACCATCAAGGTAAAGGAATGAAACAAGATGGGATCCTTGCAAAACTTGGTCGTAACTTAACCGAAGAAGCTCGTGAAGGAAAATTGGATCCGGTCATCGGACGTAATAAAGAAATTCAAGAAACTGCTGAAATTTTGTCTCGTCGTACCAAGAACAACCCTGTCCTTGTAGGGGATGCCGGTGTTGGTAAAACAGCAGTTGTAGAAGGTTTGGCACAAGCTATTGTGAACGGGGATGTTCCAGCTGCTATCAAGAATAAAGAAATCATCTCGATTGATATTTCTGGTCTAGAAGCTGGTACGCAATACCGTGGTAGCTTTGAAGAAAATATTCAAAATCTGATCCAAGAAGTCAAAGCTATGGGAAATGTTATTCTCTTCTTTGATGAAATCCATCAAATCCTTGGTGCAGGTAGCACAGGTGATGGTCAAGGCTCTAAAGGTCTTGCGGATATCATCAAACCTGCTCTTTCACGTGGGGAATTGACAGTCATTGGGGCAACTACTCAAGATGAATACCGTAACACCATCTTGAAGAATGCAGCTCTTGCTCGTCGTTTCAACGAAGTGAAAGTCAATGCTCCATCAGCTGAAGATACTTTCAAGATTCTCCAAGGGATCCGTGATCTTTATGAAAAACACCACAATGTCATCTTGCCAGATGAAGTTTTGAAAGCAGCGGTTGATTATTCGATCCAATACATTCCACAACGTAGCTTGCCTGATAAGGCTATTGACTTGGTCGATGTAACAGCTGCTCACTTGGCAGCCCAACATCCAGTAACAGATGTCCATGCTGTGGAACATGAAATTGAAGAAGAAAAAGCTAAACAAGAAGCTGCAGCTGCTAAAGAAGATTACGAAGCAGCTCTTAATGCAAAAGTTCGTATCGAAGAACTTGAAAAGAAAATTGAAAACCATACGGAAGACCATAAAGTAACGGCAACAATCAACGATGTGGCTGAATCTGTAGAACGGATGACGGGTATTCCAGTGTCTCAAATGGGTGCAACTGATATCGAACGTTTGAAAGATATGGGTCACCGTTTGCAAACTAAGGTTATCGGTCAAGATAAAGCCGTTGAAGCAGTAGCGCGTGCTATCCGTCGGAACCGTGCAGGATTTGACGAAGGGAACCGTCCAATCGGTAGCTTCCTCTTTGTAGGTCCTACTGGTGTCGGTAAGACTGAGTTGGCTAAACAATTGGCTCTTGATATGTTCGGAACCAAAGATGCTATCATCCGTTTGGATATGTCAGAATACAGCGACCGCACAGCCGTTTCTAAATTGATTGGTACAACAGCTGGTTATGTTGGTTACGATGATAACAGCAATACCTTGACAGAACGTGTTCGCCGTAACCCTTACTCAATCATCCTTCTTGATGAAATTGAAAAGGCAGATCCTCAAGTCATCACCCTTCTCCTTCAAGTCTTGGATGATGGTCGTTTGACAGATGGTCAAGGGAACACGGTCAACTTCAAGAACACTGTGATTATCGCTACTTCAAACGCAGGTTTTGGTTACGAAGCTAACTTAACAGAAGATGCGGACAAACCAGAACTCATGGATCGATTGAAACCTTACTTCCGTCCAGAATTCTTGAACCGTTTCAACGCTGTCATTGAATTCTCACACTTGAGCAAGGAAGATCTTTCTAAGATTGTTGATTTGATGTTGGTAGATGTCAATAAGACCCTTTCTAAGAAAGAAATCGACTTGGCAGTGAGCGATGCAGCTAAAGAATACATGACTGAAGAAGGTTATGATGAAGTGATGGGTGTTCGTCCACTCCGTCGGGTAGTTGAACAACAAATCCGTGACAAAGTCACAGACTTCCACTTGGATAACTTGGATGCCAAACATCTCGAAGCAGACATGGAAGATGGTGTCCTTGTGATCAGAGAAAAAGACACAAAGAAGGAAGAAAACGCTGATAAACAAGCAGATTAAGGCGAATTAGTTTGTGAAAAATAGAGACTGCTATCATATAGCAGTCTTTATTTTTTCTTCCCACCTGGGGGAAATTATTCGCCGTATAAGGCCAAAATCCTCCTATTTGAGCTAAAAAAACATCAATAATTAGTGAAATTAATCCAATTTGAGCAAAATTATTAATAAATAAAGAAAATAAGTATATAATCTATACAAGAATAAAATTTGAGGAATGGAAGTAAGATGAGCAATACAATTGATATCTACTCAACTCCCGAATACAGAAAAGTGGAAGCCGTTGTTCAACTGATGGTTGACGGTCGCTTGACGAGCTATCGTGTCGCAACTGAAACAAACATCAGCAAAATGAGCTTGGCGACTTTGACGAAGGGAACGAGTAAAATCAAAAATATTACCTATCAAACGGCATTGGCCTTGATTGATTGGTATGATGAGAATCATGAAAAGTATGGCATTACGATTGACTAGTCAGTAGCCCACTTTTCGTGGTTTTTTTCTTTTTCATCAAAACTTGCCTCTTCTCTGAGACTGGAGTCTGATTTTACTTGAAGAGGATGGGAAAACTTGAAAAGACGGGCGAAATTTGATATAGTATAGCATATATGAAAATTAAAGGAGAAACATATGCAAGGCGGAAGTTTGCTAATTATGCTCGTTCTTATGGTCGGTTTGATGTACTTCATGAGCCGTAGCCAAAAGAAACAGTATCAAAAACGGATGGAAAGTTTGAATAAACTTCAAAAAGGAAATGAAGTCATCACGATTGGTGGCTTGTACGGAACCATCGATGAAGTCGATACAGATCGCAAGACCGTTGTCTTGGATGTTGATGGTGTCTACCTGACCTTTGAATTGGGAGCGATCAAAACAGTTCTTCCTGTATCAGAAGGAATCTCAGCTACTGCTACAGAAGGCGCTAGCTCAGATGCCGATTCAGCCATCGAAGAATAATCATCAAAGAAGAGGCAAAGGCCTCTTTTTTGGTGGGCAAATAGGACGACGTGATGAAGGAAAGTCCTGCTGGTTCAAAAAAGAGGCCAGAGTCCCTATTTTATGGGGATTTATGGTATAATGAAGCGATAAATATTGAAATAGGTAGAAAAACATGTTTCGTTTTAAGAAAAAAGAAAAAATCGAGATACCTTTAGAAGTCCCGAAACACATTGGGATCATTATGGATGGCAATGGTCGATGGGCGAAAAAGCGGATGCAACCGCGCGTCTTCGGTCATAAGGCAGGGATGGAAGCTCTCCAAGAAGTGACGATTGCAGCAAAAAATATGGGGGTTCAGGTCCTGACTGTCTATGCCTTTTCGACCGAAAACTGGACACGCCCTGAAGATGAAGTCAAGTTCATCATGCACTTGCCGGTTGAGTTTTATGGTCGTTTCGTCCCCGAATTGCATCGCAATAATGTCAAGATTCAAATGATCGGTGATACCAAGAAATTACCAAAAGAAACGCTGGAGGCTTTGGAAAAAGCAGAAGCGATGACCCATCTCAATACAGGCTTGATCCTGAATTTCGCGCTCAATTATGGTGGACGTGCTGAGATCACCCAGGCCGTGAAGCAGATCGCCCAAGAAGTCTTGGATGCGAAGTTTAGCCCAGAAGATATCACAGAAGAGATGATCGCTGATTCTCTCTATACCGAGAGTTTGCCACGTGTCCTAAGGGATCCGGATTTGATTATTCGTACCAGCGGAGAGATCCGTTTGAGTAATTTCCTTCCTTGGCAGGCTGCTTACAGTGAGTTGTATTTCACAGATGTGATGTGGCCAGATTTTGGAGAGGAAGCACTACGAAGTGCCATAGTAGAATATAGCCATCGCCATCGGAGATTTGGTGGTGTTTAGGAGAAGATGATGACGAAAGATTTACAAAAACGTGTGATTTTTGGAGGAATTGCCCTGCTCTTTTTCATTCCAACAGTAATGGTTGGAGGGGTGTTCTTCCAGATTGTGATTGGCTTGATCGCCATGCTAGGGGTTCATGAATTGCTCAAGATGAAGGGGCTTGAGACAGCGACCTTTGAAGGAGCGCTGGCCATGTTAGCGGCCTTCGTCCTGACGTTGCCGATCGAGGACTACCTCCCTTACCTTCCAGCAGATGGCAATATGATTGCTTATGGTTTGGTTGTCTTGATTCTCATGGGAACAACTGTTCTTGCTCAGAATTACAATTATGAAGATGTGGTCTATCCCATTGCGTCTAGCTTTTATGTTGGACTTGGTTTCCATTCCTTAGTAGATGCGCGAATTGCTGGTATTGATAAGGTTCTTTTAGCCCTCTTTATTGTTTGGGCTACAGATTCAGGTGCTTATCTAGTAGGAAGTCGGTTTGGGAAACGCAAGCTCATGCCTGCGGTTTCTCCTAATAAAACGATTGAAGGCAGTCTTGGGGGAATCTTGTCTGCAGTTGCGGTAACTGTGATCTATATGATCGTGGATCGTTCTGTGGCGGGTGGACATGGTTTTCTTGCTATGATCTTCTTTACCATCCTCTTTAGTATCGCAGGTCAGTTTGGAGATCTGGTAGAGAGTGCGATTAAACGCCACTTCGGTGTGAAAGATTCTGGGAAATTTATTCCAGGACATGGTGGTGTTCTAGACCGCTTTGATAGTTTGATTTTTGTCTTTCCCTTGATGCATTTCTTGGGCTTGTTCTAAGACAGAAGAGATAGAAAGGAAACCACGTATAGAACGATGCAGTTTATTGCCTTTATTGTTATTTTTGGAGTGATCGTTCTCGTTCACGAGTTTGGTCATTTCTATTTTGCAAAAAAATCGGGCATCCTGGTGCGAGAATTCTCGATCGGGATGGGTCCAAAGATCTTTGCCCATATTGGTCAAGATGGAACAGCCTATACGATTCGCATTCTACCTTTAGGTGGCTATGTTCGGATGGCTGGCTGGGGTGAAGATACAACTGAGATTAAAACCGGAACGCCTGTCAGCTTGACGCTAAATGAGGCTGGCAAGGTCGTCCGGATCAATCTTTCGGGAAAGAATCTGGATCAGACAGCCCTTCCCATGAATGTTACCCAGTTTGACTTTGAAGAAAAACTAGAAATTACTGGCTTGGTTCTCGATGAGACCAAGACTTATGATGTCGATCATGATGCGACCATCGTTGAGGAAGATGGGACAGAGGTGCGGATTGCACCGAGAGATGTTCAGTATCAGAATGCCAGCATTTGGGGACGGTTGATCACCAACTTTGCGGGTCCTATGAACAACTTTATCCTCAGTATTGTCGTCTACTCACTTTTAGCCTTTATGCGCGGTGGTGCGATTGACTACTACAGCAACAATGTTCAGGTGGCACCCGATGGGGCGCTGGCTAAGGTCGGTGTCAAAAGCAATGTTCAGATCCTTCAAGTCAACAACGATACCGTTAGCAACTGGGATGAGCTGACAGATGCTGTCGAAAAAGCAACCAAGGACAGCAAGACGGCTCCTGAATTGACCCTGAAAGTCAAAACAGACGGCCAAGAAAAAGAAGTCAAAGTGAAGCCAACCAAGTCAGGGAATCGTTACTATTTGGGTGTGACAAATGGCCTCAAGACAGGATTTGTAGATAAACTCTTGTCTGGTTTTACAGATACCTGGAATACAGCGACACGGATTTTGGGAGCTTTGAAAGATATCATTTTCCACTTTAGTCTCAATAAACTGGGTGGTCCGGTTGCCATCTACAATGCCAGCTCACAAGCTGCTCAATTAGGGATTCCAGCAGTCTTGTCTCTTATGGCCATGCTCTCTATTAATATTGGGATCTTCAATCTAATCCCGATTCCGGCTTTGGATGGAGGGAAAATCTTGATCAATTTGATCGAGGTTGTCCGGAGAAAGCCACTGAAACAAGAAGTAGAAACCTATATGACGCTTGCAGGTGTAGCTGTAATGGTTATTTTGATGATTGCTGTCACCTGGAATGATATTATGAAATTATTTTTGAAATAGAAAAGGATATTGTCCATGAAACAAAGTAAAATGTTGATTCCAACGCTTCGCGAAATGCCAAGCGATGCCCAAGTCATTAGCCATGCTTTGATGTTGCGTGCAGGTTATGTTCGCCAAGTATCAGCTGGTGTCTATTCTTATCTGCCACTAGCAAATCGAGTGATTGAAAAAGCAAAAGGCATCATGCGCCAAGAATTCGAAAAAATTGGAGCAGTAGAAATGCTTGCTCCAGCCCTTTTGAGTGCGGATCTCTGGCGTGAATCTGGTCGTTACGAAACTTACGGGGAAGACCTCTATAAGTTGAAAAACCGTGAAGGCTCTGACTTTATCTTAGGTCCAACTCACGAAGAAACCTTTACCGCTATTGTGCGCGACTCAGTAAAATCTTACAAACAATTGCCGTTGAATCTCTACCAAATTCAACCAAAATACCGCGATGAAAAACGTCCACGGAACGGTCTTCTTCGGACCCGTGAGTTCATCATGAAAGACGGCTATAGCTTCCATGCTAACTACGATAGCTTGGATGTCACTTATGATGAATACAAGGCAGCTTATGAGCGGATCTTCACACGCAGTGGCATCGACTACAAAGCCATCATCGGTGATGGTGGTGCCATGGGCGGAAAAGATAGCCAAGAGTTTATGGCTGTTACACCTGCTCGTACAGACTTGGACCGTTGGGTTGTTTTAGACAAGTCTGTCGCATCATTTGATGAGATCCCAGCAGAAGTCCAAGAAGAAATCAAAGCAGAATTGCTCAAATGGATGGTCTCTGGTGAAGATACCATTGCCTATTCAAGTGAATCAACCTATGCTGCGAACTTGGAAATGGCTACTAACGAATACAAGCCAAGTAACCGTGTCGTAGCAGAAGAAGAAGTGAAACGCGTGGAAACACCAGGTGTCAAATCGATTGATGAAGTAGCTGCATTCTTGAATGTTCCAGAAGAAGCTACTATCAAGACTTTGGTTTACATCGCAGATGGTGAGCCTGTTGTTGCCCTTCTCGTAGGTAATGATCAGCTCAATGAAGTGAAGTTGAAAAACCATCTCGGCGCAGATTTCTTTGAACCTGCAACCGAAGTGGAAGTGAAAGAATTATTGGGAGCTGATTTTGGCTCTCTCGGTCCAGTAGATCTTCCTGAAAATGTTAAGATTATCGCAGACCGCAAGGTCCAAGACAGCCGCAATGCAGTAGTCGGTGCCAATGAAACAGGCTACCACTTGACTGGTGTAAACCCAGGACGTGACTTTACTGCAGAATACGTCGATATCCGTGAAGTTCGTGAAGGCGAAATCTCACCAGATGGGAAAGGGGTCTTGAACTTTGCACGTGGGATCGAAATCGGTCACATTTTCAAACTCGGCACACGCTACTCCGCTAGCATGGGAGCAGATGTCTTGGACGAAAACGGTCGTGCGGTTCCAATCATCATGGGCTGCTACGGAATCGGTGTCAGCCGTCTTCTTTCAGCCGTTATGGAGCAACATGCTCGCCTCTTTGTCAATAAGACTCCAAAAGGGGAATACCGTTACGCTTGGGGAATTAACTTCCCTAAAGAATTGGCGCCATTTGATGTGCATTTGATTCCAGTCAATGTCAAGGATGAAGCGAGCCTTGCTTTGACCGATCGGATCGAAGAAGCCTTGGTGAATAAAGGCTACGAAGTCTTGGTGGATGACCGAAATGAACGCGCTGGTGTCAAATTCAGTGATAGTGATTTGATTGGGCTTCCAATCCGTGTAACAGTTGGTAAAAAAGCAGCAGAAGGTATCGTAGAAGTGAAAATAAAAGCAACAGGAGATACCATCGAAGTTCATGCGGACAATCTCCTTGAAACCCTTTCAATCTTGAACAAATAAGAAAAAGCTTTCTGAGCTCTCACCAGTGTGGTGATGAAACTCAGGAAGCTCTATTTATTTTTCTTCTTTGAGGCCTTGATCTTTGAAATAGGTAAAGAGATCTTGAGGTTTGCCATTGAGGTATTTCTTGAACTCAGCTGTTTCTTCCTCCCCTTGATCCCCGTAGATGGAAGCAAACTCATCTTTCTTGATTTTTGAGAAGTCAGCTTGTAAGACCTTGGCATAGGATTGTTTATCTTTCGAAATTTGAATGCGGAAGCTAAGACCAGGCTTGCCATTTAAGCTTTTATAGATATCGCTATGTTCTAATTCTTCTTGGTAGATTTCCTTTAACTCGGAAAGATCCATGTCTTGCAAATCTGAGGAAATGGGTTCAAAACTAAGAAAAGTAAAAGAGACAATTTCATCTTTTTTGTAGCCGATTTGAATTTTGTTTTGGTGGTGATCGCCGAGGTCACTAACAAAGGTCTTGTTTTGGACTTGCTCCTTTTTGGTTTGAGTGGCCTCTTGCTTGGAAGAAGCGTTAGTAGTCCCTTTGCCTTGTTGGCCTTGGCTACAAGCGGTAAGAGCTAGTAGACAGACAGAGACAAGTAGAAATTTTTTCATATATACTCCTTATAGGTTAATGGTGTTCGATCTTGTATGAAACAAGTTTTGAACAGGTTTCATTATACCATAAAAGTTTTAAAAATGAAAAAATATACAAAAATCATCAAAGATTGTATCTAAAATAACCTAAAATCAACATTTTTTATCTATGTGTCGAGTTAATATAACAGGACAGAGTGTCTTCTTTTCTTATCAGAAATAATACTAGTTGGAGACTACTGGGGCAAGGAATTTCAGATATATGTTACGTTTGTATAACAAATTATTTCAAAAATGTAACAAAGTTACAATATTTTATCAGTTGGGGCTCAAAACTTGACTTTCTCGCAATATTTCATTAAGATATCTTTAAGTAAATAATACAAATAGGGAGTGAAAAGGTAAATATACAGTTTTTTGGATTTTTACTAATTCGTACTAAATGTATTGTTTATGAAAAAAATATTAGGGTATCAGCCCAAAAGGAGAAACATATGGCTCAAATTAAATTAACTCCGGAAGAACTACGTCAATCAGCACAACGCTATTCACAAGGTTCTCAAGAAATCGATCAAATCCTTAACACTTTGACTCATGAACAACAAGTCATCGACGCAAACTGGGATGGATCTGCATTTGATAGCTTTGAAGCACAATTCAACGAATTGTCTCCAAAAATCAAACAATTCGCTCAATTGTTGGAAGACATCAACGCTCAATTGATCAAAGTTGCTGATATCGTTGAACAAACTGACCAAGATATCGCTGCACAAATCCACTAAGATAGTCTTGGAGGTGATCTTACTTCTTGTAGGTAGATCACCCTTTTGTCTTTTGATATATAGAAAATAGGGGTTAGATTCTTAATTCCTAACCCCTATTTTGTATCTATGAATTAGAAAAAGGAAAAGGTATAGAAGTGAAAAAGAAAAAATGGTTAAAATACATCGGTCAGAGTGCAGTTGTGCTCCTTTTGATGGGATCTGTAGTGGGTCTTTATACGACGGTTCAAAAGGACCAAAAGCAAAACGAAGCCAAGACCGTACAAACGACAGAAAACACCAAGCTTAATATTGCGGTTGTCAATGAAGACAAAGCGGTCAAACTGAATGATAAAGAATACAACCTTGGGGCTAGCTATGTAAAGAATATCGAACGGGATAATTCGCAAAACTGGTCTGTACTCCCTCGTGGAGCCGCTGAGTCAGGGCTTGCAGATGGCAAGTACCAGTTGATGATTGTCATTCCAAGTGACTTCTCAGAGAAGGTCTTGGAAGTGAATGCGGTTAATGCAGAGAAGACCACGGTGACGTATAAGGTCAATGCGGCTGGAAATTCTCAGGTTGAAAACGAGGCCAATAAAGTCGCTAAAGATATCGTTTCAGACTTGAATAGCCAGTTGGTTGATATGTATATGGTCAGCATTTTGAGCAACCTTTATACAGCTCAGAAGAACGTGGAAACAAGTAACAAAATTCAATCTACCAACATTGGTTCATACCGAAGCAACTTGCTGGATTCGGCTTTAGATTCGAAGAATATCTTTCCAAGTCTCTATAGCTTGTCTACGTCTTCTGTCGAGTCGAACAATGCTTTGAAGACAGTCCTTGAGTCTTATACACAGGCTTTTGATCAATTGACCCAATCTCAGGATCAGTACGGTCAAAACTTCGACACATTGATCAAACAACGCTCTGAGGACAAGATCAGCCATGAAGAGTTCATGAACCAGCTGATGTCTATGAACCAGTCTGTTGTCAGTGAAAAGACCCAAGAGTTGTATAAGAATCTACAACAAAACCAAGAAGCAATTACCAAACAATTGAGTCAACCAACTGAAACAGAAGGAGATGCTTCAGGTACCAAGACTTATGCAGGCTTGACAAAAGATGTGAATGATCGTGTGGCAGACCTCGAAAAAGGGATCAAGGCAGAACGCGACAAATTAGATGAGCACGAAAAGAACATCGAGTCTTCTGTAAAAGCGAAGATCCTTGACTACTATGGTCTAAATGAAGGAGACAAAGTCACTCTTCGTACCTTGCTTGGAAAGCCAAAAATCGAAACTATCAGCAAGGCTCGAGATAAAGCGGATGATGACATTCGTCAAGCAATTGAAAAACTTCCGTCTTTAGATCCTGCTAGTCTTAATCTGAATAAGTATGGGAATCTCAACGCAGCGATTGATTTTGATAGTGCTTTTGCTGGAACGAAGGGGCAAGCAAAAGGGAACGCAGATGACTTGAAACGATTGGCTGCTGAAGTGGATGCTAAATTAACGGCAGTTGCGAATGTTCTCAATGCTAAATCTGGAAAACAAAAAGTTAGCATTCAAGTACCTGCAGGAGTTAAGGTTGATACCTGGACCTATGATGGACAGACTTATGCAGGCAGTGGTGAGCAGGAAGTCGAACTGAAAGATGGCAAACAAATTCAAATTCACCTTGTTGAAGATGGAGGAGCTATGCCAAGCGCGATTGATGTTGAAGTCCTTGTGAATGGAGTTTCTTCAACCAGTGTGACTGTATCTGCAGAAGACTTGAAAACAGCTGTCGCTAACTATGCATCGAAAGCTAGTGAAATCGCCCTGGATTATCAACGCGCGGGAGCATTGATCGATGCTTACTATCCAAAAGATGACAAGGGAGATCGTCATTCGCTCTATGATCCGATCGAAGATATGGATTTGACAAATGCTTTGGTCGATGTCGTGAAGGCTGCCGTTTCAAGTAACATGAAGGACTACCGTAAGAGTATTGAAACGGATGAATCTGGGGATGCAACGAAGAGTGTGAAAGCCCAGTTAGATGGTACCCTTAAACAGTTGCAAGACTTGGGACCACAATTGCAGGCAAATCTTCAAGCAATCGAAAACACCAACAAGGATCTAACCCAAAATATCAACGATCAATTGAAGCAGTATGCAGACCTTCAAAGACGCCTAGAAGAGATCTCAAAAGCGCAGGAAACAGTGACACAGGCTCAAACCAAGACCGATGCAGATTTGTCAGCTCTTGGTTCTGAATACACGTCATTATTGAGCTCGACAGAAGGCGTTAAGAGCTCATCTCGTAGCAATGTAGAAGCTGCTAACTCTACCAATGAAATCTTTAGCCAATTGAACAAAGAATTGGAAAAAGCCCAAGGCAATACAGAGAAATTGTCTAGCAATGCAGAGAGCTTGATGGGTGAATTCGACAAGGAATTGTCTGAAAATGGGAACTTCGTCGAAGCCTTCCGTAAGGTCTTCAACAATGCCTATGAAAACGGAGTGCCGAATGAAGTCTTGCTCGACTTCTTGTCAAATCCAGTTGCAGAGAAATCTTCTTCTGTGAAAGCGACTATCAACGTCTACCGTCCATTTATCTGGATCTTTATGTTGGAAGTCTTGAGTCTCTTTACAGCTTATCTCTTTGCGACTCAACCAATCATTCGCAAGGTTAAGGATCGTTTCAAATTGGATCGTTTGCAAGAATCAGATCTCTTGTCTGTCGGTGTCCTTGTGGGACTTTCTCTCATCCTTGGACTGGTGATCGGAATGATTTCAAGTATTCAACTCTCTGTTGGTCGTGAATATGTACCTTCATGGGTGTTCTTAGCGGTTCTAGCAAGCTTTGTCTTGGTACAACTACAATACCTTCTTTTGAAACACTTCCGTGTGATTGGAATGGGACTGGCCTTCTTCATGTTGATCAGCTATGTCTACCTATCAAGCGCGATCGGAACGACCGCGACCTTGTCAGGCCTTCCAGCACTGGTGAAAAATGTCAACCTCCTTTCTATTTTAGAAGGACAGTTTGCGGGTTACTTTGATGGACAAACAGCCGGTATCGGCGTCTTCTTCGGATTGTTGGTCTTCTTCGGACTTTTGGCGGTTGCCAATATCTTCATTCCTAAGAAGTTTACTCAAACAAAGGAAATTGAATCAAGCTTATGAAAAAAATGATGTATCTTCTCTTTGTCTTAAGTCTCTTGCCAGCGGTTGTTGTTTCTGCAGATGATTTTATTGATAATCGTCTGCAGGTCAACAACTCACGTCTTGAGACAGAGCAGGAAAAGACACTTGGGGGCCAATTGGATGCGACTGAGTCTCTTTTCAATGAGAAGGATCAGAAAAAATTAGCAGATGAAAAACGCAAGCAAGAGAAACAATTGACCGATTCAGACGGCCAGTTGTTTTCTGCTATAAGGGGAAAGAAAAAAACGGGGCCTGAAGCGGACCTGTTCCAGCCTGAAAATCAAAAATTATCTAAATTCGAGTCCAATGTGGAGGACAATTCGGCCAGCTTGTCGGATTTTATTCCAGCCTTGCAAATGCTGGCTTGGAGTGCTCTTCTCTTTGGGATTGCTGGCTATATTTCCTATCGAATCTATAGAAAAGAGGCCTAAATGGACCAACATATCAATGTCACCTTCCGTATGAATGGTGCAAGCCATGACCTCCGAATCCCAACGCGGATGGAGGTGCGACGCTTGATTCGGGAATTGGATCAGATCTTTGGGTCTGCCATGGAGCCTAGAAGCAAGTATCAGTTGCGCGTGGTAAATAAAGGCATCTTGCTGGATGAAGGCAAGGTGGTACAGGAGTATCCGATCACGAGTGGTGATCTGATCGAGATTGAGGAGTGGTAAGGTGAAAGAAGAACAATTTACACTGGAAGAACAAGTCTTCCGTTTTGAAAAAGAAGAAACGAGCTGGCGGCTGGACCTTAAGCGTTCAGAAGTGGATAGCCAGGATTTACGCAATTTATGGATTTTGGATCTCCATCATCCCTTGTTTTTAGAGCAAAGCATGACAGCGGATCAAGACCAGATTCATCTGACCTATCAGACAGACGCGCTAGGCTTGAGTGCAGAAGAAATCCAGGCATTACCGGTTTCAGACCGTCTGCGTCTAGCTATCAATGTCTTGGATTTGGCGCCAGCCTTGGAGCTTCCGGTGACCTTTATGTTGCATCCTATCAATTTGTTTGTGACCAAGGATGCGCAAGTCAAGATCGCTTATCGCGGGGTGCCGGGAATGATGGTGCCACGCAAGTGGGATCAGGTTGAATTCTTGCGGCAGGCCAAGTGCTATGCGGTCACTCTTTTTGGGGACTGGGATTTCATGGAGCTCTATCAAGGCACACTTGAATTAGAAGATCTGCCTGATTTCTTGGTAGAAATCCGTGATGCTGCTAGCTTAGAAGAGATGAAAGCTCTCTTAGAGAAAGCCTACCAAGAACGCAAGGAAGAGGAAGAAAAGACCTTGACCTTGGTTTCAAGTCGTCAACACCGAATCTTTAAGTTGGCAACAGTATGGCTTTCAGCTGTAGTGGCCCTCTTACTCTTGCCCTTGATTTATTTGGTCTTTTTCCAAGCCCCCTTTAAAGAAAAGTTGCTTCAAGCGGATACTGCTTTTCTTAAAGTAGACTACACCGGTGTGATCGATGAGTTGGAGGGAGTGGCTCCAAGCAGTCTTCCAACGACACAGAAATACGAGTTGGCGACGTCTTACTTGCAAGGCTTGAATTTCTCAGAGGACCAAAAGAAGGTCATCCTCAACAACGTCACGCTCAAGTCAGACAGTCTCTATCTCCACTACTGGATCTATATCGGCCGTCATGACTTTACCCAAGCATTGGATACAGCCAAGCGGATCGACGATTCAGACTTGATCATCTATGCTCTTCGCAAAGAAATCAAGGCGACACGTGATAGCGAAAAACTCTCTGGTGAACAACGCGAGAAGAAACTCTCTGAGTTAGAAGGCGAATATAAGAAATACTGGGATGCTCGCTCTGAACTCTTGGAAGCAGAGAAAGATGAAACCAAAGCTTCAACCAGCAGTTCGACAACAGCTTCGTCTACAGAAGCCTCCTCAACAGAAAGCTCGTCTTCTACAACAGCAAGCTCAACTGAGTCTAGCGAACACAAGGAGTAGTCTATGAAAAAACGTATCATACTCTATAAAAAAGGTTTTCGCTATGAGCTAGCACTAGAAGAGGGGAAAACAGCGACCGTATCGAATCAAGAAACAGCTCAGTTGACCATTTCTTCGCAAGAACATCCCCTTCATTTCCAATGGAGTCAAGGAGAAGTCTTCTACCAATATGGGGAAGACAAGGGCGTGCTAGAAAATAGCAAGATCCTTGGAGATGTGGTCTGCTACTTGGCGACAGGGGAAGTCCATACATATGAGCTGCTCGACAAGGAAGAAATCCTGGTAGCAGATGAACAAGGTGCGGATGTGCGCGTGCATTATCCAGTGCGCTTTCTCCTTGTGAAAAAAGATCAGACTTGGACTTGCCAGCTCTTATCTGGAAAACTCTACCATAACCACAAACTCGTTACTGAAGCGACTGTTCCACTGGCCTTTGGGGATGAGCTGGCCATTGGAGATGTGACCATTAAGCTCTATCCAGAAGAATTTGGTGTGGAAGGGACTGTCGAAGTGAGTCCTTATCTGGTACCTCGCTTGCATTCGCGCTACGACTTTTACAAGGACTATCCAGAGTACCACCGGTCTCCGCGGATCATCTACCGGAGCTCGGAAGACAAGATCCTGATCAATCCTCCGGGAGCGGAGCCTCAAAAGCCATCAGATGAACTCTTGAAGTTGATCATGCCACCCCTCATCATGGTTGGGGTGACCCTCTTGATCACCATTTTCCAACCTCGGGGGCTCTATATCATCGCGACGGTATCCATGTCTGTGGTCAGTGTGATCTTTTCTGTCCAAGGATTCTTCAAGAATCGTAAGAAATACAAAGAAGACAAGAAAGAGCGCGTGGAGCTCTACCATCTCTATCTCAAGGACAAGGCAAAGGACTTGGAACAGCTCTCTCGGAAGCAACGAGAAGGCATGTTTTACCATTTCCCAGCGATTGCAGACTTGACCAAGATGGTCAAACGTTATGACTCGCGGATCTACGAAAAAACACCGCTTCATTTTGACTTTTTGGCCTATCGTTTGGGCTTGGGCAAGGTCCCAACCAGCTATGAGCTCAAATATGGTCAGGAAGAACGCAGTGGAAAGAAAGATGCCTTGGAAGAAGAAGGCTATGCTCTTTTCCAAGCACATCAAAAGATCGACAATCTTCCGATTGTAGCCAGCCTCAATCGGGGACCGGTCGGCTATGTCGGCCCTCGTCCCATCGTGCTAGAACAGTTGCAACTTCTGGTTGCCCAATTGGCTGTCTTTCACTCTTATCATGATCTGACCATTATTCCGATCATTCCAGAAGAGGAAAAAGAAAGCTGGGATTGGATGCGCTGGTTGCCTCATGCGACCTTGCAAGACATGAATGTCCGTAGCTTTGTTTACAATCAGCGGACACGAGATCAGGTCTTGAACAGTCTCAACCAAATCCTCAAGCTCCGCAAGGCGCAAAAAGAGGAAGAAAAAGCCAATGACACCAAGATCTTCCACCCTCACTATGTGGTCCTCATCACGGATGAGACCTTGATTTTGGACCATGTCATCATGGAGTTCTTCCGTGAGGATCCGACAGAGCTAGGCTGCTCTATCATCTATGTGGCAGACGTGCTCTCATCTCTTTCTGAAAATATCCAAACGGTTATCTCCATCAAGGACCGTAACCAAGGGCAATTGCTCTTGCAAGAAGGGGTTCTTCGGGAGCTCGACTTCCAATTGGATCACTTCCCTGAAGGCTATGACAAGGAAGCCATCTCGCGTGGCCTTGCCCCTCTTAAGCATATCCAACAGCTTAAGAGCTCGATTCCAGACTCGGTAACTTTCCTTGAAATGTATCAGGCGGAAACGTTCAATGACCTCAAGGTTTTGAGTCGTTGGGAGAGCCATGCCCCTTATCAAAGTTTGGCCGTGCCGATCGGTCTGCGCGGTAAGGACGATTTGGTCTACCTCAATCTTCATGAAAAAGCTCATGGACCACACGGCTTGATCGCAGGGACAACTGGTTCTGGTAAGTCTGAAACCATTCAGTCTTATATCCTGAGCCTTGCTGTCAACTTCCACCCCCACGATGTGGCTTTCCTTCTCATCGACTACAAGGGTGGGGGAATGGCCAACCTCTTCAAGGATCTGCCTCACTTGTTGGGGACCATCACCAACTTGGATGGTGCCCAGTCCATGCGGGCTCTAGCCTCTATCAATGCGGAGATCCATCGTCGGGAGCGCCTCTTTGGCCAATATGGGGTCAACCATATCAACCAATACCAAAAGAAATTTAAACTCGGTGAAGCGACCGAACCGCTTCCTCACCTCTTCTTGATCAGTGATGAGTTCGCCGAACTCAAAGTCAACCAACCAGACTTCATCAAGGAGCTGGTTTCTATCGCGCGTGTCGGGCGTTCCCTTGGGGTGCACTTGATCCTTGCGACGCAAAAACCTTCTGGGGTCGTGGATGACCAGATCTGGTCCAACTCCCGCTTCAAACTAGCCCTCAAGGTAGCAGACCGTGGGGACTCCATGGAGATGCTGCGGACGGCAGATGCGGCTCAGATCACCCAGACCGGTCGTGCTTATCTCCAAGTGGGGAACAACGAAGTCTATGAACTCTTCCAAACCGCCTGGTCTGGAGCAGACTACCAGCCTGAGAAAGACCAGCTAGGGATCGAAGACCATACCATCTACTTGATCAATGAACTGGGCCAATACGAAGTCCTCAACCAGGACCTATCTGGTCTGGATATGGCAGAAGAAATCAAGGAAGTGCCGACAGAGCTGGATGTCATCGTGCAGGAAATCAACCACTTGCACCAACAAGAAGGCATCGCAGCTGTAGCCCAACCATGGTTGCCACCGCTCAAAGAGCGGATCACGCTGGATGAGTTGGACAAGGTCGTGCCGATCGAGGCTTGGCAAAAACGGACAGCTCCAAGCGTCCTAATCGGGGTAGCCGATATCCCGCAAGCGCAAAAGCAAGAAGCGGTCGCCATCGATCTGTCAAAAGATGGGAATATCCTCCTTTACGGAAGTCCAGGTACAGGAAAGACGACTTTCCTTCAGACAGTCGCCATGGATCTGGCTCGCAAGCAGAGCCCAGAAAATCTGACCATGTACCTGCTGGATTTCGGAACCAATGGTTTAGCACCCTTGACGCAACTGCCACATGTGGCCGATAGCCTCTTGCTCGATCAGACGGAGAAAATCCAGAAATTTATCCGGATCATCAACCGCGAGTTGGATCGCCGCAAGAAACTTCTCTCAGAACATGGGGTAGGTACCATCGCCCTCTACCGTGAAGTGACCGGGAAGCAAGAGCCTACTATGGTTATCCTCATGGATAGCTATGAGTCCATGAAGGACGAGCCTTATGAGACAGACCTCTTCAAACTCTTCATGCGGATCTCCCGTGAAGGTCTTAGCATCGGTGTGCACTTGATCATCACAGCTAGCCGACAAAACAACCTACGGGCTCAGCTCTATTCCAACTTCAAGCACCAGCTGACCTTGCCACAAAATGATATCTCTGAGATCCGCGGTATCGTAGGAGCAACCCCACTAGCGTCTACGATGGAAGATATCAAGGGACGGGCCCTCATGAAACGTGACGAAGTCGATGTCGTCCAGTTCGCCCTACCAGTCGCAGGGGACAATGATATCCAAATCATGAACAACCTCCGCGACCAAGTCCAAAGCCTCAAAGAGATGTGGACAGGCCAAACCCCAGCAGGCATCCCAATGGTGCCAGATGAGTTGACAGAAGCAGCGTTCTATGGACGTGAGGATGTAGCAGCCTTGCTGGATGAAGGTAAAGTACCACTCGGATTGGATCTGGAAAATGTTCAACCGTTAAGTTGGGATTTAATTAAAGGAAATCTTTTATATATTTTTGAACAAGAATGGCAAAAACTTAATATTATCAACACTATGATATTAAGTTTTGAAAAACTCAATTTCGATTCTATTCTTTTGACAACTTCGAAATCTCAAAAACAATCTCGTTTCTCAAAAGAAATAGATTCGCCTTTGGGAAGGAAAAATACTATAGAAGAGCTATATGATTTAGTTAGTGAACATGTCGATCTAGATGAAATACTTCCTAAACCGATGGTAATAATTTGGGATGAAATTGGAGAGTTGATTCAGGAAAATGAAATATTATCTGATAAAATACTATATATTATGACGAATGGACCTAAAGTTAAAGTATATAGCTTCATTACAACTCTCCCAATGTTATCTAATAGTCTAAATGTTGTTTCAAAATTCGTTAAGCAACTAAAATATGCTGTTGTTGAAATGCGATTGAATGATCAGAAAATCATAAGTGTTCCGAATGTAAAATATTCGGAACCTACTTTGAAAAAGTCAGTTGCTTATATGGTTGATGGAAATCATTATCAGGCTATGAAAGTAATTAAAGGAGTTAACAATGAGTAAATTGGATAAATTAGTTGTGCAAACTCAAAAGTGTAAAACAGATAGAATATATATTACCTTAGGGTATAATTTTGGTTTCTCACTATTTCTTTATGAAGTAGAAAAAAAACTTATAAACATTAATCCTGCTGCAATTGTGTTGCTAGCTTACTACAAACAAGAATATGCAAGAACTCAGTTACAGAAAAATATAGAAGTGACTGTTAATCCAGGTAATACTCTATTTTCTTTTGTTTCCACTTCATCAACACTTCTCAGTAGTTTGGATATATTATTTAAAGTAATAGATTTTGTTCCAAAAGAAAATTTTCAGCAGATTAAAACTGAATTTATTCAACAATACAAGAGTTCATATGTCAAAAATCAAACTTCATTAAATTTAACATTACTTGAGTTTATAGCTCAGAATAAGAGATTTAATAAAGATGAGTTTAATAAATTTATTGAAGAGTTGTCTAAAGAAGATGTAGAATTGGCTCAAAAGTATTTATTTAAAGGGATGGAATTTTGTGTTCATGCATTAGGGGAAATTAATGAGAGCGTAGAAAGCGAAATAAGGAAAAAAATAGTAGATTTTGATAATGAATCTTATACAAAATCTGTTTTTATTCCTTTATCATCTCGTGATATAATTCCACAGAAACTCTTATATAAGTCAAAAACTCTATCTAGACTTCTTTTGATTCATACAAATCCAGATCATAAAAATCATTTAGAAGATATCTTTTTTACATATCAATTACTTAATGAAATATTTAGCAAAAATTCGCCTCAAATCATTATTGACAGTGCAGATATGGGAATGATACTTCCAAATATTTCCTTAATAATGATTAAGGATTATCTAAACAATGAAGATATTTCAAATTATATTGGCCAAGTAAAAGAACAATTTATTTATTTGTTGACGCAAAAGCCAAAATTATTTTCAGAGATGTTTGTAATATTGTGGTTATCTGGTATCAATTATATCTATTACTATGAGATGTTGGAGAGTAAATCAGTTGAAAAATATCAGAAAGTAATTGAAAGCGTATTAGGGAACAGCACATTCTGTAGTGTAGAAATAGGAGAGTAAAATAATGGTACAATTTTTAATTAATCCAGAAACATTAAAAAAAGAAATCAAATCTTTGGAAAAAGCAAAAGATGCCATATCTACTAAATTAGAATTGGACACTGTTGGTTTAGAATTGCAAACGATTGATAAACTTAAGGAAGTTGAAACTGAATTTAATAAAGTTATTGATAACTATAAAAAACTATTAGAACAAGATATTCAAAATTTAGAGGTTATCATTGCTGAATGGATGAAAGTTGATGCAAAATACGCAGGTCAAAATGCTTGGGATAGGTTTAAACAGGATTTTTGGAAGTGATATAGGATAAAGGAATTAAAGTATGAAACTAAGTAACTCTAAAGTATCGTTAATTGAATCAAAAATATCAAGTACTTATTCAGAAGTGGAGAATCAATTATATCAAGTTTATAAGGCTCTACAGATTTTAACGCAAACAAATAGCTTCAAAGGACAAGGTGCAGAAGCTGTAAAATCATTTATGAAATCAAACAGTTTAAATATGACTTATCTAATAGTTGAAGCTGTTAAAAAATTGGATGACTGCGTTAAACAAGTAAAATCAGGTTTTCTGGATTTAGAATCGGAGGAAACTGGTAAGATTTATGACAAAAAAGTAGATCAGGATATAACAGAAATCAATAAAATAGCAAACAATACAGCAGAATTAGTGTCAGGTTTAAAAAAATGGGAGAATAGGGCAAATGAATTTATTACCGTAGAAAATTCTAGGACGGACGAGCTTGCTTTAGCATTCGATAGTATAAAACAAATGCTAGAAAATGTAAATAAAGCTTTTGTTGAAAAAGATCAAGAGTTGTGTAATATAGTAGGTGCTTTAACAGAAACCTTTGGTGGGCTTAATAATTCAATGTCTCAGGTGATGGACCATTATGTTCTACCTTCAGGTAGGTATGATGACTCCAAATTTGGTAGCTTAACAGGAGAAGAATGGTATATTCAGGGAACAGAGTCGGTCTTTAAGAAAAAATTTATAGAAGATCCTTTTATCTATAAGGCAGGTAATGTGGCTGTAGCTGAAACACAATATGCAATAGGTTATGCTAATGATCTTTATGCTTATGCTGGTGGTGATTTCCTTTCTGCAAATGGTACAATGAGTGTGCAAGACGGAGAATTGCATGCACAAGGCAAAGCTAGAGTTGCTGGTGGAGAACTTCATGCCAAAGCCGGTGATCTCGTTAACGTTTCAGGAACAGTAGATGTTCTTGCAGCTTCTACAGATAATAGACTTGGTAAGAACGGAATAATTTTATCAGCTGATGCAACGACTGCTAGAGCAAAGGTAGATACTAATGTAGGTTTACTGAATGCTAATGCAACTGCATATGGGCCTCAAGCAAGTGGTACAATAGCACGATACAGTAGTGAGGAAAAAACACAAATTGGATTTTCTGGTAAAGCATCTGTTGGGGGAGTTAATTATAGTGCAAATATCGGTGGCTTAGCGGTCAAATATAAAGCAGATGGTGCTGAAAAATCAGAAAACTTAATTGGTATTGGTGGGGGAGTCAGTGCTAAAGGTGGTGTTGATGCAACATTAATGTACACGAGTGAAAAGGTAAAGGATATTAATGATAGAATAAGTATATATTCTAATAAGCTTGAAATAGGAGCTACACTTGGTTTAGGTTTCTCTTTGAATGTTTCAGTTCCAAGTGTTAAAATTAAATTGTGGTAATAAATCTATTTTAAAATGAAAGAAAAGAAAATGAAAAAACTAATTATTATAGTATGCTTGATACTGACTCTGACTGCGTGTAGTGTTTCTAGTAAGAATGAAAATAATACAAAAAATCAAGATATTAGTAGTCAAAAAAAAGACATATCACTTATTGTCCCTCCAACAAATGAAGGATATTCAAAGGAGTTAATTGATTATGTTCGTGAAATTATAAGAAAAAATCCATCAATTGGTGAGGATGGAAAATTAAGTATGAATTACACAGATGCTACTTATACAATTAATGAACGAGAATATGCAGTATTTGTATTATTGAATCGAAGTCAACATGTAATTGACCAGAGTATAAATTTCAAATTGAACTGGTCATATGATGGACAGGTACTCTTTGAAAACCAGGAAATATTATATAATCACACTAAAAGAGGTGATTTAGATATGAATTGTGCAGCATTAATGATGATAGAGATAACACCTGCACAAAAACAAATAATTGATAGTATGAAAGATCCAAATAAAATGAAATTAGAAATTTTAGTTTCAAAAGGTTAAAAAGGAGAGGATAATGGAAAAAAATATTATTAATTTTAATAAACCAAATATTGAAGATGGCTATTCTCCTGAGTTAATAAATTATGTTGATAGACTTATTACAAAGCATCCATTGATTGGTGTTGAAGGAAAAGTTAGTCTGAATTATACAGGGGCAACATATACTTTTGATGGGAAAGAGTATGCGGTATTTTTACTAATTAATCGAACTTCTGTAACTATTAATAATAGTTTCGGATTGTATCTTAATTGGCAATACGATGGCTTCAGCGTGTATGATAATCAACCTATTTTTTATAATCATGAAAGTAGAGGTGATTTAGAAAGTAATCACGCAGTGCTAATGATGTTAGAGATTTCTTCCGAACAAAAGAAAATAGTTGATCGGATGGAAGATCCTCAGAAAATGGACATTGAATTAAGAGTTTATAAATAGTGAAAAACTCTAAAATGAATATGATTATTAAAAGGATGGGTAATTTATGACAAAACAAAGCCAGTTAGCGTCGCTAAGATCTCAAGCAGCTGCGATATGCCATCAGAAAGCAGATTATCAAGCAAAGATTAGGGAAATAAAAGAAATTTATAACCATTTACAGAAAATTAAGGGTCGTTATAGAACTGAAAAAAAATCTCTAAATAAATTAAAGAATGAAAATAGTGATGAGTGGACGGGAAATCTATATAAGACTCAATTTAATCAACCTGTAAGTAGCGTTATAAGTAATGAACTTAATACCACAATTAAAGCTATTGATAGAGATATGGATCGTCTAATTGATAAAATGAATGAATATGAGAATAAGATTTTTGAATGTGATGGTTTGCTTGGACAAATAGAAATATGGATTAATAATTTAGCTGGAACAATTGAGAAATGGTTCAATTAAATTGAGCGAATAAGGAGGTAATTATGCCTAAAAAAATATTATTTATAATTATAGGAATAATAACTCTGATATTTTTGATATTATTTTTGATTTTTTATTACTTATATCGTCGTGATATAAATATAAAAATTCAATCAACTTCGAAAGTTGAGGGAATTGTAGTGTCATATGATTCTAGAAATGAAGTTCCTGTATCTTTACCGATTGTTGAATATTCAGTGAATGGAATTAAATATAAAAAAAAATATGATTACTCTTATTTTATAGACATATCAACTGAATCTAAGCAATCAAATGTTTTTGATATAAAATACGTTCATGGAACGGGACAAAATTTGGATTTAAAAACCATTTTTCCAATCGGTTCCAGTATGATAGTATATTATAATCCTAAAAATCCTGAAATAGGCTTTGTTGAGAGATTCGCTGGATTGGACCGATACTATAATATTGCTATGAAAGTAACAATAGCAGTATATTTGTTAATTGCATCTTTATTATTGTATCTTTTGATTTTTAAATAGTTATATTTGATTTCCATTTAAGATACGTCATATGTGAACTACACTTATTCGGTTCTTTGTCAACTGTAGTAGGTTGATGAAAAATTACAATATAGAGAGAACCACTTGGTTCTCTTTTTTAGTGGTCATCGGTGTTTTCTTTGCCATGTACCGTCTGACTCTTCAAGCGCAAAAGGAGCAAGAGGAGAAAGTGGAGATTCGGCAGAAGTTGCAAGCATCTATGAAGGTTCAAAATCAAGAACAACTCTCAAGAGAAGATATTTAGGCGCAGATGAAGGACCTGCTACGGACACCGAGCTCCAGCTCAGAAACAGAGGCAACAAGTGGGGAATGATCAGGATTGCCTGCTGTTGACCAATCATCGAGAAATCACCGTCCTATCGGTGATTTTTTCGTCTTCACTTCTCCCTCGAATTAATCCTTAAATTGTGATAAAATAAGGGTTACGAATGTTTTTGAATGGTCTGTTTTTGCTTAGAAAGTGGGCCACTCAACAGTGAGCAAAAGAATCAAGATCAAGGGAGAAACAATGTCCAACACCTTTGAAATTTTAATGGATCAGCTGGATATGCCGCTGGAGATGCGATCTTCCAGTGCCTTTTTGCATGCGGAGATTCAAGAAGTCGTGGTGCACAAGGTCAGCCGGGTTTGGGAGTTCCGCTTTGCCTTTGCGGAAGTCTTGCCGATTGCTTTGTTTAAGGAATTGCGCAAGCGCTTGAAGGATGAATTTTCAAAGACAGGAAACCAGGCGACCTTTACCATCCAAGTGGCCAATCCGGACTTTTCTGCTGATTTATTGCAGGCCTACTACCGGGAGGTCTTTGAGGAAGGTCCTTGTGCGAGTCAAGGCTTTAAGGGGCTTTACCAAGACTTGCAGGTGCGCGCGGAAGGGCAGGAATTGATCATCTCAGGGCCTTCTTCGGTCGATACGGAGCATTTTCGTAAGAACCATTTGCCCAACCTTGCCAAGCAGTTGGAAGCCTTTGGTTTTCCACATTTCACCTGTCGAGTGGAGTCTGATGATGCGCTGACAGAGCAAGAAGTGGCGCGCTTTGAGCAGGAAAATGAAAAGATCTTCCAAGCGGCCAATGAAGAGACCTTGCGGGCTATGGAATCCTTGGCCCAGATGGCTCCGCCACCTGCAGTTGAAGAAAAACCAGCCTTTGATTTCAAGGCTAAGAAGGCTGCGGCTAAACCTAAGCTAGACAAGGCTGAGATCACTCCGATGATCGAGATCATAACGGAAGAGAACCGGATTGTCTTTGAGGGTGTGGTCTTTGACGTGGAGCACAAGGTGACGCGGACCGGTCGGGTCTTGATCAGCTTTAAGATGACCGACTATACCTCGAGTTTTTCCCTTCAGAAATGGGTCAAAAATGAGGAAGAAGCCCAGAAGTTTGACATGATCAAGAAGAACAGCTGGCTCCGGGTGCGGGGAAATATCGAAATGAACAATTTCACGCGTGACTTAACTATGAATGTCCAAGACATCCAGGAAGTCGTGCATTATACCCGCAAGGACCTGATGCCAGAAGGTGAGCGCCGGGTGGAATTCCACGCCCATACCAACATGTCGACCATGGATGCCCTGCCGGAAGTCGAAGAGCTAGTTGCCAAGGCAGCTGAGTGGGGCCACAAGGCGGTGGCGATCACCGACCATGGCAATGTACAGAGCTTCCCACATGGCTTTAAAGCAGCCAAGAAGGCTGGGATCCAGCTGATCTATGGGATGGAAGCCAATATCGTAGAGGACAATGTGCCCATCACCTATCACGAGGTGGATCTGGACCTTAATGAAGCGACTTATGTGGTCTTTGACGTGGAAACGACGGGACTTTCAGCCATTTACAATGACTTGATCCAGGTCGCCGGTTCTAAGATGTACAAGGGCAATGTCATTGAGGAGTTTGACGAGTTTATCGATCCGGGCCATCCTCTGTCGGCCTCTACGACCCAATTGACAGGGATCACCAATGAACATGTCCGTGGGGCCAAGCCTTTGGTGCAGGTCTTGAAGGAATTTCAGGCCTTCTGTGAGGGAACCGTTCTTGTCGCCCACAATGCCACTTTTGACATGAGCTTCATGAATGTCAACTACGAGCGTCATGGCCTTCCAAAAATCACCCAACCAGTCATCGATACGTTGGAATTTGCCCGCAACCTCTACCCATATTTTAGATGGCATAGCTTGGGGCACTTGACCAAGCGCTTTGGGGTCGCCTTGGAACATCACCATATGGCCAACTATGATGCGGAAGCGACGGGGCGCTTGCTTTTCATCTTTATCAAGGATGTAGCAGAAAAGCATGGGGTGACCAATCTCAAGGATTTGAATATCGATCTGATCAATGAAAATTCCTATAAGAAGGCGCGGGTCAAGCATGCCACGATCTATGTCAAGAATCAGACCGGCCTTAAGAATATGTTTAAACTGGTCTCTCTTTCTGGGACCAAGTATTTCGAAGGGGTCCCACGGATTCCCAAGACCGTGCTGGATGCCCACCGAGAGGGCTTGATCCTTGGATCAGCTTGTTCTGAAGGAGAAGTCTTCGATGCGGTCGTCTCTCAAGGAGTTGACGCGGCAGTCGAAGTGGCTAAGTACTACGACTTTATCGAGGTTATGCCACCGGCTATCTATGCGCCTCTCATTGCCAAGGAGCAGGTCAAGGACATGGACGAGCTCCAGACCATTATAAAGAGCTTGATTGAGGTGGGAGATCGCCTAGGTAAGCCCGTTCTTGCCACAGGGAATGTCCACTATCTGGAACCGGAAGATGAGATCTATCGGGAGATCATTGTCCGCAGTCTCGGGCAAGGGGCCATGATTAACCGGACTATCGGCCATGGAGAAAACGCCCAACCAGCACCCCTACCAAAAGCCCATTTCCGTACAACCAATGAAATGCTGGATGAATTTGCCTTTTTAGGGGAAGACTTGGCGCGCAAGATTGTCATTGAAAATACCAATGCCCTGGCAGAAATCTTCGAACCTGTCGAAGTGGTCAAGGGTGACCTCTATACGCCATTTATCGACAAGGCCGAAGAAACAGTTGCGGAATTGACCTATAAGCGAGCCTTTGAGATCTATGGTAATCCGCTCCCTGATATTGTCGATCTGCGGATTGAAAAGGAATTGACCTCTATCTTGGGGAATGGCTTTGCCGTGATTTATCTGGCCTCGCAAATGCTGGTGCATCGTTCCAATGAGCGGGGCTACCTGGTTGGATCGCGTGGATCCGTTGGATCCAGCTTTGTCGCGACCATGATTGGGATTACGGAGGTTAATCCGCTCTCGCCTCACTATGTCTGCAGCCAGTGCCAGTACAGTGAGTTCATCACTGATGGCTCTTATGGATCTGGTTTTGATATGCCGGATAAGGATTGTCCAAACTGTGGCCACAAGCTCAGCAAAAACGGCCAAGACATTCCGTTTGAGACCTTCCTTGGTTTTGATGGGGACAAGGTACCCGATATCGATTTGAACTTCTCAGGGGAAGACCAGCCGAGTGCCCACTTGGATGTTCGCGATATCTTTGGGGAAGAATATGCCTTCCGGGCAGGAACAGTAGGTACCGTCGCGGCCAAGACTGCCTATGGGTTTGTCAAGGGCTATGAGCGGGATTTTGGCAAGTACTATCGAGATGCTGAGGTCGAACGTCTGGCCCAAGGTGCCGCTGGGGTCAAGCGGACGACCGGTCAGCACCCGGGGGGAATCGTTGTTATTCCAAACTATATGGATGTCTATGACTTTACTCCGGTCCAGTATCCAGCAGATGATGTGACAGCTGAATGGCAGACCACTCACTTTAACTTCCACGATATCGATGAGAACGTCCTCAAGCTCGATGTCCTAGGACACGATGATCCGACTATGATTCGCAAACTCCAAGACTTGTCAGGAATTGATCCGAATGATATTCCTATGGATGACCCAGGTGTCATGGCCCTCTTCTCAGGGACCGATATCCTAGGAGTGACACCGGAGCAAATCGGGACTTCAACTGGTATGCTGGGGATCCCTGAGTTTGGGACCAACTTCGTTCGGGGCATGGTCGATGAAACCCATCCGACGACCTTTGCCGAGTTGCTTCAGCTCTCTGGTCTGTCTCACGGTACCGACGTGTGGTTGGGAAATGCTCAAGACTTGATCAAGGCGGGCATTGCCGATCTATCGACCGTTATCGGGTGTCGGGATGACATCATGGTCTACCTCATGCACGCAGGGCTCAAGCCTAAGATGGCCTTTACCATCATGGAGCGTGTGCGGAAAGGCATGTGGCTCAAGATCTCAGAAGAAGAGCGCAATGGCTATATCCAAGCCATGAAGGAAAACAATGTTCCTGAGTGGTACATCGAGTCCTGTGGAAAGATCAAGTACATGTTCCCCAAAGCCCATGCGGCGGCCTACGTTATGATGGCCCTTCGGGTGGCCTACTTTAAGGTGCATCATCCTCTCTATTATTACTGTGCCTACTTCTCGATTCGGGCCAAGGCCTTTGATATCAAAACCATGGGAGCTGGCCTGGAGGCCGTGAAAGCTCGAATGAAAGAAATAGCTGAGAAACGCAAGAATAATGAAGCTTCCAACGTAGAGATCGACCTCTACACCACCCTTGAGATTGTCAATGAGATGTGGGAGCGTGGCTTCAAGTTTGGCAAGCTCGACCTCTATCGCAGTCAGGCAACAGAATTCTTGATCGATGGGGACACCCTCATTCCACCATTTGTCGCGATGGATGGTCTAGGAGAGAACGTTGCCAAGCAAATCGTGCGGGCGCGTGAAGAAGGAGAATTCCTTTCTAAGACGGAGCTCCGTAAGCGTGGCGGTGTCTCCTCAACCCTGGTTGAAAAGATGGATGAAATGGGCATTCTGGGCAATATGCCAGAGGATAATCAGTTGAGTTTGTTTGATGATTTGTTTTGATGGATAAATGATTTTTATTCAAAAGAATTAGCTACCCTTAACTACAGATTCATATGAATTTGTAGTTTTTTAAAAAATACGATAAAGGCAGATAAAATGAGTATTCAATTTACTTCAAAAAAGGTTGGAGAGCTATTGAAAGAAGGGAATTTGCGGATTCCTTCTTATCAAAGACCTTATAAGTGGAACAGAAAGCATATTCGTAATCTTTTTTATGATTTACGAGATGCTATGGAAAAAAAGGAATATCAAGTTGGCTCTGTTATCTTTCATGATAATGGTGGATACTTAGATATTGTAGATGGGCAACAACGACTAATTTCTATTTCCTTGTTTCTTCATTCATTAGAAAAGTTAAAGGATTATGAAGGCGCTAATCAACTTTTAGGTGCTGAATTTGGAGAGATATCCTGCTATCATGCAAGCGAAAATTATAACGAGTGGGAAAATTTAACTCAATTGGTTGGTACAAGCCAGGCAAAAGATATTTGCGAATTTTTATTGGAAAATTGTTCTATTTCTTGTATCATCATGCCAGAGGAACGTTTGGCAGAAGCCTTTCAATTATTTGATTCTCAGAATAATCGTGGAAAATCTTTAGAACCTCATGATTTACTCAAAGCCTATCATCTGCGTCAACAAGACTCAGATGATGAAAAAATTGTTGAGAAATGGGAGCAGTTTGTGGAAGATGACGATTTAAGTCTGAAAGATTTATTTGATAAGCATCTTTTCCGTATGAGACGTTGGTCTAGGGGAGAAACAGGACTAACTAACAAGCGTTATGGTTCTTATCTGCGTTTTACAGAAGATTTTATTGACGATTTTAAAGGTGTTGATTTAAATCAGAATTTTCCATACCTAGAATTATATCGTCATATTGAAAACTTCCCTATGTCAATTACTATGCCAATCATAGATGGAAGCAAATTTTTTGAATATATTGAATCTGTTCATCAAATGATTAAAGATCATATAGATGTTTTAAATAAACAGTTAGGAATTTTTAATGATCCTAAGAGTGAAGAAAATGGTTCAGATTACCCTGAAGGTATGTTAAAAATTTACAATAGTTCAAAGGGGCGCTATCGCAAGTGCCACAATCTGTTTCTAAACATTTGTTCTCTCTTTGCGGAGAGATTTGGAAAAGATAAGCTATCAAAGGAAATAGTAGAAACCTTGTTTATTTGGGCTTACTACCCCCGTGTGAAGTCTCGAGCCATATATGACGCTACTGTAGGAAACTACGCTGCAGGCGGGAAGTTCAGACAAAGAGAAGTTCAAAAACTATTTCAAGTTTTAGCCCATGCTGTGACTCCGAATGATTTCATGGTTAAGATAGATAGAGAATTATTTGAAAATTATACGATGGAACAAATTATAGAAGAGGAAAAAGATAAATGGTAGAAACACATATAAGCTTATCCGTTAACCGTTTGTTAAATGAAGATACCTATGCTATTCCTCTTTATCAGAGAAATTTTGCTTGGACTTATGATGAAATTGAACAATTATTGAACGATGTGGCAGATGCTTTTCAAGAAAAGAGAGACAATTATTATATTGGAACATTAGTTGTTAATGAAGAGAATGATCTTTTCAAAATAATAGATGGGCAACAACGGACAACAGCACTTAATTTGATTGCCTTAGCTTTGAAGCATGAGTTTGGTTTTGATAGATTGAAAGCTGTCAATCTTACCTTCCCAGCTCGGAAGAAATCAAACGATAATATTCAAAAACTATTTATCAATGAAAAAATTTCTGAGGACGATGAAAATGAATTAACTAGAGGTTACAGACATGCTAAAGATGCCTTGAAAAAAGTGCTAGGAGAGCGCCAACTTGAACCTCAGCCCTTCGTTGATTATCTTTTTAATAAAGTCATCATTTTTCGTAGTATTCTTCCTAAAGATTTAGATTTGAATCTTTATTTCGAACGTTTCAATTCTCGAGGAGAACAACTAGAGGCTCATGAGATTCTTAAGGCGCAAATGATGGCTAAGTTCGGTATAGATCAAGAAATGGCTCAAAAGTTTGCAAGAATCTGGGATGCTTGCGCAGAGTTTGATAAGCCAGTAGCAAGTCAATTTAAGATGAGGCGGAAGAGGGCAGATAATTTTCAGGAGCGTGAACGTATTTTCGGATGGCACTTTTCAAATTACTCCTTTCATAATATTTATGATGACATTGATTTTTATCAAAATGAAAGAAGAAAGTTATCAGATATATTAGGAATAAAGGTCAATGAAAAAATTACAGAATCAGAAAAAGATTTTGGTGACTATACCCAAGTTATTGATTTTCCGACGTTTTTACTCCATGTATTGGCAATTTGGGAAGGTAAGGATACCAGTGAGGTTCAGTTAGATGATAAGAAACTCTTAACTCTATTTGATATAAAAAATAAAAATGAGACTTGGGTTATTGAGTTCAGTGAATTCCTTCTTAGAATGAAACATATTTTTGATAATTTCATTGTTAGAAATTCAAATATGGATTCTTCAAGCAGAAATAAGGATGAATGGTTTTTGCAGAAGGGTACTTACTATGAATACCAGCCAAATGGAAAAGCAAAAGAGCATTACATAGTTGAAGAACGCTTTACTAAGAATACATTTTCAGATTCAGAAATGAACAAAAACATCATTCTTCTTCAATCTATGTTTGCTGTGACTTTCACTGCCAATCGTGATAGTCGTTGGTTATATGAAAGTTTGCGATTCCTCTTCAACCATATTGAAGAGTTAGATCAACCGGAATTTGGTTCTTATTTTAAGGATTTTCTTGAAATAATGGCTGTAAGATATGCTGAGGGAAGATTGTTCACCGAGGAAGATATGCTCAAAAAATATGGTGATATTCCTGTTTATGCATTCAATTTTGTTGATTACATCTTATGGAAAAACCGTGAAGAATTAGGAAGGAAGTATAAAGGTGTTAAATTTGATCATTTCAAATTTGCTTATCGTCGTTCCATAGAGCATTGGTTCCCACAACATCCAAATAGTGATGAAAAAATTGAGAAAATGGATGATCAATTCTTACACTCTTTTGGGAACCTTTGTATCATTACAGATAGTCAAAATTCAAAATTTGGAAATTTAGTCCCGAGTGCAAAATATAAACAGTGGGAAGGAATTTTTGATCGTCAGAGTCTAAAGTTACAAATAATGGCTAATATAACAGAAAAAACTAAATGGGAATCGTATCAAATAAAAGGACTTGAAAAAGAAATTTTACCTATGGTCAAAAGATTCATAGAAAGTAAGTCATAAGAATTGCCTTGATCATTAATTTCAAAAGGCTATTGTATATCTAATAGATTTACAATAGCCTTCTTTTTTGTTACAATAATCAATAGAAAGAAGGTGAGAATATGTCAAAGACGAGCATGAGTATCCGTTTGGATAGTGAGGTTAAGGAGCAGGCCCAACTAGTGTTTAATCATTTAGGGATGGATATGACCACAGCTATCAACATTTTCCTCCGTCAGGCTATTCAATATCAGGGCTTACCTTTTGATGTTCGATTAGACGATCATGGGAAGTTGCTCCAAGTCGTAACGGATGTAGAGCAAAATCGGAATATGAGTCAACCCTTTGAATCAGTCTCAGACTTGATGGAGGACCTGCGTGCTTAAGATTCGTTATCATAAACAGTTTAAAAAAGATTTTAAGTTGGCAATGAAGTGTGGTTTGAAGGCAGACTTGTTAGAAGAAGTTTTGAATTTTCTGGTTCAAGAAAAAGAACTTCCTGTCAGATATCGTGACCATCAATTGACTGATTCCAAGCATTTCCAAGGTGTTCGGGAGTGTCATATCCAGCCGGATTGGCTTTTGGTTTACAAAGTAGATAAGGACGAATTGATTTTAAACTTGCTGAGGACAGGAAGTCACAGTGATTTATTTTGATGGATTCAACGATCCTCGCTCAGTTTGAGGTTGGCTAATGATAGAAAAGAAAAAAAGAGCAATACCCTGGAAGTCGGGGAAAGTCATTTCCATTCGCCTACGGAATGGCGTCTATGTCTTAGCACAAATGGTGAGAGAGCCCTATCTGGTATTTTTTAACCATTTCAAGGAGGAAAATAGCTGGAAGGGAGTGACCTTGAAAGAGGAGAATATTCTCTTTTGTAAAGCAGTCACTCGTCAGTTTCTACGCTCTAGTCCTGTAAGGATTGTCAAAGATCTTGACCCTCTCATAGATTATCGGTTACCCAAAGAATGGATTTATAGCCATATGGGAGGGCATCCGATTACGGTTTCGGTGAAGGGACGGGAGCGCCAAGTAACTGGTTTTGGCCAACGGCTTTCCTTGGTTCAGGCGGACAAGGAAAGTGGCCAAGCAGAGGATAATCCTCTAATGGGACTCTTCCAAGCCTATATCCTACCAGATATCCAAGAGCAAGATTGGGAGCGGGTCGGTCAGGCTGAGCTCATGTCTCTCGAAGTTTTTCCAACGCTCAATGAACGTCTTTATCTCTGCTCTCTCTATGGGAAAAATGTGAATCCAGAGCTAGATATCTCTTTGGGAAAGCCCTTGCCCGATGCTTATGAAACCTATCTCGATATTCTTAGCAACAGCCCAGAAGCACGACGTCTCTATCTGGGTGAGGAGGATGACTAAGAAAGGAATAGAACATGAAGGTTGACATTTTTGCAGAAGACAAACCTGCTGAAAAAGTCTTTGAGTACAAGCTAGAGGTGGCAGACAATGTGCTGCTCCTTTCCACCGCGATGATCTCAGGAGCGATTGCTCTAGCCGGCTTATTTTCAGCCTTGAAAGATTAAGGGACAGCCTCTATTTTCCTTTTGAAAATAGAGGTTTTTCAGTCCTTTCAGATCTGATAAGTGTTTTCTTTGGCACTGGATTGTGTTACAATTTTTAGTAACGATTGTTTGTGACAAGGAAATAGAAGAACAATGGATTTTCTTTCAAAAAGATGAAAAAAAGGAGAAGAGCGTGGCAAGATATTTAGTAGGGCCTTACAACAATAGTTGGAACTTTATGGATGCGATTGAAAAAGCGCAGGATGGGGATACCATCGAGTTTGAAAATGGGTATGTCTTTCAATGGCCGACAAATAAAGTGATCGAGATCGACAAGAACCTTCATTTCGTGGGGCATGTGGTCCCAAATCCAAATGGCAATGGGCGCATGTTTAACAACATCATTGAGGCTTCCTTCCGATTTGTAGAGGGAGCTCAGGTGACATTTGAAGATCTGTGGTTTAAAGTTGGTGGGAATTATACTACCTTGCTCTTATGGAATAGCTCAGATATCACCTGTAAACAGATCTATTTTGAAGCAACCACTCCAACAAATAATGAATTTTTTATCTATATGGATACGCATTCGAAGTTGACACTGGAAGGAGTCGGGATGAAGGTTCCGGAAAAACACCAAAGTGCCATCGGTATGTCCGCTTCGGAATTGTCTATTCGCAATTCAACGATTTTTTCTAAGATTGATCTGTCAGAAGGATCTAAATTGACCTTAGAAAATGTCCATATTGAAATATTTGGGAATAATACGATCCATGCCAAGGACTCAGAAGTGATCGCAAAAAATTCAACGATTACAGGCGGGGATCTGGAAAAGGACTTTCCACCAGTTTGGTTGAGGAATGTCATCTGGGAGTCTGAAAACTGTAAAATTGAGTTGCCTACTGGTACTGGGGTCTGTCTTGATAATAATGTTCAATTCAATTCGGATTCGGATCATATGACCTCCATCAATTCATACAATAGTATGATCCGAGCTCATCAAGCTACATTTTCAGAATTTTTATGCGTCTATGAAGAATCCTTTGCTTCCCTGACTGGAGAAACAACCTTCTTAAATGAGAATGCCGAAACCATTTCATTTGGCGTTTTTGATGAGAGTGTGCTGATGGCTGAGCGTATGATTTGTCATAAGATTGCGGATCCCAATATACGGCTTCAAGGTGGAGCTTTTGCGAAGGTGGGCACCGTGACCTATAGGCAGGGCGATGCGCGTGATCTGACCAAGGAAATCGAGGATGACTGTGACTATCTTGTTGGCAGAGAAGTGGCCAAGGGCAACGCGCAAGTCGTTTCTACGGGACAGGCGACGGATGCAACGGTGGCTCCAACTACCGCAAGAGACTCTGGACCAGAGAAGAAACAAGATGCTCTTCAAGAACTCAATAGCCTGATTGGTCTTGAAAAAGTTAAACATGAGATCAAGAAAATGATCAACATGGTGGAATTTAACAAGAAACGAATCGCCAGTGGCAAGGCACCTGAAAAGCAAACCTTGCATGCTGCCTTTATGGGAAATCCTGGTACAGGGAAAACCACTGTGGCCCGTCTGTTGGGACAAGTGCTCTTTGATGCAGGTGTTCTCTCAGGGGAAGAATTCCGTTTCGTGGAAGCAACGGAGTCCGATCTAATCTCTTCGAATATTGGAGGAACAGCTGAACAGACCCAGGCCCTGCTCGAAAAAGCGCGTGGGGGCATCCTCTTTATTGATGAAGCCTATAGCTTGGATAAAAAGGACAGCGGTGCGGACTTTGGGATCGAGGCGATCAATACCATCCTCAAATTTATGGAGGACAATCGCGATGACATCATGATTATCTTTGCCGGTTATACCAAGGAAATGGAGGAGTTCTTAAAGACCAATCCAGGACTCCGTTCTCGGGTGCCAAATAATTTCATCTTTGAAGATTTTACAGGAGATGAGATTGTCCAGCTGGGCGAAATGATCCTAAGCAAAGGGGACTACAAGCTCGAAGACCGGGATTACTATGCACGACATGTTAAGCGGGCTTATGATGGCTCTCTAGATAAGAGCAATGGTCGCTGGATCCGTAACCTGGATGAGCAATTGACCAAGACCATGGCAGATCGGGTGGTGGCCCAAGGTTCCGATGATATTGAGACCATCCTCAATAGCGATATCGATGCTGTCCTTAACCAAGGCAAGTACCAGGCAGGAGCCGACAAGGAAGAAGATGGGATGGCCGCCCTCAATCGTTTGGTTGGCATTGCCAAGGTGAAAGAGCAAGTGGAACAGTTCGTAGCCATGGCTGAGTTCAACCAAAAACGGGCTGAACAAGGTGGCATCGTCGAAGACACGACCTTGCACTCTCTCTTTCTTGGAAATCCCGGTACAGGGAAGACCACCGTTGCCCGCATTTTAGGCAATATCCTCTTCCAAAAAGGGGTTATCAAGCAGAAGAAATTCATCGAAGTTTCGCGGAGCAATCTGGTTGGAGGCTACCAAGGTCAAACAGCTTTGAAGACGCGTGAAGTTTTGGAGAGTGCACTGGGTGGGGTCCTCTTTATCGATGAGGCCTATACCCTCTTTACCGGTTCAAATGATGATTTTGGGAAGGAAGCTTTGGATGAAGTCCTCAAATTTATGGAGGACCACCGTCGCGATATCGTTATAATCTTTGCCGGTTACACGAAAGAGATGCATGACTTCTTGCAGGTCAATTCTGGTTTGCAAAGTCGGATCCCGACTACATTTGATTTTGAAGACTATAGTCCAGATGAGATCGTCGAGATCGGTCTGTTGGGATTGCGCAAGCAAGGCTACCAAGTCAATGAAGCTCTTTATGGAGAGATCGTCAGAGAGAATTATATGCGTGCCAATGATCATAGTAATGGTCGCTGGGTCCGCAATCTTAATGAAAAACTCTTGCGCCAAGTATCGACTCGGGTAACCCGTGAAGGTAGTACGGATTACAATTCGATTTTGGATCAAGATTTGGAAGCCTTGAGGGAGAATGGCAATTCTGAACATCCCCATACGGTAGATGATCAAGGCTATGTTCTTCCTTAAGCTAGAAGGAACAAGAAAAAGAGGCTGGGACAAAAGTCCTAGCCTCTCAATTATTTTTGGATTGTCGAGCAAGACGCAGTGGTTGAGTGGGCTCTACTACGCTGATTTCATCAGCTTTTACAGCCCTACTCAACTGTGCGGAGGTGGGACGACGAAATCGAATTCTAACGAATTACCTATTTCTGTCCCACTCTCTTTTTGCATGGACTTATGGTATACTAGGAGAAGATCATTCACTTATGAAGGAGAAAACAATGGTTTTACCAAATTTTAAAGAAAACCTCGAAAAATATGCTAAATTATTGGTTGCGAACGGCATCAACGTTCAACCTGGTCATACCTTGGTCTTGAACATTGATGTGGAACAAAGAGAATTGGCTCACTTGATTGTGAAGGAAGCCTATGCCTTGGGGGCCCACGAAGTCATTGTCCAATGGGCAGATGATTTTACGACCCGGGAGAAATTCCTCCATGCACCGATGGATCGCTTGGACAATGTGCCAGATTACAAGATTGCGGAAATGAACTACCTCTTGGAACACAAGGCCAGTCGTTTGGGTGTCCGTTCTTCTGATCCAGGTGCCTTGAACGGCGTTGATGCAGAGAAGCTTTCTGCTTCTGCCAAGGCTTTGGGCATGGCTATGAAACCAATGCGCATCGCCACTCAATCCAACAAGGTCAGCTGGACCGTTGCTGCAGCAGCTGGTTTAGAATGGGCGAAAAAAGTCTTCCCAAATGCGGCGAGCGACGAAGAAGCAGTGGATCTCCTTTGGGATCAAATCTTCAAGACCTGCCGGGTGTACGAAGAAGATCCAGTCAAGGCTTGGGAAGAGCATGCAGCTATTCTCAAGAGCAAGGCGGAGATGCTTAATAAAGAACAATTCTCAGCCCTTCATTACACAGCACCAGGCACCGATTTGACTCTTGGTTTGCCGAAAAACCATGTTTGGGAATCTGCTGGAGCTATCAATGCCCAAGGCGAAGGCTTCTTGCCAAATATGCCGACAGAAGAGGTCTTCACAGCTCCTGACTTCCGTCGTGCAGAAGGTTATGTCACTTCCACAAAACCGCTTAGCTACAATGGGAACATCATCGAAGGCATCAAAGTGACCTTTGAAAATGGAGAAATTGTGGATATCACAGCAGAAAAAGGCGATCAAGTCATGAAAGATTTGGTCTTCAAAAACAAGGGAGCGCGTGCCTTGGGTGAATGTGCCCTCGTCCCAGATCCAAGTCCAATTTCCCAATCAGGCATTACCTTCTTTAATACCCTCTTCGATGAAAATGCCTCTAACCACTTGGCCATCGGGGCAGCCTATGCAACCAGCGTAGAAGGGGGCGCAGAGTTCACAGAAGAAGAACTCGAAGCAGCCGGGCTCAACCGCTCAGACGTCCACGTTGACTTCATGATCGGCTCAAGCCAAATGGATATCGACGGTATCCGTGAGGATGGAACACGCGTACCACTCTTCCGTAATGGAGATTGGGCAATTTAAGGAGAAACTATGATTGGAAGTATGTTTGTCGGTCTTTTGATCGGACTTCTAGCTGGAGCTATCACCAATCGTGGCGAACGCATGGGATGTTTTGGGAAAATGTTCCTGGGCTGGATTGGTGCCTTTTTAGGACAATTACTCTTTGGTGCTTGGGGACCAAGCCTAAACGGTACAGCGATTATCCCATCGATTCTTGGTGCCATGATTTTATTAGCCATCTTCTGGGAAAGAGGAAGCTAGGTTTAACTTGCTAAAACAGATAGAGTGGTTGGAAATCTTCCAACCTCTTTTTTAGTCAAAACTTGATCATCAAAGTAAAATCAGGTATGATGGAAGGTATGTTCTGTTATGATTAAATAAGATAATTATGGCTGTGGTAGACTGGTGAAAAGTTAGTTTAGTTTCTCCGTCTAAGAATGAAACAGTATAGAAAGTAAGAGACATCTATGTTTAAACCCGCAAAAATCGAGTATTTACCGAAAATGAATTTTCGATATCGTTTGTTAAAAGTAGAGAATGAATGGTATTTAATGGAAGTCGATCGGCCAATTATAACAAGTTATTTTCTTCCATGGTTTACCTATTTTGTCCCTCATAAAGGTTATCAGCTAACAGAGGATGAAGTAGAAGCAATAGCTCCGAAAGTGCTTGAAGGAGATAAGAACATGCTTTCAACTCAGACTAAAGTGGGGATCTCAACACTTGGTGCTGGTTCCTTAGCAGTTTTACTAGGTAGAGCTTTTCCGATAGAGGATTATTTATATTTTACTTCCCATCTACTTAATCTAGTGTTAATGATAGTTGTTCTATTCATTGTTTTTGGGATTCGCATTTGGATCAGTATTGGGAAAAAAGTGACAGTAATAAAGCCTTCTAAGAAATCTACAAGAATGTATTGTCGCCCAGCAAAATTTAGGATAGTACTAAGAAATCTTTTATTGTTGATAGTTCCTTTGTTTTTGTCAAGTGCAATGATTTACTCAGTTTTGAGTAAAATTGAACCAAATCTAATTGTTCATATGGTCCTATTTGTTACTTCATTTATTTATTTAGCATCAGGAAACTTAGTATTATATGCTTCAGGCGATGATTATAAGGCAAAAGTAAAAAAATGAAAAGAGCAGATTAGTTTTTCTTCTAAAGTATAAAACGATCAAGAAAGGATCATTTATGTTTATGCCATCAAAAATCGAACGGTTGCCGAAAATGAACTTTCGTTATCATTTATTAAAAGTTGACGGAGAGTGGTATTTGATGGAGGTCGATCGGCCGATTATCATCACCTATTTTCTTCCGTGGTTTGTTTATTTTATCCCTCATAAAGCTTATCAGCTAACAGAGGATGAAGTAGGAGTCCTAGCTCCGAAAGTGTTTGAGAGAGACAAGAAGCATCAGAGTTTAGTGAATAACAAAATTGGGAAGACCTCGCTTGGTCTAGGTGTAACCTCCATGCTATTAGCAAGGGCGTTTCCAATAGAAAAATATCTCAATTTTACCTCTCACTTGCTTAATCTATCCTTGATGATGTTGATTTTAATTTTTGTAGTGGGACTTCGGATTTGGATGGGTAGAGGGGAAGGGATGCAGGAAATTGTGGCAGATAAAACACCTCGAAAAGTATATTGTTTTCCTGAATATGTAAAAAATATAATATTACCTCTAACAATTGCAACATCTTTTTTGATAATATTAATCGCATTATGTTATGCAGTCATCATAAATTTTAAACCTAATTTTATTTGGCATATAGGCTTATTAATTTCATCGTTAATGTTTTTTATCTCTGGGAATTTAATTTTTTATTCCCCAATCATCTCTTTCAAAGCCAAAGTCAAGTAGATCAAGTTAAGTGAAATTCAGAAGCAAGTGCAACATCCATCTGCTTTTGGATCTTAAAAGAATTTCTTAGAAAGGAGCATGTCATGAAAAACGAAAAGAAAGTCGATATTGAGCAGGCGAACAAAGTCTACTTTAAAAGTTTAGCCAATACACGCGCTTCAGCGGCTATGATGATCAATTCGTGGACAGGCGTATTTCTGTTCGCATTTGAAATCCTTTGTTTTTATTCGTATGATGTATCGAAAGGTATAAAACCATTTAGTCATTGGTTTTTTGATATCCTTGTCATCTATTGTCTTTACCAAATCATTGCATTTTTCTTGCCGTTAATGGGGGTATTTATATATAGAAGACAAGTGTTGTCAACGACTCTACTCTTATTCACCTATGCAGGAATGTTTTTATCGCTCCAAGTCATGGGCTTGCTCATCATTGTTTCTGCTCTGGCAAATAAAGAATTTGAAGTAGGTTTCCCAAAATATGGCTTCATCGTTATTCCTTTTCTTGTGATTTGTACCTTATTGGGCTTTATTTATCATCATTTTTGGCTTAAGAAGCAGTTAAAGATTGGCTTTTCACCAACTAGAACCCTGGGAAATTATTTCGCAAAATCAAGTAGTTACAGTAGCAATGCCCTAACGATCATCTTCGTCTGCTCCATGATAGGAGCGGCCCTTACGGGCTATTATGGAGTGGTGCTAGGAGTATCCGTAAGCATACTATTCAGTTACGCCTTTACTCAGTTGCTGACAGAAGTTGGTTACCTCTTGTATTTGAAAACGAAAAGCAAGGATTACTGGGAGGATGAACCTGAGGAGAATCCGACGCTGTGGGATTTGCTGTGGAAATGGTTGAAAGGCTTCAGTCTGAAAAAAGCTAAACTTCGCATTCCGTTAGAAATAGTATGCTATCTATTGATGTTTGTAGCACTTGATCATTTAGGATATGCTGATGCAAAGGTAAGACGACCAATCTGGTTGGTGTGGCTTGTCAGAATGATTACCCTAGGAATTGCCTTGGACTTCTTTATTAGCATGGTGCGCTCTATCATGCGTAAGTTTTCGAATAAAAAGCAAGGCAAAAAATAACAAAAAAATACCTAACTGAGAGTTTCCTCAGTTAGGTATTTTTGTCGGTTACGCTATTCTAAAATCAAGAGTCCTTCTTTGATTTCAAATGGGTTGTTTGGGTTGATGCGGTCATAGAACATGATGCCGTTGGTGTGGTCGATTTCATGTTGAACGACGATGGAGTTGTAGCCTTTGAGTTTGATGCGTTTCTTTTCCCCATCTTTTGTGAAATACTCAACCGTCACGCGGGCGTGGCGAACCACATAGCCTGGGACGTTGCGGTCTACAGAGAGACAGCCTTCCCCGTCGCCAAGAGCCGCATCTTGCACAGAATGGGCGACAACCTTTGGATTGTACATGACTTCTTGAAGGCTATAGGCTTCTTTTGGTGGGTTGCCATCGGCATCTTCTGGATTGGGAACCAAAACAGCGATAATCCGTTTTGAGATATCTAGCTGAGGTGCTGCGAGTCCCACTCCTCCACGGAGGCCAAGTTTTTCAGCCATGACAGGGTCTTGAGAATGGTGCAAGAATTGCATCATTTTTTCACCCAGGATAATTTCCTGATCAGACAAAGGGAAGGTCACATCTTCTGCAACAGCTCGAAGTGTGGGATTTCCTTCGCGGATAATGTCATCCATATCGATCAAATGGGACGCTCTTGTAACTTTTTCAATTGCTTTCATCGTTTTACTCTCACTTTCTTTCTACCCTCCATGATAACACAAAAGAACCTAAAATTAAAGTTATCTGTCGATGGTTTCCGCATGTTTGATGGACAAGTCATTCATCCTTTTTGCATCTAAAATCGTATAGACTCGCCCTTCTCTTTGGACTAAGCCCTCTTCGATCATCTGCTTGATGACACGGCTAAGGTGGCGGTAGCTGATCCCAAAACGCAGAGCCAGCTGGTTCATCTTGGGCTTGAGGGTCCCATTTTCATCGCAATGTTCCAGAAAATGCGTGGCGAGGCGTTCCTTGACCGAATAATGAAAGTTAGCAGGAGCCAAATAGTTGATCTGGTGCAATTTCTCAGCCAAGGTCTTGGCCGTAGAGCGCAGAAAGGTTGGATCAAGCAGGAGGCGTTTCTTAAAGTGCTGGGCTGGGAGCTGGACAACTAGCGAGTCCTGGTCTGCAATGACCGATGTAATACAGACCCGATCGAGCAGGAGCTCAATCTCTCCTAAGAGTCCAGGTTTTTCTTGGATTTCAAGGATGGTGTCGCTGCCGTTTTCAAGACTGTGGACGATCTTGAGCCGACCTTTGAGAAAATAAGGAATGACATCTTGCTCAGAGCCTTGGCGGCAGATATAATCTCCAGTCTGGTAGAGAACGAGGTCCAGCTGGCTGAGGCAGTCGCCCGGGAAAATCTGGTCCAATTGGTAGTCTGTGATGATTTCCTTGAGTCTTGTAGATGGGGAAATTTTTTTCATCTCAATCTCCTAAAATAGGACAAATGTCCTGTTTTTCTATTTCTAAATTGATTATACTAGGATTCTATTGAAAATACTAGTTTGAATCTTTTCTGAAAAAACTAGTAAAATCAAATGTTACCAGTAAAGTGTAGGAAATAAAAAATGAAAAAAACAATGGAAAGAATCAGTCTCTTGAGCTTGTCGCTCATGCTGATCTCATCCTTTTCAATTACAGCCGGTTTGCCGGCAATGAAGGCTTATTTTAGCCACTTCGGATATTCAGCAAGTCAGGTAGAACTCTTGGTTTCCCTGCCAGCCTTTGCGGTCGTGGCCATGCTCTTTTTAAATAGCCTGATCGAGCGGTGGATGAGTGAGCGCCAGATGATTGTCGCAGGGCTTTTGCTCTTTTCAACTAGTGGCCTCTTGCCTTTGGTCGTGCAGGACTATTCTCTCATCTTTCTAAGTCGTCTGATCTTTGGCTTGGGGACAGGAATGATCAATGCCAAGGCTATTTCAATTATCAGTGAGCGCTACTCAGGCAATGATAAGACTCGGATGCTGGGTTATCGGGGGTCTGCTGAAGTGGTGGGCTCCGCCATCTTGACTTTTATGGTTGGACAACTCTTACCCCTAGGCTGGCCAGCGATCTTTGCCGTATATGGTGGTGGTTACTTGATTTTACTCCTCTATATCCTTTTTGTCCCTTATCCTAAGGAGAAAAAACAGGCTAGCTTGAAGGTGAAAAAGTCAGGATCCGTCCGCCTTCGCTCCCCTCAATGGCGTTTTAGTCTAATGCTAGCTGTGATTGCTGGTATCATCATTTGCTTCAATTCTATTATTAGTCTGCGCGTGCCGGATATCATCGTTGATGCTCGTATGGGAACGGCGACAACAGCTGGAACCGTCTTGAGTCTGATGCAATTGACAGGGATTGTAGCAGGAGTGGGCTTTGCCAGTTTGACACATGTTTTCAAAAAGAACTTGCTCATGATCATGTGCTTTGGCTTCGGTCTAGCTCTGGCCTTGATTGGCTTGTCTAGCCAGCTATGGAGCTTGGTTTTAGGAACCCTCTTAGCCGGATTTACTTACAGTACGGGGGTCACCAGTATCTTCTATCACCTATCTGAAAAAATACCGACCAATCTCCTGAACCTTGCGACCTCGCTGGTCTTGATCGGCTGCAATCTCGGATCAGCCCTCTCTTCTTTCTTCATCCAGTTGGTGACGCCACTAGCTCCCTCCAATCATCTGCTCTTTGTCTGGATTGGCGCTTTGATGGTTGGAACGGGAGTCTTCGCCTCACAATTGCTAGCACGAACGAAATGATGGAGAAATCATTTCGTTTTTTTAATTCAATCTATTGCGTCCTGTCACTAGCTCGTGTTATTATAGGAGGAGTGTGAAAAAAAGATTAGTTTAAAGGATAGAATAATGAAAAAAATCATGGAGAAAGTGAGTATTCTCGCGCTTTCATTTATTTTGACGACCTCGTTTTCGATTTCGAGTGCGCAGTCGGCCATGTTTGCCTATTATAAGGGAATTCCTCACAGCATGATTGAGCTCTTGGTCTCGCTTCCTTCTGCAGGGATCATGGTTTCACTCATCTTCAATAAATGGATTGGACGCCTATTTTCAGAGCGCCAGATGATTGTGACGGGCCTAGTTGCTTACGCCCTATGTGGCTTTATTCCCTTAATCAGTCCAGCCTATCCGGTTGTCTTTTTGTCTCGGATTATTTTCGGGATGGCGGTTGGCTTGCTCAATGTTTCTGCCATTGCCATTATCAGTGAGCGCTATAAAGGAAAAGAACGCGTCCAAACCCTTGGCATTCGTGGTTCTGCAGAGGTTGTTGGGACGGCCGTTTTAACCTTTGGAGTCAGCCTCTTGATTCGCTTTGGCTGGCAGGCTGCCTTTCTCGTTTACGGCATCAGTATTCCTATCTTACTTTTGTATCTCTTATTTGTGCCTTATGGATCTACGACGGAAGCAGTGGAGGAAAAACACAAGGATGTCAAGATGACAGGGGGTCAATGGCGGACTGCGCTCGGCCTAGCGGTCGTTGCGGCAGCTATCGTCTTGTCCAATGTCATGATCACCGTTCGGATTCCAAGCGTGGTAGAGCAAGTGAGACATGGCACTGCCCAAACTGCGGGGGTTATTTTAGCAGCCATGCAATTTGTTGGGATCTTGGCAGGTTTGGCTTTCTCGCCCTTGACCCATCTATTCCGTGATCGTTTATTATTGGTTTCGGGAGTAGCTTATGGTGTGGCCCAAATGTTGATAGGGGTTTCTACCAATCTCTGGATGCTTGCCATTGTGACCGTCCTTGCAGGCTTTGCCTATAGTGTAGCTCTCACAACTGTTTTTAATGTCATATCTGATCAGATGCCTGCTGGAGTACTAAGTCAGGCAACTTCCATTGCGATTTTGGGGTGTAGTGCAGGTTCGATCGCGACGACCTTTGTTCTCAGCCTCTTAGGAACTGTTTCCTCAACTCCTGCCTTTATTTTTGGATTTTCTGGTATCCTCATGATCCTGGTTTCCTTTTTTGGCCTTTGGATTGTGCGAAAGAGCGGGAAGTAATTATGCGGCTAGATAAATTTTTAGTGGATTGCGGCGTGGGGAGCAGGACCGAGGTCAAGCAACTCCTCAAGCAAAAGAAAATCGCAGTGAATGGAAAAAAAGAGACAGCAGGAAAGCTGCAGATTGATCCAGACAAGGATCAGGTGACCTTTATGGGGGAAGATCTGGTCCATGAGACCTTTGTTTACTACCTGCTCAATAAACCGGCTGGGGTCATCTCAGCGACTGAAGATGATCATCACCAAACTGTGCTGGATTTATTGGATGAGACAGCGCGTCACAAGGAAGTCTTTCCTGTCGGGCGCCTGGATATCGATACCCATGGCTTGCTGCTTTTGACCAATAACGGGAAGCTCGCTCATGCCATGCTTTCGCCGAAGAAGCATGTGTCGAAGATCTACCGTTCCCAGGTGGCTGGGATCATGGATGAGGCAGATGTGGCCTGTTTTGAAGCAGGCATTGCCCTCAAAGACTTCACGACCTTGCCCGCGAGATTGCAGATCGTAGAGGTGAATGAGGCAAATGCCAGTTCCTACGTCGAAATCGAAATCGCTGAAGGAAAATTTCATCAGGTCAAGCGCATGGTTGCTGCCTGTGGCAAGGAAGTGGTGGATTTAGAGCGGATTTCTATGGGTCCTCTAACGCTAGACCCAAGCCTGAAATTGGGAGAATGGCGGAGACTCCAGCCTTCTGAACTCAAGTCCCTAGAGGTCTTCGGAGTTCCCTTATAAGCAAAAAACCAAGAGGCTGGGACAAAAGTTCTAGCCTCTCAATTATTTTTAGATTGTCGAGCAAGACGCAGTGGTTGAGTGGGCTCTACTACGCTGATTTCATCATCTTTTACAGCCCTACTCAACTGTGCGGAGGTGGGACGACGAAATCGAATTCTAACGAATTACCGATTTCTGTCCCACTCTCTATTTTTTATTTGTTTCAAAAAAATGTACTTAAAATACAAAAAGCATATATATTAGCTTGTCTTCTCAAAGTAAATCGATTATAATGAAAAAAGATGGGTTGTGTATAAATTCACAATATGTAGTGATAATTTTTCGACTCACATACCTTATCTAGTAAACGTAGAAAAAGGAGAAAAATCGTTTATGAAAAAGTGGCTTTATTCTGTTGTGACAACAGTTGCCCTATTTTTACTAGCGGCTTTAGGATTTGCCAAACCCAATAGTCCAGCTAAAGTCCATGCAGATACGATCAATGATGTTGTGACATCTGTAAACATCTCGAAATCAACTGGTGGAGCGATTACAGATCCACTCGGTGTTTGGGAGAGTTTTCAAGTTGAAGCAAACTTTGTGTTGCCGAATGGACGTGTAAAAAAGGGAGATCAGACCGTTATCCAACTTGGAGATGACTTTAAGGTCTTTGAAACGGACACCATTGACCTGCTGGATCCAAGTGGTCAAAAAGTTGCGACAGCAACGGTAGATGATCAAAGAAAGGTCATCACCGTAACCTATACAGACTATCCTGAAAGAATGGCCAATGTGACAGGGAAACTGCGTTTCTTTGCGCGTGTAGACCACCAAGTCGTCAAAGGACAAAAGACACTTGATTTTACTCTTACGATCGATAAGAAAGTGATTTCGGGTGGGAATATCGATTACAAAGGGGTCAATCCAGGTGAGAATCCTCCTACTCCAGAAGTTTTTAGCAAGTGGGGGTGGACCAACTCAGATGATAAATTAAAATTGACCTATACCTTGAATATCAATCAAGGCCATACAGCCCTTCATAATATTGACATTAAAGACCAATTGGCCTTTACAGATGGGAAGATCAAGGCAGATTCTGTTAACATCCATACAGGAACTTGGCAGGTTAGTGATGAAGATGGGGCTTATCATTTACGAGACACCACAAATGTCACGAAAAATTATTCCCCTGTTGTCAGTGCTGATGGTCAATCTCTAACGGTTCATATTGGAGATCTAGCTCCAGAACAAGGAATGACGATTCGCTATGATGTCTATTTGGACAAGGTCCCAGCCATCAATACATCCTACAAAAACAATGCGACAATGATAGCTACAGAAATCAAGGAGCAAAATAAGGTAGCAGACGTTCTGTATCAGTTCCTTGATGGAAAATTCAATGGTGAGAAATATTCCTTCACGATTCACAAAAAAGGTGAAAATGGTCAAGCGCTTGCAGGTGCTGTCTTTGCTGTGACAGCAGATGATACTGGTGAGCAAGTGGGAACCATCACGACAGATGAGAATGGTGTTGGTACCATTACGGGCTTGATCAAACAAGCTTATACGGTTCAAGAAATTCAAGCCCCAACAGGCTATGTTCTCTCTGAAGAACCTATCAAGATCAGCAAGGACGATTTTGGGAATGACCTTGCACTTTCTCGTGATGTTGTGAACCAAAAAGAAAAAACAAGTGTCTCTGGTCAAAAGACATGGAATGATAATGATAACCAAGATGGCAAGCGTCCATCAAAAATCACAGTCAATCTCCTAGCAAATGGTGTCAAAGTCGCTTCTAAAGAAGTGAAACCAGATGCTACAGGAACTTGGGCCTATCATTTTGATAATCTCGATGTGGTCGATGATGCTGGCAATGTCATTGCCTACACTGTTTCAGAAGAACCTGTTGAAGGCTATGAAACAACTATTGAGGGAACCAATATTACCAACAGTCGGACACCAGAAGTTGTTGAGATTCCAGTAACGAAAGTTTGGAAAGACAATGAAAACCAAGATGGCGTTCGTCCTGACAAGGTCACTGTTCGTCTCCTTGCAGATGGTACAGAAGTAGCTAGCCAAGAGCTAAGTGCAGCGACTGATTGGAAGACAGTCTTTACCAATCTTCCAAAATACAATCACGGCAAACAAATTGTCTACACAGTCACAGAAGACACAGTAGCCAATTACTCTGCTGCGATTGATGGAACAACCATTACCAATAGCTACAAGCCTGGTAAAACTAGCGTCACTGTTACAAAACGTTGGGAAGACAACAATGACCAAGATGGCAAACGTCCAAGCGCCATTAAGGTACAGCTCTATGCAGATGGCAAAGCTCAAGGAAAAGAAGTGGAACTTTCTGCTAAAAATAACTGGACCCATACCTTTAGCAATTTGCCTCTAAAAGCGAAAGGCAAAGAGATTCAGTACCAAGTGAAAGAAGTTGGAACAGTCAAAGGCTATACTAGTACGGTTGATGACAGTAACAAGGGAAATGTAGTGATCACTAATAGCCGCACGCCAGAAGTAACGGAAGTAGCGGTTAAGAAGATCTGGGATGACGCAGACAACAAAGAGGGTCTTCGTCCTGAAAAAATCACAGTTCGTCTCCTTGCGGATGGTCAAGAAGTGGCTGTAAAAGAAATCACAGCTACTGATAATTGGCAGGCAAGCTTTACGGATCTACCCGTATACAAGGAAGGTAAGAAGATTACTTACACCATTACAGAGGATCCAGTAGTTGACTATACAACAACTATTGATGGTTTCACGGTAACCAACCGTCATACGCCACCAACAACACCTCCGACCACTCCACCAAGTACACCACCAAGTACACCGCCAAGTACACCGCCAACGACACCACCGACCACTCCACCAACAACACCTCCTACAACGCCTCCAAGCACACCGGAAAAACCAGAAACTCCAACCACACCAAGAGAAGGAAAGAAAAAAATTCTCCCATCAACTGGTGAAGTTGTTGCATACGGGTTGACCATACTCGGTGCACTTTTAGCAGTTTTTGCTTTGGCTTTGCTCTTGCGTGGTAAACGGAAAGAGAAATAAGCTTCATACCGATAAAGAGGCTGGGACAAAAGTCCTAGCCTCTCAATTATTTTTGGATTGTCGAGCAAGACGCAGTGGTTGAGTGGGCTCTACTACGCTGATTTCATCAGCTTTTACAGCCCTACTCAACTGTGCGGAGGTGGGACGACGAAATCAAATTCTAACGAATTACCGATTTCTGTCCCACTCTCTTTTGAATAAGTTGCTTGAAGAATGTTCCATCAAACCGTCCAAATTCCCAAGGTTCTTTTTAGAAAAGAGAAAAGCTCCTCTCAAAGGAAACATAAGTGTTTGACAGAAAGATGAAATCTTGGTAGAATAAGAAGGTCGAATAGACAACTAACTCTTTCTTGGTAGCAGGATATGCCAAACCTGCCACTCGGATAGAGCATAAAGAAAAGGAGCTTATCATGGCAATCTCAAAAGAGAAAAAAAATGAAATCATTGCACAATACGCACGTCACGAAGGTGACACTGGTTCAGTAGAAGTACAAGTTGCTGTCCTTACTTGGGAAATCAACCACTTGAACGAACACATCAAACAACACAAAAAAGACCACGCTACTTACCGTGGTTTGATGAAGAAAATCGGTCGCCGTCGTAACTTGTTGGCTTACCTTCGTACAAACGACGTTAACCGTTACCGTGAGTTAATCAACTCTCTTGGACTTCGTCGTTAATCTTGCGTCTAAAACGTTTCTATACTTCGTTGACTTCGCCTCGATGTACCATTAGTACAATCTTCGGTTCGTCGCCTTGTCTAGAAACGTTTTATACAGCAAGAATGGAGCCCTCTGAATTCAGAGGGCTTTTTTGTTAATTTTGATAGAATATACTCAAGTATAATCTTCGGCTTCGGTTTCTAGCATCGTAAGGTAAAATAGACCAGATCTATCTCCCTTCGGGGAGATTTTTTGTTTTCACTAGGATTTTAGCCCGAGCTCAAAACGGCTCTCTGGATTCAGAGGGCTTTTTTCTTGTCTTTTCCTTATCGAACGAGATCCATCATTCTGAGGAAGTCGTTTTGTTTGACAGATGTAATGTATAGAGTTACAATTGATGCATCTTAAGAAATAGAGGTTATCGATATGATTGATATTACATATCTAGACGGTGCAAAACAAGAAAGAGTCATGCATTTTGATTCCTACGATGAGTTTGAACGCTCCCAACAAGCTTGCTTGATTAGAGTAGCAGATTTTTATCCTATTGTGAAACTGACCTATAATGGGCATGAATTGGATTACCAAGGGACTTACGGAGATGTCTTCTTCTATTTGATGAAGCAAGATTTGACGCAGTACCAAAACTAAAGGAGAAAGAAAATGGCAAAAGCAATTACAGATGCAACATTTGAAGCAGAAACAAAAGAAGGCTTGGTCTTGGTAGACTTTTGGGCAACCTGGTGTGGTCCATGTCGCATGCAAGCTCCTATTTTAGAAAAATTATCGGAAGAACTTTCGGAAGATGAGTTAAAAATCCTAAAAATGGATGTGGATGAAAATCCAGAAACAGCGCGTGCTTTCGGCATTATGTCCATCCCAACCTTGCTCTTTAAAAAAGATGGGCAGGTTGTTAAACAAGTAGCAGGAGTGCATACCGCAGCACAAATTAAGGCCATTGTGGCGGAGTTGAGTTAAAAAGCAAAAAAGCTAAAGAAGAATGAACCTTCTTTAGCTTTTTTTTGAATTTTATTCTCCCAATTCTGCACTGTAGGCAATAATTTGATCGACAGTGTCTGAAAGGAATTGGATGGTGTCGCGGAGTGGTTTGTCAGTCGAGATATCTGCTCCGATGATCATGGCTGACTCAAGTGGGGTCTTGCTACCACCTGATTTGAGGAGGTCTAGCCAATCTTTCGCTCCATTTTCGGAGTTTTTCAAATGCAAGTATCCCGCTGTTGAGATAACCAAGCCAGCTGAGTAGGTATAGCTGTAAAGCCCCATGTAGTAGTGGCTTTGGCGCATCCAGGTCAAGGCTGCATCGTCATCGATTTCAACGGCATCTCCCCAGAACTCTGTCAAGACTTCCTTCATGATGCTATTGAGTTTGCTAGCGCCGAAGGTTCCACCTTCTTCAATCAGGGTGTAGACCTTGCGTTGGAAGGCTGCTTCCAACAAGTGGGTGATGAAGTTGTGGAAGTAGGTATCTGTCAAACGGTGAGCCAAGGCAAAGCGTTTTTGACGAGGATCGTCAAACTGGTGTTCCAAATAGTCGCTGAGGAGGAGCTCGTTAAAGGTAGAAGGAGCTTCCACATAGTAGGTCGACATGTGGGCGTTGAAGTAGCTTTGGTTGTTGTCTGAGAAGATAAATTGACCAGAGTGTCCGATTTCGTGGATCAGGGTGTAGACATCGCTCATCCGTCCTGTCCAGCTCATGAGGACATAAGGATGGACGCGGTATGGGTCGGCTGCATAACCACCGGAATCCTTGCCTTCATTGGCCGCAAAGTCAACCCAGCGTTCAGTTTGGTAGCGGGCAATTTCGCGGGAGTATTCTTCCCCAAGAGGTGCTACAGATTTCATGACCAAATCATAAGCGTCATCAATGGTGACATCTGGGTTGAGTGCGCTGTCCAAATCCAACTTCCAATCAGCAAAGGTCATTTTCTCAAGGCCGTTGACCTTGGCCACGTGTTTGAGGAATTTTTGAGCGACCGGAGCAAAGTCCTTCATGATCAGGTCAATCTGACGGTCAAACATGGCACGATCCACTTCCTGCTCAGCTAAAAGATAGTCAAAGACAGAGTCGTAGCCCCGCATATCTGCAATCAGTTTTTCTGATTTGACTTGGGCTAGATAGGTAGCAGCAGCCGTGTTTTGGTGCTTGCGGAGACCTTCTGAGAAAGAACGAAAGGCTTTTTCACGGATTTCCGCATTCTCATGATTTTGGTAGAAGTTTTCATAGGTAACAAAGCTATTCTTGTAGACTTTTCCATCCACTTCGAAATCAGCCATTTCAAAGTCGCCTGCCCGCATCTTGGTATAGATGTCTTGTGGTCCGTAGAAGACTTCACCCAGGTTGGTCAAGGTCTTTTCCACATCAGCTCCCAAGTAGTGAGCTTTCTTGATTTTGGCTTGGCGAATGGCAAAAGTTAGGTGAGGAAGTTGTCCCAGGCGTTCGAGGACATCTTCATCTGCTTCGACCAAAGCATCATCAAAGAAGGAAAGTTCGACGCTGGCCCAAGTTTCGAAATCCATCCCTGCTTGGGCAATCTCTGCGAAAGCTTCGTCGCCAAAGTCAGTCGTTTGGGGCATAAAGCTGTAGTTGCCAATGTGGCTGAGTTGAATCTGAATCTGTTCAAAGATGGCAAAGGCAGCTTCGAAGTCTTCAAAGGTGTGGAGGTTGCCCTTGTAGTTACGGACAAATTCATTGATTTCTTCACGTGTTTTTTCAATGGCACGCAAGAAGTCTTCCTGGTCTTGGTAGAGGGCTGTGAGGTCCCAGAGTTCGTTCTCAGGAAATTCAGAACGTTTTTTTAATTCCATAATGTTCTCCTTTTGATCGGTATTCTTCCTTAAGTATAGCAGAAAATAGGACAGAAACATAGAGGGAGAGGGGAAAATGCTTGTTTGAAAATCTTGAAAGAGCTGGAAAAATTGACCATTTTTGATATACTAGGATAGAAATGAGGAGGTTTTTATGAAAAAGGTTATGATTTCACTACTGGCGGGTGCGTCCATTCTAGCTCTGGTGGCTTGTACGCCCAAACGCTATGAACGCCAAAGCAAACCGAAAGCGACAAGCTCTTCGTCGGTCAAAAAAGAGAAAAAGGATACAGGTCAAAAGTACTATCAAGAGGTATTAGATCGCTATAAGGCTTATGCAGTTGCCATTCATGCTAAAGACCAAACGGCTTTACAAAATGAACTGAAGAAGATTGATGCGACTTCAGAAGAATATGCCTATGTCTTTAACCTTCAAACACTTGGAAGTACCAATGAGTGGCAATATGCTTTTGAGGATCTTAATCGTGATGGTAATGATGAACTGCTGATTGGGGATGGCAAAACGATTGCTGCTGTGTATTATTTGAAAGATAACCAGCCAACCTTGCTCCATGTAGCCTATGTGGCTTCTGCAGGTGGCTATCGCTCCCGCTTAGATGTTTTTGACAATGGGCAAATCGTCTACGCCACTTGGCAATCCCTTAATCCAGAAATGGAATTGACCCTCTATTCACTAGGAAAAGGGGGAGCCAAGGAAGAAAAGAAAGCAACCATTCAAATTGGTGGAAAGGAAATAGCAGAACAAGCTCTTGGGATTTCAGCTAAGAAGTTGAACCTCAGTAAGCTAGACTGGAAAAAATTTGATGGTTCAGGGGATTCCAAATCAACAGCTAAAGCCGAAGAGAAAAAATCGGAAAGCTTCCAAGTGCAAGTCAGTGTGTCGGATCTCCGTATTCGAAAAGAGCCCTCAACCTCAGCTCCATCTGCAGGAATGATCGCAAAGGGAACTTACACCATCACGGAAACCATAGAGGCAGATGGTCATACTTGGGGCAAATTGGAATCTGGACAAGGCTGGATTGCCCTTGACTATACAACGCGAGTAGATGGAAATGCCGAATCAGCTCCTGCCCCTGCCAAAACAAGCACTGGGATGAATCTGGATGAAATAAAAGCTGGAAATTTCTCAAGTGTAGCGGGAGTTTGGAAAAATAAGTACGGTACGAGTATTGAGTTTGATGCGCAAGGAATTGTGAAGGTCAATGGTAGTGCTGTTAATGGTGTTCAATTTTCTGGTTTTTACTTCAAGGAGGGCAATTTACACGGAGTTAGTCGGATGCCTGGGGCAACGAATGACACGCCTATTCTTTTCATTCCTTCAAGAGAAGGTGGCAGTGAATCCATTTACTGGAGTAAGAGTGATGCTACGAATGGGAACGATTTGTACTACCGTGTGAACTAAAAAATAAGGAGACAAACATGAAAAAAATTGGAACATATTTACTAGCTGCAGCCCTCTTGCTTTCCCTAGCAGCTTGCGCTCCAAAACGCTATGAGCGTAAGCACAGTCCGGTAGGAGCTTCATCGGTCAAAAAATCATCTGACAAAGCCCAAGAAAAAGAGCAAACAGAAGAAGATAAGTCAGATGAACATGATAAAGAAGCCATTGGGACCTTGTCAAAAGCAGACCAAGCGGATATCTATTCGATCATTGAAAACAGTGCGTCTTTGACCTATTCACTTCAGGTGCAACCGACTCGTTTGCTGGAGTTGAACAATGATCACAGTGCAGTTGAAGGCTACTCGCAAGACATGTTCATTGATTACTACAATACCTACACGCCAGAAACCTATAATTTACAAGATATCATTGATAAATTGAATGCTGAAGAGACCTCGGACTCTATCCGTAGTCTGTCACAAGACCAGCTGATTCAACTAACAAATGAAAAGAAGGACGGCTGGATCTATTCGACAAAAGACAAGGCCTTCTACGAAATTGTAGCTGGTGGTCGTGGCGGAGCGATGCCACCGATGGAAATTCCTTCACCGGATGAATGGGTGGTCAATGAAGATTCGGTTGAAGTGACAACGACTATCCAAGGAACTTCCGATCCATACAGACGTTTTGTCTTGAAACGTAACAACAAGAACTACAAGGGTGGAACCCACAAAACACGCTTTTATGTCGACAGTACAGAATTCGTGAAATCGTAAAAATAATCAAAAGCTATATCCAGCTCTAAAATTTTTATATAGAACTTGCTGAAGATTCACAGAAAAAGGCCCTCAAAGCCTTTTTCTTTTGGGCTTGAATATGTTAAAATAAAAGGTATACGTGCTTGGATACAAAGATGAGGATATAACATATAGATAGGCTGCGTCAATCGAATGCTATCATGCGTAATTGAACCCGCCTACAACTCTGTGGAAAAAGATAAATCTACCTAGGAGCGTTCGCTCCGTCGTTCGATTTCCTATTTTCCTTTGAGTTGCTTAACGGCTTAGTATCTTGATCTTTGTAGGCAAGTCGTATAATTTTATCAATCCAAAGGGGATTACAATGACAAAACAAGTGTTTCAAACGACTTTTGCGGGTCGTGAATTGATTGTAGAGACTGGTCAGGTTGCAAAGCAAGCAAATGGCTCTGTTGTCGTGCGTTACGGTGAATCAACTGTCTTGACGGCAGCTGTCATGTCTAAGAAGATGGCAACTGGGGATTTCTTCCCACTTCAAGTCAACTACGAAGAAAAAATGTATGCAGCTGGGAAGTTTCCTGGTGGCTTTATGAAACGTGAAGGACGTCCTTCAACAGATGCGACTTTGACAGCGCGTTTGATTGACCGTCCGATCCGTCCAATGTTTGCGGAAGGTTTCCGTAATGAAGTGCAAGTCATCAACACAGTGCTTTCTTACGATGAAAATGCATCTGCCCCAATGGCAGCTATGTTTGGTTCATCATTAGCCTTGTCTATCTCAGATATTCCATTTGACGGACCAATCGCTGGGGTACAAGTAGGCTATGTGGACGGGGAAATCATCATCAACCCTACTCAAGAACAAGCAGAGCAATCGCTTCTTGAATTGACAGTAGCTGGTACCAAGCACGCTATCAACATGGTAGAGTCTGGTGCCAAAGAATTGTCAGAAGAAATCATGTTGGAAGCTCTTCTCAAAGGACACGAAGCCGTTAAAGAATTGATTGCCTTCCAAGAAGAAATCGTTGCGGCAGTTGGGAAAGAAAAAGCAGAAGTTGAATTGCTTCATGTGGATGCTGACTTGCAGGCTGAAATCATCGCAGCCTACAACAGCGACCTTCAAAAAGCAGTTCAAGTTGAAGAAAAATTGGCGCGTGAAGCTGCGACTCAAGCAGTGAAAGACCAAGTAACGGCTGTTTACGAAGAAAAATATGCCGACCACGAAGAGTTCGATCGCATCATGCGGGACGTGGCTGAAATCTTGGAACAAATGGAACACGCAGAAGTGCGCCGTTTGATTACTGAAGACAAGGTTCGTCCGGATGGTCGTAAGGTCGATGAAATCCGTCCTTTGGATGCACAAGTCGACTACCTTCCTCGCGTGCACGGTTCAGGACTCTTTACACGTGGACAAACGCAAGCCCTTTCTGTCTTGACCTTGGCACCAATGGGTGAAACCCAAATCATCGATGGTTTGGATCCTGAGTACAAGAAACGCTTTATGCACCACTACAACTTCCCACAATACTCTGTAGGGGAAACTGGTCGTTACGGTGCGCCTGGTCGTCGTGAAATTGGTCACGGTGCTCTCGGTGAGCGTGCCCTTGCTCAAGTATTGCCAAGCTTGGAAGAATTCCCATATGCCATCCGTTTGGTAGCAGAAGTCTTAGAATCAAATGGTTCTTCATCTCAAGCCTCTATCTGTGCGGGAACGCTTGCCCTTATGGCTGGTGGTGTGCCAATCAAGGCACCAGTAGCTGGTATTGCAATGGGTCTGATCTCAGATGGAAACAACTACACCGTATTGACAGATATCCAAGGTTTGGAAGACCACTTTGGCGATATGGACTTTAAGGTTGCAGGTACTCGCGACGGGATTACAGCCCTTCAGATGGATATCAAGATCCAAGGGATCACTGCCGAAATCTTGACGGAGGCTCTTGCTCAAGCCAAGAAAGCTCGTTTTGAAATCCTTGATGTGATCGAAGCAACCATTCCAGAAGTGCGTCCAGAATTGGCGCCAACTGCTCCGAAAATTGATACCATCAAGATTGATGTGGACAAGATTAAGATTGTCATCGGTAAGGGTGGAGAAACCATCGATAAGATCATCGCTGAAACAGGCGTTAAGATTGACATCGACGAAGAAGGTAACGTATCTATCTACTCGAGTGACCAAGCTGCCATTAACCGCGCTAAAGAAATCATTGCAGGCTTGGTTCGTGAAGCGAAAGTGGACGAAGTCTACCATGCTAAAGTGGTTCGGATCGAGAAATTTGGTGCTTTTGTCAACCTCTTTGACAAGACGGATGCCCTCGTTCATATATCTGAAATGGCTTGGACGCGCACCAACCGTGTCGAAGACTTGGTAGCCATCGGTGATGAAGTCGATGTGAAGATTATCAAGATTGACGAAAAAGGTCGTGTCGATGCTTCTATGAAAGCTCTTCTCCCTCGTCCGCCAAAAGCAGAAAACAGCGAGGAAAAAGGTGAAAAAACTCATCGCCATGGCGATCGTCCTCGTCACCACAACAAAGACCACAAACCTAAAAAAGACTTTACTATTACACAAAAAGATTCAGAATAATCATTAGAAAAGGAGGAGCACGGTATGGGATGGTGGCGTGAAACCATCGATATTGTAAAAGAAAATGACCCAGCAGCGCGTACCTCGCTGGAGGTCCTTTTGACCTATCCGGGCGTCAAAGCACTGGCAGCTCACCGTGTTTCCCACTTTTTGTGGAACCATGGCTTTAAGCTCTTGGCGCGGATGCATAGTCAGTTTTGGCGTTTTTGGACCCAGATTGAAATCCATCCAGGTGCGACCATTGCTTCTGGTGTCTTTATCGACCATGGAGCGGGCCTCGTTATCGGGGAAACAGCCATTGTTGAAAAAGGCGTTATGCTCTACCACGGGGTGACCCTTGGGGGAACAGGGAAGGATGTCGGGAAACGCCATCCAACGGTTCGTGAAGGAGCCTTGGTCTCCGCTCATGCCCAGGTCATCGGTCCGATTGAGATTGGGGCCAAGGCCAAAGTAGGAGCGGGAGCGGTCGTGGTCTCCGATGTACCGAGTGATGTGACCGTTGTCGGAGTCCCTGCTAAGATTGTGCGGGTGCACGGTCGAAAAGACGAACCAGTCATTCACCAAGAAGAAGAAAAACGGGAATATTATATGAATAAGCTGGAGCATGCCAAGGAAGCTAGCCATCGTTCATCCAGTTTGTAAGGAGATAGCTACGTGATTCAATCAACCAATACATTAAATGACCACCAACTACTGGAAGCAAAGGCCCTTATTGCCGTCTGTCAGAAGGATGACGGAACTTTTCGGGAGCCTTATCTCTCCAATATGCTCAATTTTGACCCCAACATGCCCGCCTTTTTTCTTTATTACGAAAAAGGTGAACTTGTTGGCCTATTAACCGTCTATGCAGATGACCAAGATGTGGAAGTAGCGATACTGGTCCATCCAAATCATCGCCGTCAGGGAATTGCGCGTGCATTGTTTACGATTTTTGAGAAAGAAACGGCATCTTATCCCATTGAGTCTGTGACTTTTCAGACAGAGCGTGTTTTTCTAGAGCGCCATCCGGAGTTTGCCAGCAATTGGGGACTGGTTGAGGATGAAGAGACAGAAACTTGGTTAGGTAAGGATAGAAGACCTTATCTGTTAGCAACTGTCTCTAATCTTGAAGTTTTGTTAGCAGATCGTTCCTATCAGGAGCAAATTAGTCAGTTAAAATTTCAGGCATTTTCAGAGGAACATGAATCGAGAGAAGTTGTGGATAGATATGTCGCTGAAGCTCTAAAAGATCTAGAAAGTCGCCTATATATTTTATTAAAAAATGGTCAGGTTATTGGGACTTGCACGGTTGATTTATCGAGTAATACGAATTACCTCTATGGTTTAGCAATAGCCGAACTTGAACGTGGCAAAGGCTATGGGAGCTACCTGGCAAAATCCCTTGTCAACCAACTCATTGAGCAAAATGACAAGGCCTTTCAGATTGCCGTGGAAGACAGCAATGTAGGTGCCAAACGTTTGTATGAAAAGATTGGCTTTGTCAAACAGACTCAGGTGGTTTATCTAGATAGGAAAGAGTGAATAAATGTTACTAGAAGAATTTGAAAATGTACCTGCTGTTATCGAGCCAACTGACCGAAGCCTTCTTAGTAGTGGAGAAATCTGTGATACTATAATTCTGTCTTTTAATGGAGAAATCCTTAAACGAGTAAAGCAGATAGACGGAGTCTATGAAGGTGGCTATCTTACCAACCTAAATGGCAAATTTTCATGGTATATCTATGAAGTAGATGGACTTAAACTTGCAGTTGCTATGGCTACTATTGGAGCTCCAATGGTTGTGGGTTTCTTAGAAGAACTCAAAGCGAGAGGCTTTAAGAACTTTATCGTTTTGGGCTCTTGCGGAGTTCTAGATCAGTCTATTCAAGCAGATAAAATTATTATACCAAGTTCAGCTTTACGTGATGAAGGTACTAGTTATCACTATGCTCCAGCAAGTGATGAAATTTCTTATGATGAAGTGCTTCTCTCAACTCTGGAGAACGCTTTGAACAAATCTGGTATTGATCACATTCGGACTAAAGCTTGGACGACAGATGCCTTCTACCGTGAAACAGCTGCTAAGGTTAAACGAAGACTTGCAGCAGGAGCGAAAGTTGTAGATATGGAAGCTTCGGCTATCATGGCTTGGGCTCAATATCGACAAGCCAAGGTCTATCAATTTTTCTACACGGCTGACTATGTGGATCATCACAATCATGAATGGGATGCTAGACGTGAAGATAGAAAAGCAGATGCTATGACTTTCTTTAAGATTGCTGTCGATATTGCGTTAGAGTTGGAAAAATGAGAATATAGATTCAAAAGCTAGAAACAGAAAGGAAATGAAGCGTGTTAAAAATTTATGATACCATGTCTCGTGATTTGCGAGAATTTGTCCCCATCGAGGAAGGGAAGGTCCGCATGTATGTTTGTGGGCCAACAGTTTACAACTATATCCACGTTGGGAATGCCCGTTCAACGGTAGCCTTTGACACGATTCGTCGCTACTTTGAGTATCGTGGCTACGAAGTTGCCTATATTTCCAACTTTACCGATGTGGATGATAAGATCATCAACCGTGCCAAGGAAGAAGGCATCACCCCACAAGAAGTGGCGGATAAGTACATCGCGGCCTTTCGTGAGGATGTGACGGCTCTTGGGGTCAAGCCTGCAACCCGCCACCCTCGTGTGGTTGAGTTTATGGATGACATCATTCGCTTTGTTACCGACTTGATCGAAAAAGGCTATGCCTATGAGAGCCAAGGCGATGTCTATTTCCGTGTGGAAAAATCTCACAACTATGCTAAGTTAGCCAATAAAACTTTGGAAGACCTAGAGCTAGGAGCTTCTGGTCGGACAGATGAGGAAACAGCTCGCAAGGAAAATCCAGTCGATTTTGCCCTCTGGAAAGCTGCGAAGCCGGGTGAAGTTTCTTGGGAAAGCCCTTGGGGACCTGGTCGTCCTGGCTGGCACATTGAGTGTTCGGTCATGTCAACGGGGATTTTAGGCGATACCATTGATATTCACGGTGGTGGAGCTGACCTTGAGTTTCCGCACCATACTAATGAAATTGCCCAGTCAGAGGCTAAAACTGGTCAAACCTTTGCTAATTACTGGATGCACAATGGCTTTGTCAATATTGACAATGTCAAGATGTCCAAGTCCTTGGGCAACTTTATCACTGTGCATGATGCCTTGAAGACGATCGATGGCCAAGTGCTTCGCTTCTTCTTTGCGACCCAGCACTACCGCAAGCCCATTAACTTCACAGAAAAAGCTGTCCGCGATGCGGAGACCAACCTTAAGTATTTGAAAAATACCTATGAGCAACCTTTCGCCGGAGAAGTGGATCCAGCAGACTTACAAAACTTTGTGGACAAGTTTATTGCGGCCATGGATGAAGATATCAATGCCGCAAACGGAATCACCGTTGTCTTTGAATTGGCCAAATGGATCAATTCAGGTCACTACAATCAAGACGTTAAGGATGCCTTGGCAAAGATGTTAGAAGTCTTTGGAGTGGTCTTTGTTGAAGAAGTTTTGGATGCAGATATTGAAGCCTTGATCGCTGAACGTCAGGAAGCGCGGGCTAAGAAAGATTTTGCGCGAGCAGATGCCATTCGCGATGAATTGGCTGCGCAAGGAATCAAGCTCTTGGATACAAAAGAAGGTGTAAGGTGGACACGTGATTGATGTCAATCTAATCAATGGGATCGCCCTTGCCTTTGAAGGGGATGCGGTCTATTCCATGTATATTCGTAGGCACCTAATTTTTCAAGGGATGACCAAGCCCAATAAGCTTCACCAGGCTGCAACCCGCTACGTCTCTGCTAGAGCTCAGGCTAGCTTGATTGAAAGCATGCTGGAGCAAGAAATTCTGACAGAAAAAGAGTTGGAGATCTACAAGCGCGGTCGCAATACCAATAGCCATACCAAGGCCAAAAATGCGGATGTCGTGACTTATCGCATGTCGACAGGCTTTGAAGCCGTCATGGGCTATCTTCATATGACGGGTGAGCTTGCTCGTTTAGAAGAATTGATCAACTGGTGCATCCAGCAAGTAGAAGAAGGAAGAAAGCAGTGAAAAATATCAGAGAGTGGTTTCCTCATGCAGAGGTGACGGATCAAGCCCATCCACCAGCTGGTTATGTAGCGATACCCCTTCAGGCTCATCAATGGCTGCTACTGAAGGAAGAAGAGCTAACCGAGCGAGAAAAACAATTGATTTCCTGGTTGGGAGGTGAAGAAGAGGTTGCCCCCAATCCTTGGTACCAATACCTGATCGATGGAAAGGGAGAAGCCCCTCAGGTCATCAAAAAAATGCAGCTTGTCTATTGCCATCTCTCGCACTCAACAGCGGAAGGGATGGCTTCTTGGTTAGAGATGATGCAGACACTCTTGCCCAACTTCCGAGCAACCTTGCAACTGAGTGGACAAGATTATGTGCTCATTCTGGACCAGGACCAGTCTTTGCCTGTGGCCGATATCTTAAAAGATACCGTCTCTGCTATGGAATATGACTTCAATATTCGTTTATCTATCCTGGTCGGGCAAGTATGGGCCGACTCAAAGGAAGGAAAAGTGTCTCCGGTTATACGAGCAGAACAGGCGGTCTTTCGACCTTGGATCCGAGAAGGGCATCAAGGCGTCTATCGCTTTTCCCAACTCTATCTGTGGGGGATCGAGCAGGCAGGTCTGGACCTTACTCCAATCAAAGAAAGCTTGTATCAGTTGATTGAAAGTCAAGATCAATTGCAAGACATCATTGTCGCTCTTTGGGAAAATGGGGCAGTCGTGACCAAGGCGGCCCAGCAACTCTATCTCCATCGCAATTCGCTCCAATACAAGATTGATAAGTGGGAAGAGCTAACGGGTCTCCAGTTGAAAAATCTGACAGATCTGGCTCTTTGCTACCATTTAGTCTTGCAAGATGTCATTTAAACGGAATCAATCGAGAGTTTTGTGCAACTTGCACAAAACTCTTTTTCTTTTTTGTGAGACTTGCCATAGCTTTGTAAAGCGTTTTCATTTACAATAGAATTATAAAAATCAAAGGAGTACCATCATGGTAGAATTAAATCTTAAAAATATTTACAAAAAATATCCAAACAGCGAACACTATTCAGTTGAAGATTTCAACTTGGACATCAAAGACAAAGAGTTTATCGTTTTCGTAGGTCCTTCAGGATGTGGTAAATCAACAACTCTTCGTATGATTGCTGGTCTTGAAGATATCACAGAAGGTGAATGTTCCATCGATGGTACTGTTGTAAATAACGTAGCACCTAAAGACCGTGACATCGCCATGGTATTCCAAAACTACGCTCTTTACCCACACATGACTGTGTACGATAACATGGCCTTTGGTTTGAAATTGCGTAAATACAGCAAGGAAGATATCGACAAACGTGTACAAGAAGCAGCTGAAATCCTTGGCTTGAAAGAATTCTTGGATCGTAAACCAGCTGACCTTTCTGGTGGTCAACGTCAACGTGTGGCTATGGGACGTGCCATTGTCCGTGATGCAAAAGTGTTCTTGATGGACGAACCATTGTCAAACTTGGATGCGAAACTTCGTGTATCCATGCGTGCTGAAATCGCGAAAATCCACCGCCGTATCGGAGCTACAACCATCTACGTAACTCACGACCAAACAGAAGCGATGACATTGGCTGACCGTATCGTTATCATGTCTGCTACTAAAAACCCAGCTGGTACTGGTACAATTGGACGTGTAGAACAAATCGGAACTCCTCAAGAAGTATACAAAAACCCAGTGAACAAATTCGTAGCTGGATTCATCGGAAGCCCTGCAATGAACTTCATTAACGTGAAATTGGAAGGTGGACACATCGTTGCTAATGGATTGAATTTGAAAGTTCCAGAAGGTGCTTTGAAAGTTCTTCGTGAAAAAGGCTATGATGGTAAAGAATTGATCTTTGGTATCCGTCCAGAAGACGTGAATACAGAAGCTGCATTCCTTGAAACTTTCCCAGAATCAGTTGTGAAAGCTACGATCTCTGTGTCTGAGTTGCTCGGTTCTGAATCTCACTTGTATTGCCAAGTTGGTGACAACGAATTCATCGCTAAAGTGGATGCGCGTGACTACCTTGGAACTGGTGCAACCATCGAACTTGGATTTGACTTGAACAAAGCTCACTTCTTCGACAAAGAAACTGAAAAAACAGTATACTAATACCTACTGACACTATAGAGACTGAGACGATTTGTCTCGGTCTCTTTCATTTTAAGGAGACAAGACATGGAAAAAGACTGGTGGAAGGGGAAGGTTGCTTACCAGATCTACCCAAAAAGCTTTAAGGACAGCAATGGCGATGGTGTCGGTGATTTAAAAGGAATCACGGAGAAACTCGATTACCTTCAAGACTTGGGGATTGATATCCTCTGGTTATCGCCTATTTACAAGAGTCCGTTTATTGACCAGGGCTATGATATTTCTGACTATTATGCCATTGATCCTATTTTTGGAACTATGGAAGATATGGAGGAGCTGATTGCGGAAGGTAAGAAACGGGGCATTTCTATCATTATGGACTTGGTGGTTAACCATTGCTCCAGTCATCACGAGTGGTTCCAAAAGGCTTTAGCAGATCCAGATGGCCCTTATGCGGACTACTTTTACTTCATCGAAAGTGACAAAGAACCCAACAACTGGGAAAGTTACTTTGGGGGCAGTGTTTGGGAGCCGGTTCCTGGCACCAATAAGTACTATCTCCATTCTTTCCATAAGGACCAGCCAGACCTCAATTGGCAAAATCCTATCTTGCGCGAAGAAATTTACAAGATGATCAACTGGTGGTTGGACAAGGGAATTGCGGGCTTTAGGATCGATGCTATTATCAATATCAAAAAAGATCTAGAATGGCGTTCGCTTCCGTCTGATCGCGAAAATGGCTTGGTCCCAGTACCGGAGTCTCTAGTGAATGCCCAATCGATTGAACCATTCTTGCAAGAGTTAAAGGAGCGAACCTTCGCCAAGTACAATGCCTTCACAGTAGGGGAAGTGTTCAATGAAACCGACGAAGAGTTACATTTCTTTATCGGAAAAGATGGCGTTTTCTCATCGATCTTTGATTTCAAACAAACCTGCTTAGGGAAGGAAGGAAAAGGCTGGTTTGACCATAGTCTTCCAACAGCAGATGAACTCAAGGAAAGTATTTTCCAAGCGCATGAGCGCGCAGATAGTATTGGAGTTCTCTCGACCATCATTGAAAACCACGATGAGCCTCGTGGGGTGTCCCATTATATTGCTGAAGGTCCAGTAAACGACACCAGTAAAAAAGCTTTAGGGACTATTCAGGTTTTGCGCAAGGGAATTCCGTTTATCTATCAAGGCCAAGAAATTGGAATGGAAAACCAAGTCTTTGAATCAGTAGAGGACTTTGATGATATCGCGACCATCAATGGCTACCATGTGGCTAAAGAAGCTGGTTTGAGCGAGGAAGAAGCCTTAGCAGTGATTGCCAACTACAGCCGAGACAATGCGCGGACACCGATGCAGTGGACAAGAGAGCCAGGTCTGGGCTTTAGCGATGGACCAGCCTGGCTGATCAGTCCCAAACCAGATTATTCCATTAATGTGGAAGACCAGGAAAAGGATCCAGATTCTATTTTGAATTATTACCGTCAGCTGACGGCCTTGTATCGTCATCCCCTCTATGGGAATACCATCCGGTTTGGAGATATGATCCCAGCTTATCGGGACCGTGAGAATATCATCGCCTTCGAACGCCGTGGGGACAAGCGTCTCATGGTAATCAGCAATTTCCAAAATCGCCAGGCCACTTTGGAGTTACCAGCTCCGATTAAAACGCTCGTTTTAAATAATACTGCTGGGTTGTTCCAAGAAGGAGACCAGGTATTAGAATTGGCCCCTTACCAAAGCATTGTGCTGGAATTGGTGGAATAAGGAGAAACTTTGCATCAGTGTTGGACTTTAATGTAGAATAGTATTTTCATTAAATATTCTGGAGAAATTTATATAAGTTTTTTATACTTTAGAATCAGTCAAGTATAAACTGAAACTTTCCGCCGTGAGAAAAGTGCTTGAAACATTATTGTTTCAAGCACTCGGGAGTTTTGGGAGTAAAACAGTTCGGGGAACTGTTTTAGCCTGAGCCTAAAAATTAAAAAGCGAAGGGGTCCAAAACGAATTGAACACGGGCTGCGGATTGTGTCAAAAGCGCAAAATACATTAGTACTAAATCCAAGACACAGTAGCTGATTGAATTCTTCTCTCACCTTTTAGCTTGGAAGAATCCTAATCAGCCTTGTGGGGGCAGGACAACGAAGCAATACCATACAAAAGTGCTTCTGTCCTGCTCCCTATTTTGACTGTATCCGCAGACGCCCTTTATATCTTAATCAGTCATGGAACTTCCTGGATTGCTGAAATCATCCACCGGATAATTTCACCTAACCTCCGTACTCACCTAAGGAAAGTTTTGAAAGATATTTTATCTCCAAAAAGAACCTTCGCGTCTGCGAAGGTTCTTTTCATGTTATCCAAGTCTAAAGCTGGAACTTATTCAACTTCTTTCTTTTTCAAGAGGAGGAAGCCTCCGCTAATGGCTAACAAGAAGCCTGAAAGAATGAAGCGCGCCGTTGTGTCTTCTCCAGTTTGTGGCAATTGTGCCTTGGATGGACTTTCTTGAAAGCTTTGTCCTACTTGGTAAGTCAAGGATTGCACACTTTCTCCATTTTCAGTTGTCATTTCTTTTTGTGGAAGGAGAACTTTAGGAGTCTCCTTCTTGGTCAAGATTGGCTGTGGAGTGGTTGTTTGGTTATGAATTGGAACCACCACTTGATCTGGTTCTTTAGCTGGAATGTAATCCATCAAGCTAGCCAACTTGCTGCCAAAGATCGCATTGGTTACCCAGCGGAAGAAGTGGACAGGGTGTTGACGGTTGGTTGGATTTCCGGCATAGACAAAGAGTGGTTGTCCCATCAGTTCTCCAGAGATCGCCATGACTTTGTTGGCTAGAACATCGTTATGTGGCCACCAGCCAGCAATGTAGTAGTCGCTCGGAGCGATACTCATCAAGGTTTTGAAATGCTCTGGAACCTTTTCAATCCAGTTTCCTGAGTTGGAGTAGAAGAGGGTATTCTTCTTGTATCCGCTGGTCAATGGATCCTGATCATCAATGATCGCTTTCATCAAGCCTTCGTAGTCGCTACCGCCTTTTAATTTTTCAGCGTCAAATCCTGCAAGAACTCCCAATTTTTCCAGTTTTTGCATGGCTTCCCCACCAATGACAAGGGTCGGTTTCTTACCAAAGATGGAAGCGTCAAAACGATTGCTTTCCAAAATAACAACATCCGCTTCTTCTGGAGTATTGACGATTTGGAAACCTAATTTTTCAAGGACTAGACTGGTATGAGCAGGCGCATCGACTCCAGCCCAATTATAGTGGTAGTTTGGAGAGTAGACCTTCATCGGTTTCAAGGTTGGCCCGCTTGGTACCTTGTAGAGGGCATCACCATAGATGGCATAGTTTGGCAGGAGTGAAGCAAAGGTATCGCGGTCAACGATGTAGCCATCATCTGTTAGATAGACAGATTTGCCTTGCGCAATGGCCTGGTTGATAGCTTTAACGGCACTGGCTGAGGTATTTGCGATCACATAGTAAGGAGCTTTTGAATCGATCTCAGAGGTACGAGTCGCACGGGTGGTGGTGACTTCGCCTAATTTTCCATTGAAAAGACCATCCGCAAAGACAGGTTCGGACTTGAACCCTCTCATATCTGGGAAGTTGACCAGCAATTCTGCGTACATAGCAGCCCAGGCAGATTCGTTGGAGCCCTTATAGAGAATATGGTTGGCATAGCCCCGTTTGGCTTGGGCCATATCAATGACTAAGTCCCCTTTTTTATAGTTGCCAATATCTTCTTTGAGTTCTTTGACGAGGACACCATTGCGTTTGAAGTAGTCGATCATATTGAAGGCTTCTTGGGCATCGTTGTCTTTGTCGAGGCTCATTGGGATGACGTAGTAGTCTGGGAAGAATTTTGGACGACCGTTTTTCACACGTCCAACGATTTCCCCATTTGGGCCAACCAGTTCATTTTCAGCTTTTGGATCTTCCGTTTTATTGAGACCACGCAGGTAGAAGTTGAGACGCATCTCAAGGAGACGGTCTGGATCTTGGTTGAGGAAGTCAATGCCGCCGAGGACAGCATTGCGTCCAGCCTTATAGGATTCTTGGTTGGATTCTGGTATTTCAATGGTGTGGCCCAAGATGCCGTGATAGACAGCATAGACACCTGTATAACCTGAGAAGGAATCATCCCAGCCATCTCCCCAATCCAGTTTTGGAATGATGTAGCTGTCGTATTTGGAATTGGCAACCCCTGCGCGGCCCATATGGTGGGCATTTTCTAGCATGAGGTTGGACATGAGGTCGTATTCAAAGTTCGGATCATGTGGAGGTGTTGCAGGCTCAATCAAGAATTCTTTGACAAATCCATGGATATCATAGAGAGCAATTGGATTCCACTTGTTGATCATTTGGATGACAGTACGCACTTCAGGGTTGGTTTGGTAGCTGGCATCGCGGTTGGGATCCAGTCCATTGGCCAAAGCACGCAGGTTGAGAGCGTCCCCATCAGGGTTTTCCGTGAAGTCAAATAAGAAAATGAATTTGTTTAAGAGAGTTGGGATGTCCAGGGTCACATTCTTGACGTTACCAGCTTCGTCTGTCGTTTTAAAAGTGACTTGATTTTCTGTAGCGAAGGTATGGAAGAGGCCTGTGATGATATCAATGCCTGGCTGTTCATCCGCGTGGGTGTTGTGGACTAAGACAGGTAATTTGTAATCCAAGGTCTTGTCTTTTAGTGCGGCCAGCATTTCACTTGGCTTAGTCAAAGCTGTAGGGTTGGTACTAGAAAGGTAGTGATCAATGCTGGCTTGGTCCTTGCTCACGATCCCCATCTTCATATCCCGGCCTTGGGCACTCTTGCCAAGAGTTTCCAGCTGCACTAAACGATCGGGTTTCGCTTCTTCCTTGGATTTTTCGATGGCAGCCAGCATCTCTTCATGTGTATGGTAGTCTTGGTAAGGTCTAAAAACAAGGGTTTTATTGATGGTCACACCTAAGTCTGCATTGGTCCCGACCAGTTCATGGTTGCCGATGTAGTTGCGGTAAGTCCGGCGAATATTATTTGGGCTACGAAGACTGAGATCTTCACCAAAGAGATCCTGCACGTCAATGTGGAGATCCAGATCATTGCCGTTTGCGGTCTCTGTGATAGTAAGGAATGGATCCTTGCTCAGTGTTCCTGTCTCCATATCCCAGGTTTTCCACTCAGAGAGAGGTTTATTGTCTAAGGTCCAGCTGATCTTGCCAGCAGCTTGAGCTTTTTCTTGGACTTTGTCATCAATCGTACTCTTTTCAGAGAGATAAATGGTGCTATCCGTCAATCGAGTCGCTTGGTCAGCGGTCGTTGTAGCACGGGTAGTGCTTGGACTAGCGGTTGGAGCAACTTCTGTTGTAGAAGCCGCATCAGAAGTCGCTGCGGTTTCTGTAGGACTAGCAGGAGTTACTTCTGTGGATGCAGCGGGACTGGTCGTCTCGGCGGTCACAGGTTGCTCAGTAGCAGGTGTCGCTTCAAGGGCCGTGCTAGGCTCTGTTTGAGGCGCTTCTAAGCTATCGGCTGAAGCTTGGCCATGACCGATAACGGAAAGCAAGACAGCCGCTGAGAGGCTGAGTGTTGTAGTGTACAAATGTTTCTTATACGAAGACTTCATATAGAAGACCCTCCTTAAAAAGTTATTTTCCGTTTCTAGTATACCATTTTAGGAAAGTGTTTACAACAAAACCCCGAATAAAAAAGCCTTTGCATCTTGCAAGGGCCTTTTTGTCTATTCTGTCTCCTTATGAAATTGTTGGTAAAAATCAACCTTGACCTGGATAAAAGTTTCTAAGTCTCTTAAGAGTTGGAGCAAGGTGGCGCGTGTTTCGAATTCTTCACGGGTCTTAGGAAGAGGACGTTCGCGAAAGATCGCCAAATACTGACTAATATCATCTAGAAGATCTTGGGCAGGATTTTTCTGGCTTAACTGTTGGGCCGTTTTCTTAAAAAGTTGAGCTAGGATTATGCTTTCACTCGCCGCCAACTGACAGCGGTTGACGTTTTCTGCCATATCCCGCAGAATATCGTTTTGCCGCTTGCGCATTTCGAAGTAGTGAATATGGTAGTTGGTTTGGTGAAAGAGGTGGTTGGAATGGTCCAGATAAACTAGCTTCAAAGCGTCCTTTAGGATACCATCCAACTCCTTAATCAAGCGAGCATCATTGCGACCATCCCCTTTACTAAGTAATTCCGCAAAACGACCAAGGATCTTTTTCAGTTGGTCTTCAACAATATCATGGTAGTGATCGATCGCTCCCTGATTAGAAGGCATATAGAGATTGGCCAGCAAGGCAAAGCTGGTCCCAATTAAAAAGAGAGCAAGTTCATTGAGCAAGAGCCCCCAGGAGGTAGACTGCTCAATCAAGAGGTGGGTAACCAACACCGTACTAGGGGTGATACCGATCTGCCAACCCAATAGAAAGGCACCAGGAACATAGAGAGCGATAAAAACTCCCAGTGCCCAGAGGTTGAATCCAAAAAAGGAAAAAGCGAGACTTCCGATAGCAAGGGCTAGCAAGGTCGACATAAAGCGCTGGTAGGCTTGCTTGATGGTACTGCGACGCGTATCAGAGATGCTCAAGATGGCAATGACGCCAGCTGAGATGGCATAGGTCAAGCCCAGAGCATAAGCAAGGGCAGCTGCTAAACAGGTGGCCAAGGTGAGCTTAATGGTTCGTTGAAAAAGAGGCATGGTTTCCTTTCTATTTTACTAGTTTCGCTGAGATAGATTTCATTTCATTATATCATGAATTGGCCTCATCCTCCTTTCTTATGGTATACTAGTTCTATGGAAAATAACGATATCGTATACGGTGTCCATGCAGTCACCGAGGCTTTACAAGCCAATACAGGCAATAAATTATATATTCAAGAAGACCTCCGAGGGAAAAATGTCGACAAGATCAAGGCCTTAGCAGCTGAGAAAAAAGTGTCGATTTCTTGGACGCCAAAGAAAACCCTGCAGGAAATGACAGAAGGAGCTGTTCACCAAGGCTTTGTTCTTCGAGTGGCAGCCTTTGCTTACACCGACTTGGCAGCGATTCTGAAACAGACAGCCCAAGAAGAGAACCCGCTTTTATTGATTCTCGATGGCTTAACAGATCCGCACAATCTTGGATCTATCTTGCGGACAGCTGATGCGACCAATGTCTCAGGAGTCATCATTCCTAAGCACCGAGCGGTTGGGGTGACCCCAGTGGTGTCAAAAACTTCTACCGGAGCAGTGGAACACATTCCCATTGCGCGTGTGACCAATCTTAGCCAAACCTTAGACAAGCTAAAGGAAGAGGGCTTCTGGATCTTTGGAACCGACATGAACGGCACGCCATCTCATCAGTGGAATACGGCTGGCAAGTTAGCCTTGATCATTGGCAATGAAGGAAAAGGGATCTCAGCCAATATCAAAAAACAAGTCGATGAGATGATCACCATTCCCATGAATGGTCATGTGCAAAGCCTCAATGCCAGTGTGGCAGCAGCCATCCTTATGTATGAGGTCTTTCGCAATCGACTATAATCCTAGAAAGGCAATGATATGAAACGAAAAATCTTATTGGTTGACGGCTATAATATGATTGCCTTTTGGCAGGAGACCCGCCAGCTCTTTCAAAAAAGTGAGCTCGATGCAGCCCGCAATATCCTCCTGCAAAAACTGAGCCACTATGCTAGCTTTGAAGGAATCGAAGTCATCTGTGTCTTTGATGCCCAGTATATGCCAGGAGTGCGGCAGACCTATGAGGAGTTCAATGTTCAGGTGGTCTTTACCGGTGAGGATGAGACGGCAGATGACTATATCGAGCGCTTGGCGGCAGAGCTTAACACGCCCCTCCACCAAGTATCAGTAGCGACCAGTGACTTAAATGAGCAATGGACCGTCTTTGCTCAAGGAGCTCTTCGGGTATCTGCCAGAGAGTTAGAAAAACGGGTCGCAGTCGTCAAAGGAAACCTCAATCAAGCGCAGCGAGTGGTTAACGATCAAAAACCACCCATGCGACCGCTCGATCACGAAGTATTGCGACAATTACAAGAAATGATGGGAGACAAGTAATGACATTTGCTATTTTAACCGATTCGACCGCAGATTTAGACCAAAACTGGGCCAAGGAACATCAGGTGACCATTCTTGGCTTGACCATTGAGTTAGATGGGACGGTTTACCAGACAGTAGGCCAAGCTCAATTGACCAGCCCGGAGCTTTTAGAAGCCATGAAAAATGGGGCCAAACCGACAACCAGTCAGGTCAATGTGGGCCAATTTCAGGAAACCTTTAAACAATTTGCCAAAGAAGGAAAAGATCTGCTTTATGTGGCCTTTTCATCAGTCTTATCTGGGACCTATCAGAGTGCAGTCATGGCACGAGACCTGGTTTTAGAAGACTACCCGGAAGCCGTGATCGAGATTGTCGATCAGAAGGCTGCTGGGATTGGAGAGGGTTATCTGGTCATGCGAGCAGTAGCTGCGCGTGATGCAGGTCGTTCATTAGCAGAAGCCAAAGAAGAAATCATGGACCTAGCGCCAAAACTGCGGACTTATTTCCTAGTTGATGACCTCTACCACCTCATGCGTGGCGGCCGTCTCTCAAAAAGTGCCGCGATCATGGGAAGTTTGGCCAGCATCAAACCCATTCTCTGGATAGATGCGGAAGGGAAATTAGTCCCTATTAGCAAGGTTCGGGGACGCAAAAAAGCTGTCCGGGAATTACTGGAGCTGATCAAAGCAGATATCGGTGAAAGCACAGCCTTGGTATCTTATACCAACGATCTAGAAGGAGCCGAAGCACTGAAGCAAGAAATGCTTGCGCTTGAAGGCGTCGATGAAGTTCTCGTGATGCCTCTTGGACCGGTTATTTCAGCCCACGTCGGCCCGAATTCCTTGATCGGATTTGTCATTGGAAAAGAAAATCGCAAATAATTTTCCAAATCGGTTGACTTTTATCTTAGAATTTTGATACAATAGTAGGCGGTATTGTTTACCCCATTTGTAAGGCCCCGGAACCTTTCAAATAACTTGCGGACCGGAACATCCGCCCTGTAAACAAAAACGACATTCATATAGGAGAAATCATGAACAAAACTACATTCATGGCTAAACCAGGCCAAGTAGAACGCAAATGGTACGTTGTTGACGCAACTGATGTACCTCTTGGACGCCTTTCAGCAGTTGTTGCAAGCGTGCTTCGCGGAAAAAACAAACCAACATTCACACCTCACACTGATACAGGTGACTTCGTAATCGTTATCAATGCTGAAAAAGTTAAATTGACTGGTAAAAAAGCAACTGATAAGATCTACTACACTCACTCAAACCACCCAGGTGGATTGAAATCAATCTCTGCTGGTGAACTTCGTTCTAAAAATGCAGTACGTTTGATCGAGAAATCAGTTAAAGGTATGCTTCCACACAATACTCTTGGCCGCGCTCAAGGTATGAAATTGAAAGTATTCGTTGGAGCTGAGCACACTCACGCTGCACAACAACCAGAAGTTCTTGATATTTCAGGACTTATCTAAGGAAAGGAACAATAAAGTATGTCACAAGCACAATATGCAGGTACTGGACGTCGTAAAAACGCTGTTGCACGCGTTCGCCTTGTTCCAGGAACTGGTAAAATCACTGTTAACAAAAAAGATGTTGAAGAGTACATCCCACACGCTGACCTTCGTCTTGTAATCAACCAACCATTCGCAGTTACTTCAACTGCAGGTTCATACGACGTTTTCGTTAACGTTGTAGGTGGTGGATACGCTGGTCAAGCAGGAGCTATCCGTCACGGTATCGCTCGTGCCCTTCTTCAAGTAGACCCAGACTTCCGCGATTCATTGAAACGCGCAGGACTTCTTACACGTGACTCACGTAAAGTTGAACGTAAGAAACCAGGCTTGAAAAAAGCTCGTAAAGCATCACAATTTAGTAAACGTTAAAACTTATTTAAACTTATTGAAAGCATTTCGTATCAAAAATACGGGATGCTTTTTCTGTTCACCCCAAATTTTTGTAACTAGGTGATACTTGAAATTAATACAAATTTGGTTGTTTTTGATAAATCTAAGCAACACTACATGATGAAGTGAAAGGGGATGAATCTTTGATAGTATTCACTTATTGTGAAATATGATATATTTATTAATTAGATGGATGAATACTTCTAGAGTTAAATATAGTATAATAGGGACATACTTTTTGGTTTATTTTTGTTTGTAGTCGGATTATGAAAGAATATCCAATATTATGCGATAAGATAGAATGTTACAAAAAAGAAAGGGGATGCAATCCGATGAAGAAAGACAGATTAATTGTATTGACAGATGCTGTTCTAGCAATTATTATGACCATCTTGGTTTTAGAGTTAGAAAAACCAACAACACCAAGTCTTGAAGCTTTTTGGGATTTACGGCAAAATTTCTTTGCTTGTTTTCTTTCCTTTTTCTGGTTGGGATCGTTATGGATGGCACTAAACACATTATGGGAAAAGGTTGAGAAAATTTCCTCAGAAATTATTTGGTGGAATTTGTTTCTACTCTTGGAGCGGCAGGAGTTCTCTTTGGAGAATTTCATGCCATCCAAGATACCAGTCTGAATGATGTGGTGGACCGGATCTATATAAATGTCAAGGATTTACCGTTTCAGTCCTTGGGAGCTTTAGCTAATATCCTGTCTGATATTAAGAAGGGACTGATTCAAGACAGTCATATCTGGTCTTTCTTCCAGTCATTTTTCAAACAATATCAGTTGATAATCAGCTTAAATCAGATCTATCAGTTTGTCTATCTTTCTCTGATGGAGATCATGTCCTATCTTCACTTTGATTATTGGAAAAAAACGGCTCGGTCAGGAGCTAGTATGAATAAGGAGAACAAATGAAACGTTTAAAAATGTTATGGCATATTATGCAGGTTACGGGTTTTACTCGGTTTGCTCTGAGTTTTGTGACCTTTGTTTTTGGGTCAGGAGGCGTGCTTTTCCTAGTTGAACCTGCTATCACAAATTACGGAGACGGTCTTTGGTATGCTTTTGTGACTTCGACGACTGTCGGCTACGGGGATCTCCTAGCTGTGACCTTGATTGGAAGGATTACCAGTGTCTTCTTGACGATTTATGGGCTCATATTTTTTGGCTGTTTATCAGCTGTTATTTTTAATTATTATACCAATTTAAATAAGGAAAGAGGAGAGGACAAATGACTGCCAATTATTCAACACGGGAATACCGTGAGAAATTATACGATGACCTTCATGTTCGATTGAGAGATACAGCGATTTTGATGTGTGCAATTTTTATTGCCTCTATCGGACTAAATATGAATTCAACAGCTGTCATTATAGGAGCCATGTTGATTTCACCTCTCATGACACCGATTGTTGGACTGGGATTCGGTTTAGCTATTTTTGATACGCGTTTAATCAAGCAATCTCTAGAGGTTTTATTGACTCAAGTGTTGGTCAGTTTGCTTGTCTCGACTCTGTATTTCTGGATTTCTCCCTTGTCTTATGCAAGTAGCGAGTTGATTGCACGAACCTCTCCAACCATTTGGGATGTCCTCATTGCTATTGCTGGTGGGATTGCTGGTGTGATCGGTTCAAGGAAAAAAGAAGCAAACAATATCGTGCCAGGAGTAGCCATTGCTACAGCTCTGATGCCGCCTATCTGTACTGCTGGCTATGGTTTAGCTAATGGGAATGTACGATTTTTATTGGGGGCTCTCTATCTTTTCTTGATCAACTGTGTCTTTATCATGCTAGCCAACATTGTTGGAACAAGAATTTTGATGAGAAAATCTCCTTTAACTTCATTTAAAGAGCTGAGCATTAAAATGAGAATTGGCTTGATATCTTTGATTGTATTGTTGATTCTTCCAGCTAGCTATTCGGCAGTTACTCTGACAATAGAACAAGCGCGCAAAGAAGGGATCAAACAGTTTGTAGGAAAAGAGTTCGCCAATTATACGGTTATTAATCAAGTCTACAAGTCAAGTAACAATGAATTGGTCTTGACGGTTGTTGGAGATCCGATTTCAGAAGAAGAATTAGAAACACTCCACCAAAAACAAGCCTCTTACGGTATTCAATCTGTTCAATTGAAAGTGAATCAAGTTCAGAACTCGCCAACATTAGATAGTGAAGCGACCAAGGAATTTTATGAAAACATTGACAAGTATATTGATCAAAAACTCTCTGAAAAAGATTCACAAAACGATCTCGTAAAAGAAAATGAAGCAGACAAGGATTGAGGACAATGAACTGAATCGGTTTTTACGCCGTGTTTTTCTTGTATCTTCCTCTTTCTTACTTATAGCAGGTTGTTTTTGCTTGAATAAGAAATAAATTAGAAGTTCTATCATCTAAGAAAAATGATGAACAAAAAATCATTTAACTAATGGTGTGAACGTTTAGTGTTTATCAGCTCCATTCTCTGTAATTTTGGGGGTAAAATCCACACCATTCGGATAAAATTAGTTGAATTTGATTGGAAAAAAGCTTTTATAAAAGCGGAGAAAAGTCTTGATATTACGCTGTTTTTAGTCCAACTGAAATTCATACTTTCCAAACCAGGCTTGAAAAAGGCCCGTAAAGCATCACAATTTAGTAAACGTTAATTCGTTACTGGACAGCAGAATACAAACGAAAACACTTTGCATCTTGCAAGGTGTTTTTTTCTATGAGAACTGGCGGTGCGCAATTAGGATAGCTCTAGCGACTTTAGTCGCATAGAGATATGCTATGCACAGTTGCCTCAAGAAAACAATGCTTCTTGGTCCACCCTGTTAGACAAGCTTCAAAACCAAGGAATCCAACAGATTTCTCTTGTAGTTACAGATGGCTTTAAGGGGCTTGAGCAGATTATCAGTCAGGCTCACCCATTAGCTAAACAACAATGTTGCTTAATTCATATTAGTCGAAATCTAGCTAGTAAAGTGAAACGAGCAGATAGAGCGGTTATTCTGGGGCAATTTATAATGATTTATCGTGCTGAAAATTTAGAAATGGCAGGACAAGCTTTAGAGGACTTTCTCGCCGAATGGAAACCAAAGTATAGGAAAGTCATGGAAAGTCTGGAGAAGACGGATAATCTTTTAACTTTTTATCAGTTTCCCTACCAGATTTGGCACAGCATGTATTCGACAAACCTCATTGAGTCTCTTAACAAAGAAATCAAACATCAAACGAAAAAGAAGGTTCTTTTTCCTAATGAGGAGGCTCTGGAACGTTACTTAGTTACGTTGTTTGAAGATTATAATTTCAAGCAAAGTCAACGAATCCATAAAGGGTTTGGTCAATGTTCTGATACACTTGAAAGCTTATTTAATTAACACTCCGTAACTCTACTTAAGTGTTTACACATAATTATTGACAGTATCAAAAAATAAAGTATATTGTTTTCATCATAATATAATTAAATATCAGTATAGAGAATTTTATCTATATATCAGATATCAGCAATTGCTTTTGCTGTCATTTTTCGCTACAATAGTTACAAGGAGGAAATAAACATGTTAAAAGAAGTATTAAACGTCGCAAAAGTTGCGAAAAAATCATCTCTCTTCTTAGGAGGGGTAGCATTTGGGACGCTTGGCTTGAAAGTCTTAGCAAGTAAAGAAGCTAAGAAAGGCTATTCTAAGGCCTTGGCTAAAGCTTACAAATTGAAAGATGGACTGGATGCATCTGTTTCTGTTGTAAAACAACACGGTGATGATGTTTTACAAGACGCTAAATATTTATACGAACAGGAAAAGAAAGAAGAACAATTAGATAGCCTGACAGGTGAATAATATGTCTTTTAAAGTGCTACACAGAGGATATCAACATATCCGATTATCGTCCTCGTTTTCACTGACCTTGGATATTCAAGATTATCTTCGTTCCTTGGCTAAAGATGAAAAAGGGATCGACTCTATTCAGTTTTATATGGATCAGCAGCACTTTACTCTACGTATGAAAGAAGGCTTCTCTGTATTAGAAAATGCAGAGGCCTTTTTAAAAAAAATTGACAAGGGGAAAGTTTCGGACTTGATGACTCTTCCCATTCGTAGAGAAGAGAGTGCTTATTCAATTGTATCGGGTGCAGCGATTAAGCGTTTGCTGTTTCGAAGTTTTGTACCCTACCCTATTCGTTATATTTGGACTTGTTATCAGGCTTTGGGTTATGTCAAAGAAGCCTATCAAACTTTAGCGCGCAAGGAACTAACCATGGAGGTCTTGGACTGTTCGGCCATTTTGTTGTCCTTGTTTATGAACCAATCCAAGACAGCTAGCAACATCATGTTTATGCTTGATTTGGGTAATCATCTGGATCAGTGGTCTTTAAAAAAAACAGCAACAGATTTGGAACAAAGCCTTCTTGCTAAAGAAAGTGATGTTTTCTTAGTGCGGGGAGACATGGTCATCAGCATCAAGAGTTCTGATGTTCAAGTAGGTGATGTATTAGTTGTCTCCCAAGGGAATGAAATCTTGTTTGACGGCCAAGTGGTTTCAGGATTAGGCATGGTCAATGAGAGTTCCTTGACTGGAGAGAGCTTCCCTGTTGAAAAGAAAGAGGGAGATTCTGTATGTGCGAATACTGTTTTGGAAACAGGAGAGTTAAGAATTCGTGTGACTGATAATCAGATAAACAGTCGTATTTTGCAACTCATCAATCTGATGAAAAAATCTGAAGAGAGTAAGAAGACAAAACAACGTCATTTTATTAGGATGGCAGACAAGGTTGTAAAATATAACTTCTTAGGTGCTGGTTTGACTTATCTGTTAACAGGTTCGTTTTCAAAAGCCATTTCCTTTTTATTGGTGGATTTTTCATGTGCTCTAAAAATATCCACACCTGTAGCCTACCTTACGGCCATAAAGGAAGGTCTAAATCGAGAAATGGTTATTAAAGATGGTGATGTATTAGAAAAATATCTGGAAGTGGATACTTTCTTGTTTGATAAAACGGGTACCATCACGACGAGTTATCCTTTGGTTGAAAAGGTTCTTCCTTTCGGAGATTATACTGAGAAAGATATTTTAAGAATAAGTGCATGTTTGGAGGAACATATCTATCATCCTATTGCCAATGCAATTGTTAAACAAGCTGAAATTGAAGGCATTGAACACGAAGAAATGCATGGCAAGCTTCAGTATGTTGCAAGCAAAGGGATTAAATCGCAAATTGATGGTCAATCGGTTGTCATTGGAAATTATGTACTAATGCAAGACGAACAGGTAAGAATTAGTTCTGAGCAGCTGGCCTTGATTGAGCAATATAAGACTCATTACAATTTATTGTTTTTGGCTTATAAGAAAGAATTAATTGGGATGTTTTGTATCCACACTCCCTTGAGAAGCGAGGCGAAAGTTGCATTGAAAAAGCTAAAGCGCCAAGGGAAAAAACTGATTCTGGCAACTGGTGATACGTTGGCTAGAACAGAAGAGTTGGTTAAAGATCTGCCATTTGACAACGTTTATACTGATTTAAAACCAGATGGTAAGTTTCAGTTGGTTCAGGAATTACAGAAAGCTGGCCGAACTATTTTGATGGTTGGAGACGGGTTAAACGACTCTGCTGCCTTGACGCTTGCAGATATTGGGGTTGTGATGAATGAAAGTGCTGATATTTCTAAGCAGATGAGTGATATTTTATTATTAGATAATCGTTTAGATTTCTTCGAGGAATTGAATTCTTTATCTGAATCGTTGCAGAAATTAATTCAAAGAAATATTCAAGAAACAGTTGTAATAAATGGAAGTTTAATTGGATTTGGGTTGTTAAATTGGTTAAGCCCATCTAATCTTTCGATATTGCACAATCTGACTACTTTAAGAATCGTCCTTCGTAGTCTTTCTATTAAAAGTAGGTAAGAGACCGAGAAGCTGAGGTTATAAAAACTAAAAGGAGTTGTCTCATTTGAGAATAACGGCTCTTTGTCAACTGTAGTGGGTTGATGGAAAATTATACCCTGGAGAGGACCAAATTGGTTCTCTCCTTTTAAATATTGAAAAAACCATTGGCAGTGGACATACTTTAAGACTATATATTTCTGAAACTAGTTTCACAATACAAATATTGACATGCAATTATTAATTGGTGGATTTTAAGTTGACATCTACAAAGTTTAATGTTAAAATACATTCAAAAATATATTTGAATGAGGTGTTTTATGATTCAAAATATTGTTACTTCAATAATCCTGTATTCTGGGACAGCCGTAGACTTACTTATTATCCTAATGTTATTTTTTGCCAAAAGAAAAAGCAGAAAAGACATCATTAACATCTATTTAGGACAATTTCTAGGCTCTGTTAGTCTAATATTGCTAAGTTTACTTTTTGCATTTGTCTTAAATTATATTCCTAGTAAAGAGATTTTAGGTTTGCTCGGTTTGATTCCAATTTTCCTAGGACTCAAAGTTTTGCTTTTAGGAGATTCTGATGGAGAAGCTATTGCAAAAGATGGTTTGCGCAAAGATGATAAAAACCTGATTTTTCTAGTCGCTATGATTACTTTTGCAAGTTGTGGCGCTGACAATATTGGTGTCTTTGTCCCATATTTTACCACCTTAAATTTAGCGAATTTGATAGTGACTTTACTTACTTTTCTAGTCATGATTTATCTTTTGGTTTTTTCTGCCCAAAAATTGGCACAAGTCCCTTCTGTTGGAGAAACTTTGGAAAAATATAGCAGATGGTTTATTGCCGTTGTCTATTTAGGATTGGGGATGTATATCCTGATTGAAAACAACAGCTTTGACATGCTGAGGGCTGTGTTCGGCTAGGAGAAAAAATTATGAAAAAAGATAGTATCTGTCAAGTGGATGTTATAAATCAACAAAATGTTATAACCGCAACGAACTACCTTGAAAAGGAAAAAGTCCAAAAATCACTTCGTATTTTATCAAAGTTTACCGATAATAAACAGATAAATATCATCTTTTATCTCCTTGCTGTTGAAGAACTCTGTGTCTGTGATATAGCCTGTTTACTAAATCTCAGTATGGCATCTGCCTCTCACCATCTTCGTAAACTAGCCAATCAAAACATCTTGGATACTAGAAGAGAGGGGAAAATTATATATTATTTTATAAAAGATGAGGAAATCAGAGATTTTTTTAATCAACTAGGATAACAACTATTTTTACTACTTTTCCATGATTATATATAGGACTTATCTATGAAATTTTTTGATGAAAATTACTCACAAGAAAGACCTGCTCGTAGCAAATGTTTAAGAAAAAAGTATAATTTAAAGCAAAGCGACCTAGGTAATGCAGGTCAAGTTAGCCAAGTTGAAAAGGGAGGAATTTGAAAGGATTTGTATCTTTTATTTTTTGTTTCATTTATGTCCTATGCTACTGGAATAGTTAGTAGTCATTTCATGAATCATACGGCACAGCTCTTTTATGGACTGATCGTTATTGTTTCAACGGTAGCAAACTGGTTTTTACATAAAGTAATTGATAAACCCAATATAGATCAGAAAGAATTACTTGAAGCTACCGCACAATATAGAAAGTTATTGATACCTGACCTAATAATTAAAGGAGTGGGATTGATTCTATCCTTAATTCTCTATCCTCCGATTATGATGTATAGTGTTTTGATTGCGGCATTTTACATCATAACTTTAAAAACACTATCTGAAAAAAGAGTGAATAACTAAAAAATGGTGATCAAAGTTAGGTGTATTATTTTAATGCTCACAGACCCAAACTATTCCCCTATTTATAATCTATTGATTCATATTTTATGAAATTAATCAGTAGATATCGTCCTGAAAAGCCTTGATAATACGCTGTTTTTAGTCCAACTGAAACCCATACTTTCCAAACCAGGTCTTAAGAAAGCTCGTAAAGCTTCACAATTATCAAAACGTTAATCAACACGCTTATATCAACGTTTACAGACATTTAAGAAATTTCTCTTGGATGTCTTTTTTTGTCTAGCTAAATTTTACAAATTGGGCAATTTAGGTTACTCAATAATATAAAAAAGATAAAAATTTAAAGTTCGAATTTTAATTTTAAAAAAAGTAATTATTATTGAATATCTGTTCAAACATTTTTTCTTTTCTAAGGTTAATATAAGTATATATAGTTTAAAAAAGGAAGTCAAACATCTTGCTCATAGATTTTTGCATTTTTAAAAAATACATTTTGTCATATAATAATGTGGAAAATTGACGGATTCCTTAAATAATTATATAATATGAAAATGTAAACCCTTACATACTATTCTACTTATACTTGATAAAATGCAAGTTCTTGAGGATCTATAAATATACAGACACTCTTCTATTTATAAAGTGAAATAAAGAATCACGGAGAAAGTTTATGGATATTAAAGAGACATTCAACCAGCTAGACAATACAAAATTTAATGATTTCAATAATCGCCTTGAAGGTTTTGAGAAACTTTTTAAAGACAAATATTATTTTACCCATCCCGAAGATTTTAGCTCAATCTTTAGCATTTTGGTAAAGTATGGAAAAAGTACAAGTAAATATATTTTATCGAAAGGAGAGATATATGAGTGAAATAGTTATTAATGCTCAGAATTTATCTAAAAATTTTTATAATTTTGATTCAAGACTCCCATTTATCAAGAGATTTTTGAAACGTAATCAAATAACGATTCGAGCTGTTCAAGATATTAGTTTTACGATTAAGAGAGGGAGTATAGTTGGCTTTATTGGGAGTAATGGAGCTGGTAAATCCACAACGATTAAAATGTTGACTGGGACTCTTTATCCTAGTTCCGGAAAATTAGAAGTGAATGGAGAAATTCCATTTAAAAGAAGTATAAATTTTAGAAAAAAAATTTCAATAGTAGTAGGAAATAAATTACAGTTATTTCAAGATGTTTCGGCTATGGATTATTTTCAATTGATTGGTACTTTATATGAGGTAGAACCGGCGATTTTACAAGAACGAATTCAGGAATTAAGCAATTTGTTGAATGTAAAAGATCAGCTTTACCAGCAGGTCCGGACCCTCTCTCTTGGACAAAAAATGAAAATGGAGTTTATCGCGGCATCTTTAACAAGTCCGGAAATATTATTTTTAGACGAGCCTACTATAGGGTTAGATATACAGTCTAAAAAAGATATCAGAACATTTTTAAAGAAAATGAATGAAGAATGTCATACTACTATTATTTTAACGAGTCATGATATGGATGATATTTCGTCTGTTTGTGACGAATTAATCGTCATTGACAAAGGAAAAATTATTTTGCAGGAGTCAATGGATGTTATTTTATCTAAATTTTCTGATTTTAAATATTTAAAGATAAAAATGACATTAGATTTGGTACCAGAGTTATGCTCTGTTAAAGGAGTAGTAGTCATTTCTCAAACAAAATCGGAATGTATACTAAAAATACCTAGAGATTTTGTCTTTGAGACATTAGAATCAATCAATAAGCTTGTAGATATAGAAGATTTTGAAATATCAAATCTTTCTTTAGAAGAAATTATTTTACAAAACTATTTTACAAAAAAGGAGCACAATTGAAAAAAGAAATGTCTATTATTCTGATATCATTTCGATCTATTTTGAACTATAAATCAAGTGTACTATTGTTAATGTTACAGGCAAGTATACAAATTATGATATCAGTATTTTTATGGACGTATATATATCAGAGTAACCAGATAAATATAGCAGGATATGATTTTACCTCAATGGTTCAATACTATTTGGGGACTATAATTTTTTCATATTTTGTTTTTTATCCAGTTGATTGGGAAATCAATGACGATGTTCATTCAGGAAATTTTTTTAGCATATTAATAAAACCTGTTACTTTTTATAAGTATTATTTTTGTAAAATGCTTGGAGATAGGCTTGCTCATTTATTATTTATCATCATTCCTGTCATTTTATTCTCCAGTGTTTATTACAAGAATGAGTTATTAACCATTGAAATTCTTATTTTAGGAAGTATTGCAATTATTCTATCTATGGTTCTATGGTTTTTAATATCATGTTGTGTAGGTATGCTTTCTTTTTGGTTAGAAAATATATTTTTTGTCCTTACTGTTAAAGAAATAGTAATTCAGTTTTTATCAGGAATATTATTGCCTTTAAGTTTTTTTTCAAATAATTTTCGTCTGTTTTTAGATGTATTACCTTTTAAATACTTAGTATATGAACCGCTTCAGATGTTTAGTAATGATACATATAAATTAATAGACTATTTGAGAATTATTTGTATTCAATTGATTTGGTGCATCATTTTTTATATTATATCAAGATTCATATTGAGAAAAGGAGTGGAGCACTTCTCAAATGTGGGAGGATAAAATGTTTAGAATAAAAGTAATTTTTAGGCTACTTCATTTTGGTTTTAAATCTGATATGAATTTTCATTTTGACTTCTTTTGTGGTCTATTTTCGTCGATACTGTGGATTGGTTTACCTATTGTATTTTTTAGATTGATTTTCTTAAACATAGACTCTTTTAATGGTTGGGACTATTATCAAATTTTATTTTTGGTAGGTTCCTACACTATTGTAGATGGAGTTATGATGGGATTGTTAATTAGAAGTATGGGAATTTTAGAATCAGATATTTTGAGTGGTAACTTGGATCAAATTTTATTGAGGCCGTTTGATACTCAGTTGTTCTATATTTTTAGATCATTTAATTTAGTTCAATTCGTGAATACTTTTTTTGGTCTTGCGATCATTTTTATAAGTTATGGAAATTTAAATGTACATTTAAATTCATTAAAAATATTATTTTATATCCTTTCTTTAATGTGTGGTTGTATTATATATTATTCAATTTGGTTTCTAATAACGATTAGTTCATTTTGGTTCCCAACTAAATTTTCAAAAGTAGATGTATTTTTGAATTATATTGGAATTTCTAAGTATCCATATAATATTTTTACAGGTATTAACAGATTGATCACTATGTTATTTGTTCCCAATTTATTAATTGCCAATCCTGCAGTATTAATATTTTTAGGGAAAGATACATTGAACCTATTTTTCTATCAAATAGTTTTTACAGTTTTTTTGATTATTATCAGTCGTACAATTTTTAGAAAAGGATTGAAAAAATATGAAAGTGCAGGAAGATAAACAATGTTGTTCAGTTATATGTTTGACTAAAGGAAGTGATTCGCTGTACTTTGTTTTGTGGTCATTGAAACATCAGATAATTATAAACTATAATTTAAAGAATAGTATTATTAACTTATAGGTGCTAAGAAAAAATTTAAAGAAATTCCCTCATTCAATCAAACTTATTCATATTTTTTAAAATAAGAAAATAGTTGGATTTTGATGATGGTTGATATAAAGCTAAACTGAAAGTACCTGAAATCCAACTGTGTCAAACCAGGTCTTAAGAAAGCTCGTAAAGCTTCACAATTTAGTAAACGTTAATTCGAAAGAATTACAATATTTACAAAGAACACCTTTCGAGGTGTTCTTTTTATGTTTTCATACTAAATTGTGGCAGTTGACGTAGTTGTTGTGGCTTTAGCCACTTACAAATACGGCTGCAATTCGACGAAGTCAATTGCCTCTAAACGTTAATTCGTTGCTGGAAAGCAGAATACAAACGAAAACACTTTGCATCTTGCAAGGTGTTTTTTTGTATGAGAACTGGCGGTGCGCAATTAGGATAGCTCTAGCGACTTTAGTCGCGTAGAGATATGCTATGCATAGTTGCCCCAAGAAAACAAGCGTAGCGATGTTTGATTGGATGGCAACCACTGCACTCAAAATGTTAATTCGAAAGAATTACTATACTTACAAAGAGCACCCTTCGGGGTGTTCTTTTTGTATAACTGAATTTGAAGCAAATAAAACCCACCCTATCTTTCACAGTCAAATGTGACTGTAGAAAATAGAGTAGGTCTAGGATGTTAAAGACTATTTGTCGTCTTTATGAAAGATATTTTTAACGCCCTTGATAGCTCCTTCAACAGCTTCTTTTGCATCTTCAGCAACTTCTTTTGCTTTTGAAGCAACTTTTTCAGCAGTGCCTTCAGCTTCTGTTTTTGTATCGCCGGTTAATTTACCAAGGCCTTCTTTAACAGAACCTTTTGCTTGGTTCAATTTTTCTTCTAATGACATAGCGTCACCTCCATGAAGTTAGTAGTTTTTTCTCTGAATACAATACTGTTGATTTAAAAAAATAAAAAATATTTGTCTCAGATTAGAATGAGTATATTCTTTTTAAAATAGAAAGTCAAATTTTTGCTACGGCTAAAAAACAGGATCGCTTTCCGGTCACGAATAATGATCGACTAATAGGTCACGATATTTCGTTTTTCCAGCAAAGATTTGAAACGAAAGAAGCAAAAAACTTTTCTGTCTCCATTGAATTACATGGTATAATGGTCGTGAATGGAGACATCGTAACGCTGTTTTTTGAAAAAGAGAAGATAAATATGAAAAGAATCCTTATAACCTATCCTGTTATCAGTACTTTAGCTCTAATCTGTTTGCTGCTCGGTCTATTGACTTCCTTTTATGGGGATGCTATGTATGATCTATTGGCCTTTCATTCAAAGCCGGTGTATGGTTGGCAATATGTCAGCGGGACCCTGATGCACGGTAGTAAAGGAGCCCCTATCTGGTTTTTATGGGTCCATTTGATTTTAAATGGACTCATGATCCTTCCTTTTGGAGGACTGCTAGAAAGAAAAAGAGGCTCTAGACAAGTCTTGATCGTTTTTATGACGGCGACAGTCCTCTCTTCCATCGTTTTTCACCTCTTAACCCAGGAGCAGGACATTCAAGCAACAGGGATATCTGCTGTCGGATACGCCTTTGTGACCGGAGGGGTTATGATCCTGCCAAACGTGTGGAAAGAGTTCTCACGCACCGTAAAATGGTTTTATCTATTTTTAATTTTTCTATCTGGTCTCATGCTCTTACCAGTAATCACCGGATGGATCTCAACGCTATTGCATCTTTCAGGGATTGTGAGTTATCTATTGGTCTTTATCGGAAGTACTATCTTGAAGGGGAGAAGCTAACTATTAAGACGGCTCCTCAGTAAGGTTTTCATCGTACTTCCTTGACTCTTCCTCTACCAGGCCGTATAATATTCTATATCAATGAAAAATCACCTTTTGTCATTGTGCAAAGGGTGATTTTATAACGAAAAAAAGGAGACACAATGGGGTATATCTCTACTATTAAAACGGCGGTTCAGCTCTTCCCTTTCCTGGCATTTTTGCTGACCTTGCCCTACATGATTTTGAATTATCGAAAATATGGTTCGGTCAATAAATTGCGGGTGCTGATTTTCTATTCTTTTATGCTTTACTTGATGACGGTCTATCTGCTGGTGATTTTGCCTCTGCCGGATCCAAGTAAGATTCATACTAGCTACTCGGAAATGGTCAATCTCCATCCCTTTGCTTTTGTGGTGGATTATTTCAAGGAGAGCCCCTTTGATTTAGCGCAGACTGGTACTTGGATTCAAGCCCTTAAGCATCCGACTTTTTATGTGCCCGCCTTTAATGTCCTGATGTTGATTCCTTTTGGGATGTATCTTCGCTATTATTTCAAGTGTGGTTTTAAGAAAACGATCCTTCTGACAGCCTTCTTTAGTCTCTTTTTGGAGCTGACCCAGTTGTCAGGTCTCTACTTTCTGTATCCAGGTCCTTACCGCCTAGCAGATGTCGATGATATTATTCAAAATACCACTGGTGGTGGAGTGGGCTATCTGCTCGGTTGGTTCCTGGTTTGGTTATTGCCGACACGAGACGAAATTGACGAGCATTCTTTCCGAGTAGGAACCAGAGTATCTGGTTTCCGGATGGGTCTTGCCTTCTTGATCGACTTTGTGATGGTATCTATTCTATACGCATTGATTGGGCGTTTAGGGACGATTCCTTATGTGGCGGTTTTAGCGGTTTACTTTAGCTTGCTTCCTTTGTGGCGGGGCAAAACCTTGGGAATGGCTTTGTTAAAATTTCGCCTGCATTTTGAAAAGCAAAAATGGCTTCGCACCATCTGGCGGGGGATCCTAGTAGTCGGCTATTTCTATCTGATTCCTCAGGGATTGTTCTATTTGATTTCGTTCTTGAACAGCGATTTGACGGATAATTCCCTCTTAACCCTATCCATAATTTTATTGCTCTTCTTTGCACTTTTATTGTATTTGATTCTGACTCTTGCCATCGTCTTACTTAATCGTCGCTTTCCGTTTGACCGTTTAGCTGAAGCTGAGTATGAGAGTACGGTACGCGTGAAGAAAGAGATCTTAAAGGATGAAACTGAATCGTCAAAATAGAGAGAGTGGGACAGAAATCGGTCATTCGTTAGAATTCGATTTCGTCGTCCCACCTCCGCACAGTTGAGTAGGGCTGTAAAAGCTGATGAAATCAGCGTAGTATAGCCCACTCAACCACTGCGTCTTGCTCGACAATCCAAAAACAATTAAAATATCCGAACATTCTCAGTTGAGAAGGGCGATTTTAAGGGGAATGTGCTACAATGGAAGCAAATAGATAGAATGGAGCAGTGAAATGAAAGCAATTATTACAGTCGTTGGAAAAGACCAAAAAGGAATCGTAGCCGGTGTCGCAACGAAAGTGGCAGAATTGGGACTCAATATCGACGATATCTCTCAAACGGTATTGGATGAATACTTTACCATGATGGCGGTCGTATCATCGGATGAGAAAAAAGATTTCACGCAGCTTCGTTCAGAGTTGGAAGAATTCGGTCAGTCTCTTCATGTCAAAATCAATATCCAAAGCGCAGCAATTTTTGATGCCATGCACAATTTGTAAGATAGGGGTTGGGAATTTATGGACATTAGACAGGTAACAGAAACCATTGCCATGATTGAGGAGCAGAACTTTGATGTTCGGACCATCACCATGGGGATCTCCCTTCTAGATTGTATTGATCCAGATATCGATAAGGCAGCAGAAAAAGTCTACAATAAGATTGTGACAAAGGCCAAAGATTTGGTGGCTGTTGGAGATGAGATTGCGGCAGAACTGGGTATTCCTATTGTCAACAAGCGGGTTTCGGTCACTCCGATTTCTATTATCGGGGCAGCAACCAATGCGACAGATTATGTGCCCTTTGCCAAGGCATTGGATCGTGCGGCTAAAGAGATCGGAATTAACTTTATCGGTGGCTTCTCAGCCCTGGTTCAAAAAGGCTACCAAAAAGGGGATGAAATTCTCATCAATTCTATTCCTCGTGCCCTAGCAGAGACGGACTTTGTCTGCTCTTCAGTCAATATTGGATCGACTAAGACAGGGATCAATATGACAGCGGTTAGAGATATGGGCCGCATCATTAAAGAAGCATCGGAAGCAGATCCAATGGGGCCTGGTAAGCTCGTGGTCTTTGCCAATGCGGTAGAAGATAATCCCTTTATGGCGGGAGCCTTCCACGGTGTCGGTGAAGCGGATGTCGTCATCAACGTTGGGGTTTCCGGACCTGGTGTCGTCCAACGGGCGATTGAAAAAGTTCCTGGTGCAAGCTTTGATGTCTTGGCTGAAACAGTTAAGAAGACAGCCTTCAAGATTACCCGTGTCGGACAATTAGTGGGTCAAATGGCTAGTGAACGTCTCGGTGTGGAGTTTGGAATTGTAGACTTGTCTCTCGCGCCAACACCAGCTGTTGGGGATTCGGTTGCCCGTGTCCTTGAAGCCATGGGGCTTGAAGTAGTAGGAACCCATGGAACTACAGCAGCGCTAGCTCTGCTCAATGACCAAGTGAAAAAAGGTGGTATCATGGCTTGTAACCAAGTCGGTGGGTTGTCAGGGGCCTTCATTCCGGTCTCAGAAGATGAAGGGATGATTGCAGCGGTTCAATCGGGTCATATCAACCTGGAAAAATTGGAAGCCATGACGGCTATCTGTTCCGTCGGTCTGGATATGATTGCTATCCCAGCTGATACTCCAGCTACGACCATTGCGGCCATGATCGCAGATGAAGCTGCTATCGGGGTAATCAACCAAAAGACAACAGCGGTTCGCATCATTCCTTATGGCAAGGAAGGCGATATGTTAGAGCTTGGAGGACTTCTTGGGTCTGCTCCGGTAATGAAGGTCAACAAGGCTTCGTCAGCTGATTTCATTGCCCGTGGTGGTCAAATTCCGGCTCCGGTTCATAGCTTTAAAAACTAAGAGAAATCTAGTATAATAGTAGAAAATAGAAAAGTCTGTGATGATGAAACTCCAGACTTTTTTCTTGCAAAAGGAGACAAGATGGCTAAAACAAGATTATTTGTGATTCGTCATGGGAGAACCATGTTTAATACCATTGGCCGTGCTCAAGGCTGGTCTGATACACCCTTGACAGCAGAAGGAGAAAAAGGCATTGAGGCTCTAGGGATCGGCTTGCGTGAGTCTGGTTTGGACTTTACCCGAGCCTATTCCAGTGATTCAGGTCGTGCCATTCAGACCATGGGGATCATACTTGATCAATTGGGTTTAAAAGAAAAAATTCCTTATCGCTTTGACAAGCGGATTCGCGAGTGGTGTTTCGGAAGCTTTGATGGAGCCTACGGTGGTGAGCTCTTTCATGGTGTCGTGCCGCGTGTGCTAGATGTAGAAGATTATAAGACCTTGACCTTGGAAGACTTGGCCAATGGCATCTGCCAAGTGGACACAGCGAATTGGGCTGAACCTTGGGAAGTTTTGAAAGGCCGAATCTTAGAAGGTTTTGAAGCTATTGCCAAAGAAGTAGAAGAAAATGGAGGAGGCAATGCCTTGGTGGTCAGCCATAGTTGGACCATTCAGACCTTGGTCTGCCTAATTGAAGGAAAACCAAATCTCAATCTGCCTCTTTCAAATGGTAGTGTTACCCTTGTAGAATATGAAGATGGCGCATTGACGGTTAATGTGTTTGGAGATAGCAGTTACCGTGAAGTCGGTGAAGGCTTGCAAGAATCCTAGTCCGTCGTAAAAGGCTGACCTTTTGGTCATAGCCTTTTCTTTCTCTCAAAACTTGTAAGAGCTTTCCTACTTTCTTTTTACAAAAAATGATATAATGAAAGAGATACATACGGAGGTAATACAATGACAAAAACCAGATTATATATTGCTCGTCATGGAAAAACCATGTTTAATACCATTGGGCGAGCACAGGGCTGGTCAGACACTCCGCTGACAGAAGCAGGAGAGCGTGGGATTAGAGAATTAGGGCTTGGCCTTAAGGAAGCAGGTCTTTCTTTTAAAGAGGCTGTTTCGAGTGATTCTGGTCGAACTATTCAAACCATGGGAATTGTTCTTCAAGAGCTTGGTTTGACAGGTCAGATTCCTTATCGCTATGATAAACGCATTCGCGAGTGGTGTTTTGGTAGCTTCGACGGTGCCTATGATGGCGAGCTCTTTATGGGGGTTTTACCCCGTGTTTTTAAGGTCGAGGATTTTCATCAGTTGAGCTTGATGGAGTTGGCAGAAGGGATCGTTGAAGTCGACACCACTGGTTGGGCTGAATCTTGGGGTGCCTTGAGTGGTCGGATCAAAGAAGGGTTTGAAGCCATCGCAAAAGAGGTGGAAGCAACTGGCGGTGGAAATGCGATTGTTGTCAGCCACGGCATGACCATTACGACCTTGATTTATCTCATTGATCCGAAAGCAGTCGAAGAATTGGTCTTGGACAACGGAAGTGTAACGGTTTTGGCCTATGAGGATGGTGCCTTTCATATTGAAAAGATTGGAGATCTGTCCTATCGTAAGGTTGGAGCAAAACTCTTAGAGGATGGCCATGACAAATAAGTATAGACGCGCAAGAAAAAAACGTAAGAAACGGTGGCCCTACCTATTGAGTTTCTTTCTTCTTGTGGCCCTTGGATCAGGAATTGGTGCTTACTTGGCTAAACCAAGCTTGTTTTCAGGGCTTCAGTTTTGGAAGGCAAAAAAAACAGCTGTAACGACTCCCTCTTCCTCTAAGAAAAAGAAAGAAAAATCAGATTTACCAGCTGTTTCGGCAAAAGACTGGCAGTTGATCTTGGTCAATCGTGACAATGTGAAGCCAGAGTTGAACCCACAATTGACAGATGTGGATGCTATCAAAGTGGATAGTCGGATTGTAGAGCCAACTCGTCAATTTCTAGAGGCGGCTCGAAAAATTGCCCCAGAAGAAACTTTGATATCGGGTTATCGAAGCGTAGCGGAACAAACAGAGCTCTATAATGAGCGTGTTGCGCAATTAGAGGCCAGTGGTCTTTCACACGAAGAAGCTGAAAAGCAGGTGCAGACCCAGGTACAGTTCCCTGGTGCTAGTGAACACCAGACGGGGCTTGCGATCGATATGAGTGTCGAAGCTGGTCAAAGTGATGAGTTGGGCTTGCAGCTGGCTGCCATCGCACCGCAATATGGCTTTGTCCTTCGCTACCCAGATGGGAAGAGCAACATCACGGGTGTGAATTTTGAGAATTGGCATTTCCGTTATGTTGGCGTAGAAAACGCCCAGTATATGGCCAAACATCAGCTAGTATTGGAAGAATATATTCAACTATTGAAAAAGGCTGGAAAATAGGAGGAGATTCACTTCTCTAGGTCTTCAGAATGGTTTTTAGCACTCTTGAAAAAAGAGTGCTAATTTTTTGGATTTTTTTCTTGACTTTCTTTTGAGAGGGTGTATAATAGAATCATGGTTTAGCACTTGAGTGTTTAGAGTGCTAAATACGAAAGAGAGGTGAGGTCATGGTTACAGAACGTCAAAATGAGATTCTAAATCTTGTCGTCGATATCTTTACCAAGACCCGCGAACCAGTCGGTTCAAAAGCACTGCAAGATGTCATTCAATCCAGTAGTGCGACGATCCGAAACGACATGGCTGCCCTCGAAAAACAAGGCTTACTAGAAAAGGCTCACACTTCGAGTGGTCGAATGCCCAGCCGAGCTGGTTTTCAATATTTTGTTCAGAACTCGCTGGATCTAGAGTTGATTGATGAGCAAGATGTCTACCAGGTGGTAAAAGCCTTCGATTTCGAAGCCTTTAAGTTAGACGATATCTTGGATGCTACGGCTAAGTTATTGGCCCAGATGACGGGCTACACCGCAGTCATTCAGGATGTTGAGCCGACGCGGCAGCGCTTGACTGGTTTTGAGATTGTTCCCTTATCCAACCACGATGCTTTAGCGGTTCTGACCTTGGATGAATCAAAGCCTGTCACTGTACAATTTGCCATTCCAAAGAATTTCTTAACCAGTGATTTGGAAATTTTCCATCAGCTGGTTCAAGAACGTTTCATTGGAAATACAGTCTTGGATATCCACTACCGCTTGCGGACAGAGATTCCACAGATAGTACAGCGCTATTTTAAGACGACAGACAATGTCTTGGATCTGTTTGATTATGTCTTCTCGCAACTGTTTCAAGAACTGGTCTTTGTAGAAGGAAAGGTTTCATCCTTAACCTACGCCGATCTTCAGACCTATCAGTTCTTAGATAACCCCCAACACGTAGCTCTGGAGTTGCGAGGGGGGATGCCAGAAGACCAAATGACCCAGATCCTGGTTGCAGAATCCCAAGAGAAGGCCTTGAAAAATGTGACGGTCATTAGCCACAAGTTCCTGGTTCCTTATCGTGGGATGGCCCTCATGCATGTGATCGGTCCCGTAGAGATGGACTACAGGCGTGTGATAAGCCTGGTCAATGTTATCGGACGGGTATTAGTCATGAAGTTGACGGACTACTACCGTTACCTCAACAGCAACCATTATGAAGTAAATTAAGACCAAATGAAAGGGGTGTATGCCTTGACAGAAGATATCAAAAAAGAAGACGTGAAAGAAGAGGAAGTTGCCCAAACAACTGAAGAAGTTGTAGAGGAAAGCAACCAACCTTCTGAGTTAGAAGAAGCACAAGCGCGTGCCGAGGAATTTGAAAACAAGTACCTTCGTGCTCATGCAGAAATGCAAAACATTCAGCGCCGTGCTAATGAAGAACGTCAACAATTACAAAAATACCGTAGCCAAGATTTGGCAAAAGCGATCTTACCATCACTTGACAACCTCGAACGTGCCCTTGCCGTCGAAGGATTGACAGATGATGTGAAGAAGGGCTTGGAAATGGTCCAAGAAAGTTTGGTACATGCTCTGAAAGAAGAAGGAATCGAAGAAATTCCAGCAGATGGAGCCTTTGACCATAACTACCACATGGCCATCCAAACCTTACCTGCAGATGACGAGCATCCAGCAGACACCATCGCACAAGTCTTCCAAAAAGGCTACAAACTCCATGACCGCATCCTTCGCCCAGCCATGGTAGTGGTTTATAACTAGGCTGCCTTGTCCGAAACGACACTAAACTATGAAAGAAAGATAAGACGCAAGCCGGAGGCTTGCAAGGAAGATATTTCCCGCCGTGGTGAAAGTTTCAGTAGCTTGTGCTACTGAAACAGGGGATTTTTGAGACAGTAGGCTCAAAAATAAGTGATGAAATCCCGAAGGGAGTTGCTCACGTCCCCACCACTTAAGGGAAATATCAAAAAAAGAAGAAAAATCAACAAGGAGAAAAACATATGTCTAAAATTATCGGTATTGACTTAGGTACAACAAACTCAGCAGTAGCGGTTCTTGAAGGAACTGAATCAAAAATTATCGCAAACCCAGAAGGAAACCGCACAACTCCATCTGTTGTGTCATTCAAAAACGGTGAAATCATCGTTGGTGACGCTGCAAAACGTCAAGCAGTCACAAACCCAGATACCATCATCTCTATCAAATCTAAGATGGGGACTTCTGAAAAAGTTTCTGCTAACGGTAAAGAATACACACCACAAGAAATTTCAGCTATGATTCTTCAATACTTGAAAGGTTATGCTGAAGATTACCTTGGTGAAAAAGTAACGAAAGCTGTTATCACAGTTCCTGCTTACTTCAACGATGCACAACGTCAAGCAACTAAAGACGCTGGTAAAATCGCTGGTCTTGAAGTAGAACGTATTGTCAACGAACCAACAGCAGCAGCCCTTGCTTATGGTTTGGATAAGACTGATAAAGAAGAAAAAATCTTGGTATTCGACCTTGGTGGTGGTACATTCGACGTATCTATCCTTGAATTGGGTGATGGTGTCTTTGACGTATTGGCAACTGCAGGGGATAACAAACTCGGTGGTGACGACTTTGACCAAAAAATCATCGACTACATGGTTGAAGAATTCAAGAAAGAAAATGGTATCGACTTGTCAACAGACAAGATGGCGCTTCAACGTTTGAAAGACGCAGCTGAAAAAGCGAAGAAAGACCTTTCTGGTGTGACTTCAACACAAATCAGCTTGCCGTTCATCACTGCAGGCGCTGCTGGTCCTCTTCACTTGGAAATGACCTTGACTCGTGCGAAATTCGATGATTTGACTCGTGACCTTGTAGAACGTACGAAAACTCCAGTTCGCCAAGCCCTTTCAGATGCAGGTTTGAGCTTGTCAGATATCGACGAAGTCATCCTTGTAGGTGGTTCAACTCGTATCCCTGCCGTTGTAGAAGCAGTTAAGGCTGAAACTGGTAAAGAACCAAATAAATCAGTAAACCCTGATGAAGTTGTGGCTATGGGTGCTGCCATCCAAGGTGGTGTGATCACTGGTGACGTGAAAGACGTTGTCCTTCTTGACGTAACTCCATTGTCACTTGGTATCGAAACAATGGGTGGAGTCTTCACAAAACTCATCGACCGTAACACAACAATTCCAACATCTAAATCACAAGTCTTCTCAACTGCAGCAGACAACCAACCAGCCGTTGATATCCACGTTCTTCAAGGAGAACGCCCAATGGCAGCAGATAACAAGACTCTTGGACGCTTCCAATTGACAGATATCCCAGCTGCACCTCGTGGTATCCCACAAATCGAAGTTACATTTGACATCGATAAGAACGGTATCGTATCTGTTAAGGCGAAAGATCTTGGAACTCAAAAAGAACAAACAATTGTTATCCAATCAAACTCAGGTTTGACAGACGAAGAAATCGATCGCATGATGAAAGATGCAGAAGCAAACGCTGAAGCAGATAAGAAACGTAAAGAAGAAGTTGACCTTCGTAACGAAGTAGACCAAGCTATCTTTGCGACTGAAAAGACCATCAAAGAAACTGAAGGCAAAGGCTTTGATGCAGAACGTGACGCAGCTCAAGCAGGACTTGATGATCTTAAGAAAGCTCAAGAATCAGGTAACCTTGAAGAAATGAAAGCAAAACTTGAAGCCTTGAACGAAAAAGCACAAGCATTGGCTGTTAAACTCTACGAACAAGCCGCAGCAGCGCAACAAGCCCAAGCAGGAGCAGAAGGTGCACAAGCAACAGGAAACGCAGGCGATGATGTCGTAGACGGAGAGTTTACTGAGAAGTAAAATAATTTATAGGAGGGTAGTTTATGTCAACTATTTACACTACTAATGAGTGGAAGGGACACGGGAAGAGTTACTACTGGAATGAATATCGTTTAGAAGGCGATACAGTTGTAAAATATAAGTGTTCTCGTAGTAAATTTTTTGATGGTGATGAAAATGTCTGGAGTGAGGATGAATATGAGGTTGAATCTTGGAGCCTTGATGATGATTCTATGCCAGATTGGTTGAGGAACTATCTATAAATTTTTTAACAGAGGTTGTAACCCAGCCTCTGTTTTTCGGTAAAAAGAGAATAAACCTGATTGATGTAGGGTTTGTTTCACAATAACAATGGAAAGGAACAAAGAGTGTTCGGAGAATTGAACTCGAGCTCTGAAGTTTCTTACTCAATATGAAAGAAAGGAACTGAACCCGACCTAAATTCTCGGAAAAAAGATAAATCTGTCTAGGAGCATCGCTCCTACGTCAGATTTCCTATTTTTCAGTCGAATTTTACGGTCTTGGTATCTTAAATGAACAATACTGAATTTTATGACCGTTTGGGCGTTTCAAAGAATGCATCTCAAGATGAAATCAAGAAAGCCTATCGGAAATTATCTAAAAAATATCACCCTGATATCAACAAGGAGCCTGGTGCTGAGGAAAAGTACAAGGAAGTTCAAGAAGCTTATGAGACTTTGAGCGACGAACAAAAGCGGGCTGCTTATGACCAATACGGTGCTGCGGGGGCTAATGGTGGCTTCGGTGGCGGAGCAGGTGGATTTGGTGGCTTTGATGGTGCTGGTTTTGGTGGCTTTGAAGACATCTTCTCTAGCTTCTTTGGTGGTGGTGCAAGTCGCAATCCAAATGCGCCTCGTCAAGGGGATGACCTCCAATACCGCGTCAATCTCAAGTTTGAAGAAGCGATTTTTGGTGCGGAAAAAGAAGTCAAGTACCATCGGGAAGCTAGCTGTCATACCTGTCATGGTTCTGGGGCTAAGCCAGGGACTAGTCCGGTGACCTGTGGACGCTGTCATGGTTCTGGGGTTATCAATGTGGATACGCAAACCCCTCTTGGGATGATGCGCCGTCAAGTGACCTGTGACGTCTGTCATGGACGTGGTCAAGAAATCAAAGATCCATGTACGACTTGTCGTGGAACAGGTCATGAAAAACAAGCCCATAGCGTGAACGTCAAGATTCCTGCAGGAGTTGAAACAGGTCAACAAATCCGCTTAGCTGGTCAAGGAGAAGCTGGCTTTAACGGTGGACCTTATGGTGACTTGTATGTTGTTGTCAATGTTGAGCCGAGCGATCGCTTCGAACGAGATGGCTCAACCATCTACTACAAGTTAGACTTGAACTTTGTCCAAGCAGCTCTTGGAGATACGGTTCATGTGCCAACCGTTCACGGAGATGTCGATTTGGTCATTCCTGAAGGAACCCAAACCGGTAAGAAATTCCGCCTCCGTGGGAAAGGGGCTCCAAGCTTACGTGGTGGTGCTATGGGGGATCAATATGTATCTGTCAATGTCGTCACCCCAACTGGTTTAAATGACAAGCAAAAAGAAGCCCTTCAAGCCTTTGCGGAAGCAAGTGATTTGAAGGTCAACCCAAAGAAAAAAGGGTTCTTTGATAAGGTCAAAGATGCTTTAGATGATTTATAAAAATGAACGAGTTTCCTTTTGACTAAGGGGCTCGTTTTATTTTGGATCGAATCCAAGAACTTCCTCTCCTAATTAAAGAATAATGAGGACCCTCATTGAATTTATTAAGATATCGTGGTAAATTTAAGAAAACGATTACAAAGACAATTTAGGAGGTCCTGATGAAATCACATCAACCACGTTATGCGATTCGCAAGTATGCAGTAGGAGCTGCTTCGGTGCTCATAGGATTTTTTGCTGGCGCGCATGTTGTAGCTGCAGATACGTCGAGCGTTACAGACAGTCCTTCAACGACAGTTCCAACTCAGCCAAGCGAGGGTGAGTCAACGATTTCTCTTAATGAGGAAGCTTCTCAGCCAACAGTAGAAAAACCAACGGCTCCTGCCCCAATCGTCGATCAAAGTCAACCGACACTGCCTGATCGTGAATTGCGGGTATCAGATCTTGACCGTTTGATTCGCGAAGAAGCAAGTTCTGTCGCAGAGTCGGATGTGGCAGCTCAACCAGCGACGGAAACGCCTGCTAAAGATCTTGATCAGGAAGAAAAATTAGCCAAGAAAAAGATTGTTTCGATCGATGCCGGTCGCAAGTACTTCTCACCAGACCAAATCAAGGAAATCATTAATGAAGCTAGTAAGACGGGCTATACAGACTTGCATCTCTTAGTGGGAAATGACGGCTTGCGCTTTGTGCTGGATGATATGTCTTTGAAAGTGGGAGATACTTCTTATTCTAGCCAAGCCGTGACAGATGCGGTTGAAAAAGGGACAAAAGCTTATTACGATGATCCGAACGGGACAGCCTTGACCCAGGCTCAAATGGATGATATTTTGGCCTACGCCAAATCGAAGAAAGTAGGCGTCATCCCAACCATAAATAGTCCAGGTCACATGGATGCGATTCTGACAGCCATGGAACAATTGGGGATCGAAAACCCTCACTTTAATTATTTTGGTACAAAGAAATCAGCTCGGACCGTTGATTTGGACAACCAAAAAGCCTTAGACTTTACCAAGGCTTTGGTAGACAAGTATGCGGCTTATTTCAGCGGCAAGACCGAAATCTTTAACATCGGTTTGGATGAATATGCCAACGATGCCACAGATGCCCATGGTTGGCAGGTTCTACAAGCCAGCAAGAATTGGCCAGGTGAAGGCTATCCAGAAAAAGGCTATGAAAAATTCATCCAATATGCTAATGATCTAGCAGCTATTGTGAAAAAACACAAGATGAAACCAATGGCCTTTAATGACGGAATCTACTACAATGGCGATACTTCCTATGGCACTTTTGACAAGGATATCATTGTCTCCTACTGGACAGGTGGCTGGAACGGCTATGATGTCGCTTCTTCAAAACTCTTGTCCGAACTAGGTCATCAGATTCTTAATACCAATGATGCTTGGTATTATGTGCTTGGACGGGACAAGGCTGGATCTGGTTGGTACAACCTCGATCAAGGTCTCGAAGGAATTTCCAAGTCAGCGATTGATGTAGTTCAAAAAAATGATGGAGCGAAGGTACCTTTCATTGGTGGTATGGTAGCTGCCTGGGCAGATACGCCATCCGCAACCTACAAAAAAGACCTTCTCTTTAAGCTCATGCATGCCTTCGCGGACAAGAATGCGGACTATTTTGTAGCAGATCCTGAAGTGGTCGAAAAAGCTCTTTCGGAAGCTCCAACTGATTTGGACCACTATACACCGGAATCTCTAGTAGCCTTTACGGCAGCTAAAAAAGCTTTAGAAGGGGCAGGAGCAAACACCACTCGAGCAGAGGCCAAAACCTTGATCGACAATCTCAAAGCAGCTCAAGGTGCTTTGGTGTATACAGAAAGCTACGCGAAAGAAGTTGCAGCAAAAGAAGCGGAAGAAAAACTTGCCATGAAGAAGGTCATCTCGATCGATGCAGGTCGCAAATACTTCTCGCTGGATCAGTTGAAACGGATCGTAGATAAGGCCAGTGAGCTGGGTTATTCTGACTTGCACCTCCTTGTCGGAAACGATGGTATGCGCTTTGTCCTCGATGATATGACGGTGGAAGCCAATGGCAAAACCTATGCCAGTGATGATGTGAAAAAGGCCATTTTAGAAGGCACCAAGGCCTATTACGATGATCCAAATGGTCAAGCCTTGACCCAAGCAGAAATGGATGAACTCCATGCTTATGCTACTGCTAAAGGAATCGGCTTGATTGCGGCAGTCAATAGTCCTGGCCACATGGATGCTTTGTTGGTTGCCATGGAAAAATTGGGCATTGAAAATCCACAAGCCAGCTTTGATACGGTTTCAAAAACAACCATGGATTTGACCAATGAAGCAGCAGTCAACTTTACCAAAGCCTTGATTGGCAAGTACATGGACTACTTCAAAGACAAGTCTAAGATCTTTAACTACGGAACAGATGAATATGCCAATGACGCTACCAGTGCGCAAGGCTGGTACTACCTCAAGTGGTATGACCTCTATGGTAAATTTGCGGAGTATTCCAATAGTCTTGCAGCTATGGCGCGTGAAAAAGGCTTGCAGCCAATGGCCTTTAACGATGGCTTCTATTATGGAGATGAAGATGATGTTGCCTTTGACAAGGACGTCTTGATTTCATACTGGTCTAAAGGATGGTGGGGCTATAACCTCGCATCTCCACAGTATTTGGCAGATAAGGGGTATAAATTCCTTAATACCAACGGAGACTGGTACTATGTTTTGGGAAGAACACCTGAAACGGGTGGTGGTTATATTGAAAAAGCGATTGCCAATGCAGCTGCTACTCCATTTAGACAACTCCCAAGTACAACATATCCAGAAACATCTTTGCCGATGGTCGGTAGCATGGTAGCTGTTTGGTGTGATACCCCAAGTGAAGAATACATCGAAAAAAATGTCTTTGATCTAATGGAAGCTTTTGCCAACCACAACAAGGACTATTTCAAGGCGGACTTCACTGCTCTTAGAAAAGCAGTTGCTACGGTGCCAACAGATCTAGACATATACACACCAGAATCTCGCGCAGCTCTTGCGAAAGTCTTAGATAGCTTGAATTGGAATGTGAGCCGTGCTCATCAAGATCAGGTGAACCAAGAAGTGGCCGCTCTGACCCAAGCCCTTGCGGGGCTTAAGCCAATTACGCAAGTAGGTAGCTTGGCTGAAAATGATGTCAAAGCCCTAGTGGAAGATAAACCAAGTCTTGAAATCGTGGAGAAAGAACTTGATTTTGACCTTGTGGAACGCACCAATCCAGATCTCGCTAAAGGAGAACGCAAAGTGATCCAGGCTGGGGTTAAAGGGCAAGGTCTTGAGTATGTAGAGGTTTCGGCGCTTGATCAAAGTCGAAAAGTAATCGCTACAGAAGTTGCTAAAGAGCCAGTTGCAGAAATTGTTGAAGTCGGTACCAAAGAAATTGTGATCCCAACAAGCCCTTCAGTAGAAGCGCCAGTGAAACCAGACGTGCTTGTAAACAAAATGGTTTCAGATCCTTCAACACCTCAAGTGATCTCAAAGAATCAACCAGTAGCACCAGTAAATATCCCAACGCCAATTCCAGCAGTTGTGGAAAAAGAGGTTCGTTCAGAAACAGTAAACTCTAACAAGCAACTCCCAGAAACAGGAGTGGAATCTGCTCTGGGACTCGCTTTACTAGGAGCGATCTTAGGAGCAGCAGGAATGGACTTGAAAAATAAAAAAAGAGACTAAGACCTAGTAGATTTGTAACAGGTCGAAGTTCGGAGAGTGGGACAGAAATCGGTAATTCGTTAGAATTCGATTTCGTCGTCCCACCTCCGCACAGTTGAGTAGGGCTGTAAAAGCTGATGAAATCAGCGTAGTAGAGCCCACTCAACCACTGCGTCTTGCTCGACAATCCAAAAATAATTGAGAGGCTAGGACTTTTGTCCCAGCCTCTTTTTGTGCTTGCAAAACTGTACCCGGACAGTTTGGGTTTTTCACTCTTGTAACCCCTTCTATATCCTGTTAAAATAAAACCATGACACGATACAAAGCAACCATTTCATATGACGGGACCTTGTTTGCAGGGTTTCAACGTCAACCGCATGCCCGCAGTGTGCAAGAAGAAATCGAGAAGACCTTGACGCGCCTCAATCAAGGAAGCTCTATCACCGTTCATGGAGCGGGTCGGACGGATGCAGGCGTCCATGCCCTTGGGCAGGTGATTCATTTTGATCTCCCCCAAGCGCGGGATGAGGAGAAGCTCCGCTTTGCTCTGGATACCCAGACCCCAGAGGATATTGATTTCATCCGGGTGGAGCAAGTAGCAGATGACTTTCACTCACGCTACAAGAAGCACAGCAAAACCTATGAATTCATCGTGGATTATGGTCGTCCCAAGAACCCCATGATGCGCCACTATGCGACCCACTACCCCTATCCTTTGGATGTGGAAAAGATGCAAGTAGCCATCCAAAAGTTGGAGGGAACCCATGATTTCACCGGTTTCACCGCTTCAGGAACCAGTGTGGAAGACAAGGTTCGTACAATTACAGAGACTCGCTTGGTTGAGGATACGGCAAATCATCGTCTTGTCTTTACCTTTTCGGGCAATGGCTTTCTCTACAAGCAAATCCGCAATATGGTGGGAACTTTGTTGAAGATTGGAAATGATCGGATGCCGATCGAGCAGATCGATCTGATTTTGGAAAAGAAGGACCGCAATCTAGCAGGTCCTACAGCAGCGCCAAATGGCTTATATTTAAAGGAGATCCGTTATGAGTAATGAATTGATTCTAGCTATTTCAGGAAATGATATTTTTAGTGGGGGAGGTCTTCATGCAGACCTTGCTACCTATACGACTAACAAACAGCATGGCTTTGTAGCGGTGACTTGTTTGACCGCTATGACGGAGCACGGTTTTGAAGTGATTCCGGTGGATCCGACGACCTTTGCTCAACAGCTCAACTCTCTCAAGGATGTTCCTTTTTCTGCTATTAAACTCGGCCTTTTGCCAAATGTTGAAGTGGCAGACTTAGCCTTGGACTATGTCAAAGCCCATGCGGAGATTCCTGTGGTACTAGATCCTGTCTTGGTCTGCAAGGAAAGTCATGATGTAGAAGTTTCAGCTCTTCGAGACGAATTGATTAAGTTCTTCCCTTATGTGACCATCATCACGCCAAACTTACCAGAAGCTGAGATCTTGACCCAAAGCAAGATTCAATCGCTCGACGATATGAAGGCGGCAGCGCGCAAGCTCCACGAATTAGGAGCAACGACTGTCGTGGTCAAAGGAGGCAATCGTCTCAATAAAGAAAAGGCCATCGATGTCTTTTATGATGGGACAGACTTCACCGTCATTGAAGAGCCAGTCTTAGAAAAGAACAATACAGGAGCTGGTTGTACCTTTGCGTCTAGCATTTCCAGCCAGTTGGTGCAAGGGAAATCTCCACTTGAAGCTGTTAAAGCCTCTAAAGACTTTGTTTTCCAAGCGATTCAACATTCAGACCAGTATGGAGTAGTACAGTATGACATCTAATCGAACTCAACTCATTGCCCGCCTCTCTATTTTGACATCCTTGACAGTTGTACTTGGCTACTATACCAAACTTCCAACTCCTACAGGGATCGTCACCCTGCTAGATCTTGGTGCCTATTTCACAGCCTTCTATTTTGGGCGCAAGGAAGGTGCTATTGTAGGTGGTGTCGGAGCCTTCTTATTGGATCTGATTTCAGGATATCCTCAGTGGATGTTCTTTAGCCTCCTCTTTCACGGGGGACAAGGTTACTTCGCTGGCTTCAAGGGCAAAGCTCGTTACCTAGGCTTGCTTCTTGCGACAGTCGTCATGGTAGGCGGTTACGCACTAGCTTCTGCTCTCTTTTTAGGCAATGGCTGGGGAGCTGCTATCTCGGATATTCCGAATAACCTCGCTCAGAATTTTGTTGGAATGGCTTTAGGCTATGTGGTCTATTATGCATTTCAAAAGAAAGGAAGCTAATTCATGGATCTGGAGCAACTGAAGAAGGATACAAAAGAAATCCTGGTAGATGTCTTGGAAAAAAGCCGTCTCCGCCAAGGACAGATTTTAGTGCTCGGGATGTCTTCAAGTGAAGTTGCAGGAGGGCCAATTGGAAAAGCCTCCAACATCGACATTGCAGAAGCTATTGTCCAGACCTTACTAGATGAGTTGAATCCAAGAGGCATTTATCTGGCGGTACAAGGATGTGAGCACCTCAATCGCGCCTTGGTGGTCGAGCGGGAATTGGCAGACAAGAAGGAGTTAGAAATCGTCAATGTCCTTCCTAGTCTCCATGCAGGAGGTGCTGGACAACTCGCTGCTTTCAAGTACTTTAAAGATCCGGTCGAAGTGGAATTTATCACAGCCCAAGCGGGTTTAGACATCGGAGATACCTCAGTGGGGATGCACGTCAAACACGTGCAAGTTCCGATTCGCCCTGTCTTACGTGAACTAGGGGAAGCCCATGTCACAGCCCTCGCTAGTCGGCCAAAATTGATCGGTGGTGCCCGTGCTCTCTACCTAGATGATCCCATCCGAAAATCATAAATAGAACTAGCTTTTAGGGGCTAGTTTTTTTGGATGAAAAGAGAGGCAAAAACGTTTTAAAACTTGCAATTTCAAAGTTTTGTGGTAAAATTATAAGGAATGACTATATTATTTTAAGGAGAGACAGAATGTCTGTATCATTTGAAAACAAAGAAACTAACCACGGTGTATTGACTTTCACCATCAGCCAAGAGCAAATCAAACCTGCTTTGGACCGTGTGTTTGAATCTGTTAAGAAAACCTTGAACGTACCTGGATTCCGTAAAGGTCATATTCCACGTCCAATCTTCAACCAACGTTTTGGTGAAGAAGCTCTTTACCAAGATGCTTTGAACGATCTTCTTCCAGCAGCATACGAAGCAGCTGTTAAAGAAGCTGGAATCGAAGTTGTAGCACAACCTACTTTTGATGTTGTATCTATGGAAAAAGGTCAAGACTGGACATTGACAGCAGCTGTTGTCACAAAACCTGAAGTAAAATTGGGTGCTTACAAAGACCTTGAAGTATCAGTAGAAGTTTCTAAAGAAGTAACAGATGCTGATGTGGATGCTCGTATCGAACGCGAACGCAACAACTTGGCTGAATTGGTTGTTAAAGAAGGTGCTGCAGCAGAAGGCGACACAGTTGTAATCGACTTCGTTGGATCTATCGACGGTGTTGAATTCGACGGTGGTAAAGGTGACAACTTCTCACTTGGACTTGGTTCAGGTCAATTCATCCCAGGTTTCGAAGACCAATTGGTTGGACACTCTGCTGGTGAAACAGTTGACGTGATCGTAACATTCCCAGAAGACTACCAAGCAGCTGACCTTGCAGGTAAAGAAGCGAAATTCGTGACAACTATCCACGAAGTGAAAGCAAAAGAAGTACCAGCTCTTGACGATGAATTGGCAAAAGACATCGATGAAGAAGTTGAAACTCTTGCTGAATTGAAAGAAAAATACCGCAAAGAATTGGCAGAAGCAAAAGAAGAAGCATACAACGATGCAGTAGAAGCAGCAGCGATCGATCTTGCAGTTGAAAATGCTGAAATCGTTGAACTTCCAGAAGAAATGATCCACGAAGAAGTACACCGTTCAATCAACGAATTCCTTGGAAACATGCAACGTCAAGGAATCTCACCTGAAATGTATTTCCAAATTACTGGAACAACTCAAGATGATCTTCACAAACAATATGAAGCAGAAGCTGAAAGCCGCACTAAGACAAACCTCGTGGTTGAAGCAGTAGCCAAAGCAGAAGGTTTCGAAGCAACTGAAGAAGAAATTAACGCTGAAATCGAACAATTGGCAGCAGATTACAACATGCCAGTTGAACAAGTTCGCAACCTTCTTTCACCAGAAATGTTGAAACATGACATCACAGTGAAGAAAGCCGTGAACGTGATCACAAGCACAGCAAAAGTAAAATAATTGAGATTAAAAAGGCTGGACAACAACTGTTCAGCCTTTGATGTTGGATAGAAATAACTGTATGACGCAGTGGTTGATTGGCATCTTTGTTCGCCTTTAAGCTCCAAAGATGACCTAATCAACTGTGCGGGGGTGGGAAAACGAACTCTTTTTAACTAGTCGGAGTTCTTTCCCACTCCCTTTTCTGATTTCATGGAGAATCCTGGAATTTTCCTTTGACGAAAGGGGAAATTTATCGTACAATAGAGTGTAACGATAAAATGCGTGATAGATTTAGTGACGAGAAGTTTTCAATCTATCATCGAGGATAGGATGAGGTTTAAGACCGGATCCTTCTCCATTTAGGAAATGAAACATAAGGAGATTTACCCTTGGAATTAGAAGTATTTGCTGGACAAGAAAAAAGTGAACTTTCTATGATTGAAGTGGCGCGTGCGATTTTGGAATTACGCGGACGTGACCATGAAATGTACTTTAGTGATCTTGTAAATGAAATTCAAAATTACCTTGAAAAATCAAACAGCGAGATCCGTGAAGCTCTTCCATTGTTCTACACAGAATTGAATGTCGATGGAAGCTTTATCCCACTTGGAGATAACAAATGGGGTCTTCGTTCATGGTATGCCATCGATGAAGTTGACGAGGAAATCATCGCTCTTGAAGAAACAGACGAAGATGAAACTCCTAAGAAACGGAAGAAAAAACGTGTCAATGCCTTCATGGATGGAGACGAAGATGCGATCGATTACAACGATGACGATCCAGAAGACGAAGAAGTTTACGAAGCAGATCCAGCTCTTTCATATGATGAAGAAAATCCAGATGATGAAAAGAGTGAAGTCGAAGCTTACGATGCTGAAATCAATGAAATCGTACCAGATGATTTGGGTGAAGAAGTTGAATTGAGCGAAGAAGACGACGAAGAAGAGGATTCTGAAGACGAGGAAGAAGAATAAATCATATGAAACAGGGAAATTGTTCCTTGTTTCTTTTTGTTTGCATTGAAAAAAGTGGCGAAATGGAGTATGATAAACGTGTAAGGATTCCCAAATAGGAGGTATTCAGATGGACTTTCATTTAGATCAAAGTTTAGTAGCTCTTGGTATTGATACGGTTGTGGTCGGAATTGCTAGAAATGTGGATCCCCAAGCAGTCCTGCCCCCTTCTTTTCTTGAAAAGAATCAAGCAGTTGAACAATGGGCGCTCCAGTGTCAGACAGAAGAAGTAGCGGCATCCCCTGTCATCAAAGGCTACACAGACCTCTTGCAAAAAGTAGGGCGTAGCATCAAGAAAAATCCCCCAACAGTCCTAGCTCTTATCCGAAACATCCAGCATCGAGGTGCTCTTCCTCAGATCAATAGCATCATCGATATCTATAATGTCGAATCTCTGAAGTCTTATCTCGCTATTGGAGGACACGATCTGGATAAGATTGAAGGTCCGATTGAATTTACAGTGAGTCAAAGAGAAGATCTCTTCTTCCCCATCCTTTCTAGCGAAAAGCATGTAGCACCGACAGATCCCGTCTATAGAGATCAAAAAGGAGTTCTGGCTTGGTTGGATGTACGCGATAGTGACCATTACAAATTTGAGGAGACTACGCAAAACGCCCTCTTTGTCATTCAAGGAAATACTGAGACATCAGTCGAGATGCGTTTAGAAGCATTGGAGCGAATCTATAAGGACCTTGCACTTTGCATGCCCCAGCTTCAATTTGAAAAATTTCTCGTCACACAAAATGGAGTGGAAAAAGTCTCGTAAACAGCGAAAATCATTTTCATGAAATTTTCAATTTGACAAAGTAGACCATTTGCGGTAAGATATTGTTCGGGCACCTCATTTTGAGGTCGGAGCTCCCTAGCGATTAGGGGGCTATTTTTGTTTTTTCTGCAAAGAGGAATGGCCTCTACAACATTAGAAGAAGAGGAAAGCACATGTCAACAAAATATATTTTTGTAACGGGTGGTGTTGTATCATCCATCGGGAAAGGGATTGTCGCAGCAAGTCTTGGTCGCTTGCTTAAAAATCGTGGATTGAAAGTGACGATCCAAAAATTTGACCCTTATATCAATATCGACCCAGGGACGATGAGTCCTTACCAACACGGGGAAGTATTTGTCACAGACGATGGTGCAGAGACAGACTTGGACCTTGGTCACTATGAACGCTTTATTGATATCAATCTGAATAAGTACTCAAATGTGACGACAGGGAAAATTTATAGCGAGGTCCTTCGTAAGGAACGTCGTGGAGAATACTTGGGAGCAACTGTACAGGTCATTCCTCATATCACAGATGCCTTGAAAGAGAAAATCAAACGGGCAGCGACGACGACGGATTCAGATGTCATCATCACAGAAGTCGGGGGAACAGTTGGAGACATTGAGTCCCTTCCATTCCTTGAAGCTCTTCGTCAAATGAAGGCAGATGTCGGTGCTGAAAATGTTATGTACATCCACACCACCCTTCTTCCTTACTTGAAGGCTGCAGGAGAAATGAAAACCAAGCCGACCCAACACTCTGTGAAAGAATTGCGTGGTCTTGGGATTCAACCAAATATGTTGGTCATCCGTACAGAAAAACCAGCTGGTCAAGGAATTAAGAACAAGTTGGCTCAATTCTGTGATGTCGCACCAGAAGCTGTCATTGAATCACTTGATGTGGAACATTTGTACCAAATCCCATTGAACTTGCAAGCACAAAATATGGACCAAATCGTTTGTGACCATTTGAAATTGAATGTTCCTGCAGCAGATATGACAGAATGGTCTGCGATGGTCGATAAGGTCATGAACCTCAAGAAGCAGGTCAAGATTTCCTTAGTTGGAAAATACGTGGAATTGCAAGATGCCTATATTTCTGTCGTTGAAGCCTTGAAGCACTCAGGTTATGCGAATGATGCTGAAGTCAAGATTAATTGGGTCAATGCCAATGATGTGACATCCGAAAATGTGGCAGAACTCCTTGGAGATGCTGATGGGATCATCGTCCCAGGTGGTTTTGGTCAACGGGGAACAGAAGGAAAAATTCAAGCCATCAAGTATGCGCGTGAACAGGACGTCCCAATGTTGGGTGTCTGCTTGGGGATGCAGTTAACCTGTATCGAATTTGCCCGTCACGTTTTAGGCTTGGAAGGGGCTAATTCATCCGAATTGGATCCAGAAACCAAATATCCGATTATCGATATCATGCGAGACCAGATCGATGTGGAAGATATGGGAGGAACGCTCCGTCTCGGTCTTTACCCTTCTAAACTCAAACGAGGATCAAAAGCAGCTGCAGCCTATGACAATCAAGAAGTGGTACAACGTCGCCACCGTCACCGTTATGAGTTTAACAATGCTTTCCGTGAACAGTTCGAAGAAGCAGGTTTTGTCTTCTCAGGCGTTTCACCAGACAACCGTTTGGTCGAAATCGTTGAAATCCCAGAAAACAAATTCTTTGTCGCTTGCCAATACCACCCAGAATTGTCAAGCCGTCCAAACCGCCCAGAAGGACTTTACACAGCCTTTATCACAGCAGCAGTTGAAAACCACGATAGCAAATAAAAATCAAGGGATCAGGTCGAGAAACCTGATCCCTTTTTGTGAAAAAATGACAAACCCTGAAAAAAGTTTGAAAAAAATCTTGACAAAAAAGTTGTTGATTGATATACTAGTAAAGTACTCAATCGCGGGGATGGCGGAATTGGCAGACGCGCAGGACTAAGGATCCTGTGACCGCTTTAGGTCGTGAGGGTTCAAGTCCCTCTCTCCGCATCGGATCAAGATAGCTTTGGCTATCTTTTTTTGTTTTTAAATTTCTTTGTGGTAGAATAGGTGTGAGATGAGGTGAGAACATGAAAAAGTATCTTGTTTTGGTCGATGGCCTCTTTGCACTATTGGGAAGTGCCATTAATTTTTTCGGTCCTATCCTGATTTTAGCTATGGCGATAGGCGCATACAAGGATACTTTTAGATATTTTATCGCCTTAAACATATGGAATGTTTTCATTTTTCTAGCAGCGATTGCTTCTAAGTATTTTCTCAGAAAAGAGAAAAGGATTAAAAAGTGGATTCCCAATCTTTTCTTGATAGCGGGCAGTATTCTCTTTCTTGCGTCAATCCTTGCTATGTGTGAGAATATTCCCTTTCTTGAGGGAGTGCTAAACGGGCTTTTTGGAAAAATGTTCACCGACAGTCAATTATTTGCTGCTTATTTCTATTCTCAATGGGTTGTAGCAGTACTCCTTGTGATTTGCGGGATCGCCTTTCTCCTTTCGCTAAAAAAAAATAAAGAAGAGAATTGAGGCTGAGACAAAAGTCCTAGCCTCTCAATTGTTTTTGGATTGTCGAGCAAGACGCAGTAGTTGAGTGGGCTCTACTACGCTGATTTCATCAGCTTTTACAGCCCGACTCAACTGTGCGGAGGTGGGACGACGAAATCGAATTCTAACGAATTACCGATTTCTGTCCCACTCTCTTTTCCTTATTTGCTAGGATGAAAGCCTTAGGAGATAGGAGATTCCGCCCTAATTATCATAAGAAAGTGCTTAAAGACACAGGAAAAGCTAGCAATTTCATCTAAAAAGTGATAAAATAAACAATGTAAGTGGGATCAATCCCACAAAAATTTATAGGAGGCCTATGACAAATGGCAATCGTTTCAGCAGAAAAATTTGTCCAAGCAGCTCGTGACAACGGTTATGCAGTTGGTGGATTTAACACAAACAACCTTGAGTGGACTCAAGCTATCTTGCGTGCAGCAGAAGCTAAGAAAGCTCCAGTACTTATCCAAACTTCTATGGGTGCTGCTAAATACATGGGTGGTTACAAAGTATGTAAAGCCCTTATTGAAAACCTTGTAGAATCAATGGGTATCACTGTACCAGTTGCTATTCACCTTGACCATGGTCACTACGACGATGCTCTTGAATGTATCGAAGCTGGTTACACTTCAATCATGTTTGACGGTTCACACCTTCCAGTTGAAGAAAACCTTAAATTGGCGAAAGATGTCGTTGAAAAAGCTCATGCTAAAGGTATCTCAGTAGAAGCTGAAGTTGGTACTATCGGTGGTGAAGAAGACGGTATCATCGGTGACGGTGAATTGGCACCAATCGAAGATGCTAAAGCAATGGTTGCTACAGGAATCGACTTCTTGGCTGCAGGTATCGGTAACATCCACGGTCCTTACCCAGCAAACTGGAAAGGTCTTCACCTTGACCACTTGCAAAAATTGACTGAAGCTGTTCCAGGATTCCCAATCGTATTGCACGGTGGATCAGGTATCCCTGACGATCAAATCCAAGCAGCGATCAAACTTGGTGTTGCAAAAGTTAACGTTAACACTGAATGCCAAATCGCATTTGCAAATGCTACTCGTCAATTCGTACGTGAATACGATGCAAACGAAGCAGAATACGACAAGAAGAAACTCTTCGACCCACGTAAATTCTTGAAACCAGGTTTCGAAGCAATTACAGCAGCTGTTGAAGAACGTATCGACGTATTCGGTTCAGAAGGCAAAGCTTAATAAAAACAGGAAAACAAGGTCCCATGTGGATCTTGTTTTTTTGTTTGGGAAAAGTTGCTTCCGGGATTTAATTTTTGTACAATATGCCTATGAAAAAATTTAAAAAGTTTAGCTGGATCATTTTTGTTGTTCTTATCCTTTTTCTAGGAGGTACATTTGGTTTTCACCAACTTAGTTTGCAAAAAGAAAGTAAGCTTCTCATGCCTATAGGTAAGAAGGTTGTAGTCAATGGACATCAAATGAATGTATACATTAAAGGTGAAGGATCTGAAACGATCGTATTTCTTTCAGGTGCAGGTATTGCTTCACCTATATTAGACTTTAAGAATCTAACAGATTCCCTATCCAAAAAATACAAAGTAGTCGTTGTAGAGCGGGCAGGATATGGTTTTAGTGAAGATAGTGATCAATCAAGAGATGTGATGACGGTTTTTTCTGAGACCCGTCAAGCTTTGTCTCAAGCCGAAGTTTCGGGGCCTTATGTGATTGTTTCTCATTCAATGGCTAGTCTTGAAAGTCTGGCTTGGCAAGAGAAATATCCGAATGAAGTGAGGGCTTTGATCGGTCTTGATTGGGCCTTGCCGGCGAGTTATAAGGATTTAAAGGAACATCCAACTCTCATGACCTTAGCCTATTGGACGAGTAAGATTGGCTTATTACGCTATTTCCCTGAGTCCTTTTATATAAAAAATCCAACTCTGACTGAAACTGAACGACAACAATATAAATTACTAGCATATAAGCAGTTGATGTCACAAGCCATGCTTCATGAATCCCGTTTGGCAAAGGAAAATGCCAAGAAAGTTCCATCTAGCATTAATCCGAAAATTCCAGCCTTACTCCTGGTTTCTAACGGTGAAGGCACGACCTTTAGCCAATCAGAGTGGCAACGTTATGCAGAGAGATTTGCAAGCGACCAGTCTAATGTTCAAGTCGTCTATATGGATGCGCCTCACGACCTCTATCATTATCAAAGCAATGCTATTGTTTCTCGCATTAAAGAATTTTTGGAGAATAATTGAGGGCTTAAAAATCCATTGAGACTGATGGTAATAATTAAATGCTGAAGGATTAACAGTAGAATCGTTAATTTTCTCGATTAAAAAAATTCTTTTTCTTAACAATAAACCTGCCCGTGAGGGTGGTTTTTTTGGTGTCTTAAGGAAACTATTTAACAGAATTTTTGATTAAAAGTTTCATTTTAAGAGAGAAATCTCTAATTTCATAATCAATAAGCAAACGCTTGCATTCCTATTTTTATTAGATTATAATAGGTTGGTATAAAGCCTTCTGTAATAATATTGAGAAAGTGTAGAAAGTAAGGATTTAGAATATTTGTAGTCAAAAATACAATGTTGCTTCTTACGATAGGGAGATAGATATGGCAATGATAGAAGTGCAACATCTTCGGAAAAATTTTGTGAAGACAGTTAAGGAGCCGGGGTTAAAGGGAGCCTTACGCTCCTTTATTCATCCTGAAAAGCAGACCTTTGAAGCGGTCAAGGATTTAACTTTTGAAGTTCCAAAAGGGCAGATTTTAGGATTTATCGGGGCAAATGGTGCTGGGAAGTCAACCACCATCAAAATGCTGACAGGAATTTTGAAGCCCACATCTGGCTTTTGTCGGATTAACGGCAAGATTCCCCAGGATAATCGCCAAGATTATGTCAAGGATATTGGAGTCGTTTTCGGACAACGCACCCAGCTATGGTGGGATTTGGCTCTGCAAGAGACCTACACGGTTTTGAAAGAGATCTATGATGTACCGGACTCGCTTTTCCATAAGCGCATGGATTTTTTGAATGAAGTTTTGGATTTGAAGGAATTTATAAAGGATCCTGTGCGGACTCTTTCACTAGGTCAACGGATGCGGGCGGATATTGCGGCTTCCTTGCTTCACAATCCTAAAGTTCTCTTTTTAGATGAGCCGACTATTGGTTTGGATGTGTCGGTCAAGGACAACATTCGTCGGGCCATTACTCAGATTAATCAGGAGGAGGAGACAACTATTCTCTTGACTACTCATGATTTGAGTGATATTGAGCAACTCTGTGATCGGATTTTTATGATTGATAAGGGGCAAGAGATTTTTGATGGAACGGTTAGCCAGCTCAAGGAGACCTTTGGAAAGATGAAGACTCTCTCCTTTGACCTGACGCCAGGTCAAAATCATCTAGTCTCTCATTATGAGGGCTTGCCTGATATGTCCATTGATAGACAAGGAAATACTCTCAATATTGAATTCGATAGTTCCCGCTACCAGTCGGCCGATATTATCAAGCAAACCTTATCTGATTTTGAGGTCCGTGATTTGAAGATGGTAGATACGGATATTGAAGATATTATCCGTCGCTTCTATCGAAAGGAGCTCTAAGATGGTCAAATTGTGGAGACGTTATAAACCCTTTATCAATGCAGGGATTCAGGAGTTGATTAGCTATCGAGTCAACTTTATTCTTTATCGGATTGGCGATGTCATGGGTGCTTTTGTGGCTTTTTATCTATGGAAGGCTGTCTTTGATTCCTCCCAGGAGCCTTTGATTCAGGGCTTCAGTATGGCGGATATCACCCTCTACATCATCATGAGTTTTGTGACTAATCTTCTGACTAGGTCGGATTCTTCCTTTATGATTGGTGATGAGGTCAAGGATGGTTCCATTATCATGCGCTTGTTGCGACCAGTGCATTTTGCGGCTTCTTACCTCTTTACGGAGCTTGGTTCCAGGTGGTTGATTTTTATCTCTGTTGGACTGCCATTTTTAAGTGTCATTGTTTTGATGAAAATCTTGTCTGGGCAAGGAATTGTAGAAGTGTTGGGACTAACTACCCTTTATCTTTTTAGCTTAACGCTGGCCTATCTGATTAACTTTTTCTTTAATATCTGCTTTGGATTTTCAGCCTTTGTATTTAAAAATCTTTGGGGTTCCAACCTACTTAAGACTTCCATAGTGGCCTTTATGTCTGGGAGTTTGATTCCCTTGGCTTTCTTTCCAAAGGTCATTTCAGATATTCTGTCCTTCTTACCTTTCTCATCCTTAATTTACACTCCGGTCATGATTATTGTTGGGAAATACGATGCTAGTCAGATTCTTCAAGCACTTTTGCTTCAGCTTTTCTGGCTTATAGTGATGGTGGGCTTGTCTCAGTTGATTTGGAAACGAGTCCAGTCATTTATCACCATTCAGGGAGGTTAGTATGAAAAAATATCAACGCATGCATCTGATTTTTATCAGACAGTACATCAAGCAAATCATGGAATACAAGGTAGATTTTGTGGTTGGTGTGTTGGGAGTCTTTCTGACTCAAGGCCTGAACCTCTTGTTTCTCAATGTCATCTTTCAACACATTCCCTCCCTAGAAGGTTGGACTTTTCAAGAAATTGCCTTTATCTATGGATTTTCCTTAATTCCAAAGGGACTAGATCATCTCTTTTTTGACAATCTCTGGGCTTTAGGTCAACGACTAGTTCGAAAAGGGGAGTTTGACAAGTATCTGACTCGTCCTATCAATCCTCTCTTTCACATCCTCGTTGAGACCTTTCAGATTGATGCCTTAGGTGAACTTTTGGTCGGTGGAATTTTACTAGCGACAACGGCGACTAGCATTGCTTGGACTCTTCCAAAATTCCTGATTTTTCTAGTTTGTATTCCTTTTGCGACCTTGATTTATACTTCCTTGAAAATTGCTACAGCCAGCATCGCTTTTTGGACCAAGCAGTCAGGTGCCATGATTTACATTTTCTATATGTTTAATGATTTTGCCAAGTATCCTATTTCTATTTACAATTCGCTCCTTCGTTGGTTAATTAGCTTTATTGTACCTTTCGCCTTTACGGCCTACTATCCTGCCAGCTATTTCTTGCAGGACAAGGATGGACTCTTTAATATTGGTGGTTTGATTCTGATTTCCCTTGTTTTCTTTGTTATTTCCCTCAAACTTTGGGACAGGGGATTGGATGCCTACGAAAGTGCTGGTTCGTAAGAGGTAAAGTAAGACTAAAATCAAGAAAGGAACTTATGATGTTTGTAATTAAAGAAGTCAAGGGTGAAGATCAAAAAATGGCAGTTGTCGCTGAGATTTTAAGGGATTTGCCAGAATGGTTTGGAATACCAGAAAGCACGCAAGCCTACATTGAAGGAGCTAAGGATTTACGAGTTTGGGCTGCTTATCAAGAAAGTGATGTAGTAGGGTTTATAAGTTTATCATATTCGAGTGAAGATTGTGCTGAAATTGACTGTCTAGGCGTGAAAAAATCATTCCAAGGTCAAGGAATTGGAAGGGAATTAGTTACGACTATAGAAAGAGAAGCAGTCAAACAAGTGGCCTACCTACAGGTCAAAACAGTCGCAGAAGGTTCAAATAAAGATTATGACCGAACAAATGTCTTTTATCGCAGTCTTGGTTTTAAAAAATTAGAGATTTTTCCGCAACTATGGGATCCACAGAATCCATGTCAGATTCTGATTAAAAAGATCAACTAAAAGTGCTTGACATCCGCTATCAGAGTGCTATACTAAGAAGGTAATCGCCGATTTAGCTCAGTTGGTAGAGCAACGCACTCGTAACGCGTAGGTCACAGGTTCGATCCCTGCAATCGGCATAGAAAAAACTGCTTTGAAGGAGCGAGACGATGAATAATGGTGATCACATATTCGTTCTGTCTCGTTTCTTTTTTTGACCGCATAGGCGCCATTTTTGACCGCTTAGTCAAAAGTCCTTGTCTCCATAGGGGCTCTCTGCTATCATAGAATCATCAAAGGAAGCAATACTTCCAATTAATGAAAAAGAGGTATACTATGATGAAAAAATTACTTGGACTTGGTTTTATTCTGGCAGCTCTTGCGGTTGTTATAATGGGAATGGTTGGCTTTCCAAAGCTTGATGTGAATATCTGGCCTTTATTCCCCGTTCTCTTATTTGCTTTCTTTACTCTTGAAAATCTGATGAAACAGGACTACAAGGCAAGTGTCATCTGTGCTTTAATTGCTCTGATGATTGCAAACGCGATCTACGATCTCTTGCCGGTTTCAAATGGCTTAGTGATCACAGCGGGTGTGCTCGCTTGCCTGGGTCTTAGTTTTCTTTTACCGGATAAGGAAAGTAACAAATAAAGAAAGAGAGTGGGACAGAAATCGGTCATTCGTTAGAATTCGATTTCGTCGTCCCACCTCCGCACAGTTGAGTAGGACTATAAAAGCTGATGAAATCAGCGTAGTAGAGCCCACTCAACCACTGCGTCTTGCTCGACAATCCAAAGACAATTGAGAGGCTAGGACTTTTGTCCCAGCCTCTTTACTTCTCAAAAGCTACCTCTTGATGGGGAAAAGGTGCCACTTACTGAAAAGCCCTTGTTTTGTTTTCAACAGCTGTTATAATGGTACTATCAAAACGTTGGGAAAGGAGTTTTATGAAAGTTAGAATCGAATTGGATCCATCAATGGACGAGCCTGAGATCTTGATTCGAGCCCCGCGCTTGACCCCGGAGTTGACCCAGCTGCAAGAGAGAATCCTAGAACAAAAAGTCGCTCCATTAGCCTTCTACAAGGATCGAAGTGAGTATTTTCTGGATGTGGCATCAATCCTCTTTTTTGAGACGGATGGGGAGAAGATTTTTGGACACACCAAGGACGAGGCCTATGAAGTCAAGCAGAAGCTCTATGAGTTGGAGGAGTTGCTTCCCATCGCCTTTTGTCGAATTTCCAAATCCACCATTGTCAACGCAAAGCAGATCTACTCTCTGGAAAAGTCTTTTTCAGGGACCAGCACGGTCAATTTCTACCAGACCCATAAGCAGGTCCACGTATCCAGACGCTACTATCAACTCTTAAAAGAACGACTAAATGAAATGAGGTAATATTATGAGAAAAAAATTAATCGGAGTATTCTTAATCCTATTAGCAGCCTTACTCCTCTTACAAGGCTATTTTGTAAAATGGGACATCAGCATCTGGACCTTAGCTTGGGTCACCTTGCTTGCAGTCCTGTCCCTCTCTAGTTTCTTGAAACGCCATTTTGGTTGGGGCTTCATCTATGGACTTTTAGCCCTCTTTTGTCTCAATGGGCAATACCATTTCCTTCCGGTGTCCAATTCGGTTGTCATCCTTTCTTCAATTCTCGCTGTGATTGGACTTAACATCTTGTTCAAACCCTCTAAGAAAATAAAAATTCCCCATGGTTCCTATTCTGCTGGTTCGATGAGTAAGTCTGATGGCAATGACATCGATGTCACTTTTTCCACAGTGACAAAATATCTCAATGACCAACACTTTACCCACGGAAGTGCAGATGTAAGTATGGGAGAAGCTTCAGTTTATTTTGACAATTGCCGTATCGACGGTCCTTCTGCTCAGTTTGTTGTCGATGTTTCCCTTGGGAGTCTGAGCCTCTATGTACCAAGCGATTGGCGCGTCCATGTTAATGTGGATAATTCTCTCTCAGCGATCCAACATCAGGAAAATCCAAGTGCTCTTACTAGCAAGGATTTCTACATTACAGGCGATGTTTCCTTGGGAAATCTAGAAATTATCTATGTAGGAGCGAATTCGTTTTCTTAAGTCAGAAATTGAAAAACTTTGGCCAAAAGCTTGCCAAGAGAGATTTTTTTTGGTAATATAGTACGGTATGTGGTGCTAGCACATCCGTTATATTAGATCTAATAGGAGGAAACACAGAAATGGCTAAAGTATGTTATTTCACAGGTCGTAAGACTGTATCAGGTAACAACCGTTCACACGCTATGAACCAAACAAAACGTGCCGTAAAACCAAACCTTCAAAAAGTAACTGTCCTTATCGATGGTAAACCTAAAAAAGTTTGGGCTTCAGCTCGTGCATTGAAATCTGGTAAAGTAGAACGCGTTTAATAAAGAAATAAGAACCTCCTTGAGGTTCTTTTCTTTTTCTCTAGAGATAGCTGTCACAGCGGGAGAAGAATAGTCCCTACCCTTTTACAGTTGACCTCTTTTATGGTAAAATAGAATATAAAATACTTTTGAGGTAGAAATTATGACAGTAAAAATCAATACAAAGGACGGTCAAATTGAATTGACTGATGAGGTTATCGCAACTGTTGTAGGCGGTGCTGCTACTGAGATCTTCGGTGTGGTTGGAATGGCCAGCAAAAATGCGATCAAAGATAATTTCCAAGCCCTCCTAGGGAAAGAAAACTTCTCTAAAGGTGTTGTTGTCAAAACAACGGAAGCAGGAACTATCGCAGTTGATGTTTACACTGTTTTGAGCTATGGAACAAAAATTAGCGAAGTCTCAAAAAATATTCAAGAACGTGTGAAATTTAGTTTGGAAAATCAACTTGGAATCACTACGGATACTGTGAATGTCTATATTCAAAATATCAAGATTGTGGGAGAATAATCGTGGCTAATATTACTACAAGTTTATTTCAAGAAATGGTTCAAGCGGGGGCTACGCGCTTAAATAAACAAGCGGAATATGTAAACTCTTTGAACGTCTTTCCTGTACCAGACGGGGACACAGGAACCAATATGGGAATGACCATCGAAAATGGGGCCAAAGAAGTATCGGACCGTTCTGCTTCAACTGTTGGTGAAGCAGCAGGGATCTTCGCTAAAGGACTCTTGATGGGCGCGCGTGGGAACTCAGGAGTCATCACTTCTCAATTGTTCCGTGGATTTTCTCAAAGTGTCAAAGACAAAGAAGAATTGGATGGAGTAGCACTTGCAGCAGCCTTCCAGTCTGGTGTAGAAGTCGCTTATAAAGCCGTTATGAAACCGGTTGAAGGAACCATTTTGACGGTTTCTCGTGGGGCAGCCATCGGGGCCAAGAAAAAAGCAGAATCGACTAATGATGCGGTAGAAGTCATGCGTGCAGCTCTTGAAGGAGCTAAAACAGCTCTTGCTAAGACTCCAGATATGTTGCCGGTCTTGAAAGAAGTTGGTGTGGTAGACTCTGGTGGTCAAGGTTTGGTCTTCATCTATGAAGGATTCTTGTCAGCCTTGACAGGAGAATTCATCGCTTCTGAAGAGTTCCAAGCAACACCTGCAACCATGTCAGAAATGATCAATGCAGAACACCACAAGTCAGTCGCTGGCCATGTCGCAACTGAAGACATCAAGTTTGGTTACTGTACAGAAATCATGGTCGCTTTGAAACAAGGTCCAACTTATGTCAAAGACTTCGATTACGATGAATTCCGTAACTATTTGAACAACCTTGGGGATTCCCTATTGGTGGTGAATGACGATGAGATTGTCAAAGTTCACGTCCATACAGAAGATCCAGGTCTTGTCATGCAAGAAGGTCTTAAATACGGAAGCTTGGTGAAGGTGAAAGTCGACAACATGCGCAACCAACACGAAGCGCAAGTTGAAAAAGAAGAGCGTCAAGCGAAGCCAGTTGAAGAAAAAGAATATGCCATCATCGCAGTAGTTGCTGGTGACGGATTGGCTGATATCTTTAAAGCGCAAGGAGTTGATTACATCATCTCTGGGGGTCAAACCATGAACCCATCAACAGAAGACTTTGTCAAAGCGGTTGAAGAGTTGAATGCGCGCAACATCATTATCTTGCCAAACAACAAAAATATCTTGATGGCGGCTCAATCTGCAGCAGAAGTGATTGATCAACCTGCAGCAGTTGTTGAGACCAAGACTATCCCTCAAGGATTGACTAGTCTTCTTGCCTTTGATGAAAGCAAATCGATCGAAGAAAACTACGAACGCATGAGCGCTTCATTGGGTGATGTTGCGTCTGGTAGTGTAACGACAGCAGTTCGCGATACCACTATTGATGGGCTTGAAATCCATGAAAATGATAATCTTGGAATGGTCGATGGCAAAATCGTTGTTTCAAATCCAGATATGATGGAAACCTTGGAAGAAACATTCGCTCATATGTTGGATGAAGACAGTGAAATTGTGACCATCTATGTCGGTGAAGACGGCAGTGAGGAGTTGGCAAATGAATTGGCCCAAGCCCTTGCTGAGAAGTATGAGGATGTAGAAGTGGAAATCCACCAAGGTGGCCAACCCGTCTACCCATACTTGTTTAGTGTAGAATAATTGAACAGAAGGTTCCTTTCGGAACCTTTTTTTGTATATAGAAAAACGAGGAGATTCCTATGAAATCGGCGTGATTCAGAGGGATTGAGACTGAAGTGAACCGTCCACTGAGGCTTTATTCGTGAGAAAAAGGAGTTTCTGCAAAAAGTCTCAAATTCATCAGTTTTTTATTCAAATGGAAGAGCTTGAAAAGAGGGGGAAATGGTTTGAGCAGTGGAGTTTTTAGACAAGAAAGACGCGATATGTTATACTGGTATCAGTATGTGAAAGGAGAGTTATAAAAATGAAGAAATTTTTTGTAACCCTTGGGCTAGCCATTTTGGTATTGACTGGTTGTTCGCAATCCCAAACAAAGAAAACTACAACCGCTAGCTCATCTAGCAGTTCCACTGTTAAAAAAGAAGTAAAAAATGAAGAAAAAACCACAACCTTAGTAGGAGATATCAATGGAACAAAACACCGGGATATCATCAAGTCTAAGGGAGATAAGGTTGAAAACCTTCGCATCGAAGTGACGGCCGATCTGCCCCAACAACTTGGGACCATCGCAGCAGAAAAGTCACCTGAAGAGCTCACAGCAGCTATTCAAGCTTTGCTGGAGCAAAATGAAGACTATAAGAAACTAAAAACCGTTCCCGGTTTTAGTTTGGAATACACAGTCACACCAGAAAAGAAATTGCTCTCAACCAGTGTGATTGACCTCAACCAAATTGATGCCAAGTCTCTAGAAGAAATTTCTTACTTCAAAGATGCTGGTCTCAATGATTTGAAAAACATGAAGGCGGATGCCTTGGTGAAGGCCTTGAAATTGCATGGGATGAAAGAAGAAGGCCAGTAAGAAGAGAAAAAGTCGAGTGAAGTTACTTGGCTTTTTTTAGTGACATTTGTCATGTGAGCCAGTGACAAAATCATCTAGTGGCCTGTTATTCCTTTCGCTATAATAAAGTCAGAAAGTAAGAGGTAAGGAAAAATGAAACAATGGTTCTATAAAGTGTTTACGTTAACAGTGGTTGGGATGGTCGTCTATTTAATCTTTTCAAAGGATGATAGTCTCTATTACCATTTCCCTTGGGAATTATTTGCTGGGATTGGCATCATGAGCTGGGCGGTCCAAGAAGGATTGAAAATGGTCAAGGCTGTTAAAAAGGAGATGGAGCAATGAAAAAGAAACTTGAAATTGGATTGGTAGCTGTTTTGTGTTTGCTCCTTTGGGCAACTGAGATGGTGACGGGCTGGTTTTCTGCCCATTTTCCTAGCTGGTTTTTCCAAACGGTTTGGGGAGTGACCTTGGTCGTCTATGTCATCATTCCAGCTGGTCAGATTTGGTTGAAAGGAGAGTCTCATGAGTGTCATTAGAGTAGAGAACTTGAACAAAAGTATCAAAGGAAAGTTGATCCTAGAAGATCTTTCTTTCAAAGTTGAGAGAGGGGATTGCTTGGCTTTTATTGGGCCAAACGGAGCTGGGAAAACAACCTTGATGGATTGCCTCCTAGGAGATAGGAAGGTAACTTCTGGAATCATTAAAATAGAAGGAAAAGCTCCTGGTCATCCTCAGTTAAAGGATAGTGTCTCTTATCTCCCTCAAGAGAATGCCATCGTGCAAAAGCTAACCGTGCAGGAACTGATCAGTTTCTTTCGCTCCATTTATCCCAACCCTTTAACGGTCAATGACATCGATGATTTATTGCGTTTTACTCCAGAACAAAAGAAGCAATTAGCCAGTAAGCTGTCTGGTGGGCAAAAGCGTCTTTTATCCTTTGTGTTGACCTTGATTGGTCGTCCCAGTCTTCTGTTTCTGGATGAGCCAACGGCTGCCATGGATACGTCCACTCGCCAACGCTTTTGGGAGATCGTCGGGCATTTAAAGGACCAAGGTGTGACTATAGTCTATTCTTCCCATTATATCGAGGAAGTAGAGCATACAGCTGACCGGATCCTGGTCTTGCATCAGGGACGTTTGCTTCGGGATACGACGCCACTAGCTATGAGAAGTGAAGAGGTAGAAAAACATTTTACCCTGCCTTTGCGCTACCAAGCTCTAGTGGCAGGGATGGACGGAATTGGTCAAGTGACGGTCAAACCTGATGCCCTCCAAGTTGTGACAGGCGATGCCAATCGTTTGTGGACTCGATTGCAAGAAGAAGGCTGTTCGATCCAAGAGATCGAAGTGACCAATCGAAGTTTATTGGATTCTATTTTTGAAAATACAAAGGAAGTAGGTAGAGAAGATGAAACGCATGAAAGCTCTCGGCGTGGTTGAGTGGCATTTGACCAGACGCCAAGCCATTTATTATTTATTATCAATAGGGATGCCCACGGCTTTTTATCTCTTCTTTTCAGGGATGTACCAGGATACACCAGGGGGACCCGCTCACTTTATGAGGGATTATCTCCTCTCCATGACGGCTTTTTCCATGATGTCTACGGCTCTATTTTCCTTTCCAACAGTTCTTGAAACTGATCGACTCAATAATTGGCAAAAAGTCTTGCGCCATACCCCGGTATCTATGGTAGAATATTATCTAATAAAGGTTGCGGGTCTCTTTGTAGACTTTCTCCTATCGATTGGGGTCGTCTTTACCGTGGGTCATGTGGTGCGGCATGTGAACATGTCTCTACAGGATTGGGTCTTAGCGGCCTTCCTTCTCATCCTAGGAAGTCTAGCTTTTGTAGCTATCGGTCTGGTCTTGACCTTGCTTCCTTCCAGTCAATTGATGTCGGTTGCGGGCAATCTCCTCTATATGGGACTGGCTGTTATGGGTGGCCTATGGATGCCCATTAGTGTCTTTCCAGAATGGATGCAAGCCATCGGCAAATGCCTGCCAACCTATCAATTGATGGAACTGATCAAGACCTTTTTGAATAAGGGGCAGGTCAATGGTTTTGCTAGTCTCTATTTAATCTTGTTTACCCTGGTCTTGTTTACCCTTGTCATCGTTTATCGTCGTCATTCAGAGGTTCGTTCATGATTGAAAAACTCAAACATATTCACCATATGTTTTACGTAGGCTTAATCTTTATGGCCTTTCCCTTTGCTTCTATTTTCTTGGGGCAGATTCCCTGGTGGCATTTCTTTTTAGCCATCTTCTTTATGATAAGCTATCTAGGAATCCTCATTACTGAAAATAAGAAACTGACCTGGCTTTTTTGGATTTATCTTCTACTTTATATTGCAGGAAATACCTTTTATGTTGGGACGGGCTTTTGTTGGTTTTACTATTATCTAAGCAATATTTTAGTTTATTGTTTTAGAATCCACAATTTTCGCTCGCCCTTTCTTTGGACGGCCTTTGGATCACAACTGATCCTTTTGGGAGCCTTGTTATTTAATAGGGATATGAGAGAAAATGATTGGCTTTTTGTCCTGATCGTCTTTTTGTTTATCGCGATCATGACCTATAGTATGGTCCGGGCTGAGATGATGGAAGAGTTGAAAGCTGACCATGCCAAGCAAAATGCCCAGATCAATCTCTTGCTGGCAGAAAACGAGCGCCATCGGATTGGCCGTGATCTGCATGACAGTCTAGGACACACCTTTGCCATGCTCAGTGTCAAGGCGGACCTGGCTGATCAATTCTTAGCATTGGGCCAAGTTGAGAAGGCGCAGGAGCAGGTGCAAGAGATTCAAGCTATCAGTCAAGAGTCCATGCACCAAGTCCGAGAGATTGTGGAGAACTTGAAGCAGCGAACCCTGGCAAGAGAGCTAGAAACTGTCCAGCAAATGCTAGAAGTGGCCCAAGTCAAAGTGGAGATCCAAAACGATCTCGATACAGCCAGCATCTCGCCGATCCTAGAGTCTGCTCTGGCCATGGTGTCTCTGGAATTAGCCACTAATATGATCAAACATGCCAAAGCAACACAAGCCTTTCTCTCTTATCGCTCCACCGAGACAGGTGTGGAAATGATCGCAGAAGACAATGGGATTGGCTTTGACAAAGTCTCCGATAAGGACCTGCACTCGATTCGCGAACGGATTGCCTTGTTGGGAGGAGAGCTGGAAATCAGTCATCAACACAAGCCGACCCGCATAGAAATACGGATCCCCTATCAAGAAAGGAAATAAGATGCGCTTATTAGTTGCAGAAGACCAAAGTATGTTGCGCGATGCCCTCTGTCAGCTTTTGCTTTTGCAAGAGGATGTAGACGAAGTCTTGCAGGCTGGAGACGGGCAAGAAGCTATTCGTTTACTCGAAACCCATCCAGTTGATATTGCTATCTTAGATATTGAGATGCCCATCAAAACAGGGCTAGAAGTGTTAGAATGGGCCAAACGTCAACGACCCCAACTCAAGGTTGTCATCGTTACCACCTTTAAGCGGCCGGGCTACTTTGAGCGGGCCCTCAAGGCTGGTGTCGATGCCTATGTTCTAAAAGAACGTCGCATTACAGATTTGATGGCGACTCTTCATGCAGTTTTAGCAGGGCAAAAAGAATATTCACCAGAATTAATGGAAGGCATCTTGACCCATCCCAATCCTCTAAGCTCTCAGGAACAGGCGGTTTTAAAAGAAGTCGCAAAAGGGGCTTCTAACCAAGAAATTGCTGATCGCTTATTCCTCTCAAACGGGACCATCCGCAATTATATGTCAGCCATACTGACCAAGTTGGATGCGGAAAATCGGACGGAGGCAGCAAAGATCGCCCAAGAAAAGGGATGGTTATAAGAAAGAAAAGAGAGTGGGACAGAAATCGGTAATTCGTTAGAATTCGATTTCGTCGTCCCACCTCCGCACAGTTGAGTAGGGCTGTAAAAGCTGATGAAATCAGCGTAGTAGAGCCCACTCAACCACTGCGTCTTGCTCGATAATCCAAAGACAATTGAGAGGCTAGGACTTTTGTCCCAGCCTCTTTTTTGATTGGATTTGTCATTGTTTTAGGAGAGCTCTCATTATTCGGATTTGGATAGAAAATTCAGAAAATTTACTATTTTTCCTTGAAATATTTCCTAAAAATGGTATGATAGTAGCATGCTAATTTGATATACAAAGTACTGGAAAGGAGAGACATGGAGAAAATTACCTTAGAAACTGCAAAAACCGGTTCAGAGCTCGTTCTTGAAACCCTGCGTGATTTGGGCATTGACACGATTTTTGGTTATCCTGGTGGAGCGGTTTTGCCTTTATACGATGCCATCTATAGCTTTGAGGGTATCCAGCATATCTTGGGTCGTCATGAACAAGGATGCTTGCATGAGGCTGAAGGCTACGCCAAATCAACTGGAAAGCTGGGTGTCGCAGTCGTCACTAGTGGACCGGGGGCTACAAATGCCATTACAGGGATTGCAGATGCCATGAGCGATAGCGTTCCCCTATTAGTCTTCACTGGTCAAGTCAATCGTGCTGGGATCGGGAAAGACGCCTTTCAAGAAGCGGATATTGTGGGAATTACCATGCCCATTACCAAGTACAACTATCAAGTACGTGAGACGGCAGATCTTCCGCGAATTATCACAGAAGCTGTCCATATTGCGACGACTGGCCGTCCTGGTCCGGTGGTGATTGACTTACCGAAAGACGTCTCTGCTTTAGAGACAGATTTTATCTATGAACCAAGTGTGAAGCTTCCAAGCTACCAGCCTACCATTGAACCCAATGAATTGCAGATCAAAAAGATTTTGAAGCAATTGAGTAAGGCTAAAAAACCAGTTCTTCTTGCTGGTGGTGGAGTAAGTTACGCTGGAGCTGCAAAAGAGTTGATTGCTCTAGCAGAGCGCTATCAGATTCCAGTAGTGACCAGTCTGTTAGGTCAAGGAACGATTGCGACCAGTCATCCTCTTTTCCTAGGGATGGGAGGGATGCATGGATCCTTCGCGGCCAATATCGCTATGACAGAGACGGATTTCATGATCAGTGTTGGTTGTCGATTTGACGACCGTTTGACAGGGAATCCAAAGACTTTCGCTAAAAATGCTAAGGTTGCCCATATCGACATTGATCCTGCAGAGATTGGTAAGATCATTGCTGTCGACATTCCTGTGGTTGGCGATGCAAAGAAAGCCTTGCAACAATTGCTAGCAGAGCCAACGGTTCATAACAACACAGAAAAATGGATCGAAAAGGTGACCCAAGATAAGAACCGGGTTCGTTCATACGACAAGAAAGAACGGGTTGTGCAACCACAAGCTGTGATCGAACGCATCGGAGAGTTGACCAAGGGGGACGCTATTGTCGTCACAGACGTTGGACAACACCAAATGTGGGCAGCTCAATACTATCCTTACCAAAATGAGCGCCAATTGGTAACATCTGGTGGTCTAGGAACGATGGGATTCGGTGTTCCTGCAGCTATCGGAGCGAAAATTGCCAATCCAGATAAAGAAGTTGTTCTCTTTGTCGGAGATGGTGGTTTCCAAATGACCAACCAAGAATTGGCGATCTTAAATATTTATAAGGTTCCGATCAAGGTCGTTATGCTCAATAACCACTCGCTTGGGATGGTCCGTCAATGGCAAGAAGCCTTCTATGATGGTCGGACGTCAGAGTCAGTCTTTGATAGCCTTCCGGATTTCCAATTGATGGCGCAAGCTTACGGGATCAAGAATTATAAATTTGATAATCCTGAAACTCTTGAGAAGGATTTGGAAGTCATCACAGAAGATGTACCAATGTTCATCGAAGTAGACATTTCTCGGAAAGAGCATGTCTTGCCGATGGTACCAGCTGGTAAGAGTAATCATGAGATGTTGGGGGTGAAGTTTAATGCGTAGAATGTTAACAGCCAAACTTCAAAACCGATCAGGTGTTCTGAACCGCTTTACTGGAGTCTTGTCGAGACGTCAAGTCAATATCGAAAGTATCTCTGTTGGCGCAACAGAAAACCCTAATGTATCGCGGATTACCATTATCATTGATGTTGCTTCGCATGATGAAGTAGAGCAAATCATCAAACAGCTCAACCGCCAAGTGGATGTGATCCGTGTCCGGGATATCACTGATAAACCACACTTGGAGCGCGAAGTGATCCTGGTGAAAGTTTCTGCACCTGCTGAGAAGCGGGCGGAAATCTTGGCCATTATTCAACCTTTCCGTGCGACCGTGGTCGATGTAGCCCCAAGCTCTATCACCGTTCAAATGACGGGAAATGCAGAAAAGAGCGAAGCCCTCATTCGTGTTATTCGACCTTATGGGATTAAAAACATTGCCCGCACCGGTGCAACCGGTTTTACTCGAGATTAATTCTCGACTGAAAATTGTTATCCTCGCCTTAAAAAGGCAAATTAAAATAGAAAAGAGATTTTACTTATGGCAGTTCAAATGGAATACGAAAAAGACGTTAAAGTTGCAGCACTTGACGGTAAAAAAATCGCCGTTATCGGTTACGGTTCACAAGGTCATGCGCATGCACAAAACTTGCGTGATACAGGTCACGATGTCATCATCGGTGTACGTCCAGGTAAATCATTCGATAAAGCAAAAGAAGATGGCTTTGATACCTATACAGTAGCAGAAGCGACTAAATTGGCAGACGTGATCATGATTTTGGCTCCGGATGAAATCCAACAAGAATTGTACGAAACAGAAATTGCGCCAAATCTTGAAGCGGGTAATGCTGTTGGTTTTGCACACGGATTCAATATCCACTTTGAATTCATCAAAGTTCCAGCGGATGTCGATGTCTTTATGTGTGCACCGAAAGGACCAGGTCACTTGGTTCGTCGTACTTATACTGAAGGTTTTGGTGTTCCTGCACTTTACGCTGTCTATCAAGATGCTACAGGTAACGCCAAAGATATCGCTATGGACTGGTGTAAAGGTGTTGGTGCGGCACGCGTTGGTCTTCTTGAAACAACCTACAAAGAAGAAACGGAAGAAGATTTGTTCGGAGAACAAGCGGTACTTTGTGGTGGTTTGACTGCCCTTATCGAAGCAGGTTTTGAAGTATTGACTGAAGCTGGTTATGCTCCAGAATTGGCCTACTTTGAAGTTCTTCACGAAATGAAATTGATTGTGGACTTGATCTACGAAGGTGGCTTCAAGAAAATGCGTCAATCAATCTCGAACACTGCTGAATACGGTGACTATGTATCAGGCCCACGTGTCATCACTGAGCAAGTGAAAGAAAATATGAAAGCTGTTCTTGCTGACATTCAAAATGGTAACTTCGCTAACGACTTTGTTAACGACTACAAAGCTGGACGTCCAAAATTAACTGCTTACCGTGAACAAGCTGCTAACCTTGAAATTGAAAAAGTTGGTGCTGAATTACGTAAAGCAATGCCGTTCGTTGGTCAAAACGACGATGACGCCTTCAAAATCTACAACTAATTGTCTGTAGAAGACTAAGCAAGTTGGGACACCCTGGCTTGCTTTTTTCATCAAAACACAGCAACAGAGGTATGAAATGATAACAGCAAAAGATGTGGCTAAGGCCCATAAAATATTAAGAGGGGTCGTTGTTAATACGCCTCTTGAATACGACCACTATTTATCTGAAAAATATGGGGCAAAGATTTATTTGAAAAAAGAAAATGCCCAACGCGTTCGCTCTTTCAAGATTCGTGGAGCGTATTTTGCAATTTCTCAACTCTCAAAAGAAGAGCGTGAGCGTGGGGTAGTGTGTGCTTCTGCGGGAAACCACGCGCAAGGGGTTGCTTATACTTGTAATGAAATGAAGATTCCAGCGACCATCTTCATGCCGATTACGACACCGCAACAAAAGATCGGCCAAGTCCGATTCTTTGGTGGAGATTATGTAACGATCAAGTTGGTGGGGGATACCTTTGACGCTTCAGCGAAGGCAGCCCAAGAATTTACTCTTGCAGAAAAACGGACCTTTATTGACCCGTTTGATGATCCAAACGTACAGGCTGGTCAAGGAACAGTGGCCTACGAAATCCTTGAGGAAGCTCGAAAAGAATCGATTGCTTTTGATGCAGTCCTTGTTCCTGTAGGAGGTGGTGGGCTCATTTCAGGTGTTTCTACCTACATCAAAGAAACAGAGCCTCGGATTGAAGTCATTGGGGTAGAGGCCGAAGGAGCGCGCTCTATGAAGGCTGCTTTTGAAGCAGGTGGTCCCGTCAAATTGCCAGAAATCGATAAGTTTGCAGACGGGATTGCTGTGCAAAAAGTGGGACAATTGACTTATGAAGTGACCCGTCAACATGTGGAAACTTTGGTTGGGGTCGATGAAGGCTTGATTTCAGAGACTTTGATTGATCTTTATTCCAAACAAGGGATCGTAGCTGAACCAGCAGGAGCGGCCAGTGTGGCATCCCTTGAAATCTTGCGCGAATACATCAAGGGGAAAACCATTTGTTGTATTATCTCAGGTGGGAATAATGATATCAACCGTATGCCTGAGATGGAAGAACGTGCCTTGATCTACGATGGGGTCAAACACTACTTTATCGTCAATTTCCCACAACGTCCAGGTGCCCTTCGTGAATTTGTAAATGATATCTTAGGGCCAAATGATGATATTACACGTTTTGAATACATCAAGCGTGCTAGTAAAGGAACAGGCCCTGTCTTGATTGGGGTTACTTTGGCCAATAAGCATGACTATGCAGGTTTGGTCAATCGTATTGAGCGTTTTGATCCGTCTTTCATTAACTTGAACGGAAATGAAACTCTCTATAATATGCTGGTCTGAGTATCATGAAGAAATAATCGACTATTTAAGCAATATATTTTTATGGAATATATTGCTTTTTTATGAAGACTTGTGATATGATATGCGTAAATTAAAAGGAGGAACTTTTTATGCCTGGATTTTTTATCTTTATTTTATTCTTGCTAATGGTTGCAGGATTCATTGTGATTAGCTCACTATATGTGGTCAAGCAACAATCAGTTGCCATCATCGAGCGATTCGGACGTTATCAAAAAATTAGCGACAGTGGTATTCATATGAGAGCGCCTTTTGGCATCGATAAAATTGCAGCACGTGTTCAATTGCGCGTCTTGCAGAGTGAGATCGTGGTTGAAACAAAAACTCAGGATAACGTGTTCGTTACCATGAATGTGGCGACGCAATACCGAGTGAACGAAAGCAACGTAAAGGATGCCTACTACAAACTCATGCGTCCAGAATCACAGATTAAATCATACATTGAAGATGCTCTTCGTTCTTCTGTGCCTAAGTTGACCTTGGATGAATTATTTGAGAAAAAAGATGAAATCGCCCTTGAAGTTCAAAAACAAGTAGCAGAAGAAATGTCAACTTATGGATATATTATTGTTAAAACCTTGATCACCAAAGTTGAGCCAGATGCCGAAGTGAAACAATCCATGAACGAGATCAATGCGGCGCAAAGAAAACGCGTGGCAGCTCAGGAATTGGCAGAAGCAGACAAGATCAAGATCGTTACTGCTGCCGAAGCAGAGGCGGAAAAAGACCGTTTGCACGGGGTTGGTATTGCCGAGCAACGGAAGGCCATTGTCGATGGATTGGCAGACTCTATTAAAGAGTTAAAAGGTGCGAATGTAGATTTAACCGAAGAACAAATCATGTCTATTCTCTTAACCAACCAATACTTGGATACCTTAAATAATTTTGCAGATAAAGAAGGGAATAATACGATTTTCCTACCAGCAAACCCAGATGGCGTCGAAAACATTCGTACACAAATATTATCAGCCTTGAAAGCAAAGTAAACTTTTTTTCATTTTTTAAAAAAGGTTCGTATTTTCAGCGATTTTAGTTGACAAAATGTGCAAAAAAATTTATATTAGTATTGGAAATAATAATATAGGAGAAAGATCATGGCTAAATCGAACTTTGAAAAAGTAGAATCAGTTGTTGGATGGGTACGTGATAAGAAAATCACAGGGTATCGTATCAGTAAGGAAACAAATGCCCGTGAAATGTCTATCATTGCCTTGGCTCAAGGACGTGCAAAAGTGAAGAACATCTCGTTCGAAACGGCACTTGGATTGATTGATTTTTATGATAAAAATCATCAAAAATTCGAAGATTAATTTGTTGTTCCAATTGAAAACCAGAGAGTTTGCTCTCTGGTTTTTTTCGATGCCTCAAAAGCAGAAGCGATACAAAAAACAGCTTGCTTCCATACTGGTAAGCAAACTGTTTCAAGAGATTAATGTAAGAAGCGTTGAAGGAATTCCTTGGTCCGTTCTTCTTTTGGATTGCTAAAGATTTCTTTTGGATCTCCTTGTTCAGCAATGACCCCCTTGTCCATGAAGATGACACGGCTAGAGACATCGCGGGCAAATTCCATTTCGTGGGTTACGACGATCATGGTCAAACCTTCTTTAGCGAGGTCCTGCATGATCTTCAAAACTTCTCCAACCATTTCAGGGTCCAGGGCGGAAGTTGGTTCATCAAAGAGGATGGCATCAGGATCCATGGAAAGGGCCCGTGCGATAGCAACCCGTTGTTTTTGGCCTCCTGAAAGTTGTTTCGGACGGGCAGCCCAATATTGAGATCCCATACCGACTTTTTCAAGGTTTTCCTTGGCGATTTTTTCTGCAGTTTCACGATCACGCTTGAGGACGGTCGTTTGTGCAACAATCGTATTTTCCAAGACGTTTAAATTTTCGAAGAGATTAAAGCTTTGGAAAACCATCCCTAATTTCTCGCGGTAGTGGGTAAGATCATACTCAGGATCAAGAACATTTTGTCCACGATAGAGAATCTCTCCAGCAGTAGGAGTCTCTAGAAGATTGATGGAGCGAAGGAAGGTTGATTTTCCGCTACCAGAGCTCCCGATGATGGAGATCACCTCTCCTTTTTCAACGGTGAGCGAAATATCTTTCAAGACCTCATTTTGACCGTAAGATTTTTTTAAATGTTGGATTTCAAGAATTTTTTCTGCCATTATTTCACCTCTTTGACTTGCATTTGATTGGCACCTGTAGTATAAGTATCAGAATCTAAGCGACGTTCGATGTAGCGAAGGATTCGTGTGATAGTAAAGGTGAGAACGAAGTAAATCACAGCAATGATCGTAAAGGTTGGGAAGTATTGGTAGTTTTGAGTTGCGACCGTATTTCCTGTAAAGTACAGTTCAACTACAGAGATAACATTCAAAACAGATGTATCCTTGATGTTAATAACAAATTCATTCCCTGTTGCTGGCAAGATATTGCGAACAACCTGTGGAAGGACGACCTTGCGCATGGTTTGTCCATGGGTCATTCCTAGAGCAGTCGCTGCTTCAAACTGACCTGGATCCACTGCTAAGATCCCACCACGAACAATCTCACTCATATAAGCTCCGGTATTGATGGATACGATAAAGATGGCGGCCCAGGTACGATCCAAGGAAATGTTGAAGGCTTGGGCGGAACCGTAGAAAATGACCATGGATTGAACGATCATCGGAGTTCCACGGAAGATTTCAATGTAGACATTGAGGAACCAACCAAAGGCAGTTTGGCATCCAGCAAGGAATTTATTTTTAGCCTTCGGAGCTGTCCGGAAGACACCGATTAACAAACCGATAATCAACCCAGCGATAGTTCCAGTCATAGAGATTAAGAGGGTCATTCCAGTTCCCCGTAAGAACTGTGGGCCATTATCCTTTAAAATCTTCATCATTTGGCTAAAGAATGTCTGCTTATCATCACTAGCATCACTGGAAGCTGGTTGCTTCTTAATCATATCATCCATGAGTTTAACTTGGTCTTCAGACGAAATCTTAGCTAGTGCGGCATTGACTTGGTCAATTCTAGTGTCACCCTTCTTCATCCCGATAGCGATAGTCGCATCTTCTTCCCCAACTTCAAATCCTTTTTTGAATTGAATCATCTTAAATTTAGAATTAGCGGACTCGGCGGTTAGGGCTTCGGGACGTTCAGAAACATAGGCATCAATAACACCCGATTCTAAAGCTTGACGCATCTGGGCAAAATCACCCATTGCAGTTTCTTGTTTCGCACCCTTGAGTTGGGAAATGAGAGAATAGAGGTAGACCCCTTGTTGAGAGGTGACCTTTGCATCCTTAAAGTCATCTAGACTAGTGGCGTTTGCATAGTTTCCATCTTTACGAACGAGCATGACCGGTTCACTGGTATAGTAGCTCTTGGAGAAGGCGACCTCTTTTTTACGTTCAGCGGTTGGACTCATCCCAGCGATAATCATATCGATTTTACCAGAAGTGAGGGCTGGAATTAAACCGTTCCAAGATGTTTTTACGATCAGAGGTTTTTTACCTAACTCCTCAGCAACTTTTTTGGCGATTTGGACATCGTACCCATTGGCATATTGATTAGTACCGTCAATTTTAACAGCTCCATTTGCATCATCTTCTTGGGTCCAGTTGAAAGGAGCGTAGGCTGCTTCCATTCCGATTCGTAAATAGTCATCTGCATGAGCAACCTGTGTGATCCCCAGGCAAATGAAAAGCCCTGTTAAGAGCGCGAATAATGTTTTTTTCATTTTTTCTCCTCTTCCTTATTTTAACTTCTCCTATTGTACAGTAAAATAGGCTACATTTCAAACATACTCCTCTTTTTATTTAAAAAATGTTATAATAATACAAAGGAGCGTGATCAAATGAAAAAGTATTTGTATGTTTTTTTCGCCTTTCTGGCCTGCCTTTTTGTCAGTCAGAATGTCCATGCATCTAGTCCATCTTATGATGTACTTTACTATGGTGGAACCTTGACCTTGGACACCTGGGACGACGCCACCTATGAGGAAGAACTGGTTTATTATTTCAAAGATTCTTATAGAGGGCAGTATGTTAGCCTAGGAACTGCGGGGAACATGCCACAAGGCTTTGCAATTGAGATACCGCCAAAGGTTGAGGTGGAAGGTCGTGAGCTTCAAAGAGAACCCGAGATTACGAATCTAGGTGATGGCTACCGAGTGAAAATTTATAACAGTGGTGTAGCGACAGATACAGTCAAAATTAAAGTTACATGGAAATTAAAAAATCTCCTCTATTCACACAAGGATATCTTGGAGTTGAACTGGAAACCGATCACAGATGGGGATCAGAAGGTGGACGAGGTTCAATTTCGTGTTATTCCTAAGTTTGCGCCCGCAAATGCCCAATCGGAACTGTATATCCATACAGCCTTTATGGGACCGGATGTGACTGTAAAGAAAGAAGATGGAATCTATTCTGCCACTTTCTATAACCTAGGCAAAGGAAAAGCTGTGGAGTTGTATGGTTACTGGTTGAAGTCAGACCTAACTACCTTGTATGATTCTGGTCGAAATACAGGATTGACCAAATTGGATGAATTTCACAAGAACCAAGCTAAAATTGAACAGGAAAAATACTGGACACGCATGTTTTGGAACTGGATCTTACCAGCCTTATTGATTGCACTCTGGCTTCTTTCTCTCTTGGGTCGCAAACGGTTCAAAAAAATGATTTGGCCTGGTGTGACTTATCCGACTGATACTCGTCTTTATGAAATTCCACAGGATATTGCACCTCTTGTCATGAGCTCGGTTGTTTATTCAGCTGAATTAGACGAGGCCTCCCCTACCAATAAAGAGAAGGCAACTCCGCCGGTGTTTACATTTGAAAAAATGCTTCAAGCTACATTGCTGGATTTGATGGATCGTGGAGTGATTGTCTACGAGCAACAAGGAAATGAAGTCGTTTTGACCAGAAAGTCTCATGGGCATGTAGATGATTTTGAACGTTCCTTTATGAATATGGCTTTTGGGGATCAAGTTTCCTGTCCTGTTAACCGTCTCTTTGAGAATTATAAATTTAGTGATGATGTATACAAACATGCCAAAAAAGCAGATCAAGATGCCATTCGTTCACTAGGAAGTTGGGCTCAAGGCCGCTTTGATACGGCTGTCAACCAAGTGGCCCGAGATGTTCATCGCAAGGTGGAAGATCTCCATTTGCCAAGCTACTATCGCCCTTTAGAAGCAAAAGAAGAAGCGCAAGCTAGACGAAGTCTCTTCTTTGGTTGGGCTGCTTGGTTTATCGCCCTTGGAGCAGAAATCTTTGCCATCTTTGGGATGGGTTGGTTCTCTGTTCCTTGTTTGATAGGGATCCTCATACTTTGGTTTATGCCAGTGCGCTTCAATGGTGTCTTTAAAGCCTGCCTACGAGATGGTGTTGTCAATCTTGCGGGTGCTGAGCAACGCTATTACTGGGATAGTTTTGGTCGGATGTTGAAAGAGATTGCCCACCTCAACGATGCAGAGTTGCAGTCTCTGGTCCTATGGAATCGCTTATTGGTCTATGCGGCCTTGTATGGTGTAGCTGATCAGGTCACAAAGGTCATGAAGCTTCGGAATATTCATTTAGAAAATCAAGCCTTAAACGCCTTCGTTTACACCCCGTTCTATCATGATGTGACCCACTCAAGTCATGCCATGTCTACTTATGGATCGACAGCATCGACAGCTAGTCATTTCACAGTTTCCTCTGGTAGTGGAGGAGGTTTCTCTGGCGGAGGAGGCGGAGGAGGCTTTGGTGCCTTCTAAGTAGCACTAAGAATGGTCTTGGTAGCTCTTTCCCTTCTAGTTTAGAAGGCCTGGTCCAGTCCATAGATTTATGATATAATAGAGCAAATGTAAGTTTAGGAGAAAAAGATGTTTCTGATCGAATTAATCAAGGCGGTTCTTTTTGGGATTGTCGAGGGGATTACAGAATGGTTACCGATCTCAAGTACAGGTCACTTGATTCTGTTACAGGATTTTGTGCAGTTTAAAAATCAAGATCCGGCCTTTATGGAGATGTTCAATGTCGTGATCCAATTGGGTGCAATCCTAGCGGTTGTGGTGATTTATTTCGATAAATTGTATCCCTTCAAACCTGGTAAATCTCCACTAGAAGTACGTCGGACCTGGCAATTATGGGCAAAAGTTGCGGTTGCAACCCTCCCTCTTGTCTTTGTTTTTAAATTGGATGATTGGTTTGAGGCGCATTTCCACAATTCGATTTCCGTTGCGATTATGTTGATCACCTACGGGATTGCCTTTATCTATCTGGAAAGACGGGAACAGGTTGAGCCAGCAGTAACGGAATTGCATAAGCTTCCTTATCGAACAGCTCTTTATATCGGACTCTTCCAAGTCTTATCGCTATTTCCAGGAACAAGCCGTTCAGGTGCTACGATTGTAGGTGGCTTGATCAATGGTGTTAGCCGTCCAGTGGTGACAGAATTTACCTTTTATTTGGGGATTCCAGCCATGTTTGGGGCTAGCCTCTTAAAGGTTGGAAAATTCGCTCTTGGCGGACATTCACTAGCACTGGGGCAACTCTTTATTCTACTGGTAGCGATGGGAGTGGCCTTTGTGGTCAGCATGTATGCCATACGCTTCTTGACAGATTATGTGAAAAATCATGATTTCACCGTCTTTGGGAAATACCGGATTGTTCTTGGTTCCATCTTGCTATTGTATGGACTCTTCCGTATTATTTTCTAAGAGAACGGTTGAACTTGATCAAATTGTTTTCTGAGGTTGGAGACTTTTGTCCCGACCTCTTTTCGATGCATCCTTTTTTTGAATTCTATCCAATTTTTTAGTATAATAGTAAGACTAGAAGTATGAGGTTATGCTATGAAGATGAAGCAAATTAGTGATTCAACTATTAAGATCACGATCCAACTAGAAGACTTAGAAGAACGTGGGATGGAAATTGCTGATTTCCTTGTCCCGCAAGAAAAAACAGAAGAATTTTTCTACGCCATTTTGGATGAGCTCGAAATGCCAGAAAGCTTCCTGGATAGTGGAATGCTGAGTTTTCGAGTGACACCAAAACCAGATAAATTGGATGTTTTTGTTACCAAATCAAAAATTGACCAACAATTGGATTTTGAGGATTTGTCAGATCTTCCTGATATGGAAGAGTTGTCGCGCATGACTCCAGATGAATTTATCAAAACCTTGGAAAAAACAATCTCTGATAAGACAAAAGGGGATGCAGAAGCTATTCACCATTTGGAACAAGAAGAGTTACGGGACAATCAAGAACAAGATCCGACATCTGAAGCACCAGTAAGTCAGTATATTTATTACATTTTGCGCTTTTCAAATATCCAGCAAGCAGTTGCCTTTTCAAAAACGGTCAGCTTTCCAGTGGATACCTCTGAATTATACAAAATGGGATCCGATTATTATTTAACTGTCTTGATCAATACAGAGGATCAACCAAATCAATATCCAACCTGGTTACTTGCCATCATTCGGGAGTATGCGGATGATTCAGAAGTGACACGAGCTGTTCTGCAGGAACATGGTCATTTATTAATGGTGTCTGGTGCGATTGAGAATTTGAAGAAAGTTGCTAGCTTATGATGTCCTTTTCCTTGCAATTTGTTCTGGTGCTGATTGGGACTTTTATGATTGCCTTGGTATTGACGCCCTTGGTTCGCCTATTCTCCTTTAAGATTGATGCCGTAGATTATCCGAATGCGCGTCGGATCAATACCAAGCCCATGCCAAGCGCGGGTGGACTGTCTATTGTGATTGCTTTTTCAATTGCGACTCTTGTGTTTATTCCTATGCTGACATCCACTACCGCACCAATCAAAAGTTACCTATCTTATACCTTGCCGGTCGTGGGCGCAGGATGGATTATCGCGCTCACAGGCTTGATCGATGATGTAAAAGAATTGTCTGCCAAGAAAAAGATGATCGGCATCCTGCTGGCAGCGAGTCTGGTCTGGTTTTTGACAGATTTTCGTCTAAATGATTTTAAGATTCCATTCGGTGGGCCCTTACTTCATTTTGAACCATGGCTATCGTATCTTTTGACGGTGATTTGGATTGTTTCTATTACCAATGCGGTCAATCTGATTGATGGATTAGATGGCTTGGTGAGTGGGGTCTCTATTATTTCCCTAGTGACAATGGGGATTGTGTCCTATTTCTTTCTACCAGTACCCAATCTCTTTCTGACCATGACGATCTTTGTATTGGTTGCGTCCATCGCTGGTTTCTTTCCCTTTAACTACCATCCGGCCATTCTCTATTTGGGAGACACCGGTGCCTTGTTTATCGGATTTATGATTTCTGTCTTGTCCTTGCAAGGTTTGAAAAATGCGACAGCTGTTGCGGTAGTCACCCCAATGATTATTCTCGGTGTACCGATTACAGATACCTTTTTAGCCATTATCCGTCGGACTCTTTCTGGTCAAAAATTTTATAAACCGGATCGCAATCACTTGCACCACCGACTTCTTTCTCTGGGCTTGACACATCGGGGAACTGTGCTTGTGATCTATGGGATTTCGATGATCTTCTCCTTGATTTCTCTCTTACTCAATATCTCGAGCCGCATTGGGGGCGTCCTACTTGTGATCGGGCTCTTGTTTGGAGTAGAGTTGTTAGCAGAATTGATCGGGGTTCTGGGTCCACATCATAGTCCTTTGTTAAATGTTCTGCGCTATATAGGGAATTCTTCCTACCGGGAGGAAGTTCGTCAAAAACGAAAAGAAAAAACTAAATAAGAATAGTTCTAATCAAAAGAAAAGCCATTTAGGCTTTTTTTTGATATACTTGAAAGGTAAAAAAATACTTTGTGATGAAGGAATCTTTGCTTTGAGAAACCTTCCAGACTTCAAAGTAAAAAGAAAGGGAATGCAATGTCGACATTAGAAATTAAAGACCTTCACGTTGAAATTGAAGGCAAAGAAATTTTAAAAGGTGTAAACCTGACCCTAAAAACTGGTGAGATCGCAGCCATCATGGGACCAAACGGAACAGGGAAATCTACTCTGTCAGCTGCCATTATGGGAAACCCAAATTATGAAGTAACCAAAGGGGAGATTCTGTTTGATGGTGTCAACATCTTGGAATTGGAAGTAGACGAACGTGCACGGATGGGCTTGTTCCTTGCCATGCAATACCCTTCAGAAATCCCAGGAATTACGAATGCAGAATTTTTACGTGCAGCCATGAATGCTGGTAAAGAAGAGGACGAGAAGATCTCTATTCGTGATTTCATCAAAAAATTGGATGAAAAGATGGAACTGCTCAACATGAAAGAAGAAATGGCAGAACGCTATTTGAATGAAGGGTTCTCAGGTGGTGAGAAAAAACGCAATGAAATCCTTCAATTGTTGATGTTGGAACCAACATTTGCCCTTTTGGACGAAATTGACTCTGGTTTGGATATTGATGCTCTTAAGGTCGTATCTAAAGGGGTTAATGCAATGCGGGGTGAAGGTTTTGGAGCTATGATCATCACCCACTACCAACGTTTGTTGAACTACATTACTCCAGATGTCGTCCATGTGATGATGGAAGGCCGTGTCGTGCTTTCAGGTGGACCAGAATTGGCTGCCCGCTTGGAACGTGAAGGCTATGCACAACTCGCAGAAGAACTCGGTTACGACTATAAAGAAGAACTATAACCTGATGACAAGTGATCTAATGTTGTCATAAAATCAAACAGATAGTATCTTTATTAGGAGAAAAAAATGAGTATTGAAAATATTACCCTCTTTTCGGAACTGCATGCTGAGCCAAGCTGGCTGCAAGATTTACGAAAAAAAGCTTTTGACAAGATCGATCAGTTGGAATTGCCAGCCATTGAACGTGTCAAATTCCACCGCTGGAATCTTGGAGATGGGACGATCACAGAAAGCGAGGCTTCTGCCAATGTTCCCGATTTTACAGTCCTCGATTCAAATTTAAAATTAGTCCAAGTTGGAACCCAAACTGTATTTGAACAGGTGCCACAAGCCTTGGCAGACCAAGGAGTTCTTTTCACAGATTTCCATTCTGCCCTAGAAGAAATTCCGCAGGTGGTAGAAGACTACTTTATGTCTTCGGTTAAATACGACGATGATAAACTAGCAGCTTACCACACGGCTTATTTTAATAGTGGGGCTGTCCTTTATATTCCAGAAAATGTCGAAATTTCAGAACCCATCGAAGGTATTTTCTACCAGGATAGTGATAGTGATGTACCTTTTAATAAACACATTTTGATTATTGCAGGCAAAAACAGCAAGTTTAGCTATTTGGAACGCCTAGAATCAAAAGGTGAAGGCTCAGCAACAGCAACTGCGAATGTGACGGTTGAGGTGATCGCCCGCTCAGGTGCCCAAGTGAAATTTGCGGCGATTGACCGTCTGGGTGAAAATGTCACAGCCTACATCAGTCGACGTGGGAAACTAGGTCAGGATGCCAGCATTGATTGGGCTATCGGTGTTATGAACGAAGGTAACGTGGTTGCAGACTTTGACAGTGACTTGGTTGGAAACGGAAGTCATGCAGATTTGAAAGTCGTTGCTTTATCAAGCGGTCGTCAGGTTCAAGGAATTGACACCCGCGTGACCAACTTTGGTTGCAACTCGATCGGAAATATCTTGCAACACGGGGTTATTCTTGAAAAAGGAACCTTGACCTTCAATGGAATTGGTCATATTATCAAGGGGGCTAAAGGAGCAGATGCTCAGCAAGAAAGCCGTGTCTTGATGTTATCGGATCAAGCACGTTCAGATGCCAACCCAATCCTCTTGATTGATGAAAATGACGTCACAGCAGGCCATGCTGCATCGATCGGTCAAGTGGACCCAGAAGATATGTATTACCTCATGAGTCGTGGTCTGGATCAACACACAGCGGAACGCTTAGTGGTGCGTGGTTTCTTGGGATCTGTTATTGTTGAAATCCCAGTTAAAGAAGTACGTGATGAAATGATTGCCACCATTGAAGAAAAGTTATCTCAACGCTAAGGAGAAACAATGCTAGATAAAAATACAATTGCTCAAGATTTTCCCATTCTCGATCAACTAGTCCATGATGAGCCTTTGGTTTATCTAGATAATGCAGCGACGACGCAAAAACCTAAACGTGTTCTTGAAGCAGTTAATCACTATTATTTGCAAGATAACGCCAATGTCCATCGTGGAGTCCATACTTTGGCTGAACGAGCGACAGCAGCCTATGAGGCGGCGCGTGAGAAAGTCAGAAAATTTATCAACGCTTCATCAACCAAGGAAGTGCTCTTTACAAGAGGGACAACGACTGGACTCAACTGGGTAGCCCGCTATGCAGAAGAAGTCCTAAAGGAAGGGGATGAAGTCCTGATTTCCATCATGGAACATCACTCCAATATCATTCCTTGGCAGCAAGCCTGCAAGAAGACAGGAGCAAAACTGGTCTATGTCTATCTAAAAGATGGCTTACTGGATATGCAGGACTTAAAGAGCAAGCTTAGTGAGAAGACAAAATTTGTCTCCATCACCCATGCTTCGAATGTCTTAGGGGTAGTCAATCCGATCAAGGAAATTGCTCGATTAGCTCATGAAGTTGGAGCGATCATGGTCGTAGATGGGGCTCAATCAACCCCTCATATGGCCATTGATGTACAAGACTTAGATGCGGATTTCTTTGCTTTTTCTGGCCATAAGATGGCTGCACCAACAGGGATTGGTGTCCTCTATGGGAAGGAAGAAATCTTAGAGCAAATGTCTCCGATCGAGTTTGGGGGCGAGATGATTGACTTTGTTTACGAACAATCTGCATCTTGGAAGGAATTGCCTTGGAAATTTGAAGCTGGAACACCTAATATGGCGGGAGCAATTGGTCTCGGTGCAGCAATCGATTACTTAGAAGAGCTGGGGATGGACCAGGTAGAAGCGCATGAGCAAGAATTGATTGCCTATGTGTTTCCAAAATTACAGGCGATCGAAGGCTTGACCATTTATGGTTCCCAAGACTTAGCAAAACGTTCTGGCGTCATTTCCTTCAATCTAGGAGATCTCCATCCGCATGACTTAGCAACAGCATTAGATTATGAAGGGATTGCTGTTCGTGCAGGTCACCACTGTGCACAACCGCTCCTTCAATACCTACAAGTTCCAGCGACAACGAGAGCAAGTTTTTATATCTACAACACTAAAGCGGACTGTGATAAATTAATTGAGGCATTGATCAAAGCAAAGGAGTTTTTCAATGGCACTTTCTAAATTAGATTCGCTGTACATGGCGGTCGTAGCTGACCATTCAAAACACCCTCACCATCAGGGCCAGATTGAAGATGTTGATCAGATCCAACTCAACAATCCAACTTGTGGAGATGTGATCCAGTTAAGTGTGAAATTTGATGAGAATGACAGGGTGGAAGATATCGCCTTTGTTAATTCAGGATGTACGATCTCAACCGCTTCAGCTAGTATGATGACGGATGCTGTAATGGGAAAAACAAAAGAGGAAGTCGAAGAATTGGCGCAGGTCTTTTCAGAAATGGTCCAAGGCCAGTCAGATCCTCGCCAAGAGGAATTGGGAGACGCAGCCTTCTTATCTGGAGTCTCAAAATTCCCACAACGGATTAAATGTGCGACCCTCTCATGGAATGCTCTTAAAAAAGCGATCGAACGTAGCAAATAGTTAAAAGAAGAAACAGAGAAAGAAAGGAAATTATGGCTGAAGAAAGAGTCGAACCGAAACCAATTGATCTCGGTGAATATAAATTTGGATTTCACGATGATGTTCAACCCATTCTCTCTACCGGGAAGGGATTGAATGAAGCGGTTATTCGTGAATTGTCTGCAGCAAAAAATGAACCCGAATGGATGCTCGAATTCCGTTTGAAATCTTTTGAAACCTTCAAAAAGATGCCCATGCAAACCTGGGGAGCCGATCTATCAGAGATTGACTTTGATGATTTGATCTATTATCAAAAACCTTCGGATAAACCTGCCCGTTCATGGGACGAAGTTCCAGAGAAAATCAAGGAAACCTTTGAGCGTATCGGGATTCCTGAAGCAGAACGTGCTTACTTAGCGGGGGCTTCTGCTCAGTATGAATCAGAAGTGGTTTACCACAATATGAAAGAAGAGTTTGAAAAGTTGGGGATTATCTTTACCGATACGGATTCTGCCCTAAAAGAATATCCAGACCTGTTCAAACAGTATTTTGCGAAGTTAGTGCCACCAACGGATAACAAATTGGCTGCCCTCAACTCAGCAGTCTGGTCTGGTGGAACCTTCATTTATGTACCAAAAGGCGTAAAAGTAGATGTCCCCCTTCAAACTTACTTCCGTATCAACAATGAAAATACAGGTCAGTTTGAGCGCACGTTGATTATCGTGGATGAGGGAGCAAGTGTTCACTATGTGGAAGGCTGTACAGCGCCGACCTACTCAAGCAATAGCCTGCATGCAGCGATTGTTGAGATCTTTGCCTTAGATGGTGCTTATATGCGTTACACGACCATCCAAAACTGGTCGGACAATGTCTACAACTTGGTCACCAAGCGGGCCAAAGCTCAAAAAGATGCCACAGTTGAGTGGATCGACGGGAACTTAGGAGCGAAGACAACCATGAAGTACCCATCTGTTTATCTGGATGGAGAAGGAGCGCGTGGGACCATGTTGTCCATTGCCTTTGCGAATGCAGGTCAACACCAAGATACAGGCGCCAAGATGATCCACAATGCCCCTCACACTAGCTCGTCTATCGTATCCAAATCCATCGCGAAGGGTGGCGGAAAGGTAGACTACCGTGGACAAGTGACCTTCAACAAGAACTCTAAAAAATCAGTTTCTCACATTGAGTGTGACACTATTATCATGGATGATTTATCTTCATCAGACACGATTCCATTTAATGAAATCCACAACTCACAAGTTGCTTTGGAGCACGAAGCTAAGGTTTCAAAAATCTCAGAAGAGCAACTTTATTATTTGATGAGTCGTGGTCTGTCTGAATCAGAAGCGACAGAAATGATTGTCATGGGATTTGTAGAACCCTTTACAAAAGAACTTCCAATGGAATATGCCGTTGAGTTAAACCGACTTATTAGCTACGAAATGGAAGGATCTGTAGGATAATTCGTTTTAATAGCAAAATAAAATCACAATGGATTTGACTCCATTGTGATTTTTTTGCTTATAATTTTTCGTTGACATAACGGACGAATTCATTCCACCAAACCTTTAAGAAAAAGCTTTTCTCAATGGTTCTTCCTGCTACCATATCGACTGTTGGTTCTTGATCTTCTAAGTAGCCACGTCCGATTTTATCTGGATCAGTGTAGTGTAATTTTCCAAGACTTGTGCCTGATTTGACAGGTGCTCGGAATGATTCTTGGTTACTCTTGAATTGAATTTTTGGTTCCGCTTGGCTGCCTTGCTTTTCGACGATATAGAAGTCTTTTTTTGCAACAGCTAAAACAGTCTCTGACTTCCCATCCATGATAGTTGCCTTACTTTTTCCGTAGGGATCTCCTTTTTTGACGACGATGGAAGAAACAAAGGTCCGTACCACGTAGTTCATCAGAGAAGAAGTAGCCACAAAGCGTGCGTATGGATCACCGTCAACTGCCTCAACTCCTAGGACAACTGTGATCATATGGATGCCATTTTGCGTCGTTGATGCAGCAAAGGTGATGCCTCCTTTGGTAGAGTTGCTGACCCGAAGGCCGTCAACGCCTGAACGGTAATTCGGCATGCCTTCTAGCATCAGATTGGGGTTTTCAATCTGCGTGTTTGAAAAAAGAGCAGTGGGTTTTGAAGTATATTTGGTCACTTCAGGAAAATCCTGGAGTAAGTGCTTGGCAATAACAGCAATATCATAAGCACTCAATTGATTTTCGTCTCCTTTCCCGTCAGGATCTCCGCTAATGGTTTGAGTATTTAATCCGGTAGCATTAATTAAATGAGGAGATTGAATGCCCCATTCAGAAAGTTTTTGCTTCATTTTTTCAACGAAGCTTTTTTCGGAGCCCCCCACTTTCTCAGCTAAGGCCAAGGCAGCAGTACTAGAATTTCCAACTAAAAGAGCAGTCAATAACTGTTCAACCGTATATTGGTTCGCTTCCATAGGAAGAGTACCAGCACCTTCGATATCATTTAAAGCCAGAGCTTTCTCAGACAATTTGATAGGATCTTTTAGAGAAAGTTTTTTTTCATGAATAGCTTCGAAAATCAGATAAGTGGTCAAGAGTGTAGATAGACCCCCCACATCTCGCTTTTTCTCTGAATCCTTTTCATATAAAATTTTACCTGTATCAGCTTCAACAGCAATAGCACTTTGAGCAGGAAGTTCTAGCTCATCTGCCAGAACGACTTGATAAGGTAAACTGCATAACAGCAGGATGAAGGTTAAAAAAGAAAGAAAGAATTTTTTCACAGTTGTTTCCTCGTTGCTTAGTCCTCTATATTGTATCATACAAATGATTAATGGAAAATTGTAAAATCATCAATTAGGCTAAAAAGTCAGTCATAGCAAGGTTTTTGAATAGTGATAAAACGAATATTCAGAAAATTTAGTTTACTTTTTTTTCTACTTGTGATATAATCTTAAACAAATCTAAAAAAACTATTGGAGAATTCCTATGAAAAAAGGTAAAGTATTCGCAGTTGCCGGAGTAACACTCCTTGCAGCTGGATTGTTAGCTGCATGTTCTAGTTCAAATACTAGCAAAGCAAGCTCAGGCGAAGACAAAAACTATGGTTATGTCTACACTACTGACCCAACAACTTTGGACTATACTGTGTCTTCTAAATCTGCCACTCAAGATCTCACTACAAACATCGTAGACGGTTTGATGGAAAATGACAAGTATGGAAATCTTGTGCCATCACTTGCGGAAGATTGGTCTGTTTCAAAAGACGGTTTGACTTATACCTACAAGATTCGTAAGGGTGTTAAATGGTACGATGCAGATGGTGAAGAACGCGGTGAAGTGACTGCCAAAGACTTCGTGACTGGTTTGAAACACGCTGCTGATAAAAAATCAGAAGAACTTCCACTAGTTCAAGGCTCAATCAAAGGCTTGGATGATTATGTGCAAGGAAAAACTACAGACTTCAGCCAAGTTGGTGTCAAAGCGGTTGATGATTACACACTTCAATATACATTGAACAAACCTGAAACCTTCTGGAACTCTAAAACAACAAACGGAATCTTGTTCCCAATTAGCACAGATTTCTTGAAGAGTAAGGGAGATGATTTTGGTCAACCAAACGATGTGAAATCAGTCCTTGCAAACGGACCTTTCCTTCTTAAATCTATTACATCAAAATCATCTGTTGTATTTGAAAAGAATGACAACTACTGGGATAAGAAAAACGTTCACGTCAAGGAAGTAAAACTTACTTATTACGATGGATCAGACCAAGATTCATTGGCACGTGGTTTCTCTGATGGAGCTTATACAGCTGCTCGTCTTTTCCCATCAAGCTCAAACTTTGCAACAGTAGAGAAAAAATACAAGGACAATATCTATAACACACCAGCTGGTTCAGGTGTAGCAATCCTTGGTTTCAACATCGATCGTCAATCTTACAAACACACTGCAAAGAAATCAGATGCTGAAAAATCTTCTACTAAGAAAGCAATCTTGAACAAAGATTTCCGTCAAGCCATCACTTTTGCCTTGAACCGTGAAAACTACTCAGCACAAGTCAATGGTAAAGAATTTGCTAAACCAGCTATCCGTAATACATATGTTGCACCTGCATTCGTACAAGTAGACGGAAAAGACTTCGGAAATGTAGTTGCAGATAAGTTGACTACTTATGGAGACCAATGGAAGGGTATCAACCTTGAAGATGGTCAAGATGGTCTTTACAACAAAGATAAAGCGAAAGCACAACTTGAAAAAGCCAAAGCTGAACTTCAAAAAGACGGCGTTCAATTCCCAATTCATATTGACGTTCCTGTTATTCAAAATGCAACAAGTATAGTTACACGTATGCAATCATTGAAACAAACGGTAGAAGAAACTCTTGGTAAAGACAACGTAGTTGTTGACCTTCAAATGATGGACCAAGACGAAGTGTTGAACATCACATTGAATGTTCCATCAGCTGCAGATGCAGATTGGGATCTTCAAGGTATGGTCGGTTGGAACCCAGACTATCAAGATCCATCAACTTACCTTGATACGCTTCAACCATCTTCTGAAGACCAAACAAAAGTTTACCTTGGTTTTGCAGGTGGTGTAGATAACCCATCAGCTAAAGCTGTAGGTTTGGATGAGTTTGCAAAACTTCTTGACGATGCAAACAACGAAACACAAGATGTTGTGAAACGTTATGAAAAATATGCAGCAGCTCAAGCTTGGTTGACAGATAGCGCAATTGTAGTACCTACAATGTCATCATCAGGAGCAGCAACTGTTATCTCTAAAGTGGTACCATTCTCTGGTGCTTCAGCTCAAGCTGGTAACAAAGGATCAGCATACTTCAAATATGTAGAAGTTCAAGATGAACCTGTTACTAAGAAACAATACGATGAAGCTCTTAAGAAATGGCAAAAAGAAAAAGTTGAGTCAAACAAAAAAGCTCAACAAGATCTTGAAAAACACGTTAAATAATTAAATTATTGCTTTTCATTAGAACTTTCTCTTCTAGGGGAGAAAGTTCTTTTGGACATTAAAGGAATGAAATATGAAAAAATATGTTTTTATGCGTATTTTGCGTTCGTTAGTGTCGATCTTTCTCGTCACGACATTAACCTACATGATTATCTATACGCTAACACCGAGAAATCTCATCTTTAAGAATGACCCCAACTACAATAAAGTAGCAAAGACAAAAGATTCGAAGATCAACTACGAAAATACAGTCTATGATCGCATGGGTTATTTGGAATACATGGATTCAAAGAGCTTGCAACAAAAAGCAAGTAAAGAAGATTCTTCCGTAACGGTTGATGCGACAAATGCCAATGAAAAGATCTACAAAAAATATATTGAAAAATTAGGTCATGGTTGGCAGTTGAAACGTTTCCCAGAAAGTAAGTCTTTCTATGCGGTGCGTGAAATTCCGGTTTTTGAACGTGTTATTAGCTTCTATGCGAATTTGATTCAATTTGATCATCCAGGTTGGGTGAAAGATGCCTCGAATCCAAATCTTAAACGCTATATCCGTATTGAAAATGATCCATCTATTGGATGGTCTGTAGTGGGTTCTGGTACGAAACACAAATACCTCTTGTACTTTAATGGTCAGTTCCCATATGTACACCAAAACTTTGTGACCTTAAACCTTGGAAATTCATATCCAACTTATTCAAATACCCCTGTTCTTCAAGTTATTACCCAAGGACAAGGAACGACTAAGAAGAGTGAAGTGAACTTCCCAACAGGTAAAAAGACATCTTCCATCGATATCTACTCACGTACCTACAAATCACCAAGTAAGGCAGACTCACAAGATATCAGTCGATTTGGTAAAGGGGATGCCTATACAGCAACGTTGAGCAACTATGAGAATCCATCCATGATTGCATCTTCTTCAATCATTGGTTTGATTGGTATTGCGATTGCCTACTTGATTGCGATCCCACTAGGATCTTATATGGCTCTTTTCAAGGACTCATGGTTTGATAGCATCTCTACTGCGGCCTTGACATTTATGATGTCTCTCCCAACCATTGCCCTTGTCTATATCGTGCGTCTAGCAGGTTCATTCTTTGGACTTCCAGACTCATTCCCAGTACTTGGAGCACAGGACTGGCGTTCATATGTATTGCCGTCTCTGATTCTTGGTTTATTGAGTGCGCCATTTATCGCCGTTTGGATTCGTCGTTATATGATCGATATTCACTCTCAGGATTTCGTCCGTTTTGCTCGTTCAAAAGGATTGTCAGAACGTGAGATCTCAAGAAAACACATCTTCAAAAATGCGATGGTTCCACTAGTTTCTGGAATTCCAGGGGCTATCATTGGAGTTATCTCAGGTGCGACGTTGACTGAAACAGTCTTCGCTTTCCCAGGTATGGGTAAAATGTTGATTGACTCTATTAAAGCATCAAACAACACCATGGTCATCGGACTTGTCTTCATCTTCACATCACTTGGTATCTTTGCTGCCATGTTAGGTGATATCTTGATGACAGTGCTTGATCCACGGATTAAATTAACGAATACGAAAGGAGGCAAATAATGGCTACAATCGATAAAAATAAATTTCAGTTTGTAAAACGTGATGACTTTGCCTCTGAAGTAATCGATGCTCCAGCGTATTCATACTGGAAATCTGTATTCAGACAATTCTTGAAAAAAAGAACCACTATCATTATGCTTGCTATTTTGATTGGGATTCTCTTGATGAGTTTTGTCTATCCTATGTTTTCAAATTTTGATTACAACGACGTAAGTAAGGTAAATGACTTTTCAGCACGTTTGAATCCACCAAGTGCCAAAGCTTTCTTTGGTACAGATAATAACGGTAAATCCCTCTTTGATGGAGTTTGGTTTGGTGCTCGGAATTCAATTATCATTTCCTTCATCGCCACTGTTATTAACGTGGTTGTCGGAGTTATCGTTGGTGGAATTTGGGGGATCTCAAAATCCATCGACCGTATCATGATGGAAGTTTATAACGTTATTTCAAACATTCCGTTTATGTTGATCGTTATCGTCTTGACTTACTCAATGGGATCTGGTTTCTGGAACTTGATTCTTGCCATGTCCTTAACTGGATGGATCGGAATTGCCTATACCATTCGTGTCCAAATCATGCGTTACCGTGATTTGGAGTACAACTTGGCCAGCCGAACATTAGGAACACCAACTTTGAAAATTGTTACGAAAAATATTTTGCCTCAATTGGTATCTGTTATCGTGACACAAACATCACAGTTACTTCCAAGCTTTATTTCTTACGAAGCTTTCCTTTCCTTCTTCGGACTTGGTCTTCCAATCACAGTTCCAAGTTTGGGACGGTTGATTTCTGACTATTCTCAAAACGTAACTACAAATGCCTACCTATTCTGGATTCCGCTTACTGTTTTGATTTTAGTATCCTTGTCATTCTTTATCGTCGGACAAAACTTGGCCGATGCCAGCGACCCACGTACACATAGATAGGAGGAGTAGATATGACATCAAATAACAATATTATTTTATCTGCTCAAGATATCGTAGTGGAATTTGACGTGCGCGATCGCGTATTGACAGCTATTCGTGGCGTATCGCTTGAGCTAGAAGAAGGTGAAGTTCTTGCCTTAGTTGGTGAGTCAGGTTCAGGGAAATCAGTTTTGACAAAAACGTTCACCGGAATGTTAGAAGATAACGGCCGTATTGCCCAAGGTTCGATTAAATACCGTGGTCAAGAATTGACAGATTTGAAATCGAATAAAGATTGGGAAAATATTCGTGGATCTAAGATCGCTACAATTTTCCAAGACCCAATGACAAGTTTGGACCCAATCAACACAATTGGTTCACAAATTACAGAAGTCATTATCAAACACCAAGGGAAAACAGCTAAAGAAGCCAAAGAAATGGCTTTGGACTATATGGAGAAAGTTGGAATTCCAGATGCGGAACGTCGTTTTGATGAGTATCCATTCCAATATTCAGGTGGGATGCGTCAACGGATCGTTATTGCCATCGCCTTGGCCTGCCGTCCAGATATCTTAATCTGTGACGAACCAACAACAGCCCTTGACGTAACCATTCAAGCGCAAATCATTGATTTGTTGAAATCCCTTCAAAAAGAATACCAATTTACAGTTATCTTTATCACCCACGACTTAGGTGTGGTTGCAAGTATTGCAGATAAAGTAGCCGTTATGTATGCTGGAGAAATTGTTGAGTTTGGTAAAGTAGAAGAAATTTTCTACGATCCAAAACATCCATACACATGGAGCTTGCTTTCAAGCTTGCCTCAATTGTCAACCTCAGATGGTGATCTTTACTCTATTCCAGGAACTCCGCCTTCATTGTATGCTCCGATTAAAGGAGATGCTTTCGCACTTCGTTCAGACTATGCGATGCAGATTGATTTTGAAGAAGAGGCACCTGCTTTCAAAGTAACCGATACTCACTGGGCTAAGACATGGTTGCTCCATCCAGATGCACCGACAGTTCATAAACCAGAAGTAATCGAAAACCTTCACGAAAAGATTGGCTCAAAAATGGGCTTTACTCACATTACAGAATAGGAGGAAGGAAATGACTGAAAAATTAGTTGAAATTAAAGATTTAGAAATTTCCTTCGGTGAAGGAAGTAAAAAATTTGTTGCTGTAAAGAACGCCAACTTCTTCATTAATAAGGGAGAAACGTTCTCTCTTGTTGGTGAATCAGGAAGTGGGAAGACGACAATTGGACGTGCGATCATCGGTTTGAATGATACAAGTGCTGGAGAAATTATTTATGACGGTCGCAAGATCAACGGAAGAAACTCTCACAGTGAAAAATCAGAGTTGATCCGAAAAATTCAAATGATCTTCCAAGACCCAGCAGCAAGTTTGAATGAACGTGCAACAGTTGATTATATTATCTCTGAAGGTTTGATCAACCACCATTTGTTTAACAGTGAAGAAGAACGTCAGGAAAAAGTAAAAAATATTATGCATGAGGTTGGACTTCTAGCAGAACATTTGACACGTTATCCTCACGAATTCTCAGGTGGTCAACGTCAACGGATCGGTATTGCCCGTGCACTTGTCATGGAACCAGAATTTGTCATTGCGGATGAACCAATCTCAGCCCTTGACGTTTCAGTACGTGCACAGGTCTTGAACCTTTTGAAAAAATTCCAAAGAGAATTAGGCTTGACCTATCTCTTTATTGCCCATGACTTGTCAGTTGTGCGCTTCATTTCTGACCGTATTGCAGTTATCTATAAAGGGGTTATTGTAGAAGTAGCAGAAACTGAAGAGCTATTTAACCACCCAATCCATCCATACACCCAATCCCTACTTTCAGCGGTCCCAATTCCAGATCCAATTCTAGAACGTAAAAAAGTTCTAAAAATCTACGATCCAGAACAACATGATTATTCTGAAGATAAACCACAAATGGTTGAAATTAAACCAGGTCATTATGTATGGGCTAACAAAGCTGAAGAAAACAAATACAGACAAGAATATAAATAGAGAGGATTCCCTCTCTATTTTTTTATTTCAAAAAAACTTTCAAAAAAATAAATTTTTTTGGAAAAAAGTGTTGACAGTAAGGAGAGGTCATGATATACTAATATAGTTGTCGCGCGAGAGCGACAAAGACCTTTGAAAACTGAACAAGACGAACCAATGTGCAGGGCGCTATAACTAAGGTTATAGTAACTGAACAATAAAAAAACAATAAATCTGTCAGTGACAGAATGAGTTTAAGACAAACAATTATTTTAATGAGAGTTTGATCCTGGCTCAGGATGAACGCTGGCGGCGTGCCTAATACATGCAAGTAGAACGCTGAAGCTTGGTGCTTGCACCGAGCGGATGAGTTGCGAACGGGTGAGTAACGCGTAGGTAACCTGCCTCTTAGCGGGGGATAACTATTGGAAACGATAGCTAATACCGCATAAAAGTTGACATTGCATGATGTTGATTTGAAAG
>NZ_JANCOJ010000004.1 GCF_024295625.1 Streptococcus sp. CF8_St5-11
TATGGCGGTGTAGCTCAGCTGGCTAGAGCGTCCGGTTCATACCCGGGAGGTCGGGGGTTCGATCCCCTTCGCCGCTATATTGTTGATCTTGTTGGACCTTTAGCTCAGCTGGTTAGAGCTCTCGGCTCATAACCGAGTGGTCGTAGGTTCAAGTCCTACAAGGTCCATTGTTATCTTGGAGGATTACCCAAGTCCGGCTGAAGGGAACGGTCTTGAAAACCGTCAGGCGTGTAAAAGCGTGCGTGGGTTCGAATCCCACATCCTCCTTAATATTAACGCGGGATGGAGCAGCTCGGTAGCTCGTCGGGCTCATAACCCGAAGGTCGTAGGTTCAAATCCTGCTCCCGCAATTTGGCTCGGTAGCTCAGTTGGTAGAGCAATGGATTGAAGCTCCATGTGTCGGCGGTTCGATTCCGTCTCGCGCCATTTCTTTTAATAATAAGCGGGTGTAGTTTAGTGGTAAAACTACAGCCTTCCAAGCTGTTGTCGCGAGTTCGATTCTCGTCACCCGCTTTGAACATAGGTTCTTTACCAAGTTTTTAACTTGGGCGCGTAGCTCAGGTGGTTAGAGCGCACGCCTGATAAGCGTGAGGTCGGTGGTTCGAGTCCACTCGTGCCCATTTTGGAGAATTACTCAAGAGGCTGAAGAGGACGGTTTGCTAAATCGTTAGGTCGGGTAACCGGCGCGGGGGTTCGAATCCCCCATTCTCCGTATAATTTCCAAGTTTGAGATGTCATCTCAAACTATTTTTTATATTTTTGAAGGTTTTGTCTATGTTCTTGAATCGATTCTTTAAAATTTTTAGTTTTGTGTTTGTTTTAACTGTTTCAGGAATTTTATTTCTTTTTCCATCTGTTAGAACTTCAATTGTTTTAAAATCTTCTGATATATTAGCTATTGTTGATGAGGCAGTATCGGTACCATTTGTTGTTGTGGAATCTAAGGCAAAGGATTTAAAGAATTTATCTGAATTAAATGAAGAAAACCGTTCGTTAAAATCACGTCTTTATCAAAAGGATATTGACCAGTCAAAACTTAACCGTTTGGAATCAGAAAATAGAGAATTAAAGGATTTGATGTCAATCAAGAATTCTGTATCGGGTTCTAAACAAGTCGTTAGTGAGATTATTGACCGTAATTATGGTTCGTGGGATCAGGAATTTGTTATTGATAAAGGTAGTTCAGATGGAATTTCTGATTCTATGTTTGTTCTTTCGTCTGGTGGCGTCATTGGTGTGGTAGAAAGTATAGAGAAAAATTCTAGCAAAGTGAAATTATTAGTCGAAGATACTATTTCTTCACAACACCTGACGTTTAAAATTGAGAGTCAAGGTCAATCTATTTTTGCTTTATTAAATGGTTATGACGAGAAGACAGGTGAGTTTCGGTTGTTGCAAATTGGAGATCCAGTTGAAATTAAAAAAGGATCTCTGGTTTCAACAAGTGGTTTAGGAAAATATAAGAGTAGTGACTTACCTCTTGGTACAGTGACTTCTACTCAAAAGGCATCTGATCAGTTAGGGCAAGAAATTCGTGTGAAACCAAAGGCTAATTTAGATGTCAATCGTTATGTACTATTGATTGGAGAGTAGTGTGAAAGTCATACGTAAGTACCATTTTTTCCCTTTAATCTTATTCTTATCTTTATTTGTTGACGGACAGATCTCTTTTCTTATTTCTCGTTTTTGTCCAAACTCCTTTGAACCTACTTCATTTTTATTTCTATATGGTTTTATGTTATTGAGTCTCTATTTCTCTGAGATAGCTAGTATTTGGTGGGGAGTCTTCTTTGGTTTTTGTTTTGATGTGTATTTTTTACACACTCTAGGAATTACCTTCATAGTATTTCCTATACTACAGATGATTTTTTATCGGTGTAATCAGATTATTTTGGTCAATCGATTGACTCGTTTTTTTACATTTTTATTAACGATTCTATTATTTCAGATTTTAACAAATCTTCTTTTGATTCTTTTTATCAGCATAAAATTTAACTGGATTACACTAATTATTTACCAAATTTTTCCAAGTTTAATTTTGAATGTGCTTCTATTAATAGTATTACAGCCTTTACTTGAAAAGATTTATTTATAAACTCGAAATAAAAATGTAACAATAGCGTAATATAAATTTTTAAAAAATTTGTTATACTAGTTAGTGTCTTATTAGAAAGGGAAAATTTATCTAATGAAGAAAAAATTATTTGCCACAATCTTATTGAGTACAGTTGCTTTATCACAAGGTGCTGTCGTAGCTGGTGTATCAGCTGATTCAACAGATGATAAGATTGCTGCTCAAGATAACAAAATCAATAGTATTAATCAACAACAACAAAGTGCACAAGCTCAGGTAGATCAAATTCAAGGTCAAGTATCTGAAATTAAAAAACAACAAGAAAATCTTCAAGCTGAAAATGACCGTTTGAATGAAGAATCTGAACGATTGTCAGCTGAGATCGATGAGTTGTCAAAAAATATTGTTGCTCGTCAAGAATCACTTGCAAATCAAGCACGTAGTGCTCAAACAACTGGGACTGCAACAAGCTATATTAATGCGATTGTTAGCTCTGGATCTTTGACAGAAGCTATCTCACGTATTTCTGCTATGAACGAAATTGCAGATGCTAACAACAAAATGTTGCAAGAGCAAAAACGTGATAAAGAAGAGATTGCACAAAAACAAAAAGAAAACAACGATGCTATCAATACTGTCATTGCAAACAAACAGCAATTAGAAGATGATGCGCAAGCTTTGTCAACAAAAGAAGCTGAGTTGAAAGTAGCACAATTGAACTTGGCTGCTGAAAAATCAACTGCTGAAAACGAAAAGAATGCTTTGTTGCAACAAAAAGCGGAAGCTGAAAAAGCAGCAGCAGCAGCGGCAGCAGCAGAAGCAGCTTACCGTGCAAAACAAAAAGAACAACAAGCAGCTGTTAAAGCTTCAGCTAATACAACTCTTCAAGCACAAGTTCAAGCGGCAGCTCAAACACCTGCTGCAACACCAGCGGCAGCACAAACTCAAGCAGCACCTCAACCTGCTGTTCAAACTCAAGCAGCGGCTGCACCAGTAGCAACTACTTCTCGTCCAACTTATAGTACATCTGCATCATCTTATCCAGTTGGTGAATGTACATGGGGTGCGAAGACATTGGCTCCATGGGCTGGTGATTACTGGGGTAATGGTGGACAATGGGCAGCAAGTGCAGCGGCAGCAGGATTCCGTACAGGATCTCAACCACAAGTTGGTGCCATTGCATGTTGGAATGATGGTGGATATGGACACGTAGCAGTTGTTACAGCCGTTCAATCTACAACAAGCATCCAAGTTTCTGAGTCTAACTATAATGGTATCCGTAGCATTGGTAACTACCGTGGTTGGTTTAACCCAACAACAGCACAAGGTACTGTTACTTATATCTATCCAAACTAAGAATTACACTGAAGCAGGACATTTGTTCTGCTTCTTTTTTGATAGAATTTAGGTAGTGATAGATTTTGTAATTTCCATAAATTAATATTTGAATATTTGCTTAAAAAGCGATAAAATGATTACAGGAGAAATTTGTGCTGACTGTACAATATGGTTTTAGATTTTACTGGAGGAAATCATGTCATTTTCTGATTTAATGCTCTTTGCTTTGTCGTCAAATCAAGAATTGGCTCAACGTGTGTCTCGTGAAATGGGACTACCGCTTGGAAAGTCAACGGTTCGTCAATTTTCTGATGGAGAAATTCAGGTTAATATTGAAGAATCAATCCGTGGGAAAGATGTTTATATTTTGCAATCCACTAGCTCGCCGGTTAACGATAATCTAATGGAAATTTTGATTATGGTAGATGCGTTGAAACGTGCTAGTGCGCAATCCATTAATGTGGTGATGCCATATTACGGCTATGCTCGTCAAGACCGGAAAGCTCGAGCTCGTGAACCAATCACTTCTAAGTTGGTAGCTAATATGCTTGAGGTTGCTGGAGTTGATCGCCTCTTGACAATTGATTTGCATGCCGCTCAGATTCAAGGTTTCTTTGATATTCCTGTTGACCACTTGATGGGTGCGCCTTTGATCGCCGACTTTTTTGAACGTCGCGGGATGATTGGAAAAGACTATGTTGTTGTCAGTCCAGACCATGGTGGTGTGACTCGTGCTCGGAAATTAGCTGAATTTTTGAAGACACCGATTGCGATTATTGATAAACGTCGAAGTGTCGATAAGATGAATACGAGTGAAGTGATGAATATCATTGGGAGTGTTGAAGGCAAGACTTGTATTTTGATTGATGATATGATTGATACAGCTGGTACAATCTGTCATGCGGCGGATGCCCTTGCAGAAGCAGGTGCTGTTGAAGTTTATGCAAGCTGTACTCACCCTGTTTTATCAGGACCAGCGATGGACAACATCCAAAAATCAGCCATTAAGAAGTTGGTGGTGTTGGATACGATTTATCTACCGGAAGATCGATTGATTGATAAGATTGAGCAAATTTCGATTGCGAAACTCCTTGCAGAGGCCATTGTTCGCATTCACGAAAATCGACCTCTGTCCCCTCTATTTGAAATCGGAAATGCCAAAAAATGTTAACAATAAGGAGGCTGGGTAACTGGCCTCTTTTATTTAGGAGGATATACAAATGGAAATCAGAAAATGGTTGGAAAATCTAAAAAAAGAAAAGAAACGGAAAAAACTGGTTCAAGCAGCTAAAGAACTAGAAGCAAAGGCTGATCCTAGTTTGCCCAAGAAACGATTGCCAAAAAATGGGGTGGTAAAATAGTTTGAAGAAAAAGAAGAAGTTTTATCATTTCTTTTTCTTTTTGTAGAATTATCTCAATATCGTAATTTTTGGTATCAAATAGACCATGATTTAAAATTAATTTCTTGATATTACAGTGTTTTGTTGAAAAAACACTTGACAAACCCAACATATATGTATAAAATGTTCACTGTAGAGCAATCTATATTAAATATGAAAAAGGAGATAAAACTATTATGAAAAAAGTTTTATTATCAAGTGCAGTCGTTCTCTCAGCTGTAGCAGCAACTTCAGTTGTTTTTGCTTCAACATTGGCAAATAGCAAAGATAATCCAAATAACCGTTTTGGATCATACTACGCTCAAACTTATCTTGGACTTGGAAACAAGGTAGAAGCTCCTTCAAAACCAACTCAAGTTACACCAGCTACACCAGAAAAACCGGCTACACCAGAAAAACCAGCTACACCAGCTACACCTAAAAAACCAGTTGCAGTGGTACAAGTTCAACAACCAAAAGGTGATAAAAAAGATGGTGTTCTTCAAGAAGTATCTACTCCAGCTGCACCTAAAAAACCAGTTGCAGTTACAGCTAAAAAAGACCTTCCTTCAGAAGAAAATGTAACTGGAACAACTAACTCTCGTTACGGTTCTGCTTCACAAACAGAAAAAACAGCTAAAGATGGTCAAAAATATGAAACATTCAAAGCTGTAGAAACATACGGAAACACTAACTATTCTTATAATGGTTCATATGACGATGGTAAACGTCTTGTGACTGTTGATCCAAATTCTCGTTATGGTTCTGCTTCACAAAAAGAAGAAACTGCTAAAGATGGTCAACAATACGAAACATTCAAGACTGTTGAAACATTTGTTAGCACAAACTACTCTTCAGTAGTAAACCAATAATAGATTGGATATAATTTTTAGAGGGCAACTGCCCTCTTTTTTATACATTCGATAACATAAACTAAGATATAAATTGAGCAATTCAATTTGCTATATGAAAAAAATAGTTATTTGAAATAGAAAAAAAATTGATAGTTTTTTTAAAAAAACTAAGAAAAGTCTTGACATAGGCAGAATATCCTAGTATACTAGTCATAGTTACGAAGTAACGAATAATTTTTGAAAAGAAAAAAAGGAGATAAAACAATGAAAAAAGTTTTATTATCATCAGTAGCAGCTCTTGCAGTATTTGCTGCAGCAGCTCCAGCATTTGCATCTGACAATTCATATAGCTCAAATGCATTGATTCAAAAACACTACGTTTCAGAACGCGATATCGCTGACGAAGCAAACACACAAGTAGCAGCACACGAAGCTGAAATCAACGCAGAAGCTGAAAACTATCCAACAGTTGTAGCAGCAAGACAAGCTCTTGAAGCATACGGATCAGGTCACCTTTACGGCGATTACGTTGCTAAACTTGAAGCAGCTCGCACTGAAGCACGTAATGTTGTACGCAACAAATATGTAGCTAACCTTCAAGATCAATACCGTGCAGCAGCTCAACGTGAAGGTAAATACTGGAACGACCCAACTGGCGTTCAAGACAACAAAACAAAAGACATGCGTGATCAAGAAGATAAAGCTCTTAACCATGGTGGTTCTGCTGATGCAGCTGATGCTAACGGTCAAGCTACAAACGAAGCTAAATCTAGCGAAAACAAAGGTGGAGACGCAGCTAAAGCTGGTAAAGCTGGTTCAAAACAAGCTGGTAAAGCTCTTCCAAAAACAAGCGCAGTTAAATAATTTGATTATTAATTAGCTCGTAAAATATCACTGGACCTTCGGGTTCAGTGTTATTTTTTAGAAAAAATCATCAAGAGGAGATCGATCAATGAAAAGAGCTGGGGAAAAAAGTTCAAATAAATTGGGTCTTGTAATTGCTGCTCTTGTTGCAGTTGTTGTTCTTGTTGCTGGATTTATTTTCTTTAATCCATTTGGAGGAACTAAGTCATCTAGCACGGCTAAAAAAACAACTGGAACAAGCTCAACCAAGCAAGAAACTAAATATGAACCAAGCCAAGAAGAAAAAGATTACTTGAAAAATCGTTTTGCTCAGTTAACAGCTGTTAACCCTGAGACAATTGCTTATGTCTATGCACCGGGTACTGAGTTGGATGAACCTGTTGTACAAACCACTGACAATGAAACTTATTTGAATAAGACGTTTGATGGTGGAAATGAACCATACATGGGGACAGTCTTCATGGATATGGACAACAAGAAAGACTTCAGTGATCGTTTGACTTGGTTGTTTGGTCATGCTCGTGGTAGTAAGGTCGGCGATCATCGCATGTTTAATGATGTCAACTACTATGACAAACAAGAGTATTTAGACCAACATCCGTATGTTGTGATTGAGACACCAGAGCGGAAATATTATTATGAAGTAATGGGATTGGTCATTGTCCCAGAGGACACCGCTTTCTACCGTACAAGCTTTACTGATGACAATGATTTTACGACACAATTGAAGAATATCTATGAGTCAGCTCGTACGAAGAATCCTAATATCAAGATCAAAGCATCTGATAAGTATTTAGTATTGTCCACTTGTCGTGAAGAGGATGAAACCATTCGTTCTAACCTCTACCTTCGTCAAATTCCTGATTCAGAAATGAAGGATTTTGTGGCAAAACATGCGGATCAATTGAAATATGTGGCAACACGTGGCCAACAATAATGACTTGAAAGACTTAGCATTGCTAAGTCTTTTTTGCATGGAAGGATTTTTGCAATGTCCATTGGTGGTAAGCAAAAGGTGGGGATCTGGCTTGTTCTTTTGCGATGGGGTCCTATTTATAGTATAATGAATATAAGTGTTTTTGGAGGTGTTCTATGGATTTAACGAAACGTTTTAATAAAAATCTGAATCGGATTGAAGTATCTTTGATTCGTCAGTTCGATCAATCAATTTCTTCCATTCCTGGTGTCTTGCGTTTGACGTTGGGGGAACCGGATTTTACGACTCCTGAACATGTAAAAGAAGCAGGAAAGGCTGCCATTGATGCGAATTTTAGCCATTACACTGGGATGAGTGGTTTGCTGGCTTTGCGTGAGGCTGCGAGTCAGTTTGTGGCTGATAAATATGGTATTCACTATCGTCCTGAAAATGAAATATTGGTGACGATCGGTGCAACAGAAGCCCTGTCTGCAACCTTGACAGCAATCTTGGAACCTGGAGATGTAGTACTTCTTCCAGCACCGGCCTACCCTGGTTATGAACCCATTGTGAATTTGGTTGGGGCTGAGATTATCGAAATTGATACGACAGCAGATCGTTTTGTTTTGACTCCTGAAAAGTTGGAAAAGGCGATTCTAGAGCAGGGTGAAAAATTGAAGGCTGTTATTCTCAATTATCCAGCTAATCCAACGGGTGTCACTTATTCGCGCGAACAGATGGCAGAATTAGCTGCTGTCTTAAAAAAATATGAAGTCTTTGTGATTTGTGATGAAGTCTATTCAGAGCTGACTTATACTGGAGAAGCGCATGTCTCTATGGCCTCCTTCATTCCTGAACAGACTATTGTCATTAATGGCTTATCTAAGTCTCATGCTATGACAGGCTGGCGGCTTGGCTTTATCTTTGCGCCTGCTGCATTGACGGCCCAACTCATCAAGAGCCATCAGTATTTGGTAACGGCTGCTGGAACTATGAACCAGTATGCTGCGATCGAAGCTTTGACGGAAGGTCGGGATGATGCGGAGCCAATGAAGAAGGAATATGTGAAGCGTCGGGATTATATTATCGAACAGATGTCCGCGCTTGGGTTTGAGATTATTAAGCCAGATGGAGCTTTCTATATTTTTGCTAAAATCCCAGCTGGTTATAATCAAGATTCCTTCGCTTTCTTACAGGATTTTGCGCGTGAAAAAGCAGTTGCTTTTATTCCTGGTGCTGCTTTTGGTCAATATGGTGAAGGCTATGTGCGTTTGTCGTATGCAGCCAGCATGGAGGTTATCAAGGAAGCAATGAAACGCTTGAAGGAGTATATGGAAGAACATGCTGGAGTCAATTGAGACCCGGGGAATTGTCCTGTATAATCGGGAGTTTCGTGAGGATGACAAGCTGGTCAAAATCTTCACAGAGAAGTCAGGGAAGCGGATGTTTTTTGTGAAACATGCGGGAAAATCACGGTTGAATCCCATGTTGCAACCTTTGGTAACGGCAGATATGTTGTTGAAAATCAATGATGATGGGTTGAGTTATATTGATGATTTTCAAGATGTGCAGGTTTATAAGAAAATCAATGCAGATCTTTTTGCCCTTTCTTATGCGACCTATGTTCTGGCGCTTGCAGATGCAAGTATTCAGGATAATCAGGTGGATCCAGCCCTGTTTGCTTTTTTAGAAAAGACCTTGTCTTTGATGGAAGAGGGACTGGATTATGAGGTTTTAACCAATATTTTTGAGATTCAGATTCTATCACGATTTGGAGTTATCTTGAATTTTCATGAATGTTGTTTCTGTCATCGGGTTGGACTTCCTTTTGATTACTCTTTTCGGTATAGTGGGGTCCTTTGTCCGGATCATTATGATCAGGATGAGAGACGAGCTCACTGGCATCCGAATGTTCTCTATTTATTGGATCAATTCCAAGCAGTACGATTCAGTGAGTTAGAGTCGATTTCTCTACAAGCGGAGATGAAAGCAGCTCTGCGTCAGACAATTGATCAGTTGTATGAGGAGTATGTAGGGATCCATTTAAAAGCTAAAAAGTTTATCGATTCCTTGAGTGATTGGGGAGCGATTATGAAAGATTCATCTGGAGGTGAAACATGAAAAAAATTGCAGTAGATGCAATGGGGGGGGATAATGCACCTCAAGCCTTGGTAGAAGGTGTGAATCAAGCCATTCGTGATTTTGATGATATTGAGATTGTCTTGTATGGCGATGAGGCAAAAATCAAAGACTATTTAACCGCAACAGAACGTGTATCGATTGTGCATACGGAAGAAAAAATCGATTCAGATGATGAGCCAACGCGGGCCATTCGTCGGAAAAAACAGGCTTCGATGGTCTTAGCTGCCAAGGATGTGAAGGCTGGTGAGGTCGATGCCATGCTATCTGCGGGAAATACAGGTGCGCTATTGGCGGCTGGTTTCTTTATTGTTGGGCGCATCAAGGGCGTGGAACGTCCAGGTTTGATGTCGACACTTCCGACGGTTGATGGTCGTGGCTATGATATGCTAGACTTAGGGGCCAATGCGGAAAATACACCAGAGCACTTGCATCAGTATGCTGTGATGGGATCCTACTATGCTGAAAATGTTCGTGGGATTCAAAAACCTCGCGTGGGTTTATTGAACAATGGGACAGAAGCTAGTAAGGGAGATCCTTTGCGCAAGGAAACCTACCAATTGTTATCTGAGGATGAGTCGATTCATTTTGTTGGAAACGTGGAAGCGCGTGACTTGATGGATGGCGTTGCTGATGTCGTTGTGGCGGATGGTTTCACGGGAAACGCTGTCTTGAAAACGATGGAAGGAACGGCTTTTGGGATCTTGAAGCAATTGAAACAAGCAATTGCCACAGGAAACTGGAAGGCGAAATTGGGAGCTTTTCTGCTCAAGGACCGTTTGAAATCATTGAAGCAAACCTTGGATTTCTCAGATGTTGGAGGAGCGGTCTTGTTTGGTCTTCAAGCACCTGTTGTTAAAACGCATGGTTCGAGCGATGCCAAAGCTGTCTATAGCACGATTCGTCAGATTCGGACCATGTTAGAGACAGATGTTGTTGGAAAATCAGTGAAGGAATTATCGAAGGAAGGGTAATGTATGAGTAAACAAAACGAAATTTTAGTTACAATTGAGGAATTTCTCAAAGATCGCAAGGGTCCAGACTTTCAAGTATCTTTGGAATCTGACTTACGTAAGGATTTACAAGCTGACTCTGTTGAATTGATGGAATTTATTATCAATCTTGAGGATGAATACCAAATTGAGATTCCGGACAAGGCTATTGATGAATTTAACACAGTAGGAGATGTCGTCGACTATATCGAAAAACGAACTGCTGGTCACTAATGAAAAAGGGATCGTTCAGAGATTATTCTGGATGATCTTTTTTTCTGTCCTTTTTATTCGGATTCTGCTTATATTGTACGGAATTTTATTGAAAATACACTTTGTATGTGATAGAATGAAGGTGATAAAATACGAAAGGCGAACAAAGTCATGACCAATCAACTGATTTATACTGGAAAAGCTAAGGATATCTATACTACTGAGGACGAAAATGTGATTAAGTCGGTCTATAAAGACCAAGCCACTATGCTTAATGGGGCTCGTAAGGAGACTATTAAGGGAAAAGGTGTGCTAAATAATCAGATTTCGTCTCTTATTTTTGAAAAATTGAATGCTGCGGGTGTAGCTACTCACTTTATCGAACGTATTTCTGATACAGAACAATTGAATAAGAAGGTTAAAATTATTCCTTTGGAGGTTGTTCTTCGTAATGTGACTGCGGGTTCTTTCTCTAAACGTTTTGGCGTTGAAGAAGGTTTGGACTTGAAAACTCCAATCGTTGAATTTTACTACAAGAACGATGAGTTGGACGATCCATTCATCAATGATGAGCATGTGAAGTTTTTGGATATTGCCAATGATGAACAAATTGCTTATATCAAGGAAGAAACACGTCGTATCAATGAATTGCTGAAAGATTGGTTTGCACAAATTGGTCTTCGTTTGATTGATTTCAAATTGGAATTTGGTTTTGATAAGGATGGCAAGATCATCTTGGCAGACGAATTCTCTCCAGATAACTGCCGCCTTTGGGATGCTGAAGGGCACCACATGGATAAGGATGTTTTCCGTAGAGATTTGGGCAGTTTAACGGATGTTTATAAGGTTGTGTTAGAGAAGTTGCAGGGATTGAAGTAAAGTTTTACTTGGTCGTCACTACAATCTTTAAGTAGAAATAGATAAAGGAAATAAAATGGATAAACGTATTTTCGTTGAGAAAAAAGCTGATTTTCGTGTAAAATCGGACTCTTTAGTAAAAGAATTACAGCATAATCTTCAGTTAAAAACGTTGAATGATCTTCGGATTGTTCAGGTTTACGATGTCTTTGGTTTGGCAAAGGACTTGTTTGCGCGTGCGGAAAAACATATCTTCTCTGAGCAGGTGACCGATACTGTTTTGGATGAAGCTGCGGTTCAGGCTGATCTTGAGAAATATGCTTTCTTTGCTATTGAAAGTTTGCCTGGTCAATTTGACCAACGTGCGGCATCTTCACAAGAAGCTTTGCTTTTGCTTGGTAGTTCAAATGATGTAACAGTGAACACAGCACAACTTTACTTGGTTAACAAGGATATTGATGCGAATGAGTTGGAAGCTGTCAAAAACTACCTCTTGAACCCAGTAGACTCTCGTTTCAAAGATATCACTGTTGGTATTGCGAAACAGGATTTCTCTGAGTCTGACAAGACCATTCCAAGCTTGGATTTCTTTGAAACTTATACGGCAGAAGATTTTGCACAGTATAAGGCTGAGCAAGGATTGGCAATGGAAGTGGACGACCTTCTCTTCATTCAAGATTACTTCAAATCCATTGGACGTGTACCAACTGAGACTGAGCTTAAGGTTTTGGATACTTATTGGTCTGACCACTGCCGTCACACAACTTTCGAAACTGAGTTGAAAAACATCGACTTCTCAGCTTCTAAATTTGAAAAACAATTGCAAGCGACTTATGATAAGTATATTGCCATGCGTGATGAGTTGGGACGTACGGAAAAACCTCAAACCTTGATGGATATGGCGACTATTTTTGGCCGTTATGAGCGTGCTAATGGTCGTTTGGATGACATGGAAGTGTCTGATGAAATCAATGCCTGCTCTGTTGAAATTGAAGTGGATGTCAATGGTGTCAAAGAACCATGGCTTCTCATGTTCAAGAACGAAACGCACAACCACCCAACGGAGATCGAACCATTTGGTGGAGCGGCTACTTGTATCGGTGGTGCCATTCGTGACCCATTGTCAGGTCGTTCATACGTTTACCAAGCCATGCGTATCTCAGGTGCTGGTGATATTACAACACCAATTGCTGAAACTCGCGCTGGTAAATTGCCACAACAAGTGATTTCTAAAACAGCGGCTCACGGTTATTCTTCATACGGTAACCAAATTGGTTTGGCGACAACTTATGTTCGTGAATACTTCCACCCAGGTTTTGTTGCTAAGCGTATGGAGCTAGGTGCAGTTGTCGGTGCGGCTCCTAAGGAAAATGTGGTTCGTGAAAAACCTGAAGCAGGTGATGTGATTATCTTGCTTGGTGGTAAGACTGGACGTGACGGTGTCGGTGGTGCGACAGGTTCTTCTAAAGTTCAAACGGTTGAATCTGTTGAAACAGCTGGTGCTGAGGTTCAAAAAGGGAATGCCATCGAAGAACGTAAGATTCAACGTCTTTTCCGTAATGGGGAAGTGACCCGTCTGATCAAGAAATCAAATGACTTTGGTGCCGGTGGTGTCTGTGTGGCGATCGGTGAATTGGCAGATGGTCTTGAAATTGATCTAGACAAAGTGCCATTGAAATACCAAGGTTTGAACGGTACAGAAATTGCTATCTCAGAATCTCAAGAACGGATGGCTGTAGTGGTTCGTCCAGAAGATGTAGATGCTTTCGTTGCTGAATGTAACAAAGAAAATATTGATGCTGTTGTCGTTGCGACAGTGACGGAGAAACCAAATCTTGTCATGCACTGGAATGGTGAAACCATCGTTGATTTGGAACGTCGTTTCCTTGATACAAACGGTGTACGTGTGGTTGTAGATGCTAAGGTGGTTGACAAGGATGTCAAGCTTCCAGAAGAACGTCAAACATCTGCTGAAACACTTGAAGCGGATACTCTTGAAGTCTTGGCTGATCTGAACCATACCAGTCAAAAAGGGTTACAAACCATCTTTGATAGCTCAGTGGGTCGTTCAACAGTTAATCACCCACTCGGTGGTCGCTACCAAATCACACCAACGGAAGCTTCTGTACAGAAATTGCCAGTCCAACATGGCGTGACAACAACTGCTTCTGTTATGGCGCAAGGATTCAACCCTTATGTAGCAGAATGGTCTCCATATCATGGTGCTGCCTATGCAGTCATCGAAGCAACAGCTCGTTTGGTTGCTACTGGTGCAAACTGGTCTAAGGCTCGCTTCTCTTATCAAGAATACTTCGAGCGTATGGATAAACAAGCAGAGCGTTTTGGTCAACCAGTAGCTGCTCTTCTTGGATCAATCGAAGCTCAGATTCAACTTGGTTTGCCATCTATCGGAGGGAAAGACTCGATGTCTGGTACCTTTGAAGAATTGACAGTACCACCAACCTTGGTTGCTTTTGGGGTGACGACTGCAGATAGCCGTAAGGTTCTTTCTCCAGAATTCAAAGCTGTTGGTGAAAATATTTACTACATCCCAGGTCAAGCTTTGGCACAAGAAATTGACTTCGATCTTATTAAATCTAACTTCACTCAATTTGAAGCCATCCAAGCTGACCACAGAGTGACAGCAGCATCAGCTGTTAAATATGGTGGTGTGGTTGAAGCTCTTGCACTTGCAACATTTGGGAACCATATCGGAGCTAACGTCGAATTAGCTGACCTTGACACTAGCTTGACAGCCCAATTGGGTGGATTCATCTTCACATCGCCTGAAGACATTGCAGGTGTTGCCAAGATCGGACAAACAGTGACTGACTTTACACTCACTGTCAACGGTGTAACGCTTGATGGACACAAACTTGACAGTGCCTTCCAAGGTAAATTGGAAGAGGTTTACCCAACGGAATTTGTACAAGCAACTGAGTTGGAAGAAGTACCTGCAGTGGCATCAGATGCTGTGATCAAAGCTAAAGAAACAGTTGAGACACCAGTGGTTTACATCCCGGTATTCCCAGGTACCAACTCAGAATATGACTCCGCTAAGGCCTTCGAAAAAGAAGGAGCAAAAGTCAACTTGGTACCATTTGTCACGCTGAATGAAGAAGCGATTGTCAAGTCTGTTGACACCATGGTTGACAACATCGAAAAAGCTAACATTATCTTCTTTGCAGGTGGCTTCTCAGCAGCGGATGAACCTGATGGATCAGCTAAATTCATCGTGAACATCTTGCTCAATGAAAAAGTGCGTGCAGCCATTGACAGCTTCATCGAACGTGGTGGTTTGATCATCGGTATCTGTAATGGATTCCAAGCTCTTGTTAAATCAGGTCTTCTTCCATATGGTAACTTTGAAGATGCGAGCAGCACGAGTCCAACTCTCTTCTACAATGATGCCAACCAACACGTGGCTAAGATGGTTGAAACACGGATTGCCAACACGAACTCACCATGGCTTGCCGGAGTAGAAGTTGGTGACATCCATGCCATCCCAGTATCACACGGTGAAGGTAAATTTGTCGTGACAGCTGAGGAATTCGCAGAGCTTCGTGACAATGGTCAAATCTTTACCCAATATGTTGACTTCGAAGGGAAACCAAGCATGGATTCTAAATATAATCCTAACGGATCTGTAAATGCTATCGAAGGTATCACAAGTAAGAACGGTCAAATTATTGGTAAGATGGGTCACTCAGAACGTTTCGAAGATGGTCTCTTCCAAAATATTCCAGGAAATAAAGACCAACATCTCTTTGCATCAGCGGTTAAATACTTTACTGGAAAATAAAAGGTATACAAAATGACATACGAAGTTAAATCTCTTAATGAAGAATGTGGTATTTTTGGGATCTGGGGACACCCAGATGCTGCAAAACTGACTTATTTCGGATTACACAGTCTTCAACACCGTGGTCAAGAAGGGGCGGGGATCCTTTCGAATGATGCGGGTCAACTAAAACGGTATCGTGATACGGGTCTTCTCTCAGAAGTATTTCGAAATCCTGCTAACTTGGATAAGTTAACAGGAACGGGAGCGATTGGCCATGTTCGCTATGCGACAGCTGGGGAAGCTTCGGTGGATAACATCCAGCCCTTCCTCTTTCGCTTTCATGATACCCAGTTTGGACTAGCCCACAACGGGAATTTGACCAATGCTAAGTCCCTCAAACGGGAGTTGGAAAATAACGGAGCGATCTTTAGCTCAACTTCTGATTCAGAAATCTTGGCCCACTTGATTCGTCGGAGCCACAACCCTTCTTTCATGGGTAAGGTGAAAGAAGCCTTGAATACGGTGAAAGGTGGATTTGCTTACCTTCTCATGCTGGAAGATAAGCTGATTGCCGCCTTGGATCCAAATGGTTTCCGTCCTCTTTCGATTGGGAAAATGGCCAACGGAGCTATCGTGGTTTCATCTGAAACCTGTGCCTTTGAAGTGGTTGGAGCAGAGTGGATTCGGGATGTAAATCCGGGTGAAGTCGTGATCATCGATGATAACGGCATCACTTACGATAACTATACAACGGACACCCAATTGGCTGTTTGCTCAATGGAGTATATCTACTTTGCCCGCCCAGACTCCAATATCCAAGGGGTCAATGTCCATACAGCCCGTAAACGTATGGGGGCTCAATTGGCACGTGAATTCAAACATGAAGCAGATATTGTGGTCGGTGTACCTAATTCATCACTTAGCGCAGCCATGGGATTTGCGGAAGAATCTGGCCTACCAAATGAAATGGGCTTGATTAAAAACCAATATACCCAACGGACCTTTATTCAACCAACACAAGAACTACGGGAGCAAGGGGTTCGGATGAAGCTCTCTGCCGTATCCGGTGTCGTGAAAGGCAAACGGGTTGTCATGATTGATGATTCTATCGTACGTGGGACAACATCACGTCGAATTGTGAAGTTATTGAAAGAAGCAGGAGCTACAGAGGTCCACGTAGCAATCGGTAGCCCAGCCCTTGCCTACCCATGTTTCTACGGGATCGATATTCAAACACGTAAGGAATTGATTGCTGCCAATCATACAGTAGAGGAAACACGCGATATCATTGGTGCAGATAGCTTGACGTATTTGTCAATCGATGGCTTGATTGATTCTATTGGAATCGATACAGATGCCCCCAATGGCGGTCTTTGTGTGGCTTACTTTGATGGAAAATATCCAACGCCTTTGTATGACTACGAAGAACGCTATGTGGAAAGTTTGAAAGAACATACTTCTTTCTATTAAGAGCAGTGCAAAAGAAAAGGAATGAAACAAATGACAAATAAAAATGCGTATGCACAGTCTGGTGTGGATGTTGAAGCGGGTTATGAAGTTGTTGAACGGATCAAAAAACACGTTGCTCGTACGGAACGTGCTGGTGTCATGGGAGCTCTTGGTGGTTTCGGTGGCATGTTTGATCTTTCAAAAACAGGTGTCAAAGAGCCTGTTTTGATCTCAGGTACAGATGGTGTTGGTACTAAGCTGATGCTTGCCATCAAGTACGACAAACACGATACGATCGGTCAAGACTGTGTGGCCATGTGTGTTAACGATATCATCGCTGCAGGTGCGGAGCCCCTTTACTTCCTTGACTATATCGCAACTGGTAAAAATGAACCTGCTAAATTAGAGCAAGTCGTTGCTGGTGTTGCAGAAGGTTGTGTGCAGGCTGGTGCAGCCCTTATCGGTGGAGAAACGGCTGAAATGCCTGGTATGTATGGTGAAGATGACTATGATTTGGCTGGGTTTGCTGTCGGTGTTGCAGAAAAATCTCAAATCATTGACGGTTCAAAAGTAGCTGAAGGGGATGTGATTCTTGGACTTGCTTCAAGCGGTATCCACTCAAATGGTTACTCACTTGTTCGTCGTGTCTTTGCGGATTACACAGGTGAAGAAGTTCTCCCAGAATTGGAAGGGAAGAAACTTAAAGACGTTCTTTTGGAGCCAACTCGTATCTACGTCAAAGCAGCATTGCCACTCATCAAAGAAGAATTGGTCAACGGAATTGCCCACATCACAGGTGGTGGTTTCATCGAAAATGTACCACGTATGTTCTCAGATGACTTAGCTGCTGAAATTGACGAAAGCAAAGTCCCAGTTCTTCCAATTTTCAAAGCCCTTGAAAAATATGGCCAAATCAAACATGAAGAAATGTTTGAAATCTTCAACATGGGAATTGGTCTCATGCTTGCAGTGAAGCCAGAAAATGTCGAACGTGTCAAAGAACTTCTTGACGAACCTGTTTATGAAATTGGTCGTATTGTGAAGAAAGATGGCGCAAGTGTGGTGATTAAATAATGGTGAGGTCACCATTTTGTGCGGAGAAATTGTAGAAAGGAGTGTTTAGTTAGCAAGCCTAACTGAACACGGGACTCATTTTCTAGGAAAAAAGAGAAATCATTTTGTGGGCAAGCACCCAGCAATGATTTCCTATTTTTCTACGAAACTGTTCGGCTAGCCGAAACGTCCCTTTGTATCGAATATGAAAATTGCTGTTTTTGCCTCTGGCAACGGCTCAAACTTTCAGGTGATTGCGGAACAATTTCCAGTAGAATTTGTCTTTTCAGATCACCGGGATGCCTATGTCTTAGAACGTGCCAAAAATCTTGGTGTGGTGAGTCATGCCTTTGAACTCAAGGAATTTGACAATAAAGCATCTTATGAAGAAGCTATCGTCAAACTTTTGGATGAGCACCAGATTGACCTAGTTTGTTTGGCGGGTTATATGAAAATCGTTGGTCCAACCTTGCTAGCAGCTTATGAAGGCCGTATCATCAATATTCATCCGGCTTATCTCCCTGAATTTCCAGGTGCTCATGGTATTGAGGATGCTTGGAATGCAGGTGTTGCTGAGAGCGGTGTGACTATCCATTGGGTGGATTCTGGTGTTGATACCGGTAAGGTTATTCAGCAAGTCCGTGTGCCACGCCTTGAAGGGGATACCCTTGATACTTTTGAAACTCGAATCCACGAAACAGAGTACAAACTCTATCCAGAAGTCTTGGAACGTTTGGGAGTAGCACGAAAATAAGGAAGCCATTGATCGGAAAAAACATTTTCGACTGTAGCTGATAAAGAACTTTTTTAAAAAAGGAAAAGAAAGAAAATGACTAAACGCGCACTAATTAGTGTTTCAGACAAAGCGGGCATTGTTGAATTTGCCCAAGAACTCAAAAAACTCGGTTGGGACATTATCTCAACAGGTGGTACTAAAGTTGCCCTTGATAATGCTGGAGTAGACACTATTGCCATTGACGATGTGACTGGTTTCCCAGAAATGATGGACGGTCGTGTGAAGACTCTCCACCCAAATATCCACGGTGGTCTCCTCGCTCGTCGTGACCTCGATAGCCACCTAGAGGCTGCTAAGGACAACAAGATTGAATTGATCGACCTTGTGGTGGTAAACCTTTACCCATTCAAGGAAACCATTCTTAAACCAGACGTGACTTACGCGGATGCGGTTGAAAATATCGATATTGGTGGGCCATCTATGCTTCGTTCAGCAGCTAAAAACCACGCTAGCGTAACAGTTGTGGTAGACCCTGCTGACTATGTTGTGGTTTTGGACGAATTGGCAGCCAACGGCGAAACAAGTTACGAAACTCGCCAACGTTTGGCAGCGAAAGTCTTCCGCCACACAGCAGCCTATGATGCTTTGATCGCAGAATACTTCACTGCTCAAGTGGGTGAAGAAAAACCTGAAAAACTCACATTGACTTATGATCTTAAGCAACCAATGCGTTACGGTGAAAACCCTCAACAAGACGCAGACTTCTATCAAAAAGCTTTGCCAACGGATTACTCCATCGCTTCAGCGAAACAGTTGAACGGGAAAGAATTGTCCTTCAACAATATCCGTGACGCTGATGCGGCTATCCGGATCATCCGTGATTTCAAAGACCGTCCAACTGTTGTGGCTCTTAAACACATGAACCCATGTGGGATCGGTCAAGCTGACGACATCGAGACTGCCTGGGACTACGCTTATGAGTCTGACCCAGTATCCATCTTTGGTGGTATTGTCGTTCTCAACCGTGAAGTAGACGCTGCGACAGCTAAGAAAATGCACGGTGTCTTCCTTGAAATCATCATTGCACCAAGCTACACAGACGAAGCGCTTGAAATCTTGACAACTAAGAAGAAAAACTTGCGGATCCTTGAGCTGCCATTTGACGCTCAAGATGCTAGTGAAGTGGAAGCAGAATACACTGGTGTTGTTGGTGGTCTCCTCGTTCAAAACCAAGACGTGGTGAAAGAAAGTCCAGCTGACTGGCAAGTGGTGACGAAACGCCAACCAACTGAGACAGAAGCGACAGCTCTTGAGTTTGCTTGGAAGGCGATCAAGTACGTCAAATCAAATGGGATCATCGTGACCAATGACCACATGACCCTTGGGGTTGGCCCAGGTCAAACCAATCGTGTGGCATCTGTCCGCATCGCTATTGACCAAGCCAAAGACCGTCTTGATGGTGCTGTTCTTGCTTCAGATGCCTTCTTCCCATTTGCAGATAATGTGGAAGAAATCGCTAAAGCAGGGATTAATGCGATCATCCAGCCAGGTGGATCAGTTCGTGACCAAGAGTCAATCGAAGCGGCTGATAAATACGGCTTGACCATGATCTTCACAGGAGTGAGACATTTTAGACATTAATCAAAAAAGGCACGCATCAATGGATGGTGCCTTTTTTGTTGGTTAAGAAGACCTTAATCTGGGTAGATGTAGGTGACGGTTCCCCAGATAGGGTTGGTCGGATCGAACCAACCGCGGAAGTTGTCGATATAGCGATGGCCGTTGTAGTTAGCCTCTTGGATCTGAATTTTTTGGTCATGTTCGACGTCCGTAACCAAGGCGACATGGCCATATCCTCCATTGTCCCAACAGGCGATAGCGCCGACCTCTGGAGTGTCTCCTGTCCGGAATCCAGCAGCGCGTGCACTAGTTGCCCACATGCCACCGTCTCCCCACCAGTTGTGGGCCCAAGGGGCTAATTCTTTGGCTCCCCAGGTGCACTCACCAATGGGATAGGTGTTTCCCGGATGTGTTGCGAGTGGAGTGAGCTTTAGCTTTGCCTTTTCTACTTGAAATGTAGTGGGGAATAGCCCCTTTAATTGTCCCTGGCTTTTCTGGTATACGTGGAGATGAAATAGACCACTTCCCTTGTGTTTTTGAGCCTGAAAGCGAAGTTGGAAATGTCCAGGTGCAATCTTCTTTGCGGGATACCAGACCAGATCATCCTGCCCATTTTCTTCAGACCAGATGGGGAAGACAATTTCGTCAACGTCTTCGAATAACTTCAGGTCTACCTCAAATTCTTGTGAGGAGATGGGTGTAATCGTGATTTTGGGCTGGGAAGAAGCCAGGTCTTTTTGCTGGACGCTGGTCGTGAGAGGGTAAAGACCGGTTAACTGTTCATTTGCCTCCACCCCATAGACATGGACATGATAAAGTCCGGCTTGATCAGAATGGTTGGTCAATGGCACTTGTAGGTCAAATCCCTTGTCACTGCGTTGCACAGGATACCAAATCAGGTCATCTTGACCATTTTGGTCAGACCAGACGGGAACTTGGATCTTTTGATATTTATCCGGGACGTTTCCAAGATGAATCATCAGCTGCCCTTTTTCGGCATAGATAGCATTGGTCGCTTGATCTGCATGAGCAATAGAGGCTTGCATCCCCCATGTCGCACAAGTCAGTACGACAAATTTTTTGATTGTTTGCATAATACTCCTTTTCGTCAATTAGTAGGTCTCACCTATACTATTCGGAAAAAAATGAGAAATAGGAGAAAATAGCAAAAAATGTTTGGATTCTACTGAAAATAGGAGACTTTTGCTGAAATCATTAGAATAAAACGAACGATTATGATATAATTTAATAAAATAATTCGCAAAAGAGGTTCGAGATGAAACTTTTGGTTGTTGGATCTGGCGGTCGTGAGCATGCGATTGCTAAGAAATTGTTGGAGTCTACAGACGTTGAGCAGGTTTTTGTGGCTCCTGGTAATGACGGGATGCGATTAGATGGTCTGGATTTGATCAATATCGGAATTTCCGAACATTCTAAGCTGATTGACTTCGCAAAAGTCAACGATATTGCTTGGACCTTTATCGGTCCAGATGATGCCCTTGCGGCGGGGATCGTGGATGACTTCAATGCAGCTGGTCTCAAGGCTTTTGGTCCGACCAAGGCTGCAGCTGAGCTGGAGTGGTCTAAGGATTTTGCTAAGGAAATCATGGTCAAATATGACGTTCCGACAGCAGCCTATGGAACCTTTTCAGATTTCGAGGAAGCCAAGGCCTACATCGAGGGAAAAGGTGCTCCAATCGTCGTCAAGGCAGACGGCTTGGCCCTTGGGAAAGGTGTCGTCGTTGCGGAGACAGTTGAGCAAGCAGTTGAAGCTGCTCACGAGATGCTTTTGGACAATAAATTCGGTGATTCAGGTGCGCGTGTGGTCATCGAGGAATTCCTTGACGGGGAAGAGTTCTCTCTCTTTGCCTTTGTTAATGGGGACAAGTTCTACATCATGCCAACGGCTCAGGACCACAAACGTGCCTACGATGGTGACAAGGGTCCTAACACTGGTGGGATGGGTGCCTATGCGCCAGTTCCTCACTTACCACAGAGCGTGGTTGACACAGCGGTTGACACCATTGTCAAGCCAGTTCTTGAAGGCATGATTAAAGAAGGTCGTCCGTACCTTGGTGTCCTTTACGCGGGACTTATCTTGACAGCTGACGGCCCTAAAGTCATCGAGTTCAACTCACGTTTTGGCGATCCTGAAACGCAAATCATCTTGCCTCGTTTGACATCTGACTTTGCGCAAAACATCACTGACATTTTGGATGGCAAAGAGCCAGCCATCACTTGGACGGACAAGGGTGTGACATTGGGCGTAGTTGTAGCCTCAAACGGTTACCCACTGGCTTATGAGAAGGGTGTCAAACTTCCAGCCAAGACAGAGGGCGACATCATCACTTACTATGCTGGTGCTAAATTCGCTGAAAATGGCCAAGACCTCCTCTCAAACGGCGGACGTGTCTACATGCTGGTTACCACAGCAGACACCGTCAAAGACGGCCAAAACATTATCTACAAGGAACTCGATAAACAAAACACAGAAGGCCTGTTCTATCGTACGGATATCGGTAGCAAGGCGATAAAAGATTAACAGATACTAACTTTGTCATGGCGAGCGAAAGCGAGCCGAACTAAGATAATGGTCGCCGTGGTGAAAAGACCAGAACAGCATCTGTTCTGGTCGGGGGAAACTTTGAGACCTTAGGCTCAAAGTTTAGGAATGAAACCGAAGGTTTGCTTCCGTCCCCACCACCTAAGACCATTATCAAAAAAAGAAAAAGGATTAAAAATGAAACCAGTAATTTCCATAATCATGGGCTCAAAATCCGACTGGGCAACCATGCAAAAAGCTGCTGAAGTCCTCGACAACTTCGGCGTCGCTTACGAAAAGAAAGTTGTTTCCGCCCATCGGACGCCTGACCTCATGTTCAAACACGCCGAAGAAGCACGTAGCCGTGGCATCAAGGTCATCATCGCGGGTGCGGGTGGCGCAGCTCACTTGCCAGGGATGGTCGCAGCTAAAACGACCCTTCCGGTTATCGGTGTACCCGTCAAGTCTCGTGCCCTTAGCGGTGTGGATTCACTTTATTCCATCGTTCAGATGCCAGGTGGGGTACCTGTCGCAACCATGGCGATCGGTGAAGCTGGAGCGACTAACGCGGCCCTCTTTGCCCTTCGTCTTCTTTCAGTAGAGGACCAGGTTATTGCGACAGCGTTAGCGGATTTCGCAGAAGAACAAGGAAAAATCGCAGAGGAGTCTACAAATGAGCTCAACTAAAACCATTGGGATCATCGGTGGTGGCCAGCTCGGTCAGATGATGGCGATCTCAGCTATCTACATGGGACACAAGGTTATCGCCTTGGATCCAGCAGCGGATTGCCCAGCCTCCCGTGTGGCGGAAATCGTCATGGCTCCTTACGACGACGTGGATGCTCTTCGTCAGTTGGCAGATCGCTGTGATGTTCTCACTTATGAATTTGAAAATGTCGATGCTGACGGTTTGGATGCTGTTATCAAAGATGGTCAGCTTCCTCAAGGGACCGACCTGCTTCGCATCTCCCAAAATCGCATTTTTGAGAAGGACTTTCTTTCCAACAAGGCCCAAGTCACTGTAGCACCATATAAGGTCGTGACCTCTAGCAAAGACTTGTCAGATATCGACCTCTCGAAAAACTATGTCCTCAAGACAGCGACTGGTGGTTACGATGGTCATGGACAAAAGGTTATTCGTTCAGAAGCAGACTTGGAAGAAGCCTATGCGCTAGCTGATTCAGCAGACTGTGTCTTGGAAGAATTTGTCAACTTCGACCTTGAAATCTCCATTATCGTGTCTGGAAATGGCAAGGACGTGACAGTCTTCCCCGTTCAGGAAAATATCCACCGCAACAACATTCTTTCAAAAACCATTGTGCCCGCTCGCATTTCAGAAAGTCTAGCTGAAAAAGCCAGAGCTATGGCAGTGCGAATTGCTGAACAACTCAACCTTTCTGGAACGCTATGTGTAGAAATGTTTGCAACCGCTGATGACATCATTGTCAACGAAATCGCGCCACGTCCCCACAATTCAGGGCACTACTCGATTGAAGCCTGCGACTTCTCCCAGTTTGATACTCATATCTTGGGCGTTCTCGGAGCACCACTCCCAGCAATCCACCTTCATGCGCCTGCTGTCATGCTTAATGTACTCGGCCAACACGTCGAAGCTGCTGAAACATATGTGACAGAAAATCCAAGCGCTCACCTCCACTTATATGGTAAACTAGAAGCAAAGCACAACCGCAAAATGGGGCATGTGACCTTGTTTAGTGATGAACCAGATAATGTGGTTGAATTTGGGAAAGGGATTGATTTTTAAGTGAAAATAGCGATTCTAGGACTTGGAGTCATCGGGACCACTTATGCCTACGCCTTTCAAAAAGCAGGCCATCAAGTGGAACACGTACTGAGAGATAGTAAGAAAAGCACTGCTCCGAAGGAGTTGTCGGTTGATCTACTAGATGGTCGCTATCATTCCAAAGGTGAAAACAAACACGACACCTATGAGGTTCGTGTGGCAGAAGCTGATTCAGAATATGATTTTATTCTTCTGAGTGTGCGTCATGGGCTTGTCAAAGAAGCTGTGGAGACCTTGCGAAAAAATAATATCAAAGGCACTCTTGTTTTCTTCTGTAATTTCTGGGATACTCGAAAAGAGGTCCAAGAGTGGGCAGGGGATTATGACTATATTCTGGCCTTTCCGACAGCGGGCGGTCACATGCAAGAGGGCCATTTGAATGGTGTCTTGTTCGACCATTTAATGCTAGAAGGTGAGCAAAAAGCACACATTTCTAACTATGCTGATCTGACGACTTTGCTGGCTTCTGCAGATTTGAAGTGGGAAGTGCCTCATGATATGGTTGAGTGGATTTGGATTCACATGGCGATTAATGCGGGTGTCACTTCGACAGCTGCGCGTTCGGGAAATTTGGAAAACCCAGAAGAATTGGCTTTAAACTTGATGAATAGTTCATCGGAATTGTCATTGGCCATCAAGGCCATTCGAGAAGCCTTGAAAGTCGTAGAAGCGCGTGGCGTGAATTTGAAGCTTTATAAGGCAGAACTCTTACCCTACAAAATTCCGGCTTGGATAGCCGGCAAAGCCATGAAAGTCATGTTTGCGAAAAATGAGCTGACTCGAAAAATTATGACTTTGCACAATGATAAACAGGACATCTTCTATTGTTGTCAAAGCGTTTATCATACTGGTCAAGAGTTAGGTGTCAAGATGCCTATTCTGGAAGCAAACATGAAGGGCATTTCGCTTTAGGAGGTTTTATGATTCAACTCATTGTCAATGCTTTTGTTGAGAAGGACAAGACAGGAGCAGTCGTCGAAGTCTTGTATGCTAGTAGCGATCACGAAAAAGTGAAAGCTAAGTATGAAGAGCTGACTGCTCAATATCCTGAAAACTATTTAGCTGTCTATGATGTCCCACTGGATACGGATTTGAATACATTCGATCACTATCCATCTGTGTGGATCGGGAAAGAAGAATTTGAGTAAAGCGCCAGTCGGTTGCTAACTGATGTGAAACATCAAAAAATAGAAATTAATAACAAGAAAGAAAAGGACTCCAGGTTCCGCCAATTTGAATTTGGATGTCCAATCTTTGATAAAATAATAGAACCAAAGTAACCAGAGCACTCGTATTCAAGCTGATTGTCGGGAATACATTTATCCCCAATATCGCATCTGATAGATGCTATGTTACTGAAAACTCAAGTAATATGTTTATTTCTATGATAAACTAGGATATGCTACAATAACAAGATGTGTTATGTGACTTTGTTTAGTGGTGAACCGGATAAGATTAAGGAATTATAGAGAGTTATACAAAGGTATAAGTTAATGGATAGAGCTAGACTTAGCAAAGATATTGAAGTGTTATTTGAACAATTTGCATCGACTAAATTGCCACCTGTTTTAAATAATTTTAAACATGCTAGAAAAGTTTTGTACAGAATGTACAAGAATAGGATTGATATATTTGAAGTACAAAATGATTTAGTAACAATAAATTTTAATAGAATAAAAAAACCGAACTATATATTTCATAAAGGGTCTGAGCCAATTAAATATTTTGCTTTTAAAAATGATATGAGCAAAAGAGGAATGGCTATTCCGAATCCAATTTTATATTTTTCTTTTGTTTACAATATAATAACAATTGATAGAATTTGGTTAGAAGATTTTTACTCTGATAATCAAAATAAGGTTATTTTATTTCATTCTAATTCGCCAATACTTGGGAGAGAACACATATTATCCTTTGAATATGATGAACAAGGATTTGGAAGAGATATAGAAAAGCTGGCAGGTTTTACAAATGAAATAGATCCAAATAAAAATAGGTCATATAAAATCAATGAAGAGAAGACAATTAGTCTGGAAGGAAGTAATCCTATTTTTTTAAAGACGGATATCGAAAATTATTTTGATAATATTTATACTCATTATTTAGATTTATCTCAAAAAAAACCGTATGTAGATTATTGTGATGCAGAACCTAGATTAAAAAATTTTTTTACATTTTTAGATTCTTATAATATGTCTCAAAACGAAAACCACACGAAGGGAATTTTACAAGGTCCAATATCTTCTACAATTAGTTCAGAATTTTTAGGGATAGCTATTGATAGTATGTTATCGGATAAGCATAAAGATTTTGTGAGATATGTTGATGACTTTACATTTTTTGGTAAAGATAGATCAAAAGTGGAAGAAATCTTAGAAGATTTTGATAAGATACTTAGGGTTTTTAGTTTGCGAAGAAAACAGGAAAAAACTAAGGTTGAGAAAGGTTTTCCTTCTAGTAGTGGTGCTAATATAAATGAATTGTTTTTAAATGTGAAATTTTTAAAAGGGAAAGCTGATTTAAAACGCAAAGATATAATAGAATTAAGAGAATATCTAAGTAAACTATCAAATGAAGGAAATATTCCTCAAATCAGGGCTTCATTAACGATGTGCAAAAAATATATAGATAAAGTTTATAAAAATTGTAAGATCAATCAAAAACAATCTATATTTATAATTCCTATGTTGTTAAAAGTAGCTTATACTGCTCCAGTTGTTACCACTCATGTTTATCGATTAATAGATACAATTTTATCAATGTCGGAAGACAAGGAGACAGAAGCAATAGTCGGTATTCTAATTGACAATATAGATTACGTTGATAAATATTTTTCGGAAACAGATTTGCAAATATGGCATTATTATATAATTTCTAAATATGCAAAAAGCTCAATCAGGAGTTGCGTTTTAAGAAGGGTTATAGCTAATGTTGAGCGACAAACTTCCACCATTGATTCTTTAGTACTATCATTCTTTATAAAAAATAATTTTTCAGAAAATAAAAAAGTGTATGATTTGATGAAAAAAATATATTCAGAAGAAAATGGTACAGACTTTAGTCGTAGATTTTGTATGACAGGAATAGGGTGCTCTCGATGGTGGATACTTTTTATAGAATTAATTAAATATTTTAGGAATCCATCCATATATCAAAAATTTATGAATGATCCAAATCGAAGACAAGAATTTTTAAATTATAGAAATGATATCACAGACTACATTGGGACAAGGTGTAATCCTAAGTATGGAGAACTTGGAATAGTTTTTAATTTAGTTAGTGATATTAGATGATTCGTTTATAAGGAGAAACAAAATGATCGAACGTTACTCTCGCCCAGAAATGGCGAACATTTGGACTGAAGAAAATAAATACCGTGCTTGGCTTGAGGTGGAAATCTTGGCTGATGAAGCATGGGCTGAATTGGGAGAAATCCCTAAGGAAGATGTGGCTTTGATTCGCGAAAAAGCGGACTTTGACATCGACCGTATTTTGGAAATCGAGCAGCAAACTCGTCACGATGTGGTGGCCTTCACACGTGCGGTTTCTGAAACGCTTGGTGAAGAGCGCAAGTGGGTTCATTATGGTTTGACTTCTACTGACGTGGTAGACACGGCCTATGGTTACCTATACAAACAAGCCAACGACATCATCCGCAAGGACCTTGAAAACTTCCTCAACATCATCGCTGACAAAGCCAAAGAACACAAGTTCACTATCATGATGGGTCGTACCCACGGTGTGCACGCTGAGCCGACAACATTTGGTTTGAAATTGGCGACTTGGTACAGCGAAATGAAGCGCAACATCGAGCGTTTCGAGCATGCGGCTGCTGGCGTGGAAGCTGGTAAGATTTCTGGTGCGGTTGGGAACTTTGCCAACATCCCACCATTCGTTGAAAAATACGTCTGCGATAAATTGGGTATCCGTGCTCAAGAAATCTCTACACAGGTCCTTCCTCGTGACCTTCATGCTGAGTACTTTGCAGTTCTTGCGAGCATCGCAACTTCTATCGAGCGGATGGCAACTGAAATCCGTGGTCTTCAAAAATCTGAACAACGTGAAGTGGAAGAATTCTTTGCCAAAGGTCAAAAAGGATCTTCAGCAATGCCTCACAAACGGAATCCTATCGGTTCTGAAAACATGACCGGTCTTGCGCGTGTGATCCGTGGTCACATGGTCACAGCTTATGAAAACGTAGCCCTTTGGCATGAACGTGATATCTCTCACTCATCAGCTGAGCGTATCATTGCACCAGACACAACCATCTTGATTGACTACATGCTCAACCGTTTCGGAAATATCGTTAAGAACTTGACGGTCTTCCCAGAAAACATGATCCGCAACATGAACTCTACATTTGGTTTGATCTTCAGCCAACGTGCGATGTTGACTTTGATTGAAAAAGGCATGACACGTGAGCAAGCTTACGACCTTGTTCAACCGAAGACTGCTCAATCATGGGATAACCAAGTAGACTTCAAACCACTTCTTGAAGCAGATCCAGAAGTGACTTCTCGTCTCACTCAAGAAGAAATCGACGAAATCTTCAACCCAACTTACTACACCAAACGGGTGGATGAAATCTTCGAACGCATCGGTTTGGGTGACTAATCGCAACGAAAAAGGGAATTTGAAAAATAGACGAAAGAGGCTGGGCAAAAACTGTCCAGCCTTTGATGTTTGATAAGACTAACTGCAAGACGCAGTGGTTGATTGGTATCTTTGTTCGCTTATGAAGCTCCAAAGATGACCTAATCAACTGTGCGGGGGTGGGGAAGACGAACTCTTTTTAACTAGTCGGAGTTCTTTCCCACTCCCTTTTTAAACTTTTTATAGCTAAACTATCACTAATTATATATATTTTTAAAGAGGTCTTTAGAAATCGTTTTCAACATGCTATACTGGAGCTATAAAAAAGACCGAGATGTCTCAGTCTTTTTGGTTCTTAGTGATCGCGGTCACAGGAGATGAACTTGATCTTGTAGTAGTCACCGCGTTTATAGGTTTCCGTGTATTCAAGGATTTGGCCAGTCGCTTCTAGCTTGGTCGTCTTCACTTGTTTGACCGTTGGGAAATTTTCGTCGATCTTCAATACTTTAGCAACCTTGCTTGGTGTAGGAAAGACGATTTCGTTGACTTCTTCGAAGTGCTCATCATTCATATGAATGTGATAGTCTTCTTTGAAGCGATCATAGATAGAGCTGTAGTATTCCAAATTTGGATAGTTTGGATTGATGTATTGTTCAGGAATATAGGTTTGGTGGAAGATATAGGTATCATCCCCTGTCTGGCGAGTCCGTTCGATCTTATAGTAGAACTGCGTTGGGTTGAGGCCTAGTTTGTCTAGGATGCTCAAGGTATTTCCACGTTTAATAGAGAGAACTTTGACTTTGGCCTTTTGGATTGGGAAGGTTTCAACATCTGAAAATTCTACCAGTTTGTGTTTTCGAGCACGAGAAACAAAGGTTCCCTTTCCTTGCTGACGGACAATGTAGCCATCGGCGGCGAGGTCGTTCAAAGCACGGACAACGGTGATAGAGCTGACATCATAAATTTTGATGAGTTCAGCTTCCGTATAAAATTTATCTCCATTTTCAAATTTTCCGGAGATAATTTGCTGCTTCAATTCATCTTTGATGTGTTGGTACTTTGGAATTGCCATAGTGCTACCTCTCTTTAGATTTCTCTTATTTAACCCTATTTTAACATATTTTTTATAAAAGTGTTGACATTTTTTAAATAATTTATTATATTAATAAATGAAAAGGGTTACATATAAGAAAGGGGGGCGTTTATGGGAGTTTTTGAGATTCGCGATGCTTTCTATTTAAAAGGTCAACCCTTCAAGATTTTGTCCGGAGCGATCCATTATTTCCGAATTGACCCAGCAGACTGGTATCATTCCTTGTATAATCTAAAGGCTTTGGGGTTTAACACGGTTGAGACCTATGTCCCTTGGAATGCGCATGAACCCCGCAAAGGGCAGTTTGACTTTAGTGGTCGATTGGATCTAGAGCGTTTCATTCAAACCGCCCAATCCCTTGGACTTTACATGATTGTAAGGCCGTCGCCCTTTATCTGTGCAGAGTGGGAATTTGGTGGATTACCAGCCTGGCTCTTAGAAGAAGACCTGCGAATCCGCTCATCAGACCCAGCCTTTATCGAAGCAGTGGATCGTTATTATGATCGCTTGCTTGGCTTGTTGACACCCTACCAAGTGGATCAGGGTGGTCCAATCCTCATGATGCAGGTGGAAAATGAGTACGGCTCTTATGGAGAGGATAAGGATTATCTTCGTGCCATTCGGGATTTGATGAAGGAAAAAGGCGTGACCTGTCCTCTCTTTACATCAGATGGACCATGGCGAGCAACGCTAAGAACAGGAACCTTGATCGAAGAAGACCTCTTTGTGACGGGAAACTTCGGTTCCAAAGCAGCCTATAACTTCGGTCAGATGAAAGAATTCTTTGACGAATACGGCAAGAAATGGCCCTTGATGTGTATGGAATTCTGGGATGGCTGGTTTACCCGCTGGAAGGAACCCGTGATTCAAAGGGACCCAGAGGAGTTGGCAGAAGCTGTCCATGAGGTCTTGGAGCTTGGTTCCATCAACCTCTATATGTTTCATGGCGGAACCAATTTTGGCTTCATGAATGGTTGCTCAGCTCGGGGAACGCTAGACTTGCCACAGGTAACTTCCTATGACTATGGGGCTTTGCTCAATGAACAGGGCAATCCGACGGAGAAGTATTATGTCATTCAAAAAATGATGGCGACCTATTATCCGGAATACCCACAGCAAGAACCACTCATCAAAGAGTGTTTGCCAGAACAAACCTTGCAATTGGCAGCCAAGACTAGTCTTTTTGGGAATCTGGACAATCTGGCTCAGGTTGAGACCAGCCTTTATCCTGAAAAGATGGAAGAGTTGGGGCAAACCACAGGTTATCTCCTATATGAGACAGACCTTGAGTTGGATGCGGAAGAAGAAAAACTGCGCATCATTGATGGCCGGGATCGGGTACAGATTTACCTAGATGATCAACATGTAGCAACGCAATACCAAACAGAGATCGGTGAAGATCTTTTTATCAAAGGAAAAAAGAAAGCGGTTACGAATTTAAAAATCTTGCTTGAGAATATGGGCCGTGTCAACTATGGGCACAAGCTCTTGGCTGATAGCCAGCACAAGGGCATTCGCACAGGTGTCTGTGTGGATTTGCATTTCCACCTTCATTGGAAGCAGTACCCACTGGATTTACAAGATCTCAGTCAGCTCGATTTTTCAAAGGAATGGCAGGCAGGTGCTCCAGCATTTTACCGATATGATTTTCAGCTGGACCACACCCTTGACACTTATCTGGATATGACAGGATTTGGGAAAGGGGTCGTCTTTGTCAATGGCCATAACCTTGGCCGCTTCTGGGAGGTCGGACCGACCACTTCACTTTATGTGCCTCATGGTTTCCTCAAAGAAGGAGCCAATAGCCTGATCGTCTTTGAGACAGAAGGGCGTTACCAAGAGACACTTCAACTTGTTCAACAACCTACATTCAAAGAAGTAAAGGGGGAAAACTTATGACTATTGTAGGATGCCGTATCGATGGACGTTTGATCCACGGGCAGGTAGCCAATCTTTGGACTACCAAACTAAATGTTTCACGTATCATGGTGATCGATGATGAAGTCGCTCAAAATGATATTGAAAAAAGTGGCTTGAAACTAGCGACACCACCTGGTGTTAAGCTCAGTATCTTGCCAGTCGCAAAGGCTGCGGAAAATATCTTGGCTGGAAAATATGATAGCCAACGACTCTTTATCGTAGCTCGCAAACCTGATCGTTTCCTTCGTTTGATCGAAGCAGGCGTTCAGCTTGAAACGCTGAATGTCGGCAATATGTCTCAATCTGATGAGACACGTGCGATTACCCGCTCGATCAATGTGGTGGACGCGGACGTGGAAGACTTCAACAAGATCCACGAAAAAGGTGTAAAGATTACGTCTCAGATGGTGCCAAACGACACTGCAGAAGACTTTATGAAGTTATTAAAGTAAAAGAAAATTTTTAGGAGGAAATTGTCATGATACAATGGTGGCAAATTTTACTACTTACTTTGTACTCAGCTTATCAAATCTGTGATGAGTTGACGATTGTTTCATCAGCAGGATCACCAGTCTTTGCTGGTTTCATTACAGGACTTGTCATGGGGGATTTAAAGACAGGTCTATTTATCGGAGCTTCTCTTCAATTGACAGTGCTCGGTGTAGGTACTTTCGGTGGAGCTTCTCGTATTGACGCAACATCTGGTGCCGTTCTTGCGACTGCCTTCTCAGTAGCAAAAGGGATTGATCCAGAGATTGCTATTGCTACAATCGCTGTGCCGGTAGCAACTTTGTTGACCTACTTTGATATTCTTGGTCGTATGACTACAACTTACTTCGCTCACCGTGTAGATGCTGCGATCGAACGTTACGACTATAAAGGAATTGAACGCAACTACCTTCTTGGTGCTGTTCCTTGGGCTCTTTCTCGTGCCCTTCCAGTCTTCTTCGCGCTTGCCTTTGGTGGTTCTTTCGTAGAAACTGTTGTTACAGGTCTTGCTAATGTACAATGGTTGGCAAACGGTCTGAAACTTGCAGGTCAAATGCTTCCAGGTCTTGGATTTGCGATCTTGCTTCGTTACCTTCCTGTTCGTCGTAACCTTCACTACTTAGCACTTGGCTTTGGCTTAACAGCAATGTTGACAGTGCTTTATAGCAATGTTCAAAGCCTTGGTGCTGCAGTGTCTAGCATTGTTGGTTCTGATGTGTTCGCTAAACTTCCAAAAGAACAAGCTATTACTTTTGTTAACAACTTCAAGAGTGTATCTATGATTGGTATTGCCATTATCGGTATCTTCCTTGCAGTACAACACTTCAAAAACAGTCAACGTACAGTCGTAGCTGCTCCAGCAAGCAATGTAGAAAGCGGGGAAATTGAAGATGACGAATTCTAATTACAAACTAACAAAAGAAGATTTTAAACAAATCAACAAACGTAGCCTCTTCACCTTCCAATTGGGTTGGAACTACGAACGGATGCAGGCTTCTGGTTACCTTTATATGCTTTTACCTCAGTTGCGTAAAATGTATGGTGATGGCACTCCAGAATTGAAAGAAATGATGAAATTGCATACGCAATTCTTCAATACTTCACCATTCTTCCACACCATTATCACTGGTTTTGACCTTGCTCTGGAAGAAAAAGATGGTGTCAAATCAAAAGATGCGGTGAACGGGATCAAGACAGGTCTCATGGGACCATTCGCTCCTCTTGGGGACTCAATCTTTGGATCATTGGTACCAGCTATTATGGGTTCAATCGCAGCAACTTTGGCTATTGCAGGAAACCCAGCCGGTATCTTCTTGTGGATCGCTGTGGCAGTTGCTTATGACATTTTCCGTTGGAAACAGTTGGAATTTGCCTATAAAGAAGGGGTTAACCTCATCAACAATATGCAAAGTACCTTGACAGCTTTGATCGACGCAGCTGCCGTTCTGGGTATCTTCATGGTTGGTGCCTTGATTGCCAGCATGATTGGTGTTGAAGTTTCTTGGACTCCACACATTGGGGACAAAGCGATTGAAATTCAAGATATGCTCAACCTTATCTTCCCACGTTTGGTACCAGCTATCATCACAGGTGTAATCTACTGGTTGCTTGGACGTAAGGGTATGAACTCTACAAAAGCTATCTTGCTCATCATCCTTGCAGCAATCGCATTCTCAGCATTTGGCCACTTCTTCTTTGGAATGGCATAATGGAGTAAGGTATGGCAAAAGAGTTAGTATTGGTCAGCCATGGTCGCTTTTGTGAAGAGCTCAAAGCGAGCACAGAGATGATTATGGGACCACAAGAATCCATCCATACGGTTGCACTCTTACCAGAAGAAGGACCAGAAGACTTTACTGCTAAATTAGAAGCAACAGTCCAAGGTCTAGAAGACTATATTGTATTTGCCGATCTCTTGGGAGGAACTCCTTGCAACACCGTGAGCCGCTTGATCCTTGAAGGACGTGCGATTGACTTATACGCAGGGATGAATCTTCCGATGGTTATCGAATTCATCAATAGTAGCCTGACTGGTAATGAAGGGGACTACCCTGAACGTGCAAAAGAAAGTATTGTCAAGGTCAATGACCTCTTGTCAAACCTTGATGATGATGAAGATGAGTAGGTTGGTATGGGAGTCTGGGAGCATCATCTCAGGCTCCTTTCCCATTTATCAACGTTAGATTGTAGAAAGGAACAACAGTTTCTATGTTAGACTATACAAAAGAAGACTTGCAGGAGCTAGGAGCAGAGATCACAACACGTGAGATTTACCAACAACCAAGTGTTTGGAAAAAAACGGCTCGCTTGTACCAAGAAAGAAAAGCGGAAATCAAAGCTTTCTTAGAAAAGATTGGGCAAGAGCATGACTATATCAAGGTCATCTTGACAGGGGCAGGAACCTCAGCATATGTGGGGGATACCTTGGTTCCTTACTTGCAGGAAGTGCACGATGAACGCCACTGGAATTTTCAATCCATTGCGACGACGGATATCGTAGCTCATCCTCAAACCTATTTGAAAAAAGAGGTTCCGACGGTTTTAGTATCTTTTGCCCGGAGTGGCAATTCGCCAGAAAGTGTCGCAACCGTGCAGTTGGCCCAAGGCTTGGTCGATGAACTTTATCAGATCACCATTACCTGTGCCGAAGAAGGAAAACTGGCCCAGCAAGCCCACGGAGATGAGCGCAATCTCTTGCTCTTACAGCCGAAAGAAACCAACGATGCTGGTTTTGCCATGACCTCTAGCTTTACCTCCATGCTCTTGACAGCTCTCTTGGTCTTTGATCCAAGCGAGGAAGAGATGAAAGAAAAACGAGTAGAAGAACTGATTCATCTGTCAGAGCAAATCTTGGAGAAGGACCGTGCGGTCAAGGAAGTGGTCGATCTAGACTTTGAGCGCGTGATCTATCTGGGGGCAGGACCTTTCTTTGGTCTAGCTCATGAAGCCCAGCTCAAGATTTTGGAATTAACAGCAGGCAAAATCGCAACTATGTATGAGAGTCCTGTCGGTTTCCGTCATGGTCCAAAATCCCTCATCAATGATAAGACCCTCGTCTTGGTCTTTGGATCCATTGATCCTTATACCCGTCAGTATGATCTGGACTTGGTTCGAGAAGTTGCAGGGGATCGGATTGCCCGTCAAGTTGTCCTCTTGACCGATCAAGCTACAGGGATCGAGCATGTACGGGAAGTGTTAGTGGAATCTTCTGCAGACTCACTAGATATCTACCGTGCCTTCCCATACATTATCTATGGTCAATTGATTTCTCTCTTGACCTCACTCAAGGTGCAAAATCGCCCAGATACGCCTTCACCGACTGGTACCGTCAATCGGGTTGTGCAAGGGGTGATCATTCATCCATTTCATAAAGAATAGCCACTAATTTTCTATAAAAAGTGGAGTGTTTCTTCTTGTGAAACTGATACAATGGAGAAAAACAGTGAGAGGAGAAGGTTTGTGAAACAGTATCAAGAAAGCGTGTTTGGGGAATGGCAGAATCAAGAGGTTCGGGCTTATTGCCTCGAAAATGACAAGGGTTACCAATTATCTGTCATGACCTATGGGGCGACGATCTTAGAATACGTGACGCCTGATAAAGAAGACCAGTTTACGAATATTATTCTAGGCTTTGATCGCTTTGAGGACTATGTAGGCAATAGCCCTAAATATGGGGCTAGTATTGGTCCAGTAGCAGGTCGGATTGCAGGGGCCAGTTTTGAACTCAATGGTCAAACCTATCACTTGGAAGCTAATAACGGTGCCAACTGCAACCACAGTGGACCAACGGGTTGGGACAGTGCCTTGTTTAGCGTGGAGTCGGTAACGGATCAGGAAATCACTCTCTATACAGAACGGGCGGATGGAACCGGTGGTTTCCCTGGAAATCTCAAGATCTGGGTAACCTATGGTTTGATGGAAGATGGTGAACTCGAGATTGCTTATCGGGTAGAAACGGATCAAGATACCTTGGTCAACCCGACCAACCACAGCTATTTCAACCTATCTGGGGACTTCACCCAACCGATCAATGACCATGTCTTTCAGATCAACCATCAAGGGCTTTACCCTATCCATCCAGACGGTGTTCCTCTTCAGACCGTGGATAGAGAAAGTCCGGTTGTTCAGCATCTCTACCAAGCTATGCTCTTGGAGGATCTTTTTAAGGACTCTGATCCGCAAATCCGCCTGGTAGAAGGATTAGATCATCCATTCGCTCTTCCAGAAGGGCATGAAAATGCTGGCTTCCTTTACCATCAGCCATCTGGACGTTTCTTGACCTTCAAGTCAGAAGCCCCAGCCTTGGTGGTGTATTCAGCCAATTTCGTAGACGAAACGGTTCATCTGCAAGGCCAACCAATGGTTCAGCACAATGGCTTGGCTCTAGAATTCCAAACAGTGCCAGATGCCATTCACAGTGACCAGGCTGAAAAGGTCATCTTGAGAGCAGGTCAAGTCTTTACCAGCAAGACTAGCTACCATGCCATCGCTAAGAAATAAGGAGGAAAGGGGTGACCCAAACAAGGATGTGAAATCCTTGCTTGGGACCTCCTCTTTTTCTCGAAAAAAATTTTTTAGAAAAACTATAAGAAAAGTTTAAGCTTCCTATCGTATACTAATACCATCATCAAAGACCTCCTAACTTTGAATGATAAAACTCCTAAAACTTTTTCATAATAATCTCCCTATAAGAGCCACCAAAGCCGGTGGCTTTTTCTATGTACCTTAGCGAACGTTAGTGAGCTTAGGTACATTGATGCAGTTTGAGCGGAGCGAAAACTACGTTCCATATTCTTTACGAGCATTAGCGAGTTTAGGTACATTGACGCAGTTCGAACGCTAGTGAGAACTACGATCTTTAAAAATTTAATGAGGTGAACTCAGAGAGTTCAACCGAACCAAAGGTACCGAAGTATTTTAATAGAGCGTAAGCTCTTTATTTTTTTGCACACAAAAAAGCCCCCTTGAGAAATTCTCAAGGGGTAGTGGAATGACTACTTGCTCGTTGCATCAGACACTTTTTTGAATTTTGCTGAAATAATCGTATTTAGATTATTCCGTCCATCGCGTTGCTCAATCGTCAACGTTAAAATATCTCCATCAATAGAGTATTTATACGTAGTTTCTTTAGCGACAGGTCCAATGGACATGGTTGCAAGTTGCACAATATTGATAGCTTCTGGGAAGATAATCGTTTGGTTTGCTGTATCTAATTTACCGTTCTTCAATACAGAATGAATTTTAGCATTACCTCTATCAAATTCATAAGTTGTATTGGGCAAGTCTTTAGCGCCATCCTGTAGATTGACTGATAATTTGGTAAATTGATTTTTAATATATTCGTCTTTCGTTTGAGTCACTTTAGACGCATCTTTTTGTTTTAAGTAATCGTAGAACCTTCCAAAACCATCTGCTAGAGATACAGTATAGTCGAATTCAACAGATGTATCTGTAATGTTCAACGTTGGTTTTAAATCTTTCCATGCCTCAGGATAGATAAGCTTGATAGCCGAATCATCATTGTCAAAATCTTTAAAGGCTAAGCTACGTTCAAGAGCTGGTCGGAAGTCGATGGCTTGCCATTTTCCTTCAATTGGAACGGGGTCTTTTTGAGTAGTGCTTCCTTTACGTTTGAAGTGTAGTTCATAGTGAACTGGAAGATTATCTTTCTTCGCTTTTCCGTCAATCGTGACATAAAGCATGTCGTCTTTTAATTTGTAGTGATATGTGTTTGGCGAAACGCGATTTTCACCGAATGAGAAGAAGAATGAGTTTGCTACTGAAAGTCCTTCATCAAAGGTCATTGTTTTGGCACCTTGATCAATAGAACCCGTTGCTTCGTAGCTAAACACGCCAGTATCTTTATTCATGCTGACTTTGTATTTCTTAAAGTCGCCTGCAAATCCTTCATGAGAGTCATACATGATTTTTTTGAATTCTTCTTCAGTCTTGCCTCTAGCGTCTGTTGTGACAGTGGAGAAAGCTTTAATAAAGTTATCAATGTTATAGTCGTATTTAATCGTTGCCGTATTGTTTTCAATCTTCATGTCCATTTTGAAGTCTTTAATAGATTCAAGCAAGTGTGCAAAGTGGATTCCATGGAGGGTATAGGCTCCGATGGATTCCGTTAAAGCATCGAGAGTATCGACTAATTCCCATTCGCCATCAATCGTTTCGACTTTTGCTGTTTCTGTTTTAGCGGCATTTTTAGAGCCACTTTGTTTTTGAGAACAAGAAGCTAGTAGGAAGACTGAGAGCAGAGCAACGAATGCTAAAAATAATTTTTTATAACGTCTAATCATCGCTAGACCTCCTTAAAATAGATAATTGTATTACGCTTATATTATACGTGCAACATAATTGTTTTGCAAGGGCTTTCAAACGAATCACAATTTTGTTTTGTAACTTGACCGATTATTCAACATAAGAAACGGGAAAATTGTATGTAGCAGAGTACCCAATAGATGAGATTCTCAAGGTTTCCTAAATTATTTTTTTGCACACAAAAGAGGCTGGGACAAAAGTCCTAGCCTCTCAATTATTTTGGATTGTCGAGCAAGACGCAGTGGTTGAGTGGGCTCTACTACGCTGATTTCATCAGCTTTTACAGCCCTACTCAACTGTGCGGAGGTGGGACGACGAAATCGAATTCTAACGAATTACCGATTTCTGTCCCACTCTCAGTGAGTTATTTAATTAGTTTTAGGATCTGAAACTTTCTTGAATTTCATTGGATAAACGAGATGTGCTCCTGTTTCTTCGATTGTTTTTTCAGCGTAAATTGTAAGGATGTCACCATTCAATTCGTAGTGATAAGTAATTGGTACGTCTGTAGAATTAATATAAAGAGGTAGAACTCCAAAGATGTTTGGGACTTCAGGGAATACGATCGTTTTTGCATTCTCGTTTAAAACCCCATCATTTAATGTTGCAGTTAACACTTTTGTATTGTTATCAAACGTTCCAGTTTGATGTTTAAAAGTTCCAAATTTCTTTTCTCTTACGCCTAGAAGAATGGCAGTAGCTTCTTCTTTTGTAGGGTATTTATCTTTATTCTGTTCAGCATAAAAATCAATATACTTATTCATATCGGCACTATAAGAATAAGTTACATCTGTTCCTGTAATTTTTAGAGTCGGAACGATATCTTGGAAGGCTTCAGTAACCTTTAATCGACTATTAGCATCACCATAATAAATTAAGAAAGTACGTTCCACTGTATCTCTAAAATCTACAGCTTTCCAGTCTCCTTCGAGTGAGACTGGGGCCGGTGCTACTGTGGTAGTTTCTGCAACTGTTGTAGTCTCAGCGGTTGTTTGTTGTTTCTGCTGCTGTTGTTTCTGTTGTTGTTGCCCACATCCTGATACAAATAGAAGAGCAAGAAGGGAAAACATCCATAGGGAACTTTTTTTCATATTGTTCATGATTGATCACTCCTTCTAATGATTGTCTCCTACGTAATTGAAACGAAGACGTATTACTCTAAAATGACTTTGTTCATCCTTACCTTCAGCATAAAGTGTTAGTTGGTTACCTTCAACGGTGTAAGTATAAGTAATTGGTACAAGTGAGTTATACGTGGTTCCCATAACAATTCTACTTAAAAATGTAGGTGTTTCAGGGAACGTAATAGTATGTTTCTGCGTATCGATTTCTCCAGTTAGAGAGTAATCATAGGCATAATTAGGTTCGTCAAGAGTAATCTTTGTATGTTTCAAATTTGGAATATAATTCTTAAATTCAGCAGTTTTATTTTTTAAATACGATTCATAATTCGCTTTGTTCTCTCCTGTTGCAAATGCTTGATCCTCATACAATTCTCTGTAATCAAAATGGTACTTCAATTCAACGGTTTTATCTTTAATAGTCATCGTCATCTTAACCTTATCGAAGTCATCAAGCATTAGAACAGCGGCAAGTTTTTTGATATTAGAAGCTAGGAATACTTTTTGAATGGTCATTTGTTGGTCAGTCCATTTCCAAGTTCCTTGTTGATCCTTTGTAAGATCTTGTGGTGCTTTTATTGTTTGAGGAGATTTATCTGTTTGAGAAGACTTAGTTGTTTTAGAAGACTGCGATGGAGAAGACTGACATCCCGCAATAAGGAGCACTGCAAAGAATGCCAAGAAACCGAAAAGGATCTTCTTTGTTTTAGTAAACATAAATTTACCTCCTAAACGTTGTTGCTTTAATTTTATCATTAAAGAAAATAATTATAAAGTGAAATGGTGAGCGATAGATGAAGAAGAAGGGACTGTATAATAAAAAGAAAGGTTGGCGATGAGGGCAACTGTTCAATTTTTTCTAACGAACGACGGTGTGAACTAGGATCTTTAAAAAACACATTCTATTTATGGTACCGAAGGTATCATTTTTTTGCTATAATAGACTGTATGAGTAGAATTTTAGACAATGAAATCATGGGCGATGAAGAGGCCGTTGAACGGACGCTGCGCCCGCAATATTTACATGAATATATTGGTCAAGATAAGGTCAAGGACCAGCTGAAAATTTTTATTGAGGCGGCTAAGCTTCGGGATGAAGCGCTGGATCATGTCCTTCTTTTTGGCCCTCCGGGGCTTGGGAAAACCACCATGGCCTTTGTCATTGCCAATGAACTGGGTGTCAATCTCAAGCAGACTTCCGGTCCTGTCATTGAAAAGGCCGGTGACTTGGTAGCTATCCTTAATGACTTAGAGCCGGGGGATGTCCTCTTTATCGATGAGATCCACCGGCTGCCTATGTCAGTCGAAGAAGTGCTATACAGCGCCATGGAAGATTTTTACATCGATATCATGATTGGCGCTGGGGAGAGCAGCCGGAGTGTCCATCTGGACCTTCCTCCTTTCACTTTGATTGGGGCAACGACGCGAGCTGGTATGCTGTCCAATCCCTTGCGCGCTCGCTTTGGGATTACGGGGCACATGGAATACTATGAGCAAGATGATTTGACAGAGATTGTCGAGCGGACCGCCGAGATCTTTGAGATGGAAATTACCCACGAAGCTGCCGAAGAGCTTTCTCTTCGTAGTCGGGGGACTCCTCGGATTGCCAACCGTTTGCTGAAGCGGGTGCGCGATTTTGCCCAGATTATGGGCGATGGCTTGATTGACGATACCATTACCGACAAGGCCCTCTCTATGCTAGATGTGGACCATGAAGGGCTAGACTATGTCGATCAAAAGATCTTGCGCACCATGATTGAAATGTACGGCGGTGGCCCGGTCGGCCTTGGGACTCTATCGGTCAATATTGCCGAAGAGCGAGAGACCGTAGAAGATATGTATGAGCCTTACTTGATTCAAAAAGGCTTTATCATGCGGACCCGGACAGGGCGTGTGGCGACCCGCAAGGCCTATGAACATCTGGGTTATCCCTACAATGGAGACTAGAAGAAGATGCTGACGGAAGAAGCAATCGTAGAACAGATCCAAGCGGATCCGGAGATGATGACTGTCTTGGCTATTATTCGAGATCTAGACTTGGCAGATGCCTGGTTAGCGGCGGGCGCGGTGCGCAATTTCGTCTGGAACCAGCTTTCTGGCAGACCAGGGTTTGATGCGACGACAGATCTGGATCTGGTCTTTTATGACCCTACGATCAGCTATGAGGAGACTCAGCAGATCGAGCAGGACTTAAAGAAGACCTATCCCCAGTACGCTTGGGAAGTGAAGAATCAAGTCTACATGCACCAGCATAGTCCGGGGACGGATCCTTATCGCAGTACTTGTGACGCGGTTTCTAAATACCCCGAGCAGTGTACGGCACTTGCAGTTCGCTTAAGGAAAGATGGTCAGCTAGAGCTCTTTCTCCCTTATGGGACAAAGGATATCGAAGACTTCATCGTTCAGCCGACTCCGCATTTTTTAGCCAGTCCCGAGCGTTTGGCGGTTTATACAGAGCGGATGAAAAAGAAGGATTGGCAGAGTAAATGGCCTCCATTAGAGGTTCGTTTTCCAAAATAGAGAAACAGATCAGATTTGAAAAAGGAATCTGATTTTTCTTTAAAATGATGGAGCCACTTTGTCATCTTTCTGTCACATTTTTGTTATAATGGTAATAGTATGCTGGTTTTCCATAGTGGAAAGCCAAGAGCTCAGCTAGGTTGGGCAGTCCGAACAAGGAGTTAGGTGGAATCATGAAAAAAATCGTCTTTGTCTGCTTAGGAAATATTTGTCGGAGCCCCATGGCGGAGTTTGTCATGAAGGACTTGACGGATCAGTATGAGATTGAAAGTCGGGCCACCTCGAGCTGGGAACATGGCAATCCCATCCATCAGGGAACCCAGAAAATCTTTCAACAACACCAAGTCCCGTATGATCCAGCCAAGACATCCTTACAGATCAAGGAAGAGGATTTTTACAACTTTGATTTGATCCTAGGGATGGACGAAAACAATGTAGCAGATCTGAAGCGAATGGCTCCTGCAGGAACAGAACACAAGATTCATCTTTTTGCTTCTGAAAGTGTGCCAGATCCGTGGTATACCGGTGATTTTGAGGAGACCTATTCCAGAGTCCTGAGTGGCTGTAAGGCTTGGTTAGATCAGCTAGCAACTTCTTAAGAGTTTGATATGTGAGAGAATGAATATGAAAGAATTTTATGAGACTTATAAGGTCTATCTGACGCGAAAAAATTTAGAAATAGCAGCATTAGTCGTGATTGTTCTATCTGCTTTGCTGGTTTTCCTTTCAGCCATTCCAGGTCAGGGCGTCTTGACCTTGGATAAGGGGGCGATCCGTTACGACGGAAGTTTGGTCCGTGGCAAGATGAATGGCAAGGGAACCGTCACCTTTAAAAATGGGGATACCTATACAGGTAACCTCGTCAACGGCTCTTTTAGCGGCTATGGTAAGTTTAAGTCCAAGGATGGTTGGACCTATGAAGGGCAGTTTGTTAACGGCCAGCCGGAGGGCAAAGGCACCTTAACCACAGAAGCCAACGTCGTATACAAAGGAACATTCAAGCAGGGGATTTATCAAAATGCGCATTAAATGGTTTTCACTAGTCCGTGTTACAGGACTCTTATTGGTATTGCTTTACCATTTCTTCCAAAAAGCCTTTCCTGGAGGCTTCATTGGGGTAGATATTTTCTTCACCTTCTCAGGATTTTTGATTACAGCGCTCTTGATCGATGAATTTGCGCGCAAGCAAGGAATCGACTACCTGGCATTCTTGAAACGGCGCTTTTACCGGATCGTACCACCCCTTGTCTTTATGGTCTTGGTCGTGATGCCCTTTACCTTTATGGTCCAACGGGACTACGTGGCTGGTATTGGGACTCAGATTGCGGCGGTCTTCGGTTTTGTGACCAATTTCTTTGAGATGGCAACGGGTGGTAGTTACGAAAGTAACTTCATTCCACATCTCTTCCTTCATACCTGGAGTTTGGCCCTAGAAGTGCATTACTATGTGCTCTGGGCACTTTTGGCATGGTTCTTGGCTAAGCGGGCTAAGACTGTTGGGAAATACCGAGGTATGCTCTTCCTGGCATCCAGCGGGCTCTTTCTCTTCACCTTCTTGTCCATGTTCATCCGTGCCTTTCTGACAGCCAATTTCTCTACCATCTATTTTTCTAGCTTCACTCACATCTTCCCCTTCTTTGCAGGATCATGCCTAGCAACGGTGACAGGGATTGCCAATGTCAGCCCGAACTTTACAAAGCTGGTGCAGTCTTGGAGCATGAAAAAGACCTTATCGGTCTTGGGTGGAAGCTTTGCCTTCTTGTTTGTGCTCAGTCTTTTCTTGCCATTTGATAGCTTGTGGACCTATCTGTTTGGCTTTTTAGCAGCGACAATCGCAGCTTGTGCCATGATTCTGTCGGCCCGCATTCTCCATGAGAAGACGCCAGATAAAAAAGAACCAGCCATCCTCAATTTCTTGGCAGATACCAGTTATGGTGTCTATCTTTTCCACTGGCCTTTCTTTATCATCTTCTCTCAACATTTGGGAAATATGATGGCAGCCCTTGTGACGACGATCGTTTCCTTGATTCTAACGGCTCTGTCTTTCTATATTTTGGAGCCAACCATTGCAGGCAAAGAGCCTCGTGTCTTTGGTATGAAGATGGATCTCAGTTTTTTGACCAAACCGATCTTTTACCTCATGATTCCTCTGGCTCTCTTGATGGTTGGAATCTCCGCCTTTGCACCTACCGTTGGAGCTTTTGATGAGAGTTTGGTAGTGAGTGGGCTCAATCAAGCAGACAGCAAAATGCAGGTCACACGGACGCAGGTGGACAATGCGACTGCAACAGACTATAACGTCTCAAATGGTGTGACCATGATCGGTGATTCGGTTAACTTGCGAGCACAGGACTACCTGACTAAAGCCATCCCGGGCATCCAGATCGATGCAGTGGTAAGCCGTCAGTTGGAAAATGGAATGAAGATCTTTGAGACCGATATCTCCAATAAAGTTCTCCTAAAAAATGTGGTCATTGCCCTAGGAACCAATACTGTAAGCAACTATAAAGAATTGCTGGATCAGTATGTTGAGAAACTTCCAAAAGGCCGTCGCTTGATCCTTGTGACACCATATGATGGTCGCTATGCCAACGATCAGTCCAGTGAATCGGTTCAAACCCGTCTTTATGAGTTGGAACTGGCTAAGAAATACGACTTTATCACCATTGCGGACTGGTACCAAGTAGCAATTGAAAATCCAAACATTTGGGTGGGAACAGACTCTGTTCACTTCAATATGGAAACCAATGGTGGGGAACTCTATGCTCAAACCGTCAAAGAAGCCCTTGATAAGGCCGAAAAGGGTCCGGTCAAGAAGTAACAATGCTTCTCTGAAACTGAAACAAAACAAATCCTAACAAAATAAAACAAAAAGCAACTTTTTACTTGTAAAAAGCTGCTTTTTTTAGTAAGATTGAGAAAACGCTTACAAAAATCAATTGAAAATATCACTTTGTGAAGAAAAAAATTTTTTAATTATTTTTTCACAATTTTGCTAGATAATTGCTTTCACAGCAATAGGATTGATAAAACTTTCACAAACTTCAAAAAAATCTTTGTGAAAGTTGCTTGGAAGTGTTTACAAAAATCTCAAAATAGAGTACAATTATATTGTGAAATAATTAACAAATCGAAATTTCTTACACTATTCTTGAAAATTTCCGAAAACATGAAAAAGTTCTAGAAAAGGATAAGGGTTTCAAACATTGGAGGAAAGCATCAAATGGCTGATAAAAAAACTCTCTCACCTGAAGAAAAGAAACTCGCTGCTGAAAAACACGTAGACGAGTTGGTGCAAAAAGCGCTGGTGGCGCTTGAAGAAATGCGCAAATTGAACCAGGAGCAAGTGGACTACATTGTAGCGAAAGCATCTGTAGCTGCTCTTGACGCACACGGTGAGCTCGCTCTTCATGCTTATGAAGAAACTGGTCGTGGGGTCTTTGAAGATAAGGCGACGAAGAACTTGTTCGCTTGTGAACACGTAGTAAATAACATGCGTCACACCAAGACAGTTGGTGTCATTTCAGAAGATGACGTCACTGGTTTAACGCTGATTGCAGAGCCAGTCGGAGTTGTCTGCGGGATCACTCCTACAACCAACCCTACTTCAACAGCAATCTTTAAAGCATTGATTTCCTTGAAGACACGGAACCCTATCGTCTTTGCCTTCCACCCATCTGCTCAAGAATCATCTGCTCATGCGGCACAAATCGTACGCGATGCGGCAATTGCAGCTGGAGCACCTGAGAACTGTGTGCAATGGATTACCCAACCTTCTATGGAAGCAACCAGTGCCCTTATGAACCATGAAGGAGTTGCTACGATCCTTGCGACCGGTGGTAACGCCATGGTGAAAGCTGCTTATTCTTGTGGAAAACCAGCTCTTGGGGTTGGTGCCGGAAACGTGCCTGCTTACGTTGAAAAATCAGCCAACATCCGCCAAGCAGCACACGATATCGTCATGTCTAAATCATTTGACAACGGTATGGTCTGTGCGTCTGAACAAGCGGTCATCATCGATAAAGAAATCTACGATGAGTTTGTTGAAGAATTCAAATCTTACCACACTTACTTTGTTAACAAAAAAGAAAAAGCCCTTCTTGAAGAGTTCTGCTTCGGTGTGAAAGCGAACAGCAAAAACTGTGCGGGTGCGAAATTGAATGCGGACATCGTTGGGAAACCAGCAGCATGGATCGCAGAACAAGCTGGCTTCTCAGTTCCAGAAGGAACCAATATCCTTGCGGCAGAATGTAAAGAAGTTGGTGAAAAAGAGCCTTTGACTCGTGAAAAATTGTCACCAGTCATTGCAGTCTTGAAATCTGAAAGCCGTGAAGACGGAATTAACAAAGCTCGCCAAATGGTTGAATTCAACGGTCTTGGTCACTCAGCTGCCATCCATACAGCTGACGAAGAATTGACCAAAGAATTTGGTAAAGCAGTTAAAGCCATTCGTGTTATCTGCAACTCTCCTTCGACTTTCGGTGGTATCGGGGATGTATACAATGCCTTCTTGCCATCATTAACACTTGGATGTGGTTCTTACGGACGCAACTCTGTTGGGGACAACGTTAGTGCCATCAACCTCTTGAATATTAAAAAAGTCGGACGCCGGAGAAATAACATGCAATGGATGAAACTTCCTTCAAAAACATACTTTGAACGTGATTCAATTGAATACTTACAAAAATGTCGTGACGTTGAACGTGTCATGATCGTTACAGACCACGCTATGGTAGAGCTTGGTTTCCTTGATCGTATCATCGAACAGCTTGACCTTCGTCGCAACAAGGTGGTTTACCAAATCTTTGCAGACGTAGAACCAGATCCAGATATCACAACTGTTGAACGTGGTACAGAGATCATGCGTGCCTTCAAACCAGATACGATCATTGCTCTCGGTGGTGGGTCACCAATGGATGCGGCCAAAGTTATGTGGCTCTTCTACGAACAACCAGAAGTGGACTTCCGTGACTTGGTTCAAAAATTCATGGATATCCGTAAACGTGCCTTCAAGTTCCCATTGCTTGGTAAGAAGACTAAATTCATCGCCATCCCAACAACATCTGGTACAGGATCTGAAGTAACTCCATTTGCCGTTATTTCTGATAAAGCAAACAACCGTAAATACCCAATCGCAGACTACTCATTGACTCCAACAGTAGCCATCGTAGACCCTGCCTTGGTATTGACAGTTCCAGGATCTGTTGCAGCAGACACTGGTATGGACGTCTTGACGCACGCGACAGAAGCTTACGTATCACAAATGGCTAGCGACTTCACAGATGGTCTTGCTCTTCAAGCTATTAAACTTGTCTTTGAAAACTTGGAAAGCTCAGTCAAGAATGCGGACTTCCATTCACGCGAAAAGATGCACAATGCGTCAACCATCGCAGGTATGGCCTTCGCCAATGCCTTCCTCGGTATTTCTCACTCAATGGCCCACAAGATCGGTGCGCAATTCCACACCATCCACGGACGGACCAATGCCATCTTGCTTCCATACGTTATCCGCTACAACGGTACACGCCCAGCTAAGACAGCTACATGGCCTAAGTACAACTACTACCGTGCAGATGAAAAATACCAAGATATCGCTCGTATGCTAGGACTTCCATGCTCTACTCCAGAAGAAGCCGTTGAAGCTTACGCAAAAGCTGTATACGAACTCGGTGAACGCTGTGGTATCGAAATGAACTTCAAAGCACAAGGCATCGATGAAAAAGAATGGAAGAAACATTCTCGTGAATTGGCCTTCCTTGCTTATGAAGATCAATGTTCACCAGCTAACCCACGTCTTCCAATGGTAGACCATATGCAAGAAATCATCGAAGATGCTTACTATGGTTACAAGGAACGTCCAGGACGTCGTAAATAAGACGCCAAGGAACAACTGATGTTTATCAGCTACCCCCACTCGAAAGAGCGGGGGATTTTTGCTATTTGGGTCCAAAACTCGTTTTTTCATAAAAAATTAGACTTTTTTTCAGAAATTGTGTTATTTTTATAGCATTCCGAGCTATTTTATGTTACCCTATAGTGTGTGAATCTGCCTGTAGCTGAAGGGTTATGATCCTTTTTCAGTTATAGGAAACGAAAAAACAAATCCAAGAAAGGAGGCCATCTCAAATGGAGTTAGAAGGTGACGTGCAAGGAAGACAAGATCAGGCACAGAAAATTATTGAAATGCCCCAACGAGATCGGGAAACTTCCACTTCAGAAAATCAGCCATCATCTGCTTCGGTGGTCTCCATGTATGGGCAGGAAAATCCAAGCATTTCTAGCCTACATCAGCAACTGGCAGGCGCATCTGGAACCCAGACCATTCAATTGCGGGAGGAATTGGTGCTGGCGGTAGCGCAGAATGCTTCAGCGCAAGCAACTGTCTTTGAGGCAGAAGTCAAGGATAAGCTGGAAGAGGCTAAGGAGACGGTTTCTCATAAGGTCGCTGAGGTGTCTCAAATGGCCCACAGCATGGCCCAATTTTTAACAGATGCAGAAGTGGAGCAACTATTAGGAGAGTTCTCCATGGATACTTGTTGGGACCAAGCAGTAGAGGCGGAAAACCTTGCCCAAGCAAAGGCCTACTCTACTCGCTTGTCAGATTTGGCAGGTCAGTTGGAGGCTGCATCAGCTCAATTGGTGGACTTGGACAAGGGACAAGCGACGGCCTTTGATTTTTCATAAGTAGGAGAAAAAGATGTTAGAGATCCTGGGAGAGGACAGAGAACGAATTGAGGAGCTCCATCGAGAGATTAAAAAGGAGCAAGAGCGGATTGCGATCAGAAGTTTGATTGCAACGCAGAAAGCCTTGATGATGTTGGAAGGGATGAGTTTGCAGGTAACCTTGGGCGGTCAATCCGAAAAGATGCGCTCTTTTGCTACAACGACCCTCGTTAGTGATTTGAAAGATGGATTTACAGGAGGAGCAGCGGACGCGGTAGAAACAGCACTGAAAGCAGTGAAGAAGCCTATTTTATTGAGTCCGATTAAAGGAGGTATGTGATGTACCATTCAGGAAATAGTGAATTAGAACAACTAGAAGATCGACATTACCGCTTCAATCAAAAGCTTAGTGAGTTGGAGTGGGATTATGCGGATATGCGTATGGATGTCCGCCAACATACAGAAAATTTAGTGGACTGGCTAAGTGCCCTTCATTTTCAAGCGCCAAGTGCGGAGGCTCAAAGTGGCCTGGAGCGTTTATTTGCCTTGCAAGAAGAGTTTGAGGCAGAACTCAAGCGCTATGAAGAGCGTTTAGAAGAAGAACGCGAGCGCGAGCAGCAAGAGTACTACAAGCAGCGTCAACAATTAGAACAAGGTGATTGAAACATTCCTCTGGTATAGATAAGGGGAATGTTTTTGTTTGCTCAAAAAACTTTTAAAAATGTGCCTATAAAATCTTGCAAGCGCTTACTTAGTATGTTATAATATTCACAAAGAAACGAAAATAAAATGGTTTTATCAAACCAACAAAAAAGGAGTCGCTTATGAAAGCTGCAACCTATGTATCTGCAGGCAATCTGCAACTGCTGGATCAACCAAAACCAGTGATCAAAAATCCAACGGATGCCATTGTGCGTGTCTTGAAGACAACCATCTGTGGGACAGACCTTCACATCCTAGGAGGAGATGTGCCAGCTTGTAAAGAAGGCACGATTTTAGGCCACGAAGGAATCGGGATCGTCGAAGAAGTCGGCGATGCAGTGAATAACTTCAAGGTAGGCGACAAGGTCATCATCTCTTGTGTCACAGCTTGTAATACCTGCTACTACTGTAAACGTAGTTTGCCTTCTCACTGTGAAGATGGTGGTTGGATTTTAGGTCACTTGATCAACGGAACCCAAGCAGAGTATGTCCACATTCCACATGCGGATGGAAGTCTTTATCATGCGCCTGAAACTGTGGATGACGAAGCCTTGGTCATGCTCTCAGATATTCTCCCAACCTCTTATGAAATTGGGGTGCTTCCATCTCATGTAAAACCAGGTGATAATGTCTGTATCGTTGGAGCTGGTCCGATTGGTCTTGCAGCACTTTTGACCGTTCAATTCTTCTCACCAGCTACGATTATCATGGTGGACTTGTCTGAATCTCGTCTTGAAGCAGCTAAGAAATTTGGGGCAACTCACACCATCTGCTCCAGCGATATCGCTGAAATCAAGGCCTTTATCAATGAAGTGACCGAAGGTCGTGGGGTCGATATCTCTATGGAATGTGTGGGTTATCCTGCTACTTTTGATGTCTGCCAAAACGTCATCTCTGTCGGTGGTCATATTGCCAATGTCGGTGTCCACGGAAAACCGGTTAGCTTCAATTTGGATGATTTGTGGATCAAGAACATTACTCTTAACACCGGTCTTGTCAATGCCAATACCACTGAAATGTTGCTCAATGTCTTGAAATCAGGCAAGATCGATGCAACCAAGCTCATCACCCACCACTTCAAACTCTCAGAAGTTGAAAAAGCCTATGATGTCTTTAAACATGCGGGTGAAAACCATGCTCTCAAGGTGATTATCGAAAATGATATCAGTGAATGAAGTGGCAACTAATGTTTGTTCATAGTTTTTTTAGACGGACCAGAGATATTCTGGTCCTATTTTCAACCCCAAAAAGCCAATGATTCCTTGCAAAATAAATTTGTTGTCTTATAATAGAAGTACAGAAAACGATTACATAAAGAGAAAGGTGTGATCTTATGAAACGGCTTCGTTATCATCGTGAATTCTGGATGGACTTTCATTTCTGGATCTTGGTCTTGCTTTTAGCGGCTGTAGCTTTGACGATGCGGGATCCTCTTTCGGTAGTTAGCCTCGCTTATCTTGCTTTTGTTGGGATTTTGATCCTTCTTCAGGTCTTTCAACCGCCTGTATCGACACGTCAGTACCCAGAAGGTAGCTACCATTTCAATTGGACCTTCTATCGCGATACCCGACTGTATATCAATCTCTTTTTACTAGCAGGTCTCTTGGCAGGCCCAATGGCTTCATCGGATATGGTCTATTGGATCTTGCTTGGAGCCGTCGTCGGCTCTATCGGTTTTGTATTTGTCGTAAAGGAAAAAGCGACTCAAAAGATGGCCTAGGGAATCATCATGTCCTAGATCTCTGAAACTAGTTTCAGAGATCTTTTTGTTTTGCCCTAAAATGTGAAACTATAATCCAATTGCACGATTAACATTGTAAGCGCTTCAAAAATAGATTATAATCATTTTACAAGTACTCGAGTTGCCTTATTATCAAAGGAGAAGGAGTTATGTCAAAGATTACAAAAGATGAACTGATTGAACAAATCAAAGATGGCATCATTGTTTCTTGTCAAGCCCTCCCTCATGAACCGCTCTATACAGAAGCAGGAGGAGTCATTCCTCTCTTGGTCAAAGCGGCTGAGCAGGGTGGAGCTGTCGGAATCCGAGCCAATAGTGTCCGGGATATCAAGGAAATCAAGGAAGTGACCAAGTTGCCGATCATTGGGATTATTAAACGCGATTACCCACCTGAAGAACCCTTTATCACGGCTACTATGAAAGAAGTCGATGAGTTGGCAGCTTTGGATATCGCGGTCATTGCGCTTGATTGTACTAAACGTCCGCGTCATGATGGGTTTTTGATTAGTGACTTTATCCATCAAGTCAAAGAGAAATATCCAGACCAACTCTTGATGGCTGATATCTCTACTCTGGAAGAAGGATTGACAGCTGTCGAAGCGGGAGTGGACTTTGTCGGAACGACCCTTTCGGGCTATACGGACTACAGTCCAAAGGTTGATGGTCCAGATTTTGAACTGATCCATCGCCTCTGCCAAGCAGGAGTGGATGTCATCGCAGAAGGTAAGATCCACTATCCGGATCAGGCCAAGAAAATCCATGATCTCGGGGTTCGCGGCATCGTTGTAGGTGGTGCCATTACCCGACCAAAAGAGATTACAGAGCGCTTCGTCGCAGCCTTAAAATGAGTAAACAAAACAGTAGATTGAAGGAGGAGGAGACCGAATAGAGAGTAGTCGAATCTGAAACATGAACAAGAATAGGCGTCCTCATTGAGGATAACCCCCTGTAAGAGTAATCTTACCGTAAATTGTGAGGAGAAATCACATGAAAATGAAAAAAGTATTGTGCTCGTTGGTAGCTGGTGCAGCTCTTCTAGCACTCGCAGCTTGTGGCTCTGGCGGAGGATCAAAATCAGAATCTTCTGGTGGAAATTCTGGTAAAACAGAAATCACTTGGTGGGCCTTCCCAGTCTTTACTCAAGAAAAAGCAGAAGATGGTGTCGGAACCTACGAAAAATCAATTATTGCAGCTTTTGAAAAAGCAAATCCAGATATCCACGTGAATTTGGAAACCATTGACTTCAAGTCAGGTCCTGAAAAGATCACAACGGCTATTGAAGCAGGAACTGCTCCAGATGTGCTCTTTGATGCACCTGGACGGATCATTCAGTATGGTAAAAATGGAAAATTGGCTGATTTGAACGATCTCTTTACCGAAGATTTTGTCAAAGATGTCAATAATGAAAATATCATTCAAGCCAGCAAGGCAGGCGACACAGCTTACATGTATCCAATTAGTTCAGCACCATTCTACATGGCGATGAATAAGAAGATGCTCAAAGATGCAGGCGTCTTGGATCTTGTCAAAGAAGGCTGGACAACAGACGACTTTGAAAAAGTATTGAAAGCTTTGAAAGACAAAGGTTATACACCAGGATCACTCTTCAGTAATGGTCAAGGTGGAGACCAAGGAACTCGTGCCTTCATTGCTAACCTTTATGGCGGTTCTGTTACTGATGAAAAAGTAACCAAGTATACAACAGATGATCCAAAATTTGTCAAAGGTTTGGAAAAAGCTTCTAAATGGATCGATGACGGCTTGATGATGAATGGTTCTCAATTCGATGGTGGAGCAGACATCCAAAACTTTGCGAATGGTCAAACTTCTTACACCATCTTGTGGGCGCCTTCACAAAACGGTATCCAAGCTAAATTGTTGGATGCAAGTAAGGTAGAAGTAGTAGAAGTGCCATTCCCATCTGACTCAGGCAAGCCAAAATTGGAATACCTTGTCAATGGATTTGCTGTCTTCAATAATAAAGATGAAAAGAAAATTGCTGCTGCTAAGAAATTTGTACAGTTCATCGCAGACGACAAAGAATGGGGTCCAAAAGATGTTGTGCGTACAGGAGCTTTCCCAGTTCGTAGTTCATTTGGTAAGTTGTACGATGACAAACGGATGGAAACCATCAGCACTTGGACAAAATACTACTCACCATACTACAACACAATCGACGGTTTTGCAGAAATGCGGACCCTATGGTTCCCAATGTTGCAATCTGTTTCAAACGGGGATGAAAAAGCAGAACCAGCTTTGAAGACCTTTACTGAAAAAGCAAACGAAACCATTACGAAAAAATAATCAGTCTATGAAGCAAATCTAAGTCTTTCATAGAAATGAGAATATGCAGGCCCCTTCGAATCCGTATCTCTCTATTTGGAATGGAACGAAGGGGTCTTCATTCTTTCTGGATCTTCTTTTCTTAAGTCGGAAGATATGTTTAGAAAAGAAAATAGAAAAAGAACACTAGGAGGTGCCTTACTGTGAAGGTAAACAAAATCCGAATGAGGGAGACGCTCGTTTCCTACGCATTCCTAGCACCCATTTTAATCTTCTTTACGGTCTTTGTCCTAGCCCCCATGATCATGGGCTTTGTGACAAGTTTCTTCAACTATTCTATGACATCCTTTAAGTTTGTCGGTTTAGAAAATTATTCCCGCATGTTTGCGGATAAGGTCTTTGTGAAGTCCTTGATCAATACTGTCATCATCGTTATCGGATCCGTTCCGATCGTAGTATTGTTCTCCTTGTTTGTGGCTTCTCAGACCTACCATCAAAATGCGATTGCGCGTTCCTTCTATCGTTTCGTCTTCTTCCTTCCAGTTGTTACAGGGAGTGTAGCGGTAACGGTTGTATGGAAATGGATCTATGATCCGCTATCAGGGATTTTGAACTTTGTATTGAAATCTGGACATGTCATCAACCAAAACATTTCTTGGTTGGGGGACAAGCACTGGGCTTTGATGGCCATCATTATCATCTTGTTGACCACCTCTGTTGGTCAACCAATCATCCTCTACATCGCTGCTATGGGAAATATTGATAATTCCCTCGTAGAAGCCGCGCGTGTGGATGGTGCGACAGAATTTCAAGTTTTCTGGAAGATCAAATGGCCAAGCTTGTTGCCAACAACTTTGTACATTGCCATCATTACGACCATTAACTCTTTCCAATGTTTCGCCTTGATCCAATTGTTGACATCCGGTGGTCCTAACTACTCAACGAGTACCCTTATGTACTACCTCTATGAAAAAGCCTTTAAACTCTCTGAATACGGTTATGCCAACACCATGGGTGTCTTCCTTGCGGTGATGATTGCCATTATCAGTTTTGCGCAATTCAAGATCCTCGGAAACGACGTAGAATACTAAAGAAAGGAGCCTCAGATGAAACCAACACAAAAGAAACCCATCACTGCCTTTACAGTGATTTCAACGATCATTTTGCTCCTTTTGACTGTCTTGTTCATTTTCCCATTTTATTGGATTTTGACAGGGGCCTTTAAGTCTCAGCCAGATACCATTATGATCCCACCTCAATGGTGGCCAAAGACACCAACCATGGAAAACTTCCAACAGTTGATGGTACAAAACCCAGCCCTACAATGGTTGTGGAATAGTGTCTTCATCTCCCTTGCAACCATGCTTTTGGTGTGTATGACCTCTTCCTTGGCAGGATATGTCTTGGCTAAGAAACGCTTCTATGGGCAACGAATTCTCTTTGCCGTCTTCATTGCAGCCATGGCCCTTCCAAAACAAGTTGTCTTAGTTCCATTGGTACGGATTATTAACTTTATGGGGATTCATGATACCCTTGCAGCGGTTATTCTACCATTGGTTGGATGGCCATTCGGGGTCTTCTTGATGAAGCAATTTAGTGAAAACATCCCAACAGAACTCTTAGAATCTGCTAAGATCGATGGTTGTGGAGAGTTGCGGACTTTCTGGAGCGTTGCCTTCCCAATTGTCAAGCCGGGATTTGCAGCCCTTGCCATCTTTACCTTTATCAACACCTGGAACGACTACTTTATGCAATTGGTAATGCTGACCTCTCGTCAAAACTTGACTATTTCACTAGGGGTAGCAACCATGCAGGCTGAAATGGCCACCAACTATGGCTTGATCATGGCTGGGGCAGCCCTAGCTGCAGTGCCAATCGTTACGGTCTTCCTCGTGTTCCAAAAATCCTTTACACAAGGGATTACCATGGGAGCGGTCAAAGGATAAGTCCTCTGCTTGGACAAACGATAGTTGTGTACAGATCGGTTTTCTAGGCTGAGAAGTATCGAAAGGATGAGAATATGATATTTGATGATTTAAAAAACATCACCTTTTACAAAGGAATCCACCCCAATCTAGATCAGGCCATTGACTTTCTCTATGAGCATCGGAAGGATTCTTTTGAATTGGGGAGATACGATATTGATGGGGATAAGGTCTTTCTCGTCGTTCAAGAAAATACCCTCAACAAAGCAGAAAATGATCGCTTTGAACACCACAAAAGATATGCCGATTTGCATTTATTGGTAGAAGGGCATGAGTTTTCGAGTTATGGATTTCGTGTGACAGGTGAGGCTATCGCATTTGATGAAGTATCGGACATCGGTTTTGTCCATTGCCAGGAGTCTTATCCGCTTCATCTAGGCTATCATAATTTTGCGATTTTCTTTCCAGGGGAGCCTCACCAACCCAATGGCTATGCAGGGCAAGAAGATATCGTGAAAAAATATCTATTTAAAATTGCGATCGATTGATCACGTTAGAAAGGAGTGCCTATGTCATCTAAGGGGGCAGGATTGATCAAAACCGTTTTTAACACGGACAATGTAGTGATGCGTATCAGTGAGAAGATCCTCGACTTGGTAACTGTTAATCTTTTATTTGTGCTAAGTTGTTTACCAGTTCTCACGATTGGAATTGCGAAAATTAGTTTGTATCAGACCTTATTTGCCATTAAGCACCAGCGTCGTGTTCCGGTGATTCGTAGTTATGCGAAGGCTTTTCGGGACAATTGGAAAATAGGCTTGCAACTAGGAAGTTTAGAACTGATTGTTGCAGGTATTTGTCTCTTTGATTTATTCTTATTTTGGGGGCAAACTTCCCTAGCTTTCCAAGCTTTGAAAACCATTTGTTTAGGCCTCTTTCTCTTTCTTGTGTTGATCTTATTGGCTGCTTATCCTATTGCGGCCCGCTACCAATTGGATTGGAAAGAGTGTTTGCAAAAAGCCATGATTGTGACAGGCTTACATTTTCCTTGGTTCTTCGTCATGGGAAGTGCTCTCTTACTTCTATGTATGGCTCTTGCAAGCTCGGTTTTAGCTTTCCTATTGGGACTCATGATCTTTTTCTTGTTCGGCTTTTCAAGCTTGGTTTTTGCACAAGTTGGATTAATGGAAAAGATTTTTGCCCAGTACCAAGAATAAAATGAATTTATTAGTGACAAAAGGAGAAAAAATGTCAGATTTAAAAAAATATGAAGGAGTCATCCCCGCTTTTTACGCCTGCTATGATGACCAAGGAGAAATTAGCCCGGAGCGGGTACGTGCGCTGGTAGAATATTTTATCGCGAAAGGTGTGCAGGGCTTGTATGTCAACGGATCCTCTGGCGAATGTATTTACCAGAGCGTGGCCGATCGCAAGCTGATTCTAGAAGAAGTGATGGCGGTAGCTAAAGGGAAATTGACCATCATTGCTCACGTAGCCTGCAACAACACCAAGGATAGCGTGGAATTGGCACGACATGCAGAAGAACTAGGAGTGGATGCCATTGCGGCCATTCCGCCGATCTATTTCCGCTTACCAGAATACAGTGTGGCCCACTACTGGAATGAAATCAGTGCAGCCGCACCCAATACAGACTTTGTCATCTACAATATCCCGCAATTGGCTGGGGTTGCTTTGACACCGAGCCTTTACAAGGAAATGTTGAAAAACCCACGGGTGATTGGGGTCAAGAATTCTTCGATGCCTGTTCAGGACATTCAAACCTTTGCTTCTTTAGGAGGCGACGACCACATCGTCTTTAATGGTCCGGATGAACAATTCTTAGGTGGCCGTCTCATGGGAGCGCATGCTGGGATCGGTGGCACCTATGGTGCGATGCCAGAGCTCTTCTTGAAGCTCAATCAGCTGATTGCTGAGAAAGACTTAGAGACTGCGCGTGCCTTGCAGTTTGCCATCAATGACATTATCGGAGTCTTGACGTCTGCTCATGGAAATATGTATGCGGTCATCAAAGCGGTTTTGCGCATCAATGAAGGTTTGGACTTGGGATCTGTTCGCTCCCCTTTGACGCCAGTAGTAGAAGCGGATCAAGAAGTGATTCAACGTGCTGCTCAACTCATTCAGGACACAAAAGACAGATTCCTTTGATCAAAGGAGGTCTAGATGAATCCATATGTTGTAATTGATATCGGAGGGACCAGTATCAAGTATGGTCTAGCCGATGCAAAAGGGCAACTCCTAGAGACCCATGAAATGCCAACGGAGGCCCAAAAAGGAGGACCTCATATACTTAAAACAACAAAGGAAATAGTAGCCCGTTATTTGAAGAAGCATGCCTTGGCAGGGGTTGCGATTTCTTCGGCCGGGATGGTGGATCCTGATAAGGGAGAAATCTTTTATGCTGGGCCACAAATTCCCAACTATGCTGGAACTCAGTTCAAAAAGGAAATCGAAGAGACTTTTCAGATCCCTTGCGAGATTGAAAATGATGTTAACTGTGCCGGTCTTGCAGAAGTCACAACAGGTCATGCAAAAGGCTCGAACAATGCTGTTTGCTTGACGATTGGAACAGGGATCGGTGGTTGTCTCTTGCTTGGTGGTCAGGTTTTTCATGGCTTTAGCAATTCAGCCTGTGAGGTTGGCTATCTTCATTTGCCAGACGGTGCCTTTCAGGATCTGGCTTCAACGACGGCTTTAGTCGAGTATGTGGCAGAACATCATGGTGATCCTGTGGAACAGTGGAATGGTCGCCGAATCTTCAAGCAGGCAACTGAAGGAGATAAAATCTGTATGGCTGGAATTGATCGGATGGTGACCTATCTTGGAAAAGGACTGGCCAATATCGTTTATGTGGTCAATCCGGAAGTCATCGTTCTTGGAGGGGGAATTATGGCTCAGGAAGCGATCCTGAAACCTAAAATCTATCAAGCTCTGTGTGCGGAACTGGTTCCTAGCCTAGCAGATAAGATCCGTTTAGAATTTGCTCACCATCAAAATGCTGCGGGTATGCTGGGGGCCTACTACCACTTTAGACAAAAACATGAAACATAAAACAAGTCGCACTGACGACTTGTTTTTGCTTCATCACAAAAAGCATGAAAGACGAAGAAAACCTGATCTTTCATGCTTTTTAAATAGGGAGACTATATTATGATTTTCGAGAACGTTGACTAGAGAGCTTTTTGTTTTCCCAGTAGCTATTAAAGACAATTTCCTTTTGTTCTCGGCTTTTATTAAGGAAATGGGCATAGATTAAATCGACCACGATGAGGAGTGGTAAAATCGCAGAGATACGATCGATATAGGTACTACTAGGAAGGGGTGCGGCTGGTAACACTTCTGTGAATCCTTGATGGATAGCAGCGGGGTTAGCGGTCACAAGAACCGTTTTAGCCCCTTTTTCTTTCGCATTCAGAAGACTGTCTGTAATGGAGTTTGTGCCTCCTGACAATGAGAAGCCGATGACTAAACAAGAGGAATCGAGAATACTGGTCGTCCAAGCAAAGCCGTCTTGATCAGTCAGGGCTTCACAAACAACGCCTAGTCGCATAAAGCGCAATTTCATTTCTCGAGCGACTAAACCGGAACTACCAATCCCGAAGAAATAGACTCGGTCCGCTTGATTGATCAGTTCAGCTACCCGATCCAATTGGGAATCTTTTACCAGACTTTCAGTGACGTTGCTGATATGGTGGTAGCGTTGCAAGACGCTGAGAGTGAGTTCGTCATGTTCTTGCACTTGTTTTTGATTCTTTGTTTCCTCATTAAAATGATAGACAAACTCCCGATAGCCGGAAAAGCCACATTTTTGAGAGAAACGTGTTAAAGCTGCCTTTGAGACGTGGAGTAACTCCGTTACACGAGAAGAGGACAGGGAGTGCTGTCGTGCTTCTGACGATAAAAAATATTGGGCAATGTCGCGTTCCATATCCGTTAACTCAGCTTCATGCCTGGCGATAATGGCGCGTAAATCTTGATCTTGTTTCACAGCAATCCTCCTTTCTCACGAGATGAAATAACAGGATGCTCCTATAATATATTACACATTATAACATGGGTAACCGCTTTATTCAAGTAAAAGAAATCAAGAAATATTGAAACTAGGAACAGGATATGGGAAAAGAAGAGAACGCTACCAATCCTGGCAGTAGTGGCTTGTTGGTTGTCCGCAATTTTCTGAAAATTTCCGGTTGGGTCTGAACAAACGATATGAATTGTGGTATAATTTAAGATAATTGTACTGTTGTTGGAAGAACAATGGTTGAATAAGGAGGTGTGACGATGTCGAATGCAACACTCGAGATGATGCAAGAGATCGAGCAAGCTGCTCAGGGCGTGATCGTAGGTTATGAAGCTCAAGTTGAACAAATCCGAACGGATTCGCGCGATCGCCTTGCAACAGTGGCACAGCATTACGATGAGGAAACCAAGCAATTGGTCACAGAGGCAGAAAAAAACGCCCAGGAAAGACTCGTCCGTTTAACGAAAGATCTGGAAGAAACGGTTGTGCGCAATGATGCCAGGGTACAAGAGGCGATGACCGATAAACGAGTTGGGCTAGTTGAAGCCATTGTAGAAAAGGTGGTAGCAAGCTATGGCCGTTAGTCAGATGCAAAAACTGTCCCTCATCTTGCCCAAAGATGACTTGGACAGTCTCCTACTAGCGCTACAGTCTGAGGCAAAAATTCAGATTTATGACCTCAGTGAACAGGAAGAATGGCAGGCTGCCTTTGAGGCAAATACCTTGTCTCAACCCGTAACAGAGGACAATCGTCAAGCCTTGGTAGAGCTGCAAAAACGTCAAGAACAAGTTGAAAAAATGATTCAGACTCTGGAGCCCTACATGCCAGAGAAGAAGGCTCTGCAAGCTCTAAAGGAAGAACCCTTAAGCTTGTCTTTTGATGACTTGCAGGCCCACGGGATGATTCGAGATGAGGCTCTTCTATTGACCAAGTTGAAACGCCAATTGCGCGTGTTAGACAAGGCTCGCCAGAAGATTGCGGATGCAAAGGGAGAGATAGAGCGCTTAGAAAAATGGCGACCGTTAGAGGTGACGCCAGCTGCCCTCGCTACTTTTCACTATGTGCATGGCTTGATCGGGACCATTCCCAATAGTGATACAGACGCTGTTCGTTCTTCCTTAAAAGCTCATCCAGAGCTGGAGTTAGAAGAAGTCTTTACGTCTGAAACCGAACACGGTTATGTCATCTTGTATCGCTCGGGAGATCGTGTAGCTGTTCAGGAGCTTCTGGAAGACCATGGGTTCAAAGAATTGGACTATGAAGAAGAGCAGGTCCCGGCCGCCTACTTGGATCGCCTAGAAGGGGAAATCAAAGAGCAAGAAGCTGTAGTTGCAGCAACCCTAGCCGAGTTGCAAAACTCCCAGAAGGAGTTGGACCAGCTTAAGTATCAGATGGATTACTTGCTGAGTTCGGGAGCTCGTGAGGAAGCCAAGTCGCTTCTTGCCAGCACGCAAAGCTTGGTAGCCCTAGAGGGTTGGATTGAAACCTCCCAAGTGGCCTCATTGCGAGACTTCTTGCAAGAAGGTTTTGGTTCTCGGGTCTTACTAGAGACGCGCGATGTGACGGAAAAAGATTGGGATGACGTTCCGATCCAGTTGCGAAATAATGCCTTGGTAGAGCCTTTTGAATTAGTCACAGAGATGTACGCCCTGCCTAAGTATTACGAGAAAGATCCGACACCGATCGTTTCTCTCTTCTACTTTGTTTTCTTTGGCATGATGGTCGCAGATATCGGTTATGGACTGTTGCTAACGGTAGCGACAGGCTTTGCCCTTAAAGCCTTCAAGCTCAAGCCTAGTACAGCCAAGAACCTTCGTTTCTTCAGTCTTCTCGGAATTTCAGTTGCCCTTTGGGGTGTGGTCTATGGCTCTTTCTTTGGATTTGAGATGCCTTTTGCCCTGATCAGTACGACCAGTAACGCCATGACCATCCTGATCCTCTCAGTGGTCTTTGGTTTTGTCACTGTCTTAGTGGGCCTCTTCCTAGGGGGAATGAAAAATGTTCGCCTCAAAGACTACACGGAAGCCTATAATGCGGGCTTTGCTTGGGTCTTGATCCTACTTGGTTTAATGCTTCTAGCTGTAGGCAATATCTTGCCAGGAATGAGCATTTTAGTCCCGATTGGCAAGTGGTTAGCTATTTTGAATGCCATTGGGATCTTGATTGTTTCCATTGTCAGTGCCAAGAAGCTGTCCGGCCTAGCCTCTGGTCTCTTTAACCTCTACAATGTTAGTGGCTATGTCGGAGACTTGGTCAGCTTCACCCGTTTGATGGCCTTGGGCTTGTCTGGAGCGAGTATCGGTTCGGCCTTCAACCTTATTGTCAATCTCTTTCCATCGCTTGGACGGTTTACGGTAGGGCTTGTGCTCTTTATCGTCCTACATGCCATTAATATGTTCCTGTCCTTCTTGTCAGGATATGTGCATGGAGCCCGTTTGATCTTTGTGGAGTTCTTCGGTAAGTTCTACGAAGGAGGAGGCAAGCCATTTCGTCCTCTCAAACCTTCTGAACGCTACATTAAAACAAAAAAATAAGTATTATCTTTAATAAATAGGAGTATATTCATGGAATCTTTAGCATCATATTTTTCAGCCCATGGGGGCGCCTTCTTTGCAGCATTTGGTGTGGCGATCGCCGTTGCACTTAGTGGGATGGGATCTGCCCTTGGGGTTGGTAAAACGGGTCAAGCAGCAGCAGCGCTCTTGAAAGAACAACCTGAAAAATTTGCCCAAGCCTTGATTTTGCAATTGTTGCCAGGTACACAAGGTTTGTACGGTTTCGTTATCGGGATCTTGATCTGGTTGCAAATTAAGCCAGATATGCCACTTGAAACAGGAGTCGCTTACTTCTTTACAGCTCTTCCAGTTGCGATCGTTGGTTATTTCTCAGCCAAACACCAAGGAAATGTTGCGACAGCAGGGATGCAAATCTTGGCCAAACGCCCTGAAGACATGATGAAAGGGGTTATCCTTGCGGCCATGGTTGAAACCTACGCCATCTTGGCCTTCGTTGTGTCCTTCCTATTGACCCTACGCGTCGGCTAAGAGCTAGCTTTGATGGATTCGCCTTACGAGGCGAAAAACACAAGACGCATGCAATAGGAGAAAAAACGATATGGATGAACAAACCCAATTAAAGGATTCGATCTTGGCCCAAGCCCACGAAAAAGGGCGTAAACTCTTAGAAGAGGCCAAGGAAACCATCCTAAAAGAGGAGACTGCACAAGAAGAGCGTTTGATTCAAGATAAACTCAATCAACGCTCCGAGCAGCTCAAGCGGGTTCAACGTCAATTGCAACGTGAAACCCAACAAATCGAAAATAAAAAACGCCAATCAACCCTTGTCACCAAGCAACGAGTCTTAAAGGATCTCTTTGCAGATGCTTATGAAGCGATGGTGGCTTGGCCCCTTGAAAAGGAAATGCAGTTTGTAGATGCGGTCTTAGATCGCTATCAGGGACAAGTTTTGACCCTGACCTTCGGGGCGGTGAGTGCTGCTAAATTTGATTCAGCAGCTCTTGAGAGATTGAAGCAGACGCATCAGAATGTGACAGTTGCAGATGCAACAATCCCAGCTCAAGCAGGCTTTGTCTTGTCAGTTGGGAAGATTGATGACAACTATCTCTACCGTGATTTGGTGGATTCCATTTGGGAGCAGGAAAGCTACCAGATGGCAGCCAGCATTTTCACAGATGAAGAGAACTAGGAGGTTGCAATGAGCGAACGGACCTATTCTCAAGTCAATACAGGAATCAGCGTACGTGAGGCTAGTTTTATCAGTCCTAGTCAGTTCGAGCAGTTGCTCGCAAGTCCCTCAAGCGAGAGTCGAGAAGGTTTGTTGCAGGGGACGCCTTATGCTCTAGATAGCCAGGAGATCAAGGATTTATCAGCCCTTGAAGCCCGTCTGATGGCAGCCTTGTTGGCAGAATACCAATGGGCTTTTGAGGTAAGCCCTCAGTCAGACTTGGTTAGCCTGTTTACCTTGAAATACACCTATCATAATCTCAAGGTTTATCTAAAACACAAGGCGACAGAGCGCAAGTTGGGGCACTTATTGATCCCTATCGGTCCTTATTCTCTCGATGTGCTCGAGCATTTGGTGGCGACCTTTTCTGCAGAGCATTGCCCAGCCTTTATGGCGGAAGAAGTGGCTGCAACCTGGCAAGAATTCCAAGACTATCAGGACTTGCGGGTTCTCGAAATCGGGATGGACTTAGCTTATTTTAAACACCTGAGATACTTAGGGGACAGTCTAGATCATCCGATTCTGAAGCAGTTGGTGGACGTGACCATTGACTTTTACAATGCGATTACGGTCAAGCGGGCCTTGGATCAGCAAAAACCGCATAGCTTTATGCACCAATTACTTTCAGATGAAGGGAGCCTCAGTGCCCATCAGGTGATCGACCTGCTAGAATCCGGTCAGTGGTTGACCTGGTTTTATCAAGTCAATCCGCTGGAGTACGATCTCGCCTTAGAGACTTATGAAGAAAAGATGCGCACCGGTCAACTAAAGACCGTAGAGTTGGAGTATCTAGAAAGTTTGGTGAAATTCAGTCTTCTAGACGCTGGCCGTTTTGAAGTTGATGGACCACTCCCTCTTGTTCGTTATCTTTACGGGAAAGAGTTAGAGGTGACCAACCTTCGTTTGGTCCTCTCTGGTTTGGACAATGGTTTTCCGCTAGCAGACATCAAAGAAAGGATGAGACCGATTTATGGACAAACAGACCTATAAGATCGCAGTTGTGGGCAATCGGGACGCCATCCTTCCTTTTCGCCTGATTGGCTTTCAAACCTATCCGGTCACAGAGCCACAAGAAGCGATCAATACCCTGCGAAAACTCAGTCGGGAAAACTTCGGGATTATCTACCTGACAGAGGATATTGCTCAGGCTATTCCAGATACAGTGGCTTTTTACGACCAGCAGCTGACTCCGGCTCTGATCCTTATCCCGACCCATAGAGGAACTACGGGACTGGGCCAACAGCGGATTCGTGATAATGTCGAAAAAGCAGTAGGACAGGATATTTTATGAGAACAAATGAATTTGGCCAAGCGATTGGCGATGCACTGCCGGATTTTACACCGGGGCGTTTGCCAGCTATTGAGCGGATCGAAGGTCGCTATACCGTGATCGAGCGCCTCTCAAAAGAAAAACATGGAGCAGATCTTTATCAGGTCTACGGGCCGGACTCTCCAGCAGCGATGTGGACCTTTCTGTTCAAAGGCCCTGCCCGCAATGAGGAGGAGTGGGACCACTTATTAGATGATCTCATGACAGCCCAAGGTCGCTTTTACTATGCGATTGTAGACAAAGATTCAGGCAAGGCTTTGGGGACTTTCTCTCTTATGCGGATCGATCAAGCCAACCGGGTGATCGAAGTTGGAGCAGTGACCTATTCACCAGCGCTCCAAAAGACACGCATGGCTACGGAAGCTCAGTATCTGTTAGCGCGCTACGTGTTTGAAGATTTAGGCTACCGCCGCTATGAGTGGAAATGTGATGCCTTAAACCAAGCATCTCGCAAAGCAGCTGAGCGCTTAGGGTTCACCTATGAAGGCTGTTTCCGTCAGGCTGTTGTTTATAAAGGTCGGACCCGTGATACAGACTGGTTGTCCATCATTGATCAAGAATGGCCAGCTATCAAACAGCGCTTCGAAGCCTGGTTGGATCCAAGCAATTTCGATGCCAATGGCCAACAAAAGCAAGCTCTAAGAGAGATAGCGCAAAAGTAAAACAAAGAAACAAAGGATTCCCAGGAGGAATACATGACTCAAGGAAAAATTATCAAAGTTTCCGGTCCCTTGGTGGTTGCATCAGGGATGCAGGAGGCCAATATCCAAGACATTTGCCGGGTCGGCGATCTTGGTTTGATTGGCGAAATTATTGAGATGCGGCGTGACGAAGCCTCTATCCAAGTATATGAAGAAACGTCTGGAGTCGGTCCAGGAGAACCAGTGGTCACAACCGGAGCTCCCCTTTCTGTTGAATTGGGACCAGGTTTGATCTCTCAGATGTTTGACGGGATCCAACGCCCCTTGGAACGCTTCCAAGAAGTGACTGCCAGTGACTTTTTGGTTCGTGGGGTGCAAGTTCCAAATCTAGATCGGGACACCAAATGGGCCTTCGAACCAAGTGTGACTGAAGGGACAGAAGTGGTCGCTGGAGACATCGTCGGTACCGTTCAAGAGACCAATATGGTGGAACACCGCATCATGGTACCCTTTGGTGTCAGTGGACGTGTGACCAAGATCGCAGCAGGTTCTTACACAGTAGAAGAGCCGGTTTATGAGATCGAGCAGGCTGATGGTAGCCTCTTTACTGGGACCCTGATGCAAAAATGGCCGGTTCGTCGAGGCCGTCCCTTTGCACAAAAACTCATTCCAGTAGAGCCTTTGGTTACCGGTCAACGGGTCATCGATACCTTCTTCCCTGTGACTAAGGGTGGAGCTGCAGCTGTTCCTGGTCCTTTCGGAGCTGGAAAGACAGTTGTGCAACACCAGGTGGCTAAGTTTGCCAATGTAGACATCGTAATTTACGTTGGTTGTGGAGAACGTGGAAATGAAATGACGGACGTTCTGAATGAATTTCCAGAATTGATCGATCCAACGACTGGTCAATCCATTATGCAACGGACTGTTCTGATCGCGAACACTTCGAACATGCCAGTAGCGGCGCGTGAAGCTTCCATCTACACAGGGATTACTATTGCCGAATACTTCCGTGATATGGGCTACTCCGTTGCCATCATGGCGGACTCTACTTCTCGTTGGGCAGAAGCTCTCCGTGAAATGTCTGGTCGTCTAGAAGAAATGCCAGGGGATGAAGGTTACCCAGCCTATCTCGGTAGCCGGATCGCCGAATATTACGAGCGGGCAGGTCGGGTCAAGACACTTGGAACCACTGCGCGCGAAGGTTCGATTACCGCTATCGGTGCCGTTTCCCCTCCAGGTGGAGACATTTCAGAGCCCGTAACGCAAAATACCTTGCGAATTGTTAAGGTCTTCTGGGGCTTAGATGCTCAATTGGCCCAACGCCGCCACTTCCCAGCCATCAACTGGTTGAGTTCTTATTCGCTTTACCAAGATGAAGTTGGTCGCTATATCGATTTACATGAACAAATCAGCTGGTCTGAAAAAGTGACCCGCGCTATGAATTTGCTTCAAAAGGAAAGTGAATTGCAAGAAATCGTGCGCTTGGTTGGTCTAGATTCCTTGTCTGAAAAAGACCGCTTGACCATGAATGCGGCCAAGATGATCCGTGAAGACTACCTGCAACAAAATGCCTTTGATGAGGTCGATACCTATACCTCTTTCAGCAAGCAGGTGGCCTTGTTGACCAACATTTTGACCTTTGATCAAGAAAGTCAAAAAGCTCTAGAATTAGGGGCTTACTTCACAGAAATCATGGAAGGAACCGTGGCTCTTCGAGACCGCATTGCCCGTAGCAAGTTCATCCATGAGGATCAATTGGCAACCATCCAAGCCTTGAAAGAAGAAATCGTAGAAACCCTACACCAAATCGTCGCAAAAGGAGGAGTAGACAATGAGCGTGATTAAAGAATACCGTACTGTCAGCGAAGTTGTTGGCCCCTTGATGATTGTCGATCAGGTCGAAGGGGTTCACTACAATGAACTCGTAGAAATCAAGCTTCATGATGGAACGACCCGTCAGGGACAAGTCCTCGAAGTCCAAGAAGACAAGGCCATGGTCCAGCTCTTTGAAGGATCTAGCGGGATCAACTTAGAAAAAGCCAAAGTCCGCTTTACCGGACGTCCCCTAGAACTTCCTGTGTCTGAAGACATGGTCGGACGCATCTTTAACGGGATGGGAAAACCCATCGATGGCGGTCCGGAGATTATCCCAGAGAAATACTTGGACATTGATGGACAAGCCATCAACCCTGTTTCGCGGGACTATCCAGATGAATTTATCCAGACAGGGATCTCAGCCATTGACCATTTGAATACCTTGGTTCGGGGCCAAAAACTCCCAGTGTTCTCAGGTTCTGGTCTTCCTCACAAGGAGTTGGCGGCTCAGATTGCTCGTCAAGCGACGGTTCTTAATTCTGAAGAAAACTTCGCCGTGGTCTTTGCGGCTATGGGAATCACCTTTGAAGAAGCCGAGTTCTTTATGAACGACCTTCGGGAAACCGGTGCGATTGACCGCTCTGTCCTCTTTATCAACCTAGCCAATGACCCAGCTATCGAGCGGATTGCCACTCCTCGGATCGCCTTGACCGCCGCCGAATATTTGGCTTATGAAAAAGATATGCACGTCTTGGTTATCATGACGGATATGACCAACTACTGTGAAGCCCTTCGGGAAGTCTCCGCTGCCCGCCGGGAAGTTCCAGGTCGTCGGGGCTATCCAGGTTACCTTTATACCAACCTCTCAACCCTCTACGAACGTGCAGGACGCTTGGTTGGAAAGAAAGGATCTGTGACCCAAATTCCGATCCTCTCCATGCCGGAAGATGATATCACCCACCCCATCCCTGACTTGACAGGCTACATCACCGAAGGTCAGATTATTCTGTCCCGCGATCTCTACAATAGTGGTTACCGCCCACCGATCAATGTTCTTCCATCCCTTTCTCGTTTGAAGGACAAGGGTTCTGGTGAGGGGAAGACTCGAGAAGACCATGCGGCGACCATGAACCAGCTCTTTGCGGCTTACGCCCAAGGAAAGCAAGCCAAAGAACTGGCTGTAGTGCTTGGGGAGTCTGCCTTGTCAGATACCGACAAGCTCTATGTTAAATTTACGGACCGCTTTGAGCAAGAATACATCAATCAAGGTTTCACCACCAATCGGACGATTGAGGAAAGTTTGGATCTCGGTTGGGAACTCTTATCCATCCTTCCAAGAACAGAGCTTAAACGGATCAAGGATGAGATGATTGACAAGTATCTGCCAAACAAAGAGGATTAGCCTATGGCACGATTAAATGTAAAACCAACTCGGATGGAGCTTAATATTCTCAAAGAGCGCCTCAAGACAGCAACCCGAGGGCACAAGTTGCTCAAGGATAAGCGGGATGAACTTATGCGTCGCTTTATTGAAGCTGTGCGTGAGAATAATCGTCTGCGCCAAAAGGTGGAGGCAGCGCTTGTGGGCAATATGCAAGATTTCGTGATGGCTAAGTCCTTAGAGAGTGACCTCATGGTAGAAGAAATCTTTGCCGTTCCTACGCGAGAAGTGATGCTTCATATTGAGGAAGAAAATGTCATGAGTGTGCGCGTGCCCAAGCTCCATGCCCGTATCGATAATCCATACGGAGATGATGAAGGGGACGTGGTTTATAGCTACTTAGCCTCCAACAGTCAAATGGATAGCACCATCCAAGAAATGGGGGATCTACTCCCAGATTTGCTCAAGTTAGCGGAAATCGAAAAAAGCTGCCAACTCATGGCAGATGAAATCGAGAAAACCCGCCGTCGAGTGAACGGACTCGAGTATGCGACCATCCCAGACCTCAAAGAGACTATCTATTATATCGAAATGAAACTCGAAGAAGCCGAGCGCGCCAACCTCGTCAGAATCATGAAGGTAAAATAAGATACATCAAGATACAAAGCCGTTCAGCAACTCAAAGGAAAATAGGGAGCAGGACAGAAGCACTGTTGTATAGAATGCTTCGTTGTCCTGCCCCCACAAGGCTGATTAGGATTTTTCCGAGCTCTTAAAGCGAGAGAAAAATCCAATCAGCTACTGTGCCTTTGAAGTTAGTACTATTACAGTTTGCGTTTTTCACACAGCATTTAGGGTGTGTTCAGTTATAAGATACTAAGGCTGTAAAAAACAAAGTGAAAATAGGAAATTCTTGCAGTGAGCGATGCTCACAAGAGAATTTATCTTTTTCACACAGCTTTTCAGCCGGCCTCAATTACTTAAAAAAGACAAGAACCTCATCGAGGAACCGCTCCTTGATGAGGCTTTTTTACGCCCTCGCCCTCTTCTTCCACCACCCTCTTTTTATGTTACTAGTTTGTAACAATGTGACAAGAAAGACGAAATGTTACAAGAAAAATACAGTTTTGTTAAATAGCCAAAAAGGCCTTTTATTATTTTTAAATTGTGATAAGATAGTATGGTAGTTAATTTGTCCAAGAAAATCTTGAGCAAAAAAACAAAGAAAAAAGAGGATAAAAGATGAAATTAAAAGTTAATACGAAAGCCTTGATCGCTTCAACAGTAGCTCTTGCAGTGATTCCCTTTACAAAAGCCACTGCAGAAACACTTGAAGATTGGGTAGCTCGCTCAGTAGATGAAATCAAACATGATATCCAACAAAGCGGTGAAAACCAACAAACTTATACCATCAAATATGGTGATACATTGAGTTCGATCGCAGAGGCGCTTGGAATCGATGTACATGTGTTGGCAAACTTGAACAACATCAGCAACATGGATTTGATCTACCCAGGTACTGTTTTGAAAACAACAGTAAATGATCAAAAAGAAGTAACTTCAGTTGAAATCCAAACTCCTCAAGCAGGTTCGACAGATGCAACCGTTGCAAGTGCTGACTTGACAACAAACCAAGTGACAGTTGATGACCAAACAGTCGCTGTCAACGATTTGTCTAAACCAGTAAACGAAGATAACAAAGCGGTTCCAGTTGCTCCAGCAGCGGAAGCTCCAGTAGTTGAAGTACCAGCAGCTGAAACACCAGCACAACCAGCTGTTCCAGAAACACCAAACTACGGTGCTCCAGCTGTAAATGTTGAAGTTCAAAATCCAGAAACAGCCCCAGCTGCTGCTCCTGAAGCTCCAGCAACTCCTGAAGCTCCAGCTGCTCCTCAATCTGCTCCAGTAGCAGAAGAAGCTCCAGCACAACCAGCAGCAGTAGAAACTGCTGCAGCACCTGAAGTGCAACCAGTAGCATCAACTCCAACAACTGGTAATGCTATTCCAACTGATCCAAATCTTCAACCGCAAGCGGAAGCTTTCCGTCAAGAAATTGCAGCGAAATTCGGTATCACAAACATTGGTGGTTACCGTGAAGGGGATCCAGACGATCATGGTCAAGGACTTGCAGTGGACGTAATGGTCCCAACCAGTTCACAACTCGGGGATCAAGTTGCCCAATATGCGATTGACAACATGGACCGTGCAGGTATTTCATATGTTATCTGGAAACAACAATTCTACATGCCAGTAGACAACATTTACGGACCAGCTAACACTTGGAACCAAATGCCAGACCGCGGTGGAGATACAGCAAACCACTATGATCACGTGCATATTTCATTTAACGGATAATAAAACTTCGAACTAGGACTAGCTCCTAGTTCTTTTTTGTGTACAAAAAAGCCGGAAGACGAATCTTCCAGCCGGACGATGCTTATAAAATATGATCGACTTTTTCCACCTGATAAAGGGCAATCGCCATGATAATGGTTAAGACCAGTAGCATAAGAATGGCAGGTGTCCAAGAGTGGAAGAGAGATTTACTGTAGCCGAAGAGGATGGGACCAAAGGCTGCAAAGACGTAGCCACCTGTTTGGGCAAGACCGGAAAGTTGAGCTGTTTTTTCAGGTGTGCTGGATTTCATAGAGAAAGCGACCATGAGGTAAGGGAAAAGCGAACTAACGGAACTTCCAATCAGGGCATTTAATACCAACCAGTAGAAGAAGTTGCTGGTCGGGATTAAGAGCATGGCTACCCCCAGAATCCCTGCTCCGACAACAATCGTAAGCATCAAGCGTCGATTGCGATCGGATAACCGTGTGGTCAAACTTGGGATCGTCAGGGAGAATGGGAGACTGATCAGGGTGAACACGGAGGCCAGTAGTCCAGATTCAACCTTTGAAAGGCCAGCTTGAACAGCCATGGTCGGAAGCCAAGTCATACTTGTGTAAAAAAGCAGTGACTGCAAGCCCCCAAAAATCATGATAGCCCAGACATATTTATTGGTATACCACTTGCTACTAGATTCTGTAGTAGCCGTCTTTTTTAGATGGTGGTTGTAGTGAAGGTTAGGAATCCAGATGACCAAAGCAAGAGCACACAAGGCTGTCAAGATGTTGACCAAACCTTGCCAAGAAGTGGCTTTGGTGATCGGAACAGCGACAGAAGAGGCGATCGCTGTGGACATCCCCATAGAAGTGATGTACAAAGTGGTCAGAATGCCTAGTTGGCGGGGTCTGTTCGCTTGAATCAGGCTTGGAAGCAGCACATTGAGAAAGGCGATGCCAGCTCCAATCAAGATGGTTCCCAGATAGAGGAAGGGGAGGTTGATAATCCGAATGGCAGATCCGATCGTAATCGCGATCAAAACTAGGAAAAAGAGGCGCTCAATCCCCAACCTTTTAGCAAATTGAATCGCAAAAGGTGAGAAAATGGCAAAGGTGAGAAGTGGTAAGCTAGTCAATAGTCCCAGAGAGCTCACATCTACCCCCAAACCAGCAGCGATGTCAGACAAGACCGTCGGAAGCGTAGTAAATGGTGTTCGTAAAACAATCCCAAGCATAATGATGCCCGGGATGAATAGCGTAGAATGTGTTTTTTTCATAAATCCTCCTCAGACAAAAATTCTCTTCATTATAACATAGATCGAGCATAAATTGGAGTATTAGTACAAATGAAGGAGAAGGATCGTAGTTCTCACTGTCGTTCGAACTGCGTCAACGTACCTAAGTTCGCTAACGTTGCTAAAGGAATAAGGACCGTAGTTCTCACTATCGTTCGAACTGCGTCAATGTACCTAAGTTCGTCTGCGTCTCTATTGGACTTGACTCACTAAGGTACATAGAAAAAAGCCACCGGTTTTGGTGGCTCTTATAGGGAGATTATTATGAAAAAGTTTAGGATTTTCTATCAAACAAAGTTAGGAGGTCTTCATTTGATGGTTTTATTATAAGGCGGTTTGCTTAAAGAAAACTTAAGAAAAGGCGCTGACCGAAAGAATCGGTCTAAAGTCTGAGACGTCTTTATTCACTGAAGAAATCAATACCGGTTTTGTTGAGTTCATTGACCCGTAACATGAATTTTGTCTTGATTTGAACAAGCGGGCTTCCGAAATTTTCGAGGGCAATCAAGCCTTCCAAGGCTTTTAGGACCTGTTTGGCACGGTAAACCCCTTCCTTGTCATTTAAGCCAAGGAGGGCATAGACCTGCATAAATTCTAACTGCATGGAAATACTGGTATTTAAAATCGGTTTGCGCTTGCGAAGCTGGTTAATCGATTGAAGAAAATTTAGAGCTTCTAAGTAGAGTTCTTTTTTTATAAGATAGTTGGCTAGATTTAACAGCAAAGAGGCCAATGCATTGGCAGAGTAGGCAGAATAACTGCTTTCAAAAAGTTCCAAGGATTCCTTTCGAATCTTAGCGACGACTTCATAGGGCAAGACAGATAAAAGGGCAATGGTGAAGTCTTGCTCAATTTCATTTTGATAGGCAAACGGCACTTCTTGAGCGATTCGTTGAATCGACACAGGTGCGTCTTCCAGGTGGATTTCTTTTCCCATCGCGTTATTGACATTGATTTCAAGCGAGCGCAAATAGAGTTGCCAGAGCTCTTTGTTCTCCTCGGCAACAGGCGATTTTTCGTGTTTTAAGCGCTCAATGATAGACAGAAAATCCATATTTTCTTGATTGATATGTTTCATCAAAATGGGGCTGAAATTTTGAATGGTTAAGCCAGGATAATGGGACAAAAAGGTGTCCCAATCCACCCCCATAGACAGCAAGAGGCGAGAGAAGGTCTCGATGGTTACCCCTTTTTGAGAACGCTCAAATTGGCTGAGGAACTGAGGAGAGACAATATCTGAAGCGACTTCTTTTAGAGAAAGACCGCGTGCTTCACGAATCTTACGAAATGTTGGACCAAATGGCGAAGATGAGGACATAGGGGGGGCTTCCTTTCAATTATCATACTATTAGTATACCTCAAAAAGGGATGTAATTAAACTCAGAGTTTAATTTTTGACAAAAAAACTAGAAATTCTTCGATTTTTAAGAAAAATGAAACTATAGTTTACATGGCCCTTTTTTAGGGAGGGATTTTTGATAAAATAAGGTCAATTCTAGAAGATACGCTTATAACAAAAGGAGATTTACAATGACGACACAAGAAATTTTACAGCTATTAGATGAAAAGCGCGTGCTAACAGCCCCTGCAGCAGTTGCTTGGGATGAAGTTCAGCGCCAACAAAACCGATTAAATAAAGCAGCGAAGAGACTCAATGGGCCAATCACGGTCACACTGGCCCTCAATCTTCTTTTTGCCTTTACGATTTTTCTCTTAGAACAAAGTCACCTGATGCACGGTTTTCTACTGATGCTCGGATTGATGGGTGGGTTGATTGCGATCAAATATTTTGTATTTGTAGCCCCAGCCAAGCAGGCTCTTGCCAATGCCCGGGCTCTTTATAACCAGGAAATCAGCCAACCAGCCTACCAACAAGGGATGCAAGGTTTCCCACAAAAATTTTATAATTACCACGACCTCTTCCGACTATATAACTTAATTGCAGAAGGCCGTGCCTCTACCTTGCCAGAAGCCTATAATCTGCTTGAAATGCAACAATTCCAAGAAACGCAAGTGAATCTGCAAGAGGAAGCCAATGCCCTACAAGCTGATATCGCACGTAGCTCAAGGGTCAGCGCCGTTGCTAATGTAGTCACTGCTTACAATACTTATCGCATCCACAAAGATATGTAATGTCAAAAAGATAAAAGATGAAAAACCTCCCAAGAGTCATGATCAAAAATCAGAGCTCTCGTGGAGGTTATTTTATTGTTTTGTAAAAAGTAGTTTCAAACTGCATCCATGTACCTAAGTTCGTCTAAGCCCCTATTGGACTTGACTCACTAAAATAGTAAGGACCGTAGTTTTCGCTTCGCTCAAACTGCATCAATATCTCTAAATTCAGTTGAACTCTCTGAGTTCACCTCATTAAGCATTATAAGGACCGTAGTTCTCACTAGAGTTCGAACTGCATCAACGTACCTAAGCTCACTAACGTTTGCTAAGGGAATAAGGACCGTAGTTTTCGCTTCGCTCAAACTGCATCAATATCTCTAAATTCGGTTGAACTCTCTGAGTTCACCTCATTAAGAGATATAGAAAAGCCACCGGTTTTGGTGACTCTTATAGGGAGATTATTATGAAAAAGTTTAGGATTTTCTATCAAACAAAGTTAGGAGGTCTTCATTTGATGGTTTTATTATAAGGCTCATTTCTTAAAGAAAACTTAAGAAAAGACACGGTCTATAAGAATCGGTCTTAGGTCTGATAATTTTTTTACAACAGACTCTATTTAGATTTTTTTCTAAATAGAGTTGACAAAATGATATGGAAGGTTTACAATCTATTTAGAAAGATATCTAAATAGATTAGAGGAGATAGAGAATGAATTTTGCGCAAACATTTAAAGCTTTATCAAATCCGATAAGAAGAAGTATCTTAGAACTGCTAAAGGCGGGGAAATTATCTGCTGGAGATATCGCTAGCCACTTTGATGTGGCAGGGGCGACCATTTCCCATCATTTAAGCCTCCTCAAGCAGGCAGATTTAATTCGAGAGGAAAAAGAAAAGAATTTTATCTACTATGAACTCAATACTTCTGTCTTGGAGGATTTAATGGTCTGGCTCGTTGATTTGAAAGGAGACTCTACTGATGAAAACGAATAAAAAACTATTGCTATTAACTTCTATGGTGATCCTTTTCCCCATGCTTTGGGGGCTGATGATTTGGTCGCAATTACCTAACCAAATCCCGATTCACTTCAATTTTGCTGGCCAGCCCAATAACTTCCAATCGAAACCCCTGGTTGTGTTTGGTCTTCCTATTTTCGATCTCATGGTGCATCTGTTTATGATCTTTATGATCGGTCGCGATTCTAAGAATAGCGCTATGAATGAAAAAATGATCAGAGCGATTTACTGGTTGACCCCAATCGTTTCCTTAAGTATCTCCTATCTCATCTATAGCAAGGCGCTTGGATCTACTACCAATCCATCTGTTTTTGTTTCGGTGTTGCTGGGTCTTATCTTTGTGATCATGGGCAATTACATGCCTAAGTTGAAAGTGAATCACACGGTTGGAATCCGTCTGCCTTGGACTTTACAGAGTGAAGATAACTGGCACAAAACCCATCGCTTGGCAGGGAAGTTGTGGGTCCTCGGAGGTTTGATCCTTCTACTTGAAGCTGGTCTTCAGTTCGCCGTCCCTTATGTACTGGGGATCGTCATCCTCACCATTGTTCTCATTCCGATCCTGTATTCTTATCAATTAAGTCGGAAAAATCGTTAGCATGAAAAAAACCAGAGAAGAACTAGTTGGGAACTGTTTCTTTTCCGGTTGTTTTTGCTTGTTTTCATAAAAATAGATTAGGTTACATCTAAACATACGCTCTTAATAAATATGAAGCAGTTGACATTTTTCTTGATAAAATTAACCAAATTCGAGAAGAAAAAAGTAGTGAAAAAGGTAGTGATTCGATTGATTTATATTGCAATGTACTCAAATGAACAAAAAGAAAAAAGCCTTTGAAATCAACGTTTCAAAGGCTTTTAGCTTAATTATTTCACTTCTATATAGATATCAACCGATATCAACTTTCTATTTTGAAATACCAAAATACTTGATATTATATGTTTTTGAAACTAGTTTCAAAGTGCTAATATTGACATGCAACAATTAAGTGGTAGAATAGAAATAGAACATGAATTGTTAACTAGAAAGGAATAATCTCGGAAACAATATTGTTAACATTTTCATGTAAAACAGGAAAAATGATGTGCAATGAACTTAGTTTTATTGTATTTCAATAGTTGCTTAAAGTAAAGATGGAGTCCATTATATGTCCTGTTGTTATTTCCTCCACAAAAATGTAAGCGCATACACAACAGGGCATGTTTTCGGTTGTATCACTCAGACTTTACAGGATATATTAGAGAGGTGTAATTTATGAAACGCTTTAAGAATGTAATTGTTCGTATTCCTGGAAGAGGAATTAGTGAAGGTATTACTTCTAATCCAGAACTTGGAAAACCTGTTTATGAAAGTGCATTAGTTCAACATGAACATTATGTTGAAGCTTTAACTAAATGTGGAGTCAAAATTAATGTGTTACCACCAAATGACGATTTTCCAGATTCATGTTTTATGGAAGATACTGCACTCTGTACGGATAAATGTGCTATAATTTCCAGACCAGGTGCGGATACTCGTCGAAATGAGACTCAACTAGAAGACTTCCGTAAACTGCTGTCTAGTTTTTATTCAAATGTTCATGAAATTAAAGCTCCAGGAATGGTTGAACCTGGCGATATTATGATGGTTGGCGATACCTTCTATGTTGGGAAATCAGCCCGTACAAATGATGAAGGTTTTGCACAGATGAAGGAAATATTAGAGGGATATGGTAAAACGGTCATTCAAGTCCCGTTGGAAGAAGTATTGCATCTTAAGACAGGAGTAAATTATTTAGAGGATAATAATTTATTGGTTGCTGGTGAATTTGTTGATAATCCTTTATTTGAATCATTTAATAAGATAGTTGTTGATTCTGATGAAGCATATGCCGCAAACTGTATATGGGTTAATGGAACTGTTATTGTTCCGGCCGGATATCCTAAGGTTCAATCTGCTGTTGAACATTTAGGATATGATGTTCTTGTTGTCGATACCTCTGAATATCGTAAAATTGATGGTGGTTTGAGCTGTCTTTCATTACGTTTTTAATAAAACAATATATATGATGGGATAAAGATTTTCTTTTTCCCATCATATTTAAAAAAATAATTTAAATTTTTATGGGGAGGATAGTTATATGACTGAGAAAAATACTGTCCAACAAAATGTTAGTCTACTCGGCTTGGTTGCTTTAACAGTTACTACGGTAATAGGTGCAGGGGTTTTTAATTTACCACGTGATTTAGCAAAATCTGTAGCTCCAGGTCCTGCTTTAATTGCACTAGTATTTGCAAGTATTGCCTTTGCTGTTTTCGTTTACTGTTTGAAATATCTACAAGATCACTATCCAGATTTAGACGCAGGAATTTTTAGTTTTCCAGAACAAGGATTTGGAAAGTTTATTGGATTTTTATCTTGTGTAGGATATTGGCTATCTATTGTTGTAGGTAATATTTCATTAGGAGTACTTTCGGTAAGTTCTCTTGGATATTTTATTCCAATGTTTCGTGGGGGAAATAATATCCCTTCTTTAATTCTGTTATCAGTTATTTTATGGGTCTTCTACTATATATGTGCGTCAGGAGCGAGAAACGCTTCATTAGTTAATACTGTTATTTGGTTTGCAAAAATGATTCCAATTATAGTATTTATTATAGCTTTATTGATGGCATTTAAGGTAGATGTATTTAACTCTGGACTGTGGGAAAACGCTTTTGCTTCAAATGATTTACCTTCATCTATAAATGGTCAAATTGGAACAGCTATGAGTTCAACTATTTGGGTGTATGTTGGTATTGAAGGGGCATTAATCTATTCTGCACGTGCGAAATCGAAATCAGATGCATCAAAAGCAATTGTGATTTCTTATATTGTAATTGCAGTGACGTATCTCTTGCTGACCTTCTTAACCTTTGGAGTACTTTCACAAGTACAAGTTTCAAAAATGGAAGTACCTGCATTAGGTGGCATATTAGAGGCAGTCGTAGGCAAATGGGGAGCAATTCTAATGAACCTAGGTATTGCACTTTCAGCAATGGGATGTTGGTTCGGATGTTGTTTATTTGCTGGTGAAATTTTAGATGTTGCAGCGAAGCATGAAATTGTTCCTAAATTCTTTGGTGTTGAAAATACTGTTGGGCAACCAACAAATTCATTACTGGTATCCACAATTATTCAACAAGCATTTTTCATTACCATCATAATCAATGAATCAATTTATAATGTTATGGCTTTATTTGCTTCAAGTACAATGTTGGTTCCATATTTCACAGTTAGTTTGACTATGATTAAAAAATCAATCAAGTTTGATAACGGTTTTAAATTGAATGCTTTGCTTGGTTGTATTTCAACTATTGCAATGGGATATTTGATGTATTCAACAGGCTGGAAGTATATTATTATTACAGCACTTCTTTTCGCCCCTTGTATGATTGTTTACTATTTGGCTCGTAAAGAAAATAATAAGAAATTCCTCACTAATATCGAAAAAATTATTGCCCTAGTAATAGTAGCCTTGGCAATTATCAGTCTAGTCCTGATTTTTAACGGTACAATTGATTTATCTACCATGTAAAAAATAAATAATAATAGATTTGAGGTGAACAACGTGGGTTATCCAAAGTTTGTTATTGATAAGAAAAAGTTAAAACTTAATGCCAAAAATGTATTAGACATGTGTAATGATATTGGAATTGAGGTTGTTGGTGTAATAAAAGGAATTAACGGACTTGAAGAAATTATTAAGACATTAATAGATGCAGGTTTTAAAACGTTGGCTTCTTCGCGACTATCTCAATTGAAAAGAGTAAAAGAGATTAATCCAAATATTCTTACTTACGACTTACGTATACCAATGCTTAGTGAAGTTGATGAATTAGTTTCTTGTGCAGATATTAGCTTGAATTCTTCGTTAGAGATTTTAAAAGAATTAAACCGGGCTGCTTCAGAGCAAAATAAAATTCATAATGTGATTATTATGACTGAATGTGGTGATTTGCGTGAGGGAATTTTTGACGAAGAGGAATTGCTGAATACAACACGTACTGTTGAACAAGAATTAAAAAATTTACATTTATTAGGCGTTGGAACAAATCTAGGGTGTTATGGCTCAATTATGCCTACCCCAGAAAAAATGATGGAACTGATTTCAAAGGCTGAAAAAGTTAGTAAAGCAATTGGACGTAGGATTGAGGTTGTTTCTGGGGGTGCTTCAACTAGTTTACCTTTAGTTGCAAAGGGATCTATGCCAGAGGGTATCACGCAGCTAAGAGTTGGGGATGCGTTGTATATTAGTGATTTGGATGATTGCTTTGATTATAAGGTATTTCCTGATGAAGATGAAGCATTTACGCTACAGGCGGAAATTGTTGAATTGAAAAACAAACCAAGTCATCCAATTGGTACAATTGCAGTTGATGCATTTGGAAACAAGAAGGAATATGAAGACAAAGGTATTCGTCGCAGAGCTCTGATAGCGGTTGGAAGGCAAGATTTAGGAGATTGTTTACATCTTCGGCCATTAGACTCAAACATTGAAGTAATTGGTGGTAGTAGCGACCATACGATATTAGATATTACTGAAAGCGAACATTGTTACGAATTAGGAGATATTATTAGTTTCCATGTAATGTATGAAAATCTATTGATGTTAAGCCAATCTGAGTATGTTGAAAAAGAATATATTTAGAAGAATATGATTGCTGGAGGAAGTAATATGATAAAATATGAGAATATTATTGCTAGAAAACCATGTAAAGCAATGCTTGAAGGAATTAGTACAGGAATGTTCAGTGACGATAAGCCTATATATGAAAAAGCAATTAGTCAGCACCAAGAATATGTTGATGCAATTGAAAGTTTAGGAGTAAAAGCACTGGTTCTTGAAGCTTTAGAGGAATACCCAGATTCATGTTTTGTTGAAGATCCAGCAGTAGTAATGAAAGAATGTGCAATTATTACTAATTCCCCAAGAGAATCGAGGAACGGTGAAAAATTTGAAATTGAACCTGCTATAAAGAAATTCTACGCTGACGAACAAATCTTTCACATTGAATCCCCAGGAACGATGGAAGGTGGAGATGTAATGCTTGTAGGAAAACATTTCTATGTAGGTTTATCTGATCGTACCAATAAAGAAGGTGCTAAACAATTTGGTGAAATAGTTTCTCAATTCGGTTACACTTCTTCCACAATACCAGTGACAGAAGGTTTGCATTTGAAAGATTTTGTGATTTATCTAGAAAATAACAATATGTTGGTTAGTGCAAAAATGAATGAAGTTCCCGAGTTCAGAGAATTTAATAGATTTGTAGTTCCTAAAGAGGAATTATATGCAATTAATAGTTTGTATATAAATGGCACAGTGTTAGTTCCTGCTGGATACCCAAAAACATTAGAACATATAAAAAATCTAGGTTACCCTGTAAAAGTCGTTAATACAGACGAATTTAAGAAAATCGATGGTAGTTTAACCTGTTTATCTTTGCGTTTCTAATTTGTTTAGTTACCCTCAAGAATAAAAAGATTATTTTAAAATACTATTGAGAGTAATTTTCCATTACTTACAGCAAAAGAAACACTCTAATTCACATTCTGATATGAGACCTCTTAAGTAGACATGGTAAATACCCAAAATCTATTTAAGAGGTCTTATTATGGATTCCATATTTCCTATGGTAGTTTTACTCACTACAGAAATTATAGAGCCCAAAAATGCAGGCTTGTTAAGTCTGCATTTTAGATTCTGAAAATTTTGGAAAAGTAAGATAAAGGATAAACATTAGTTTTTGAACAGGTTTAATGTTTAATACATAGTCATGAAATCTCCAAGATTTTTGATTTGTTGTTTAATAATATGGTATTGTTCGGTTGAACTTTTGGGGAGAACATATCTTGTAGAGCGTCCCTTACCTTCTATCTCAATATACTTTTTATTTTGTAGAGATTTCAGGTTTTCTCTAAATTTATATTCGGTCATTAAAGAATTTTCGAGGACATCATTTTTAGTAATGCTACCATTTTTTATGATATATTCAAGTATTATCTTTTCATTATCTGATATGTCTGAATAAGAAGATAATAAATCTACTTTCCAGATTGTAACAACAGTACTATCAAAGGTAGTGCTTACTTCAGGAATTTTTAGTTTATATTTTTCGGAAATATCAAAAATTTTCGGTCCGCCTGACCCAGCTTTTTCTGACATCCCAATTCTACGGAATAATGAAGAGATTGTACTGTTTCGCGTTTTGGAAGTTCCGCCATGTATAAATTCAGGAATAGAAATTTTCATCTTACCTGGATTTTTAAATTCATAGAAGTCTTGATAAGCCGTAATAACTATAGGAGAATCAAAATCATAGTAAGCATGCATTAAGCAATTTACTAAAGCTTCACGTATAGATTCAGATAGGTCTTTCTTGAATGGTAAACGATGAGCAGATTCGTTATTAAACTCAAATCTATCATTTGTTGTAGTAGTTAATTTCTTATATGCTAAATTGAAAAAGTCGAACATGTTTAAATCAGGGTACATCATATCACCTGTTGAAATTCTATCGTTCCACCTAGTTGAAAGAGAGGTATCTTTTTCAAAATAGTCTAGTTGAAATTTTGGATAACGAGAAATGATAGAGTTATACTTTCCAAAGAATATCAGTCCTCCTGCGGTTAATTTATATGTATTATTTGTTCTATCTTTTTTAAATACACCAATTTCGATTAGAAAATCTCTCAAAGAAATGCTATTATATTTTGTGTTTCCAGTAAGTTCAATTAATAACTTTTTGTAATGTTCTATTGTATCTAAATTTAGGTCGTTTTCATCAAAATTATTAAGTAACTCACTATCAATATCATCATGAGAACTCGTCATCAGATACTTGAGCTCTTCTTTGTCAAGTCGAACATCACCTTCACCTAATCTTTTATATGATTCACGATAATCATTTTTTAGATGAACAGGTTTTTGGTCAGGGTTGGCTTCTCTTACAGTGACTACTATGAGTTGTTTATCTTTGTTTGGAATGTCAATGTATTCAATGTCATTATCAGTAAGTAGATTACAACTAACTTTTTGTTTGTTTGCAACCAAAGCAAATAAATTGTTTCGTATTTTTTGAGGATTATTGACTCCTTGGTAGGGGTCGATATTTTTTTCATCTATTCCGAGAATTATTTTTCCGCCATTGGTATTTGCAAATGCTGAGTAGGTTTCCCAGAAAGATTTTGGTAGACTATTTTCAGCTTTTTTGTATTCTAAATCAACCCCTTCAAAAATTAAGTTCATTTTTTCCCTTTCCTAAAATACAATATTTCTTAAAGTTTTTTACGATTATCACGCGAAAAAATAAATTTGATAGATAACTACTAATCCTTGATTTCATAGTCTTTCTAAGATGTCATCTTAAACCGTCGTGCGAAAATCACGCGAAAATCACGCGAATATTTTCCATCAAAATTCGATTTAAAAGCTTGTAGGACTTTTAATTGTGAAAGATAAAACAGGCAGATTTAATTGGAACTTTTTGATGGAATTTTTAAAGCACTATTGCGTGAATATATAATTCACTCTATTATAACACAATGATAAGAATAAATAGATGTCGGAGTATACATAGGAAAAAGAGAAACCTTATCGTGAAGTTTCTCTTGCTTTTAATTGTCCGAATCTTTATTTTTATTTCAAAAAAAGTAGTGAAAAAGGTAGTGATTCGGTTGGTTTTTAGTGCAATAGTTCGCATTTGGCAAAAAGAAAAAAGTCGTTGAAATTGATTTTCAACGACTTTTTAAACTCAATTATTTAACTTCTGTAAACACGACGTGTTTGCGAAGTTTTGGTGAGTATTTCTTCAATTGAAGACGGTCTGGAGTGTTACGTTTGTTTTTAGAAGTAAGGTACAAGCGTTCACCAGATTCTTTGTGTTCAAGTGTAATATTTACGCGCATGGTATCTCCCTTCTATTATTCAGCTGATGCAGCTTTAGCGATCTTACGTCCTTTGTAGTATCCTTTAAGTGATACACGGTGTGAACGTGAGTAATCTCCAGTTGCTTCGTCAAAGTTTACAGATGGAGCTGTTACTTTGTAGTGCGTACGACGTTTGTTTTTCTTCGCTTTTGATGTGCGACGTGCAGGTACTGCCATTTCGTTTTTCTCCTTTTAAGATATAAATTCAATTAGGTTTGATTTTCATCAACTTTAACAGTATAACAAAACTTTTTTGTAAAGTAAAGTTACTTGACAAAAAATTGTTAAAAAAATCTCCCGCCCCATCAAATGGAACAGGAGTTCTCCTTAAAGGTCTATTTCAAATGGCTCATCAATCGTTTCCGAAACGTATTTGCCATCCTTTTTTCGTTGTTTGACACATTCTGTCAGCAGGTACTCGATCTGCCCATTGACCGATCGAAAGTCATCTTCTGCCCATGATGCGATAGCAGCATATAACTTGGCTGACAATCTAAGTGGAATCTGTTTTTTCTTTTGGTCAGTCATTCTTAATAGAGACTTCCCGTATTAACAATTGGTTGTGCATCATGATTGCCACAGAGAACGACAAGAAGGTTCGAAACCATGGCAGCCTTCCGTTCTTCGTCTAGCTCTACAATCTCTCCTTCGCTCAGGCGTTCAAGGGCCATTTCAACCATCCCAACTGCTCCGTCGACAATCATCTTCCGCGCATCGATAATGGCAGAAGCTTGTTGGCGTTGAAGCATGACAGCTGCGATTTCTGGAGCATAGACCAAGTAGGTAATACGAGCTTCTAGAATTTCGAGTCCAGCATCTTTTACACGTGCTTGAATCTCTTCTCGAATACGACTGGCCACAATTTCACTGGAGCCTCTTAGGCTACCCTCATCTGCCTGGCCGTCTCCTGTCGTATCGACATTAGGAGCTACATCATAAGGATAGATACGGACAATATTACGAAGAGCACTATCACACTGCAATGAGAGATATTCTTTGTAGTTATCCACATTGAAGACTGCTTTAGCCGTATCCACTACACGCCAAGTGACTGCAATACCGATTTCTACAGGATTTCCCAAACAGTCATTAATCTTCTGACGAGAGTTGTTCAAGGTCATCACTTTTAAGGAAATATTTTTTTTACCTGTCTCGATAGAAATATTGTTACCTTCTGCTGTTTTACGGACAGACATGGGTGACTTGGTGGTGACATCACCACTTTGGCCCAAGCGGGTGTTATTGGCAGGATTGACAGCGACACAGAAGGGGTTGACAAAGTAAATACCCGCTTCTCGAATGGTTCCAATATAGTTCCCAAACAAGGTCAAAACCAAGGCCTCTTGCGGTTTAATGATTTTGATCCCCGCATAGCACACCAGACTAGCAATAAAGAGAAAAATACAGGTAATAACTGCAATCGCAAGTGGAAAACCTTCTGGTAGACTAGCAATCGCACTAATAAATGCTAAAACTAAGACGAGATCCCCAACTAGCAAGCCTATAAGGGTAGCTAAGCCGTTTTTCTTTTGGGTTAAAATTTTTTCTTCCATGGGACGAACCCTTCTTTCTTTGTGATATCTAAATGATATCACTTTGCTAACAAAAGTCAAGATATAACTGTAAATTATTTTAGCAAGAAAGCGAGCAAGCTGAATTGTCTGAAAATTCAAGAATTTTCTTCTGTCGTTGGGCCTTCTTTTATGCTATAATGGTAAAAAATGAAACGAGAGGAATGACATGACAGAATTAGACAAACGCCATCGTAGTAGTGTCTACGATAGCATGGTAAAATCTCCCAACCGTGCCATGCTTCGCGCGACGGGAATGACCGATGAAAGTTTTGAGAAACCGATTGTTGGAGTGATTTCGACATGGGCGGAAAATACCCCTTGTAACATCCACCTTCACGATTTTGGAAAATTGGCTAAAGAAGGTGTGAAAGATGCAGGTGCTTGGCCAGTCCAATTTGGGACCATTACGGTTGCGGACGGGATTGCTATGGGGACTCCTGGTATGCGCTTCTCCCTAACATCTCGCGATATCATTGCGGATTCTATCGAAGCAGCGATGGGTGGTCACAACGTTGATGCTTTTGTAGCCATCGGGGGCTGTGATAAGAACATGCCTGGTTCGATGATTGCCATTGCCAATATGGATATCCCAGCGATCTTTGCCTACGGTGGGACTATTGCCCCAGGGAATCTTGATGGAAAAGATATCGACCTGGTTTCGGTTTTCGAAGGAATTGGGAAATGGAATCACGGCGATATGACGGCTGAAGAGGTGAAGCAACTGGAATGCAACGCCTGCCCTGGCCCTGGTGGCTGTGGTGGGATGTATACGGCCAATACCATGGCGACAGCGATCGAGGTCCTTGGGTTGAGCTTACCAGGTTCCTCTTCTCACCCTGCTGAATCAGCGGATAAGAAGGCCGATATCGAAGAAGCGGGTCGTGCAGTTGTGAAAATGCTTGAAATGGGACTCAAGCCATCTGACATCTTGACCCGTGAAGCCTTTGAAGATGCGATTACAGTGACCATGGCGCTTGGTGGTTCTACTAATGCGACCCTTCACTTGCTTGCGATCGCTCACGCAGCTAATGTGGACTTGACGCTGGAAGACTTCAACGATTTCCAAGAGCGTGTGCCTCACTTGGCAGACCTGAAACCTTCAGGGAAATACGTCTTCCAAGACCTTTACAATGTCGGTGGTGTGCCAGCCGTCATGAAATACCTTCTTAAGAATGGTTTCCTTCACGGAGATCGCATCACATGTACTGGTAAAACGGTGGCTGAGAACTTAGAAGCCTTCGCTGATTTGACACCAGGTCAAAAAGTTATCATGCCACTTGAAAATCCAAAACGTGCGGATGGTCCATTGATCATCTTGAAAGGGAACTTGGCTCCAGAAGGGGCGGTTGCCAAAGTATCAGGTGTGAAAGTTCGTAACATCACGGGCCCTGCTAAGGTCTTTGACTCAGAAGAGGCTGCCATTGAAGCCGTTCTTTCGGATGAAATTGTGGATGGCGACGTTGTCGTTGTCCGTTTCGTAGGTCCTAAGGGTGGTCCTGGTATGCCGGAAATGCTGTCCTTGTCATCTATGATCGTTGGGAAAGGCCAAGGAGACAAGGTGGCCCTCTTGACAGACGGACGATTCTCTGGTGGTACTTATGGTCTCGTTGTTGGACACATCGCGCCTGAAGCTCAGGTCGGCGGTCCAATCGCCTACCTCCGCACAGGAGATCTGGTAACGGTTGACCAAGATACCAAAGAAATCACCATGCACGTTTCAGACGAAGAATTGGCGAAACGCAAGGCAGAAACAACCTTGCCACCACTGTATAGCCGTGGGGTTCTGGGTAAATATGCTCACATCGTTTCTTCAGCCTCACGTGGTGCTGTAACCGACTTCTGGAATATGGAACAGTCTGGTAAACAGTAATTGGATGGACGACTTTGTCCAAAGAGAGAGTGGGACAGAAATCGGTAATTCGTTAGAATTCGATTTCGTCGTTCCACCTCCGCACAGTTGAGTAGGGCTGTAAAAGCTGATGGGATCAGCGTAGTAGAGCCCACTCAACCACTGCGTCTTGCTCGACAATTCAAAAATAATTGAGAGGCTAGGACTTTTGTCCCAGCCTCTTTTTTGTCTCAGAGTGGCTATTTTCAACCCTGTCGCTGAAGCGTATGAATATTACTTTTGGGGGGATTTGAGTGTATCATCTGTCATTTTTCTTGTAAATCCGTCTATAATTTGCTATAATTGTGACTAATCGAATCAATCCTTTAATACTGTCCAGAGAGGCAGGCAAGGAGCTATGGAAATGAAAGGCCTGGGAAGACCAGCCTATATTTTGTGTATCTCCTTGTTGTGGGGGATTTTTTTGTATATTGAAAAGTGGTTTGATAAAAAAGAAATCGTCGATGATGGAAGCAGGGAGTGTATCCTTAAGATTTGGTCATCGAAGGTAGACGTTTTTGTTCAGCCATAGCTTGTCGCATCTTAATTTTAGGAGGTTTTTACGATCGTGAATGACGTTAAATATGATGTGAATGATATGCCAAAACCTGGTTTATTGGTTGGTTTATCTTTCCAGCATTTGTTTGCCATGTTTGGGGCGACAGTGCTGGTGCCGATTTTGGTTGGGATTGATCCTGCCATTGCTTTGTTCTCATCTGGTTTGGGGACCTTGGCTCACTTGACCGTGACCAAGTATAAGATTCCTGCTTACATGGGGTCTAGTTTTGCTTATATTGCTGCTATGCAGATGTTGATGAAGACTGATGGAATCGCAGCAGTTGCCCAAGGTGCTATGGCGGGTGGCTTGGTCTACTTGTTTGTAGCTCTGATTGTTAAGCATGCGGGGAAAGACTGGATTAATAAGGTCCTTCCACCAATCGTGGTTGGCCCCATTATCATGGTAATTGGTTTGAGTCTTGCGGCGAATGCAGTCACTGATGCGACAACCTTAAATAAAAGCTATAGCGGTTATGCTCTATTGATTTCGATGGTGACCCTCTTTGCGGTTATCCTCTTTAACATGTATGGCAAGAAGATTGTCGGTGTCGTCCCAATTTTACTTGGATTAATTGTGGGCTATATTTTCTCAGTGGCTCTTGGTTTGCTGACAGGACATAGTTTTGTCAATTTCTCAGAGGTAAGTGCGGCGCATTGGCTTCAAGTTCCAAACTTTGACATTCCATTTGTGGATTATAGCTTTAAACTCTATCCAAGTGCGATTTTGACCATGGCTCCGATTGCCTTTGTGACCATGACGGAACATTTTGGTCATCTCATGGTTTTAAATAGTTTGACGGAGCGTGATTATTTCAAGGATCCAGGGCTAGACCATACGCTTACTGGTGATGGCTTGGCACAGATTATTGCTGGATTCTTTGGAGCTCCTCCAGTAACTTCTTATGGGGAAAACATTGGGGTGATGGCCCTTAGTAAGGTCTACTCAGTTTACGTTATTTCAGGCGCAGCAGTGATTGCGGTTGTCATGAGCTTTATTGGGAAGCTATCAGCACTCTTGCACTCTATTCCAACTCCTGTATTGGGAGGTTTGTCTATTGCCCTCTTTGGGGTTATCGCTGCTAGTGGTTTGAAAATTTTAGTTGAACATAAGATTGATTTTGATAATAAAAAGAATCTCTTGATTGCAAGTGTGATCTTGGTATCAGGGATCGGTGGTTTGATGATTGACCTCGGTGGTCTTCAAATCACTGGTGTCGCAACGTCAACCATTCTTGGGATTGTGTTGTATCAAATCCTTCCAGAACCAAAAGCTGATGAGGCTTAGTCCATTCTGGTGTTGAAAAAGTTTTAATGGATTCAATCATCATAAAAAACGAGGAACAGACTCTGATGGCAGAGCTGGTGTTCCTCGTTTTTTTATTGTGGATTGGATTTCCAAAGAGGCATTCCTTCATTAGTTGACTGCATTTTTAAAAAGGCAATGCTTATTATCGTGGCGGAAGGCCAAGGGCGATGCGCCCGTATCGGCTGATTCGTGTAATTTTCCAAGCGGGTGACCAAGTCACTTCAACCTTGACATCTTCGATCCCCTCAATTTCTTTTAGGCGAGCGACGATTTCGATCGGAAGGCTCTCAGCACAGCTACAAGCCGTATCGGTGAAGGTCATGACCACCTTGCAAGTACCGGCTTCATCTAGATGGATCTCGTAGATCAGTCCTAGGTTATAGATATCTAACTCAACATCGGTATCAAATACAAGCTCCAATTTTTCGATTAACGACTTCTCTAGTGCGAGGGCGCGGTCATTGATTTTGATATCCTCTCTCATCGCAAGATCCTTTCAGTGTAGTATGGCTTCCATTTTCTCATAATTCGGCTGATAAGGCAAGAAGAGAACGATGATTTAAACGTGTGGGACAAAGGAAATGCGGTCCAGCCTCCATTTCTCTTCGAATTTGTGGTAAAATAGAGGCAAAAGTAAGACAAAGGATGAAGGCTATGAAATTACAAAAACCAAAAGGGACCCAGGATATCCTTCCTGGCGATTCAGCGAAATGGCAATATGTAGAAGGCTTTGCACGCAAGGTCTTTGCGCGATACAATTATGATGAAATCCGCACACCGATCTTCGAACATTATGAAGTCATCAGCCGTTCAGTAGGGGATACGACGGATATCGTTACCAAAGAAATGTATGACTTCTATGACAAGGGAGATCGTCATATCACGCTTCGTCCAGAAGGAACAGCTCCTGTTGTCCGCTCCTATGTAGAAAATAAACTCTTTGCGCCTGAGGTACAAAAACCAAGTAAGTTCTATTACATAGGCCCAATGTTCCGCTATGAACGTCCTCAAGCAGGACGTTTGCGTCAATTCCACCAAATTGGGGTAGAATGCTTTGGATCGAGCAATCCTGCAACGGATGTCGAAACCATTGCCATGGCAGCGCAATTCCTGAAAGAATTAGGGATTGACAATGTAACCTTGCACTTGAACACCTTGGGAAGCCCTGCCAGTCGTCAGGCTTATCGTCAAGCCTTGATTGATTATCTCTTGCCAATGAAGGATCAATTGTCAAAGGACAGCCAACGTCGTTTAGAAGAAAATCCGCTTCGTGTCTTGGATTCAAAAGAAAAAGAAGACAAGGCGGCGGTTGAACAGGCTCCTTCCATCCTAGACTATCTAGACGAAGAAAGCCAAGCTCATTTTGATGCGGTTCGTCGGATGTTAGAAGACTTGGGGGTGGCCTACGTCATCGATACCAATATGGTGCGTGGCTTGGATTACTACAACCACACGATTTTTGAGTTCATTACAGAAATTGAAGGCAATGAATTGACAGTCTGTGCGGGTGGTCGCTATGATGGTTTGGTGGAATACTTCGGTGGTCCTGCGACAGCTGGTTTTGGATTTGGTATCGGTGTGGAACGGATCCTTCTCGTTCTTGAAAAGAAAGGCATTGAATTACCGATCGAAACAGGATTAGATGCTTATATTGCCGTTCTAGGAGATGAGGCCAATGAAGCAGCGCTTAGCTTGGTTCAAGCCCTTCGAATCCAAGGTTTCAAGGCAGAACGTGACTATCTTGGGCGTAAGCTCAAGGCACAATTTAAGTCAGCAGATGTCTTTGCGGCCAAAGCCTTGATTACCTTAGGAAGTAGTGAAGTTGAGAGCGGTCAAGTTACTGTGAAAAATAACCAAACTCGTCAAGAAGTAACGGTAGCTCTTGAAAGCTTGAAGAAAGACTTCCCTTCTGTTTTAGCAGAGTTGGGATTGGCTTGATCAAGTCTTGCAGACACCTGAAAAACAGATTCGCATGGGAGTAGGGGCAAAATCGTTGCGCCTGCTCTCTTTTATCTAGCTTCTGTTTGCCGACCTTTGCCAAGATTTGGCGAAAAGCCGTTAAATTTTCTGACATTTATGATATAATGAGAAGATAACAAGTAAAGGAATGAATCAGTCATGACATTAGTTTACCAATCAACACGAGATGAAAAAAATACTGTAACAGCTAGTCAAGCCATCCTTCAAGGATTGGCGACAGATGGCGGTTTGTTTACTCCGGTCTCTTATCCTCAAGTGGAGCTGGATTTTGATACCCTCAAAGACGCGTCTTACCAAGAAGTGGCTAAGCTTGTTTTGTCAGCTTTTTTGGATGACTTTACAGCAGAAGAGTTGGACTACTGTATTACCAACGCCTATGATAGCAAGTTTGATACACCAGTCATTGCGCCTCTTGTCAAACTCGATGGCCAATACAACTTGGAACTTTTCCACGGTTCAACCATTGCCTTTAAAGATATGGCTTTGTCGATCTTGCCTTACTTTATGACGACAGCTGCCAAGAAGCACGGTCTGGAAAACAAGATTGTCATCTTAACCGCGACTTCTGGAGATACTGGGAAAGCTGCCATGGCAGGATTTGCGGATGTTCCAGGTACTGAAATTATCGTCTTTTATCCAAAAGACGGTGTCAGCAAGGTACAAGAGTTGCAAATGACCACTCAGACTGGGGACAATACTCATGTGATCGCTATCGATGGAAACTTTGACGATGCCCAAACGAATGTCAAACATATGTTCAACGATGTTGAACTACGTGAAAAATTGGCAGCCAACAAGTTACAATTTTCATCAGCTAACTCTATGAATATCGGCCGTTTGGTACCTCAAATTGTTTATTACGTATATGCCTACGCGCAATTGGTGAAGACAGGTCAAATCACAGCTGGAGAAAAAGTCAACTTCACTGTTCCAACAGGGAACTTTGGAAATATCTTGGCAGCTTTCTATGCCAAACAAATCGGTCTTCCAGTTGGAAAATTGATCTGTGCGTCAAATGAAAACAATGTCTTGACAGACTTCTTCAAAACACATGTCTATGATAAGAAACGTGAGTTCAAGGTGACCACCAGTCCATCGATGGATATCTTGGTCTCTTCAAACTTGGAACGCTTGATCTTCCACTTGGTAGGCAATGATGCTACAAAGACCAAAGAGTTGATGGAAAGCCTCGTTGCAACAGGTCAATACCAATTGTCCAACTTTGATGAAGAAATCTTAGATTTGTTTGCGGCTGCATACGCAGATGAAGCAGAAACTGCTGCAGAGATCAAGCGGGTCTATGAAGCGTCTGATTACATCGAAGACCCTCATACAGCTGTAGCATCAGCCGTTTATCAAAAATACCTTAGCCAAACAGGGGATGCTGCTAAAACAGTCATTGCCTCTACAGCCAGTCCTTATAAATTCCCAGTTGTAGCAGTAGAAGCGGTGACAGGCGAGACAGGTCTAGGTGATTTCGAAGCCTTGGCTAAATTACACACACTCTCAGGTGTTCCTGTGCCACCGGCTGTAGACGGCCTTGAAACTGCACCGGTTCGCCATCGTACAAGCGTGGCAGCCAAAGACATGCAAGCAGCCGTAGAAGACTACTTGGGACTTTAATTCTCTGTATTAGAAAGATCAAAAGAGCCGTTTGGCTCTTTTATATACGCATGAATTCATACAAAAAAATCTTAAATATCGCTCTTCCTGCCATGGGTGAAAATTTCTTACAAATGCTGATGGGCATGGTGGACTCTTATTTAGTGGCTCACCTGGGCTTGATTGCCATTTCAGGTGTTTCCGTCGCAGGGAATATCATCACGATCTATCAAGCCATCTTTTTGGCACTGGGTGCGGCAGTTGCCAGTGTCATGTCCAAAAGCTTGGGTGAAAAAAATAAAGAAACCATTGCCTACCATGCGACAGAGTCACTGAAGGTGACCTTGTTGTTGAGTGCTCTCCTAGGAGGGGCTTCGCTGTTATTTGGACGCCAGATGATTTCGCTGTTGGGGACTGAAGCTGCAGTAGCCGAAAGCGGGGGGATTTACCTTTCCTTGGTTGGCGGGACCATAGTTCTCTTAGGATTGATGACGACCTTGGGCTCCTTGGTTCGGGTGGCCAACAATCCACGTCTTCCTATGTATGTGAGCCTGTTGACCAATCTATTAAACGCTCTGTTCTCCTCTGTAGCCATTTTCCTTTTTGGTTGGGGCATTGTTGGTGCAGCTTTGGGGACAGTGCTGGCCCGTCTGGTGGGCGTCATCCTCTTGTGGCAAAAGGTCCAGCTACCCTTTGCCCCCCTTGGTTGGGGATTGGATCGTAAGCTCTTGAACTTAGCGCTTCCAGCTGCCGGGGAGCGGCTGATGATGCGAGCTGGAGATGTGGTGATCATTGCGATCGTGGTTGCTTTTGGGACCGAGGCAGTCGCAGGAAATGCCATCGGAGAGACCTTGACCCAGTTTAACTATATGCCTGTATTTGGAGTGGCCACAGCGACGGTCATGCTCGTGGCACGGAGCCTAGGTGAAGGTGATCTTGAGCAGATTGCTCGCCTTCGAAAGCAGTCTTACTGGCTGTCCTTTGTCTTAATGTTACCTATTGCCTTGGGAATCTTTTTTGGGGGCACCCTTCTGACCCATCTCTACACCCAAGATACAAAAGCAGTAGAAGCTAGTTTATCGGTTGTCCTCTTTTCTTTGTTGGGAACGCCGTTTACGGCAGGGACAGTCATCTATACAGCTGTTTGGCAAGGCTTGGGAAATGGGAAGCTTCCATTTTATGCGACGACGATTGGCATGTGGGTCATTCGAATTGGAGCCGGTTATCTGCTTGGAGTAACCCTTGGCTTTGGCCTTCCAGGGGTCTGGACGGGGACGCTGCTCGACAATGGCTTCCGTTGGCTATTTTTGAGTCAGCTATATAGACGAAAAGTAGGAGAGAAGAAAAAATGACAAAACGAGCCTTTATTTGGGATTTGGATGGGACCTTGCTAGATTCCTATGATGCTATTCTGGCAGGTCTTGAGGAGACCTATGCAACTTATCAGCTTCCCTTTGACCGAGCCAGCATTAAAGATTTCATCTTGAAGCATTCGGTTCAAGATCTTTTAGTAGCCGTGGCGGAGGAGTATCATCTGGATGTAACTGACTTGAATCGTCGCCGAGCAGAAAGTCTAGCAGAGAAAAATGCCCAGGTCCTTCTGATGGATGGGGCGCGTGATGTCCTGTCCTGGGCGAAGGATGCTGGAATTGAGCAGTTTGTCTATACCCATAAGGGAGAGAATGCCTTGGTCATCCTGCGGGACTTGGGCTTGGAATCTTTTTTTACAGAGATTTTGACCAGTCAAAGTGGTTTTGCCCGCAAGCCTGACCCAGAAGCTGCCAGGTATCTGATGGAGAAGTACGGGGTGGAGCCAGAAAATACCTACTATATTGGGGATCGGAGCCTGGATATTGACTTTGCAAGAAATAGCCAGATTCAGAGTATCAATTTTTTGACGTCTGACTATCAAGGCAATCATCAGATGAACACCTTACTAGATATTCCAGGTATTTTAAACGCTGAAAAGAATCTGTAAAGAATTTGTTTTCATTTTGAAATAAAGTCGTAAGCTTTCTTTAAGAAATGTCCGCTATAATAGAAGCATAAACAAAGACCTCCTAACTTTGTTTAGAAAAATCCTAAAACTTTTCTTTTTCATAATAATCTCCCTAAGAGTCGCCAAATCAGGCGGCTTTTTTTGTGCGCAAGAATAGTGCAAGCTCTTTTTCTTGCAAGAGGATATAAAATGTTTTATAATTGATTAGTCAATTATTGATTTATCAAAAATAATACGGAGAAGGAATATGGCAGAAATGAATGATTTGCTCTACCAACTACGCTTGGCGGATCAATCAACTACGCAACTCTTTGAAAAGCGCCTAGGGATTAGCTTAACACGTTATCAAATTTTGCAGGATTTATTAGAACAAGCGCCTTGCAATCAGATCGCGGTTCAGGAACGCTTGCAGATTGATCCAGCGGCTTTAACCCGGCATTTCAAAATATTAGAAAAGGAAGGATTTGTCCATCGGAGTCGAAATCCAAAGAATCAGCGGGAAATCTTAATTCATTTGACGGATACGGCCTATAATCGTTTGGTCAAACATCCTCCTCGCCATCATGTGGCGGTGAAAGAACAGATGAGTCGGATTTTGACCACTCAAGAACAAGAGCAATTTTCTTACCTGCTGGACAAATTAGTATCTGGCATTGAACAAATAACAGTTGAATAAAAAGGAGAATCTACGATGTCATTACTGACGATTATTTTAGCGAGTCTTGCTGCACTGGAGCATTTATATATTTTTTATTTGGAGAGCATCAGAACCACATCTGATACCACAAGTCGGGTTTTCAACATGGATAAAGAAGAACTCGCTCGCCCATCTGTGACCTCTTTATTTAAGAATCAAGGGATATACAATGCCTTGATTGGTGTGTTCCTCTTGTATGGATTGTTTGTCTCTAAAAATAGTGAAGTTGTTACGATTTTTGTGCTCTTTATTATTGGAGCTGCGGCCTACGGTGCGATGACAGCCAATAAAAAGATTATCTTGACCCAAGGTGGTCCTGCAATTTTAGCTTTATTGAGTATCCTATTGTTGGGATAAAAAGGACGGGCCGCTAGGGCTCTTTGAGCTGATTTTATTAAATAAGTGTAGAAAAAAGTATAAAAAAAGACTAAAAATTTTATTGACTTTCTAAGAAAAAGGGTTATAATGGTAGCAACAGAAAAGTAATGAGTCAGCTATTTTCAGGGAGCTTGTGGGAATTGTGAACAAGCAATAGCGACTGATGAAAATTGGACTGTTATGATTAATGAATTCTAACCCATGTGAATTCGGTTGGCACCCCTTACCGTGCAACTCCTTGATAGAGGAGATAGAGATGTAGGGAAAGACCAGCTATTTTTCCCTATAAAAGAGGTGGTACCGCGGACACTACGCCCTCACACAGTTTTTGTGTGAGGGCTTTTCTATGTGCCTTAGCAAGCGAAGCGAGCTTAGGCACATTGATCCCAAAGCGAGAATTGAGCGATGGGATACCCTTGATCGCCTTAGCAAGAAAAACATGGGTCGGCTGAATTCATTAGAATAAAAGAGTTCTAAAAGAGAGGTTTCTGATATGAAAAAAGTTTTATCTGCTGATGTGTTGAGTCCAATTTTGGCTTATATGCGTTTGGATGCGCCCCAAAAAATGATCTTGGAGTCGATCCCTCGTGAAAAAGAGAATGCGCGTTTTTCAATTGTAGCCTATCGGCCGGTCAGTGAAGTCAAGTTTGAAAATGGTGTCCTCTATTACAATGATCAAATTATCGAAGAGGATCCTTTGGACTTTTTGAATCGCATCACGGTCAAAACGAAAACTTCTGAAGAGCTTCCTTTTAACGGTGGGGCGATTGGATTTGTCGGCTATGACTTGATTGGTCTCTATGAGAACATTGGTTCCATTCCTGAAGATACGATCGGCACACCAGATCTTCACTTTTTCTTATATGAAAGCTATGTGATTTTTGACCACAAAAAGGAAAAGGTCTATGTGGTGGAAGAGAACCTCTATAGTGGGCGAAGTGAAGCAGAGCAAGCGTCGAGCTTGGAGCAAGTATTAGCACAATTGGCAAGACCTGCAAAGGAAGAGTTTCAGGACAAGGACCTGCATGCGCTTCATTTCCACAATCATTTGGAGCAAAAAGAGTTTGAGGAAATGGTGGCCTTAGCCCGGGACTATATTCGAAAAGGAGATATGTTCCAATGCGTGCTCAGTCAACGTTTTTCAGCTGATTTTTCAGGAAAACCGCTAGATTATTACCGCAATTTGCGCGTGACCAATCCTTCGAATTATCTCTACTTTTATGATTTTGGGGAGTACCAAATTATCGGTGCCAGTCCAGAAAGTCTGGTGTCGGTCAAGGATCGAGTGGTGACAACCAATCCCATTGCGGGCACACGTCCCAGAGGGATCGATGAAGAGGCTGATCGGCAATTGGCAGCTGATTTGGCAGGGGATCCAAAAGAAGTTGCAGAACACCGGATGTTGGTGGATCTAGGGCGAAACGATATTGGTCGTATTGCTCAAAATGGTTCAGTTGAAGTGACCAAATATATGGAAGTGGAATTCTTCCGTTATGTCATGCACCTGACGAGTGTAGTCAAGGGTCAATTGCTTCCTGGACTAGCCTCCATTGAGGCTCTGAAGGCGACTCTTCCAGCTGGGACCGTTTCGGGTGCTCCCAAGATTCGAGCCATGAAGCGAATCTATGAGGCAGAAAAAGAGAAACGCGGGGTCTATGCGGGGGCTATTGGCTATCTCTCTGTGACGGGGGATCTCGATTTTGCTATTGCGATTCGAACCATGATCCTTAAAAATAAGAAGGCTTATGTGCAGGCCGGAGCAGGAATCGTTTATGATTCGATCGCTGAAAATGAATACCAAGAAACCGTCAATAAGGCAAAATCGATGACAAGGATTGGAGAAGAAGGATGATTTTATTAGTCGATAATTACGATTCATTTACTTACAATTTAGCACAGTATATCGGAAAATTTGATGAGGTCCAAGTGCTTCGAAATGATGATCCGGATCTGTACCAAGTTGCCCAAGAAGCAGATGCCTTGGTCTTTTCTCCAGGTCCAGGTTGGCCAAAGGATGCGGGCAAGATGGAGGACATGATCCGAGATTTCGCAGGGGTCAAACCAATCTTGGGGATTTGCTTGGGACATCAAGCGATTGCGGAAGTTTTTGGAGGGCGCTTGGGATTGGCGCCACAGGTCATGCATGGCAAACAAAGCCAGATCCAGCTAGAAGCTCCCTCTCCTCTATACGCGGGTGTCGCAAAAGAAGTCCCAGTCATGCGCTATCATTCGCTGACGATTGAAGCCATGCCAGAGGATTTTGTCATTACCTCTCGGACGACGGATGATCAAGCGATTATGGGAATTCAACACCGCAGCTTACCGATTTATGGTTTTCAATACCATCCAGAAAGTATCGGGACGCCAGATGGTATCAATACCATCGAAAATTTTGTCAAATTAGTCAAGGAGCGGAAGATGAAACAAGTGCTTGCAAAAGTGGCGGAAGGAATGGATCTAACCAGCGCAGAATTAGAAGCAGCCATGGAGGAAGTTGTCGCTGGTCGTGCTTCAGAAGCACAGGTGACGGCCCTTCTTCTAGGTCTCAAAATGAAGGGGGAAACGGTTGAAGAGCGGACGGCTATTGCAAAAGTGATGCAGGCCTATGCGATCGCTATTCCTACAGGAGTTCAAGGAGCAATGGACAATTGTGGAACGGGGGGCGATCGTTCTTATAGTTTCAATATTTCAACAACAGCTGCCTTTGTTCTCGCTGGTGGTGGTGTCAAGATGGCGAAACACGGGAATCGCTCGATCTCTTCTAATTCCGGTTCTGCTGATGTCCTAGAAGCTCTAGGGATTAACCTTGATTTGGGTCCAGAAGATTTAGGACGAGTGTTTGAAAAAGCGGGCATTGTCTTTCTATTTGCCAAAAATCTGCATCCTGGCATGCGCTATATTATGCCAGCTCGCTTGGCGCTAGGAGTTCCAACGGTGATGAATTTGACCGGTCCTCTCATTAATCCGATTCCTCTAGAAACACAGCTATTGGGAACCAGTCGTCTGGATATGCTGGAAAGTACGGCAGAGATTCTAAAGAATTTGGGTCGGAAACGCGCAGTGGTGGTGAGTGGCCCACAAGGTTTGGACGAGGCAGGCCTTGATGGAGAAACCCAGCTCGCTATTTTGGAAAATGGACAGGTTACCTTATCCAGCTTTCAACCAGAAGATATGGGAATGGAGCGCATCGAAATTGATCAAGTACGTGGTGGAGACGCTAAACGCAATGCAGAAATTTTGCTCAGTGTCTTGAAGAATGAAGCGAGTCCCTTCTTAGAGGTGACTGTCTTGAATGCTGGCCTTGGTTTTTATGCCAACGGCAAAGTAGATTCTATCAAGGAGGGGATTGCCTTGGCACGTGAAGTGATTGCCAGTGGGGCCGCCCTTGAGAAATTGAGATTATTACAGGAGTATCAAAAATGAGTCAAGAATTCTTGCCAAAGATTCTAAAGGAAAAGGCGCGTGAAGTGGCTGTGATGAAAGAAGAGGAGCTCCAACCTTTGCGCGAGACCTACCGCCTGTATGATTACCTAAAGAGTCATCCAGAAAAGCTTCAGGTCATTGCGGAAGTGAAAAAGGCCAGCCCGAGTCTGGGAGATATTCATGTTGATGTGGATATCGTCGCGCAGGCTAAGACTTACGAAGAAAATGGGGCCGTGATGATTTCTGTCTTGACCGATGAAGTGTTTTTCAAGGGCAGTATCGAGTATCTCCGGGAAATATCTAGTCAGGTGCGTATCCCCACCCTCAACAAAGATTTCGTTGTGGATGAAAAGCAAATAATTCGGGCGCGAAACGCAGGGGCGACCGTGATCTTGTTGATAGTTGCAGCCTTACCAGAGGCTCGTCTGAAGGAGCTCTATGAGTTTGCGACCCATCTTGGCCTGGAGGTCTTGGTGGAGACCCATAATCTGACAGAACTAGAGATCGCTCACCGGATTGGGGCTCAGACCATAGGGGTCAATAATCGCAACTTGGTGACCTTTGAGACAGATCTTCATACTAGCCTGGAATTGGCGACAAGCTTTGAACAAGAACCGGTTTACATCTCGGAGTCTGCTATTTTCACAGCAGCAGATGCGCGTATGCTGGCTCCTTATTTTAATGGCATTCTCGTTGGGACAGCCCTCATGAAGGCAGACAATGTGGCTGAAAAAGTAAAGGAGTTGCAGATTGACAAAGGTTAAAATTTGCGGATTGTCCACTCCAGAAGCCGTGCAGACGGCTGTTGAAGCCGGTGCGGACTACATTGGTTTTGTCTTTGCACCAAGCAAACGGCAAGTCACGTTGGAACAAGCTCGGCAGTTGGCTACAGGGATTCCAAAGGGGGTTCAAAAAGTCGGTGTTTTTGTATCACCACAAAGAGAAGAAGTGGAGCAAGCTTGCCAAGTTGTGGGCTTGGACCTGATACAAGTGCATGGGCCGATGGATGAAACCATCTTGCAAGAGTTTCCCCAACAAACGATTCGCGCTGTTCAAGTGGGGAAAGATACAGCTCTTTCTGAGACCAGTGGCGATTATCTGCTCTTTGATGCTCCTGTAGCAGGAAGTGGGCAGACTTTTGACTGGCAAAAGCTCGAAACCCAAAATTTCACAAAGCCCTTCTTTATTGCAGGAGGCTTGACGGAAGACAATGTAGCAGATGCCATTCGCTTCTTTAATCCTTATGCGGTGGATGTATCCAGTGGGGTCGAGACAAATGGAAAAAAAGATCAAGAAAAAATAAAACGATTTATAGAAAGGGTCAAGCATGGCATATAAACAACCAGATAAAAACGGATTTTACGGGCGGTTCGGGGGACGATTTGTCCCTGAAACCTTGATGACAGCAGTTTTAGAATTAGAAGAAGCCTACAGAGAAAGTCAAAAAGATCCTTCTTTTCAAGCAGAATTGGATCAGCTTCTGAAACAATATGTCGGTCGGGAAACACCGCTCTATTACGCTAAAAATCTTACCAAGTACGTCGGTGGAGCCAAGATCTTTCTTAAAAGAGAAGACCTCAACCACACAGGGGCTCATAAAATTAATAATGCCCTAGGACAAGTTTTATTGGCACATCGGATGGGCAAAAAGAAGATCATCGCAGAAACAGGGGCCGGACAGCACGGTGTTGCAACGGCAACGGCAGCTGCTTTATTTGATATGGAATGTACCATCTACATGGGGGAAGAAGATGTCAAACGCCAAGCCCTCAATGTCTTTCGGATGGAGTTATTGGGCGCCAAGGTTCAATCAGTAACAGATGGGTCACGTGTTCTCAAGGATGCGGTCAATGCTGCCCTTAGAGCCTGGGTAGCAAATGTGGAGGATACCCACTATATCATGGGTTCTGCTCTAGGACCTCACCCATTCCCAGAAATTGTCCGTAATTTTCAAAGTGTCATTGGCCGAGAAGCCAAACGCCAATTTGCAGAGCAAAATGACGGTGCGCTGCCAGATGCCGTCCTAGCCTGTGTAGGAGGCGGATCGAACGCTATTGGGCTCTTTTATCCTTTTGTTGAGGATACCTCTGTTGCCATGTATGGGGCAGAGGCTGCTGGGCTTGGAGTGGATACAGACCAGCATGCAGCAACCTTGACCAAGGGACGTCCGGGAGTCCTTCACGGTGCCTTGATGGATGTTTTACAGGATGCCCATGGACAGATTTTAGAAGCCTTCTCGATTTCAGCAGGTCTCGATTATCCAGGAATTGGGCCAGAGCATTCTTATTTCCATGACATCAAGCGGGCAACCTATGTGCCTGTGACAGACCAGGAAGCGCTAGAAGCCTTTCAATTGCTTTCAAAAGTGGAAGGAATCATTCCGGCCCTGGAATCTAGCCACGCTATCGCCTATGCGGTGAAGTTGGCCAAGGAGATGGGGCCTGAAAAATCTATGATCGTTTGCTTGTCAGGTCGTGGGGATAAAGATGTGGTACAAGTCAAAGACCGCCTAGAACAAGAGAGAGGAGAGTAAGATGGGAAAGACCTTAACAGAGCGTTTACAAAAGCTGAAAGACCAGCAGCAAGGGATCTTTGTTCCTTATATCATGGCAGGAGATCATGAAAAAGGCTTGGCAGGTTTGCAGGAAACCATCCAATTTTTGGAGGAGCTTGGTGTCTCAGCTATTGAGGTTGGCATTCCTTTTTCAGATCCGGTGGCAGATGGTCCTGTGATTGAAGAGGCGGGACTACGAAGTTTAGCCCATGGGACGACGACAGAGGAACTGGTGCAAACGATCCAGCACTTAGAGACAAGTGTTCCTTTGGTCATCATGACCTATTTCAACCCCTTGTTCCAATATGGGCTCGAAAACTTCTTTAGAGATGTAGAAGGAACAGCGGTTAAGGGAGTGATTATTCCCGATCTTCCTCATGAGCATGCGGATCTGGTAGAGCCTCTATTAGCGGATAAAGACATCGCCTTGGTGCCACTAGTGAGCCTAACCACAGGAATCGAGCGCCAAAAGAAATTGATCCAAGATGCAGAAGGATTTATCTATGCCGTTGCTGTCAATGGAGTGACGGGGAAAGCTGGTAGCTATCGAGATGACTTGGATCACCACTTGGCCCAATTACACGAAATAGCGTCCATTCCTGTTTTAACAGGTTTTGGAGTTTCCAGCATGGAGGATGTTCACCGTTTCAACAAGGTCTCGGATGGAGTGATTGTGGGGTCCAAAATCGTTAAGGCTCTCCACCAAGGAGAGACAGACGCCATTGCTCGTTTTATTTCTCAAGCAGTGAAGGGCTAGACGCTTCATTTCATTCATCATCAGCTTGATTCTCCTAGATCAAGCTCTTTGTCTACTATTTTAAACATTCCCCTCGTTGGTCTTTACAAACGAGGCTTTCTCGTTACAATAGAGGTAGTAACAAGAAAAGAGGAGAAGAGAATGATAAGCCTTGAAGAGATTGATCAAGTTGTCCAGTCAGGTCCTTTTGAACCCACCTGGGACTCTCTTAGCCATCAAGTCTGTCCAGATTGGTATCGAGATGCCAAATTTGGAATGTTTATCCACTGGGGTGTCTACAGTGTACCTGCTTTCGGTTCGGAATGGTATTCGCGAAATATGTATATCCAAGGGAATCCTTGTTATGACTATCATCGAGAGCATTTTGGAGACCAGGCCGGCTTTGGCTACAAGGATCTCATTCCTCTTTTTACAGCCGATCGCTTTGATCCGGCATCTTGGCTAGATCTCTTTCAAAAAGCGGGAGCCCAGTATCTTTTTCCAGTTGCGGAGCACCACGATGGTTTTCAGATGTATGCCTCTACTCTCTCGCCTTATAATAGTTTAGAAATGGGGCCGAGACGAGATGTCTTAGGAGAGCTGAGGGAGGAAGCAGAAAAACGTGGCCTGCACTTCTGTACGTCCTCTCACCGGGCAGAACACCAGTTTTTCTTTTCACATGGCAAGAAATTCACTAGTGACATTCCGAAAGAAGTCCCAAGAGACAGCCTTTATTGGCCGGCGGAGCCAGAACCCAAGGATCATTTTGATCTGACTTCCAAGCCTTATCCAAGCAAAGAATTCTTGGAAGATTGGCTTTTGCGAACCTGTGAACTGGTGCGGGACTACCAACCAGAGCTCCTATATTTTGACTGGTGGATCCAGCATGAGAGTTTCCGTCCCTACTTGATGCGCTTTTTGGCTTATTATTACAATCTAGTAGCACAAGAGGATCGCAAGGTGGCTGTTTGTTACAAACAGGATGCCCTCCCTTTCGGTTCAGGAATCGTTGAGATGGAGCGGGGAGGATACGGAGAGACGCAAGCCTTTCCGTGGCAAATGGATACCGCGATCGCCCGTAATTCTTGGTGCTATACCCAGGATCTAGCCTACAAGACCAGTAAGGAATTGCTACAAAATTTAGTCGATGTTGTGGCCAAAAATGGCAATCTTCTGCTCAATATTGGACCCAAGGCAGACGGCACGATCCCTGAGCAAGACCAAGACATCCTCACAGAGATCGGGGACTGGCTGGCGGTAAATGGAGAAGCCATTTATCAGAGTCGGCCTTGGCGGGTGTCATCGGACGGACCGACCGAGGCCCAGGAAGGTTCCTTCTCAGATGGAGAAGCGCCACTCTATACCAGCCAAGATTTTCGCTATACCATGCGTGATGGTTTTCTTTATGCCATCCAGCTGGAACCAAGTGGAAGGACGGAAGAGTTGACCTTGTCGTCTCTCGCCTATGATCTCAAGCAACCGAGAATTCTTCATGCGCGCATTCAAAAGCTAGAGCTCCTTGGAGAAAGCCAGCCCCTTTCTTGGAGCCAAGATGAGACAGGGCTCCATCTTCAGTTACCAGCTTGTAGGAAAAAACAACCGCGTGTTTTGCGCCTCAGCTTTTAGTTTTCTTGAAGCTTTCTATAAGGAATCGTTTAGGTTTCTCTTGTATACTGTACTCATCCAATAAGAAATGAGGTACAGAAAATGAAAATCTCAGTTAATTATCCAAAACGCTTTAAGAAATTGCCACAACAAGGTTCTTGTTACGGCGAATAAACACTTCTCTTCATTTTTCATAAGAAACTCCTAAAGAAGGCTCTACCCGAAAGGGTAGAGTTTTTATGTACCAGAGACCTTGTGATTCGTGGTATAATAAGCCTATGGAAAAAAAGAATAAATTACTACTCATCGACGGGTCTTCCGTCGCTTTTCGTGCCTTTTTCGCACTCTATCATCAAATTGATCGCTTCAAAAATGCCAATGGTCTGCATACCAATGCGGTCTATGGCTTTAATCTCATGTTGAGCCATCTCTTGGAGCGCATCCAACCAACCCATGTTCTCGTTGCTTTTGATGCAGGAAAGACGACCTTTCGGACGGAGATGTATGCCGACTACAAAGGGGGCCGTGCAAAAACTCCAGATGAGTTCCGTGAGCAGTTCCCTTTCATTCGTGAGCAATTAGACCATCTGGGAATCCGCCATTATGAGCTAGCCCAGTATGAAGCGGATGATATTATTGGAACGCTTGATAAGATGGCAGAAGCTACCTCAGTACCCTTTGAAGTCACCATTGTCTCTGGGGACAAGGATTTGATCCAGCTGACGGATGACAATACGGTGGTTGAAATCTCCAAAAAAGGGGTGGCAGAGTTTGAAGAATTCACTCCAGCCTATCTGAAAGAAAAGATGGGACTGACACCAGAGCAATTTATCGACCTCAAGGCCTTGATGGGAGATAAGTCGGATAATATCCCAGGTGTCACCAAAATCGGAGAAAAGACCGGGATCAAACTACTCCTAGAGTACGGGTCTCTCGATGGTATTTATGAGCATATCGACGAGATGAAGGCTTCTAAGATGAAGGAAAACCTCATCAACGACAAGGAGCAGGCCTATCTGTCTAAGACTCTCGCAACCATCGATACCAATGCGCCTATTGAAATTGGCCTGGACGATATCACTTATTCGGGTCCTCATCTAGAAAATCTCGCCAAGTTTTATGAGGAGATGGGCTTCAAGCAACTCCGTCAGGCCTTGGATCTCAGTGGAGAAGAGGCGGCTCCTGTAGCCATTGACTATACAGAAGTCGAGCAAGTCACTCCAGATATGCTTACGGAAGATAGTTTCTTCCATTTCGAGATTTTTGGGGACAACTACCATACGGAACCCATCATTGGTTTCGCATGGGGGACCAAAGGTCAGCTCTACGCAAGTACAGATACTGCTCTTTTACAAACACCGATTTTCAAAGAATTTCTCGAAAAAACACCCCTCAAGGTCTATGACTTTAAGCGGGCCAAGGTCTTGCTCAGCCACTTGGACATTACCTTGCAAAAGCCGGCTTTTGATAGTCGATTGGCCAAGTATCTCTTGTCGACCGTAGAGGACAATGAAATTTCAACCATTGCGAGTCTCTATAGTCAGATTGCGCTACCGCTGGACGAAGTCGTTTATGGCAAGGGAGCCAAAAAAGCTATCCCAGTAAAGACCGCCCTATTAGAGCATTTGGCCCGGAAAGTCGCTGTTCTACTGGATACCGAAGAGCCCATGGTAGAGCAGTTGCAGGCCCATGACCAACTAGATTTGCTCTATGATATGGAGCAACCGCTAGCAGCTGTTTTGGCCAAGATGGAAATCGCGGGGATCAAGGTAGAGCGTCAGACCCTAGAAGACATGCAGGTGGAAAACGAAGTGGTCTTGGAGCGCTTGACTCAAGAAATCTACGAGCTTGCAGGAGAAGAGTTTAATATCAATTCTCCAAAACAATTGGGGGTCATTCTCTTTGAAAAATTGGGACTCCCTCTTGAATATACTAAGAAGACAAAAACCGGCTATTCAACAGCCGTTGATGTCTTGGAACGCCTGGCTCCAATTGCACCGATTGTGTCTAAGATTCTTGAATACCGCCAAATTGCTAAGATCCAGTCGACCTATGTCATCGGTCTTCAAGATTGGATTTTGGAAGATGGGAAGATCCATACCCGCTATGTACAGGATTTGACGCAGACAGGCCGTTTGTCCAGTGTGGATCCCAACCTGCAAAACATTCCTGTCCGTTTGGAACAAGGTCGTCTTATTCGTAAGGCCTTTGTCCCAGAAGAGGAAAACAGTGTCTTGCTGAGTTCGGACTATTCACAAATCGAACTGCGCGTCTTGGCCCATATTTCGGGAGATGAGCATTTGATTGACGCCTTTAAACATGGGGCAGATATCCATACATCGACTGCTATGCGAGTTTTCAATATTGCAAAACCTGAAGATGTGACGCCGAACGACCGTCGCAATGCAAAAGCAGTAAACTTCGGTGTGGTTTATGGAATTTCCGACTTTGGACTGTCTAACAACCTAGGGATCAGTCGAAAAGAAGCCAAGGCTTATATTGAGACCTACTTCGAACGCTACCCTGGCATCAAGGACTATATGGAGAGAGTGGTACGGGAAGCGCGTGATAAAGGCTATGTGGAGACCCTCTTCAAGCGTCGTCGGGAGATTCCAGATATCAATTCTCGCAACTTCAATGTTCGAGGCTTTGCGGAGCGGACAGCTATTAACTCACCGATCCAAGGATCTGCAGCAGACATCTTGAAAATTGCCATGATCCACTTGGACCAAGCGCTAGAAAGAGGAGCATACAAGACCAAGATGCTTCTTCAAGTGCACGATGAAATCGTTCTGCAAGTGCCAAGTGATGAACTGGCAGCGATCAAAGAACTCGTCAAAGAGACCATGGAATCCGCTATCGAACTTGCAGTACCACTGGAAGCCGATGAAAACGAAGGCAAGACATGGTATGAAGCCAAATAAAATTGAGTTTGTTCAAAACAGAAAGCGGTAGGAGACTTTTCAGTTTCCTACCTCTTTTAATGACAAACACTTGCAATGCCTTCCGTATTGTTATACTATTTAAAGAAAGGAAACGCATACAAAAGGAGATTCTTATGGCTTATTCATTTCGCAATCCTAGTGATGGCATTATCAAACATTACCTAGAAACGAGCAAGATCATCGCTGTAGTTGGATTATCTGATCGTGAAGACACAACCAGTCATCGTGTCAGTAAGGAGATGCAAGAGCGGGGCTATCGGATTATTCCTGTTAATCCTCGTGCAGCCGGTGGCCAGATTCTTGGAGAAACGGTGTATGCTAGCTTGCAGGAGATTCCTTTCCCAGTAGATATCGTCGATGTATACCGACGCAGTGAGTTTTTACCAGATGTGGCACGTGATTTTATTGAGACGGATGCGAAAATTTTCTGGGCACAATTGGAGCTGGAAAATCAAGAAGCAGAAGAAATCCTTCGTGGAGCTGGACGAGAAGATATCGTCATGAACCGCTGTATCAAACGGGAACACACCCGACTGATCTTAGGAGACTCCCTATACGGTTTATAAATGATAAACAATTGACATAGAAGAAAACCCCAGCAAGCTGGGGTTTTCTTCTTACTCTTATTCAGTTTCATGGCTTGGATGGCCTGTAAAATGGCGAGGCCCTTGTTTAATCTGCTTGATTTGATCATAAAAGGCAATTTGGCAGTTGATAAAGTAAGGCATGGTATAAAAGCCGATGACATCGCGCGTGAAGTAATTCAAGAAGTACCAACCAATCAAGGTTAGATCGAGCACCAAGCGATTGCTGCGGAACCCTTTCATGGTTTCACGACTTTGGCGAAGGACTCCAAAGGCTCCCTTGTAGTCGCCGTCTCGTAATTGCTCGTAGAGGATCAATTCGACCAGGCTAAGACTGTAGTATTGTGGCAGGTAAAAGAGGAGGCCGATCAGGCCAAGTACGACGCCAGCAGTCATCAGAGGCATTTGTTGCATGAGAGATTGGAATTCAGGACTGGAAGCACTCAAAGTGCTAGGGTTACTCACCTTATCGTAGATCGCCAAAAATCGAATGCTAGCGTAGGTGCTGATGAGACTCCCCACATAGAGGATGAGTCCCCATAAAAAGAGGACGGCTTGCTTCAAGATCAAGGTGGCAAATACAGAGGTAAAGCGATCTTGTTTAAAGATATCTAACACGCGTGTTCGGTGTCCGATCTTGGGATTAATCGTATCTAAATAGCTAAAAGTCGCACCAACCACTAAAATGGAGATGACAAAGGAGACGACAGAAGGAAAGAGCTGTCGTTGGATCATGTAGATACTTGCTTGCTGCAAGGTCATATCCGGTAGTAGATTGACCAGATCTTGCCCACTTAAGAGAAAGTTAGCAAGAATGGTCAACAGGACCGGAAGAGCAAAAAGGATAGCTAAGCCCGGTTGCTGGACTTGCATGGTACGTGCCCGAAGGCGAATCAGTTTAAGGTTCATAGATGACACTCTCTTCATAGTAGTACTTTTTATTATAACATAAGACCGTGACAGAGCCGGTAAAATTTGGTACAATCGTACAGGTGCTCACAGGAAAACTGTGACAGGAATAAGAAGGCTGGGACTGTTTTTCCCAGTACGGAGGTAACCATGACAGATTCACCGATTCAATATCGATTAATCAAAAAAGAAAAACATACAGGTGCTCGTCTGGGAGAAATTATCACCCCTCACGGGACCTTCCCGACCCCAATGTTTATGCCTGTAGGGACTCAGGCAACCGTTAAGACCCAATCGCCAGAAGAACTCAAGGAAATGGGTTCTGGAATTATCTTGGCCAACACCTACCATCTCTGGCTTCGTCCCGGGGACGACTTGGTTGCAAAAGCAGGAGGATTGCACCAGTTCATGAACTGGGACCAGCCGATTTTGACAGATAGTGGAGGCTTCCAGGTCTATTCATTAGCGGATACCCGCAACATCACTGAAGAAGGGGTAACCTTTAAAAACCACCTCAACGGCTCGAAGATGTTCCTCTCTCCGGAAAAGGCCATCTCCATCCAAAACAATCTAGGGAGCGACATCATGATGTCCTTTGATGAATGCCCTCAGTTCTATCAGCCCTATGATTATGTGAAAAAATCAATCGAACGGACAAGTCGTTGGGCAGAACGTGGCCTGAAGGCTCACCGTCGTCCTCATGATCAAGGTCTTTTCGGGATTGTTCAAGGTGCTGGATTTGAAGACTTGCGCCGTCAGTCTGCTCAAGATTTGGTCAGCATGGACTTTCCAGGCTATTCCATCGGTGGCTTAGCTGTTGGGGAAAGCCATGAAGAGATGAATGCCGTGCTGGATTTCACAACTCCGCTCTTACCAGAGAACAAGCCTCGCTATCTCATGGGAGTGGGGGCTCCAGACAGTCTGATTGATGGTGTTATTCGTGGAGTGGACATGTTTGACTGTGTCTTGCCGACGCGGATTGCGCGAAATGGTACCTGTATGACTAGCCAAGGTCGCCTGGTAGTGAAAAATGCGCAATTTGCAGAAGATTTTACACCGCTAGATCCCGAATGTGATTGCTACACTTGTAAAAATTACACCCGGGCTTATCTACGCCACCTCCTCAAGGCAGATGAGACCTTCGGAATTCGCTTGACCAGCTACCACAACCTATACTTCTTGATCAACCTCATGAAACAGGTCCGTCAAGCCATCGTGGATGACAATCTCTTAGAATTCCGTGAGCATTTCGTCGAAAAATATGGCTATAACAAGTCAGGGCGGAATTTCTAGAAATAGATAAATAGGAAGAAAAAAAGACTACAGCCATCTGAGAATAATAGGAATAACTGCTAGACGCAGTGGTTGATTGGTATCTTTGTTCGCTTGTTAAGCTCCAAAGATAACCTAATCAACTGTGCGGGGGCGAGACGACGAACAAATTGGATATAAATTTGTTCTGTCTCGCTCCCTTTTTTCTATATAATAGCAACTATATTAGCACGCTTTTTCTTTCGAAAACACTTTCATCAAAAAAACGAAAAAAATCTTCTCAAATCCCTTGCATTGGGCCTTTGTTTGTGTTAAACTACTATGGTGCTGTGAAAAACAGCTATTAGCTTTGATGCAAGAGGTTGCGACACGCTCGGTTGCATTGCCACGCAACGCTCGTCGGTTTTCTTGTGGAGCTAGCCTATTATCTTAAATAGACGAAAAGGAGAAAAAGATGGCAAACAAAAAAATCCGCATCCGTTTGAAAGCGTACGAACACCGTACACTCGACACAGCGGCTGCAAAAATCGTAGAATCAGCTACTCGTACAGGTGCACAAGTTGCGGGTCCAATCCCACTTCCAACTGAGCGTAGCCTCTACACAATCATTCGTGCGACTCACAAATACAAAGATTCTCGCGAACAATTCGAAATGCGTACACACAAACGCTTGATCGACATCATCAACCCAACTCAAAAAACAGTTGACGCTTTGATGAAATTGGATCTTCCAAGTGGTGTAAACGTAGAAATCAAACTTTAATCTAAAGCTTGATCAAGAGCATAAAAAACGCTCGTTAAAAACTTTTTGAATAAAAAACTATAGAAAAGGAACTATTTTCTCATGACAAAAGGAATCTTAGGGAAAAAAGTGGGAATGACTCAAATCTTCACTGAAGCTGGCGAATTGATCCCTGTAACAGTTATCGAAGCAACTCCAAACGTTGTTCTTCAAGTTAAAACTGTTGAAACAGATGGTTACAACGCTATCCAAGTTGGTTTCGATGACAAACGCGAAGTATTGAGCAACAAACCTGCTAAAGGACATGTAGCAAAAGCTAACACGGCTCCTAAGCGCTTCATTCGTGAATTCAAAAACGTTGAAGGCTTGGAAGTTGGTGCTGAAATCACAGTTGACACTTTCGAAGCTGGAGACATTGTTGATGTAACTGGTACTTCTAAAGGTAAAGGTTTCCAAGGTGTTATCAAACGCCACGGACAATCACGTGGACCTATGGCTCACGGTTCTCGTTATCACCGTCGTCCAGGTTCTATGGGACCTGTTGCACCTAACCGCGTATTCAAAGGTAAAAACCTTGCAGGACGCATGGGTGGCGATCGTGTAACTATTCAAAACCTTGAAGTTGTACAAGTTGTTCCAGAAAAGAACGTTATCCTTATCAAAGGTAACGTACCAGGTGCTAAGAAATCTCTTATCACTATCAAGTCAGCAGTTAAAGCTGGTAAATAATAAGGAAAGGGGAATACAGTCAAAATGGCAAATGTAACATTATTCGACCAAACTGGTAAACAAGCGGGCGAAGTTGTTCTTAACGATGCGATCTTTGGTATCGAACCAAACCAAGCAGTTGTATTTGATGTGATCATCAGCCAACGTGCTAGCCTTCGTCAAGGAACTCACGCTGTTAAAAACCGTTCAGCCGTTTCAGGTGGCGGACGCAAACCATGGCGTCAAAAAGGAACTGGACGTGCTCGTCAAGGTTCTATCCGCTCTCCACAATGGCGTGGTGGTGGAATCGTCTTCGGACCAACTCCACGTAGCTATGCGTACAAACTTCCTCAAAAAGTTCGTCGCCTTGCACTTAAATCTGTTTACTCAGAAAAAGTTGCTGAAAACAAATTTGTAGCCGTTGATTCTCTTGAATTTACAGCTCCAAAAACTGCTGAATTTGCAAAAGTTCTTGCAGCTTTGAGCATCGATTCTAAAGTCCTTGTTATTCTTGAAGAAGGAAACGAATTCGCAGCTCTTTCAGCTCGTAACCTTCCAAACGTGAAAGTTGCGACTGCTACAACTGCAAGTGTTCTTGACATCGCAAATAGTGACAAACTTCTTGTTACTCAAGCAGCTATCTCTAAAATCGAGGAGGTTCTTGCATAATGAATTTGTATGATGTTATCAAAAAACCTGTTATCACTGAAAAGTCAATGGCTCAACTTGAAGCAGGCAAATATGTATTCGAAGTTGACACTCGCGCTCACAAACTTTTGATCAAACAAGCTGTTGAAGCTGCGTTTGAAGGTGTAAAAGTTGCGAATGTGAACACTGTAAACGTAAAACCTAAAGCAAAACGCGTTGGACGTTACACTGGTTTTACATCAAAAACTAAAAAAGCTATCATCACGCTTGCAGCTGATTCTAAAGCAATCGAGTTGTTTGCTACTGAAGCTGAATAATCTAAGGAGGAAATATCGTGGGAATTCGTGTTTATAAACCAACAACAAACGGTCGCCGTAATATGACTTCTTTGGATTTCGCTGAAATCACAACAAACACACCTGAGAAAACTTTGCTTGTTTCTCTTAAAAACAAAGCAGGTCGTAACAACAACGGTCGTATTACTGTTCGTCACCAAGGTGGTGGACACAAACGTCATTACCGTTTGATCGATTTCAAACGTAACAAAGATGGAGTTGAAGCAGTCGTTAAAACGATCGAATACGATCCAAACCGCTCAGCTAACATCGCGCTTGTACACTACACTGACGGTGTGAAAGCTTACATCATCGCCCCTAAAGGTCTTGAAGTAGGTCAACGCATCGTATCAGGACCAGAAGCAGATATCAAAGTCGGAAACGCTCTTCCACTTGCTAACATCCCAGTTGGTACTTTGATCCACAACATCGAATTGAAACCTGGTAAAGGTGGAGAATTGGTACGTGCTGCTGGAGCTTCAGCTCAAGTATTGGGTTCTGAAGGTAAATATGTACTTGTTCGTCTTCAATCAGGCGAAGTTCGTATGATTCTTGGAACTTGCCGTGCTACAGTTGGTGTTGTCGGAAACGAACAACACGGACTTGTTAACCTTGGTAAAGCGGGACGTAACCGCTGGAAAGGTGTTCGCCCTACAGTTCGTGGTTCTGTAATGAACCCGAATGATCACCCACACGGTGGTGGTGAAGGTAAAGCACCAGTAGGACGTAAAGCGCCATCTACTCCTTGGGGTAAACCTGCGCTTGGTCTTAAAACTCGTAACAAGAAAGCGAAATCTGACAAACTTATCGTTCGTCGTCGCAACCAAAAATAATCATAAGCAACTAGCTTACACTTTCCGCCAGCTCGGTAGCGCTGCTTAGCAGCGCAAGCCGCTGTGGTACTAAATTTTAAAGGAGAAAATTACAAAATGGGACGTAGTCTTAAAAAAGGACCTTTCGTCGATGAGCATTTGATGAAAAAAGTTGAAGCTCAAGCAAACGACGAAAAGAAAAAAGTAATTAAAACTTGGTCACGTCGTTCAACGATCTTCCCAAGTTTCATCGGATACACTATCGCAGTTTATGATGGACGTAAACATGTACCTGTTTACATCCAAGAAGACATGGTAGGTCACAAGCTTGGTGAATTTGCACCAACTCGTACTTACAAAGGTCACGCGGCAGACGACAAGAAGACACGTAGAAAATAAGGAGAACATAAATGGCAGAAATTACTTCAGCTAAAGCAATGGCTCGTACAGTGCGTGTTTCACCTCGTAAATCACGTCTTGTTCTTGACAACATCCGTGGTAAAAGCGTAGCCGATGCCATCGCTATTTTGACATTTACACCAAACAAAGCTGCAGGGATCATCCTTAAAGTGTTGAACTCAGCAGTAGCAAACGCTGAAAACAACTTTGGTTTGGAAAAAGCTAACTTGGTAGTATCTGAAGCATTCGCAAACGAAGGACCAACAATGAAACGTTTCCGTCCACGTGCGAAAGGTTCAGCTTCACCAATCAACAAACGTACAGCTCACATCACAGTAGCTGTTGCAGAAAAATAAGGAGGTAAACTCGTGGGTCAAAAAGTACATCCAATTGGTATGCGTGTTGGTATCATCCGTGATTGGGATGCCAAATGGTATGCTGAAAAAGAATACGCGGATTACCTTCATGAAGATCTTGCAATCCGTAAATTCATTCAAAAAGAATTGGCTGACGCAGCCGTTTCAACTATTGAAATCGAACGCGCAGTAAACAAAGTTAACGTTTCTCTTCACACTGCTAAACCAGGTATGGTTATCGGTAAAGGTGGAGCAAACGTTGATGCACTTCGTGCAGCTCTTAACAAATTGACTGGTAAACAAGTACACATCAACATCATTGAGATCAAACGTCCTGACTTGGATGCTCACCTTGTTGGTGAAGGAATCGCTCGTCAATTGGAACAACGTGTTGCTTTCCGTCGTGCACAAAAACAAGCAATCCAACGTGCTATGCGTGCTGGAGCTAAAGGAATCAAAACTCAAGTATCAGGTCGTTTGAACGGTGCAGATATTGCCCGTGCAGAAGGATACTCTGAAGGAACTGTTCCACTCCACACACTTCGCGCTGATATCGATTACGCTTGGGAAGAAGCAGACACTACTTACGGTAAACTTGGTGTTAAAGTATGGATCTACCGTGGTGAAGTTCTTCCGGCTCGTAAAGACGCTAAAGGAGGTAAATAACCAATGTTAGTACCTAAACGTGTAAAACACCGTCGCGAATTCCGTGGTAAAATGCGCGGTGAAGCAAAAGGTGGAAAAGAAGTAGCATTCGGTGAATACGGTCTCCAAGCTACAACTAGCCACTGGATCACAAACCGTCAAATCGAAGCTGCTCGTATCGCCATGACTCGTTACATGAAACGTGGTGGTAAAGTTTGGATTAAGATTTTCCCACACAAATCATACACCGCTAAAGCTATCGGGGTACGTATGGGATCTGGTAAAGGGGCTCCTGAAGGTTGGGTAGCACCAGTTAAACGTGGTAAAGTAATGTTCGAAATCGCTGGTGTATCTGAAGAGATCGCACGCGAAGCACTTCGTCTTGCTAGCCACAAATTGCCAGTTAAAACTAAATTTGTGAAACGTGAAGCAGAATAAGGAGAGGTCATGAAACTTACAGAAGTAAAAGAATTTGTTAAAGAACTTCGTGGTCTTTCTCAAGAAGAACTCGCGAAGCGTGAAAATGAATTGAAGAAAGAATTGTTTGAACTTCGTTTCCAAGCAGCTGCTGGTCAATTGGAACAAACTGGACGTTTGAAAGAAGTGAAAAAACAAATCGCTCGTATCAAAACTGTTCAATCAGAAGCTAAATAATAGACTAGGGAAGGAGAATTTCAATGGAACGCAATAATCGTAAAGTTCTTGTTGGACGCGTTGTGTCTGACAAAATGGACAAAACAATCACAGTTGTAGTTGAAACTAAACGTAACCACCCAGTCTATGGTAAACGTATCAACTATTCTAAAAAATACAAAGCTCATGATGAAAACAATGTTGCTAAAGAAGGCGATATCGTTCGTATCATGGAAACTCGTCCGCTTTCAGCTACAAAACGCTTCCGTCTTGTAGAAGTCGTTGAAAAAGCGGTCATCATCTAATCATACCTGAAAGGAGAAAACGTAAATGATTCAAACAGAAACTCGTTTGAAAGTCGCTGACAACAGTGGCGCACGCGAAATCTTGACAATCAAAGTTCTTGGTGGTTCAAAACGTAAATTCGCGAGCATCGGTGATGTAATCGTTGCATCAGTAAAACAAGCTACTCCTGGTGGTGCGGTTAAGAAAGGTGACGTTGTAAAAGCTGTTATCGTTCGTACTAAATCAGGTGCTCGTCGTAAAGATGGTTCATACATCAAATTCGACGAAAATGCAGCAGTAATCATCCGTGACGACAAAACTCCTCGCGGAACTCGTATCTTTGGCCCAGTTGCACGTGAATTGCGTGACGGTGGTTTCATGAAGATCGTGTCACTTGCTCCAGAAGTACTTTAATCAATAAAAAAACAAACACAGTCCCCTGGCATAAGCCAGGGTGCCCATCGGGCGTAAGAATAAAAGGAGAATAAAATGTTTGTAAAAAAAGGCGACAAAGTTCGCGTAATCGCTGGTAAAGACAAAGGCGTAGAAGCTGTTGTTCTTACTGCTCTTCCAAAAGTAAATAAAGTTGTTGTAGAAGGTGTAAACATCATCAAGAAACACCAACGTCCAAATAACGAAAACCCTCAAGGTGCAATCGTTGAAAAAGAAGCTCCAATCCATGCTTCTAACGTTCAAGTTTTGGACAAAAACGGTGTTGCTGGACGTGTTGGCTACAAATTTGTAGACGGCAAAAAAGTTCGCTACAACAAAAAATCAGGCGAAGTGCTTGACTAATCACGAAGGAAAGGAGAAGTATAATGGCTAATCGTTTAAAAGAAAAATACCTTAATGAAGTAGTACCATCATTGACTGAACAGTTCAACTATTCATCAGTTATGGCTGTGCCAAAAGTTGATAAAATCGTTTTGAACATGGGTGTTGGTGATGCAGTATCAAATGCTAAAAACCTTGAAAAAGCTGCTGAAGAGCTTGCTTTGATCTCAGGTCAAAAACCATTGATCACTAAGGCTAAAAAATCAATCGCCGGCTTCCGTCTTCGTGAAGGTGTTGCGATCGGTGCAAAAGTTACCCTTCGTGGTGAACGTATGTACGAATTCTTGGATAAATTGGTAACAGTTTCACTTCCACGTGTACGTGACTTCCATGGTGTTCCAACTAAATCATTTGATGGACGCGGAAACTACACACTTGGTGTGAAAGAACAATTGATCTTCCCAGAAATCAACTTTGATGATGTTGATAAAACTCGTGGTTTGGATATCGTAATCGTAACTACAGCGAACACAGACGAAGAATCACGTGCATTGCTTACTGGCCTCGGAATGCCGTTTGCAAAATAATATAGGAGGTAAAACTAATGGCTAAAAAATCTATGATTGCTAAGAACAAACGCCCAGCGAAGTTCTCTACTCAAGCATACACTCGCTGTGAACGTTGTGGACGTCCACACTCAGTTTACCGCAAGTTTAAACTTTGCCGTGTTTGCTTCCGTGAATTGGCATACAAAGGTCAAATCCCAGGTGTTACAAAAGCATCTTGGTAATTTAAGATATCAAGGGCGCTAAAACTCCAAGTGAAAATAGGAAACTTGGTGCAGGAGCGTTGCTCCAAGACAAATCTATCTTTTTTGCCCAGGTTGTAGCTCGTGTTCAAATGAGAAGTGCTCATTTGCATGTATCAAAACTATCTGAGCCTAGCTCAATCATTAACTAGCAAGTGCAACTTGCAAACTACTAGTAAGAGGAGAAATTATAATGGTTATGACTGACCCAATCGCAGACTTCCTTACACGTATTCGTAACGCTAACCAAGCAAAACACGAAGTACTTGAAGTACCTGCATCAAACATCAAAAAAGGGATTGCTGAAATCCTTAAACGCGAAGGTTTTGTAAAAAACGTTGAATTCATCGAAGATGACAAACAAGGCATCATCCGTGTATTCTTGAAATACGGACAAAACGGTGAAAAAGTTATCACAAACTTGAAACGTGTATCTAAACCAGGTTTGCGTGTTTACAAAAAACGTGAAGATCTTCCAAAAGTTCTTAACGGACTTGGAATTGCTATCCTTTCAACTTCTGAAGGTTTGCTTACTGATAAAGAAGCACGCCAAAAGAACGTTGGTGGGGAAGTTATCGCTTACGTTTGGTAATATTTAGTTCCCGATTTCGTTGTGACTCTTCGTTATTGTCTCTTGCCTAACCCAAAGTTATGTCTGCGAGACAATGCCTTGATTCACTTAGAAAATGAGACCTAAACATTAACTTTTAAATCAAAAAGATTTAAACCCCGTGAAAACTGGCCCGCAAAGGCCTGACAATTTAACAGGAGAATAAAAAACATGTCACGTATTGGTAATAAAGTTATCGTGTTGCCTGCTGGTGTTGAAATCACTAACAATGACAACGTTGTAACTGTAAAAGGACCTAAAGGAGAACTTACTCGTGAGTTCTCAAAAGATATTGAAATCCGTGTGGAAGGTACTGAAGTAACACTTCACCGTCCAAACGATTCAAAAGAAATGAAAACAATCCACGGAACAACTCGTGCCCTTTTGAACAACATGGTTACTGGTGTATCAGAAGGATTCAAGAAAGAACTTGAAATGCGCGGGGTTGGATACCGTGCACAACTTCAAGGATCAAAACTTGTTTTGGCTGTTGGTAAATCACACCCAGACGAAGTTGAAGCTCCAGAAGGAATTACTTTTGAACTTCCAAACCCAACAACAATCGTTGTTAGCGGAATTTCAAAAGAAGTAGTTGGTCAAACAGCTGCTTATGTACGTAGCCTTCGTTCACCTGAACCATACAAAGGTAAAGGGATCCGTTATGTTGGTGAATACGTTCGCCGCAAAGAAGGTAAAACAGGTAAATAATGTAGTTTGGTTGTTTTTCAACCAACCTTCATCTTACCAACTCAGTGCTTAGCACATGATTTTAAAATTAAGAGGTGAAAATTGTGATTTCGAAACCAGATAAAAACAAAATCCGTCAAAAACGCCACCGTCGCGTTCGCGGAAAACTCTCTGGAACTGCTGATCGCCCACGTTTGAACGTATTCCGTTCTAATACAGGCATCTACGCTCAAGTAATTGATGACGTAGCGGGTGTAACGCTCGCAAGCGCTTCAACTCTTGACAAAGAAGTTTCAAAAGGAACTAAAACTGAACAAGCCGTTGTTGTCGGCAAACTTGTTGCTGAACGTGCAGTTGCTAAAGGTATTTCTGAAGTGGTGTTCGACCGCGGTGGATATCTATATCACGGACGTGTTAAAGCTTTGGCTGATGCAGCTCGTGAAAACGGATTGAAATTCTAATAGGAGGACACTAGAAAATGGCATTTAAAGATAATGCAGTTGAACTTGAAGAACGCGTAGTTGCCATCAACCGTGTAACAAAAGTTGTTAAAGGTGGACGTCGTCTTCGTTTTGCAGCTCTTGTAGTTGTTGGTGACCGTAATGGCCGTGTTGGATTTGGTACTGGTAAAGCTCAAGAAGTTCCAGAAGCAATCCGTAAGGCTGTTGAAGATGCTAAGAAAAACTTGATCGAAGTTCCTATGGTTGGAACAACAATTCCACACGAAGTAACATCAGTATTTGGTGGAGCTCGTGTATTGTTGAAACCAGCTATCGAAGGGGCTGGGGTTGCTGCAGGTGGAGCAGTTCGTGCCGTTGTCGAATTGGCAGGTATTGCAGATGTTACATCTAAATCACTTGGATCAAACACTCCAATCAACATCGTTCGTGCAACTGTTAACGGTTTAGCACAATTGAAACGCGCTGATGAAGTTGCTGCCCTTCGTGGTATTTCAGTTTCTGACTTGGCTTAAGAAAGGAGATTCAAATGGCTCAAATTAAAATTACTTTGACTAAGTCTCCAATCGGACGCATCCCGTCACAACGTAAAACTGTTGTAGCACTTGGACTTGGCAAATTGAACAGCTCTGTTATTAAAGAAGATAACCCAGCAGTACGTGGTATGATCACTGCTGTATCTCACTTGGTAACAGTTGAAGAAGTAAAATAATCTATTTAAAATAGAAACAAAGTTTTCAGGGGTATGAGAGGTTCTCATCCCCTAAAACTAAATATAAGTATAGGCGAGTTTGTAGTTAGGACACCTTTTCCTGATTACATGCGTTAGCAATTTACAAAAGAGGAGAAAATAAATAATGAAACTTCATGAATTACAACCTGCTACAGGTTCACGTAAAGTCCGCAACCGTGTTGGTCGTGGTACTTCATCTGGTAATGGTAAAACTTCTGGCCGTGGTCAAAAAGGTCAAAAAGCTCGTAGCGGTGGCGGTGTACGTCTTGGTTTTGAAGGTGGACAAACTCCATTGTTCCGTCGTCTTCCAAAACGTGGATTTACAAACATCAATGCTAAAGAATATGCTATTGTGAACCTTGATCAATTGAACGCCTTTGAAGATGGTGCTGAAGTAACTCCAGTAGTACTTGTAGAATCAGGAATTGTAAAAGCTGAAAAATCAGGTATCAAAATTCTTGGTAACGGAGAATTGACTAAGAAGTTGACTGTTAAAGCAGCTAAATTCTCTAAATCAGCTGAAGAAGCTATCACTGCTAAAGGTGGTTCAGTTGAAGTCATCTAAGTGAGGTGACCTATGTTTTTTAAATTATTAAAAGATGCATTTAAGGTGAAACAAGTACGGTCGAAGATTTTGTTTACGATCTTCATCATTCTTGTTTTCCGCATTGGGACCACGATTACAGTGCCTGGTGTAAATGCGAAAATTCTGAACAACCTTCAAGATGTGTCCTTCTTGAACATGCTCAGTTTGGTTTCTGGGAATGCCATGAGGAACTTCTCAGTTTTCGCATTAGGGGTTAGCCCATACATTACAGCTTCGATCGTCGTGCAACTTTTGCAAATGGATCTGTTACCTAAGTTTGTTGAATGGGGCAAACAAGGGGAAGTTGGTCGAAGAAAGCTCAACCAAGCAACACGCTATATTTCTTTGGTTCTAGCCTTTGTTCAATCCATCGGGATTACAGCAACCTTCCACACTTTGTCTCAGGCGAAATTAGTCGCAACTCCAAATACCAAAACCTATCTATTAATCGGTGCGATTCTGACGACCGGTTCCATGATTGTGACTTGGCTTGGAGAACAAATCACAGATAAAGGCTACGGTAATGGTGTTTCAATGATTATCTTTGCGGGGATTGTATCATCAATTCCTGAGATGATTAAAGAAATCTATGAAAATGCATTTGTGAACGTTCGTTCTGGTCAAATGACCAATTCCCTCATTTTTGTTGGGGTATTAATCCTTGCTGTCTTGGTTATTGTTTACTTTACAACCTTTGTAGAGCAAGCACAATACAAGATTCCAATCCAATATACAAAGATTGCACAAGGAGCTCCATCAAGTTCTTACCTTCCTTTGAAAGTAAACCCAGCAGGAGTTATTCCTGTCATCTTCGCTAGTTCGATTACAGCAGCGCCTGCTGCGATTTTCCAAGTGATTAGCGCTATGGGTTACAATGCAGGATGGGTGAAAACAGCTCAAGCCATGTTGGCTACAAACACACCAACTGGTGTGGCAATGTATGCCTTATTGATCATTCTCTTCACCTTCTTCTACACGTTTGTTCAGATCAATCCTGAAAAAACGGCAGAAAACCTTCAAAAGAGTGGTGCCTATATCCCAGGTGTTCGCCCTGGTAAGGGGACAGAAGAGTTTATGTCTCGTTTGCTACGTCGTTTAGCAAGTGTCGGATCAGTATTCCTTGGCTTTATTACCATCATTCCAATCCTGGCTCGAGATTTATTTGGTTTGACAGATGCAGTTGCTCTTGGAGGAACTAGTTTGTTAATCATTATTTCAACAGGTATTGAGGGAATGAAACAATTAGAAGGCTACTTATTAAAACGTAAGTATGTCGGATTTATGGACACAACAACAGAATAGAATAAGGTTGACTTTGTCAGCCTTCTATTTTGTTTTTAAATGGAAATAGGAATTCGCTCCTGCTTCCATTTAAAAACAAAATAAGGAGAATTCATCATGAATCTTTTAATTATGGGGTTGCCTGGAGCAGGTAAAGGAACTCAAGCAGCTAAAATCGTTGAAGAGTTTCACGTAGCGCACATCTCCACTGGAGATATGTTCCGCGCAGCGATGGCTAACCAAACTGAAATGGGTGTGCTTGCAAAATCATACATTGATAAAGGTGAGTTGGTACCAGATGAAGTAACCAATGGAATTGTGAAAGAACGCCTTGCTCAAGATGATATTAAAGAAACAGGTTTCCTTTTGGATGGCTATCCACGTACAATTGAACAAGCTCATGCCTTGGATCAAACTTTGTCAGATCTTGGTATCACATTAGAAGGTGTTATCAACATCGAAGTAAATCCAGACAGTCTTTTAGAGCGTTTGAGCGGACGTATCATTCATCGTCAAACTGGAGAAACTTTCCATAAAGTATTCAATCCACCAGTTGATTACAAAGAGGAAGATTACTACCAACGTGAAGATGATAAACCTGAGACAGTAAAACGTCGTTTGGATGTTAATATTGCCCAAGGTGAACCAATCATTGAATTTTATCGTTCAAAAGGACTCGTACATGACATCCAAGGGAACCAAGATATCAATGATGTATTTTCAGACATTGAAAAAGTCTTGTCAAATTTGAAATAAAAGCGTTTTTCATGCTTGCAATATTGGACAACTAGTGTTACAATTAGTTAGTCTGACTTATAATTGTTACCTCTGTGCTCAGAGGAATGAATCGAAATTTATGGAGGTACTTTTGCGTGGCAAAAGACGATGTGATTGAAGTAGAAGGCAAAGTAGTCGATACAATGCCGAATGCTATGTTTACGGTTGAACTTGAAAATGGACATCAGATTTTAGCAACAGTTTCTGGTAAAATTCGTAAAAACTATATTCGTATTTTAGCGGGAGATCGTGTTACAGTGGAGATGAGTCCGTACGATTTGACACGTGGACGTATCACATACCGCTTTAAATAATCGAAAAACTTGGAGGGATAAAAATGAAAGTAAGACCATCGGTCAAACCAATTTGCGAATACTGTAAAGTAATTCGTCGTAATGGTCGTGTTATGGTAATTTGCCCAGCAAATCCAAAACACAAACAACGTCAAGGATAAGATAGAAAGGAGAAAACATGGCTCGTATTGCTGGAGTTGATATTCCAAATGACAAACGTGTAGTAATTTCATTGACTTATGTGTACGGTATCGGACTTCCAACATCTAAGAAAATCCTTGCTGCTGCAGGCGTTTCTGAAGATATTCGTGTTCGCGATCTTACACCAGATCAAGAAGATGCTATCCGTCGTGAAGTTGACGCAATCAAAGTTGAAGGTGACCTTCGTCGTGAAGTAAACTTGAACATCAAACGCTTGATGGAAATCGGTTCATACCGTGGTATCCGTCACCGTCGTGGACTTCCAGTTCGTGGACAAAACACTAAAAACAATGCTCGCACTCGTAAAGGTAAAGCTGTTGCGATTGCAGGTAAGAAAAAATAAAATAAAATAAGGAGGTAAAAATCTTGGCTAAACCAACACGTAAACGTCGTGTGAAAAAGAATATCGAATCTGGTATTGCTCATATTCACGCTACATTTAACAACACAATTGTTATGATTACTGATGTGCATGGTAACGCAATCGCTTGGTCATCTGCAGGTGCACTTGGATTTAAAGGTTCTCGTAAATCTACACCATTTGCTGCTCAAATGGCATCAGAAGCTGCTGCAAAAGCTGCTCAAGAACACGGACTTAAATCTGTTGAAGTAACTGTTAAAGGTCCTGGTTCAGGTCGTGAGTCTGCTATTCGTGCACTTGCTGCTGCTGGTCTTGAAGTAACTGCAATCCGCGATGTAACTCCTGTACCACACAATGGTGCTCGTCCTCCAAAACGTCGCCGTGTATAATCATCAACAATTACACAGCTTTTCGTTTAAGAGGGAGTATAGCAAATGATTGAGTTTGAAAAACCAAATATAACAAAAATTGATGAAAACAAAGATTATGGCGTGTTTGTCGTAGAACCACTTGAACGTGGCTATGGTACAACACTTGGAAACTCACTTCGTCGTGTACTTCTGGCTTCACTTCCAGGTGCAGCTGTCACTTCAATCAACATTGAAGGTGTACTCCACGAATTTGATACCGTTCCAGGAGTCCGTGAAGACGTTATGCAAATTATTCTTAACGTTAAAGGAATCGCCGTTAAATCTTACGTCCAAGACGAAAAGATTATTGAACTTGATGTAGAAGGACCTGCAGAAGTAACTGCTGGAGATATTCTTACTGATAGTGACATCGAAATTGTAAACCCTGATCATTATCTATTTACAATCGGAGAAGGAGCATCTTTGAAAGCAACGCTTACTGTAAACAGTGGACGTGGCTATGTTCCAGCTGATCAAAACAAAAAAGATGATGCACCAGTGGGAACACTTGCTGTAGATTCAATCTATACGCCAGTGACTAAAGTCAATTACCAAGTTGAACCAGCACGCGTTGGTAGCAACGATGGCTTTGACAAGCTAACCCTTGAAATTTTGACAAATGGGACAATCATTCCAGAAGATGCCTTAGGTTTGTCTGCTCGTATTTTGACAGAACACCTAAATCTATTCACAAACTTAACTGAAATTGCTATTGCAACAGACGTTATGAAGGAAGTAGATACAACTTCTGATGATCGCATTTTAGAACGTACGATCGAAGAATTAGATCTTTCAGTTCGTTCATACAACTGTTTGAAACGTGCTGGCATTAATACTGTTTACGATTTAACTGAAAAATCAGAAGCAGAAATGATGAAAGTTCGTAACTTGGGACGTAAGAGTCTTGAAGAAGTTAAAATCAAACTTGCCGACTTAGGCCTTGGGTTAAAAAACGATAAATAGAGGAGGAATACATGGCTTACCGTAAACTAGGACGCACTAGCTCACAACGTAAAGCGATGCTTCGCGATTTGACTACAGATCTTATCATCAATGAAGCAATTGTAACAACTGAAGCACGTGCGAAAGAAATCCGTAAATCAGTTGAAAAAATGATTACTTTGGGTAAACGTGGTGATTTGCATGCACGTCGTCAAGCTGCTGCATTCGTACGTAACGAAGTTGCATCACAAAACTTTGATGAAGAAACAGGTAAATACTCAGAAACAACTGCACTTCAAAAATTGTTCTCTGAATTAGCACCTCGTTATGCTGAGCGCAATGGTGGATATACTCGTATCCTTAAAACTGAACCACGTCGTGGTGATGCTGCGCCAATGGCTATCATCGAATTGGTATAATATCATCAATTTTGTTGAGTGTTATGATGATGGAATACACTGTTATTCTTAGTCTAGCTCTGGTCTACCGCTGGGGATTTTCCCCAGCGGGAACACTCATCATATTGAATGAATGGTAGACGCTTGTTTACGAAATTGCTTTAATTTAAAACAATTTCGTAAGCAGGCGTTTTGTCTTGTTTTCGTGAGTAGTCGAGAATAGCAAAAAATGATATAATGGAACCCATATCTCCAATAGAAGAAAAAGGATTCAATGACAAAACAACAAGCAATTAAATTACTAAAAGAGAAGTACCTTAGTAATATGAAAGAGGATTCGGAACTCTTTGTCGGAGTTGAATTAGAGTTTCCGATTGTAGAAACAAATGGAAACAAAACAAATATAGAGGTGACGAAAAATCTTTTTCGAACCTTAGCAAACTTATCAGATTTTGAAGTTGAAAAAATAGATGACAATCAAAATCCCATTCAATTGGTTCACTGCTCTTCTAAAGATCGTATTCTATTCGAGTTGAGTTACAATACAATTGAATTTGCATTTGAGAGAGCTCGTTCTATAAATGATGTGGCCAAACGTTTTGAGGACTATTTGAAGATCATTCAACCGATTTTACAAGAAAATAATCACGAAATTCAAGGGCACGGAATCCATCCTTTGTGGAAAGAAAATGATAATAGCCCAGTGAAAATCGAACGATACAAGATGTTAATGGCTTTCCTTGCAATGAATGGTACAGGGATGAAGACACACTCCTATCCTTCGTACGGAGCATTTATATGCGGAAACCAGGTTCAATTGGATGTAAGGCGCGATAATTATATTCGCATCATTAATGCATTTAATAAAATTGAAGCAGCAAAAGCATATTTGTTTTCTAACTCAGAATTTTCAGCAGAGGCTTGGGATACAAAAATTGCTAGAGATATTTTCTGGGAAGAATCCTTACATGGTTATTATAAGGAAAATGTAGGGATTTATCCTAAGGATTACCAAAGCGAAGAAGAGTTTTTTAATAATCTCGCTAAAACGGCTATTTTTACAGCAACTAGAGGGGGCAAATCATATTATTTTAAACCAATTCGAGTGGAAGATTATCTAGATCAAAAAGAAATTACAGCCTATACGGCTGATGGAAATGAGAAGATCATTAAGCCTGTAAAAGAAGATCTAAAACAACATCGAAGTTACCAATTTCAAGATTTAACTGCTCGTGGGACTGTGGAATTTAGAAGTGTTTGTACGCAACCGTTAGAAACCACCTTTGCCCCGATTGCCTTTGAGTTGGGCTTGTTTGTAGAATTAGAAAAACTGGAAAACTATTTAGAAGATTCTTCATTTTTTAAAAATGAAGAACAGGACTATCGAAAACTTAGAAAGAAATATTCAAAGAAAATTCTAAGTAAAGAAGAAAAAGAAGCGATCCAATCCTTTTCAAAAGATCTTCTAGACATAGCTGAAGCATGTTTAATGAAAAGAGGCTACAAGGAAGAAAAATTTCTTATCATTACCAAAGAACTAGACTAATAGAAAAGCCTTATTACAGGCTTTTCTTTATTACTTTCAAAAAAACTTTCAAAAAAATAAAATTTTTTGGAAAAAAGT
>NZ_JANCOJ010000005.1 GCF_024295625.1 Streptococcus sp. CF8_St5-11
TTCAATTTTGAATGTTTAAGCATTCAGAGTTAAGTGACGATAGCCTAGGAGATACACCTGTACCCATGCCGAACACAGCAGTTAAGCCCTAGAACGCCGGAAGTAGTTGGGGGTTGCCCCCTGTGAGATAAGGTAGTCGCTTAGCCTTTTTCCGCCATAGCTCAGTTGGTAGTAGCGCATGACTGTTAATCATGATGTCGTAGGTTCGAGTCCTACTGGCGGAGTATAGAAATTAGACCAGTGGACTGGTTTTTTTTATTTTCATTTTTTTCAAAACCTAGATTGTCTGTTTTGATCTTCCGAGTGAAGTCGCAATATCTGAATCTTTTATTTTTTCTTGATAGTATGCTTCTATCATTACAAGCCCGTTTATGGTAAGATGAGTATGGGTCATTTATGTAAGTTCCTTTCAGACAAATGTTGTGTTTATCTGTTCCTAATATCAATGGCTTATTCTGTCTAGCTTAATTTTACAAATTGGGAAGTATAAAAGCTCCGTTATAAGAACGGAGCTTTTATACTTTTAGTTATTTGGGAAAAATGCATCATATAGGGCTTTAATGGCTTTTTCTTCTTGATCTTTACTTACAACGAACATAATAGAAACCTCACTAGATCCTTGTGAGATCATTTGAATATTAATTTCATTTTCTGACAGTGCCTTAGCTGCAGTTGCGGTAACCCCTACTTGGCTCTTCATTTTTTCACCAACAATCATAATGATTGAAAGATCATGTTCAATTTCAGCTGTGTCAACTTCGAGCTTTTGTGTTAATTGTTTCAGAATTTCTTGTTCTTTGATCGGAGTCAGTTCACGTGAACGCAAAATGATGGACAAGTCATCGATTCCAGTTGGCATATGTTCCCAACTAATATTGAGATCTTCTAATATTTGAAGGACTTTTCGACCAAAACCGACTTCTCGGTTCATGAGGTATTTGGTAGTGTTGATACTAACGAATCCTGAATCACCTGCAATCCCTACAACAGTCACATGATCATTTGAATGTTCCAAAACAATTCGGGTTCCTGGGTGGTCTGGATTATTTGTATTTTTAATGACTAATGGAATTTTACCTCTGTATGCTGGAACGAGTGCTTCATCATGTAAGACTGAAAAACCGGCATAGGCTAATTCACGCATTTCCTTGTAAGTTAATTCAGGAATTGAATGTGGGTGTTTAATAATACCTGGATGTGCTGCAAAGATACCATTTACGTCTGTAAAGTTTTCGTATAAGTCTGCTTTTACACCAGCTGCAATGATCGATCCTGTAATGTCAGATCCACCACGAGAAAATGTACAAATGTCCCCATCTTGGGTAACACCAAAGAACCCTGGAATGACAATTACTTCACTTGCATCTTTTAGTTCTTCAATTTTATCGTAACTAGAAGGTAAAATACGAGCGTTGGAAGGTTCCGCAGTTACTGTGATTCCTGCTTCTTTTGGATGGATATATTTTGCTTCTAATCCATTTTGATTGAAATAGGCAGCTATGAGTTTAGCGTTGTTATTTTCACCGGCTGCCAAAAATGCATCGTATGTAAATGGATTTCCTTTTTTAGGCAAATTTGTCAGATCATAGATATCTTCAGCAATTTCTTGAATGATAGAATCTTTGAGACCCAATTCTTCTGTAATGGCACGATAACGCTCAATAATCCACTGTTGTGTTTGCGTAACATCTTTATCTGAAGTGAATTCTTTATAATAACGGATCAGTGCATCTGTTACTTTTGTATCTTCTGCATTTCGCTTACCAGGAGCTGATACAACTACAAATCTTCTTTCTGGATCATCTTTAATGATATTAAGTACTTTTTTTAATTGTGGAGCTGATGCTAGAGAACTTCCACCGAATTTAGTTACTTTCATATTTTCTCCTTAATAGTTTCATTAGTACATTATACCAAAGTTCAGTTATTGATACAATGTATTTATAAATAGGGCATAAAATTGGTGGATCTAAGAGGCTATAAATTGTCATGATTCAAATTTTACAATTTTGTTACATCTTATAGATATATTTTACTATTCTTATTTTTTATGGTATGATATGTTATAATTAAAAAGTTTTAATATCAAAATATTTTATATTTAAATAAAAGGAGTCTGTGATGTTTGAAACAATTTTGTATTCTGTCGAAAACGATCTCGCGTCAATTTCTTTAAATCGTCCTGAAGTTTCTAATGGTTTTAACATTCCAATGTGTCAGGAAATTTTGGCTGCCTTGGAAGATGCAGAAAAAAATGAGGAAGTAAAATTCATTATTCTATCAGCAGAAGGGAAAATCTTTTCAGTTGGTGGAGATTTGAGTGAAATGAAACGCGCAGTCGATGCAGATGACATCGAGTCTCTTGTTTTAATTGCTGAATTAGTTAATACTATTTCTAAGAAAATTAAGCAATTACCTAAGCCGGTTATTATGGTAGCTGATGGAGCGGTCGCAGGAGCGGCGGCCAACATAGCAGTAGCTGTTGATTTTTGTATAATTAGTGATCGTACAAAATTTATCCAAGCCTTTGTTGGGGTTGGTTTAGCACCAGATGCGGGTGGGTTATTCTTATTAGGAAAAGCTATTGGTATGTCTCGGGCTACTCATTTAGTAATGACAGGTGAAGCTTTGACTGCAGAAAAAGCATTGGAGTATGGCCTAGCTTACCGCGTTTGTGAATCTGAAAAACTTGAGAAAACGGTTGATCAATTGCTTAAAAAATTAAGAAGAGGATCTTCAAATTCTTATGCTGCTATGAAAGAAATGGTTTGGGAAGCCTTCTTGAAAGAATGGGACCAATATGCGAATCTTGAATTAAATTTGCAAAAGAAACTAGCATTTACAGAAGATTTTAAAGAGGGGGTTATTGCCTACTCTGAAAAACGTCGGCCACAATTTAAAGGAAAATAAATTTGTATCTTTTCCATGTTTTGTGAAAAAAAGCTTGCAAATTATTTTCATTTTTGATAAAATTTGACTATCAAAGTAAAATTAGGAGGTGGAGTTTTGAATTACCAATTAGTTAATGACTATTTAACATCCATCTTTAATAATGTTTTGGTTATCGAGGAGACGAGCCTAAGAGCAAGTCGATTTAAAGATGTTTCTATTAAAGAAATGCATACGATCGACGTGATTGGTTCGACACCGAATGCAACCCCGAGTGATATTTCACGGGAGTTGATGGTGACTTTGGGGACTGTCACGACAAGTTTGAATAATCTTGAGCGCAAAGGGTATATCGAAAGAAGAAGATCTGAAGTTGATCGCCGGGTTGTACACTTGAGTTTAACAAAGAATGGTCGTCTACTTTATCGACTTCATCAGCAATTCCATAAACGGATGGTCAACCAAATTATTGGAGATATGAGCCCCGAAGAGAAGAAAGTGATGCAAAAAGGATTGCAAAATCTGTATCGCTTCTTGGAGGAAATTAAATAATGGTCTTTGCTAAAATTAGTCAAGTTGCTCATTATGTACCTGACCAAGTCGTATCGAATGATGATTTAGCTGAGATTATGGATACAAGTGATGAATGGATCAGTAGTCGGACAGGCATTCTTCGTCGTCACATTTCAAGAGATGAGACGACCAGTGATCTTGCAACAGTTGTCGCACAAAGATTATTAGCAAAAGCAAACTTAGACGCTGAAGAAATTGATTTTATCGTTGTCGCTACAATTACTCCAGACAGCTTAATGCCATCGACCGCAGCCCGGGTACAAGCTAATATTGGAGCTTCTCGAGCCTTTGCTTTTGACCTGACTGCAGCATGTAGCGGATTTGTATTTGCATTAGCCACTGCTGAAAAATACATTTCTTCAGGGATGTACCGGCGAGGGATTGTGATCGGTAGTGAGACGCTTTCAAAAGTATTAGACTGGTCAGATCGCTCTACTTCAGTACTTTTTGGAGATGGAGCTGGCGGTGTCTTGCTTGAAGCGAGCGATCAAAAATCGTTTTTGTCTGAAAATCTCTTTACGGATGGTAGCCGAGGTTCTAGTCTTGAATCTTGCTATTTGGGTCTGTCTTCTCCTTATTCAGAGGAAGTTACCGATCGAAGATATCTGACGATGGATGGACGGGCAGTTTTTGATTTTGCAATTCGTGATGTCACGAAAAGCATTCAAAAGATTATAGCAGACGCCTCTATGGAAGCAGAAGAGATTGACTATTTTCTTTTACATCAGGCGAATGACCGAATGTTAGATAAGATGTCAAAAAAACTGGGTGTCTCTAGAGAGAAGATCCCAGCAAATATGATGGAATATGGGAACACTAGTGCTGCTAGTATCCCCATTCTATTATCGGAGTGTGTCGAGAATCATCGAATCAAGATGGATGGAAGTCAAAAAATTCTTCTTACAGGATTCGGTGGAGGTTTGACATGGGGCACACTTCTTGTTACAATCTAGTTAAACATGTGGAAACACATTTTAAAAATTTATATATTATTTTTTAAGGAGGCCTGTCATGGCAGTATTTGAAAAAGTACAAGAAATTATCGTTGAAGAACTTGGTAAAGAACCATCAGAAGTAACTCTTGAATCTACATTCGAAGATTTAGAAGCTGATTCATTGGATTTGTTCCAAGTGATCTCTGAAATCGAAGATGCTTTTGATATCCAAATCGAAACTGAAGAAGGATTGTCTACAGTTGGTGATCTTGTCGCTTACGTAGAAGAAAAAACAAAATAATGATAGATGAGAGTATCGAAAGATATTCTCTCTTGTTTAGGTAATAGTTTGAGGCTCAAAGAAACAATCTTTCGAACTCAAACTATTACTTAAGCGAAAAAAGAGGTAGGTATAATGCAAACACGAATTACTGAACTATTGAATATTAAATATCCAATCTTCCAAGGTGGTATGGCCTGGGTTGCTGATGGCGACTTGGCAGGAGCCGTTTCAAATGCTGGTGGACTCGGAATTATTGGTGGCGGTAATGCCCCTAAAGAAGTGGTAAAAGCTAATATTGATAGAGTAAAACAAATCACTGACAAACCTTTCGGTGTTAATATCATGCTTTTGTCACCATTTGCAGATGACATCGTTGACCTCGTTATCGAAGAGGGCGTTAAGGTTGTTACAACAGGAGCCGGAAATCCAGGTAAATATATGGAGCGTTTCCACGATGCTGGAATTACAGTAATCCCAGTTATTCCATCGGTAGCACTTGCTAAACGTATGGAAAAACTTGGAGCAGATGCTGTTGTCGCAGAAGGTATGGAAGCTGGTGGTCACATCGGTAAATTGACAACTATGGCACTTGTTCGCCAAGTTGCTGATGCGGTATCTATCCCAGTTATTGGAGCTGGTGGTGTTGCTGATGGACGTGGTATGGCTGCTGTTCTTATGCTTGGAGCAGAAGCTGTTCAGGTTGGTACGCGTTTCGCTGTTGCTAAAGAGTCTAATGCACACCAAAACTTCAAAGATAAGATTTTGAAGGCTAAAGATATTGATACTGTTATTTCAGCCTCAGTTGTTGGACACCCAGTTCGTGCGATTAAGAATAAATTGGCTACTGAATATAACCAAGCTGAAAAAGATTTCTTGGCAGGTAAGAAGACTCAAGAGGAAATTGAAGAGCTTGGTGCAGGTGCCCTTCGTAACGCGGTTGTTGATGGAGATGTGGAATATGGTTCAGTTATGGCTGGACAAATTGCAGGTCTTGTTCGTAAAGAAGAAACATGTGCAGAAATCTTGGAAGACCTATACACAGGTGCTGCCAAGGTGATTAAAGAAGAAGCTGCTCGTTGGGCAGATGTAAACGTCTAAAAACGTCGAAAGGATTAGGATAGTGACAAAACGTGCGTTCTTATTTGCTGGTCAAGGGGCTCAGAAATTGGGCATGGCGAGCGATTTGTATGCGGCTTATCCCGTTGTTAAAGAGACATTTGATACGGCTAGTCGTATTCTAGGCTATGATTTGCGTGAATTGATTGATTCTAACGAAGAAAAACTGAATCAGACACGCTATACTCAACCAGCTATTTTGACAACGTCAGTAGCCATTTATCGTCTCTTAGTAGAAAATGGTATCACTCCTGATATTGTTGCCGGCCTCTCTTTGGGGGAATATTCTGCCCTGGTTGCGGCTGGAGCTCTTTCGTTTGAAGATGCAGTAGCTTTGGTTGCGAAACGAGGTGAATTCATGGAAACGGCAGCTCCCGCTGGAAGTGGGAAAATGGTTGCTGTTATGAATACAGATCCAAGTTTGATCGAAGAGATTTGTCAACAAGCATCTGAAAAGGGTGTAGTGACACCAGCTAACTACAATACACCAGCACAAATTGTGATTGGTGGTGAGGTTGCAGCTGTGGACTATGCTGTGGAACTATTGAAGGAAGCAGGTGCCAACCGCTTGATCCCTTTGAATGTGTCAGGTCCATTCCACACAGCCTTACTGGAATCTGCTAGTCAAAAATTGGCGGCTGAACTAGAAAAAGTATCATTTAATGATTTTGATCTTCCTTTAGTTGGGAATACAGAAGCTACAATCATGAAGTCAGAAGATGTGAAAGCACTTTTGGCACGTCAAGTAAAAGAACCGGTTCGTTTCTATGATTCAATTGCTACGATTCAAGACTTTGGTGTAGATGAAGTCATCGAGATCGGACCTGGAAAAGTCTTGTCAGGATTCTTGAAGAAAATTGATAAAACTCTTCCAACTCATAACGTCGAAGATCAGGCTAGTCTAGATGCACTTCTGAATGCTTAAAACGAGGTAAAGATGGAACTTAAAAATAAAAATGTTTTTGTAACAGGTTCAACACGCGGAATTGGATTGGCTGTGGCTCATAAATTTGCGAGTCTCGGTGCCAATGTTGTCCTAAATGGACGTTCTGAAATTTCTGAGGACTTGCTTGCACAGTTTGCTGACTATGGTGTGACTGTTGTTGGTATTTCTGGAGATATTTCTAATGGCGAAGATGCGCAACGTATGGTGGCTGAAGCAATTGAAAAGCTTGGAAGTGTTGATGTTTTGGTCAATAACGCTGGCATCACAAACGACAAGTTGATGTTGAAAATGACTGAAGAAGATTTTGAACGGGTCTTGAAAATCAACTTGACAGGTGCCTTTAATATGACTCAAGCTGTCTTAAAACCGATGTCTAAAGCTCGTCAAGGGGCCATTATCAACATGTCCTCTGTTGTTGGTCTAATGGGGAATATTGGTCAAGCGAACTATGCAGCTTCAAAAGCTGGATTGATTGGTTTTACCAAATCTGTTGCGCGTGAAGTTGCGGCTCGTGGCGTTCGTGTGAATGCCATTGCACCTGGTTTCATTGAATCAGATATGACAGACGCTATTCCAGAGAAAATGAAAGATGCCATGCTAGCTCAAGTGCCAATGAAACGAATTGGTCAAGCTGAAGAAGTAGCAGAAGTTGCGGCTTTCTTGGCAGGTCAAGAATATTTAACTGGTCAAACAATTGCCATTGATGGCGGAATGACTATGCAATAATGAATGCTCACTGATCGAAAATCACTTACTTAAATATCCATCCGACAAAAGGAGAATATATATGTCTACAAATCGTGTTGTTGTTACAGGTTACGGTGTAACCTCACCAATCGGAAATACACCAGAGGAGTTCTGGAATAGCCTTCATGAAGGAAAAATTGGAATCAAGCCCATTACGAAATTTGATGCTTCTGAAATTCCAGTCTTTAATGCTGGTGAAATTCAAGATTTCCCATTCGATAAATATTTCGTGAAAAAAGATCAAAATCGTATGGATACTTACTCATTGTATGCAATCTATGCTGCGATGGAAGCTATTGAAAATTCAGGCTTGAATATGGAAGAAGAAGACCGCGATCGTGTAGGTGTGATTGTATCCTCTGGTATCGGTGGTTTGCAAGAATTGGAAGACCAAATTATCCGGATGCATGAACGTGGGATGAAGAGAATCCAGCCAATGTTTATTCCAAAAGCTCTTTCAAACATGGGAGCTGGAAACATCGCGCTTAAGATTGGGGCTCAAGGGGTATGTAAATCAGTGACAACTGCTTGTGCTTCTGCCAATGATGCAATTGGTGAAGCTTTCCGTGAAATTAAATTTGGTATGCATGATGTTGTTTTGGCTGGTGGTGCTGAAGCTTCTATTACCAAGATTGGTATTGGTGGTTTTAATGCCCTTACAGCTCTTTCTACAACGGAAGACCCAGAACGTTCCTCTATTCCATTTGACAAAGACCGTAATGGTTTTGTAATGGGGGAAGGTGCAGGGGTTCTCGTGATCGAAAGCTTGGAACATGCCCAAAAACGTGGTGCTAACATTTTGGCTGAGATTGTTGGTTACGGTTCAAACTGCGATGCCTACCATATGACAACGCCAACACCAGACGGTTCAGGTGCTGCCAAAGCGATTAAATTGGCGATCAATGAAGCTGGTATTAAGCCTGAAGATGTCGATTATGTCAATGCACATGGTACATCTACACCCGCCAATGAAAAAGGTGAAAGTGGAGCTATCGTTTCTGTACTTGGTAAAGAAGTTCCTGTATCATCTACTAAATCATTTACAGGTCACTTGCTTGGTGCTGCTGGTGCAGTTGAGGCGATTGCTACCATCGAAGCTATTCGTCATAGCTTTGTACCAAAAACGGCTGGTACCAAAGAATTGTCTGACTACATCGAAGCCAATGTTGTTTATGGTGAAGGCCAAGAAGCGGATATTCAGTACGCTATCTCAAACACCTTTGGTTTTGGAGGGCACAATGCTGTTCTGGCCTTTAAACGTTGGGAGGGTTAATTCATGAATATTTCTGAAATCAAAGATTTGTTGGCTCAATTTGACGCGTCAACTTTGCGTGAATTCTCATATAAAAATAACGGCGAAGAATTGAATTTGAGTAAAAACCAAACTAGTTCAGTTACGGCTACACCGGTTGCTCCTGCACTTGAAGTGGTAGCGGCCCCTCAAAATCCTGCAGTAGCCCCTGTTGTTGAAGTACCAGCAACTCCAGCTGTAGCAGCTGAAACAGTTGTTGCTCCAGCTCAAGAGGCTGAAGGTGATGTCGTTGAAAGTCCATTGGTTGGTGTGGCTTACTTGTCACCAGCTCCGGATAAACCAGCCTTCGTATCTGTAGGAGACAAGGTCACTAAGGGTCAAACACTCTTAATTATCGAAGCCATGAAAGTGATGAATGAAGTCCCAGCACCTAAAGATGGGGTAGTCACTGAAATTTTGGTAACGAATGAAGAAATGGTTGAATTTGGAAAAGGATTGGTTCGAATCAAATGACAATTGATATTAATGCTATTCGTGAGGCTTTGCCGCATCGTTACCCAATGCTTTTGGTGGATCGCGTTTTAGAAACAAGCGAAGATACGATTGTTGCCATTAAAAACGTGACAATTAATGAACCATTTTTTAATGGACATTTTCCACAGTATCCTGTTATGCCAGGTGTTCTCATCATGGAAGCTTTGGCACAAACAGCAGGTGTACTAGAGTTGTCAAAACCTGAAAATAAAGGGAAATTAGTCTTTTATGCAGGGATGGACAAGGTGAAGTTTAAAAAACAAGTCGTTCCAGGAGATCAACTGGTGATGACAGCTACTTTTGTCAAACGTCGTGGAACAATTGCTGTTGTTGAAGCGAAAGCAGAGGTAGACGGTAAGCTTGCAGCTTCAGGAACACTTACTTTTGCAATTGGAAATTAAGAAAGGCCTATCTATGTTTCGTAAGATCTTAATCGCCAATCGTGGTGAGATTGCAGTGCGCATTATTCGTGCGGCTCGTGAACTTGGCATCGAGACGGTTGCGGTGTATTCTACTGCTGATAAAGAAGCCTTGCATACCTTACTAGCGGATGAAGCAGTCTGTATTGGCCCTGCTAAATCAACAGAATCTTATTTGAATATGAGTGCTGTCTTGTCTGCAGCTGTCTTAACAGGTGCAGAAGCTATCCACCCTGGTTTTGGATTTTTAAGTGAAAACTCAAAATTTGCAACCATGTGTGAGGAAGTGGGCATTAAATTTATTGGTCCTTCTGCTAAAGTCATGGATTTGATGGGGGATAAGATTAATGCTCGTAAACAGATGATCAAAGCAGGAGTGCCTGTTATTCCTGGATCAGATGGTGAAGTGTATACTGCTGAAGAAGCCCTCGAGATTGCCGAACGCATCGGTTACCCTGTGATGTTGAAAGCATCTGCAGGAGGCGGTGGCAAGGGAATTCGGAAGGTTGAAAAACCAGAAGATTTGGTTGCTGCTTTTGAATCTGCTTCCTCAGAAGCTCAAGCTGCTTTTGGGAATGGTGCCATGTATATGGAGCGGGTGATTTATCCGGCACGCCACATTGAAGTACAGATTTTAGCGGATCAGCATGGACATGTCATTCACTTAGGTGAACGCGATTGCTCTCTTCAACGGAACAATCAAAAAGTTCTAGAAGAATCCCCTTCAATTGCTATCGGAAAAACTCTTCGTAATCAAATTGGTTCTGCTGCTGTTCGGGCTGCTGAATCAGTTGGGTATGAGAATGCTGGAACGATTGAATTCTTGTATGATGAAGGCAAGGGTGAGTTCTACTTTATGGAAATGAATACCCGTGTGCAAGTGGAGCATCCTGTCACAGAATTTGTAACAGGAGTTGATATCGTTAAGGAACAGATTAAAATCGCAGCTGGCCAAGAATTATCCGTTACTCAAGAGGATATTGTCATTAAAGGCCATGCGATTGAATGCCGGATCAATGCGGAAAATCCTTCCTTCAACTTTGCACCAAGCCCAGGTAAGATCACTAATCTCTATCTTCCAAGTGGTGGGGTTGGCTTGCGTGTGGATTCTGCTGTGTATCCTGGTTATACGATTCCGCCATACTATGATAGTATGATTGCTAAGATCATTGTCCATGGGGAAAATCGCTTTGATGCACTGATGAAAATGCAGCGAGCTCTTTATGAGTTGGAAATCGATGGTGTCACAACCAATAGTAGTTTCCAGTTGGATTTGATTTCAGATTCACATGTGATCGCTGGTGATTATGACACTGCATTTTTGATGGAACAATTCCTTCCAAATTATAATAAGGAATGATGAAAAAGCCTGGACTTGTGAGGGAAGTATGAACATCATCTTCACAGTTTCAGGCTTTTATAGTAATGCTTCAGATACTGTAGCATATTATAAGGAGTAAGTAATGGCATTATTTTCTAAAAAAGATAAATATATTCGGATCAATCCGAATAGGTCAGCCTGGAAGGAGCCTCAGCCAAAACCTGAAGTTCCTGATGAACTATTTTCACAATGCCCAGGTTGTAAACATACCATTTACCAAAAGGATTTAGGTAGTGAGCGTGTCTGCCCGAATTGTGGCTATACCTTCCGTATTTCTGCTAAAGAACGCTTGGCGCTGACAGTGGATCCAGCTAGCTTTGAAGAAATGTTTACAGGAATCGAAACGACAGATCCTTTGAATTTCCCAAATTATAAGAAGAAACTAGCAGCAGTGCGGGAAATGACAGGATTGGATGAAGCTGTCCTGACTGGAACTGCCTTGATTAAAGGGCAAGAAGTTGCGCTTGGGATCATGGATTCCAACTTTATCATGGCTTCAATGGGTTCTGTAGTAGGCGAAAAAATTACTCGTTTATTTGAATTTGCGACAAAAGAAAAATTGCCAGTTGTTCTTTTTACCGCTTCCGGTGGTGCTCGGATGCAAGAAGGAATCGTGAGTTTGATGCAAATGGCGAAAATTTCTGCGGCTGTTCAACGTCATTCTAAAGAAAAATTATTCTATTTGACAGTATTGACAGATCCGACAACTGGTGGGGTGACAGCCTCATTTGCTATGGAAGGTGATATTATCATGGCAGAGAGTCAGGCCTTGGTCGGGTTTGCAGGTCGGCGCGTGATCGAATCAACTGTGCGTGAAAAATTGCCAGATGATTTCCAAAAAGCAGAATTTCTACAAGAACATGGATTTGTAGACTTGATCGTGGAGAGAAGCCAAATCCGAGCAACAGTTGGACAATTATTGGCCCTTCATGGAGGTAAACATGAGTAAAATAACACAGATTATTAAAGAGGCACGTGACCAAGGAAGATTGACTGCGCTTGATTTTGCTCAAGGAATTTTTGATGATTTTATCGAATTACATGGAGATCGAAACTTCCGTGATGATGGTGCGGTGATTGGTGGAATTGGACGCTTAGGCGATCAAACGGTTACAGTCGTTGGAATCCAAAAAGGAAAAAATCTTCAAGATAATCTAAAACGTAATTTTGGGCAACCCCATCCAGAAGGCTATCGAAAAGCTTTGCGCCTCATGAAGCAAGCGGAGAAATTTGGTCGTCCAGTTGTGACCTTTATCAATACAGCGGGTGCTTATCCTGGTGTTGGTGCTGAAGAACGAGGACAAGGGGAAGCCATTGCCCGTAACCTCATGGAAATGAGTGATTTAAAAGTTCCGATTATCGCGATTATCATCGGAGAAGGTGGTTCTGGTGGTGCCTTGGCTCTTGCTGTGGCAGATAAGGTCTGGATGCTTGAGAACTCCATCTATGCGGTCTTGAGTCCAGAAGGTTTTGCCTCTATTCTTTGGAAAGATGGTAGTCGTGCCATGGAAGCAGCAGAGTTGATGAAGATTACTTCTCACGAATTGTTAAATATGGACATTGTCGATAAGGTGATTCCCGAGCATGGATTTTCGAATGGAGAACTACTGGCTCAAGTGAAGAAGGAAATCCAAGCAGAATTGAAGGAGCTACAAGCCTTGCCTCTCGAAGATCTTCTAGAGCAACGTTACCAACGTTTTCGTAAATATTAAAAAACTGAGCTTGCAATTTGCAAGTCTCAGTTTTTTTAAACTTTATTTTGGTGCGATGACTTCAGCGCCACCCATATATGGACGAAGAACTTCAGGAATGGTTACAGAACCATCTTCGTTTTGATAGTTTTCAAGAATAGCAGCGACGGTACGTCCAACAGCCAATCCAGAACCATTCAAAGTGTGAAGAAGTTTGACTTTACCATCTGCTTCGTCACGGTAGCGGATTTGCGCACGGCGAGCTTGGAAATCTTCTGTATTGGAACAGCTTGAGATTTCACGGTAGGTGTTTTGCGCTGGAATCCATACTTCCAAGTCATAAGTCTTGGCAGCTGAGAAGCCCATGTCTCCCGTTGAGAGAGCTACCACACGGTATGGAAGGTTGAGTTTTTGAAGGATATTTTCAGCATTGACAACCATTTTTTCCAATTCATCATATGATTCTTCTGGTTTGGCAAATTTCACCATTTCAACCTTATGGAATTGGTGCAAACGGATCAAGCCACGGGTATCACGACCGGCTGAACCAGCTTCTGAACGGAAAGATGGACTCATAGCGGTGAAGTAGATTGGAAGATCTTTCCCATCAAGAATTTCATCGCGATAGTAGTTTGTCAAAGGAACTTCAGCTGTTGGAATGAGGACATAATTGGTATCGCTAAGTTCAAAAGTATCTTCCTTGAATTTTGGATATTGACCAGTACCAAACATAGAATCATGGTTGACCATGTAAGGAGGGATGACTTCAGTGTAGCCTTCCTTGCCATGTTCATCCAACATGAAGTTGTAGATAGCACGTTCTAAGCAAGCTCCAAGTCCTTTGTAGAAGAGGAAACGAGCACCAGTGACTTTAGCCCCGCGTTCCCAGTCAAGGATACCAAGGTCTTCACCTAAATCCCAGTGAGCTTTTGGTTCGAAGCCAAATTCGCGAGGTGTTCCCCAACGGCGAACCTCAACGTTGTCATCCTCATCTGCTCCAACAGGGACACTGTCAGCAGGGATGTTTGGAAGGGTAGTAGTGAATTCAGTTAATTTGGCATCGATTTCAGCCAATTCTGTATCCAATGCTTTGACTTCTGCAGAAAGAGTTTGCATGGCAGCAATCTTATCATCTGCATTTTCTTTGTTGCGTTTAGCTTGTGCGATTTCAGCAGATACAGTGTTACGCTCTGCTTTGAGATTTTCTACTTTGACTAAGATATCTCGACGTTTGGCATCGATTTCTTTCATTTCATTCAAAATAGCTGCATCTACGCCACGTGTTGCCAATTTTTTAGCAACCGCATCAAAGTCTGTACGAATCCGTTTAATATCTAACATAGCTTCTCCTTTAACAAAAAACACACCTGTTAGAGTGTTGGAGTGGCAGAGCCACGGTTCCATCCAACTTCACAGGTGTGCACTTGATTCAATATTGTATTTTAAAGAAACGGTAGAATTTCAATTAAGATTTCTATCTGCTCGCAGCAACCGCAGACTTTCTGAAAGAGCCTCTTAACTTACTTATCCGTTTGCGTCTATTATACAAGAAAAGATCCTATTTTGCAAATAGATTTTTAATTTTAGCCGTGATGGTTTGGATCAATGTAGGAAGTTTGACAATTTTATCATTTCCTAGATGTTCCCGAGCAATCTTTAAAATTTTTCCAGAGTCTTTTGAAGCAAAGAGAAATTTTGATTCTCTAGTATAGATTTCAAAATGGCGGCTAATTTTACGTCCGGATACATTGGCTCCGATTTGATCGATTTCTTGCCAGGGAATTTGGATGTAGTCTTCAACATTAGCATCCGCATAAAATTCAAAAGCGGCATTCCCGACTAGGATTTTTCCAACCTTTCCCCCCACTCCAAGGTAAGAAACCCCTGTAGTATGGAATTCAACGGTTTTATTCAATGATTGAGCCATGAGATCCTCCTGTATTGCTGTTCACTCCATTATATCATAATAAAAAGAAGGCCGAAACCTTCTTTTTAGTTGATCTTTACTTACATCAAGCCAGCAACGTGCGCTAATACACCGATTACAAAGAGAGCGATGATGATAGTGATTGGAGATACTTTTTTCTTCAACAACCACATACAAGCAAAAGTAAGAAGCAATCCCATCAAACCAGGAATCAATGAATCCAAGTTTTGTTGGAAAGTTGTAACTTTTTCAGGTGTTTGAGATAGGCCTGAACCAACTTGAGCGAAGGCTTCTTGAATTCCTTTGAAACCTTCAGGAAGTTTATCCCAATGGATATAAGCTTTGTCGTCTAATTTGACAGAAGAAACATTGAAGACGAATTTAATAGATACCCAACGTTCTACCAAGACAGCGAGGATGAACATCCCAAGGATAGAAGCCCCTTTGGTGATGTCTTGCAAGATCCCACCAGACATATCTTTGGTAATTTCAGAACCTGCTTTGTAACCAAGTTCTTGCGTGTACCACAAGAAGGCCATACGAATCGCATTCCATGCGATAAAGAAGATGAGTGGACCAAGGATATTACCAGATGCAGCAAGTGATGCACCAAGAGCCCCAAGAATTGGACGTACTGTAAACCAGAAGACTGGATCTCCGATACCCGCCAAAGGACCCATCATACCAATTTTAACCCCTTGGATAGCAGCATCGTCAATAGCGGCACCGTTTGCTCTTTCTTCTTCAAGAGCAAGCGTTACCCCGATGATAGGAGCGGCAACGTATGGGTGAGTGTTAAAGAATTCCATGTGACGCTCAAGAGCAGCCGCTTGGTCTTCTTTCTTTGTGTAGAGTTTTTTGATAGCTGGGATCAATGAGTATGCCCAACCCAAGTTTTGCATCCGTTCATAGTTCCAAGAACCTTGCAAGAAGGTTGAACGCCACCAAACTTTTTGACGATCTGATTTAGATAATTGTAATTTTTCAGTCATGATAGTGTCACACCTTTCTTAATAGTCTTCGAGAATGTCGCCAATTGGATCGTTAGAAGTAGCGGCACCGCCACCTCCATTGCCACCTTTCTTAGAAAGAGTAAGGTAGATCAAGGCAAGGGCAACACCAATTGCTCCAAGAGCGATCAAAGTTAATTGGCTAACGGCTGCAAGAGCAAAACCGATGGCAAAGAATGGCCATACTTCACGGCTCGCCATCATGTTGATAACCATGGCATAACCAACGGCTACAACCATACCACCACCGATTTGCATTCCATCAGAGAGCCATTTTGGCATTTGTTCAAGAGCAGTTTTGACAGTTTCAGCAGGAATCATCAACAAGAGGGCTGCAGGAATGGCGATACGAAGACCTTGAAGAAGAAGGGCCACAAAGTGAGCGCGTTCTACACCTTTGATATCCCCTTTTCTAGCAGCAGCGTCGGCAGTGTGAACCAAACCAACGGAAAGGGTACGGACGATCATGGTCAAGAAAAGACCAGCAACTGCAAGTGGAATAGCGACACCTTGAGCGACAGCGATTCCTTTTGTACTGAAGTCTCCCCCAAGTACCATGATGATGGCAGCAGCGACAGATGCAAGGGCAGCATCGGGTGCAACTGCGGCACCAATGTTTGCCCAGCCAAGTGCAATAAATTGAAGTGAACCACCAAGCATAATGCCAGCAGTCAAGTTACCTGTTACCAAACCGATTAAGGTACAGGCAACAAGTGGTTGGTGGAATTGGAATTGGTCAAGGATACCTTCAAGACCTGCTAAGAAGGCAACAACGACCACTAATACCATAGAAATAATAGACATGTTTAAAATCCTTTCGTAAGTAATCGATTATTGAACGTTAGCTTTGTTAATTAAGTCAAACAAATCTTTCTTAGAGTCATTTGGCACTTTACGGACGTCAAATTCTACTCCAAGATCACGCATTTTTTCAAATGTAGCCACGTCATCTTTATCCATTGACAACACATTGTTAACCATGGTTTTACCAGTTGAGTGGGCCATTGAACCAACGTTCAAGGTTTTAATCGGAACACCACCTTCGATGGCGCGAAGAGCATCTTGAGGTGTTTCAAATAAGATCAAAGCATGGGTATTTCCAAAACGTGGATCTTTTGCAACGTCGATCAATTTTTGAATTGGGACAACGTTTGCTTTCACACCATTTGGTGCCGCTTGCTTGATCAATTCCTTACGGAGTTCATCTTTAGCAACAGAATCTGAAGCAACAATGATCCGATCGGCTTTTGAATCAGGTGTCCAAGCAGTTGCGACTTGTCCATGAAGAAGACGTGTATCTAAGCGGGCAAGGTTAATCTTGAGTTTTCCATCTCCGATAACTGTTCCTTCTGGAATAGCAGCTTGGGCTACAGGAGCAGCAGCGGCTGTACTAGCTTCTTCAACAGGATTCAATTCTTCTGGAAGGGCTTTGACACCGTCTTTTGCTTCCTTGATGATGTTTGCAGCGACTTGATCAACGCCGGCATTTGCATCCATCAAACGTTCTGTATAAGCTTGAATCAACATCGGAAGGTTCAATCCTGTGATGATCGCAAATTTACGATCTGGATTTTCTCCCATGACGCGACTTGCTTGGTTAAATGGAGAACCACTCCAAAGGTCAGCCAAAACCAAGACTTCATCTTCTGCATCAAATGCGGCAACAGCTGCATTAAATTTAGCATAGAGATCATCCGGGCCTTCACTTGGCATGAACGTAACCACTTGAACTTTCTCTTGATCCCCAAAGATCATCGAGCCAGATTGGTGGATTCCAGCTGCAAATTCACCGTGGCTAGCAATAATGATACCAATACTCATTATTGACATTCCTCCTTATAAAATTTGTTTGACTTTCAGTTTAAGAAAACTTTAAGCTACTTTATTATAAATCGTTTCCACACTTAAGTCAATTTTTCTATCAAAATCTCGATGTAAAAACATTGATTTATTATATTAAATTATCGTTAGATAGAAAAAGAATGCTCTTGAATGAATTTTGTTTATTACTTGTTGATGCTTAAAAAATCAATAATAGATATGTTTTATAGGATTTTGTTCTCAATGAAAAGATTCCGACAATCAAACGATATTCTCGAAAACAAATATAAATATATAATAAATTGTAAAATAGAGTGATTGAGAGCACTCAAAAAGACTAGCCCAGTTGGGCTAGTCCTGTAGGTTCAGTTGTTTAGTTTGTAAAGTCAAGTACCATACGTCCTTGAATGGTTCCGGCTTCCATTTCGTCAAAGACTTTGACTGCATCTTCTACTGGACGTTTTTGAACGACAGGAACGACCAAGCCTTCTGCCCCAAATTGGAAAGCTTCTTCCAAGTCTTTACGAGTTCCTACAAGAGAACCAATGACTTGGATACCATCTAATACAGTTTTCACAATGCTGAGGTCCATCATTTCAGAAGGAAGACCAACTGCGACCACGCGGCCACCAGCACGAACAGAATCTACTGCTTGGTTGAAAGCTACTTTAGAAACGGCTGTTACGACAGCAGAGTGAGCTCCACCGTTTGTTTTTTCTTTGATCAATCCTGGGACATCTTCGACTTCGCGACCGTTGATGACAAAGTCTGCACCAACTTCTTTCGCCAATTCTAGTTTATCATTGTTGATATCGACAGCGATGACATGTGCGTTGAAGACTTTCTTAGCATATTGAACAGCCAAGTTTCCTAGTCCACCAGCTCCATAGATAACGATCCATTGTCCTGGTTCAGCTTTGGCTTCTTTGATGGCTTTGTAAGTTGTAACACCTGCACACGTAATAGAAGATGCTTGGGCTGGATCTAATCCTTCAGGTACTTTCACTGCGTAATCTGCAGTAACGATACATTGTTCAGCCATCCCTCCATCAACAGAGTAACCAGCATTTTTTACAGTACGGCAAAGAGTTTCACGACCAGTTGTACAGTATTCACAAGTTCCACATCCTTCGAAGAACCATGCGACACTGACACGATCCCCAACTTTTAGGCTCTTGACATCTGGAGCAACTTCTTTAACAATACCGATTCCTTCGTGTCCAAGAACACGGCCTGGAACTTTACCGAAGTCCCCGTGAGCAACGTGCAAGTCAGTGTGGCAGACACCACAGTATTCGATTTGAACAAGTGCTTCCCCTGTTTCAAGTGGACGCATGTCTTTGTTTGCAACGATTTCAACACCAGTACCTTCTGGATTTACAACAACAGCTTTCATTTTGTTCCTCCTTAAGTGAACGAGAAGCGGTTTAAAATTTTTGAAAGCGCTTCTTTAATAACTATGTTAATAATATCACAAACTAGATGACGAGGCAATGAAAAAAATGGAAAAAAAGGGCGGTATTGATTAACCGATTAAGGATTTGGCGCAGAAAAAGACATGAGGGGATAACTCATGTCTGTTAGTTTTATAAGAATAATTGAATGAGTTGGCGCGCGACACCATCTTCGTTATTTGTGAAATCTGTGACGGAATCCGCGTAAGGGAGAAGGACGGAGCTAGCATTTTTCATGGCGTATCCATGACCAGCGAGAGCTAGCATGTCGGTATCGTTGTGCTCGTCTCCAAAGGCAATCAAATCCTTCTGATCCATATTGAGTTTATCTAGAAGGTAGGATAGAGCAGATGCTTTGGTCACATTTTTGGGATTGCATTCCAGAATATTTAAGGGACCACCCCAAGTATTGATAGACAGATTGTAGTCATAATGCCGATTCATTTCATCTGCCAGAGCATATTTGTCTTCCGCTTTCGTTTGAAAGAGGATACAGTTTGGGTCGCTCGTTACCCGCTCGGGATTGAATTGATTTTCTGGTTGGAAAGATTCAATACCGAATAATTTAGGGTCTGCAACGTGCTCATTTGGATCGGTAATAAAGAATTTATTGCGGTATTCACCTGCTATAAAGTCCGCTTGGATGGTATCCCGGTTAGCGACCATATCTAACAGGTATTTTTTATCTAAAGTCAAACATTGTTCATCTGCCCATTTTTTCTCAGGTAGATGCGTAAGGGAGCCGTTAAAATTGATCATCGGAGTATCTAGCTCTAGTTGTTTGTAATAGGTATGTGCCATACGGTAGGGGCGGCCTGTTGTAATAATGACTTTATGACCAAGAGCACTAATTTTTTTAATGGTCTCAATGGTAAAGTCGCTCAATTTGCTTTCGGAATTTAAGAGAGTGCCGTCTAGATCTAGAGCGATCATCTTTTTATGCATATTTCAGTTCCTTTCGAGAAGAATGAGACCATTATATCAGAAAAATCGGAAAAGCGCTCAAAAATCGAGAAGAGAAGTAGGATTTCTTGAAAGGCGAAAGATCTTTTGGTAAAATAGAAATAACGTTCGCAAATTGATTGGGAGCGAGAATGATGAAAAAGGAGTTTATTCTGAAATGGATAAGTTTTTTAAACTTTCAGAACATGGAACCACTGTTCGAACAGAGGTTCTTGCTGGTTTGACAACCTTTTTTGCGATGAGTTATATCCTCTTCGTAAACCCTCAAATGTTGTCACAAACAGGTATGCCAGCTCAAGGAGTCTTCCTTGCAACGATTATTGGATCCGTTGTCGGGACCTTGATGATGGCTTTTTATGCCAATTTACCTTATGCACAAGCACCTGGGATGGGCTTGAATGCCTTCTTTACCTTTACCGTTGTATTTGGTATGGGCTACTCATGGCAGGAAGCTTTGGGGATGGTCTTCATTTGTGGAGTGATTTCATTGATTATCACATTGACAAATGTTCGGAAGATGATCATCGAATCGATTCCGACAGCTCTTCGCTCTGCTATTTCAGCGGGGATCGGGATTTTCTTGGCCTATGTTGGAATTAAGAATGCAGGATTTTTGAAATTCACGATTGACCCTCATACCTATACAGTGGTCGGAGAAGGAGCAGATAAGGCGAATGCAACGATCTCAGCAAATGCATCTGCTGTTCCTGGATTGGTTGATTTTAACAATCCAGCTGTCCTCTTGGCTCTTGTTGGTCTTGCGATTACTATTTTCTTTGTTGTCAAAGGGATTAAAGGTGGGATTATCCTTTCCATCTTAGCAACGACTGTTCTTGGAATTCTCATCCATGTTGTTGATATCACTAAAATTGACTTTGCAAGTAACCATCTAGGAGCTGCCTTTAATGATTTAGGCACGATCTTTGGTCAAGCTTTAGGATCGAAAGGATTGGGTTCTTTGATTTCCAATACGTCTCGTTTGCCTGAGACCTTAATGGCCATCTTAGCCTTCTCCTTGACTGATATTTTTGATACAATCGGAACTTTGATCGGTACGGGTGAAAAAGTTGGGATTGTTGCGACAAATGGGGAAAACCATCAATCAGCGAAATTAGATAAGGCCCTCTATTCAGACCTTGTAGCGACTTCAGTCGGAGCTATTGCAGGAACTTCAAACGTAACGACGTATGTTGAATCTGCAGCTGGTATTGGAGCTGGTGGACGCACTGGTTTGACAGCCTTGGTTGTAGCGATCTGTTTTGCTATTTCAAGTCTCTTTAGTCCTTTGTTGGCGATTGTACCGACCGCTGCTACAGCCCCAATTTTGATTGTTGTTGGGATCATGATGTTGAGTGGCTTGAAAAATATCCATTGGGAAGATATGTCAGAAGCAGTTCCTGCTTTCTTCACCTCTATCTTTATGGGCTTCAGCTACTCGATTACACAAGGGATCGCTGCTGGATTTATCACCTATAGCTTGGTGAAAGTGGTTAAAGGACAAGCCAAAGAAGTGCACAGCATGATTTGGATTTTAGATGTTCTCTTTATTTTAAACTACGTTAGCATGGCTTTGAATTAAGCATCAGGAAGGTACCAAAAAGGAATGGGAGTTGTCTCCCATTCCTTTTTAGATGGATTGAGGGAATGAATGGGAGAATTTCCTGTATTTCCTGATTTTTTTCTCAAAAACAAACCGGAGTCGAACAATTTCTAAAAGAAAGAGCAGATTTTTAAAAAGTTTGGTATAATAGAGAAATGATTAGTCACAATGAAACGGAGCTGATCGCTCTAGGAAAACAGCTAGGAAAACTCTTAGAAAAGCAAGACGTGATCATTTTATCAGGTGATCTAGGGGCAGGAAAAACGACCTTTACCAAAGGAATTGCAAAGGGGTTAGGGATTGATCAGATGATTAAAAGCCCGACCTATACCATTGTTCGTGAATACGAAGGTCGCTTGCCTTTATACCATTTGGATGTTTACCGGATTGGGAATGATCCAGATTCTATTGATTTAGATGATTTTCTATTTGGAAATGGTGCTACCATTATTGAATGGGGAGAGCTGATTGAGCCGAGTCTCTCGGATGCTTATCTTAAAATTTTTATCCGAAAATTAGAAGATGGGCGAGAGTTAGCTTTTGAAGCTCATGGAGCGCGTGCAAAAGCTTTGCTAGCATCCTTTGAGCAGGTGGAAAAAACGGATGACTAAGGAAAAGGAAGTAACAGTAGAAATTCGGCAAGCTGACAGTGCAGATGCGGCTCTTGTCGTTGATTTCTTAAATCAAGTTGGGAAAGAGTCAGATTACATGACGCTAGATGAAGCTGGGATTGGCATGTCTCCAGCAGACATGGAGCAATTTCTGATGGTGCAAGAGATGGCGGAAAACCGGATTTGCCTCTTGCTATTTCTAGATCAGGAACTGGCAGCTTTGTTAAATATCACTGCAGCTTCTCAACGGTCCATTCGGCATATTGGTGATGTCTTTATTGTGGTTCAAAAAGCTTATTGGAATCAAGGACTTGGACAGATCTTGTTGGAAGAAGGGATCGAGTGGGCGCACTCGACCGGTGTTCTTCGCAAACTAGTCTTGAATGTCCAAGTGCGCAATAAACGAGCAGTTCACCTGTATAAAAAGTTAGGTTTTGAGATCGAAGGTTGCCAAGCTCGTGGAGCTTGTTCAGCTGAAGGAGAATTCTTAGATGTTTACCTTATGGGGAAACTGATAGATTAGAGAGAGTATACATGGTTAAAAAAATTATTTTGATGTTTTTGAGCTTATTGACGGTAACAGTGATTGGGATAGGGGCCTATGGCCTCACTATCCTCAATCAAACGACAGGGACCCTCAGTAAGACCTATAAAGGCTTTGGAAATGAGACCAATGTCATTGCAGAAAACAAGCCGATGACCATCCTTTTGATGGGGGTTGATACAGGTAGCGGTTCTCGGGAAGATCCTTGGGCCGGAAATAGTGATACCATGATTTTGGTGACTGTCAATCCTCAAACAAAAGAAACAACCATGACGAGCTTGGAAAGAGATATTCTAACCAATATTACTTCAGATGGCGAAACGGTCCAAGCAAAATTGAATTCGGCTTATGCTCAAGGTGGTGCCAAGTTAGCCATTAAAACCATTCAGGATCTCTTGAATATCCATATTGACCGCTATGTCATGATCAATATGAAGGGATTGGTTCAATTAGTGGATAAGGTTGGTGGCATCACGGTCAACAATCCATTTGACTTCGATATCTCGATCGAGGAAAATGAGCCAGAATATACGGCTAAGATCGCACCAGGACGTCAGGAGATTAATGGGGACCAAGCTCTCGTTTATTCACGCATGCGCTACCAAGACCCAGAAGGAGACTACGGACGTCAAAAACGCCAACGTGAAGTGATCAAAAAGATTGTTGAGAAAGTTTTAAGCCTCAATAGTTTGAGTCACTACAAAGGAATCATTGAGTCTGTTAGTGACAATATGCAAACCAACATTTCACTTGATAGCAACAGTCTTCTTCAATTGTTAGGATATAAAGATGCCCTTTCAACGATTCATCAGTACCAGCTGAAAGGAGAAGATGCCACCTTAGCAGATGGCGGAAGTTATCAGATCGTTACTTCAAAACATCTCTTGAAAATTCAAAATATCATCCGCAAAGCTTTGGGGATGAAAGAAATTAAAACATTGAAAACCAATGCTTACCTATTAGATGGAGATGAAGAGTTGAAGAATGCTTCTTCTCAAAATGATACGCCAGCGGCATCATCTGAGGAAGCACCTGTTTACCAAGAGTTTAACCAACTACCAGTTGTACCATCGACCCAGGATACGGGAGTGGGGACGCCTCAAAGTTCTGTTGCACCAGTGACACCAGTTGCTCCTGCAGCTACAGAGTCGAGCAGTGTGACACCTACGGTACCTTCAGAATAAGAAAAAAACGATTGAGTTTTCTCAATCGTTTTTACTTGGTTGCCAGATGTCTTGAATTTCTTTTAGAGAGGCTGTTGCTTGTTGACTAAATAGTTTGGTCTTGTATTGGAAATCCGTTACCAATTCTTGAAGATTGGTCTGTTGGTCTTGGATAATATCCAGATTGCGTTGGATTTTTGCTAGGTTATCTTGAATTCCCTTGGCCAATTGGCTGGATTCAGTCACCTCTGTTTTGATTTCTTTGCGGTTTTTTACTAGGTGATAGCTAATGCTAGCTCCTGTTGCAAACCAAAAGAGATTTTTGAGTTTCATATAGACTCCTTTTTAACTGTTTTTGATGGTTTCTGCGAGAACTGCTAGTTGTTCAAAATTAGGCTCGTGTTCAGTAAATGAAATGGCAAGCTCATCTTGATCGGAATAGCGAGGAATAATGTGGACATGTGTGTGAAAAACGGTTTGTCCAGAAACTTCTTCCATGTTGCTGATGATATTCATTCCCTTAGCTTGGGTAGCAGCTTCTACTTTTTTAGCAACTTTAGAAACACGTGCAAATAGTTGAGCTGTGGCGGTTTCGTCCATCTCTAATAGGTTGCGAGCGTGTTTTTTTGGAACGACTAACGTATGACCAGGAGTAACCTGAGAGATGTCCAAAAATGCGAGGACCTCCTCGTCCTCATAGACTTTGGATGAAGGAATGTCGCCAGCTATAATCTTACAAAAAATACAATCATCAACCATAAATACACCTCATTTAGACTAAATTTTGTTATAATATAAGAACATTATACCAGAAATCGGAGAAAATATGTTAGAAATCAACAAGTTGACAGGTGGCTATGTCAACATCCCTGTCCTGAAAGAGGTGAGCTTTTCGGTTCCGGATGGCCAACTGATTGGTTTGATTGGACTAAATGGAGCTGGGAAGTCAACCACAATTAATGAAATTATTGGTCTCCTGCATCCTTATGCTGGGGAGGTACGGATTGATGGTCTTAGTCTGCCAGAAGCTCCAACTGAATATCGGAAGAAGATTGGTTATATTCCAGAAACCCCTAGTCTTTATGAAGAATTAACCCTGAGAGAGCATATCGAGACCGTAGCTATGGCCTATGATTTAAATATGGATCAGGTCATGGTGCGCGTCCAGCCTTTGTTGGAACGATTCCGTTTGGCTGAAAAATTAGATTGGTTCCCGACCCAGTTTTCAAAGGGGATGAAGCAGAAGGTCATGATTATTTGCGCCTATGCAGTAGATCCAAGCCTTTATATTGTTGATGAACCCTTTTTGGGATTGGATCCTGTTGCGATTGCAGATTTGATTCAGTTGTTGGCGGATGAAAAGGCAAAAGGGAAATCAATTTTGATGAGTACCCACGTTCTGGATTCAGCTGAAAAGATGTGTGATGGGTTTGTGATCCTCCACAAGGGTCAGGTCCGAGCGCAAGGCACCTTAGATGAGTTGCGTTTAACTTTTGGAGATGAGCAAGCAAGTCTAAATGATATCTATATGACCTTGACAGAAGAGGAAACAGCATGAAAGAGTTGATGAAAAAACGGCAACAAACGTTTCGAACTCAATGTGTAAAATATAGCCGCTATGTTCTCAATGATCATTTCGTCCTCTTTATGCTGATTTTTATAGGATTTTTGTCGGTTCAGTATAGCCAATTCTTGCAAGAGTTACCCAAAGATACAAGTTTGATTCGCTGGAGTCTCTTGATCGGTTTGCTCCTTTTGGTTCCGATCGGTTCCATTGCGACTTACCTAGAGAAGCCCGATGCCTTATTCCTTTTAGTAAAGGAAGAGGAAGTAAAAAACTATATCAAAGGGCAGGTCAAGAAGTCTTTTATCTTTTGGTTTTTGATTCAAAGTGTTGTTCTTCTATTATTTGTGCCTCTTCTTCTTGCAACGGGGGTGAATGAACTAGGAGTTGTAGCCTATATCCTTGTCTTAGGGGTGGCTAAAGGGGCTGTTTTTAGCTGGAAGGAAGCGCGTTTCTACCAGGATGGAAATTTGAATTGGACCTTGGCCATTGCTCGTGAGAATGCAAGGAAACAATTGATCCTTCGTTTCTTTGCCTTGTTTACAACGGTGAAAGGTATTACTAACAGTGTTAAAAGAAGAGCTTACTTGGATGGTTTCTTAGGGCTTCTTCCCAAAACACATGGCAATACGTGGCTTCACTTATATATGCGCTCCTTCCTACGGAATGGAGATCTTTTCTCTATGACTCTCCGACTCTTGGCTCTTTCCATTCTCGCTATCATCTTTATTCCCCAGCCTCTCGTAGTGATTGCCCTTGTAGCCTTGCTCAATTACTTGGTTATTTTTCAATTACTGGGGCTTTACAGTGCTTTTGATTACCAACCCTTGACCCTCCTTTTCCCGATGAAAAAGGGCAGTAAAAAGGCAGGGTTGAACAAAACGATTCAGCTGGTCATGGGGATGATAACGGTGATAGAAGGGGGGATTGGTCTGGTCTTTGTTTCAGATAAAGTCCTGTTGTTAGGCTTACTGGCTTACACAGTTGCTTTAATCCTACTCTATCTTCCATTTAAGATGGCGCGCTTGGTTGACGAAAGTCGTTAAAATTAGTAAAATAGATTGGAAACTTTTTACGGAGGAAAAGATGGACTCGAATGAAAAAGAGCTAAGCCTCACCCCAATTCCTGGGAAGAGTGGGAAGGCCTACATGGGGACCTACCCAGATGGTGGGCGCGTTTTTGTAAAAATGAATACGACCCCAATCCTTGCGGGTCTAGCAAAAGAACAGATTGCTCCTCAATTATTATGGAGTCGACGATTGCCAGATGGAAATGTGATGAGTGCCCAAGAATGGTTGAATGGGGAAATTCTCACGCCAAATGGGATGTCGAAAAAACAAGTCGTCAATATTTTAACGAGATTGCACCGTTCTAGACCTTTGATGACCCAATTGAAAAAACTTGGCTATCCTGTGGAATCTCCATTAGAATTGCTCAATTCTTGGAGCAATCGGTTGCCAATTGCCCTACGTCAGAACCACTATATCCAATCAGTCGTAAAGAATTTACGTAAGACAGTGCCTGCCTTTCGGGAGGATTATGCGACGATCGTCCACGGGGATGTTCGTCATAGTAACTGGATTGAAACAGAGAGCGGCTTGATTTATCTAGTCGATTGGGACTCTGTTCGTTTGACAGACCGGATGTTGGATGTGGCGCATATCTTGAGTCACTATATCCCAGATTCTAATTGGCGCGATTGGTTAGGCTATTATGGCTACAAGTACAATCAAAAAGTATTTGATAAACTCTATTGGTTTGGTCAATACTCTTTCTTGTGCCAAATTGCTAAATACTATGAAAATAATGATTTAGAAAATGTCAATCGCGAGATCTATGCTCTGCGCAATTTCCGGTTGAAATATGGAAAGGAAATATGAGAGTTAGAAATCGCAAGGGAGCGACTGAATTATTAGAAGCGAACCCGCAATATGTGGTCCTAAATCCAGAAGATGCCAAGGGAAAATGGCATGAAATTTTCGGGAATGACCATCCTATTCATATCGAAGTGGGTAGCGGAAAAGGGGCCTTTATTACTGGGATGGCCAAGGCCAATCCAGAGATCAACTACATCGGAATTGATATTCAAAAATCAGTCTTGAGTTATGCTTTAGATAAGGTCTTAGAAGCTGATGTTCCTAATATTAAATTGCTTTGGGTAGACGGGGATAGCTTGACCAACTATTTTGAAGATGGAGAAATCGATCAACTCTATCTGAATTTTTCAGATCCTTGGCCTAAGAAACGTCATGAGAAGCGTCGTTTAACATACAAGACCTTCTTGGATACCTTCAAGCAAATTCTTCCAGAACATGGGGAGATTCACTTTAAAACAGACAACCGAGGTTTGTTTGAATACAGTTTGGTGAGTTTTTCGCAATATGGAATGACTTTGAAGGGAGTCTGGTTAGACCTTCATGCTAGTGACTTTGAGGGCAATGTCATGACGGAATATGAGAAGAAGTTCTCAAGTAAAGGCCAGGTCATTTACCGTGTAGAAGCACAGTTTTAGCATATTCCTTGCAATCATTGGGAAATCGTGCTATAATACATTAAATGAATAGAAAAGGAGAGGCGGGGAAATATCTTCGCCTCTTATCTATGAGGAGGTGGCAACCATCGCAACGATTGTTGACTTAGTAACAGAAGTGATTCAGCCAGCTATAAAGGAACCATTTGAATTGGTTGATGTTGAATATGGCAAAATGGGTGGTGACTACGTCTTAAGCATTTTCGTAGACAAACCAGAAGGAATCACACTGAATGATACAGCGGATTTGACAGAAATCATCAGTCCGCTATTGGATCAAATCAAACCAGACCCATTTCCAGAACAGTACTTTTTAGAAGTCACCAGTCCTGGCTTGGAGAGACCTTTGAAAACCAAGGAAGCACTCGAGGGATCTGTTGGTAAGTACGTCAATATCAGCTTGTACAAGGCTGTTGAAAAGCAAAAGGTCTTTGAGGGGAACCTGGTAGGTTTTGAAGAGGATGTTTTGACCATTGAGTATATGGATAAAACACGAAAGAAAACAGTGGATATTCCTTATAACCTTGTGTCCAAAGCAAGGTTGGCTGTAAAATTGTAACAGAATGAAAGAAAGGATGCCTTTATAGTAGAGGCAAGAAAAACATGAGTAAAGAAATGCTAGAAGCCTTCCGCATTTTGGAAGAAGACAAAGGGATCAAAAAAGAAGATATCATCGAAGCCGTCACAGAATCATTGCGTTCAGCTTATCGCCGTCGTTATGGACAATCAGAAAGTGCAGCGATTGAATTCAATGAAAAAACTGGAGATTTCCGTGTTTATACGGTTCGTGAAGTGGTGGATGAAGTCTTTGATAGCCGTTTAGAAATCAGCTTGAAGGATGCCTTGGCCATTAGCTCTGCTTATGAGTTGGGGGATAAGATCAAGTTTGAAGAAGCACCAGCTGAATTTGGTCGTGTAGCAGCTCAATCTGCTAAACAAACGATCATGGAAAAAATGCGTAAGCAAACGCGAACCATCACCTATAACACTTATAAAGAGCATGAAAATGAAATCATGAGTGGAACGGTGGAGCGCTTTGACAATCGTTTTATCTATGTCAATCTTGGCTCAATCGAAGCTCAATTGTCTAAGCAAGACCAAATTCCAGGAGAAGTGTTCCAATCTCATGACCGGATTGAAGTCTTTGTCTACAAGGTAGAAGATAATCCACGTGGTGTCAATGTCTTTGTTAGCCGAAGCCATCCTGAAATGATCAAACGTTTGATGGAACAAGAAATTCCTGAAGTTTATGATGGAACTGTTGAGATTATGAGTGTAGCGCGTGAAGCTGGAGATCGTACAAAAGTTGCGGTTCGTAGCCATAATCCAAACGTAGATGCGATTGGGACTATCGTTGGTCGTGGTGGATCGAACATTAAAAAGATTACCAGCAAGTTCCACCCAGCTCGATACGATCAAAAATTAGACCGTATGGTTCCGACAGAAGAAAACATCGATGTCATCGAGTGGGTTCCAGATCCAGCTGAATTTATCTACAATGCGATCGCTCCTGCAGAAGTGGACCAAGTTATTTTTGATGATGAAGATAGCAAACATGCTCTCGTTGTGGTTCCAGATAATAAACTATCTCTTGCCATTGGTCGTCGTGGTCAAAACGTTCGTTTGGCAGCTCATTTGACTGGTTACCGCATCGATATCAAATCTGCTAGTGAGTTCGAAGAAATGGAAGCAGCTCAAGAAACTTTTGAAGACCAAGTAGAAAGTGGCGAAGAGCAAGTCGATTAAGAGAGGGAGGGAAAATGGTAAAAACAAGAAAAATCCCTTTAAGAAAATCTGTCGTTTCAAATGAAATTATTGATAAGCGAGATTTGCTCCGCATTGTCAAAAATAAAGAAGGACAAGTCTTTATCGATCCAACTGGCAAAGCCAATGGTCGAGGTGCTTACATCAAGCTAGACAATGAAGAAGCGGCACTTGCTAAGAAAAAGAAAGTTTTTAATCGTAGCTTTAATATGGAAGTGGAAGAAGCTTTCTATGATGAATTGATCGCTTATGTAGATCATAAGGTGAAGAGAAGAGAGTTAGGCCTTGAATAAGCAAAAGATAAGTAATTTGTTGGGCTTGGCGCAAAGAGCAGGAAAACTCATTTCTGGAGAAGAACTCGTGATCAAAGCCATCCAGGAAGAAAAAGCAAAATTAGTTTTTCTGGCAAATGATGCAGCTAGTAACCTGACAAAAAAGGTGACAGATAAGGGTCACTATTATGAGGTTCAAGTATCTACCGTGTTTTCAACACTAGAATTAAGCACTGCAATTGGACGTGCCCGTAAGGTCGTCGCTGTTGTAGATGCTGGATTTTCAAAGAAAATGAGGTCTCTTATGGAATAGAAGAGGAGGACAGCAATTGTCTAAGAAAAGATTATACGAAATTGCCAAAGAATTGGGCAAGGAAAGTAAGGAAGTCGTCACTCGTGCGAAAGAATTAGGTTTTGACGTCAAGAGTCATGCATCTAGTGTCGATACTGATGTTGCTGAAAAGTTGATCAAGAGCTTTGCAGCGAAAAAAGAAACAGTCGAAAAGAAAGTAGCAGAAGTGGCTGCCAAGACAACGGCTGTCGCAGAGAAAAAAGAAGCAGCGCCCGTCAAAAAAGAAGGAGCAACTGAGACAAAATCAGTAACGCCAGCTGCTAAACCAAAGAGTCGTAACTTTAAAGCGGAACGAGAAGCGCGTGCAAAAGAACAGGCTGAACGTAGGAAACAACAAGACAATCGTCCAAAACGTGATCGCAAAGACAATCAGCGTCATGGTGACAACCGAAATCAACGACCACAAGAGCGAAATGAACAACGAAATCAAGGTTCTGATCGTCGCAATAACCGACCAGATCAAAGACGTGGTGAACAACCCCAAGTAGCACCAAAAGTTGATTTCAAAGCGCGTGCAGCAGCACTGAAAGCTGAACAAAATGCTGAATACGCACGTGGAAGTGAAGATCGCTACAAACAACAAGCTGCAAAAGCAGAACAAGAACGTCAACAGCGCCGGAAACGGGTAGAAGCACCAGAAGTGAAAGCACCTGTACAGGAGCCAGCTGTTGAGAACCATACAAAACCAGCTGTTGCTGCTGCTCCAGCTCAAGTCGATACACGTCGGAAGAAACAAGCGCGACCAGATAAGAAACGAGATGATTTTGATCGTGAAGAAGATGGTCCAAGAAAACAACAAAGGAATCGAAATAGTCAAAATCAAGTGAGAAATCAGAGAAATAGTAACTGGAATAACAATAAGAAAAATAAAAAAGGAAAGAACAACCGTAATGATGCTCCAAAACCAGTAACAGAGCGTAAATTCCATGAATTACCAAGTGAATTTGAGTATACGGATGGAATGACGGTTGCCGAAATCGCAAAACGTATCAAGCGTGAACCGGCTGAAATCGTCAAGAAACTCTTTATGATGGGAGTCATGGCGACTCAAAACCAATCGCTGGATGGAGATACGATTGAACTCTTGATGGTGGATTATGGAATTGAAGCCAAGAAAAAGGTTGAAGTGGATAATGCCGATATCGAACGCTTCTTCGTTGAAGATGGTTATTTGAATCCAGATGAGTTGGTAGAGCGTCCACCAGTTGTCACCATCATGGGACACGTTGACCACGGTAAAACTACCCTTTTGGATACCCTTCGTAATTCACGTGTAGCAACTGGTGAAGCGGGAGGAATCACTCAGCACATCGGTGCCTACCAAATCGTGGAAAATGGTAAGAAGATTACCTTCTTGGATACACCTGGACACGCGGCCTTTACTTCTATGCGGGCTCGTGGTGCATCTGTTACCGATATTACCATCTTGGTTGTAGCAGCAGATGACGGGGTGATGCCACAGACCATCGAAGCCATCAACCACTCAAAAGCTGCCAATGTTCCAATCATTGTGGCCATCAACAAGATCGATAAACCAGGAGCTAATCCAGAGCGTGTCATCGGTGAATTGGCTGAACACGGTGTTATGTCAACTGCTTGGGGTGGAGATTCTGAGTTTGTAGAAATCTCAGCCAAGTTCAACCAAAATATCGATGAGCTCTTGGAAACGGTCCTTCTTGTGGCTGAAATCCAAGAACTCAAGGCAGATCCAACTGTTCGTGCCATCGGTACTGTTATCGAAGCGCGCTTGGATAAAGGAAAAGGTGCGGTGGCAACCCTCCTTGTTCAACAAGGTACCTTGAATGTTCAAGACCCAATCGTTGTCGGAAATACCTTTGGACGTGTCCGTGCCATGACCAATGACCTTGGACGTCGTGTGAAGGTGGCAGGACCATCTACTCCGGTTTCTATCACTGGTTTGAACGAAGCGCCAATGGCGGGTGACCACTTCGCGGTTTATGAAGATGAAAAATCAGCGCGTGCAGCGGGTGAAGAACGTGCCAAACGTGCTCTTATGAAACAACGTCAAGCAACCAACCGCGTCAGCCTTGAAAATCTCTTTGATACCTTGAAGGCTGGGGAAGTGAAATCTGTTAATGTCATCATTAAAGCCGATGTACAAGGTTCGGTTGAAGCCCTTGCTGCTTCCCTTCAAAAGATTGAAGTAGAAGGTGTGAAAGTGACCATCGTTCACTCAGCGGTTGGTGCGATCAACGAATCAGACGTGACCCTTGCAGAAGCTTCAAATGCCTTCATCATTGGATTTAACGTCCGTCCTACTCCACAAGCACGTCAACAAGCTGAAGCTGACGAGGTGGAAATCCGTCTTCACTCAATTATCTACAAAGTGATTGAAGAAATGGAAGATGCCATGAAGGGTATGTTGGATCCTGAATTTGAAGAAAAAGTGATCGGGGAAGCAGTTATTCGTGAAACCTTTAAAGTCTCTAAAGTGGGTACCATTGGTGGATTTATGGTTCTTAGTGGTAAGGTTACACGTGATTCCAAAGTCCGTGTCATTCGTGACGGTGTCGTGATCTATGACGGAGCTCTTGCAAGCTTGAAACACTTCAAAGATGATGTCAAAGAGATCACAAATGGTCGTGAAGGTGGATTGATGATTGAAGGCTACAATGATATCAAGACAGATGATACCATCGAAGCCTACATCATGGAAGAAATTAAAAAATAAGCAAGCTGACTAGGAAAAAAGAGGGGGCCCCTCTGATTTCCTAGTTTTTAAACACAGAGCAGAAAGGAGTTCCTATGGCAAGTCATTTTCGGACAGACCGAGTAGGGATGGAAATCAAGCGTGAAGTCAACGAGATTTTACAAAAGAAAGTCCGTGACCCGCGTGTTCAAGGCGTCACCATTACGGATGTTCAAATGCTAGGTGATTTGTCTATGGCCAAAGTGTATTATTCAATTATGAGTGATTTGGCTTCAGACAATCAAAAGGCTCAGACAGGCCTTGAAAAAGCAACAGGAACCATCAAGCGTGAATTAGGTCGGAATCTGAAATTGTACAAGATTCCAGATCTTACTTTTGTGAAAGACGAATCCATCGAATACGGGAACAAGATCGATGAGATGTTGCGCAATTTGAACAAAGACTAGAGAGGTTGGAAATTTTCCACGTCCAGATTGAAAGACAAAGTCTTCTTAGAAACTTTCCTTAGGTGAGTACGGACGTCAGCGAACTTCTACGAAGTTCCAAGACTAATTATTGAGCCTAAGGTCTCAATAATTCCGAGTACCTGAAACTATTAAGTTTCAGGTACTTTTCTCACGACGAAAAGTTTCAGTAGATGATTGAATCACTCTAACGAGTAACATTTCTTTTTATAGAATTTATTAGATTTATAAAAAAGAATAGTTTGTCTACAGTCTCGGGTTGGAAATTTCCAACTTCTTTTTTTGACTCTTAAAATGAGGAAAATAAAACAGAAAGAAAAAAACGGTTTCAAAAAATAATAGAAATTTACAGAAATCTCTTGTGTGATTGGAAATTATCCTTTACAATAGGAGAGGAGTTTTATTTCTGATCTCATATTTGGAGGAATGATCATGTCCATTAACTGGCAGGAAATTTTGTTTAACTTTTTGGGAGGGTTGGGTCTCTTTCTCTATAGTATTAAAACCATGGGAGAAGGACTGCAACAAGCTGCAGGGGACCGTCTTCGCTACTATATTGATAAATATACCAGCAATCCCTTTCTTGGAGTCTTAGTAGGGATTGTTGTGACAGCCCTTATTCAGTCTAGTACAGGGGTAACGGTGATTACCGTTGGTCTGGTCAGTGCGGGTCTCTTGACCCTGCGTCAAGCCATTGGGATCATCATGGGGGCTAATATTGGGACCACGGTCACCTCATTCATTATTGGGTTTAAACTGGGGACTTATGCCCTTCCAATTATGTTTCTTGGAACGGTCTTACTTTTCTTTACCAAGAATCGAATGGCCAATAATATTGGTCGGATTCTCTTTGGGGTTGGAGGAATTTTCTACGCTTTAAACCTGATTAGTGCGGGAATGAGTCCTTTGAAAGAATTGCCAGAATTTAGTCAGTACATGATCACCCTTGGGAAAAATCCAATTCTAGGTGTTTTAGCAGGAGCCATTATCACCGTTTTGATTCAAGCTTCGTCAGCTACCATTGGGATTCTACAAGGTTTGTATTCAGGTGGTTTCCTAGATCTTCGCGGTTCTTTACCTATTCTTTTTGGGGACAACATCGGAACAACCTTGACAGTTATTATTGCAGCGATGGGGGCCAATGTTTCTGCTAAGCGTGTTGCAGCAACCCACGTGCTCTTTAACTTGATCGGTACAATCCTTTGTTTGATCTTGTTAACACCTTTTACAGCCATGATTGAATACTTCCAAGGGCTCTTGCACTTGTCACCAGAAATGACCATTGCTTTTTCTCACGGAGCTTTCAACGTGACCAACACCATCATTCAATTCCCATTCATTGGAGCTTTGGCATACTTTGTAACCAAACTGATTCCTGGTGAGGATGAGGTTGTCAAATATGAACCGCTCTACTTGGATGAAAACTTGATCACTCAAGCGCCTTCGATTGCTCTTGGAAATGCAAAAAAAGAGTTGCTTCATTTAGGTGGATATGCAGACAAAGCTTTTAATCTTTCTTATGATTATATTGTTCATCAAAATGAAAAAACAGCTGAAAAGGGTCATAAGACAGAAGAAGCCATCAATACCATTGATGATGATTTGACTCGCTACTTGATTCGTTTGTCGAGTGAAGCCTTGAGTCCGAGAGAAAGTGAAGTTCTCACCAATATCTTGGATTCTTCACGGGATTTGGAGCGGATTGGAGATCACGCGGAAGCCTTGATCAATCTGACCGATTATTTAATTCGAAAGAAAGTCGTTTTTTCAGAAGCAGCCTTAGCTGAATTGGAAGATATTTACAACCAAACCCATCAATTTGTAGAGGATGCCTTAAAAGCTGTTGAGAACAATGATGTGAGTCTTGCAAACCAATTGGTAGCACGTCACGAGGCAATTGAAAAGTTGGAGAAAAGACTTCGGAAAACCCATATTCGTCGTTTGAACCAAGGTGAATGTACACCTCAAGCCGGAGTGAACTTTATTGATATTATTTCTCACTATACACGAGTTGCAGACCATGCCATGAATCTGGCTGAAAAAGTACAAATCGAGCAAATTTAAGGAACGTCAAACAGAGTAAGTAGGAAGCTTACTCTGTTTTTTTGTTGGATTCTATTCAAAAATAGGTCTAGACCATTTACAAATAGAAGTGAAAGCGTTATAATATGTATGAATATAAATGGAACACAGTTCCTACAATGGAAAGGACGATTTTATGTCTACATATATTAAAGCAGATCAATTTTATTACCCACATGGGGTTCGCCGCGGAGGCTATTTGGAGCTTGTTGATGGCAAGTTTGGGAAACATGTGGAAAGCTTACCAGAAGGTGCGGATGTGCTGGATTATTCTGGTTACAGCATTGCGCCTGGCCTCGTAGATACCCATATTCACGGATTTGGTGGGGTAGATGTGATGGATAATAATATCGAAGGTACTCTCCATACCATGAGTGAAGGGCTCTTGAGTACAGGGGTTACGAGCTTTTTGCCTACGACCCTTACTTCCTCTTACGAACAACTTTTGGCAGTAACGGAAAATATCGGTGCACGATACAAAGAAGCAACAGGAGCTAAGATTCGCGGGATTTATTTTGAAGGACCTTATTTCACAGAAAAATACAAGGGAGCTCAAAACCCGTCTTATATGAAGGATCCAAGTATGGAAGAATTCCGTGCTTGGCAAAAAGCTGCCAATGGTCTGTTGAATAAGATTGCCCTTGCTCCCGAGCGTGAAGGGGTAGAAGAATTTGTTCGGACCATTACAGGAGAAGGGGTGACTGTCGCTCTGGGACACTCCAATGCTACTTTTGAAGAAGCTAAAAAAGCGGTTGATGCAGGTGCGAGTGTCTGGGTGCATGCCTACAATGGTATGCGTGGTTTGACGCACCGTGAACTCGGTATGGTTGGTGCCATGTATGAATTGCCTCATACTACAGCAGAGTTGATCTGTGATGGCCATCACGTGGATCCACTAGCGTGTGATATCCTGATGAAACAAAAAGGCAAAGAAAATGTTGCCTTGATTACGGACTGTATGACAGCTGGGGGCTTAGAAGACGGGGACTACATGCTTGGGGAATTCCCAGTCGTGGTTGCTGAGGGAACTGCTCGCTTGAAATCAACTGGTAATCTAGCTGGCTCAATCTTGAAATTGAAAGATGGATTAAAAAATGTTGTAGAGTGGGGAATTGCTAACCCTCACGAAGCAGTGATGATGGCCAGCCTCAATCCGGCAAAATCAGTCCATATTGATGATGTTTGTGGTCAAATCCGTGAAGGATATGATGCGGACTTCATCGTACTTGACCAAAATTTGGATCTGGTTGCGACCTATCTCGATGGGGTCAAACGTTACCAGGCGACGAATTAGATTCAAGAATCGAAGATAGAATACTTCCTCTCTAGGTCAGACCTAGAGAGGTTTTTGTTTACCGATGGTAGTGCAATTTTGTGAATGCTGTCTTTTCATGCTATAATGGGAATTGAAATGTGAGGTAGCTTATGAAGGCAATTGATATACGTTTTTTATTGATGGGAATTTTTTTCTTGCTCTATGGGATTGTAAGAAAAAATATCTTTATTGTGATTGTTGGTGGGGCATTTTTACTCTATAGTTTTTATAGCAAGAAGATGGAGCCAACCAAGAAGAATATTTTTAAGCCAGAGCTCAAGCTTCGAGGGCCTAAGAAACCGAAATCGAAGAAAGGAAAGAAAAAATGAACAATTATCGTTTAAATAATGGGGTGGAGATTCCTGTATTAGGATTTGGAACCTGGAAAGCAGCAGATGGAGAAGAAGCCTATCAAGCTGTCTTAGCTGCTTTAAAAGCAGGTTACCGGCATATCGATACAGCTGCGATTTATCAAAATGAAGAGAGCGTTGGTCGGGCGATCAAGGATAGTGGTCTTAAACGCGAAGACTTGTTTATTACCACCAAACTTTGGAATACTCATCACACCTATGAAGATGCTCAAGCTGCTTTGGACGAGTCTCTTGAGAAACTGGGTTTGGACTATGTCGATCTTTATTTGATTCATTGGCCAAATCCAAACCCCCTTCGAGAAAATGATGCTTGGAAAGTGCGAAACGCTGAGGTTTGGCGAGCCATGGAAGATATGCTAGCTGCTGGCAAGGTTCGGGCTATTGGCATTAGCAATTTTCTTCCTCATCATTTGGAAGCGCTCCTTGAAACTGCTCGGGTCATCCCAGCTGTGAACCAAATTCGTCTAGCACCTGGGGTTTACCAAAGCGAAGCCATTGCTGCAAGTCGCAAGCAGGGTATCTTACTAGAGGCTTGGGGACCTTTTGGCCAAGGGGAGTTGTTCCAAAATGAACAAGTAAAAGAAATGGCTGCCAAATATGGAAAGACCGTCGCTCAACTAGCCTTAGCTTGGAGTTTACAAGAAGGCTTCCTTCCATTGCCAAAATCGGTTACGCCTGAGCGGATTGCGAGTAATCTAAATTGTTTTGATTTTGAATTGGCGGCAGATGATGTGGAACTCCTGCGCCATCTTCCGGTTGAAGCAGGTGCACCAGATCCGGACACCAAAGATTTTTAAAAGAGAATTTCTATTCATTAATGAAAACCGAGGACAGTTTCGTTCTCGGTTTTTAAAAACCTTTCAAACATGAAATAATTTTAAGGATCCAATAAAAACAGATGTTCTATAATATTTTCCTGTTCAACTTCAAAAATTTCCGAACGAAAATAAGTTAATAATTAGTAATATACGTAAATATTACAATTGTGTTACAATTCATTTTTGAATGAATTTTCAGATAATTTTGCGTTATAATAGTTACTATTAAAATAAAAGGGGAGTTTCTATGAATAGACAAGAGCGTTTTTCATTAAGGAAATACAAATTTGGTGTAGCCTCAGTTTTATTAGGGGCTGTTTTGGTATTTGGATCTGCACAAGCGAGTGCAGAAGAACAAACAGCGGGTCAAACGAGCGCTGGGACACAGCTTGTAGCAAACAGTCAACAGGCACCTGCTGAAGAAGAGCATTCACAAGCAACAGAAGCAAGTACAGCAGTTGCTAGTGAGAAAGTAGCAGTTGCAAATGAAGCAACAGTTGCTGAAAAGACAACGAATACAACAGAAGCAGCTGTAGTTGAAAAAACAGAAGCTCCGAAAGAGGCAGCTGCTGTTCCAGAAACAAAACCGGAAGAAGTGGAAAAACCTGTTGAAAAAGCAACAGTAGTGGCTACTGCGACAAGTTCGGAAACAACGAATCGCCATGAGGCAGCTGAAAAACCTCAAAGCATCGAAAGTGACGAAATTATTACTGTTCCACAAACCTGGAAGCAAGGCTACAAAGGGGAAGGGATGGTTGTCGCCGTCATTGATTCTGGCTTGGATGTGAACCACGAGGTTCTTCGGATTACCGATCCTTCAAAAGCTAAGTTTAAAAACCAAGAAGAAATCGAAGCTGCTAAAAAAGCGGCAGGAATCGATTATGGTAAATGGTACAACGACAAGGTTGTCTATGCTTATGACTACTTTGATGGGACCGACAATATCAAAGAGGCCGAAAGAGATTCTCACGGGATGCACGTTACAGGGATTGCGACAGGGAATCCTGATAAAGAAGCAGGAAACGGAGAAAAGATCTATGGTGTAGCACCAGAAGCGCAAGTTATGTTTATGCGTGTCTTTTCGGATCGTCAAAAAACAACTGGTTCGGCCCTTTATGTAAAAGCAATTGATGATGCTGTAGCTCTTGGTGCAGATACTATCAACATGAGTCTTGGCTCTACGACTGGTTCTACGGTCAATGCGGATTCAGATATTGTGGATGCCATCAAACGGGCGCGTGCTAAAGGTGTATCTGTCCTAATCTCTGCAGGAAATAGCAATACTTTTGGGAATGGTTATTCAAGACCAGCTGCAGAAAATCCAGATTACGGCTTGGTCGGAAATCCATCAACGGTAGAGGACTCCATCTCTGTTGCTTCTATCAACAATAAAATCATTACCACAGAAGTTTTTGAAGTCAAAGGCCTTGAAGGAAATGCAGAATTAGACAACGGGAAATTTGACTACAGTAAATCTGCAACAGATACAGACTTTGAAAAAGGCAAAGAATATGAGTACGTATCTGTTGGTCTTGGGAAAGAAGATGATTTCAAAGGTCTAGATCTTACTGGTAAATTAGCGCTTATTCAACGTGGAGAAATCCCATTCACAGAAAAAATTGCTAATGCCCTCCATCATGGTGCAGTAGGGGCTATGGTCTACAATAATGTGGAAGGATCAAACCTTGGAATGTCAATTGATGGGGATGCTAAGAAAATTCCATCTGTCTTCATTTCAAAACGCTATGGGGAAGCTCTTAAAGCTGGATCTTACAAAGTTGTCTTTAACAATACCATGGCCAACCGTCCATCTCCAGAAGCAGACCAATTGTCTGATTTCTCAAGCTGGGGTGTAACAACCGATGGTCAGTTGAAACCAGATGTCACAGCACCTGGTGGGAACATCTTCTCTTCTTTAAATGACAATACCTATGGGGATATGAGTGGTACTAGTATGGCCTCACCTCACGTAGCAGGTGTTGCAGCCTTGGTTAAAGAATACCTTGTGAAGCATCACCCAGAATTAACTCCAGAACAAGTTTCTGAAACAGTGAAAGCCTTGATCATGTCTACGGCTAAACCACACGTTAATAAAGAAACGGGTGCTTATACTTCTCCACGCCAACAAGGAGCAGGGGTTGTCGACACAGCAGCAGCCGTTTCAACAGACTTGTATGTGACCGGTGAAAACAACTATCCAAGCGTCACTCTTGGTAATGTTGGAGATAGCTTTACATTTGATGTGACGGTTCACAATATTTCAGATACCGATCGTACCTTGAAGATGCTGGTCAATACTGACACAGATGAAGTAAAAGATGGTAAATTTACCCTCCGTCCACGTAAATTGACTGAAACAGCTTGGCCTGAAGTAACTGTGAAAGCTCATAGCTCTGAAACGGTTACGGTGAAAGTCGATACAAGTAAATTCACAGAAGAATTGAGCAAAGAAATGCCGAACGGCTATTTCCTTGAAGGATTTGTTCGCTTTGTTGATCCGGCTGATGATGGAGATGTGGTCAGCTTGCCATTTATGGGCTTCAAGGGAGAATTCCAAAACCTTCCCGCTGTTGAAAAGCCAGTCTATGATTTGGTTCGCGAAGGAAAAGATGGATTCTACTACCATATTCCAAAAGATTTGAATATCTCTTCTAGTGCGAATGTTTCTGCGCTCGTCACTCAGCAAAATGACTTCCTTCTCACTCAAGGAAAACGAGATGGTCGTCGGATTACAGTCCTTGGTATTGACGAAAATGCAGAAGGAACTCACACCCTTCAACTAGATGAAAACGGAAATGTTCGCATTGCCATTTCACCAAATGAAGATGGAAATAAAGATTTCGTCGAATACAAGACAGTTGCCCTTAGAAACATTGAAAACCTTCGTGCAACTGTTTATGCAGCAAGTGATACGGAACATAAAAATCCATTGTGGGAAGGAACTCCATCTGACCATCGTAAGAACTTCTTCAACGGTGACCAAAAGAACCCACGCAGCTACACATTAGATAATACTGCTTGGAATGGTATTGATGCGAATGGGAATGCAGTAGCAGATGGTCTATATGATTATGTCATCCGTTACACCCCAATGGTTCCTGGAGCTGAGGAGCAATCAACGACCTTCAAGGTTCGGGTTGATACTCAAAAACCAGTGATCACATCTGGCTATATTCGCTTTAAAGACGGAGCACAACAGTTTGTAGCACGTAAAGCCAAAGATGTTGGCGATGGTGGTATCTTAACTGAAAAACTCGTCTATGTGACTCCATTTGATGATCAGGGGACAATGGTCCAAACCAGTGAAGATAAGAATGGTACTCGTGCGCTTGAAAATTACCATGTGATCAAGGCCAATGCAGATGGTAGCTTCGATCTTCCTGAAAACATCGATAAGAAGAATATCTACTACTACGTAGAGGACTTTGCGGGGAATGTAGACTATGTTTCACTAGCTGATTTAGTTCGGGATCAAAATAGTGGTCGGGTTCAAATTTCTGTTCGTGATGCTAAAACGAACAAAGATTTGGATACTATGTATGTTTACCGAATCAAAGATAGCAATGGCCAATACGTATCAGTTGATAAGACAAAAGATATTAACTTCTTGAACTTTGGTCATTATACTGCAGAAATCTTTACGTATGATCGTACAGAAGTGAAATTTGTCAGTAGCTTGACACAAGAATTTGATTTAACAGAAGATAATAGTTTCCAAACGATCGCTTTTCTTGCCAATACTTTAGAATATGCACCAGTTAGCATCAGCTTTGATCAACCGGTTTCAAAAGCAGCTACGATCGTATTGAAAGGGGCAGATGGTGGAAACTTTGTATTGCCTGCTGAAAAATATGGAAAAAATGGCTTTGGGAAATCTGTCGCAACTGGTCAATATACCTTAGTTGCAACCCTTCCTACAGGCTATGAACTAGCTGAGGAAGCACCAGTGATCTCAGTTGTCGCAGGGCGCAATAACAATTATCGTATTGGAGTGATCTCAAAAGTAGATCTTTTGGCTGCTTTGAACAACCAAGTAGATGTTACAAAGACAGCTCAATACTTTAATGCGAGTGCGGCTAAGAAAGAAGCTTATGATCAAGCCTTGCAAGCTGCCCAAGCAGCCTTGACCAATAAGGTCAGTCAAGAACAAGTCAACCAAGCAGTAGCTAGTCTTGAAGCTGCTAGCCAAGCTTTGGATGGGAAAGATTCAAACGTTGCGGCTTTGAAAGAAGCTATGCAAGCTTATGATGCTACGACTAAAACGGGTCGTTATGCTAATGCCAAAGAAAAAGTACGTCGCGACTACGACCGCGCTTTCCAAACAGTGGCCTTGCTTGCAGTTGATCCAACTGTGAAACAAGAACAAATCAATCAAGCACTTGCTGAGCTTAGCCGTGCGGAAGGAAAATTAAACGGGAAAGCAACTGATTTTTCAAGCCTTGAAAAATACATCAAGGAAGAATTGAAATTCCAAGAAAAGAATGCTAAATTCATCTATGCTGGAAATAAAGAAAAAGAAGCTTACCTAGTGGCTTTCAAGGATGCACAAACCATCCTTTCAAATCCAGGAGCAAGCCAACAAGATGTAAAAGATGCTTTGACAGCCTTGAAAAATGCCAAGAAAAAACTTCATGGTAAAAAACCAAAAGCTGCAAGACGTCCATAAGAAAAACAAAATAGTTTGTTAGCCTAGAATCCATCTGAAACATTTGTTTCAGATGGATTTTTATTTACAAGTACCTAAAAATTTGCTATAATACTGACAAGAAAGAAGGGCTTATGGCGTTTTTCTAGCGAACTTGGGATAGTGAAAGCCAAGTAGAGCAAAGTAGGCAAGTGGCGCTTTCTATCAGCAAATAGCTGAAGACAAACAGATAAAATGAAGTAATAAATTAGGGTGGAACCGCGTTTCTGACGCCCCTAGGTCACAGACTTAGGAGTGAAGACACGGTTCTTTTTGTATTCTGAGTTACAAGAAACTTTATGAATAAGGAGTAAAATATGTCCAAAAAATTGACTTTCCAGGAAATTATCCTTACTTTGCAACAATACTGGAATGACCAGGGTTGTATGCTCATGCAGGCTTATGATAACGAAAAAGGTGCGGGTACGATGAGTCCTTACACCTTCCTTCGTGCCATTGGTCCTGAGCCATGGAATGCGGCTTATGTAGAGCCATCTCGTCGTCCAGCTGATGGGCGTTACGGAGAAAACCCAAACCGTCTTTACCAACACCACCAATTCCAAGTGGTCATGAAACCATCACCATCAAACATCCAAGAACTTTACCTTGAGTCATTGGAAAAATTGGGGATCAATCCTTTGGAACACGATATTCGTTTCGTTGAAGATAACTGGGAAAACCCATCAACTGGTTCGGCTGGTCTTGGTTGGGAAGTTTGGCTTGACGGTATGGAAATCACTCAGTTCACCTACTTCCAACAAGTTGGTGGCTTGGCAACTGGTCCGGTAACTTCTGAGGTCACTTACGGATTGGAACGTTTGGCTTCTTACATCCAAGAAGTTGATTCTGTTTACGATATTGAGTGGGCCCCAGGCGTTAAATACGGAGAAATCTTCCTTCAACCAGAATACGAACACTCAAAATACAGCTTTGAAGTTTCTGACCAAGATATGCTTCTTGAAAACTTCGAAAAATTTGAAAAAGAAGCAGGACGTGCTTTGGAATTGGGCCTTGTTCACCCAGCCTATGACTACGTTTTGAAATGTTCACACACCTTCAACTTGCTTGATGCACGTGGAGCTGTATCCGTTACAGAACGTGCCGGCTATATTGCCCGCATCCGTAACTTGGCTCGTGTCGTAGCCAAAACCTTCGTCGCAGAACGTAAAAAACTTGGTTACCCACTTCTCGACGAAGCCACACGCGCAAAACTCCTAGCAGAAGAGGAAGAATAAAAAGAGTTACAAGAATGGAAAATGGGCAAACAAAGTGAGCCCATATGGAACCCAGAGGCAAGTCGGAGACTTGCTAAAGGGATAGGCACCGCCGTACTGCTATATGGGAATTTTTGAAACGTGAGGTTCAAAAATCAGTTGGCTAAATCCACTTTGATGAGACCGTTGGAAATCGATGTCAAGAAGACAGAAGATTTCCCTACAGCCTCACAAAGTTAGTTAGCGACGTCCCCGGTACCTAAGGTGCCTATCAAAAAGAAGAATTTTGTAAAGGAAAAAACATGACAAAAAACTTATTAGTAGAACTTGGACTTGAAGAGTTACCAGCCTACGTTGTCACACCAAGTGAAAAACAACTCGGTGAAAAAATGGCAGCCTTCTTGGATGACAACCGACTTTCATACGAAGACATTCAAACCTTCTCAACACCACGCCGTTTGGCTGTCCGTGTGATTGGTTTAGCAGATCAACAATCGGATTTGACTGAAGATTTTAAAGGACCTTCTAAGAAAATCGCCTTGGATGCAGATGGAAACTTCTCAAAAGCGGCTCAAGGATTCGTCCGTGGAAAAGGCTTGACCGTTGATGATATCGAATTCCGTGAAGTCAAAGGGGAAGAGTACGTTTATGTCACGAAACACGAAGCTGGAAAACCAGCTAAAGAAGTCTTGGCTGGCGTTCCAGAGGTGCTTGCTTCATTGACCTTCCCTGTTAGCATGCACTGGGCTAACAACACCTTTGAATACATTCGCCCAGTTCATACCTTGATCGTTCTTTTGGGTGATGAAGCGCTCGACCTTGATTTCTTGGATATCCACTCAGGTCGTGTGAGCCGTGGGCACCGTTTCCTCGGGCACGAAGTGGAAATTACCAATGCGGATTCTTATGAAGAAGACCTTCGTACCGTTTATGTGATTGCGGATAGCAAAGAACGTGAAAACATGATTCGTGAGCAAATTAAGGCTATCGAGGCAGATCAAGGTGTTCAGGTCCAAATCGAAGAAGGACTTTTGAATGAAGTTTTGAACTTGGTCGAATACCCAACTGCCTTTATGGGAAGTTTTGACACCAAATATTTGGACGTTCCAGAAGAAGTTTTGGTGACCTCAATGGAAACGCACCAACGTTACTTTGTTGTACGTGACCTTGATGGTAAGTTGAAACCAAACTTCATCTCCGTCCGTAATGGGAACGCTGAGCACTTGGAAAATGTCATCCGAGGAAATGAAAAAGTCTTGGTGGCACGTCTTGAAGATGGTGAATTCTTCTGGCGTGAAGACCAAAAACTTAAGATTGAAGACCTCGTTGCTAAATTGGCGAACGTGACCTTCCATGAAAAAATTGGTTCTCTTTCAGAACACATGGCGCGCGCTGGTGTCATTGCAGCGTCACTAGCTGAGCAAGCTGGTTTGACTGCTGAAGAAACTGCAGCTGTCGCTCGTGCAGCTGAAATCTACAAATTTGACCTCTTGACGGGTATGGTCGGAGAGTTCGATGAATTGCAAGGAATCATGGGTGAAAAATACGCTCTCCTTGCTGGTGAAGATGCTGCGGTTGCGACAGCTATCCGTGAGCACTACCTTCCTGATTCAGCAGATGGTGCCCTTCCAGAGACTAAGGTTGGTGCTATCCTTGCGCTTGCAGATAAATTGGATACCCTCCTTTCATTCTTCTCAGTAGGATTGATTCCATCAGGTTCCAATGACCCTTATGCGCTTCGTCGTGCGACTCAAGGAATTGTGCGTATCTTGGATGCCTTTGGTTGGCATATCCCTATGGATGAGTTGATCGACAGCCTTTACGCCCTTTCATTTGATAGTCTTTCATATGACAATCAAGCAGAAGTGCTCAACTTCATCAAGGCGCGTGTGGACAAGATGATGGGACGCACACCAAAAGATATCAAAGAAGCTGTTCTTGCTGGTTCAAACTTTGTCGTGGCTGATATGCTGGAAGCAGCTGAAGCTCTTTCAGAAGCTGCGAAGACTGATGGTTACAAGGCAGCTGTTGAATCCCTCTCTCGTGCTTTCAACTTGGCAGAAAAAGCAGATGCTTCAGTAGCAGTCGATGCCAGTCTCTTTGAAAACGATCAAGAAAAAGCCCTGGCTAAAGCGATTGAAGAGCTTGAATTGACAGGTTCAGCTAGCGACAAATTGGCTCAACTCTTTGCTCTTAGCCCAGTCATTGATGCTTTCTTTGACAATACCATGGTGATGGCAGAAGATGAGGCTGTTAAAAACAACCGTTTGGCCCTTCTTGCAGGCCTTGTAGCGAAAGCTAATGCTGTCGCAGCCTTTAATCAATTGAACACAAAATAATGACCTGATGACAGGTAGAAAGTAGGTTTTATTATGACACCTGAAAAAATTGCTCGTATCAATGAGCTTGCTAAAAAGAAAAAAACAGAAGGTTTGACTCCAGAAGAAGAAGTGGAGCAAGCAAAACTTCGTGAAGAATACATTGAAGGTTATCGTCGTTCGGTTCGTCACCACATTGAAGGTATCAAAATTGTAGATGAAGAAGGTAACGATGTAACACCTGAGAAACTACGCCAAGTGCAACGGGAAAAAGGTTTGCATGGCCGTAGTCTCGATGACCCTAATTCATAATCAAAAGAGTGCTGGAATAGACTCCAGCACTCTTTTTGATCTATAAAATTCAGAATATTCTGGACCGGATTGACCAATTTTTAAAAACGTGGTATAGTAGATTGAGTGAAAATTGGAAGTATACTTTTCTGAAAATGTACAGAAAAAGAATTGGAGTAATCATATGTCAAAAAAACATCATCCTGGTGAAGAAACCGAAAATGGGATGGTTCGTGGTCTGCAAAATCGCCATGTTCAGCTGATTGCTATTGCAGGAACCATCGGAACAGGGCTCTTTCTTGGAGCTGGTCGTTCCCTTTCTTTGACAGGTCCGTCTATTATTTTAGTCTATATGCTGACTGGAGCTTTCATGTACTTCATGATGAGGGCGATTGGCGAGATGCTGTATATGGATCCAGATCAACATACCTTTATCAACTTTATTACCAAGTACTTAGGAAAGGGTTGGGGCTATTTTTCAGGATGGTCCTATTGGGTTTCCTTGGTATTTCTTGGGATGGCAGAAATTACAGCCGTTTCCAACTATGTTCAGCTCTGGTTCCCTAATTGGCCAGCCTGGCAGATTCAAATCATCTTTTTAGCGCTTTTAAGTTGTGTAAACTTGATCGCTGTGAAAGTTTTTGGAGAGGTTGAATTCTGGTTTGGAATGATCAAGATTGTCACGATTTTAGCCCTGATCGCAACAGGGATTTTTATGGTGACGACGAATTTTGAAACACCAGCTGGACATGCTAGCTTAAGTAACATTACCAATGGTTTTCAAATGTTTCCGAATGGTTGGGTCAAGTTTGTGATGGCCTTTCAAATGGTCTTCTTTGCTTATCAAGCGATTGAGTTTGTTGGAATTACCACATCAGAGACAGCCAATCCCCGTCAGGTCTTACCGAAAGCCATTAAAGAAATTCCGATTCGAATTGTAATCTTTTATGTAGGGGCTTTGTTAGCGATTATGGCTATTTTCCCTTGGCAACAGCTTCCCGTCAATAAGTCACCGTTTGTAACGGTCTTTCAGATGGTAGGAATCAAGTGGGCAGCAGGATTGATTAATTTTGTTGTACTGACAGCTGCGGCATCTTCCTTGAATTCCACCCTCTATTCAACAGGGCGCCACTTGTACCAGATTGCAAAAGAAACACCAAACAGCAAAGTGATGAATCGTTTGAAACTGAATAGCTTATCTCGTATGGGGATTCCAAGTCGCGCGATTATTTTTTCTGCGATTGTGGTTGCTGTTTCAGCCTTTATCAATGTCTTGCCAGGTGTCTCAGATGCCTTTGCCTTGATTACGGCATCTTCTTCTGGTGTCTACATTGCTATTTACATTTTGACTATGCTTGCCCATCTTAAGTACCGTAAATCGAAAGAATTTATGCCAGATGGTTTTGTCATGCCGGCCTATAAAGTGTTGAATCCATTGACCATTGTTTTCTTCCTCTTTGTATTCGTTTGTCTCTTCTTGCAAGAATCAACATACATTGGAGCGGTTGGAGCAACCATCTGGATCATTCTTTTTGGGATCTACAGCAATTGGAAACATAATAAATAAACAGCAAGAGGCTGGGGCAAAAGTCCTAGCCTCTCAATTGTTTTTGGATTGTTGAGCAAGACGCAGTGGTTGAGTGGGCTCTACTACGCTGATTTCATCAGCTTTTACAGCCCTACTCAACTGTGCGGAGGTGGGACGACGAAATCGAATTCTAACGAATGACCGATTTCTGTCCCACTCTCTTTACTATTTCAGAGCTCGTTTACTTCTTTTAAGGAATTACTTGGAGGAAACAAAAGAAAAACAGAGATGGAAGAAATTATTTTTCTTCCATCTCTGTTTTTTGTCCTTGAATGGCTTTTTTGAACCACCAAAGTGATCCGACTAGGATCAGGGCAGCAAGCCAAAAAATCCAAGCCTCAATAGTGGTTAGAAAAAAGTAGAGAGCGATAGCATCGACCAATAAAAGTGGGATGAGAATCTGTTTTCTTATTTTCATAAGAATATTGTATCATAAATCCTAGAGGAAACAAGTGAAATCAAGCCTTCCTAGGTATTTTGTAGGATTCGAAAAGGTCAGATAGGATTAGTTAGTGAATTTTCTTTCAGGAGTGCATCTTGGTCCCATTTGTGGTAAAATAGTAAAGATATGAGTAAAGAATTTCATCATGTAACGGTTTTGCTTCATGAAACGATCGATATGCTGGATGTTAAGCCAGATGGGATCTATGTAGACGCCACATTGGGTGGGGCAGGCCACAGCGAATATTTGTTAACAAAATTAAATGAATCAGGCCATCTCTATGCCTTTGACCAAGATCAGCATGCGATTGAGAATGCTAAGATTCGTTTGGCACCTTTCATTGAGAAAGGCATGGTGACCTTCATTAAGGATAACTTTCGTCATTTGAAGGAACGTCTAAACGAATTGGGTGTGACTGAAATTGATGGAATCTGTTATGACCTAGGTGTCTCTAGTCCTCAGTTAGATGAACGGGAACGTGGATTTTCTTACAAGAAAGATGCGCCGTTGGACATGCGGATGAATCAAGAAGCTTCCTTAACAGCCTATGAGGTCGTCAATAGCTACGATTACCATGATCTCGTACGCATTTTTTTCAAATATGGAGAGGACAAATTTTCCAAGCAAATTGCGCGGAAAATTGAGCAAGCACGAGCAATTAAACCGATTGAAACGACGACTGAATTAGCAGAGATTATTAAATCTGCTAAACCAGCTAAGGAGCTCAAGAAAAAGGGTCATCCTGCTAAACAGATCTTCCAAGCCATTCGTATCGAAGTCAATGATGAACTGGGAGCGGCGGATGAATCGATTCAGCAAGCTATGGATTTGTTGGCCCTCGATGGTCGTATTTCTGTGATTACCTTTCATTCGTTAGAGGATCGATTGACCAAACAATTGTTTAAAGAAGCTTCGACGGTTGAGGTTCCAAAAGGACTTCCCTTTATTCCAGATGATTTGAAACCAAAGATGGAGTTAGTCAACCGGAAACCTATTTTGCCAAGTGAAGAAGAGCTTGAGGAAAATAATCGATCTCATTCAGCAAAATTACGGGTTGCTCGAAAAATACACAAGTAAGAGGAATTGATATGGCAGCAAGAGATGAGAGAACAAGAACACAGGTATTGCAAGACCACTTTCGCCGTTTCTCTAGAGTAGAAAAGGCTTTTTATGGGTCGATTGTCTTAACAGCTGTGATTTTAGCCATTAGTATCGTCTTTATGCAGACACGAATTTTACAAGTACAGAGTGAGTTGACTGATTTAAATACGGAACTAGAAGCCAAAAAGACGGAATTGGCAGATGTTCGTCAAGAGGTCAATGAATTAACACGTTATGACCGCTTATCACAGTTGGCTAGCTCCCAAGGAATGAAGCTGCAAAAAGAAAATCGAAAAACAGTGAGTGCAAGTAGTGATGAATAAATTTAAAAAATTTTTAATCGGGTATTCGATAAAGAAACGTCGCTTGCCGGATCAGAATCGAAAACAAGTTGGGAAAAATCTCAGTGTACTGGCGATTTTCCTCTTTTTTCTCTTTCTGATTAATTTTGCAATGATCATTGGGACTGACAAAAAATTTGGTGTAACCTTATCGGATCAAGCCAAAAAAGTCCATGAGCAGACGGTCATTGTTCCTGCAAAACGTGGAACGATCTACGACCGAAATGGAGCAGTAATTGCTGAAGATGCTACGACCTATAACGTTTATGCTATTATTGATAAAAAGTACAAATCAGCAACTGGGAAAATCCTCTATGTAGAAGAGAGCCAATTTAAAAAAGTAGCAGAAATCTTTAAGCAGTACTTAGGGATGGATGAGGATTACGTCATTCAACAGTTGTCGCAAAAGAAATTGAAACAGGTTTCTTTTGGCTCGAACGGAAACGGCATAACTTATAGTAATATGACGGCTATCCGTGAGGCCATGGAAGCGGCGAATATTGAAGGGGTTGCCTTTACAACTAGTCCAAATCGAAGCTATAAAAATGGAGTTTTCGCCTCTCAATTTATAGGGCAGGCCTCTCTTCAAGAAGATAAAGAGGGGAATAAAACTCTGAAGGGGCAATCAGGGATGGAGAAATCCCTCGATCGTATTCTCGCTGGTCAAAATGGGGTTATCACCTATGACAAAGACCGAAACGGCAATATCGTTCCTGGTTCAGATAAGGTTTCTGTCAAAACAGAAGATGGAAAAGATGTCTATACGACCATTTCAGCAGAATTACAAACCTACCTTGAGACGCGAATGGATGTTTTCCAAGAAAAAGTAAAAGGAAAGTATGTTAGTGCGACTCTTGTGAGTGCAAAAACTGGAGAAATCCTGGCTACAACGCAACGTCCATCCTATAATGCGGATACCAAACAAGGGTTGGATCTGAAAAACTTGAAAACCTGGAATACCATCCTTTATCAAGATCAATATGAACCGGGTTCAACGATGAAGGTCATGTTATTAGCTTCGGCGATTGATCATGGAACTTTCCCAGCCTATAATGAAGTATACTACAGTAACGAACTACAAGTAAAAGATGCGACGATCCGTGACTGGGATGTCAATATGGGGCTGGCTGAAGGTCGCTATATGAATATCGCACAGGGCTTTGCTTACTCAAGTAACGTGGGGATGACTCGCTTAGAGCAAAAGATGGGAAATGCTGTCTGGATGGACTACCTAACCCGCTTTAAATTCGGTCTTCCGACCCGTTTTGGAATGGGAAATGAAGCTTACGGGGGTCTTCCAGGGGATAACTATGTCAGTCAGGCACAATCTGCCTTTGGTCAAGGGATTTCCGTCAGTCAAACCCAAATGTTACGGGCCTTTAGCGCCATCGCTAATGATGGGCAAATGTTAGAGCCGAAATTTATTAGTGCTATTTACGATAAAAAATCAGACACAGCCCGCAAATCAAAAAAAGAAGTTGTTGGAAAACCAGTTTCAGGATCAGCTGCGCAACAGACACGGAACTATATGATCACCGTCGGAACAGATCCAGAGTATGGAACCTTGTACAGCGATGGACCCATCATTCAGGTACCCGGTCAAAACGTTGCGGTGAAATCAGGGACTGCCCAAATGGCGACAGATCAAGGATACTTACAAGGAGAAAATGATTATATCAACTCGGTTGTAGCCATGACACCTGCAGAAGATCCTGAATTCATCATGTATGTGACGGTCCAACAACCAGAAGTGAAATTCTCAGCGACCAGCTGGGAAGAGCTGGTCAATCCTATTTTGGAAGATGCAGTTGCTTTAAAAGACGAATTGCATTTGACATCAGAGGCACCAACGTTGGATGGTGTGACCAAAGAAACGACCTACAAAATCCCTTCAGTAGAAACTCTCTCTAAGGAGTTGAATCTGAAACAAAATTTGAGCCCAGGTGCTTATTCAGAGGAATTGCGTCGCAATTTGGTGCAACCAATTGTCCTAGGAACCGGGAAAAATATCCGCAAAATGTCTGTGGATATAGGCTCTAAAGTCAAAGCCAATCAGCAAGTATTGTTATTGACAGAAGACTTTGATGCGGTTCCAGATATGTATGGTTGGACTAAGAAAAATGCAGACATCTTTGGAGAATGGACTGGAATTGAGATTACCTATAAAGGTAGTGGAAAGAAAGTAACTAAACAAAGTGTCAAAATGAACACCTCACTCAATAAAACTAAAAAGATTACGTTAACATTAGGAGACTAAGATGTATATTGCTACGATCCTTGTATCGTTTCTATTAACAGTGGCTGCTATTCCAGCCTTTATTCGATTTTACCATCGTGCTCATATTTCTGGGCAACAAATGCACGAAGATGTGAAACAACACAAAGCGAAAGCTGGCACTCCGACAATGGGTGGAGTTGTATTTCTCATTACAGCCGTTCTAGTTAGTTTTGTCGTTACCGTATTGACTGGAAATTTCACGCGCCCTGTTCAACTGATTCTATTTATCTTGATTCTTTATGGAATTGTTGGATTTTTGGATGACTTTTTAAAAGTTTTTCGTAAGATTAATGAAGGTCTTAACCCAAAACAAAAATTGGCCCTTCAACTTGTTGGTGGAATCATCTTCTATATTTTTTCTGAACGCCACGGTGCAGGAAGCCTTTTAAATGTCTTTGGTTACGATCTTTACTTGGGCCATTTCTACATTCTCTTTGCTTTATTTTGGTTGGTTGGTTTTTCAAACGCGGTCAATTTGACAGATGGGATTGATGGATTAGCCAGCATCTCCGTTGCCATTAGCCTGAGTGCCTATTCCTTTATTGCCTATATGCAAGGGAAATGGGACATTCTCTTTGTGACTTTGAGTATGATTGGGGCCTTGCTTGGATTCTTTGTCTTCAACCACAAGCCGGCTAAAATCTTTATGGGGGATGTCGGTAGTCTAGCTCTTGGAGGGATGCTTGCAGCCTTGTCAATGGCTCTGCATGTCGAGTGGACGTTGCTCTTGATTGGTCTGGTCTATGTCATTGAAACAGGTTCAGTGATGCTACAAGTGACCTATTTCAAATGGACCAAGAAACGTTACGGGGAAGGACGTCGGATTTTCCGAATGACTCCTTTCCACCATCATTTAGAACTGGGTGGCCTTTTTGGCAATGGGCAAAACTGGTCAGAATGGAAAGTAGATGCCTTTATGTGGAGCATTGCCTTAGTGACAAGTGTCGTGACTCTAGTCCTTCTCTACCTATAAAACGACGGTGGGCTTGCCCATCGTTTTTTTGCTGACTCAGAGTGACTTCGCTGGTTAGGAAAAATGACTCATAAGAGAGGCAAGAAGACAGCTTTTCTGATATAATAATAGAGATCATGAAAGGAACTGAGAAAATGAAATTTACAGAGTTTAATTTTAAGCCCTATATTCAAGAGGCACTGAAAGAAATCAATTTTAGAGAAGCAACCGAAGTACAGGAAAAACTAATTCCGATTGTCCTAGCTGGAAATGATTTGGTAGGAGAGTCAAAGACAGGTTCTGGGAAGACCCATACTTTCCTCTTGCCGATTTTTCAAACCTTAAATGAAGACAGCCAACAAGTTGAAGCGGTCATCACGGCTCCTAGTCGGGAGTTGGCGACGCAAATTTACCAAGCTGCTCGTCAAATCGCTAGTCATTCTGAAAAAGAGATTCGAATTGTGAATTATGTTGGAGGAACGGATAAAAGCCGTCAGATTGAAAAACTGCAGGTCAAACAACCACATATCGTGATTGGAACTCCAGGCCGGATCTATGATCTGGTTGCATCGGGTGATCTGGCTATTCATAAGGCTCATACTTTTGTGGTAGATGAGGCAGATATGACGCTGGACATGGGATTCTTGTCTACTGTGGATAAGATTGCTTCAAGGCTTCCGCAACAACTGCAATTTTTAGTTTTTTCAGCCACCATTCCGCAAAAATTGCAGCCTTTCTTGAAAAAATATCTCTCAAACCCAGTCATGGAGCAAATTAAGACTAAGACGGTGATTTCAGATACCATCGATAATTGGCTGGTTTCGACTAAGGGTCGGGATAAAAATGAGCAAATTTACCAATTGACCAAGACCTTGCAACCTTATTTGGCCATGATTTTCGTTAATACAAAAACGAGAGCAGATGATCTCCATGCCTATCTAGTAGCTCAGGGACTCAAAGTGGCGAAGATTCACGGAGATATCCCACCACGTGAACGGAAACGGATCATGAATCAGGTTAAAAATCTTGATTTTGAGTACATTGTAGCGACAGATTTGGCGGCGCGTGGAATTGATATCGAAGGGGTAAGTCATGTCATCAACGATGCCATTCCTCAAGATCTTTCTTTCTTTGTTCACCGTGTCGGCCGGACAGGCCGCAATGGCCTGCCAGGTGTCGCTATTACTCTTTATCAACCAAGTGATGATTCAGATATCCGTGAACTAGAAAAAATGGGCATTCGTTTCGTACCGAAAGTGTTGAAAAATGGGGTTATTGAAGATACCTATGATCGGGATAGACGGGCGAATCGTGAGAAGAAGCAAGAGAAACTTGATATCGAAATGATTGGTCTGGTGAAGAAGAAAAAGAAAAAAATCAAACCAGGCTACAAGAAAAAAATCAAATGGGCAGTTGATGAAAAGCGGAGAAAAGCTAAGCGAGCGGAAAATCGAGCGCGTGGTCGGGCAGAAAGAAAGGCCAAACGCCAAACTTTCTGATCCCTTGTTTCAAATGCTTAAAAGAAAACATAGATTTTCTTTATGAACTCCATAAAGAAAAACTATTGGGAACTTGTCTAAAATTATGATAGACTAAATTTGTATAGTCTATCATTTTTCTATTTCTGTAGCAATTTTTGGAATTCCGATAGTGAATGTGATAGAATGTTTATGTTCGAGAAAGGAAGTAACAAAAATGTTTACAACTAATCTTTTAGCTGCCAACTGGTATGCTGACTTTTTAAAACACGTTCCAGATAGCAAGCTGTTTAGTTTGAGAGCCGTATTGGATGCATTTCCGTCTGTCATAGGAAAATTGCCTGTGACGATTTTACTAGCCCTAGGAGGCGCATTTTTTGGGATTATTTTTGCCATGATTTTTGCTCTGGTCAAAATTAATCGTGTACGAATTCTTTACCCGATTCAAGCTGTTTTTGTCAGTTTTTTACGGGGGACTCCTTTGTTGGTTCAGTTGATGTTGACCTATTATGGGATTCCTCTTATTTTAAAAGCGATCAATCAGTCTTATGGAACAGCTTTTAATATTAATGCCATTCCAGCTGAGTTATTTGCAATTGTTGCTCTTGCCTTTAATGAGGCAGCTTATGCGAGTGAAACCATCCGGGCAGCCATTTTATCAGTGGATCCTGGTGAAATTGAGGCAGCGCGTAGTCTTGGGATGACCAACCGTCAAGTTTATCGCCGGATTATTATTCCCAATGCAGCAGTCGTTGCAACTCCTACTTTAATCAACTCTCTCATTGGCTTGACCAAGGGGACCTCGCTCGCCTTTAGTGCCAGTGTGGTTGAAATTTTTGCTCAAGCACGGATTATTGGGGGGAGCGATTTGAAGTACTTTGAACGCTTTATCACGGTATCGATTGTTTACTGGATTGTGAACATTCTCATTGAAATACTAGGCCGTCACATTGAACGTCGACTGGATATTGAGACTCCCGTAGCAATTGATTTACCAGATCAGGAGGTCCGGATCTAATGATTTATATTTCAGAATTATCAAAGACATTTTCAGGTCAAAAGGTTTTAAATAATCTAAGTTTGGAAATTCAAAAAGGGGAAGTCGTGGCCCTAATCGGGTCTTCGGGAGCTGGTAAATCAACCTTCTTACGCAGTTTAAACTATTTGGAAGCACCAGATAGTGGTAGAATTAAGATTGATGATTTCGAAGTTGATTTTGAGCACATTACCCAAGATCAAATCTTAACCTTAAGAAGAAAATTGGCCATGGTGTTCCAACAGTTTAATTTGTTTGGTAGAAAAACAGCCCTTGAAAATGTGAAAGAAGGGCTCATTGTTGTGAAGGGCTTATCCGATCAAGAAGCAACGAAAATTGCTCGAGAAGAACTGGCAAAAGTCGGTTTATCGGATCGTGAAAATCACTATCCTCGTCACCTCTCAGGTGGACAAAAACAACGGGTGGCTTTGGCCCGTGCCTTGGCCATGAAACCAGAGGTTCTTTTGTTGGATGAACCGACTTCAGCCTTGGATCCAGAATTGGTTGGAGAAGTTGAAAAATCCATTGCCAATGCAGCAAAATCAGGACAAACCATGGTACTGGTCAGCCATGATATGTCTTTTGTAGCGCAAGTAGCAGATAAGGTCCTATTTTTGGATAAAGGACGGATTATTGAATCTGGAACACCAGAGGAAATCATGCAACATCCAAAAGAAGAACGGACAAAAGAATTCTTTGCTAGTTACAAACGGACCTATGTTTGATATAATAGAGGAGAGGTAAGACTCAGCTGGCGATGCTAGCTGGGTTTGTTTTCTGAAAATGTAAAAATATTTGGAGTCGTGATGTTAAATAAATTATTGTCCTTATATTTACAAAGTTTAGTGACGACAACGATTTTAGTTGGGATCGCTTCTTGTATTTGGATTGGCTACCGTGCCCTTAAGAAGAAAGATAAAACAGCCAAGCAACGACAAGCCCATTTGTATGATATCCTCTTAATTGATATCATGACGATTCCTATTTTAACCTTTGCGGTCATAGGGATTTTGTTTATCTTTCAAGCACGATAATTGCAAAAAGACCGTGTTAGAATTATAATGGTTACAACAAAACAGAAAGAGGTTGAGTATGTTTGATACAGTGATTATTGGAGCAGGTCCTGCAGGGATGACTGCTGCCCTTTATGCAGCACGAAGCAATTTAAAAGTCGCATTGATTGAGAGAGGAATTCCAGGCGGTCAAATGAACAATACGTCTGACATTGAAAACTATCCTGGCTATGCGAATATTAGTGGTCCAGACTTGGCTGAAAAAATGTTCGAGCCTTTAGAGAATCTTGGTGTGGAACATTTGTTTGGACAGGTAGAGCGCATCGAAGACCACGGAGCAACCAAAAAGATTATCACAGATGATGGGGAATTTGAAGCTAAAACCGTGGTGATTGCAACAGGGTCTAACCACCGTTCATTGAATGTCCCTGGTGAAGAGGAGCTGAATAGTAGAGGGGTTTCCTACTGTGCTGTTTGTGATGGAGCTTTCTTTAGAGACGAGGATCTCTTAGTTGTTGGTGGTGGCGATTCTGCTGTAGAAGAAGCTGTCTTTTTGACTCAGTTTGCAAAAACAGTGACCATTGCCCATCGTCGTGATCAGTTGCGTGCCCAAAAAGTTCTTCAAGATCGTGCCTTTGCCAATGATAAAATTCACTTTGCTTGGAATACGGTTGTTGAAGAAATTAAGGGTGAACAAAAAGTAACGTCTGTCCTTTTAAAAGATGTGAAGACAGGAGAGGTTAGAGAGCAAGCCTTCGGTGGTGTCTTTATCTATGTTGGTTTAGATCCTGTCAGTGATTTTGCGACAGAACTTGGTATTTTAGATGAAAATGGCTGGGTGATCACGGATGATCATATGAGAACCACAGTCCCAGGTATTTTTGCAGTTGGCGATGTTCGTCAAAAAGATTTGCGTCAAGTGACGACAGCCGTCGGAGACGGTGCGATTGCTGGCCAAGAAGTTTATAAATATATCACAGAAAACTTTTAATCTAAAAAATCTGAGCTTCCTGTCTCAGATTTTTTTCATGCTTTCCTTTCAGTATTCAATAGAGCTGAAATGTGCTATAATGGTACTAATTTTATGGTAGGAATTCATAGAACAAATCTATAAAAAAGAGGTATACATATGTATCCAGATGACAGTTTAACCTTGCATACTGATTTATACCAAATCAACATGATGCAGGTCTATTTTGATCAAGGTATCCACAATAAACATGCCGTATTTGAAGTGTATTTTCGTCAACAGCCTTTTAAAAACGGCTACGCAGTATTTGCTGGCTTAGAGAGAATTGTAAAATACTTGGAAAACTTGAGTTTTTCTGAGAGCGATATTGCCTATTTAGAGTCACTTGGTTATCATGGGGCCTTCTTGGAATATCTCCGTGATCTCAAGTTGGAATTGACGGTACGATCGGCTCAAGAAGGAGACTTAGTCTTTGCCAATGAACCAATCGTTCAGGTAGAGGGCCCTCTGGCTCAGTGTCAATTGGTGGAAACAGCCATTTTGAATATCGTCAACTTTCAAACCTTGATAGCCACAAAAGCTGCTCGTATTCGTTCAGTCATTGAAGATGAGCCTTTGATGGAATTTGGAACACGTCGTGCGCAAGAAATGGATGCTGCCATTTGGGGAACTCGTGCGGCAGTCATCGGAGGGGCCAATGGAACTAGTAATGTTCGGGCAGGAAAACTCTTTGGAATCCCAGTTTTAGGAACTCATGCCCATTCTCTTGTACAGGTATATGGAAATGACTATCAAGCCTTTAAGGCGTATGCGGAAACCCATAAAGATTGTGTCTTCCTCGTCGATACCTATGATACGCTTCGTATTGGGGTACCAGCAGCTATTCAGGTAGCGCGTGAAATGGGAGATAAGATCAATTTCCTAGGCGTCCGGATTGACTCAGGAGATATTGCCTATATTTCTAAAAAGGTTCGCCAGCAATTAGATGAGGCTGGGTTTACAAATGCTAAAATCTACGCTTCTAATGACTTGGATGAAAATACCATCCTCAACTTAAAAATGCAAAAAGCAAAAATTGATGTTTGGGGTGTAGGAACCAAGTTAATTACAGCTTACGATCAACCAGCACTTGGGGCGGTATACAAAATTGTCTCTGTTGAAAACGATGCAGGAGAGATGATCAATACCATCAAGCTTTCCAATAATGCGGAGAAAGTTTCTACTCCTGGTAAAAAGCAAGTCTGGCGGATTACGAGCCGTGAAAAAGGTAAATCAGAAGGGGACTACATCACTTATGATGGAGTAGATGTTTCACAACTGACTGAACTTAAAATGTTCCATCCGACTTATACCTACATTAATAAAACGGTCCGAAACTTTGAGGCCATTCCTCTTTTAGTGGATATTTTTAAAGAGGGTCAATTGGTTTATCAACTGCCAACATTGTCAGAAATTCAAGAATATGCTCGTAAAAATTACGATCAATTATGGGATGAATATAAGCGCGTCCTCAATCCACAGCATTACCCAGTTGACTTGGCCAAAGATATTTGGCAGGATAAGATGGATCTGATCGAGGAAATGCGTAACAAGGCTAATGGAGAAGGAGAAGCAAAATGAGTTTGCAAGAAGAGATTATCCAACAATTGGGTGTCAAGCCTAGCATTGATCCTCAGGAAGAGATTCGCCGCTCGGTTGATTTCTTAAAAAGATATCTAAAAAAACATCCCTTCTTGAAAACATTTGTATTAGGGATCTCAGGAGGACAAGATTCGACTCTTGCTGGGCGATTAGCTCAATTAGCCATGGAAGAAATGCGCGCAGAGACTGGAGATACCGCTTACCAATTTATTGCCGTTCGTCTTCCTTATGGGGTACAGACAGATGAAGAAGATGCTCAAAAAGCTTTGGCCTTCATCCAGCCAGATGTCAGCCTAGTCGTTAACATCAAGGAATCGGTTGATGCAATGGAACGTGCTGTCGAAGCAACAGGAACGGATATCTCCGACTTCAACAAGGGCAATATCAAGGCACGTAGCCGCATGATTGCTCAGTATGCTTTAGCAGGTGCGCGGAGTGGAGCCGTTATTGGGACGGACCATGCAGCGGAAAACATTACAGGTTTCTTCACAAAATTTGGAGATGGTGGTGCAGATATTTTACCCCTTTTCCGTTTGAACAAGCGCCAAGGAAAACAATTGCTTAAAACCTTGGGAGCTGATCCTGCTCTCTATGAGAAAATCCCAACTGCAGATTTGGAAGAAGAAAAACCAGGTGTTGCTGATGAAGTAGCGCTGGGTGTCACCTATAATGAAATCGATGATTATCTAGAAGGCAAACAAGTGAGCCCAGAAGCTCAAGCAACTATTGAAAAATGGTGGTACAAAGGCCAACACAAACGCCACTTGCCAATCACAGTATTTGATCATTTCTGGGAGTAAAAAGGTCCAGTAGACCTTTTTAGCCCAGGTCTTAACATAGGAGAACGAGGTAGGAAACGGTAACTCGTGGAGTTCGATTTCGTAGTCTGACTATATAATATTGTGAAAAGCATTAAAAAGAAGGGCGGTTTCATCCGTCCTTTTCTTCTAGATTAAAGTAAAAAACTTGCAACGTTCAAGTTGCATGAAAAAATGAAGGGAGACAATCTATGAATCATCTTGGAAGTCTTGTCATAGAGACAGAGCATTTATACTTGAGGCCTTTCGTTTTGGAAGATGCACCAGCGATGTTTGAAAATTGGGCTTCGGATCCTGAAACCCTGAAATATGTCACTTGGGATGCCCATGCATCTACTGAGAGAACCAGAGAATCGATCAAAAGATGGATCGAACAGTATCGTAAACCAGATACTTATAAATGGGCGCTTTGTTTGAAAACATCACTGGATCAGGTAATTGGAGATATTAGTGTGGTTTCTCAAGACCAGGAAAGTCAATCATGCGAGCTAGGTTATATCCTTGGCAAGAAATTCTGGGGGCGGGGATTCATGACAGAAGCCGTCATAGCTGTTTTGGATTTCTTATTGAACAAAGTCGGATTTAAAGAAATCAAAGCCACTTATGTCAGTTTAAATCCTGCTTCAGGGAAAGTCATGGAAAAGGCAGGAATGCAGTATGTAGAAACCATCCCTCATGCCATTCAACGCAAAGGATATTGCGGGGATAAAATCATCTATTCTAAACAGAATCCCTCTCTATAGGGTGATTTTTACTTGAAGATTCTGCTCAAAGGATTATAATAGTAAATAATGAAAAAAGGAGATTGCTATGTCAGAATTAACGAAAGAATTTACAGACCAGCTCTATGCTAATTATGAAGCAAATGTGAAATATGCGGCTCTTGAAAATGCTGTTACCCACAATGGGATCCATGCATCGCTTGAAACGCGCAAGAGTGCAGTAGAAAATACACCAGTTTTTTCACTTGATTTGACCAAGGATAAGGTGACAAACCAAAAAGCATCTGGACGTTGTTGGATGTTTGCGGCTTTAAATACCTTCCGTCACAAGATGATTTCAAGCTTCCAATTGGAGGATTTTGAATTGTCTCAAGCACATACTTTCTTTTGGGATAAGTATGAAAAATCAAACTGGTTTTTGGAGCAAGTGATTGCTACAGCAGATCAAGAATTGACCAGCCGTAAGGTGGCTTTTCTCCTACAAACCCCACAACAAGATGGTGGTCAATGGGATATGGTGGTATCCCTCTTTGAGAAATACGGAGTGGTTCCAAAATCAGTTTATCCGGAATCGATTTCTTCAAGTAATAGCCGGGAATTGAACACCTACCTCAATAAACTCTTGCGTCAAGATGCGCAAATCTTGCGTGACTTGATTCACTCAGGCGCAGATAGTGAGGCAGTTGCGAGCAAGAAACAAGCGTTGTTGCAAGAAATCTTTAACTTCTTGGCTATGTCTTTAGGATTGCCTCCGCGTGAATTTGACTTTTCATACCGTGATAAGGACAACCAATTCCATACCGAAAGTGGCTTAACTCCACAAAGCTTCTACAAAAAATATGTAGACCTTCAATTAGACGATTACGTCTCCATTATCAATGCCCCAACTACAGATAAGCCATATGGAAAATCTTACACCGTAGATATGCTGGGCAATGTGGTTGGTAGCCGTCCAGTCCGCTACCTAAATGTTCCAATGGATCGATTGAAAGAATTAGCTATTGCTCAAATGAAAGCAGGAGAAACTGTCTGGTTTGGTTCAGATGTAGGCCAAGTCAGCAACCGTAAAGCCGGAATCCTGGCAACAGATGTCTACGATTTTGAAGCAGGCATGGACATTCATTTGACACAAGACAAGGCGGGTCGCTTGGACTATGCAGAAAGTCTCATGACACACGCTATGGTCTTGACAGGGGTTGATTTAGACGAAGCAGGTCAGCCTCGTAAATGGAAGGTTGAAAATTCATGGGGAGACAAGGTCGGTACAGATGGTTACTTTGTGGCTTCTGATGCTTGGATGGATGAATATACCTATCAAATCGTGGTTCGTAAAGAATTCCTAACAGCAGACGAATTAGCAGCCTATGAAGCAGAACCAATTGTCCTAGCACCGTGGGATCCAATGGGAGCTTTAGCAAAATAATGATATAGAAAAGAGCCGAAAGGCTCTTTTCAGATTGAAGACAAAATATCTTAAAAACTTTCCTTAGGTGAGTACGGACGTCAGCGAACTTCTTTAAAGTTCCATGACTAATTATTGAGTCTAAGGTCTCAATAATTCCGAGTGCCTGAAACAATAACGTTTCAAGCACTTTTCTCACAGCGGAAAGTTTCAGTATTTTCTTAAATCGATTTAAATATTGGAACTCAATTTTGTTTTTTGCAGAATCACTTAACTTATTTTGCTTTAAAATAGTTTGTCTACATTCTAATAAGAGCCGAAAGGCTCTTTTTTTTATATACTCAAAAATAAAAAAGCTGGGAAGTCTAACTAAATAAATCAGATTTTATTCGTTCTGGTTTTTTAACCATTGTTTTAAAAAAAGCCGGGCAAAAGCCCGACTTCTCCATTCTATTATTCGTTATGATTGTTAGAGTCTTGCGAAGAAGGCTCAGATGGTTTAGATTGATTTTCTTCGTTCGAAGAGCTAGACGATGGTTCTTCATACGAATACTGATCAGTGGAATAACTTGGCTCATAGTAGTAGTTATTGTAGTTGTTCTTACCATTGTTTAAGTAGAGATAAGAACCACTTCGATACAGTCCACTTGGTTGCGTCCAATCCGTATGACCAGAGTTATTATTATTAGCAAGATAGAGCATCATTTGACGGTAGACATCCGTTGCGACCTGTATTCCATTATCCAATACTGGTGTAAAGCGATTGGAATAACCTGTCCATACTGCCATGGCATATTCAGGAGTGTAGCCTACAAACAATTCATCCGGTGTTACAATATTTGAATAAGCATTTTTTGTCAATTTACCGATTTCGTTATCAGCATAGTTTGATGTACCTGTCTTACCAGCTTGGTAGATTCCCGAAATGGCAGCATTTGTACCGGTACCAGACAAGAGAACTGTCTTCATCATATCTGTCATCATGTAGGCAGTTGTTGCTTTCATTGCACGAGTTCCTTCGGACTCAAATTCCTTGGTTGTGCCATCACTAAAGACAACCCGACTAACATAGGATGGTTTGTAATAGGTACCGCCATTGGCAAAAGCAGCATAGGCAGCTGCCATTTTCTCACTGCTGGCTCCGTATTTGTTGCTAGAATCGCTAGTGTTACTCGAGATAGCGTTGGCGTAAACCATTTCTGGGTAATCGATCCCTAATCCATTGAGGAATTTCTTAGCTTGTTTAAGACCAACTTTTTCCAGGGCCTTCACCGCAGGCACGTTACGAGATTGTTGAATTGCGTAGGTAATGGACATGCTACCATAGTATGAACGGTCCCAGTTGTAGACAGGCGTTGATGAATGAGGGAAGTTGTATGGCGCATCTGTTGTAGTAGCTGCTGTAGAGGTATATTCCTCATGTTCAAGAGCTGGTGCGTAATCTGTGATTGGTTTCATTGTTGAACCCCAGTCACGGTTCGTTTCAACCGCTTGGTTTGTACCAAAGGAAACATTGCTGGATTGGTGACGAGAACCCAGCTGAGCAATGACTTTACCAGTATTGACATCAATAACGGTAGAAGCTACTTGCATTTCATCATCCGGGTAATTGACATATTCATCTGTATTGTAGATATCCCATAGTTTCTTTTGAGCTTCTGTATCCACGTTTGTATAGACATCCATTCCGGTTGTCAACAAATTGTAGCCCGTTTCTTCTTCGACTTGCTCGATCACTTCTTTTAGGTAATTATCCATATAGGCTGGGTAACTGCTTGAAGAACTGAGACTTTGCAGACCATCTGTAACAGGTGTATTGACCGCTGCTTCGTATTGTTTGTTAGAAATGGTCTTCATATCGAGCATTTCTTTTAATACTAAGTTTCGGCGCTGTTGCGCTGCTTCAGGATGGGAGTATGGATCGTATTGGTTTGGTGCTTGGGGCATCCCCGCAAGGAGTGCCAATTGAGGGAGCGAAAGATCTTTTAGATCTTTTCCGTAATAACTTTTCGCAGCTGTCTGCATTCCGTAGTTCCCATTCGCCATAAATACTTTATTGACGTAATAGGTCAAGATTTCTTGTTTGGTTGCTTTCTTTTCTAGTTGGGTTGCTAACCAAGCTTCTTGGATCTTACGAGAGAGGGTACGGTCAGAGGCTGAAGTGGAGAAATAGGTTAACTTGATCAATTGTTGCGTCAAGGTTGACCCACCTTGACTTCCTCCTCGTAAGTTGTGAAGGAAGGAACCGCCGATCCGAATGATGTCGACCCCACGGTGATTGAAGAAACGGTGGTCTTCAATCGCAACGATAGCATTGACCAAATCAGTAGGGATTTCATTGGCTGTGACATTGATTCGTTTCTCAGCTCCCAAATCCGCGATCAAGTTATTTTGGTTGTCATAGATCTTACTAGATGTTGTTGCAACCAAATCTTTTTCAGACAAGGTTGGTGCTTTCATAGCATAGTAACTAAATATCAGTCCACCGAGGACAAATAAAAGTAAGAAAAATGAAATGGCTGCGATGGCAACATATTTCAACCATTGAATGACTGTTTGTTTATTCATTTAAATACCGCCTAGAAGTTTCTGTTCGATAATATCAAGATAAGGAACGCTTGGAAGACGATTCTTATCTACTAGAAAGCCGTGCTCCTGAATATAGGAGAGGGGCATGGATTTACTACCATGATCGATGTTGTAATAGTGAATTAATGCAGGAGCAGGAAGTAAGTAGGTTTCACTCAACTTTGCAAAATGCAAGAGAACGAAACAGATACCGCCTTGCTGAACAACTGCCTCCATATGATCGATTTGATGTTGATGAAAATTTTTCATCGGCATGGATTGCTTTTGCTGTGTTTCCTTCGCTTCAAAATCGATATAGCGTCCCTTGTATACTCCAGAATAGTCCGTCGTTGAGGCTTGCCTGAAATAGGCTTCAACAATCTTTGCCCGACTGCGACGTGGATAATCCACTTTCACGATTTGAATCGGTGTTGGTTTTTTATGGATGACTGCTAGACCTCGAGAAAGATAGTATTGATTGCTTTCATTGATCATTTTTTCAAATGTCATCCCACGATTCGCAAAGTCGACTGGATGTTTCCTTTGTGTAGAGACCAAGGTTTTTTTGGCTACTTTATGTGGATAGTTGACCATAGTTCTCCTTATTGGTACAATTACATCACTCTATTATATCATAAATTAGAATAATGAGGAAAAAATGAATACCATACTTGTTGCAGGTTATAAGAGTTTTGATGTGGGAGTCTTTTCTAATAAAGACCCACGACTGGCCATTATCAAAAAAGCCATTGAAAGAGATCTTCGTCGTCTATTTGAAGAAGGAGTGAAATGGCTAGTCTTTTCTGGTAATTTGGGATTTGAGGCTTGGGTATTAGAGGTCGCCTTTGCATTAAAAAAAGATTACGATTTTCAAATGGCGACGATCTTCCTATTTGAGAATGTTGGCGAAAATTGGAATGAAAGCAATCAGGAATTATTAGCACGCTTCAAACAGGTGGATTTCGTGAAATATGCCTATCCACACTATAGCAATCCGGGTCAACTAAAAGAATACAATCAGTTTTTGATAGATAACGCGGATGGAGCTTATGTTTTTTATGATCCAGAAAATGAAACCAATTTAAAATATTTTTACAAAATGATGGTAGAAAAAGAACCATTTTATGTCAAACAATTAAGTTTTGATGACTTAAATGAACTTGCTGAAAATTTTTACGAAAACTAAGTGTTATACCTTGATTTTTCTTACCATTTTTTTATATAATTGAGATGATGAACTAGATTGGAGAGAGTAATGGCGAGTATTATTTTTACTGCGAAAGATATTTTTGATCAAGATTTCAAACGAGAAGTTCGTGGTTATAATAAAGATGAAGTAAATGAATTTTTGGATGATGTCATAAAAGACTATGAAACCTATGCTGCTTTGGTGAAGGAATTGCGTGAAGAAAACGCCCGCCTTCGTGAAGAACTTGCCCAAAAAGCACAGGAAACACCACAAACATCTCCGATTGCTAGCACTGCTACGCAAGAATTCCCGCAAGTGACAACAGCGACGAACTTTGATATTCTCAAACGTCTTAATCGTTTGGAAAAAGAAGTTTTTGGGAAACAGATCGTAGATCGCGATTATTAATCCCATAGATCGTGCAATTTTTGGATAATCGCGTGAGAGAATCCTCTCATGAGGAAAGTCCATGCTAGCACAGGCTGTGATGCCTGTAGTGTTTGTGCTAGGTGAATCCATAAGCCTAGGGACTTGGTATTCAAGTTACGGCGAGTGAAGGAGCTAAGTCTAAGGATAAGCTCTAGTAACTCTGAAAGTGCCACAGTGACGTAGTTTTTAGGGAAACCTAAAAAGTGGAACGAGGTAAACCCCTCAAGCTAGCAACCCAAACTTTGGTCGGGGCATGGAATGCGTGGAAACGAACATAGCATTCTGACTGGAAACAGTAGACAGATGATTATCGAAGGAAATGGTACCTAGTCATTTCTGGAACAAAACATGGCTTATAGAAAATTGCATATAGGTTGATGAGGTGGAGAGAGATCTCAACCTCCTTTTTTAAAGTGATAGGAATAAGATGAAAAAACAATTTGAATTGATTGCAACGGCCGCTGCTGGCTTAGAGGCTGTTGTTGGTCGAGAACTACGCGATCTTGGCTACGATTGCCAGGTCGAAAATGGACGGGTTCGATTTCAAGGAGACCGTCGAGCAATCATAGAGATCAATCTCTGGTTGCGCGCGGCTGATCGAGTAAAAATTGTGGTTGGGACTTTTCCAGCCAAAACCTTTGAAGAACTCTTTCAAGGTGTCTTTGCTTTGGATTGGGAAAATTTTTTGCCTTTAGGAGCACGTTTTCCTATTTCTAAGGCTAAATGTGTCAAATCAAAACTCCATAATGAACCTAGCGTTCAGGCCATTTCGAAAAAAGCAGTGGTTAAAAAGTTACAAAAACATTATGCCCGCCCAGAAGGTGTTCCTCTCATGGAAAATGGGGCAGAGTTCAAGATCGAAGTATCGATCCTTAAAGATCAAGCCACTGTCTTGATTGACACCACTGGTAGTAGCCTCTTCAAACGTGGTTATCGGACTGAAAAAGGGGGAGCCCCTATTAAGGAAAATATGGCAGCAGCAATTCTTCTGCTGTCAAACTGGTATCCAGATAAACCCTTGATTGACCCGACATGTGGTTCTGGAACGTTTTGTATTGAGGCGGCAATGATTGCGAGAAATATGGCACCTGGTTTACGTCGGACCTTTTCTTTTGAAGAATGGAACTGGATGGATGATCGCTTGATTCATGAAGTCCGTCAAGAAGCAAGCAGAAAAATCAATCGCGAGATCGAATTGGATATTATGGGAACTGATATCGATGCACGGATGGTTGAGATTGCCAAAGAAAATGCCCAGAAAGCGGGCGTTAGCAGTGACATTACTTTCAAACAAATGCGAGTTCAAGATCTTCACTCAGATAAGATCAACGGGGTGATTATCTCCAACCCTCCATATGGAGAACGCTTATCCGATGATGAGGGTGTGACGAAATTGTATACTGAAATGGGGCACGTATTTGCACCTCTCAAAACCTGGAGTAAATTCATCCTAACCAGTGATGAAGGTTTTGAATCTAAATTCGGTAGTAAAGCAGATAAAAAACGAAAACTTTATAACGGAACCCTAAAAGTTGATCTCTACCAATATTTTGGGGAACGAGTAAAACGGCAGATTAAGGCATAGAAAGGATTTTTATGACAGAGAAGGATAAAAAGCCATTAGAGCAAGAAACAGAATCAATTTTAGAGTTTGAAGATGCTAAAGAGATGACGATTGGGCAGGCCAATCGAAAGGCAGAAGAAATCGAAGCAGGTGTAACTGAAGGTGATAATGTCTTAGACAAATACATCAAACAACACCGAGCAGAAATTGAAGCTGAAAAATACGATACAAAAATTTTGGCCAAAGAAGAATTGGCTAAAGCTGAGGAGTTGGCAGCTACAGAAACAGTTGCAGAAGTAGCTGAAGCAGTGGCGGCACCGGAAGTAACGGAAACGGTCTTGGAACAAAGGCATGAAATGGATGCTATCTCAACAGAATTACCTGCTAAGATTAAATTTGGACCTACACCAACTGAACCAATTGTAGAAGCAGAGGAGCTTCCTGAGGAAACACCAAGCAATGCGGGTAAACGAATCAAAGCAGTTCTATACTCTGCATTAGGTCTAGCGATTGTCGGGTCAGCCATTTTTGTGACCTATAACTGGATGCACAGTCGTGGAAAATCTGGTGGTACAACTGTTGTGTCATCTTCATCTAGCAAGTCATCTTCTACTTCTAAATCAAGTAGCAGTGAAACACAAGCTCAAAAATTGGAAGAGTTTACCAAAGCCTACGATGCCTTTTTTGTAGATGAATCAAAAAGTGCTCTTAAAAATGATAAATTCGGAGACTTGGAAAATCTGAAGAAACTGCTGGACAAATTAGAAGGAAGCAGTGATTATAATGCGGCTAAAACAAAATATGAAGATCTTGTGAAGCAAGTTTCTGCCATTCAAAAAGTGAATTCTCAATTCAGTTCTCCTGTGATCAAAGATGGAGTTCTTGATGCAACTGCCAAAGCAAAAAGTGATGCGACCTTTGCAGAAACAAATACAGGCAATGAAAAATTAGATAGCTTATTAAATGAGGCGGTAGCGCAAGGACGTTCACAACAGGTTGCGACACCGGCCCCAGTGACAGGAACAAGTGGTACAGATACTTCTAATGCAACTCCGGCCCCAGCTCAAGCAGCAACGCCTACAGCCCCAGCTGTCAATGCTGCTACAAGTGGTGCAGGAACTGCAAGTCCAGGCTATTCAGGTTACGGTCTTCCAAGTGATGGTGTCCCACTTCAGCGGAATCTGAGCCGTGTGCCGTATAACCAAGCGGCTATCAATGATGTCAATAACCCGGCCTGGGTGTTTGGGGATGGTATCCTTGAAAAAGTATTGAACATTGCTCGTAAACGTGGACATATCACTGGCAATCAATACATTTTAGAGCGTGTTAATATCATTAACGGTAATGGCTATTACAACCTTTTTAAACCAGATGGAACCTATCTCTTTAGTATCAATGCCAAGACTGGTTATTTCGTAGGGAACGGAAAAGGTCATTCAGATGCTCTGGATTATTAATGCCTGAGCAAGTATACGATTTCTGGGAAAAATGACAAGAAAAAAGGATGAACCACAGGTTCATCCTTTTTTGAGTCTTAAACAACATGACGTTCAAATGGATCGTCCGAAATTCCTTGATCTAGAATCAGGCGACACCATTCTTTGGCTGAGAAGAGACTGTGATCCTTGTAATTTCCACAAGACTCAATGGTTGTGCCTGGGACATCCTCCCAAGTGCTGACAGATGCAATTTCTTCTAAAGATTCTTTAATCACTTTAGCAATTTCCGTACTTGAATGCTGTCCCCACATGATCATATGAAAACCGGTGCGACATCCAAATGGGGAACAGTCAATCATACCATCTATGCGTTTGCGAATGAGCATCGCAAGAAGATGCTCGATGGTGTGGAGCCCTGCCGTTGGAATCGCATTTTCATTGGGTTGCACCAGGCGAATATCAAAGTTAGAGATGATATCTCCTTTGGGTCCAGTTTCCTCACCAATCAAGCGTACATAGGGAGCCTTTACAGCTGTGTGGTCCAATTCAAAACTTTCAACAATTACTTCTTTTGTCATACTCAAATCCTTCTTTGTTTTTCTTGATTATAGCATAAAAAAGCAGATTCAACAAAGTGGAAATTAATGAATATCTCACAGATGTTCCATGAAAGAAAAGTCGATAAAAGAACAAACGTTAAGCAAAAATATAAAAGGTTTTTCCTGTTTTTTTAGATTGTTAATTTTAGTAATTTATGGTAAAATGTAAAAGAATTTTTAATTCAACTAATTAAATAGATTTGGGGTAAAAGCATGAATTTGTTTATTACAGGTGTTTTTGCCGCGGTCATTGGTTTAGTCATTGGATATGTGGGAACTGCTCTTAAAATGAAAGCTTCAAAAGAAGCTGCGGAACTCACCCTTTTGAATGCTGAACAAGAAGCAACGAATTTACGTGGACAGGCAGAACGTGAAGCCGATTTGATTTTAAAAGAGGCGAAGCATGAGTCAAGTTCACTTAAAAAAGAAGCACTTTTGGAGGCAAAGGAAGAAGCCAGAAAATATCGTGAAGAGGTCGATGCTGAGTTTAAGTCAGAACGACAAGAATTGAAGCAATTAGAAAGCCGTTTGGCAGAACGTGCTAGCAATCTTGATCGCAAAGACGACATTTTAACAAGCAAAGAACAGTCTCTTGAACACAAAGAGCAAAGTCTTACAGATAGAACTAAACACATTGATACGCGTGAACAACAGCTGGAAGAGCTTGAACACAAGAAAGTAGAAGAACTGGAACGTGTCGCTGCTCTAAGTCAAGGAGAAGCGCGTGACATTATTTTGAATCAGACGGAAGATCAACTTTCAAAAGAAATTGCATCACGCATTCGTGATGCTGAGTTGGAAGTGAAGGAACGTTCTGATAAGATGGCAAAAGACATTCTTGTCCAAGCTATGCAACGGATGGCAGGTGATTTTGTTGCTGAGCAAACAAACTCAACTGTTCATTTGCCAGATGATAGCATGAAGGGCCGTATTATCGGTCGTGAAGGTCGTAATATTCGTACCTTTGAGAGCTTGACAGGTGTCGATGTGATTATTGATGATACGCCTGAAGTGGTGACCTTGTCAGGGTTTGATCCGATTCGTCGTGAAATCGCCCGCATGACAATGGAGAGCCTTCTTAAAGATGGTCGCATTCATCCAGCCCGCATCGAAGAGCTGGTTGAGAAGAACCGTCAGGAAATTGACAATCGTATTCGTGAATACGGTGAGGCTGCTGCCTATGAAATCGGTGCGCCAAACCTCCATCCAGATTTGATGAAAATTATGGGACGGTTGCAATTCCGTACATCTTATGGTCAAAACGTTTTGCGTCACTCCATTGAAGTTGCCAAACTTTCTGGTATTATTGCTAGCGAGTTGGGTGAAAATGCTACCTTGGCACGACGTGCAGGATTCTTACATGATATCGGAAAAGCGATTGACCGTGAAGTGGAAGGAAGTCACGTCGAGATTGGAACTGAATTGGCACGGAAGTACAAGGAACACCCAGTGGTTGTCAATACCATTGCCAGTCACCATGGTGACGTGGAACCAGAAAGTGTCATCGCAGTCATTGTCGCTGCAGCGGATGCCTTGAGTGCAGCTCGACCTGGAGCACGAAGTGAGTCACTTGAAAGCTACATCAAACGCTTGCAAGATCTTGAAGAAATTGCAAATAGTTTTGAAGGAGTTAAGACAAGTTTCGCCCTTCAAGCGGGTCGTGAAATCCGTATTATGGTTAGCCCTGAGGCAATCAAGGATGATAAAGTGACGATCTTAGCTCATGATATTCGTGAGAAGATCGAGTCCAATCTTGAGTATCCTGGAAACATTAAGGTTACCGTGATTCGAGAATTGCGTGCAGTCGATTACGCAAAATAAACAAAAGCTTGAGATCTAGCATCTCAAGCTTTTTTGAATGAAAAAATCAGTTGAAAATTAGGCCGATTTTTGTTACACTAGATAGAAAGACATTGAAGGAGAAATCATGGCGGATCGTGGCTTATTAATCGTATTTTCTGGCCCTTCGGGGGTTGGAAAAGGAACGGTCAGACGAGAAATTTTTGAAAACTCGGACAATCAGTTTCAGTATTCTGTATCGATGACGACGCGTGCACAACGTCCAGGTGAAGTGGATGGTGTCGACTATTTTTTCCGTACACGTGAAGAATTTGAAGATTTGATCCGTCAAGGGCAAATGTTGGAGTACGCTGAGTACGTTGGAAATTACTATGGGACTCCTTTAACCTATGTGAATGAAACCTTGGACAAGGGAATCGATGTATTCCTTGAAATTGAAGTTCAGGGTGCACTTCAAGTAAAGAAGAAAGTTCCAGATGCAGTTTTTATTTTCTTAACTCCGCCTGATTTGGATGAATTGCAAGATCGATTAGTGGGTCGCGGGACAGATAGTGCAGAAGTTATTGCGCAACGGATTGAAAAAGCAAAAGAAGAAATCGCCATGATGCGTGAATATGACTACGCCATTGTGAACGACGAGGTTCCTCTTGCTGCTGAACGTGTCAAACGTGTGATCGAAGCAGAGCATTTCCGTGTAGACCGTGTCATTGGCCATTATCTGGATATGTTACCAAAAACACAAACTATTGTGAAGAGATAAATAATTAGAAATTAGGTATAGAAATATGATGTTAAAACCTTCTATTGATACATTGCTTGACAAAGTACCATCCAAATACTCATTGGTTATTCTTGAGGCGAAACGAGCCCACGAATTGGAAAGTGGTGCAGTACCAACTCAAGAATTCCAATCAGTTAAATCAACATTACAAGCGCTTGAAGAAATCGAGTCTGGAAACGTAGTTGTTCACCCGGATCCAGAAGCAAAACGTGAAGCGCTTCGTCGTCGGATTGAAGCAGAGCGGATTCGAAAAGAAGAAGAAGAGCGCAAAATTAAGGAACAAATTGCCAAAGAAAAAGAAGATGGTGAAAAAATTTAAGGTTGGGGCTTCTCAATCTTATTTTTTGCTATTTAAAGGGTTCCGTGATAAAGTAAAGCTCATATGATAGAGGCTGGAGGTGAAAAAGTGATAGCAAAAGTCATCGTGGATGTCCCATTGATGCAGACAGATAAACCCTATTCTTATCAGATTCCATCAGAATTTGAGGATATGGTGGAGGCAGGTATGCGAGTTCATGTCCCCTTTGGTAAAGGGAATCGCCTCATTCAAGGGATTGTGGTAGATGTTTTAGAAGAGGCAGACACAAGTGAGGAATTAAAAGCGATTGTGGAGGTCTTGGATTACACTCCGGTCTTAAATCAAGAGCAGTTCTGGTTGGCAGATCAATTACGAAAAAGTGTTTTTTCTTATAAGATCACGATTTTAAAAACCATGCTTCCTTCTCTCCTCAATTCGAGTTATGATAAGATTTTGTATCCTCAACCTTCTTTAGATCCAACTCTCAAAGTGAAACTTTTTGGTGAAAAAAATGAAGTTTCTTTTTCTTCTCTAGATGCGGCCGATCAAGCCCAAGTGATGCGGTTGGTCAGAAAAGGAGATTTGGTACTTGAATACAAGGCCAAGGATAAGAAACAAATTAAAACAGAAAAATGGTATCGCGTTAACCAGGAAGGATTAAAAGAACTTCAACCATCAGCAAGAGCTAAAAAAAGGCTAGCATTGAAAGAGCGCCTGTTACTAGAGCAAGGGGAGCAACCTTTAGCAGGATTGTATCAGGATTTTTCACGAGAAGTAGTGGCCTATTTTATTGATCAGGGTGTTTTAGAAATAACAGAACGAGAAGTGAATCGGGCAGCTGCATATTATGAAGGCAAAGAACAGACCCAGGCCCTGCTTTTAAATTCAGAGCAAGCAAAAGCTGTAGAAACAGTAGTTTCTCAAATTGGGAAAACATCAAAGCCTTTTTTATTAGAAGGTGTGACTGGAAGTGGGAAAACAGAAGTTTATCTGCAGATTATTCAGGAAGTTCTAAATAAGGGGAAAACGGCTATTATGTTGGTTCCTGAAATTTCCCTGACACCACAGATGACAGACCGTTTTATCTCGCGTTTTGGTCAGGAAGTAGCCATTCTACACTCGGGTTTATCAAACGGTGAGAAGTATGATCAATGGCGGAAAGTTGAACGTGGGGAGGCTAAGGTAGTCGTTGGAGCGCGCTCAGCCATCTTTGCCCCTTTAAAAAACATAGGAGCGATCATCATTGATGAGGAGCACGAGGCTTCCTACAAACAAGATAGTAATCCACGCTACCACGCAAGGGAAGTCGCAGTCCTAAGGGCTCAGTACAATCAAGCAGTCTTGCTTCTTGGATCTGCTACACCAAGTTTAGAATCACGGGCTCGTGCAACAAAAGGGGTTTATGAATTAATTCGTCTCACCCAACGGGCCAATCCGGCAGCCAAAATTCCAGAAGTTAAAGTCGTTGATTTTCGTGATTATATTGGCCAAAATGAAGCTGGTAACTTCACTCCGGTTCTAGTGGAAGCTATTGCTGATCGCTTGCAGAAAAAAGAGCAGGTCGTCTTGATGTTGAACCGCCGTGGTTATTCCAGCTTTGTCATGTGTCGCGAGTGTGGAACTGTGGATACTTGTCCCAATTGTGATATCTCACTGACCCTCCACATGGATACTAAAACCATGAACTGTCATTATTGTGGCTATAGCAAAGCGATTCCTCGACACTGTCCAAATTGCCAAAGTCCTTCCATTCGTTATTACGGGACAGGAACACAAAAAGCCTATGATGAATTACAAGAGATCTTTCCTGAGGCTAAAATTTTGCGTATGGATGTGGATACTACCCGAAAAAAAGGGAGCCACGCAGCAATATTAGATGCTTTCGGGAATGGAGAAGCGGATATTTTATTAGGGACGCAAATGATTGCGAAGGGCTTGGATTTTCCAAATGTGACGTTAGTGGGTGTCTTGAATGCGGATACTTCTTTAAATTTACCGGATTATCGATCCTCAGAGAGAACCTTTCAACTCTTGACTCAGGTGGCAGGAAGGGCCGGACGAGCAGAGAAAGAAGGAGAGGTTATCATTCAGAGCTACAACCCCAATCATTATGCGATTCGATTTGCCAAAGACCAAGATTATGAAGGTTTTTTTGCCTATGAAATGCAGATTCGCCGGCAGTTAGGCTATACGCCTTATTACTTCACAGTTGGGTTAACCCTATCCCATAAGAGTGAGGAAATTGTGATGGAGAAGTCACATCAGGTCATGGAAATTCTCCGATCTGGCTTATCTGATCAGGTCCAAATCTTAGGACCAACACCTAAACCAATTGCACGCACACATAATTTGTATCATTATCAAATCATTGTGAAATATCGTTTTGAAGAAGGCATGACACAGGTCTTGAATCAAATCTTAGAATTTACTCAAGAAAGAGGCAACCAAGATCTCCGTGTCAGTATTGATAATGAACCTCAAAGTTTTATGTAAGGAAGAAAGAAATGACAAAATTAATTTTTATGGGAACGCCTGATTTTTCAGCGACGGTTTTAAAGGGATTGTTAGCAGATTCGCGCTATGAAATTTTGGCAGTTGTGACGCAACCAGACCGTAAAGTAGGTCGCAAAAAAGAGATTCGAATGACCCCGGTGAAGCAGGTAGCTTTGGACCATCAACTACCGGTTCTTCAGCCGGAGAAGTTATCGGGTAGTCCAGAAATGGAAACTCTCTTATCCCTAGATGCAGATGGAATTGTGACCGCTGCTTTTGGACAATTTTTACCGACAAAATTGTTGGAGAACTTCCAATTTGCGGTGAATGTCCACGCGTCTTTATTGCCTAAATATAGAGGTGGAGCTCCTATTCACTATGCCCTGATCAATGGTGATGAAGAAGCTGGGGTTACAATTATGGAAATGGTCAAGGAAATGGATGCCGGAGACATGATTGCAGCTCGTTCTCTCCCAATTTTAGATGAGGACAATGTGGGAACTTTGTTTGAAAAATTGGCTGTCCTTGGACGTGACTTACTCCTAGATACTTTACCAGCTTACCTGGCAGGGGAGATCAAGCCAAGTCCACAAGATCCAAGTTTGGTCACATTTTCACCGAATATTTTACCGGAAGAAGAGGTTTTGGACTGGACCAAAACCAATCGCCAAGTCTTTAACCAGATTCGGGGGATGAATCCTTGGCCGGTTGCTCATATGTTATTAAATGGGCAACGCTTCAAAGTTTATGAAGCAGAGCTATGCGAAGGAAATGGAAATCCAGGAGAAGTGATTGCTTTGACCAAAAAAGAGTTGCTGGTCGCTGCAGGAGAAGGCGCGCTGTCCCTCAAAGTTGTGCAGCCGGCAGGAAAACCAAAAATGTCCATCACAGACTTTTTGAATGGCGCTGGCCGTCAATTGAAAGTAGGAGATCACTTTGGAAGGTAAACAAATGAATGCGCGTGAACAGATCGTTCGAGTGTTAGAAGAGGTTTTTGAACAGGGAGCTTATTCTAATATTGCCCTAAATCAAGCGCTAGAACACTCTCAACTTTCAGATAAAGATAGAAGCTTTGTTACGGAAGTTGTATACGGTACTGTATCACGAAAGATAACGCTCGAGTGGTATCTTGCCCACGTGATTGAAGACCGGACGAAATTAGATCCTTGGCTCTATTATCTTTTGATAATGAGTTTGTATCAACTTGTTTATTTAGACCGCATTCCTGATCATGCCATTGTCAATGAAGCTGTCCGGATAGCAAAACGTCGTAAAGAAGGCAGTGAGAAGTTTGTCAATGCTATTCTTAGAAAGCTCCTCCGCGAGGGGCTACCAGCTATTGATACGATCAAGCGAAAGAACAAACGTTACTCGATAGAGTATTCCCTACCTGTATGGTTGATCAAAGCATTGATCGAAGAATACGGTGAAGAACGTGCTTGCGCTATTTTTAAGAGTCTCTATCAGCGTAATAAATCCAGTATTCGTGTGATTGATCTGGACGAAAAAGAAGAGTTGGCTCAGCTGCTCGAAGCAACCTCCTCTCTACTTGCCCCGTCTGCCCTCGTGAAAGAGCAGGGACATTTTGCGGCGCACTCCTTGTTTAAAGAAGGGCGCATTACTATTCAAGACGAGTCCAGCCAATTGGTGGCACCAGCTTTGGATTTGCAAGGAGATGAGTGGGTTTTAGATGCCTGTGCGGCGCCAGGTGGAAAGACCACCCACCTGGCTTCTTATCTCACAACTGGGAAAGTCACAGCCTTGGATCTCTATGACCATAAGCTCAAATTGATTCAAGAAAATGCTAATCGGCTCCATGTTGCGGACAAAATTTTGACAAAGAAGTTAGATGCGACAAAAGTCTTTGAAACATTTGGACCGGATGCTTTCGATAAAATTTTGGTGGATGCGCCTTGTTCAGGGATTGGTTTGATACGGAGAAAGCCTGATATCAAGTACAATAAAGAGAGTGCAGATTTTGTATCTTTACAAGCTATTCAATTGGCCATTCTGGATAGTGTTTGTCAAAGTGTGCGTAAAGGTGGTATAATAGTGTACAGTACGTGTACAATTATGGGTAAAGAGAATTTTGAAGTGGTGGACCAATTTTTGAAAAACCATCCAAATTTCGAACAAGTCCCATTGGATCACGAAAGAAAAGATATTCTTAAAAATGATTGTATCCTTATTACACCCGAATTATATGGAAGCGACGGCTTCTTTATCAGTCGTTTTAAGAGAATCTCATAATATCAGGAGGAAACTGACAGTATGGATATGACGATCTTAACCGATGTAGGTCAAAGACGGACAAATAACCAAGACTATGCAAATCAATATAAAAACAAGGCAGGAAAATCTATGGTTTTCCTTGCTGACGGTATGGGAGGACACCGTGCCGGAAATATTGCTAGTGAAATGGCAGTCACAGACCTAGGTGCGGCCTGGGTTTCTTCTGAAATCGAGACAGTGAATCAAGTTCGGGAATGGTTTGCAGAACATTTAGAAGTTGTGAACCGTCGGATTCATTTAGCAGGTCAAGATGATGAACATAAAGGAATGGGAACAACACTGGAAGCCTTGGCTTTTGTAGAAGGACAAGTGATTTTTGCCCATGTTGGAGATTCGCGGATTAGTCTCATTCGTCAGGGCGAATACCAGCAGTTGACTAGTGATCATTCTCTTGTAAATGCCCTTTTACGAGCTGGTCAAATTACAGAAGAAGAAGCAGCCCATCATCCTCAGCGTAACATCATCACCCAATCTATTGGTCAAAAAGACGAGCTAGAGCCGGATTATGGTTTGGTAACTGTTGAAGCAGATGATTATATTTTGATCAATAGTGATGGTTTAACCAATATGATCGGCCCTGATGAGATCAGAGACATTGTCTTGAGTGATGTTACGCTTGAAGAAAAAGCTCAAACCTTGATTCGTTTTGCCAATAATGCTGGAGGTTTGGATAATATCACCGTTGTACTGCTCCACTTCACTGAGGAGGACGCAGCATGATTCAAATCGGCAAAATTTTTGCCGGACGATATAAAATCATCCAACAAATTGGACGCGGTGGGATGGCAGATGTTTATCTTGCTCGTGATTTGATTTTAGATGGTGAAGAAGTTGCAGTCAAGGTACTGCGTACGAATTACCAGACGGATCCCATTGCAGTTGCACGTTTCCAGCGTGAAGCAAAAGCGATGGCAGAGCTGGACCATCCAAATATCGTTCGGATTACAGACATTGGCGAAGAAGAAGGGCAGCAATACCTCGCAATGGAATATGTTGCAGGTTTAGACTTGAAACGCTATATCAAAGAAAATGCACCTTTATCAAATGAAGAAGCTGTTCGTTTGATGGGGCAGATCCTTCTAGCTATGCGTCTTGCCCATACGCGTGGCATTATCCATAGAGATTTAAAACCACAGAATGTCCTCTTGACACCAGATGGAACAGCAAAAGTTTCAGACTTTGGGATTGCAGTGGCCTTCGCAGAGACTAGCTTGACCCAGACCAACTCGATGTTGGGGTCGGTTCATTATTTGTCCCCTGAGCAGGCGCGTGGTTCAAAAGCTACGGTGCAAAGTGACATCTACGCGATGGGGATCATTTTCTATGAAATGTTGACAGGACACATTCCTTATGATGGAGATAGCGCCGTTACAATCGCTTTGCAGCATTTTCAAAAGCCGCTCCCATCTATTCGTGAAGAAAATAAGAATGTTCCACAAGCTTTAGAAAATGTGGTGATCAAGGCGACAGCTAAAAAACTGACGGATCGCTATAAATCAGTGGCTGAGATGTATGTGGATCTTTCAAGTTGCTTGTCCTATGAGAGAAGAAATGAGAAAAAACTAGTTTTTGAAGACCAAGCGAAAGCTGATACAAAGACTCTTCCAAAAGTGAGTCCAACTCCAAAGACAGCTCCTGTTCCAATCTCTGAGGTACGCAGTGAAATCAGTTCAGTAGATCCTAATCGACCATTATCTGACCAGCAGACAATGGCGCCAAGTAAAAAGCCAAGAAGACGCTTGCGGGCGCGCTACAAGGTCTTGTTTGTTGCCATTGCCCTAGTTCTTGCTGCCTTTACTTTCTTGTTGTATATGAGCCCAGCCAATAAAACAGTTCCTGATGTTTCCGGCAAAACCGTTGCCGAAGCTAGAGCGGTTATTGAGGGACAAGACCTTCAAGTTGGTGAAGAGAAAGAAGAGTACAGTGATTCGGTTGCAGAAGGCTACGTCATTCGAACCAATCCAAATGCAGGGGCCCAAAAGAAAGAACAAAGTCGAATTGATTTGATCGTTTCAAAAGGACCAAGCAGCTTTGAAATGCCAAATTACGTGGGTAAAACACGGGCAGCAGCTGAAAAGGATCTGAAAAACACTTATAAAGTATCAAGCAAAATGATCACCGTTGAAGAAGTTGAGACCTTTGATTATGCTGCAGGGACAGTTCTTGAACAAACGCCAGCAGCCGGAGAACAATATTCTCTGAATTCAAAGACTAAGATTGTTTTGAAAGTGGCGAAGGAAACAACATCGATTGAGATGCCAAACTATATTGGTTCAACCTATGAATTTGCTCGAAGCAATTTGACTGATATCTTTGGAATTAAAGAAGCCAATATTGAATTAAGAAAGACGGATCATCTCCCTGATGGGGTAGTTGTTTCTGCCGGTCAAATTGTCAGTCAAACACCAGAGGTTTCAAGTACGGTGGATATTAACCGAACACGAATCGTTTTAACGGTATATGAACCTAAAGTGACAGCTTCTTCGAGTACAAAAGCCTCATCAAGTTCAGAAACATCTAGTTCCTCTTCTTCAGAACGATCGGATACCGAAACCTCTAGCAGTAGTAGTTCGACAGATACAGATTAAAAAATGAATTTCAGACTCAGATATATTTCTGAGTCTTTTTGTATTTTTTTGTTGCTATGTCGTGATTTTTTTATTTCCCTGTTGAGGGAAAAACTTTGAGGTCGCTTCAAGAAACTATTTTTCTACAGATGAATAGATTATGTGAACTCCTTAACAAACAAGGGGTTTCAAGTCCGGTAAAATAAAATAGTCAATTAAACATAAGGTGATTTGAGGTTGAAAATAGATTGAATATCAAATTATTTGCCTTTGTTTTAGCCCACATGCTATAATCTGCATGAAAGGAGATCAAAGAGTAAAAAGTCGTTCAGACCTGCTTTGATAGGAAATTGGTAAACGAATAGATTTTTTTCTGCTAGTTGAATAGGCCTTGACAACTAGTGGAGAAAAATATTGTGAACTGAGAAACAGGGAGGTAGAATGACTTTTGAAATATGTGCACATAGTTGATGTATCTTTCGCCTATACTTTCCCAATGGAGATTATTTAAATGGACAGAAAATATAGAGTGGTTAGTCAAGCAATCTTAGCAACAGCTATGATTGTCCCGGCATTTATAGCAACAAAAGTAGCTGCAGAAAATAGAGGATGGAATACCTCCTCTTATCGTTCAAACTATTATAACTATGGTTACAATAATTGGAACGGTTATAATGGCTATAATTCATGGACCTATAGTTATGGCTATGGATATCCAAATTGGAACTATTATTATGGCTATAACTATGGTTATCCTAGCTGGAATAATTATTATGGCTATAATGGTTGGAACTATGGTTATTCCTTGGAAAATGATGTAAACTACATTTATTGGAATGGCAATCATTATTATCGGATGAGTGATGGAACTTACCGGATCTACCGCAATGGTGAGTGGAAGCCTCTAACCAATCGGAATAACTCTACTAATAACCTTGCCAATGACCCTCATTATGTATATGAAAATGGCTACCATTATTATGTATTAGATAATGGGGATTATTACTACTATAAAAATGGTAAATGGGTATTTGTGAAGAATTCGACGGAAAATCCTGATACTCCAGATCCAACTCCAACACCGACTCCGGATCCAACTCCAACACCCGACGAGCCAGATCCAAGCGATAAACCCGATCAACCAGTCAACCCATCAGAACCATCTACACCAGAAGATCACGGGAACTTGATCTTCCCAGAAAATCCTCCATTTGTAGGAGCAGATGGAGAGTTTGATCCTTTCGCACCAACCCCAGAAAATCCAAGTGAACCAAAACCAGAAGAACCGGTGCAACCTGAAGTGCCTGGAAATGATGGTTTGGTATCAACAGATCAGCCTAGTGAAAACCAAATTCCTCCATACGTTGAGACACCTGCAGAAGGATTAGAACATCTTCCATGGGCTCCAAATGGACGAGCACCAAAGATAGTCTATCCTCCTGGCAAACCTGGATCAGCAGCTTTGCGTCGAGATAAGAACTACTACTTTGACGGGTCGACTCACTATTACTACGTTCCTTCTGATACGGAAGCAACTGGTTACTCTGCTTATTGGAAATGGAATGGAGATAAATGGAAACTTTATGGAATGACAGATCCGAAAGATCCTGAAATCGATCCAAAATTCCACGAAGATGCCAAAGATGATGAATATGCCTATAGCGATCGAGACTCAAGCGTGAAGCTCTACTCTACAAACCTTGTAGAAACAGCTAAAGCAGGTCAAGCTCTTCCATTTAAGAATGTGGATGAATTTAAGGACTATGTCATTAAGAAAATGAATCCTAAATTTATTGACAATGCTGGCTGGGATGCCAAAGTAGAATGGGAAATCGAGGACCCAGAACTCTTTGAGCAATCTAAAGAAAACCCATGGGCTAAAGACTATGTTTTAATCGCTAACTTGAAGAGTGGAGTAGATGACAAGAACTACAAAGATGTTGAGTTTGGCTATGTGAAATTCGTTTATCGTGTAGAAGCAACAGACAATACAAACTATATCGAGTTAGATAAAGCGAAGGAAGCATTTGCTAAGATTAACGAATTGCGAAAAGCACAAGGTTTAAAAGAATTGACTTGGTCAGATGATGTCTATAACTCACGTGCCTTACCAAAAGCCCATACTATTTCACGTCAGTACGATAGCACAGGTTTTGTAGCTCGCCGTGAAGACAATGCAACAACAGTCGCAACGAAATGGTATAACAGTGGATTGAGAGAATTAATGCTCGATCCAAATGCCACAGAAGGTGCGGTAGCAGCAGTCATCAATGGCGACGGTAACTATTACTGGGCATTCATGTATAAATAATGCCTCTAGACAACCGTTATCGGAAAGAACTTATTTAATAACAATTCATTCCGATACCAAGGACACCCAAAGGATTTCTATCTTTTGGGTGTTTTTTTGCTCTAAGTATTATCCAACCACAGACGGAAGTCAAATGAGGAAAAATTTGATAAAATAGGAAAAGATGAGGTAGACTATGTGGAAAATACAAATTTTTATTTTCGTTGAAGCCGTTTTGTTAACATTAGCAGCGATCACCATTTTATCAATCGATTTTTCCAGATTTGTTGTCTTGATGGTTCTCTTTTTGCTCCTTTTGTATTACTATTTTGGCAAACAAAAAGCGAATTTTCTATTAATCGCGCTGAGTGTGCTCTTGTTTTTTATCGTGATGCTGAATCCTTTTGTGATTGCAGCCATTTTATTTGCGGTGGTTTATGGTTTATTGATCGCCTACCCTTATATGTATAAGGAAAATGAAGCCGTTGTGTTTGATGTTGAAGAGGATACGAAAATTCGTCAGGAAAAAACTCGATGGATTGGTGATTTACAACATTTTTCAAAACAAAGTCGAGGGTATCGAGATCTGAATGTGATCCGAGTTTTTGGGAATGACACCCTCCATTTAGAGGAGGTAGCCATTTGCAATTGGGACAATGTAGTGATCATACGGAAAGGGTTTGGAAATACAAAAATTATCTTACCGATTGATTTGGAGTTGCATTTACAAATTAACACCCTGTATGGAGATCTGAAGTTTTTGGATCTTCCTGTCCGTAAAATGAGGAATGAAACCATAGACATTGAAACGGCACATTATCGGAGATCGCACCGTTCTATAAAAATTGTGTTAGTTGGTATTGTTGGGGATGTTGAGGTGATTCGCGCATGAAGAAATTAGACTATCTCCTATTGTATTTCTATTCCCTAATGGTGGTTGCGGTCATTTGTCATACCATTTTCCATTTTGTTGGTTTTCAGTGGGGCAAACTTCTTTCAGATCTTTCCTTGCTTCAGTCATTCCTATTTTTGGTTTTTAGTCTGACGCTTGCATTGACGGCTTTGGTTGTCTTAATTATTAAAATCACGCAATTTGTAACGGTTCATGCAGTACAACAAAAGGTAGAATCTATCCTGACTGCTTCACAGAGAAAAGAAATTGCCCCCAAAGAATTGAATCAACAGTTAGATTTATTGGACAGCAAATTGCTTCGACTAGAAGAAAATTTACAAAAAAGTGAAAATCGTGTGATGCGAAATGAGGAAGAAATTGTGGAAATCGAGCGTAAGAGAATTGCGCGTGATCTACATGATACGGTTAGTCAAGAATTGTTTGCAGCCAATATGATTTTATCTGGAGTAGCAGCGCAGGCCCTTGAGTTAGAGAAAAGTCAGATCCAGCAGCAACTAAATGGTGTGTCAGATATTCTAGGGACAGCCCAAAATGATTTACGCGTCTTGCTCTTACATCTTCGTCCTACAGAATTGGAAGGAAAAAGCTTGGTAGAAGGTATGGAGATGATTTTTAGAGAATTGAAGGAAAAGAGTAACCTAACAGTTGTCTTCCATCATAATGACGTGAGCATTCCAAAAGATATGGAAGAACATCTATTTCGAATCGTCCAAGAAATTGTCAGCAATACCTTGAAACATGCTAGAGCTCAACAAATGGATGTCTTTTTGCATCAGGAAGGAAAACAACTTCATTTACGGATGGTAGATGATGGAATCGGCTTTGAGCAGGAAAAATTGGAACGATTGAGTTATGGGTTGAAAAATATTCAAGAACGTGTAGAAGACATGGCGGGAACCATTAAAATAAGAACGAGTCCTCAAAAGGGAGTGGCTGTGGATATTCGCGTTCCCCTCCTTGTAAAAGATAAAAATGAAAAGGAAACTGTATGAAAGTATTATTAGTAGACGACCATGAAATGGTCCGGTTGGGATTGAAAAGCTTTTTGTCCATGCAAACCGATATTGAGCAAGTCTTAGAGGCGAAAAATGGGCATGAAGGGGTGGACTTGGCGCTGAAAGAAAGACCAGACGTCATCATCATGGATATTGTGATGCCAGAGCTAAATGGAATCGATGCGACTCTAGCCATCCTAAAAGAGTGGCCGGAAGCTAAAATTGTCATTTTGACGTCTTATTTAGATAACGAAAAGATTTACCCTGTCTTAGATGCCGGTGCAAAAGGGTATATTTTAAAGACCTCGTCAGCAACTGAGATCTTACAGGCTGTCAGAAAGGTTGCAAAGGGAGAATTTGCGATTGAGACAGAAGTTAGTCAAAAAGTTGAGTCACGAAAGAACCATGCTGAATTGCATGATGATTTGACAGCTAGAGAACGAGATATTCTGGCTTTATTGACGAAAGGATATGAAAATCAACGAATAGCAGATGAACTCTTCATTTCTTTAAAAACAGTGAAGACCCATGTCTCCAACATCTTATCCAAATTAGAAGTCAGTGATCGGACGCAAGCAGTCGTCTATGCCTTTCGACACCATCTGGTGAATCAAGAAGATTTTTAAAGGGAAACATGCTATAATAGAGCGAGATCATAAGGGGGAGACAAGTGGACGCAAAATTACGTTATAAAGCAAAAAAAGTAAAAATCGTCTTTTTTGATATTGACGATACATTACGTGCAAAAGAAACTGGATTGATCCCAGAATCTGTAAAAGACGTCTTTCGTCAGTTGAAAGAAAAGGGAATTCGAACAGGGATTGCAACCGGTAGAGGGGTTTTTGGAGTTGTTCCTGAAATTATGGACTTAAAGCCTGATTTTCTAGTCACCTTAAACGGTGCCTATATTGAAGATACCAAAGGAACTGTGATCTACCAATCACCAATCAATGAAGCAATCGTTTCTTCTTTTGTGGATTGGGCCAAAGAATCCCAGATTGATTATGGGTTAGTGGCTAGTCATCAAGCTGCGCTGTCCAATCGTACACCTTTGATCCGTGACGCTATTGACATCATTTATCCCAACTTACCAGTAGATCCAGATCTGCATTTGAAAGAACCAATTTTCCAAATGTGGACCTTTGATGAAGATGATGGTGATTTAGAATTATCACCTTCCTTACAAGAGGAGTTACGTCTCGTTCCATGGCACCCACATTCATCTGATGTTGTTCGTTTTGATCGATCAAAGGCTTCTGGAGTCTCTCAACTTGTAAATCATTTGGGCTTGAAGCCAGAAAATGTTTTGGTCTTTGGGGATGGCTTAAATGATCTCGAACTATTTGATTATGCTGGGATTAGTATCGCAATGGGAATATCTGCCCCAGAGTTACAAGAAAAAGCTGATTATATCACTAAGAATTTGGAAGAAGATGGCATATTCTATGCCTTAGAGGAGTTAAATATGGTTGAAAAAGAATTGACGTTACCGCAGTTGGAACTTGGTGTGGTTGAAGGTCCTATAGCTGTGATCAAAACCAATCACGGTGAGATGAAAATTCAATTGTTCCCAGATCAAGCGCCAAAAACAGTTGCAAACTTTGTGGCTCTTGCTAAGTCTGGCTATTATGATGGTGTTATTTTCCATCGGATTATTAAAGATTTCATGATCCAAGGGGGAGATCCTACTGGTACAGGTATGGGTGGTGAATCCATCTATGGTGAGAGCTTTGAAGACGAATTTTCAAAAGAATTGTACAATATTCGCGGAGCCCTTTCGATGGCAAATGCTGGGCCAAACACAAATGGTAGCCAATTCTTTATTGTACAAAATCAACATCTCCCATATTCAAATAAGGAATTGGTCCGTGGTGGCTGGCCTGAAAAAATTGCCGAAATCTATACGACAGAAGGAGGAACTCCTCATCTAGATCAACGCCATACCGTATTTGGACAATTGATGGATGAAGCTTCATTTGTGGTATTGGATGAGATTGCGGCTGTTGAGACAGGTATGATGGATAAGCCAGTAGAAGATGTCGTGATTCAAACCATCGAAATTGAGGACTAAAATGAAAATTGGAGATAAGTTAGAAGGAACCATCACAGGCATTCAACCTTATGGAGCCTTTGTTGAACTTGAGTCGGGTGTCACAGGCTTGATTCATATCTCAGAGATTCGAAGTGGCTATGTAAGTAATATTCATGATATTCTTTCGATTGGAGAGAAAGTCTTTGTCCAAGTCATTGATGTTGATGAATATTCTAAGAAAGCCAGTCTCTCTTTGAGAACCTTAGAAGAAACACCGCAACGAAGTATTCGACACCATCGTTTTTCAAATGACCGCAACAAAAGTGGTTTTGCTCCCTTAGCTCAACAGATGCCAACCTGGGTCAAAGAAGGAAAAGCATTCTTTAGCAAACAAGAAAAAAAATAAAAACTTCGATAGGTTGATGAAACCTACCGAAGTTTTTTGGTATAGTGAGTTATTCAAATTCGTAAAGAGTAGTGGAAAGGTAACGTTCCCCATTATCTGGTGCAAGGGCAAGAACTTTTTTACCGCTACCTAATTCTTTTGCGACTTCAATAGCAGCATAGATAGCAGCTGCGCTTGAGATACCGACTAAGAATCCTTCAGTTCCACCGATAGCGCGTGCAAGTTCGAAAGCTTCTTCTGAAGATACACGACGAACACCATCATATGCGTTAGTGTCTAAAGTGTTTGGTATAAAACCTGCTGAAATACCTTGGATTTTATGTGGTCCAGGTTTTTCGCCAGAAAGGACCGCAGATTCATTGGCTTCAACGGCATAGACTTTGACAGCAGGATTGTTCTTTTTCAAAGTATGAGAAATACCAGAAACAGTACCACCAGTACCAACACCTGCGACAAAAGCATCTAAACCATCTTTTCCAAAGGCATCAACGATTTCTTGTCCTGTTGTTCTCTCGTGTACCTCTGGGTTAGCAGGGTTTTCAAATTGAAGAGGAAGGAAGCCATTTCTTTCTGCAGCGATTGCTTCAGCTTTAGCGATGGCACCTTTCATTCCTTCACTTCCAGGAGTCAAAACGAGTTCAGCTCCATAGGCTTGGATGATTTTACGACGTTCCACACTCATGGTTTCAGGCATGACAATCACAACTTTATAGCCTTTAGCGGCACCAACCCATGATAAACCAATCCCAGTGTTTCCACTAGTTGCTTCGACAATTGTATCGCCTGGTTTGATCAAGCCATCTGCTTCAGCTTTTTCAATCATGCTCAAAGCAATCCGGTCTTTAACCGATGATCCAGGGTTGAAGGCTTCGAGTTTGACATAGACATCTGCAGCTTCTTCAGGAACAAGACGGTTCAATTTGACAATCGGAGTGTTCCCAATCAATTCTGTAATATTTTCATAAATAGCCATAATATACCTCAGTTCTAGGTTTTCTTGATACTAACAAGTATAGTCCCTTGTGGGAAGAAAGTAAAATATAGAAATTTTATGGGTGTGATAAAAAAAAACTATCGTTGCCGATAGCTTCTTTGATTATTTTTCTACAGAAAGTAGGGGTACTTCAATCTCGCGAATTCCTTGATCTTCTATAAGGACTTTCCCATTATAAAATTCGACTAAAGCTGCTGTGATAGAACTGGTGTCTTCTTTGTCTACAAAAATAGTTGTCGCCACCTGATCTGTAAACATCGGATCTTGTTCTACCAATTTGTTGTCTTTTAAGAAATTAGCAAATTCTTGGTATTGGGAATAAGAAAGTGTGATCCCAAGAACAACTTGTTCCTTGATTTCTACAAGTCCAATCTCTCGAACTGCTTGAGCCACACTTCCAGCGTATGCACGAATCAGACCGCCAGCACCTAATTTAATGCCTCCAAAATAGCGGGTAACCACAACACAACTATTAGTGATGTGATGATTCTCTAAAACTCCCAACATCGGTATACCCGCTGTTCCACTAGGTTCGCCATCGTCACTGGTCCGTTTAATATCGCTATGTTCTCCAATGATGAAAGCAGAACAGTTATGTGTAGCCTTGTAGTGTTCCTTCTTGATAGCGTTGATAAAATCTCTAGCTTCCTCTTCAGAAGAGACGCGTTTAACATGACAAATGAATTTCGATTTTTTGATTTCTTCTTGAACAGTGCCGTTCTCTTTAAATGTAATATATCCCATATTCTTATTTTACAAAAAAAGAATGATTTTCTCCAATTTTTACGAATTGATAAGTATGAAGATAGAAGATGCTTATGGAAGACTCTTAACAGAGAGCCAGATGACAGACGATTTAAAAGAAATGGCCCAAGAACTCCCAACTATAGAAAAACAAAATGGAAGGTACCAATGTTTTCGATGTGGCAGTATGATTGATCAAAAACTTTGGAAGTTGAGTGAAGAGGTCCTGTATTGTAGAGCTTGTATCCAATTGGGAAGGATCCGGAGTGATCAAAAACTTTATGCTATTGCACAGCAAGACTTTGAAGGACAAGAGGTGTTAAACTGGAAAGGAACCTTGACTTCCTATCAACAAGAGGTATCAGATGGTCTCATCAAAGCAGTTAAAGAAGGAAAAAATGCCTTGGTACATGCTGTGACAGGAGCTGGGAAAACGGAAATGATGTACCAGGTTGTGGCAACAGCGATCAAGAGTGGACAAGCAGTTTGTATTGCTACCCCAAGAATCGATGTCTGTATCGAACTGTACGGAAGGATGAAGGAAGATTTTTCCTGTTCGATATCGTTGCTTCATGGGGAATCGGACCCCTATTTTAGAACACCTTTGGTAATCGCAACAACTCACCAATTGTTAAAGTTTTATCAGGCCTTTGATCTCCTTATTATAGATGAGGTCGACGCTTTTCCCTTTGTAGATAATCCTATGTTATACAAAGCAGCTCAGAATGCGATAAAAAAAGAAGGGAACACCCTTTATTTAACAGCAACCTCTACAGATGTGTTAGATAAAAAGGTTAAGAAAAAAGAAATCATCCGTTATAGTCTTCCGAGACGTTTCCATGGGAACCCACTAGTGGTTCCAGAAATAAAATGGGTATCGAAAATGAGAGAAAAAATAGAAAAAGGAAGAATCCCCTACGAACTATTGAAACTAATCAAGAAGCAAAGACAGACTCACTACCCATTGTTAATCTTTGTATCTGAAATTGAATTAGGACAACAATTTAAAGAGAATATAAAAAAATACTTTCCGAAAGAAAAAGTAGGTTTTGTATCCTCTCAGACACAGGATCGCTTGAGAATTGTAGAAGAATTTAGAAATAAAGAAAAAACAATACTAGTCTCGACTACCATTCTAGAAAGAGGAGTGACCTTTCCGCTTGTAGATGTTTTTGTTTTAGAAAGTAACCATCGCTTGTTTACGAAAAGTGCCCTTGTACAAATCTCAGGAAGAGTTGGACGTAGCAAAGAAAGACCAACAGGCCAATTGCTCTTTCTATCAGATGGAATAACAAAAGAAATGAAAAAAGCAATAAAGGAAATAAAACAAATGAATCAGGAGGCTGGGTTTTGAAAGAATGTCTGCTTTGTAATAAAGAGTTAAAAACTAGTGAACATTTCACAGATCTTATTTTTATAAATCAACAAGAAAAATGGATTTGTAAAGAATGCAAAAAAGACTTCGAACAAATTGGCGAAATTCATTGTCCTAGGTGCTTTAAAGATAAGGAGGAGAAAGTATGTAAAGATTGTGAGTTCTGGGAAGACAAAGGAAATACTGTTCAACATGAAGCTTTATATAGATATAATGGAGCAATGAAAGACTATTTCAAACGATATAAATTTGAAGGAGATCGTTTGTTAGGAATGGTATTTGCAAGTGACATCAAAAAAGCGTTGAAAAAGTATAAAAACTATACAATAATACCAACTCCAATTAGCCATGAAAAAAAGCAGGAGAGAGGATTCAATCAAGTCTCGACTATACTAGATTTTGCAGAAATAAAGTACAGCCCTCTATTTCAAAAAGAAGACAGCTTGGCACAATCAAAAAAAACAAGAGAAGAAAGATTAAAAACCTCTCAACACTTTCATTTAAAAGAAGAAGTTCCAATAAAGCAAAAGTATCTTATCTTCGATGATATATACACAACTGGCAAAACAATCGAATTAATGAAGCGCCTGTTAATTGAAAAAGGTGTGAAAGAAATAAAGACATTTTCAATTGCGAGATAAAAAAAGATTTGCAAAAAAAATATGAAAGCGTTATAATATACATATAAATAAAAACATAATGTTTAGAAAGTAGGTACTAATATGATTAAATATAGTATCCGTGGTGAAAACCTAGAAGTAACAGAAGCCATTCGCGACTATGTCGTTTCTAAACTCGAAAAGATTGAAAAATATTTTCAGGCAGATCAAGAGCTAGACGCTCGTGTAAACTTAAAAGTTTACCGTGAAAAGACCGCAAAAGTAGAAGTAACCATTCCACTTGGATCTATTACACTTCGTGCAGAAGATGTGTCTCAAGATATGTACGGTTCAATTGACCTGGTTGTAGATAAAATTGAACGTCAAATTCGTAAGAATAAAACAAAAATCGAAAAGAAAAATCGTATTAAATCTGGTGCAGGTAAGTTGTTTACCGATGCAGTTGTAGAAGAAGCAACAACCACAGAAAAAGTTGTTCGCTCAAAAACAATTGATCTAGAACCAATGGATTTAGATGAAGCTATTCTTCAAATGGATCTATTAGCACACGACTTCTTCATTTATCGTGATGCAGAAGACAACACAACTAATGTTATCTATCGTAGAGAAGATGGAGATATTGGTCTATTGGAAGTAAAAGAATAGAGATTAAAAACATCAATTAAATTATAGAAGGATCAGGAGCAATTTTGCTCCTGATTTTTTTGACAACCCAAAGAAGTAAGGATATTTTTTAAGAAAATAAAATTTTTTGAGAAAAAGTGTTGACAGTAAGGACAGGTCATGATATACTAATATAGTTGTCGCGAGAGAGCGACAAAGACCTTTGAAAACTGAACAAGACGAACCAATGTGCAGGGCGCTATAACGAAGGTTATAGTAACTGAACAATAAAAAAACAATAAATCTGTCAGTGACAGAATGAGTTTAAGACAAACAATTATTTTAATGAGAGTTTGATCCTGGCTCAGGATGAACGCTGGCGGCGTGCCTAATACATGCAAGTAGAACGCTGAAGCTTGGTGCTTGCACCGAGCGGATGAGTTGCGAACGGGTGAGTAACGCGTAGGTAACCTGCCTGGTAGCGGGGGATAACTATTGGAAACGATAGCTAATACCGCATAACAGTCGACATTGCATGATGTTGATTTGAAAGGGGCAATTGCTCCACTAC
>NZ_JANCOJ010000006.1 GCF_024295625.1 Streptococcus sp. CF8_St5-11
TTTTAAAGATGATACAAATCTTCTACAATGGCGGCTACTTTTTTAATATCTCCCAACATCCCCCGCATTTCAAAATCGGCTAACATAGGGAAACCAAAGCGTTGGCTGTATTGCTTAGCGGTTAAACAATATTGATTGTTAAAATTCCGATTGCCTGATCCAACCACTCCTAAGCACTTGCTGGCGTTGCCTCCGTAAGCAATAAAATCTGCGACATCTGTCGTCAAAATTTCCACATCGCCATTGTCAACACCATTTCCACCCTCCAAATAGGTTGGCAAAAAAGTAATAAAAGGATTGGTCATTTCAAAGAAGGGCTGGCCCTCTTTGACTAGGTCTTTCACATGAACTTTCTCGATTTCAAGTCCGGGATGGGCCTCCAGCAAATAGTCACTTAAACGGCGGACAAAACTCTCTGTATTCCCACTCAGACTAATATAAACAAAGGATACTTTCATCTTTTTTCTCCAATCAAGAAGCTCTCTTATCCTCTAAGAGAGCTCCATTCAAACTTATCTATTATGCCCTAGCTTGAGCTTTTCTCAAACGCAAGGTTTTATACAAAACAATTCCAAGGAAGAGAAGAGATAAAGCAGTCAAGAGCAACAAAGCAATGGACGAAGATGCCAGATATCGTTGGCGAAGCGCTGAGTTTGAAAAACTAGCTAATAGTGGACGCCCTGCAAAATAATTATAGCAAGAGAAGGCTTGACTTAACAAAATCTGCCCCATATAAGTATAATGTGCTATTAACAGATCCTGCTTCATAAAGAGGAAATAGAAAGTTGCCAGTAAAGCAATCAGAATCAGGGAAACAAATAAAAAGGTTAATGGAGACTGATTGAGTTGGGCTGATTTCTCATAATATGTCACATAGTCAGCCTTGTCTTGAGCCGTTGTTAAACCAAGTTGTTTCGCAAAATCATCTGTCAACTCAAAACTCTTTGAAGCTCCAAAGGTTGAGACAGCTGATGTTAGGGTTCCAACCGTAGAGAAAAATAACAGGATGTAAAGATAGATAGGTTTCTTTTTCATACAAACTCCTTTTCATTTCTTACACCCTATTATATCGCGATACAGATAGAAAGGCAAGCGCCTCAAAACCGTGGAAGCACTTGCCTGATCACTGATACGTTCAAATGAAATTCATTTGGAAAAGTAATGTGTGCAAAAGATGAAAAGCCATCGCAACTGTATCATTGGAATGATTAGAGATATAACGGAGTCCTATAAACTTTCATTCGAACACCACCAGTATACCTCATTCTCTTCTTCTTGTGTCATCCATTTCTATTCTGCTTCATTTCGACACGATTTGGTCTATAAAAGCCATTTCCTCTCCTTATCCAAAAACTATTCTGTTCTATTTCTCAACTATTTGGTCATCACTCCATCAAAAAAGCCAGAAGGACTTGCCTTCTGACTTTCTTTATTTAGATGAATGAACGAAAGAAACAAGAATTAATCTTCTTTTTTCTTGCGTGCAAGACCCAATCCAAGCAATCCAGCCATCGCACCTGCAAGAACAGCTGCAGTTGAGCTTTCTGTACCTGTATTTGGAAGCGCAGGTGTTTGTGGTTGCGCAGCCTGTACAGGTTGTTCCGGAACTTCAGGAGTTGGTTCGGTTGGAACCTCTGGAGTTGGTGGAACGATTGGTGTAGGTGGAACAATTGGTGTTGGTGGGTTGTATGGAGTTGGTGGAGTTGGAGGAACTGGTGTTGGTGGGGTTGGAATATCTGTTTCCGTTACCACTTTATTCTTATGCCATTTCACTTCAGCTTCCGGTTTCACCGGATTCGTATTTGGAACGACTTCAGGAGTTGGTGGGGTTGGAGCTTTTGGTGGAGTTGGAGCTTTTGGTTCCTCCACATCGACCGTAATCACAGTGTAGTTAGGTGCTGTTGGCGGAGTTGGTGATTTAGGTTCTTCAGGTTTACTTGGCTCTGCTGGCACTTCCACAACTGTTGGTGTTGGTGGAGTTGGAGCCTTTGGTTCTGTTGGTTTTGTTGGCTCTTTCGGTTTTTCTCCTGGCTCTTTAGGAAGACCTACATTTGAGTTGATGGCAAACCAATAAACCGTTGGTTGACCAGCCGCATTGGCACCATTAGCCGTAAAGACTAAGTGTCCATCTGACATCTTCAAGCCTGCTCCACCATAATAGAGGTATGGAGAAGATGGATTATCCCAACCTTCAAGAGTTGTTGAAGATTCACCGTTAAAGACAGAGCCATGTTCAATATATTGGTTATCTTTAAAGGAAGTCACTTCTTTAGTAGCAGCATCATAAGAAACACTTGAGTTTGGAATTGGAATAAATTTATTATTTCCAACATTTACAGACTCTTGGTGTTCCACGTTTTCAAATTTCTTCTTAGGCGTGAACGTAATTTGACCTGTAGTTGCATCTACTTTGTATGATCCGATAACATCATCCTTACCTTCAAAGGTAAATTCTTCTGTACCAATAGAATGAACACTTCCTGAACCCGAAGCATTTACAGTTAACGCATCCGTTACTTCTTCCTTCTCAGGTGTCGTACCAGGAACCCATTTACCTGTGTCATCTTTAACATAACCATATTTCTGAGTCACAATTTTGAGAGGGTTGTCTGCTGAAATGGAAACAGTTGCAGTACCAAAGTCTGCTTTTCCTGTTTTAACCTTCACTTCATTGTTTTCAATGCTCATGGATGAACCATCTGCATATGGATCCCAAGTTCCACGAACAGTGTTGCCATTTTTATCTTTGGCTTCTACTGTAAGGGCACGAGGTTTGTCTCCACTATCGACATAGGAAGCACCTGTCCAGTGGTTGAGCGAGTTCAAAGCGACAATGGCATTGCGTTGAGTCAAATCAAATTTATTGCCATCACCATCATAGAATTCAACATCGACAGCAACCTTAACGGGTTTGTTTTGGTCGGTTGAAGCTCCGACTGTCATGGTTACCGTTGGATCTGCGTTGACTGCTGCAATCCCTTTGCCATCATTTGATGGAAGACTTAAAATCTCATAACGGTAAATCACACGTTTGATTGGATGCATATCCGTATTTTCACGCATGCTGGACTGATTCAAGTTATCATAAGTAACGACAAATTTATCGCCTTCTTTCACTTGAATGTACTCAGTTTCATTATTGGCCCAAGGACTAGTTGCTACAATATCTGAAGCTTCCAATTTATTAGAATCATATTGATGGACATTGCTTGTATTTAAACGAGCTTGAGCATCACGAGTAAGATAAGTGCTGATGCCGTCAATGGTGTGAGTTGCACCACCTTCACGTTGGAAGGTCAAATCTTGAACAGTTGAAACATTTTTAAGGTCAGCATACGCATTGTCTGTCATATATTTGTCGTATGCTTGTTTCGCGTCCGTATATTGTTTTTTGGCAACTTCGTATTCAGCTAATTTCTTTTGATAAGCAATATAATCATTTTCGTACTGTACTTTTTCTACATTGTATTTTGCAAGATCAGCTTCGTATTGAGCCTTAGCAGCATCTTCTTCTGCCTTCTTCGCTACCAATTGATCATAAGCTGCTTTATCTTTATCGTATTGCGCTTTCTTAGTTTGGTATTCTTGTAAATCTTTGTCATATTGCGCTTTAGCTGTATTGTAAACAGCCATTTCTGCATCATACTTAGCCTTGGCATCTGCATTGGCCTTATCGGCTGCTGCTTTTTCGGCTACTTTGGCATCGTAGGCTGCTTTTTTAGTATTGTACTCTTCTAAAGCTTTATCATAAGCTGCCTTTTCCTGATTGTACTTTGCTGTTTTCTTTTGGTAATCTGCTTCCGCATCCGCATTTCTCTTTTCAATCAATGTGATTTCTTGAGATTTTGCTTCATACTCGGCTTTGGCCTTTTTGTAGTTTTCAACGACTGTGTTGATTTCAGCTGTTTGGGCTTTATTATCTGCTTCTGCTACTGCGATAGATGGTTGGACTTTTTCAGCTTCTTCTGTAACGGTCACACCTTCTGTAGCTGCATCAGCTTTTGCTTTTTCAAGTTCTGGTGATTCTACATAAGTCGTTGTAACTGTTTTATTTCCTTCTACCACAGTTGTAGATGTCAACTTAGAACTTGTTGCAACAGCTGCATCGCTTGTTGCTGTATCCGTAGTAGTCGCTTCAGTTGCAGGCGCTGTTGCCTCATCTGCTTTCACTTCTGCTCCGTAGGTATTGACAGTAGCCAATCCAGCGATGGCTAATGAAACAACACCGACTGATAACTTACGAATTGAAAATTTTTCCTGCTTCGAAACATGTTCACGATAGCTTTTCATTTTCAAAACTCTCCTTTTTATGTTTAAAAAAATCTCACTGTAGAGGCAAAAATATGCTACTTTCAGTTAAATCTATTGTATCACAATCAACCATTTTAAAATATTTGTTGATTTAATTTTTTATTTTACTTTAAAGATATAACAACTTGAAACGCCAAACTTTCAAGTTCTTCTTCATCTTTTGGTTGAAAATATATGTAAACAGGTTTGAAAAAACCTTTATTTTCAAAGGTTTTCAAGCCGCTTTCTCTTTTTGTAAATTTCACCGGAAGGCTTTTTTAGGGGAAGTATTTTTTTATACCAATAGATTAGATTTGAAGGTTGAAATGAAAAATTATGTAACATTTTCCCTTTTTAGGTCCGTAAAATTCAAAAAAACAACAAATTTTAAGGAATCAGCCATTGCTTGAAACCCCTTACCTAGACCTTAGTTAGAGCTATTTTTTGGGGGCGGTTATTCCCTTTTATTTCGAAAAACGGGCACATCGTTTTTTCTTTTTCGATGTCTCCTTCACTTTATTTCAGAAAGAAACATGAAAATCAAGGGCAAATTGAAAGAAAATCTCCTCCCACACTCATGCACCATCTGTAGCTACGCTCCTCCCAATCTCTAGTCCTTTCCAATTTCCTCCCCCAATTCTATAAAAAAAGACCAAGGTCCTAAGAACCTTGGTCTAATAACTAGTGATTAGTTTAAGTGCCAGATATCTTCGTTGTACTGAGCGATCGTACGGTCAGATGAGAAGAATCCTGCTTTCGCAATGTTAACGATGACTTGATCCAACCATGCATCACGGTCTTCGTAGTCAGCCAACATGCGTTCTTTTGTTACAATATAGTCTTCCAAATCAAGAAGAGTCATGAACCAGTCTTTGTTGATCAATTCATTGTGAAGACGAGTCAAGCGTTCTTTGTCCCCAACAGCAAGAACGGCATCGCTGACGATGAAGTCTACCAATGGTTTGATGGCTTCACGTTCATAGAAGTCTGCTGATTTGTATGCTGATTTAGCGTAAAGATCGATAACTATTTCTGAATCTTCACCGAAGATATAGATGTTGTCACGTCCAACCAATTCAGCGATTTCCACGTTAGCTCCATCCATCGTACCAAGTGTCAATGCACCATTCAACATGAATTTCATGTTACCAGTACCTGAAGCTTCTTTCGAAGCAAGAGAGATTTGCTCAGAAATATCGCTAGCTGGGATCAAGTAGCTTGCAGCAGTTACGTTGTAGTTTTCTACCATAACAACTTGCAAGTGTGGAGCTACTGCTGGATCGTTTGCAATCACTTCAGACAAGCAAAGGATCAAGTGGATGATATCTTGTGCAATAGTGTAGGCAGGAGCTGCTTTACCACCAAAGAGAACAGTGATTGGACGAGCAGGGATATTTCCAGCTTTAATGTCCAAGTATTTGTGGATCACATACAAAGCGTTCATTTGTTGACGTTTGTATTCGTGAAGACGTTTGATTTGGGTATCAAAGATAGAATTTGGATTGATTTCCACACCTTGATGGTCTTTCAAGAAACGAGCCAATTTGCGTTTGTTGTGAGACTTGATGTTTTCCAATTTTGCTTTGACGGCATCTTTATCTTCATAAGAAAGAAGGTCTTCCAATTTAGATGCGTCATGGTGCCAGTCACGTCCGAGGATATCATCCAAGTAGTGTGACAAGGTTGGGTTGGCATGCATGAGCCAACGACGGAAAGTGATACCGTTTGTTTTATTGTTGAATTTTTCAGGGTAAATATCGTAGAAGGCTTTCAACTCAGAATTCTTCAAGATTTCTGTGTGAAGTGCAGCAACCCCGTTTACGCTAAATCCATAGTGGATATCCATGTGTGCCATGTGTACGCGATCATTCTCATCGATGATTTGAACAGCTGGATCTTTGTATTCAGCGCGAACACGGCGGTCCAATTCTTCAATGATTGGAACTAAGTGAGGAACCACTTCTTGTAAGAATTCAAGTGGCCATTTTTCAAGGGCTTCTGCAAGGATTGTGTGGTTAGTGTAAGCCGTCATGCTACGAACGATAGAGATGGCTTCATCCATTCCAATACCACGTTCTGTCAAAAGACGGATCAATTCAGGGATGACCATTGAGGGGTGAGTATCGTTGATTTGGACAACAGCATAGTCAGCAAGGTCATGCAAGTTGCTTCCTTTTTCGATGGCTTCGTCGATGATCAATTGTGCACCGTTTGATACCATGAAGTATTGTTGGAAGATACGGAGCAATTCCCCTTGACGGTTACTATCATCTGGGTACAAGAAGAGGGTCAAGTTGCGAGCGATATCTGTCTTGTCAAAGTTAATACCATCTTCAATAATAGATGAATCAACTGAATCCAAGTCGAACAAACGCAAACGGTTCTTGGTATCAATCTTGTAACCAGGGACATCGATATCATAAAGGGTAGAAGTCAATGTGAAGTGTGCAAATGGCACTTGGTAGCTACGGCTTGAACGAACGAGCCAGCTTTGGTCAGTCAACCATGCGTTTGGAATCGTTTCTTGTTGGTTGTTTTTAAGGACTTGTTGGAACAAACCAAAGTGGTAGTTCAAACCAACCCCATCCCCTGTCAAACCAAGGCTTGAGATAGAGTCGATAAAGCAGGCTGCCAAACGTCCCAAACCACCGTTACCAAGTGATGGTTCCAATTCCACTTCTTCGACTTCGATCAAGTCTTTACCAGCATCTGACAATTCTTTTTTGACATCGTCGTAAAGACCCAAGTTGATCAAGTTATTCGACAAGAGTTTACCGATCAAGAACTCAGCTGATATGTAGTAAACTTTCTTCTTACCAGTATTGATTTTCTTTTGGGCACTTGCTTGCTTGGTGTAATTAAGCAAAGCAATGTACAATTCTTCATTTGAACATTCTGCAATTGTTTTTTGATGATGATCAATCACATATTTTTGTAATGATTCCATGTTTTAAAGTCTCCTTTGTTTCAACAATTTTAATAGGGAAAGATTATTTTTCTGCTTTCTTAACTTCTTTTTTCAAATCTTTGTTTTCACGACGATAGATCGTTGTGAAATCAAGCAATTCTTGCTCAACAGCTGGAGTCAATTGATCCGCTGTCATCCGCCATGACCAGTTACCACCAAGAGTTGATGGGAAGTTCATCCGAGCTGAGCCATCTAACTCAAGCAAGTCTTGCATCGTAGCAATCGCCATGAAGCTGACGGAAGCAAAGACGGTGCGAAGCATAGCATGCGGTACAGATTCGTACTCTTTCCGGTTGGTATAACGAGCAAGATACTCACGAGTTGGATCGTCGATTTCATTGCGGTACCATCCAAGAACTGTGTTGTTATCATGTGTTCCAGTGTACATCACAGAGTTGTTTGGTGCCAAGTGAGGGCTATCGATACTTTCATCGTCAGGATTGAAGGCAAATTGAAGAATCTTCATTCCTGGGAAGCCAGTGCGTTCACGAAGTTCGATGACTTCGTCTGTCATGAAGCCAAGGTCCTCAGCGATGATGTTCAAATCACCGAGTTCTTCCTTCACGGCTGCAAAGAGTTTGTAGCCAGGACCTTTGACCCATTTACCTGGTGCTGCAGTTTCAGAACCAGCAGGGATTTCCCAGTATGATTCGAAACCACGGAAGTGGTCGATCCGAACGATGTCATAGATCTTGAAGCTTTCACGCAAGCGTTCAATCCACCATTGGTAGCCATCTTTGTCCATTGCTTCCCAGTCATAGATTGGGTTCCCCCAAAGTTGACCAGTTGCTGAGAACTCATCTGGCGGGCATCCTGCAATGCAAGTTGCTTTTCCGTTTTCATCTGTTTTGAAGAGATGAGGATTAGCCCACATGTCACTTGAATCTTCCGCTACATAGATTGGCATATCTCCCACAATTTCAATGTGGTGGTCGTTGGCATAAGCTTTCAAGGCCAACCATTGTTGGAAGAAGAAGAATTGAGTTACACGATGGTAAGTCAATTGATCAGCCAATTCTTCACGGTATTTAGCCAAAGCTTTTGGCTCACGCGCACGAATAGCTGCATCTGGCCACTCTGTCCAAGCTTTCAAATCAAAGTGTTCTTTAATAGCCATGTATTCTGCGAAGAGCTCCAACCAAGAAGCATTGGCTTCGCAAAAGGCTTGGAATTCTTTTTGATCACCTGATTTCAAGAAGTTCGCAACGGCTTTTTCAAGTAGCGGACGACGTTGTTCGAAAACCTTTGCATAATCCACTTGAGTAGGATCTTGACCAAAGTCCACTCCTTTAAGGTCTGCTTCTGTCAACAAACCTTGTTCGATCAAAAGATCGAAATCAATAAAATGAGTGTTCCCAGCAAAAGCTGAGAAAGATTGGTATGGAGAATCTCCATAACTGGTTGTACCAAGCGGCAAGATTTGCCAGTAACGTTGCTTGGTCCGAACGAGGAAATCAACAAAATCATATGCTGATTGTCCGAATGATCCGATTCCGTATTGTCCAGGAAGGGAAGAAATGTGCATCAAAACACCACTTTGACGTTTTTTCATGGGTTACCACCTCTTTTTATTTCTTTGAAGCCTGCGATTCGGTGCACGGTATGGGTATCGTTGCAGAGTCGTATCCAGCTCTCAAGCGGCTCTACTCTTTGTTAAAATCGAACAGGCGCAACTCAGTTTACGCAATTTTTGCGAAAACGTTTGCGTACCATGTCATTATAAACTTTTTCCATATTTTCTGCAAGGGGTTTCTTAAAAACTTTTTAACTTTTTTCAGAATGTCCTCACCCCCCTAGTGTATTCTTTCCTTTGCCTAATGTCAACAAATTTAATGTATTTTATAGAAGAAAGTTCGGAATTAAAATATTTTTAAAAAATTTTCTCAAAATCACTTGCAAACGTTTTCGCCTTGTGATATACTTAAGTCGTTTTAGGAAAACGTTTGTCTAAAACGGTTTCTAATTATTATCTTTTTTTATTCTTTAGGAGGAATAAATCATGAAACGTACAATTTTACGTAGTGCTGCTGTACTTGGTACAGTTGGTTTTGCCGGCTTCTTACTTGCTGCTTGTAGCAATAACTCATCAGGTTCTTCTGAGGCAAGTAAAGAAATCAACGTCTATGTAGACAAAGGCTACAAATCTTATGTTGAAGAAGCTGCAAAAGCTTTTGAAAAAGAAAATGGCGTAAAAATTAACATCAAGACTGGTGATGCTCTTGGTGGATTGGATAACCTTTCTCTTGATAACCAATCTAAAAAAGCTCCAGACGTTATGATGGCACCATACGACCGTGTAGGTGGTCTTGGTAGCGATGGTCAATTGGCTGAAGTGACATTAAACAAAGATAGCCATACAGATAAAACAACTGAAGCTCTTGTAACAAACGGTGGTAAAGTTTACGGTGCACCTGCTGTCATCGAAACATTGGTTCTCTACTATAACAAAGATCTTGTAAGCGAAGCTCCAAAAACATTTGGTGATCTTGAAAATCTTGCAAAAGATAGCAAGTACGACTTCGCTAGCGAACCTGGTAAAACAACTGCCTTCTTAGCTGACTGGACAAACTTCTACTACACTTACGGTTTACTTTCAGGTAACGGCGGTTATGTGTTTGGTAAAGACGGTACAGATCCTAAAGATATTGGATTGAACAACCAAGGTTCTATCGATGGTATCGAATATGCAAAAACTTGGTATGCTAAATGGCCAAAAGGTTTGCAAGATACAAAAGCTGCTGCTAACTTCATCCAAACACAATTCCAAGAAGGTAAAACAGCTGCTATCATCGATGGTCCTTGGAAAGCTGCTTCATTGAAAGAAGCTAAAGTAAACTACGGTGTCGCAACGATTCCAACTCTTCCAAACGGAAAACAATACTCTGCCTTTGGTGGTGGTAAAGCTTGGGTTATCCCTGCAGGTGCGAAAAACCTTGATGGCGCTCAAAAATTCATTGACTTCTTGACAAGTACTGACCAACAAAAAGCTTTGTTTGACAAGACCAATGAAGTTCCTGCCAACACAGAAGCTCGTAAATATGCGGTTAGCAAAAACGATGAATTGACAACTGCCGTTGTTGATCAATTCAAGAATGCTCAACCAATGCCAAATATCTCAGAAATGAGTGCTGTTTGGGATCCAGCTGCTACTATGCTTTTCGATGCTGTAAGTGGTAAAAAATCTGCAAAAGCATCTGCTGACGATGCAGTGAAATTGATTAAAGAAACCATCGAACAAAAATTCGGTAGCAAATAAGACAGTTTTTAGGTGTGAGTAAGAGGTTGGAGACAAAGTCCCAACCTCTTATGTTCAATTTTCAAGCACAACTTACTGTCTGACTTGTCTTCTTGCTCTCTAGCAAGGACATTATAAGGAGATTTGAATGACTACAGAACAAAACCCTAAAAAGGCTATGTGGCTCTCTTTGATCCCGGGTCTTGGGCAAATTTATAACAAACAAAAAACCAAAGGCTATATTTTTCTTGCCGTAACCATTCTCTTTCTCGCCTATTTCCTAGGAATTGGAGCTGGAGAATTAGCGAAATTGGTTACACTTGGAACCGTCCGTGGACAAGATAATTCTCTCTTTATCTTGATTCGTGGCGCCTTCCACTTGATCATTACCATTGTTTACTTCCTATTTTATGCCTTAAATATTAAGGATGCTGGAACCGTTGCAAAACGTATCAACAATGGCATTGCTGTTCCAAAAACTGGAAAAGAAATGGTTCAAGCCATCTATGAAAATGGCTTCCCATATTTATTGATCATTCCTTCATACATTGCTATGACATTTGCGATTATCTTCCCAGTTTTAGTAACTTTGATGATCGCCTTTACCAACTACGACTTCAAACATACCGCTCCAACAACCTTGTTGGATTGGATCGGGTTCCAAAACTTCACTAATATGTGGACCTTGAGCACCTTCCGCTCAGCCTTTACATCTGTTCTTGGCTGGACCTTGATTTGGGCACTCGCAGCTTCTACTCTTCAAATCGTACTCGGTATCTTGACCGCTATTGTTGCAAACCAACCATTCGTAAAAGGAAAACGAATCTTTGGGGTTATCTTCTTGCTCCCATGGGCTGTTCCAGCCTTCATCACTATCTTAACTTTCTCAAATATGTTTAACGATAGTGTCGGTGCCATCAATGCACAAGTTATCCCATTGTTTGCGAAGATCTTCCCATTCTTAGATGGCATTTTGATTCCTTGGAAAACAGATCCTACTTGGACAAAAATTGCTTTGATTATGATGCAAGGTTGGCTCGGCTTCCCTTACATTTACGTCTTGACTTTAGGGATTCTTCAATCTATTCCAAACGATCTTTACGAAGCTGCTTATATTGATGGTGCCAACGGTTGGCAAAAATTCCGCAGCATCACTTTCCCAATGATTATGGCTGTTGCAGCTCCAACTTTGATCAGTCAATATACTTTCAACTTTAATAACTTCTCCATCATTTACTTGTTTAACGATGGGGGACCTGGTTCTGTCGGAGGAAACGCCGGATCTACAGATATCTTGATCTCATGGATCTACAAGTTGACAACCAATTCTTCTCCTCAATATTCAATGGCCGCAGCGGTAACCTTGATTATCTCTGTGATTGTGATCTCAATCTCTATGATTGCCTTCAAGAAACTACATGCATTTGATATGGAGGATGTATAAAATGAAAAATTCAGTTCAATTTAAACGCCGCCTCAATCATTTCTTGACTTACCTGTACATGGTGGTTCTTTCAATCGTTATCATTTATCCATTGTTGATTACGGTTCTATCAGCCTTCAAATCAGGGAATGTCAGTGCCTTTACACTTGATTTTAGTGGCAATCTTAGTTTTGATAACTTCTCAAAACTTTTCTCTGAAACTCATTATGGCACTTGGTATATGAACACCTTGGTTATCGCCATTATCACCATGATTGTACAAACAAGTATCGTTACCTTCGCAGGTTACGCATACAGCCGTTACAATTTCTTGGCGCGTAAACAAAGTTTGGTCTTCTTCTTGATTATTCAAATGGTCCCAACCATGGCAGCCCTCACAGCCTTCTTCGTTATGGCTTTGATGCTGAATGCCTTGAACCAACCTTGGTTCTTGATCTTCCTTTATGTTGGTGGTGGTATTCCAATGAATGCCTGGTTGATGAAGGGATACTTCGATACTGTTCCAATTTCCCTCGATGAATCTGCGAAATTGGATGGAGCTGGACACTTCCGTCGCTTCTGGCAAATCGTCCTTCCTCTTGTTCGTCCAATGATTGCCGTTCAAGCACTTTGGGCTTTCATGGGGCCTTTCGGAGACTATATCTTGTCTAAATTCTTGCTTCGTGACGAAGTGAACTTTACGGTAGCCGTTGGTCTTCAAACCTTTATCAGTGACCAAAAAAATCAAAAAATCGCCTTCTTTGCAGCCGGTGCTATTTTGATCGCGGTTCCAATCTGTATCTTATTCTTCTTCCTACAAAAGAACTTTGTTTCAGGCTTGACAGCTGGTGGAGATAAAGGATAAAATAGAATCTTATTTCAAGCACATTTTATTTTTAAGTTAAGGGTAGTATGGTGGATGCTTTACTACCCTTCGTTAAGAATAAAATCAATCAAAGAGATTTCTCTTTGCATTTCTGATACTCTTATGTTTAGAAAGGTCATCTTATGCCCTATCCTTTTAATTATTTCGCAAGTATCTTCAATTTTCGCTCTTCTTTTGCAAACCGCAAAAAACTGAGCTGGTTCCAAATGATTTTTACTTCTTTCTTTCTAATCTCTATCACACTATTACCTGTGGCTCTGCAAAATGCTCAACTCAAAACCTATCCTTTGACAACCTTTGTCAGCGATGTGTTTGATCCTTTATCAACAGACGTTATGAAAGATATCCAAGAACACTTCGTGATCAAAGACCAAGAGCTCACCTATACAGGGACTAACCCTGTACACAAGACTTCAAAAGGACAGGTTATCTTAGGCCAAGAGGCAAAGGCTAGTGAAGGCAAGGAGTTAACACTCCATTTTGATCGCAAACAATTGATTATCTCAAAAGAAAATAAAGAACTCGCTACCGTCTCATACCAGGCTATCAATCAGGAGAGCCTCCGGGATAAAAAAAGCTTCACTCAAGCTATCTCTAGCGATTGGTTCCGTGAAAATCGACTCCCTGTCAGTCTCTTTCTCGTGATTTTCTCCGGCTTCTTATCGACAGTCAATTATTTGATTCTCATCGTAGGGGCATCTTTCTTCCTCTACTTGACACGAAAATCTCGACTCTTTTCACTACAAACTTTCAAGGAATGTTTCAATTGTATTCTGAATTGCCTGGGGCTCCCTATTTTACTAAGTGTCCTCATCAGTTTACTATTCCATCAAGTATTTACTACGATGATCATGATCCAAAATGTCTTATTTGTACTCTATCTTGCCATGGTATTTTATAAGACCCACTTTCGTGATCCAGACTATCACCGCTAGGAGGTTTTCTCATGCGTGTTACCATCAAAGATGTTGCGAAACTCGCTGGCGTCGCGCCTTCTACTGTCACTCGCGTCATCCAAAACAAATCCACGATTAGTGATGAAACAAAAAAACGTGTCCGTGAGGCCATGGTCGAATTGGACTACCATCCCAATCTTAATGCTCGCAGCCTTGTCAGCCAATCTAGTCAAGTCATTGCTTTGGTCCTACCAATCGACAGTGACGTCTTCTACCAGAATCCTTTCTTCCCAACTGTTTTACGAGGAATTACCCAGATTGCTTCAGACAATGACTATGCCATCCAAATCTGTACAGGTCAAAACGAAGAACGGCAGCTCGACAACCTCAAGCAACTCATCTACGGAAACCGTGTGGATGGTTTAATCTTCCTTTATTCCAACCCGAACGACCCCCTCGTTGAATTTGCACTGAAGGACAAGTTTCCCTTCCTCATCCTTGGAAAGGCGGTCTCTCCTTTTGTTTCGCTAGTCGATAATGACAATATCGAGGCTGCATTTGATGCAACAGATTATTTTATTCAACAAAACTACCGAAAAATTGCTTTTATCGGGGGAAACAAAGAGCTGTTTGTGTCTCAAGACCGCTACCAAGGTTATAAAGAAGCCCTCCAAAAAGCAGGGATTCCTCTCGATGAAAAACTCGTTCATTTTTCATTTGGGTTTATGTTAGAAGATAATTCTTATCAAATGATGGAGAGTCTACCATTAACAGAACTAGATGCGATTATGACGACCGATATTCTCGTTGCTGAAGGGGTGCGCCAATACCTATTAGAACACCAGCTGACAATCCCGATTATTTCCTTTGATTCGATCAAGCCACGACTCGATATTGAAGCCTATATTGACATCAATGCGGTGGAACTCGGGCGTGAATCTGTCCGGACCATCCTTCAAATCATCAAAGATCACAAAGAAGGAAAAACCGTCTGCTACCGTCAATTGATTGACCATACCATTACGAAACTTTAGGAGTCTTTATGTCTACATTTACTGCTTATTTAGATGACCAAGACCTCATTCGTATCCAAAAGGGAGAGGAGCATATCCTTCCTTTTTATTTGAAAACGAACCAAGGTCATCTTGCCTTAATCCCTGTCAAAACGTCAAGTGCAGCGACTGACACAGGAGACTATTTCTTAAGCCCTATTCCACTTGAACTCGGAGAAGAGTACACCATCTACGATGCTACTGGAAATTCTTCTATACTCCACTATCGAAACATCGTTCGCAAACCCATTTTTGATCAAACCTTCACCTATAGTGGAGAGGATCTAGGAAGTTTCTACACACCACATCAGACGCAATTTAAATTCTGGGCACCGATTTCGCAAGATGTGAGTCTCCATATCGAAGATCAGATCTATCCGATGACACGTACAGAAAACGGTGTCTGGAAACTCGTGCTCAAAGGGGATTGGGAAGGAGCTGCCTACCACTATGAATTTCGTGTCAATGGCCTAGAACGTCGGATTCACGATCCCTATGCTCTATCCTCTTTGGCCAACTCTGGAGACAGCTTGGTCATCGACCGGAAGAAGATTACACGTCCTATCACACGTGCTGCTCGTCAATTAGACCCGACAGAAGCAATCATCTACGAGATGAGCGTTCGGGACTTCTCTGTCCAAAAAGAGGCCGGCTTTAAACACCCTGGTAAGTTTAAAGGGTTGACAGAATCGCCTCAACTCAATGGTCAGATCCTTGGATTTGATTACCTTCAAAAACTTGGCATTACCCATGTACAGTTACTTCCTGTCTATGATTTCGGTAGTGTTGATGAAGAGAATCAATGGAAAGCCTACAACTGGGGTTATGATCCTGTCCAATACAATGTTCCAGAAGGTAGTTATGCCAGTGACCCCAACGATCCTTATGCACGGATTTGGGAACTCCAAGATGCTATTGCAACCTATCACCAATCTAATCTTAGTGTTATCATGGATGTGGTCTACAATCACGTCTACCAGGCCGATGAGTATGCATTTGAACAAATCGTACCCGGTTATTTCTACCGCTATAATGCAGAAGGAGGGCGGACCAATGGAACCTTCTGTGGGAATGATGTCGCAAGTGAACGCTCCATGGTGAGACACTATATCAAGCAATCTCTCAAACAATGGGTTTCCCTCTACGGCTTTGATGGTTTTCGCTTTGACTTGATGGGAATCCTAGACATTCAAACCATGACAGAGATTGCAGAAGAACTCCGTGAAATCTATCCTAACATCTATCTCTATGGGGAAGGGTGGAAGATGGATACCGGCCTCTCTGAAGATCAGCTCGCTCACCAGTATAACGCGAAACGATTACCAGCCTTTGGCTTTTTCAGTGATAACTTCCGGGATACGATCAAGAGAACACTTGTAGCCGGTCACCGTCGTGAGAGTCAACATCCCGCAAATGATTTTGCGAATATTCTAACGGCGAATGTCGGGAAGCTAGGGCCTGCTCATTTCACCCAACCTCAACAAGCCATTCAGTACGTCGAATGCCATGACAATGCAACTGTTTTTGATTATTTCCAACTTGAAAAGGAAGGGATTCGTCTAGAAGATCGAAAAGCTCTCTCACGATTAGCTCTTCATTTAGTGTTACTAGCTCAAGGAGTGCCGTTTATCCATGCTGGTCAAGAATTTTATCGCACAAAAGGGCTCGAAGACAACACCTATAACTTGCCAGATAGTCTCAACCAATTGGACTGGTCATCCCTTTCAAAATGCCAAGAAGAAATTGCTTTTCTTGAAGAATTGATTGCTTATCGGAAATCACAGCCACTCCTTCGTTTGAAAAAAGGGCAAGAGATTCGCGACTACTGTGATGTCAAATGGTTATCTGATCATCATTTGATCTACACGATTGAGAAAGATCGTGAAAAAATAACGATTCTTGTCAATTTCGGTGATCAAGAACAGACCTATCAGCATCCGAGCGATAGTCAGCTGCTATTTGCCTATCCTCATGCCAACCTCCAAGCGCCTATTCCTAAAGGAAAGGAACTTTCTATTCTTGCTCATAGTTGGCTCCTTCTCCACGAAACTGAATCAACAAAATAAAGGTCACCACATTGTGGTGACCTTATTTTTATTCTTCTGTTTCTACAAAGCGTCCGATGATATGAACGTTTTCTGAAATGGTGATAAAAGCCTGAGGATCAGCTTTTTTCATTATATATTTGAATTCATTAAACTCTGCACGCGTAATAACTGTCAGCAGAACCGCTTTTTCCTGATGGTTATAGGTTCCTTCTGCATTGTGGATAATGGTTGCTCCACGATGCAATTTTTTATGAATCTTTTCAATAATGGCATCCGGCTGGCTCGTTACGATCATTGCCTGCATCCGTTTTTGCTTGGTAAAGACAGCATCCGTTACTCGACTCGATACGAAGATGGTAATCATAGAGTAAAGAGCATACTTCCAACCAAAGGTCAGACCAGCAATCAACATGATGGTCCCATTGACCAAAAAGGAGATACTGCCGACATTCTTTCCTGTCCGTTTTCGAATCGTCAAACTAACAATATCCGTTCCTCCACTGGAAATGTTGTTCCGAAGAGCAAAACCAATCCCTGTTCCCATGACAACCCCACCAAATAGAGCATTCATGATCGGATCGTTGGTCAACGTAATCACTGGCACGAACTGAATAAAGAGGGAACTCATCGAAACCGTAATAAAGGTAAAGATGGTAAATTTATGGCCAATTTGATACCAAGCCACAATCATCAAAGGGATATTGATGGCATAAAAGGTTAAGGAAACGGGAATCGTAAAGCCAATAAAGCGTTGGCTCAGAACAGATAAAATCTGAGCTAGACCTGTTGCACCGCTGGAGTATACATGTCCTGGTTGAAAGAAGAAGTTGACGGCAATCGCTGATAGAAAACCATACAGCAAGGAAGCTGACACTTTTTCATCGTATTTCTCACGGGAGATGCTCTTCAGCACGCGCAATAATTTAATGTTATAAGCTAGTCGCCGCACATGATAGCGAAATAGCTTATGAAAGCGAATTTTTTTCATTTTCAATCCATCGATTAGAAGAAAAGGAAAATCTTAGAGCAACTGATTCCTAGACTCTCCCTTTTCTCTCTTGTCCTATTCTTGCTCTGCTACTTCTACTTGAAGATTTAACTCATCCAATTGCTTTTTAGAAACGACAGAAGGAGCTTGTGTCATTGGATCTGTCGCCTTGTTATTCTTAGGAAAGGCAATGACTTCCCGAATATTATCTTCACCTGCAAGAAGCATCACGAAGCGGTCCAAACCAATCGCCAATCCTCCATGTGGTGGGAAACCATAATCCATTGCTTCCAACAAGAAACCAAATTGTTCATTGGCAGCTTCTTTTGTAAATCCAAGTGCCTTAAACATCCGTTCTTGTAAATCTTTATGATTAATCCGTAGGCTTCCTCCACCTAATTCATAGCCATTTAAGACGATATCATAGGCAATTGCTCGAACTTTTGAAAGATCTCCTTCCAATTCATGCTCTGTTTCAGCTTGTGGGAGTGTAAATGGATGGTGAGCAGACATATAACGGCCTTCTTCTTCAGACCATTCAAACATTGGCCAATCCACTACCCAAAGGAAGTTGTATTGATTGTTGTCAATCAAGTCAAGCTCTTTCGCAAGACGAACACGCAAAGCACCAAGCGTGGCATTGGCTACTTCAAGAGTATCTGCTACAAAGAGAACTAGATCTTTGTCTTCTAACTGTAAAGCAGCTGTCAAGTCACTTGTCAAGTCTGTCAAGAACTTCGCAACAGGACCGTTCAAAGTACCCTCAGCATATTTCACCCAAGCAAGACCTTTTGCACCGTATTGCTTCGCAACTTCTGTCAATTTATCGATGTCTTTACGAGAGTAATGATCCGCTGCACCTTTGACAACGATCGCCTTAACTGCTGGAGCTTCTGAAAAGACTTTGAAGTCTACACCCTTGACAAGCTCTGTCAAGTCTTGAAGCAACATTTCAAAACGTGTATCTGGTTTATCTGAACCATACAAGGCCATGGCATCATCATAATTCATCCGTGGGAATGGGAGTGTTACCTCAATTCCCTTGGTTTCTTTCATGACACGTGCAATCAAGCCTTCTGTGATATCTTGGATTTCTTGATCACTCAAGAAAGAGGTTTCCAAGTCGACCTGTGTAAATTCAGGTTGACGGTCTCCCCGTAAATCCTCATCCCGGAAACACTTCACGATTTGATAATAGCGGTCAAATCCAGCATTCATCAACAATTGTTTTGTAATCTGAGGACTTTGTGGAAGGGCATAGAAATGCCCCTTATTGACACGGGAAGGAACCAAATAGTCACGCGCTCCTTCTGGAGTTGACTTAGAAAGAAACGGTGTTTCCACATCAATAAATTCTAATTCATCCAAGTAATTGCGGATTGAATGGGTTACTTTTGCACGAAGTTTGAGGTTTTCCAACATCTCAGGACGACGAAGGTCTAAGTAGCGGTAACGAAGACGAGTATCATCATTGGCTTCAATACCGTCCTTGATTTCAAATGGTGTTGTTTTTGCGGTATTGAGAACCGTAATAGTTTCTACCTTGAGTTCTACTGCTCCTGTAGGCAAGTTTGGATTAGCTTGTTCACGAGCTTCTACAAGACCTGTCACTTCTACAACATATTCACTACGGATGCTTTCGGCTGTAGCCATCACTTCTGTACTAACTGTTTCTGGATTGATCACCAATTGCATGATCCCTTCGCGGTCGCGTAGATCGATAAAGATCAAACCACCCAAGTCACGACGACGGCTAACCCATCCTTTCAAGGTAATACGAGTTCCAATGTGTTCTTCACGAACACGTCCAGCATACATTGAACGTTTCATTTCTAATTAATCTCCAAACTAATATTCTTCCTTCTATTTTACCATAAAGACCAGCAGAAAGTGGCCTTTAGCTCAACTTTTTCAGTCACCAACTTCTTTAATTATCGTGGCTCTCTTCTTTCTTTTTGGGATCATCGTAGAGAGTGGGTGCTAGCACCTTCATTAAAGTCGCCGTCCCAAATCGCAAGACAGCTGCTGCTAGTCCAAAAATAGGGGATAGGTAGCGGAAAAAGAAATCTCCCCTAAGCACATAGGTCATGCCACCCACAATAAAAAAGATCACAATTCCCTGAACGATTGCGTAAAACCAAATTTTTTTCACACTATTCTCCTTTTCACAAACCAGCTGACTTATCCACTGTTTTTTATCACTTATCCACAAAAATGTGGATAACTTTCACTTTTTGCCCCCTCAAAAGAGGAAGCGTCAGAAGCATCAGGACTTGCTTTCATCCATTTACAAGCAAGTTTCCCACAGCCTGTGGATAACTCTCTTGCTTATTTGTGACTTTCTCGTCACTTTCCTCACAAATCAAGGAGCCAGGATTTGATCCTGCCCCCTTTGATCAAGCATTATTTAAATTCGTCTGGTGTCCCTTTATATTGGGCCCAGTCTTTGCTGAAGAAGCGATCATTTAGATGGTAAGTTGGTGCTTTTTCAGCCTTTGTGACAAAGGGATTGACCGCTTTATCAAAGGCTAGCCAACCATTCCATCCCATATGAATCGTATCTTCCATAAAGTAAGGCTGATCACCATCTTTAGAAAAGTCTGCAATATTGGTGAATCCTTGACTTTCCAATTGGTAACGAATCTTTTGAACAGCCTGTTCATACTTTTCTTGGCTCAAGCCTGTGTATTTCATCCATTTGGCATTAACTGGAGGAATGACAAAGATAACATTGGTCCGAGATTTAGCAAACTGGTCTAGAACCAACTGCAAGTCATTGTACTCAGGAGATTGAACATAGGATTCGTTTTTTTGGAAACCTTTTAGTTTCTTCAACTTCATTTTTAAACGAGTATTGTAAAAATGATTGCTGATTCCAAGGTCGTTGTTATTGGTTTTGACTTTTGCTTCAGCCGTTGCAATTTCTTCCAATTTCTCATATGAGAATTGATCTGGTAAATCTTGTAGACGTTTTTTGACCTTCTTATCGTAATTCCCGTTTGTACGCGTTGCAAGATTACTAAACAAAGCATCTTCGCGCTGGACAAGGTGGGAAACAAACTGGTTCAAAGACTGATCAAATCTGGAAATTTTCTTTCCTTGAGAAATTTTTGTTACAACACTTTGAAAGGCGACATTTGGATACTGTTGTAACAGACGCTTTGCAGCATACTGGGATGCAGCATCCTGTTGGTGATTGGCAATAAAGCTATTCAACTGATCGCTATTAAAGAATTGTTGAAAGGCAGAGGAATCGTATCCCTTTTTGGTAAACCATTGCGGAGAAACCACATAAACAGCTGTATTGTCCTTGAGTTCTGGCAAAATCTGTTGCATTCCAAAATACTGGTTCAAAGAAGCCGCACCACGTTCTCCTAAAAAGTAGGGTCTGTAATTGCGGTCATATTTTTCAGCCAAAACTGCTGGATGCACCACATCAAAACGCAACCATTCACTTGAGCCGAAATAAGGAACAAAGCGATGCTGTGGATCCGAAAGTGCTTCTTGCTTCTTTGTACGACTCTTGAAGCCTTCTGCATTCAGACTAACCGCAGCTTTTTTCTCTTCAGTATAGTTGTGCTTATGATTGATTGGATAAAAGAATAATAAAGCTGCTACCATGAGGAGCGCGCAAAATACGGGCCCTAAAATCAGCCATAAACGCTTAAGCATTCTGAAGCTCCGTTACACCTTCTACGATCTTGTTGGCAGTGTTCCAATCATCGCGTCCAAATTCTGATACAGGAACACGGATGCCAAAGCGACTTTCCAATTCCACAATCAATTCGACTGTTCCCATACTATCAAGAACACCCGCATCAAAGAGATCCTCATCCATCATGTCTGAGACATCTTCCATAAACAATTCGTCAATAATTTCAATTACTTGTGATTTTACATCCATTTTTTATTCTCCTTTTATTTCACTTTTGGGAACCATTGCTGATCCAAGAATCCTGAGAAGATCAGGAAGGACAGCATCACTGTATTAAAGGTGATAAAGATCCCCAAAGCCTTGGTCCAACGATTGTCCGGTATCGGATCCAATCCTTTTGCTTTTCTTTCTTTATTGATGGTCTTTTTCTTGCGAATCCAAGCATCATTGATAACCATTCCAAGCCCATGGAAGAGCCCATAAGCGATATAGTACCAGGTCACTCCATGCCAGAAGCCCATGACCAACATATTAATAATGTAGGCAACATTTGAGGTGGTAATCCGGCTCTTGAACACTTTATTGCGCATCAGCACCATTACGAGACGCATAAAGACAAAATCACGGAACCAGAAAGATAAACTCATATGCCAGCGATTCCAGAATTCCTTTAAATCACGTGATTTAAAAGGACGGTCAAAGTTGATGGGACTTTTAATCCCCATCAAATTGGAAGCTGCTAAAGCAAACATGGAATACCCTGCAAAGTCAAAGAAAAGGTCAAAGCCATAAACATACATGACTCCCAGCGTTCCGATGTTGAAGAATCCACCTTGAGACAAAGCATAGGTCTGCACATGACCTAACAATAAGTGGCCAAAAATATGAGCTAGGATAAATTTATAAAGGAAGCCATACATAATGTACTTAACAGCTTGCTCCAACATATCCAATAATTCTTCGCGCTCAGGAATGGCTTTATAATCCTCATTAAAACGCTTGAAACGATCAATCGGCCCACTTGAGAAGGTCGGCATAAAGAGCATAAAACGTAAGAATTCCCAAAGTGTGAATTCTTTCAAGACACCATCTCGCATTTCGATGATCATTCCGACAGCCCGGAAGGTCAAATAAGAAATCCCTAAAAATCCAAACAAGGATTGGTGTCCATTCTTGATCGCTGGCTCTACCTTAACAAAGATCAAGGGCAAGACAGACAAGAAGGAATGAAGATAGAAAATCCACTTATTGTCCGCTTTCTGACGATAAAATTTGTAGGAATACACAATCAAGATTTGCCAGACTACGTAAAAGAGTAAGGCATAAATTTGCTTGAGATTCGAACCTGTCAGCATCAAAATGATAAAGATCAGACTCACAAGTCCTTCATATACCGGAAACCGCTTTTTGAAAAAGAGACCCACAAAGATCGGCAAAAAAGCTAGAATGAGGTAGATAAAATAGATCGGTGTTCCATAGTGTTCTAAATGAGGGAGCTGTTTCAAAAACTCGATCATCGGTTGTTAACCTCGCTAATCAACCCTTTGATGTCGATTTTCCCGTTTGGTGTTAATGGCAGGCTGTCACGGTAAAGGAATTTTGAAGGCATCATATAAGACATCATGATGTTTTCTAAATCTTCCTTAATGGCTTTCGTGATATCAATTTCGCGCTCAAATTGTTCTTTGACGCCCTCTTTTAAGATGACATAGGCCAAGAGATTTTGCACCTTGTGATCTTTATTATAACGCGGTACTGCGACTGCTGAGTCAATATACTTCGATTTATTCAAGTTTTGAGAGACATCCTCTAGCTCGATACGATAACCGTTAAACTTGATTTGGAAGTCCATTCGACCACCATAGAGAAGGAGTCCTTCATCCGTCATGGTTCCGACATCTCCCGTATGGTAGGCTGGCAGACCTTCAAATTCGAAGAAGGCTTCTGCTGTTTTCTCTGGATTATTCATATAACCTTTTGAAACGGCTGGTCCAGACACGATGATTTCCCCTTGCTCACCATTTGGCAATTTGTTGCCTGCCTCATCAATGATGAAGGTTGGAGAATCTTCTTTGGTATAACCAATTGGCAGACGTTTCAAAGTAGCTAACATCTCATCTGTTACGGCTACAGCCGAAAGAGCTACAGTTGCTTCTGTTGGGCCGTAGGCATTGATGATGCGTGCATTTGGGAAACGCTCGCGCAATTTCTGAGCAGTCTTGACTGTCAACTCTTCCCCATCAAAGTAGAAATGGGTGATCCCTGGCATTTTTTCAGCATTGAAATCTTCAGACAACATGGCCATATCTGCAAAAGATGGTGTTGAAGTCCAGATAGCAATCGGAAGAGAAAAGATGGTCGCAAAGAGTTGTTTGAAGTCTTGAGTAATGGCTGATGGAAGAGCAAAAAGCGTTCCTCCAAGAGCCAAGGTCGGTGCCCAGTACATGACAGACAAGTCAAAGGAATAGGGCGGTTGCGCCAACATTTGCGGACGCTCTGGCGTTGCAAATTCCTTGTCCGTAATCATCCAGTTGGTAAAGCTGAGCAAGTTATCGTGCGAAATTTGCACCCCTTTTGGTTTCCCAGTTGTCCCTGAGGTAAAGATGATGTAGTAGTTATCATCCCCTTTGACCGGATGTTTCAAGTCATAGGCATGCTGAGCCGCATAAGCTTCACGCACTTGCTCCAAGGACATGATTGGAGCAGCTGGGTTTTCCAATGGAAATTCATTGATGGCAATAATCAAGCTTGGCTCTGCTACTTCAACAATGGCAGACACGCGCTCCAAGGCAGAGTGGCTATCAATTGGGATATAGGCATGGCCAGATTTTGTCAAGGCCACAAAGGTTGCTAACATTTCATATTCTTGTCCACCAAAGACAACAACAGGTGACTTTTCAGGAAGTCCCATTTGATCAATGTGGGCAGCCAAGCTATCTGAATCAGCCTTCAATTGGCCATAGGTATGCTCCTCACCAAGGACATTGTAGACCGGATAGTCTGGTTGTAGTTGCGCATAACGTTCAATTGTCTCGATCATATCGTGAATAGGTTGGTTTGACACGGGTAGGAGTCTCCTTTTCTAAAATTCGTTGTAGATAAAGCCACCCTGACCTTGACCAAGGTAACTAAAGAAATAAAGTAGGGCTAGGAAAATGGCAAAATACAAGACCGTCTGCCCGATAAATTTATAAAGTGTTTGATGTTTCATAAGCTTCACTCTTCATTTTGATTATTACTCTCTATTTTACCATTTTTTATACCAAGTAAGCAATTTTAAACATAGTGAGAATCCCCTGGAAAACGTTATCATTTCAGACATTTATCCCTTCTAACCAAAGAAATTTTCTTTAATCAGTTTTTCTGATTGAAATCCTGTTTTATTTTACATTCCCCCGATGAATTAACTCCAGACACTTGTCCAGATCCACATCTCTTTCAAAATGGTCAGGACTCCAAGGAATCTCTATATCCGGTTCAACACCTTGATCCGTCATTCCTTTGCCTTGATCCAGGCTTAGACAGCGAGAAGTAGGAAACATCAATCGATAATCACCATAATCAACGGTACAACAATTGGAATAGTCTAAAATTCCGAGAGTTGGTCTACCTACCACCGTTACCTTCTTAAATTGCTTCATCATCTGGACAAAATTATCTCCAGAAGAAGCGCAGTAGATGTCTGATAAGACAAAGATCCGTTCGGGATAGTGGCCTCCTCTAACCTCTGGGAAGAATTCCTCGCTTTCTTGCTGATACGGTACATAGCCTTTCCCCCGATGGCGGAGCAAATCCCCTTTCATCTCTTCAAGCAGCTTAACTGTTTCAGGACTAATTTCTTTCTGTTGCATCCAGTCCTCAAAGTCTTTCAAGCGCAGGTCAACATTGCGCTCTGTGTAGAGAATTTCCATGCCATCATCATCCCAGTCAAGCGAATCATAGCCCTGATCCTTCTCTAAGCCTAGATGTAATAGAGGGAAATATAAAGAATCCGTCCCTCCACTGTTGCGTCGGACATCAATGATAAGAAACTTGACTTCCGTCATCGTCGGTAAACACTCTTGGTATAAACGACCCAAAGATCCTTCATCCATAAAGTTATCCAGACGAAGATAAAGAATCCCATCGTCTAATCGTTTCCAAAAAATCTGATCCTGGATCGGTTCTCGATTGGGTACTACTTTAATGGTCTTTTCTATCCCTTCTCGAAGCAGGGTGACACTCGTTGACTGAGAGACCAAATCTGCCCATTCTCTATAATGTCTTTCTGGGGTCTTGCTGATAAAATAGGCTTTATGAAGAGAAGCTATCTGATCCAAGTCACTTCCATCCAGAGCTAGGATCTGATCTCCTACTTGAAGACCCGTATCTTCATTAGCTTCCTCAACATACAGTTTCTGTCCATTTATTCTCAAAAGGAACCCTTTTTGACTGGCCTTTTTATCTCGAAAGGAAACATGCCCGATCACCCCAAAACTAGCTAGGTAAGCCTTAACTTGATAGAGAAAGGCATCATCCGACATATCATCTGTCATTTTTTCTCGAAAGCGATCGGGGTCGCATCCTTTTCGATCCTTGATGGTAGATGAATCATGGCTCATAATCGAGATGATATCTTCAAAAATAGCAGTCTTTTTCATAAAGGATTCCTTCAATTTTTTAGAAATAGTATACCACTTTTTCTTAAAAAGTTCTTAAAATCCTAAAAAACTATCCTAAAGTAGGATAGTAGTTATAAATTCTTTCTTTTCTTGGCTTTCTTTGTCAGAGCGACATCACAATTTTCAATCTTGCTAATCAATAGATTGGCAAGGGCAAAATCATCGATGTTCGATTCCATATTTACCTCATAGTTCAAGGTCAGTTGTTCTCCAGCTTGGGCCGTTGTGACAGAAATAAAGTCAATTTCTGAACAACTTTGATCCAACAACTGGCTGATTTGTTCTGCAACAGAATCTTGTTTTGAGACAGTTATGGTCAAATGACGGCGCCGTTGATGGTCTGCCTTACTCTGTTTGTTCTCTAATACCAGCCACACTCCTAGTAAAGAAAGGGTTGATAAAATGGCCAATAAAAGATAGCCCGAACCTGCCGCTAGTCCTATAATCATGGCAAGAAAAATCGCAATCAACTCTCTAGAACCACTCGTAGCTGACCGGAAACGGATCAAACTAAAGGTCCCTGCCACTGCAATCGAGGTTCCCAAACTTCCATTGACCAAAAAGATCACTAAGGTCATCATACAAGGAAGCAAGGTCAAACTAATGACAAACTCTCGAGTGTAAAGTGTCCGGTATTTATAGGTCCAAGATAGGGCCAGCCCTAGAAAGAGGCTGACCAAAAGGGCCAGCAGTAAGCGCAAGGGATCCACTGTTGCTGTAGCATTATTAAAAATAGAATCAAATAGATTAGACATAGGCAGCACCTACCGTTTCTTGAACTGGTCTTGGGGCATAATCCAAGCCTTGTGATTTATGATAAGCACAGCTATATTTTGAAAATTTCTGTTTCACCAAACCATACTTCTCTAAAATATCCTTTAACCATTGAGGTTCTTGCCCAGGAGCCTTAATTTCCATGATCACGAAGTCATCCTCTAGTAGAGGTTCTCCTTTCTTCCCATCAAAAAGGCTAACAGCCTGGTCTCGAAAGACTAAGTTTTGATCGATTGTCACGCGAATCTTCTGATAAGGATAACCCTGAATGGATTTCTTTTCTTTGAGAGACAGACGATCATAGTAAATGAACATCCGTGGTTCCAATCGATGACCATAACGTTTGCGCAATCTCTGAATCTCTTGCACTAAGTCTGGATCTTGTATCTGATGATCTACTTTCCCATCTGTCATCAAGTTGATAATGGCTTGCGAAGTGGCGACTAGACGGAATTTATGGCCAATTCCTTCTTCATCTTTTGACTTCACCTCTAGAAATACTGGACTGTCTGCTTGAGGTTTTTCTATATATGTCCGCATCCGAATTTTTTCACGGCGGTGTTGTTTGGCAAGAGCATCTTGAATGACATCAAAATTTTCCGTATCAAAATAAATGTTTGAAATGGTTGAAGTTGGGTAATCATCTTCTACGACGTATTCTTTTAAGTCTTTGATCAAGTCCTTCACGTCATCTTTTGCGACGATATATTTTGTTTCGATTCGTTTGAAACTTATCTCAATTGTTTTTTTCATGTTTCTTCTCCTTTAAGGGGGATCTATTGTTTCTAACCTTCAGTAAGTATGAATACGACTTACGTGCTTTCTAGTTTAATAGGACTTTCTTAACTGGTCATTAAGCCAAACTTAAAGAAAACTAAAGTTAAGGTTCCTTTCAGAAAAACTTTAGGAAACTTTCAGCTAGCAACTTTAGACTAGGAGCATATCAATTGAACGAGAGGAAAAGCTCATGAAATCAAACAAATGGAAATTTTTATTAACGGGGGCCGCAACCCTCACCTTACTGACAGCTTGCACCCAGGCGTCATCACAATCAGCTACAAAAAGCAATACTGCACAAACAACCGCTACTTCTACTTCAAAAAATAAAACAAACAGTTCCAACTATTTTACAGATAAGGACAAGGACAGCTCTTATGATGAAAGCAAAGCCTCTACTGTAAAACTATCTGGTTCGTCTGCAAATGTATCAGGTGATGGCGTAGCCGTTTCTGGATCAACTGTGACCATCTCAAAGGCCGGAACCTATGTCATCTCTGGTGAATCCGATGGGGTTCAAATCAAGGTCGAAGCAGGTGACTCAGATGATGTTCATATCGTCTTGAAAGGCGTTACCATGACCAACACCAACGCGCCAATTTCTGCTACGAAAGCAGGGCATGTCTACCTCACTTTAGCAGATGGCACGACCAATACCTTGTCTGATTCAAGTTCAAACAATGATGAAGATGCCGATGCGGTGATCTTCTCTAAAGGCGACCTCACCATCAATGGTTCAGGTACACTCAACATTGACGCCAAGAAGAACAACGGTATCAAAGCCAATGACACTCTCCACATCACAGGTGGAACCTATAAGATCACGGCTGTAGGAGATGCCTTCAACGTCAATGACGAACTCAATATCACTGGTACGACCATGACCATCGATGCAGATGAAGATGCAGTCAAGGTAGATAATGATGAAGATACTTCGGTCGGAACCATGTACCTTTCAGATAACAAAATGACCATCACAGCAGGAGACGATGGCATCCATGCTTCTGGTGATCTGATCATCGATAGCGGAACCTATCAGGTAACCGAGTCTGTCGAAGGTCTCGAAGGAAAATCGATCACCATTAACGGTGGAGATATCACCATCTATGCAACCGATGACGGGGTCAATGCGGCTAATGCTAATGCCAACCAAGATGAAATTTTCTTCACCATGAATGGTGGAACTCTCAACGTTGAAGTTGGCCAAGGGGATACCGATCCAATCGACTCAAACGGTAATGTCACTGTGACTGGAGGAACCATCAATTTAACAGGGCAATCCGGCTTTGACTTTGATGGTACTGCTACCTATACCGGTGGAGATATCTATATCAATGGTGAAAAACAAACAGAAATTGTCAATTCCATGCCTGGAGGCGGTGGTGCTCCCGGCGGTGGCGGACCTCAAGGTGGTGGACCTGGAGGCGGACATCCATAACAACAAATAAAGGCAGGATTTCTTCCTGACCTTTTTTTGTTCCTCTTTTTATGATAGAATAGAAAATCAATCAACTTGTTGAAAGGAATATGATGAAAAAACAGACACTACCTCTTTTGTTCACACTCTTGCTGTCTCTTCTTTTTCTATCAGCCTGTGTGCCGGACCTTAAGATCAATTTTAAACAAGTGCCTACTACTACCAGCTCAAAAAAGAAAACCACTAAAAAAAGTAGCTCGAGTCGTTCAACTAGCTCAACTAGCACAGGTAATTCCTCTAGCTCTCCCTCAACTACTACGGAGACCACTTCTGACATCATCACAACCGAAGGGCTCCCTAGAAATGCCCAAGAAGCACCCAAGGATAAAATTTATGCAACAGGGAACTTAAAAATAGCCTACTCTAGAAATGACGACAATATTTTTGTACAAACGCCGGATTATGAAGGGTATACCACTGCTCTTGTCCAAAAAATCCTTGGAAATCCAGAAAAACAAATAACAGACCCTGCTTATATTAGCGAATCTTTTCAAAATATTGAACTAGAAAATATTAAAAATCTCTACCGTAAGGGGAAAATTACAGAAGAACAAGCTCATGCCTTTTTATTGGGAGCTGTTGATCTGAAACAAGCTTCTAAATTCGGAGTAGATTACACCATTTACACCTATAAAAACAACACCATCCAACTGGTCTTTGAAAACGACCAACTCCTCTATATTACGCCAAATCCTGATGTTGTCTTCTTTAAATAATGAATATTCTCGCTTAAACAAGCGAGAATTTTTGTTTCACATGAAACAAAAAACTCTCAACTCCAAATGAGTTGAGAGTTCTTGACGATTAGTCCTCTTCATATTTTTTTGGATTGTAAAACCACATCCCTAGTCCCGCAAATAGAGCAATGGTCATCAAAAGAAAGACCACTTGATTTCCAATTTCTCCTGTCATCGAAATCGTTTGACGAAGACCAGAGACGGTATAGCTCATTGGCAAGAATGGATGAATGGCTTGGAAAAATCCATTTGTCAAAGCAAGAGGATAAGTTCCTGCACTAGAAGCCAATTGCAAGAGCAAGAGGATCAACGAGAGGAAAGCACCGACCTTTCTTTGCCATGTTGTTAAAGCGGTCACGATAGACATGAAGGCTAGACTACCGATCACACAAAGGAAGAGGGTAGCCATCTCATGATTGGCAGATAAACCAATCAAGTGAACAGCACCATAGACCAAGATTCCTGCAACCACCGCAATGGTTCCATTGACCTCAAAGCGAGATTTAAACCATGCCCAACGACTTTCAGGATGACGACCGGATGGCAATTTTGCAAAGATCATATTGGTTGACAAGGCACAAACAAAGAGTGCTACAGAGATCATATAAGGAGCCATTCCGACCCCATTTACAGGGACATTATCTTGATCTGTTTTAGAAGTCGTAACAGGATTGGCTAAGGTTTTTGCGTTTTCTTTTTCAGTTGTAGCCACATTCAATTGTCCCTTAGCATCGTTTAATCCTTGACTCAAGGTTTGGCTTCCTGTTGCTAATTCACCTAAACCGTTTGTCAATGTTTGGCCACCCGTTGCTAATTTGCTGGATCCTTCTGAGATTTGATTTGCACCGTCGGCTAGTTTATCAGCTCCGGTAACTAGTTGACCTGATTTTTCTGTCAACTGATTGACACCAGTGACAAGTTTATTGACACCACCTGCCAACTCTGGAGTCTTGCTGTTCAATTGTCCTACACCGTCAGCTAATTTTCCAGCACCAGCAACCAATTCACCCGACTTACCTGTTAATTGGGTCGCTCCTGAAGCCAGTTGATTCATGCCTGATGTCAAGGCAGGCATCTTCCCATTTAACTCACCTAGACCAGAAGCCAATTGATTGCTTCCTGCAAGTAATTCTGATGATTTACTATCTAGTTGACCAACACCTGCTGCTAACTGACTAGCCCCATTTGTTAAAGTACTGCTATTCGTCTGAAGTTGGGTTGCTCCATTAGCGATTTTATCGACACCAGCTGTATAAGCGCTGATCCCTTGACTGATGGTTTGACTAGCTGGCAACAATTGTCCACTAACTGCGGATTGGATCTTAGACAAGCCACTTGACAAGTCTGTCAAGGTAGAAGAAGCTGTCGGTAAAACTTGATTGGCTGCCGTTTGCAGTTGTGTCAAGCTATTTCCTGTATTCAAACTACCTTGGATCGTTTGAATCGTTGTCAAGATCCCTTGAGCCGCCGTTTCACTCGAGCTTGGGCTCGATGAGATTGCCGCATTGATTTCCGCTTGTTGGTCAGCTGTCATTGCTTGATAGGCTGCTGTCCCTTGCACACTTGCAAGGGCATTTGCACGATCCGCTTGGGCTGAAGCAAGGATTGATTGAGCTGAATTCGCAATACTCGTCAATCCAGACGAAAGTTGACTGGTATCTACCGTAGCATTTTGAATCGCTGCATTTAATTGGTTTAAACCTGCTGCCAATTGATCAATCTGAGCGGATTGACTTGTAGAAGCTTGTAGCTGGCTTGATAATGTTTGAATACCTGATTCTAATTGTGAAACCCCATTTCGAAGAGTAGCGGATTGACTACTTAATTGACCCGCTCCCTCTGATAATGTAGCGACTCCATTTGTATAGGTCACTAAACCATTTGAAAAGTTAGATAGACCCGAATTCAATTGACGCACACCATTGGTATAATTCCCAAGACCATCATTGAGGGTCCCCATACCACTAGTTAACTGACCAACTCCTGAGGCCAACTGAGGGGTTTGACTCGCCATTTGATTGAGACCATTTCCTAATCGATCCACTCCGGTAGCGTAAGCCATCAAGCCTGTATTAAAAGTACCAAACCCATTATTTAATTGATTGACGCCAGATACCAAGTTTGGAAGTTGACCAGCCATTTGATTGAGACCATTTCCTAATTGACCAACACCATCTGTATAGGCTGCTAGACCTGTACGAAGAGTAGTCGCACCATCTGAAAATGCTAAGCTTGAACGAGCCAATGTATTCAAATTAGTAGACAGTGTTTGACCACCATCTTCCAATTTACTTGCACCATCTGCTAATTTAGCACTTCCATCTGCCGCTGTCCCCATACCAGTTTTAAGCGATCCCATTTTAGAAAATAAAGCTGTTGTATACGTATTGGTCACTTTTTCAGCCACTGACTGCTTCATTTTTGTCATCGCAGTGTCGCTCATTTTCCCTGCGATAAAACTATGACCACTGGATGTTTGGTAATCAATGGTCATCTGTTCCGGATGATTGGTTAAGATGGAGCTAGCTTTTTTTGAAAGATCCTCAGGCAGGGTTACAATCATATAATAATCTCCATTTTTGAGACCATCTTTCGCAGTTTTCTCATCTACAAAATGAAAATCAAGTGAGTCATTGTCCTTCAAATTGGACACCATGTCTTTTCCAATTTCCATTTTTTGTCCATTATATGTAGCAGATTGATCCTTATTGACAACCGCTACAGGAAGATCCGAAACTTGGCCATATGGATCCCACATGGAAGATAGAAAAATAATATTATATAGAGCTGGAATCAAAGCAACTCCAATCATGACAATGATAAATGTTGGCTTTTTAAGAATAGCCTTCCATTCTTTCATCATATTTTTTGTCTCCTTTTTATACACATTGTCTAAATTTCTGATATAATAGATTATACAGTTTCTAGAAATTTTCACAAGTAGGAAATCTTTATTTTTAGACACCGTGTATAATTTTGTACAAAAAGGATTAATAGATGACTGAGAGCAATAAACGATTAAAAACAAAACGAAATATCGAGGAGGCGATGGTTCGACTACTCGAAAAGGAATCATTCGACCAAATCACGACGGTTGAGTTAGCACAAGAATCCGGCATTAGTCGCTCTAGCTTTTATACCCACTATCGAGACAAGTATGACATGATCGAGCGCTACCAACAAGCACTCTTTCACAAGCTTGAATATATCTTTGATAAACACCAAGATGACAAGCGCCAAGCGATTACAGAAGTGTTCGAATTTCTAACCAAGGAGCCACTCTTCGCGGTTCTTCTGACAGAGAATGGAACCAAGGAGATACAGACCTTCTTACGACATAAATTACAGATTCTTCTGGTTGATAGTTTGCAAGAGCGCTATAGTCATAAATCATTAACAGATATTGAAAGAGTCTACAGTTCTGTCTATCTGACCAATGCCTTCTTCGGAGTCTGTCAGATGTGGGTTTCGCGCGGAAAAAAAGAAAGCCCTCAACAAATGGCTGAATTTTTAATGAAAATGTTACGGTAACAGTCTCTCCTGATCGATCTAGATCAGGAGTTTTTTTATTAGCAGGTTTAGGTTTTAAGAAAACAAAAAGGGGAGCAAAGCCAGAAATCAACCCTTTAAGACAAAACAAAAAGCCCACTGTGGTAGGCTTTCTGCAAAGTATATCTTAAAATTAAAGCATTTTGTTGTAGAATTCAACGACAAGTGCTTCGTTGATTTCTGGGTTGATTTCATCGCGTTCTGGAAGGCGAGTCAATGAACCTTCAAGTTTGTCAGCATCGAATGATACGAATGCTGGACGTCCAACTGTAGCTTCAACAGCTTCAAGGATAGCTGGAACTTTAGCTGATTTTTCGCGAACTGAGATCACTTGACCTGGAGTTACACGGTATGAAGGGATATCAACGCGTTTTCCGTCAACAAGGATGTGACCGTGGTTAACGAATTGACGAGCTTGACGACGAGTAGTCGCAAGTCCAAGACGGTAAACAACGTTATCCAAACGACGTTCCAAAAGAAGCATGAAGTTGAAACCGACAGTTCCTTCTTTAACTTTAGTAGCTTGTACGAACAAGTTACGGAATTGTTTTTCACCAAGTCCGTAAGAGAAACGAAGTTTTTGTTTTTCAGCTAATTGCAAACCGTATTCTGACAATTTTGAACGGTTGTTTGGTCCATGTTGACCTGGTACGTAGTTACGACGTGCCAATTCTTTACCTGTACCTGTAAGTGACAAGCCAAGACGGCGAGATTGTTTCCAAGATGGTCCTGTATAACGTGACATTTGAAATGTCCTCCTATAAAAATAATTTTTGTAGGAAATAACGTTTTAGACAAACCTGATTCGTTCAGAAAGCCTTCGCCCAAACAGCAAAGGTTACTTTTCTAGCTGACTTCCTGTTGACGAGCTTCATTTTGTCCTGCTGTCATTTCGCACAAATTCTATTCTATCACGGAATAGAAACTTTGTAAAGTCCTTCAAAACAATTTCAATGAAATTCAGCTAACAATTCTATGATTCGTTTTTTATATTGCAATTGTTGCCAGTCCCTATCCGTTGCTGGATCCCATTTTAAAGGAAGATCTGCAATAATTTCACCGGGATTATGATTTAAGATATAGATCCGGTCACTCAATGTCAAAGCTTCTTCGATACTATGAGTGATCACTAGAGTGGTGAGACCAAGACGTTCCTTACTGTCTAGATACCAGTGATAAAGATCCTGCCTTGTCAATTCATCTAAGGCACTAAAAGCTTCATCTAATAGGAAGACAGAATGACCCAGAAGATAGGTTCTCAATAGCGCCACCCGTTGCCGCATCCCCCCACTCAGGGCATTGGGATAAAGGTTGGCAATACTTCCCAATTTAAATTCATCTAACAATTTTAGAGCTGTAGATGTTGCCTCTTCCTTAGGAATCTTTTTTAATTGAAGGGGAAGAATAATATTTCCCAATACTGTCTTATGTTCTAACAAAAGATCCTTTTGTAGCATATAGCTGACTTTTCCAAAGGAGATCGGGGCATCATCTACTTCTATAGCGCCCTTTTGTAAGGGAAGGATCCCAGCAATTAAATTAAACAAGGTTGATTTCCCTACCCCACTTGGACCTAGAATAGAGACGATTTCTCCTTTTTGCACTTCTAGTGATACATTGTTTAAAACTGCTTTATCTCCAAAAGAGAAACTTACATCTTTTACGGTTAAAATATCAGTCACCTACCAATTCATTTGTAAAACCTTTGTCTTCTAAGTCATTTGAAACCAATCCTTGCTCTTTTGCCCAAGCATAAAAAGCATTCCAACGCTTGGAGTCAAACTGCCCCCATTTATCCTTGTCTGAAGCATATTGACTGGAAAGATATTTTTGAGAAGCTAGTACAAAATCACGCTGGTTAGCCAAAGCAGGGGCCTGTTTAATCAAGATATCTGCTGCTTCTTCTGGATGCTCTATAGCATATTGGTAGCCTTTTTTCACCGCTTGAATGAATTTCTTTGCTTCCTCTTTATGAGACTTCAAATAGTCATTGTTAGCAATAATAACAGGCGAATAGTAGTCAAATGCAGGAACAAAATCTTTCATATAGAAGAAATTGGTCTTCATTCCCTTTTGCTCAGCCAAAATTCCATCCCAACCGTGATAAATCCAAGCAGCATCAAAGACCTTATTTTCAATCGGAGTAATGGAATTTGAATCACTATTTGGAACCAATTTTACTTGATTAAAATCAGCCCCCTCTTTTTTCATCATCGATTTGATCATTTCCAACTCAATCGGATCATTCCAGGTACCATACTTCTTACCAACCAAATCTTTTGGACTTGTGATCGCTGCATCTTTTCTTGAAATAATCCCTGACGTATTGTGTTCGACGATAGCTGCAACAGCGGTAATCCCCGCACCTTTATCCAATTTCTTGGCCATAGAATCTTGGAAATAAATACCAAATGGAGCTTTCCCATTAATAATCAAATCAGAACTACTGTCTTCCGGCGGAAGTTTTATATCTACATCCAGTCCTGCATCTTTAAAATACCCTTTTTCCTTTGCTACATAGAGACCCGTATGATTGGTATTCGGGGTCCAATCTAGAATAAAATCAATCTTTTTCAAACCACTTGACGATTGCTTGACAGAATTTTGACAAGCACTCAAGAAAACAAATCCCAATATTATTGAGAAAAATAAACCTATTGACTTTTTCATTAGCTATACCTCTTTTACATTTTTGTCAATTTAATTTTTACACCATTTACAAGTTTGTCAATCCTTTTTCCATTTTAGAATGGTTCGTTCTAATTGGTCAACGAGAAACATACCGAGTAAACTAATAGCAGAAATCAATACAATGATCGCAAACATCGTATCATACTGAAATAACTTCTTCGATTGGATCATATAGACCCCCAATCCATCAAAACCTCCTAACCATTCTGAAACTACCGTACTGATAAAAGCATAGGAAACGCTCACACGTAAACCTGCAAAAAAATAAGGAAGCGCTGCAGGAATTTTATAATGAGCTAAGGTCTGAAAGCGATTGGCTTGCATAATCTGAAACAATCTCAGAATATCTTGATCGCAATGCCGAAAACCATCTAACAGACTGACTACGATGGGAAATACCACCGTAATAATGATCAAAACCAGTTTTGGAAGCATACCATAACCAAACCAAAGAACCAGGATAGGGGCCAAGGCAATCGTCGGAATGGTTTGAATAACAACCATAAAAGGATAGACCAGATCATTCACCCATTGAAAACTATCCATGAGAATCGCAAATCCAGCAGCAAGAAGAACCCCTATAACAAGTCCGATCAAGGCCACTTGAAGGGTAGATAAACTGTGATGAATCAGGAGAGCTCGATCTCGTACAAAGGCATTCCCAATTTCAAGTGGCGTTGGTAATACAAATTTGGGGAGGATATTTAAAAATCCTGCTAACTGCCATAAGACAAGAAGACTGCTAAAACCTGCAAATCCTATCAATTGTTTTGAATATCTTTTTACAAGAGACATCGTAACCTCCTTTCTCACAAATAAAAAACGCCTCCAAAATAGGAGACGGATTGCACAAGGTCACTCATAACGAAAAATACATTTCATTTGTTTCCTACGCTAGCATTACCCAGATCAGGTGCGGTCGAAGCTTACACTTCCTCTCAGACTGTACACAGACTCCCATATGTATTTATTATAATAACTGATTTAGACGATAAAAGCAAGGAATTAATCCAAATAACGAATTAAATTCTTCTCTGTTAAAATATCTGAATAGGTGTAAGACTCCACGTATGTATTGGCCGGTTCACCTGGTAAGCTATTGTCGTTCGTATACTCGATAATAAATAAAGAAGGATAGACCTCAATCAAGCGTCCAAATTTATTTTTTTGACGTTTCCGTCCATTTTCAAGCGTCATTTCAACCACTTGTCCTTCATGGGCCTTGATCTCTTCTTTAATTTTTTTCATTTTTGCAACATCTGTAAATGCATCACTCATCTTATTGATCCTCTCTCTTTGAAATACTTGAGAATTTATTGTATTCCTTTTGGAATATTAATTCGACTGTCCCACGCGCACCTGAACGGTTTTTCTCAATAATCACTTCAACCGTATTATTAGGCATTCCATCTTCTTCCTCTTCACCAGCTCGATCATAATAATCATCACGGTACAAGAAAGCAACAATATCCGCATCCTGCTCAATCGATCCAGATTCACGAATATCAGAAAGAACAGGACGTTTGTCTTGGCGCTGTTCCACACCACGTGATAGCTGACTCAAAGCAATAACGGGAACTTTTAGTTCCTTAGCCAAAATCTTTAACTGACGAGAAATTTCTGAAACTTCCTGTTGACGGTTTTCTCTTCCAGTCCCTGTAATCAGCTGCAGGTAGTCAATCAGAATAAGACCGAGATTGCCTGTTTCCTGCGCTAATTTTCTTGCTCTCGAACGAATCTCAGTGATCCGAATTCCTGGAGTATCATCGATGTAAATACTCGCATTGGCCAAATTCCCTTGAGCAATGGCATATTTTCGCCACTCTTCATCCGTCAATTGACCTGTACGAATCGAATGGGATTCAATCAAGCCTTCAGCTGCTAACATCCGGTCAACCAAGCTTTCAGCACCCATTTCTAATGAGAAAATAGCTACTGTCTTATCCAACTTTGTCCCGATATTTTGAGCAATATTTAGAGCAAAGGCTGTTTTCCCTACTGCAGGACGAGCCGCTAAAATAATCAACTCTTCCTCATGTAGCCCTGTCGTCATATGGTCCAAATCGCGATAGCCTGTCGCAATACCCGTAATATCAGAGGTTTGAAGCGAGCGGGCTTCTAAGCTACCAAAATTTATATTCAAGATGTCTCGAATATTTTTAAATCCACTACGATTTGCGTTTTCACTAACATCAATCAGAGCTTTTTCAGCACCCGCAATGATTTCATCTGAAGGACTTGCACCATCATAAGCTTGATTAATACTTTCCGTTAATCGAGAGATCAATCGACGTAAGACAGCTTTTTCGGCAACAATCTTCGCGTAATACTCCGCGTTAGCTGAAGTTGGTACCGAATTAATGACTTCTACCAAATAGGAGAGACCGCCAATATTTTGGAGATCCCCCTGACTATCTAAAATATTTCGAACAGTCGTCGCATCAATCGCATCTCCGCGGTCAGCTAGATCGATCATGGCTTTAAAAATCAAACGGTGCGAGTACTTAAAGAAATCGCCCGGCTCGATATATTCACGAACAAAGACCAATTTCCCCTCATCAATAAAGATGGCTCCCAACACTGATTGCTCCGCTTGGATATCCTGAGGTTGTGTTCGTAATTCCTCTATCTCAGCCATAAAAAAACCTTTCTATCGATCGTGTTTACCCTTCGTTTACACGAATATTAATCACACCTGTAACATCTTGATAAATTTTTACAGGGACGTCAATCAAACCTGTTGAACGAATTGGAGAGGAAACTTGGATATGACGTTTATCAATTTTAATGCCAAATTGTTTCTCAAGCTCTTCTGCAATCTTTTTATTGGTAATAGAGCCGAAAGTACGGCCATCTGGCCCAATTTTTTCAGTGAATTGAACAACTGTTGCTTCTTCTTCTAATTTCGCTTTAATCTTTTGCGCTTCCGCTAACAATTCAGCATGCGCTTTTTCTTCTGACTTTTGCTTTCCACGAAGTTCACCGATTGCTTGGGCATTGGCTTCTTTCGCAAGATTTTTCTTGATCAAAAAGTTTTGTGCATAACCAGTAGGCACTTCTTTAATTTCGCCTTTTTTACCTTTACCTTTTACATCCGCTAAGAAAATAACTTTCATTCTACATTCTCCTTTTCAATAGTTACTTCGTTTTCAATCGTCTCAATCAGTTGTTGACGAATACTCATCAAATCTTGACCCTCAATTTGAGAAGCTGCCGAATTGAAATGACCTCCTCCGCCAAGCTGTTCCATGATACGCTGTACATTGACTTTGCTTCGACTTCGTGCAGAAATAGAGACAGTCCCACTTTGATTACAAGCAATGACAAAGGTTGCTTCCACCTCAGACATGGCTAGCATACTATCAGCTGCTTTACTAATAGTTACTGAATCATAGGCTTTAGTCGTATTGGCACAAGCTACGATGATATGTGGCAAAATCTTTTCACCAGTCAAGATCAGTTCGTTCACTTCACGATACTCATCAAACTGAATCGCAGAGATCTCCTGGATGGCTACACTATCACTACCTCTTGAGCGAAGGTAACTCGCCACATCAAAGGTCCGACTTGTAACACGTGCGGAGAAGTTCTTAGTATCCAGCATGATCCCAGCCATCAAGACACTAGCTTGAATCTTCGTCAACCGATTTTTCTTCGACTTCTGGAACTGAATAAGTTCACTAACCAATTCGCTCGCGCTACTTGCTCCACTTTCAATATAGGTGATCAGAACATTTTCAGGGAAATCATCATCCCGACGGTGATGGTCAATGACAATAATCTGTTGAAATTTCTGATAAAATTCTTTAGAAAGGGTCAAAGCTGTCTTAGAATGGTCAACCATAATTAACAAAGAGCGATCCGTCACCATTTGCATGGCTTCCTCTAGGGGAAGGATTTTCGTTACCTGCTCTTCTTCTAGTTTCGCAATTGCTCTTGAAATATCACTAGCCATTGCATGCGGGTCATAGACCACATAAGAGGAAGCCAAAATATTGCTAGAGAAAAACTGCATTCCCACAGACGCTCCTAAAGCGTCCATATCCAAGTTTCTATGCCCAACAATGAAAACTTGATCAACGGATTTAATCTTATCCGAAATAGCTGTCATCATAGCGCGTGTGCGAGTCCGAGTCCGCTTCACAGCCGAAGCTGTTCCCCCACCAAAGAAAATAGGGTTTTTCTGTTCATCATTTTCTTTGACAACCGCTTGATCCCCACCACGAACTTCCGCAAGGTTTAGGTTCAAGAGAGCCACTTTACCAATCTCATCATGCTCCCCGTCACCGTAAGAGAATCCCATACTTAAGGTAATAGGTAGCTCACGATTTTTAGCTTCTTCACGGAATTGATCGATGACTGAAAATTTTGATTCCATCAACTGTTCTAAGACCGTGTAGTCTGTAAACAAATAGAAACGATCCATCCCCACACGTCTGTAAAACATATGGTAATGAGCTGTAAACTCTTCTACAAAGTTGGCAATAAAACTATTGATATTGCTAATATCAGAGTCTGAAATGACATCTTCTAGATCATCATAGTTATCAACAGAAATAATACCGATAACGGGACGAGTTGTCACCAATCCCACAGTTGCTTCATACTCACTTGAAACATCAAAAAAGTAAACAACACTAGACGTCTGATCAAAGTAAACGGAATATTTCTTATCGGCTACAGTGACATAATGACCTTTATCCTCAAACAAAGTATTGAGTAACTTTTTCAATGATTCAACATCAAAGTCCCCATCATCTGTTGAAAAAATCAATTCAGCATAAGGGTTGAACCACTCTACTTCATTTGACTCTTCATTAATTTTAATAACTCCAACAGGCATTTTATCAAGAAGAGATGCTAATCCGCTTTCTGCCTGATGGTTAACATATTGTATTTGTTCTAATTCATCTAACTCTGAAATTTGTAACTGATATTCAAATAAAGCAATCAATACAGCTAAGACTATAAAAATTGCAATGAGAGTTACATAGCCTTTGCCAAAGATTCTTAAAAAAATTGCTAAAATTGCAAATGAGATAAAACCAATTAACACATAATGGATGAACGATAAACGAAATTTTTTCATCATAAACCTCTTCTCGGAATTATACCATAAATAGAGGTAAAAAGCGAGGTTTCTCTCTATATTACAGAGAAGATTGACCCGTAAAAAGCTCTTCCTCCGCTTCACTACTTTGTAAACAATGTTTACAACTGTGTAAATATTAACAACAGATTTCAATCCATAAAATTGAGGCTGAAACATCATCTCAGCCCCATTTTATTAGTGGTTTGCTTTGTTTTTGGAGATACTCCGAGATTTACCTTCCAAGTAAACCATTAAAATAGAGATATCCGCTGGATTGACACCTGAGATACGACTTGCTTGACCAATCGTTTCTGGATTAATTAATTTAAATTTTTGACGCGCTTCGGTTGCGATGGAGTCAATATCATCCCAGTCAATATTCGCAGGAATTCGTTTTTCTTCCATACGCTTCATTTTTTCGACTTGGTCCATTGCTTTTGAAATATAGCCTTCATATTTAATTTCAGTTTCAATCAATTCAATGATTTTATCATCCAGTTCTTCAGCTGCAGGACCGATAAATTCTACCACATCTTGGTAAGAGACTTCTGGTCGTCGCAAGAATTCTTTAGCAGTGACAGCATCTGTCAATGGTTTAAAGCCCATTGCAGCAACCTTTTCATTGGTTTCCTTTACAGGCTTTAACTTAATGCTATCTAAACGCTTCATCTCGTTTTCAAACTGATACTTCTTGGTTTCGAAACGTTGCCAACGTTCATCATCTACCAATCCAATTGCTCGTCCCATTTCTGTCAAGCGCATATCGGCATTATCATGACGCAAAATCAGACGGTATTCTGCACGGCTTGTTAACAAACGATACGGTTCGATCGTTCCCTTTGTTACCAAATCATCGATCATGACCCCAATATAACCATCACTGCGTTTCAAAATGAGTTCCGGTTTTCCTTGGATTTTTAGAGCTGCATTGATCCCTGCAATAATCCCTTGACCAGCAGCCTCCTCATAGCCAGACGTTCCATTGGTTTGGCCAGCTGTAAAGAGACCTGAAATTTTCTTGGTTTCCAAAGTTGCGCGCAATTGATGAGGCAAGACCATATCATACTCAATTGCATAACCCGTACGCATCATTTCAGCCTTCTCAAGTCCCTTAATAGAATGGACGAGATCCCGCTGAACATCCTCTGGTAAACTTGTTGACAGCCCTTGAACATAGACTTCTTCTGTGTTTCGTCCCTCTGGTTCTAAGAATAGTTGATGACGTTCTTTGTCAGCAAAACGGACAATTTTATCCTCAATGGACGGACAATAGCGAGGACCTACTCCCTTTACAACCCCTGTAAACATAGGTGCCCGGTGTAAATTATTCTGGATAATTTCATGGCTATGCCCATTCGTGTAAGTCAACCAACAAGGAACTTGATCCTTTACATAATCTTCATCACGCGATGTATAAGAAAAATGATTTGGAGCTTCATCTCCGGGTTGAATTTCCGTTTCGTCATAATTAATTGACGACGCCTTTACACGAGGTGGTGTCCCTGTTTTGAAACGTCCAATTTCTAATCCTAGCTGTTTGAGATTATCGGCCAAATTGATAGAAGCTAGACTATGATTAGGTCCTGATGAATACTTGAGATCTCCAATGATAATTTCTCCGCGTAAAGCTGTCCCAGTAGTGACAATAACAGCCTTCGCCCCATACTCTTGGTGAGTCGCTGTACGAACACCTACAACCTTGCCATTTTCCACCAAAATCTCATCAATCATGGTCTGACGAAGGGTAAGGTTTTCTTGGTTTTCAACTGTTTTCCGCATTTCTTTTGAGTAAAGTTCTTTATCTGCTTGAGCCCGAAGTGCACGAACCGCAGGACCTTTACCAGTATTGAGCATTTTCATTTGGATGTAGGTCTTGTCGATATTTTTCGCCATTTCTCCACCGAGGGCATCGACTTCACGCACGACAATCCCCTTAGCAGAACCACCGATAGAGGGATTACAAGGCATAAAAGCCAGCATTTCAATGTTAATAGTCGCAAGTAAGACCTTACAACCCATACGGCTAGCAGCTAGAGAGGCTTCTACTCCCGCATGCCCCGCACCGATTACAATGATATCGTATTCTTCAATAAAATTATAAGTCATTTTTTCTCCTATTTTTCAAGATGGATGTGTCGTAATTTTCCGTCCCATTCTGGTAGGGCCGATTTTAAAAAGGCTGGTTTCAGGTCAACAGTATGTAAATCATCTAAAGCAATCCAACGGCAAGGTAATTGCTTTGTATCTTCCTGCATGACCAAAGGTGCATCTTCTAGCAAGTCCACCAAATAATGAAATTCAATGTTATGGTAGTGGATTCCAGCTTGTTCAAAGTGATTTTCAACCACGAAAGCTAACGGCCCTGCTGTAGATGTGACACCAAGTTCCTCTTTGACTTCCCGAACTACAGCATCTTCTGTAGTTTCATTGACTTGAATAGCACCTCCGATTGTATAACAGCCGTCCTCATCTTCTATGACGAACAAGCGATTATCTTTTACAATCAAAGCAGTCGCTCTCACGCCAAAAACAGTAGAACCTATTTTCGTCCGAAAATCCTGTTGCCTCATTTTACTTCCTTTCGAAATCACACAAAAATAGTCAAAACTCTGAGAAGTGCAGGACAAAAAAGCCTGCAACATCCATGAGCTTTGACCATCATTTCTATTGCTTTTATTATTGTAGCAAATTGAGAAAATTTGTCAATTTAAATATACTGACAAACTTTTCCATCCCGATAAGCATTGTCAATCAAGCCACCGCCTAGACACTCTTCACCGTCGTAAAAGACAACAGCTTGTCCTGGTGTAATGGCTCGTTGAGGTTCTGCGAAAATCACTTCTGCCTTGTCACCTTTAACGTGTACAGTCACCTTGGAGTCAGGCTGACGATAGCGGAACTTAGCTGTACACTCTAATGTAAACTCTTCTGGCATATCTCGTGTAAAGTGAACTTGACTAGCCTGTAAACTTGTTGACATCAATGCTTCATGATAGAAGCCTTGACCGACATAAAGAATATTTTGACTGAGGTCTTTCCCAACTACAAACCATGGAGCATTGTCTCCACCTTGTTGGCCACCAATTCCAAGTCCACCCCGTTGACCGATTGTGTAATACATCAAACCAGCATGTTCACCCATATCTCGTCCATCGATGGTCATCATTCGACCTGGTTGGGCAGGAAGGTAGTTCCCTAGAAATTCTTTGAAATTCTTTTCTCCGATAAAGCAAATCCCAGTTGAGTCTTTCTTTTTAGCTGTTGCTAATCCAGCTTCTTCAGCTAGACGACGAACCTCTGGCTTTTCCAAATGTCCCAATGGGAACATGGTTTTTTGAAGTTGTTCTTGTGACAGCTGGCTTAAGAAATAAGTTTGGTCCTTCCCGTTGTCAACGCCGCGTAACATATGAACAATGCCATCTTCATCACGCGCTACACGCGCATAGTGCCCTGTCGCTACATAATCTGCACCGAGTGTCATAGCATAATCTAAAAAGGCCTTAAATTTGATTTCCTTATTACACATGACATCCGGATTTGGTGTTCGACCAGCTCGGTATTCGGCAAGGAAATATTCAAAGACACGATCCCAGTATTCTTTCTCAAAGTTGACAGAATAGTAAGGAATGCCAATTTGGTCTGCAACCGCTGCTACATCTTTGTAATCTTCTGTAGCTGTACAGACGCCATTTTCGTCTGTGTCGTCCCAGTTTTTCATGAAGATGCCGATGACATCGTAACCCTGTTGCTTTAATAATAAAGCTGTTACAGATGAATCCACACCACCACTCATACCAACAACAACACGTGTTTTCGAGTTATCACTCATAGATTTCTCCCATCTTTTCGTTTCTCACGATTGAAGGTCGTGGTTTGCTTCAACGATTGAAGGTCGTTTTGAGCAGTTACCATTTTAACACGCTTTATAGTAGAAAACAAGCATCTTACTATTCTTTTTGTTGATCAGGATCGATGGGTTTACAAGTCTGTAAATTTAAAAAGAGTCCTATTCAAGAACTCTTTTTAAACGAATTTAATACCAGCCATTTGCCAACCAGAAATTTTTAGCTGCTGACCATGATCCATAACGGTTGATAACATATTGATTGGCCACTTTTTCTTGGTTTGCAGGTGATAAATCACCATTCAAATAAGTGATAGTCAATTGGTAACGACCATAATATTGGCCATTTTGTGCTGTATAACTACCACTTGACTCTTTTTGGGCAATCCATTCCTTAGCAGCTGCATCTTCCGCACTCAAGTCATCTGAAGCAGAGACAGTAGTTGTTGCTTGTGTAGTATCCGTTTTACTAGCAGGAGCTTGCTCCGTGGTTTTCTGCGTTGTATTTGCATCTTCAATCTCAAGAACTTGACCAACTGAGATGAGATTCACGTTACTAATCTTATTTTTCTTAGCAATTGCATCAACCGTTGTGTTCTTCTCTTTAGCAATAGCTGATAAAGTATCACCTGATTTTACAGTATAAGAATCTGCATTCGCTACAATTGGAAGGAAAAGTCCTGCAAGTAAACTAAGTCCAATAATTCGTTTCATCATTTGTTTTTTATTCATTATTATGTACTCCTTTATTGGTATACCTCTATACTACACAAGAAATATTTCATATTTATTGAAATAATGTGTCAAATATTTCAGTCAGATGTTAGAAATACTAAAAATCCAGGATAATATAAATGCTTTAAGCCCCCTTTAAGATTTCTCAGATATTTCGGGAAAAATAGGAGAAATCATCAGCCATATCTGATATAATGAAGTAAAGTGATCACAAAGGAGCAGAGCATGAACTCTTTAAAATTCCAATCAGTTTTTGATATTATTGGACCTGTGATGATCGGCCCATCCAGTAGTCACACTGCAGGTGCTGTTCGAATTGGTAAAATTGTTTCTTCTATCTTTGGAGAGGAACCAAAAGAAGTTGAGTTCCAATTATTTAATTCCTTCGCCAAAACCTATCGTGGTCATGGAACAGATTTAGCCTTAGTAGCGGGCATCTTAGGAATGGACACAGATGATCCTAGAATCCCAGATAGTCTAAAAATTGCACATGAACGAGGCATTCGGATTGTTTGGTCTATTCAAAAAGAAAGCAATGCTCCTCACCCAAACACAACGACTATTACTGTTAAAAATGATCATAAAACGATTTCTGTCACTGGAATCTCAATTGGTGGTGGGAACATACAGGTTACTGAGTTAAATGGCTTTGCTATCTCGCTAAATATGAATACTCCAACCATTATCATTGTTCACCAGGACGTCCCCGGAATGATCGCTCATGTGACAGAAGCTCTTTCTCGCTATGATATTAATATTGCACAAATGAATGTAACACGGGAAAAAGCTGGAGAAAAAGCGATTATGATTATAGAAGTTGACTCAAGGAGTTGTGAAGCAGCGATCGAAGATATCCGTAAAATTCCTCATCTTCATAATGTCAACTTTTTCAAATAAGGAGTTCATATGTTTTATTCAATTGTAGACCTCGTAGAACAAGCAAGCACGCAATACCAAGGAAACGTCGCAGAGTTAATGATTGCAACTGAATTTGAACTAACTGGTCGTGAACGAGAAGAAGTCCTACGATTAATGACCCGTAATTTAGAAGTGATGATTGATTCTGTAAAGTTAGGGTTAAATGAAAACCACTCTCGTAGTGGGTTAACTGGTGGGGATGCCGCAAAATTAGATCGCTATATCAAATCAGGAAAAACGTTATCTGACTTGACCGTCCTAACCGCAGCGAAGAATGCTATTGCTGTCAACGAACACAATGCTAAGATGGGACTGGTCTGCGCAACACCCACTGCAGGATCTGCTGGCTGCCTCCCCGCAGTTCTCACTGCAGCTACCCAAAAATTAGGGTTAAACCGTCAGCAACAATTAGATTTTCTACTGACAGCTGGAGCTTTTGGTTTAGTCATCGCAAATAATGCTTCTATTTCAGGTGCAGAAGGTGGTTGTCAAGCAGAAGTTGGTTCTGCTTCAGCTATGAGTGCGGCAGCATTGACACTAGCTGCTGGGGGAACTCCTTATCAAGCGAGTCAGGCAGTCTGTTTTGTCATCAAAAACATGCTTGGTCTCATTTGTGATCCAGTAGCAGGACTCGTGGAAGTTCCATGTGTCAAACGAAACGCAATGGGAGCCAGCTATGCCTTCATTGCTGCTGATATGGCCTTAGCAGGTATTGAATCAAAAATACCTGTTGATGAAGTGATTGACGCCATGTACCAAGTTGGATCTAGTCTTCCGACTGCCTTTAGAGAAACAGCTGAAGGAGGATTGGCAGCAACACCAACCGGACGTAGATTACAAAAAGAGATATTTGGAGAATAGCATGCAAGCCTTATTTTTTGACTTAGACGGAACATTAGTTGACAGTTCCAAGGGAATTACAGAGAGTTTTCAACATACATTCGATACTTTGAAGGTTCCTCAACCCGATCTCAAAACCATCCGTAGTTTTATGGGACCACCTTTGATTTCTAGTTTTGAAGCTACCCTTCCTGAAACTTTGGTAGATCAAGCCGTAACTATCTATCGCCAGTATTATCATGAAAAAGGTCAATACAAATCAACTCTGTTTCCTCAGATAGTAGAAGCTTTGAAAGCATTACATGACGAAAACATTCCTCTTTATGTAACCACTTCAAAACATGAACCAGTTGCTTTACAGATGTGTCAAGATTTAGGTATCGCTAAATACTTTAAAGGAATTTATGGATCAAATTCAGATCGTATCCACAAAGCCGATGTCATTCGATACGCCTTGTCAATCAATGACCTTCCAAAAGAGGAGACAGTGATTATTGGAGACACAAAATTTGACCTCATTGGAGGTCAAGCAGTTGGCATAAAAACCATGGCCGTCACTTGGGGATTTGGAGATCTTGATGAGCTACTTCTTTACTCACCAGATTTTATTTGTCACTCTCCACTTGACATTCTTGAGACATTAAAAAAATAGGTTTACAAATTGTAAACCTATTTTTTTAATAACCCCAAGCTGACAAACCTTGTGAGCTATATGCATTGTATGCAGCCTGGATTTGATCATCAACTGTTGCAGTTGAACCCCAACCTGGCATTGTTTGGAACAAGCCACTGGCACCAGAAGCATTTGCTGCATTTACTTGACCATTTGATTCACGGGCAATAATTGCTTCCCAAGTAGAAGCAGGTACACCAGTCATTTCAGCCATACGAGCAGCTGCATAAGATCCTTGTTCTCCAGCAGTATTCCCATTTGATAGAACAATTCCACCATTTGTTGATTGTGCAGAAGTCACTGCAGCATTTGCTGCATAAGTTGTTTGTTTTTGAGCAGTTTGTGCTGTTGCAGTTGCTGTAGGTGCACTTTCAGCAGGTTTTGCTTGCTCTTGTGGAGCAACTTTATCAATCATAGATTTTGAACGCTCACCTAACTCAATAATTTGTCCTGCATAGATCAAATCTTCATTGGTCAGATTGTTAGATGCAATAATATTTTCTACTGAAGTGTTATTTTCTAGTGCAATTTTTGATAGAGTATCTCCAGACTTCACTTCGTAAGTTTCAGCATTCACTGTAGCAATACCTGAAATGAAAAGTGATGCTGCTGAAAGTAGGGAAGTGACTGTCCATTGGAACTTTTTACTGTTCATGAATTCTATTCTCCTTTCGAACATAATTCTATCATACACACAAAATGTTACAGTTTATTGTAGAATATATTACAAATGTTACAAGAATATGTGAATTTAATGTAAAAAGCGCTTTGTATAGCGCTTTTTCCTTATTTTTGAACCAATACAACTAGCTCTATCCATTTTTTAGATAAAAAACTATCAACATGAGGCACAGAATAACGAGCAATGCCAGGGTATCTTTTACTCCCCACTGCAGAGTCCGATAGCGTGTTCGTCCCTCACCGCCTTTGTACCCTCTCGCTTCCATCGCAATTGCTAATGCATCTGCGCGTTTAAAACTAGAAGCAAATAGAGGAATGAGGATCGGAATAAAGGAACGGATCCTTTTTAATAGATTTCCCTCACCAAAATCAACACCACGTGCCCTTTGCGCATTCATGATTCGATTCGTATCATCTACTAAGGTTGGAACAAAGCGCAAACTCATAGATAGCATTAACCCAATCTCATGAGCCGGAACCTTAATAATTTTTAGTGGGGTAAGGATCTTTTCAACAGCATCTGCTAAACTCAATGGTGTCGTCGTCACGGTTAAAATCGTCGAATAAAAAATGATTAAAATAAATCTACAAAATATGATGGCGGCTTGCATCAATCCTTGGTCGGTTAATTTAAAAAACCACCATTGGTACAAAATAGTTCCTTGAGAGGTCGCAAATAATTGAAAAATGGTTGTAAAAGCAATGATAAAAATCATTGATTTTAAACCTTTAATATAAAAACTAACCGAAATCCTCGTTAGATACATTAAAACAAAAATAAAACCAAAGAGAAGAACATTTGTCTGGATATTATTTGCCCAAAACAGAAGAAATATGAATAAAAACATTGAGAGCAACTTCCCACGAGGATCTAGTTGGTGGATAATGGAGTTTCCAGGAATATACCTTCCTAAAATCATATTATTCATGAAGTAACAGCTCCTTTAGTTCCTCAATTTTGATTGGTAGTCTGTCCAGAGGAAGTCCTCTTCGTTTCAATTGAAGAGCAAAATTCGTAATTTGTGGGACTCCTAATTGAAGTTTTTGTAAATACTCAACCTGTTGAAACACTTCCCCTGGGGATCCGTTTAGGACAAGTTTTCCCGCTTCTAAAGCAAATACGGTATCAGCAAAATTTGCTACATCATCCATCGTATGAGTTACCAGAACTAGAGTCATCCCATTTTTATGTAATGTTTCAAACAGCGCCATCAATTCCTTTCTTCCAGCAGGATCTAGCCCTGCTGTTGGCTCGTCCAATACTAAAATCTCTGGTTCAATAGCTAAAATACCCGCGATCGCAACCCGTCTCATTTGTCCACCAGATAGTTCAAATGGACTTTTATCATAGATAGACTCTTCTAAACCAACGATCGCTAATTTTTCTTTGGCTATTTCCTCCGCTTTGTCCTTAGGTACCCCAAAATTTTGTGGTCCAAAGGCTACATCAGCTAGAACAGTTTCCGCAAATAGCTGACTTTCTGGAAATTGAAAAACCAAACCGACTTTTTTTCTCAGGTACTTCATTTCTTTTGGCTCAGAATGATTATCTAAAACAAAATCTTCAAATTGAATCGTTCCTTTAGTCGGACGCAGTAAACCATTTAGTAATTGCAACAAAGTAGACTTGCCACTACCAGTATGCCCGATGATGGCTGTATAAGATCCATCTTTTATTTCCAAACTAATATCAGAAAGCGCCTGCCCTTCAAAAGGACTTCCCTCTTGATAAGTATAATAGACATTCTTTAAAGAGATTCCCATAGTTGGTCTAATAACTCACTTTCTGTTAGATAATCCTGTTTTAGCGGAAAATGCGAGCTGAGAGATTCTTGAACCTGCTTACTAAAAGGCTTATCTAGTCCAATCTCATTAAGGTCATTTCTTGAAAACAATTCCCGCGGCGTCATAGAAGACTCTAGTTTTCCTTTTTGAAACACCAGTGTTCGATCACTTAAGGCAATTTCGGTTAAATCATGGGTAATGGAGATAATTGTTAATTGAAATTTTTTCTGAAGTTCTCTCATTACCGCCATTAGATCCTCTCTGCCTTCTGGATCTAACATACTAGTTGCTTCATCAAGGATAATAATAGTTGGTCTCAAGGCGATAATACCTGCTATGGCCACCCGTTGCTTTTGACCACCTGACAAACGAGATGGTTCGCGATCTTTAAACTCCAGCATACCAACTTGCTCAATAGCCTTCTCCACTCGTTGAAGCATTTCTTCCCGTGGAATTCCTTGATTTTCTAAACCAAAGGCAACATCATCTTCTACTGTCGCACCAACAAATTGGTTATCAGGATTCTGAAATACAATCCCAATTTTACTACGGATTTCCCATATAGTTTCACGAGTCAGTTTTTTTCCATCAATGTAAATCTCACCAGACTCAGCTTCCAAAAGACCATCAATCAGGCGTACAACTGTAGATTTCCCACTACCATTGTGTCCAACAATCGAAAGCCACTCTCCTTGTTTCACGTGAAACGAAACCGTGTCAATTTGATACTCTTCTACTGTTTTATCGTATCGAAAGGATACATTTTTTAGCTCAATCATCTGTTTCATTTATTTAAATGTGTCTTTAAAGAGATAGCTACTTCCCTTAAAGTAGTCGTAACCAGAATAAATTGTGAAAATCAATGCAATATAAAGCAACACTTGCCCTGGAAGTGTCCAATGGCAAAGCAAAAAGATAATGGCAAACATTTGGCTAAAGGTTTTAATTTTTCCTGGCATGGCTGCAGCAAGAACTGTACCACCTGTCTCAACAAGTAGAAGACGCAAACCAGTAACAGCTAACTCACGACAAATGATAACGGCTGCAATCCAAGCAGGAACCATTTTTAATTCAATCATCATGATAAAGGCTGACATGACCAATAATTTATCTGCCATTGGATCGGCAAATTTACCAAAATTACTCACTACATTCCATTTACGTGCAAGAAAGCCATCTAAATAATCTGTAATACTAGCAATTGCAAAAATAACTGCCGCTACAATATGTCCTAAGTAAGAGTGACTTAAACTTAAAATAGCAATAAAAATAGGAATCATTACAACCCGAATTAATGTCAATGCATTAGGAATATTTTCTTTTTTCATACTTCCTCCAAAAAATAAACTATCTTTACATCTATTTTACAGATGCTGTAAACTCATAAAAATATACGATATAAATCACAAAGCCAAGGATGGCAAAACTCACTAGTAGATAATACAGGATTGGTAACCAGCTCGCTTTCTGTCTTAATTTTCTTGAATGAAGCTCTTCGTCATCTACAAGTATTTCTTCATCAAATAACAATTCTTTTCCTTCACGAAAAGCTGTCAATAGGATGGACTCATCTAATCCCAAAGCCCATGCTAACTTTTTAAGATAGATCTGAGCGTAAAAGGGACTCGGTAATAGATCAAACTCATCGTTTTCCAACGCTTCTATATAAGGAATTCCAATGGCTGTTTTATTTGACACATCCTGTAAACTTAAGTGTAAATTTACTCTTGACAGTCTTAACACTTGACCAATCGTTCTCTTCTTCATGTTTTCCCTTCTTGATACATTGTTTACTACTTTTGAAAAATCATATAGTCAACCATCTCAGCCTGGTCGATGAACTGACGCCCTAATTTGATGATATCTTGTAAACTAATACCTTGTAAAATCTTTGGAAGATCATAAGAAGTGCTACCGTCTGAAAAATATTCAAACTGAGTGGCACTATACTCAAGCGAATTTAAACCTTGTAAGAAATCACCAAACATTTCGCTTTTAATCGTATCCAAATGTTCCTGATTGACATCTGGATCCTTCTCAAATTGTTTGATTGCTGACCTAAATTGATGAGATAGGGACACCGGTTCTTGAGTATCCATTGTCAAAATAACGAAATGAAATAATTCCTCAACCTCGACTTCAAGTGTCAATGAGTTGTCAATCTTCCCAGCTTCATATAAACTTTGAAACCGTTGCGAAGTCCAACCAAACATCATCGAAAACAGTAATTTCAACATCAATTTATAACGAAATTTTTCCTCTTCCTTAATGATATCATTTCCTCGAATTCCAATTGCCAACTTAGGAGTAGCAACTTCCATTCTACAAGATTGATTCAATCTTACTTCATTTTTTTCTACAGGAAAACGTTCTAACTCAACAGAAGGACGAGGAGAAGTCAGATCATATTTCTTTACTACTTGCAATACTTCATCAACATCAAAGTTTCCGATCACTAATAAGTGCATTTGAGAGGGATGATAGAATAGATCAAAGTTTTCACGGAGATTATCTATTGTAATACCAGAAATAGACTCCCTGGTTCCAGCAATATCATCTGCTAACGGTGTTCCAGGATATAAATTTTCTAAAGCACCAAAAAATAATCGATAGTCTGGACTATCTTGGTACATTCCAATTTCTTGTTGAATGATTTCTCTTTCCTTTGATACAGATTTTTCTGTAAAGGAAGCCTTTGAAACCATCTCCAATAACAATTGAATATTTTCAGGGACCCTTGAAGTTGTTGAGAAAAGATAACTTGTCTTTGTAAAGCTTGTAAAGGCATTACTTTCCGATCCTAAATGAACGAATTTTTTTAAATAATCTTGACTATTTTCATCTTCAAATACTTTGTGTTCTAGGAAATGAGCAATTCCTGCAGGATATTGCCTTTCATCACCATTCACTAAAATTCGTGTATCCACTGAGCCAAACTTAGTTGTGATTATTCCATAGGTTTCATAATAATCTTCTTTGGGAATTAAATGAATAGTCAACCCATTTGACAAGCGTGTAAAGTATACTTGCTCACCAACTGATTCATAATATTTTTCTTTAATTTTCAATCTTTACACTACTTTCCTTCCATAAAATAAACAGACTGTAAATTAATTGTTTTTGCCACTTCAATAATTTCTTCTCTACTAACCTTATCGATGGACTCTAACCACTCTTCTAAAGAAAGGACTTTCTTTCCTAGGATCGTTTTCAAATATTCCCTTTCAATCAAGGTGTTTTGCCGATCCTGTGCTAATAAGGTCGTATTCACCAACATTTCTTTTGTCAATTGAAGCTCTGACTCTGTAAACTTGCCTCGTTTTAAATCATTCAACTGTCTCATAATCAAGGTCATTACTTTCGTACGAGATTCCTTATCAATGCCTGCAAAAACTCTCATGAAGCCTGTAAAAATATCAAAATGGCTTGAGATTGTATAAGCAAGGCCTTCTTTCTCACGAATTATTTGAAAAAGTCTCGAATGCGAGAAAGCTCCCAGCATCCCATTTAATACAACTAGAGGGATATGGAGAGATTCTCCATACTGGGTAGAAAAATGGTAACCTAATTCTAAAATAGATTGTTGGTTTTGTTTTTGCTCTAACTTTTCTCTTACAACATTTGTAAAAGGTTGTTGATAGGTGACAGACAAATTGTTATCACGTGGCTTGAATTCAAACTGGTTCACTCGATCCACAATAGCGACCTCATTAAAGTCACCTATGAAAAAGAAGTCAATGTTATCTAATTGGAGCATCTGATGAAACTGTTCAAGAGAACTTTGAGCTGTCTCTTGTCTCACTAAATCAACTTTCCCCAATCTTGACATCCCGATTGTTTCGTCTTCAAAAAATAGTTGATTCAATTGCCCATGTGCATAATAATAAGGCTCTTCAATTTCTGACTCCAAATCGGAAATCGTATTTTTCTTTTCAACGTCAAATGTATCACTGTCAAAGTGATCTTCTACTACCAAAGGTGAAAAGAAGATAGTTTCTATAATGTCCAAAACCTCATCAGTAAGAACATTTTTCTTACTCAAAAAGTCATCGCGCACAAAGGAAATATTCAAATCAACATAATGAACACGCCCCCTCTTAGAGACTGAGGTTGACAATTCTACCCCGTATAGACTCGCTAATTTTTCACGGAATAATTGTGAAGTTGGATATTTTTGATTTGCAGTTTCCATCATACAGGCTACTAAAACACGCGCAGCCACGGTATTTTCATCTAATGGCGATGAAAAACGGACCTTAATTTTATTGGTTTTAAATTTTTTTGATTGAAGAAAGTGAAGATTCACGCCCTTTACTAATTCCATTTTCATCCTCGTTCTACTCAATAGTAACTTTCATTATAACACGAAATCACACTAAAATCCTAATTCAAACTGTGAAAAAACTCCTCAAATCACTCAACATTCTCTACCCTAGAAAAACTAAAAATATGGTATAATAACACGCAAAGAGGTGAACTATGAATTACAAATTATTTGATGACTTTATTACATTACAAGCAATCTTAAAAGAACTCGGTATTATACAGAGTGGTGGTGCAATCAAAGCCTTTCTTCAAGAAAAAGAAGTCTTTGTTAATGGTGAATTAGAACAACGGAGAGGCCGTAAACTTCGTGTCAATGATCAAATTGACATTCCTGAACTGAACATGACTATCACCATTCTTGAACCTTCTCAAGAAGAAATAGAAGAGCATCTTAAAGAAAAGGAAGAAAAGGAACGTGTTGCTAAACTTGTCAAGCAACTCAATCAACAACAAAAGAAACAACCGAAAAAGACTAACAAAAAAGAAAAAGCAATTCGCTTTCCTGGTATCTCCTAATGTGGTTAAAACAGTTATCCATTCAACATTTTCGTAATTATCAAGAACTTGAAGTCGAGTTTCATCCTGGATTAAATATTTTCCTAGGTCAAAATGCTCAAGGAAAGACCAATATTCTCGAATCAATTTATTTTCTAGCTTTAACCAGAAGTCATCGAACACGAAATGATAGAGATCTCATCTATTTTGAATCCACCGATTTTAAAGTTTCTGGTCAATTACAAAGAGAAACTGGTCCCCTTCCATTAGAAATTTCCTTAACACCAAAAGGTCGGATAACTAAGGTAAATCATTTGAAACAAGCCAAATTATCGAACTATATTGGCCATATGAATGTTGTCCTTTTCGCACCCGAAGATTTGCAACTGATCAAAGGATCACCTGCAGGACGTCGAAAGTTTATTGACATTGAATTAGGTCAGATGAAACCTCTCTATTTATCCGACTTATCTCAATACAACCATGTACTGAAACAAAGAAACAGTTATCTAAAAAATTCAGAAAAAATTGATGCTACATTTTTGGAGGTCTTAGATTCACAACTAGCTAATTTTGGAAGTCGCGTCATCCATCATCGGCTTGAGTTTATTAAAAAATTAGAAGCTAAAGCAAAAGAAAAACACACTCGACTTTCTGACAACAAAGAAGACCTATCGATTCAATATCAGTCAACTGTTTTTTCTGAAGAAGGAAATGATATAGAAGAGCAGTTTCTCTCTATGTTGGAAAAAAACCGTCAGAAGGATATTTTTAGGAAAACAACAAGTATTGGGCCTCACAGGGATGATTTGGCTTTTTTTATCAATAATATGAATGCTACCTTTGGTAGTCAAGGCCAGCATCGAAGTGTTGTTCTCTCTCTAAAATTAGCAGAAATTGAATTAATGGAAGAAATCACAAGAGAAAAGCCGATTTTACTACTTGACGATGTCATGAGCGAACTTGACAATTATCGTCAACTTCAACTACTTGAAACCATCTCTAATAATATTCAAACATTTATTACAACGACCACTCTCGATCATTTAAAAGAACTACCTGAAGAGTTGAAAATTTTCACTGTTCAAGCCGGTCATATCAAAACAGCATCTTGACAATACTGTCAAGATGCTGTTATTTTTGTTTACAAATGTGTAAATTTATTGTGCCGAGTAGTTAGGAGCCTCGTTTGTAATTTGCACATCATGAGGATGGCTTTCTTTCAATCCGGCACCGCTCATTTCGACAAATTGTGCATGATCATGTAAATCTTGAATGGTTGCTGCACCAACATAACCCATACCTGAACGGATACCACCGATCATTTGGAAGACCATATCTGCTACAGAACCTTTATAAGCAACGCGTCCTTCAATTCCTTCAGGGACCAATTTATTGGCTTCATTGACAGATCCTTGGAAGTAACGGTCGCTAGAACCTTTCTTCATTGCTGCAATAGATCCCATACCACGGTATGTTTTAAATTTACGACCTTGGAAGATTTCTGTTTCACCTGGTGCTTCATCTGTACCTGCAAGCATTGAGCCAAGCATAACCGCGTTTCCACCAGCTGCGAGTGCTTTGACAATATCTCCTGAATACTTGATACCACCATCAGCAATGATCGTTTTTCCATATTCACGAGCTACAGCGGCTGCGTCATAAATAGCAGTCACTTGAGGAACACCAACCCCTGCAACAACACGAGTTGTACAGATTGATCCTGGACCAATTCCGACCTTAACTACGTCTACCCCTGCATCAAATAATGCACGAGCACCTTCAGCAGTTGCAATATTTCCTGCAATCAAGGTACGATCTGGGAAGTGAGCACGAATTTCTGCAATCTTACGAAGAACACCCGCAGAATGTCCATGAGCAGTATCAATGACAATTGCGTCTGCACCAGCTTCAAAAAGAGCTTCTGCACGTTCAAAAGTATCTGAAGTAACCCCTACGGCACCAGCCACAAGCAAACGACCAAATTCATCCTTAGCCGCATTTGGGAACTCAATAACTTTTTCAATATCTTTGATTGTAATCAAGCCAGAAAGACGACCATTTTCATCTACCAATGGTAATTTTTCAATACGATGCTCTTGTAGAATGCGTTCAGCTGTTTCCAAATCAGTTCCAACCGGTGCAGTCACCAAATTTTCACTTGTCATATGATTTGAAATGGGTTGATTGTAATCAGAAATAAAACGCAAATCCCGGTTTGTAAGGATACCAACTAATTTACGATTTTCAAGTGTTTCAACAACAGGGACACCACTGATTCGGTATCGTCCCATCAACTCATCTGCTTCTGCAATTGTATGAGACGGAGTCAAATAGAACGGATCAATAATAACCCCATTTTCAGAACGTTTTACTTTGCGTACTTCATCTGCCTGTTGCTCAATTGACATGTTTTTATGGATCACACCAAGTCCACCAGCACGTGCCATAGCAATTGCCATTTGACTTTCAGTCACTGTATCCATAGCAGCAGTAATGATTGGGATATTCAAGCGTAAATTACTTGCTAATTGTGTACTTAAATCTGCATCATTAGGCAATACGTGACTTTCCGCTGGAATCAAAAGCACGTCATCGAATGTAAACCCTTTTTTTAAAAACTTTGTGTCCCAATTAGACATTAGCTGGATCCTCTTTTCTTTTTATTTGAGCAAGGCTCGAATTTTTATTGTTAATATCATACCATTCTATCGCAATTTGTCAATCATTTATTGGTAAATTATCAATGAACAGTAAGAAATGTTCGCTATTAATGAAGTCGTTTTATTTTTTAAAATAGGTAATTCCCATCGCAGATTTTACTTCATCTAGTGTTTGAGCTGCTACATTTCGAGCGCGCTCACTTCCTTTTTCAAGAATAGAGTAGACCTCACCCATATCCTTTGCAAACTCAAGGCGTCTTTCACGAATCGGTCTTAATTCACGATCTAAAATTTCTAAAAGATATCGTTTGGTCTTTACATCACCAAGTCCACCACGTTGATAATGTTCTTTCATTTCTGCAATTTCAGCTGCATCTTCTGGACGGCCAAATACATTCAGGTAATGAAACACCATATTGCCTTCGATTTTTCCTGGATCCTCTACTTTAATATGATCAGGATCAGTATACATACTCATCACTTTTTTCTTTAAAGTATCTGCATCATCAGCTAGGTAAATGCCATTATTCAACGATTTAGACATTTTAGCATTTCCGTCTAAACCAGGTAAGCGCCCTGCTGCTTCATTTTCAGGATAAATCCCTTCCGGTTCCACCAAAGTATCTGTGTTGTAAGCATGATTAAAGGAACGAACAATCTCACGGGTTTGCTCAATCATTGGCTTTTGATCATTTCCTACTGGAACAAAATTCGCTTTAAATGCTGTGATATCGGCTGCTTGTGAAATAGGGTATACCAAAAATCCTGTTGGAATACTCTCACCAAAACCTTTTTGAGAAATCTCGGTTTTTACAGTTGGGTTTCTTTCAAGTCGCGCCAAAGATACTAGATTCATGTAATACATGGTTAATTCCGCTAATTCAGGAATCTGACTTTGAATGAAAATCGTAACTTTTTCAGGATCTAGTCCAGCTGCCAGATAATCCAAAGCAACATTACCAATAGATTCTACAATCGTTTTTGGATCTTTTGCATGGTCTGTCAAAGCTTGCTGGTCTGCTAGGAAAACAAACATATTATACTCGTCTTTATTTTGCAACAAGACGCGATTTTTTAAAGAACCAACATAGTGGCCGATATGGAGTTTTCCTGTCGGTCTATCTCCTGTCAAAATGATGGGTTTTGTCATACTCTTCTCCTTAATCGTTATCCCTATCATTATAGCACTTTCTAGTTGAAAATGTTAGTCTATCCTCTATGTTTGTAAGGAATTAACACTTTACTAAACTGTCAATTTCGTTTACATCATTGTAAAAACAAATTGACAGTAAAAAAGTTGAATTTTCCCCTATTTTCTAGTAAAATGAAGACATTATAGAAAGAGGAGAAAATCATTGCTTACAGTATCAGACGTCTCACTACGTTTTAGTGATCGAAAATTGTTTGACGATGTCAATATCAACTTTACAGAAGGAAATACATACGGTCTCATCGGTGCCAACGGTGCTGGAAAGTCAACCTTTTTAAAAATTTTAGCTGGAGATATTGAACCAACAACTGGTCATATTTCTCTTGGCCCTGATGAACGTTTGTCTGTTTTGCGTCAAAATCACTTTGACTACGAAGACGAGCGGGTCATCGATGTTGTCATTATGGGAAATGAAAAGCTCTACAACATTATGAAAGAAAAAGATGCTATCTACATGAAAGAAGATTTCTCTGATGAAGATGGTGTCCGTGCAGCTGAACTTGAAGGTGAATTTGCCGAACTTGGTGGATGGGAAGCAGAAAGTGAAGCATCTCAATTGCTTCAAAATCTAAATATTTCAGAAGACCTTCATTATCAAACTATGAGCGAGTTAGCCAATGGGGATAAAGTGAAAGTTCTCTTAGCTAAAGCCCTTTTTGGTAAACCAGATGTCCTTCTTTTGGACGAGCCGACCAATGGATTGGATATTCAATCCATTACCTGGTTAGAAGATTTTCTGATTGATTTTGAAAATACGGTTATCGTTGTATCCCATGACCGCCACTTTTTGAATAAAGTCTGCACCCATATGGCAGATCTCGACTTTGGAAAAATCAAACTTTACGTCGGGAACTATGATTTCTGGAAAGAATCTTCTGAACTTGCAGCAAAATTACAAGCAGATAGAAATGCAAAAGCTGAAGAAAAAATTAAACAATTACAAGAGTTTGTCGCACGTTTCTCAGCCAACGCTTCAAAATCAAAACAAGCAACTTCGCGTAAAAAAATGCTTGACAAGATTGAACTTGAAGAAATTGTTCCATCTAGTCGGAAGTACCCATTTATCAACTTTAAGGCAGAACGAGAAATTGGTAACGATCTCTTGACAGTTGAAAATCTTTCTGTCAAGATTGATGGAGAAACTATCCTTGACAATATCAGCTTTATCTTACGTCCTGGTGACAAAACCGCCCTTATCGGACAGAACGATATTCAAACAACCGCTTTGATCCGTGCATTGATGGATGATATTGAATATGAAGGAACTGTCAAGTGGGGAGTTACAACTAGTCGGTCTTATCTACCAAAAGACAACAGTCGGGATTTTGCAGGTGGTGAAAGTATTCTTGATTGGCTTCGTCAATTTGCAAGTAAAGAAGAAGATGACAATACTTTCCTTCGTGGTTTCTTAGGACGTATGCTCTTTTCAGGTGACGAAGTTAACAAGTCTGTCAACGTCTTGTCAGGGGGAGAAAAAGTTCGTGTCATGTTGTCTAAATTGATGCTCCTCAAGTCAAATGTTCTTGTACTGGATGATCCAACCAATCACTTGGATTTGGAGTCTATTTCAAGTTTGAATGATGGATTGAAGAATTTTAAAGAATCGATTATCTTTGCCAGCCATGACCACGAATTCATTCAAACACTCGCCAACCATATTATCGTTCTTTCAAAAAATGGCGTGATCGATCGTATTGATGAAACCTATGATGAGTTTCTTGAAAATGAAGAAGTTCAAGCAAAAGTGAAAGAACTTTGGAGCCAATCATAAAAATAAAGAGCCCTGAAATCATTATTTCAGGCTCTTTCAGTAGAAATATATGAATAAAACAAAGCTAAAAACATCCCTTTTTATAGTATCTTCTTTCCTGATTCCAGCTATCATGATGTTCTTTATTTACCTCTCACAAGGAATCTACTGGAACAGTGATACATCCCCCTTATTAGGAGATGGTTATCATCAGTATGTCATTTTTGATACCACACTTCGAAATATTTTACACGGGACAGACAGCCTATTTTACAGTTTTCAAAGTGGATTAGGTATTAATTTCTATGCACTCAGTAGCTATTATCTAGGAAGTTTCTTTTCTCCTCTTGTCTACTTCTTTAATGCACAATCCATGCCGGATGCTGTTTACCTCATCACTCTTCTTAAATTTGGAGCTATTGGGTTAAGCACTTATATTAGTTTACATGGAATGTTTTCTAAAATTCCTAGATCCCTGGTTCTTACCCTTTCAACCTCATTTGCTCTTATGAGTTTTGCTATCAGCCAAATTGAAATCAAAACTTGGCTAGATGTTTTTATCCTAGCACCATTAATTCTTTATGGATTCAAAAAACTCATTTACAATGAGGGAGAGATTCTCTACTTTATCAGCTTAACCAGCTTGTTTATCCAAAATTATTATTTTGGGTTTATGATGTCTATTTTTCTTATTTTATGGTACTTGACACAACTGTCATGGGACATCAAAGGAATTGGAAAACGCTTCTTTCATTTTGTGATTGTATCTATTTTATCAGTTATAACAAGCCTTGTGATGTTATATCCAACCTTCTTAGATTTACGCACTCATGGAGAAAGTTTTTCAAAGGTTGACAGTATCTTTACAGAAAAAAGTTGGTATCTTGACGTATTTGCAAAAAATTTCATTGGAAGTTTTGACACTACTAAATATGGATCAATTCCAATGATCTACGTGGGATTATTTCCACTTCTATTAGCGATCACCTTTTTCTTTGTAAAGTCGATCAAGTTTCACGTGAAACTTTCTTACTTTATACTCTTGACCATTCTTATTTTGAGTTTTCGTTTTCAATTATTAGATCTCCTTTGGCAAGGTATGCACGCGCCAAATATGTTTCTTCATCGATACTCTTGGATCTTTTCTTTGACGATTATTCTGATGGCAGGAGAAGTACTAAATCGAATAGAGGAGATCACTTGGATTCGTTTTAGTCTTGCTAATTTCCTCCTTATTCTAGGATTTGGAGCAACTGTCCTTTACAGCAGTCACTATAAATTTTTAGATGCTGTCAATTTTATTGTTACTTTTGAATTTTTAATTGCTTTCTATTTGGTCTGTTTAGGATTTATCCTAAAAAAGATACCGCCTAGACTTTTCTATCTTTCGATCCTTTTTTTCTCCATTTTTGAATTATCGGTAAATAGTTATTATCAAATGGAAGGAATTGCGAATGAATGGGTCTTTGCTTCTCGATCATCCTACGAACGCGACTTAAAAGCCATCCAATCCTTAGTAAGAGAGAAGACAGACTCAAATTATCGGACTGAGATTCTACATCCACAAACGGGCAATGATAGCATGAAGTATGGTTATAATGGAATTTCTCAATTTTCATCTGTACGAAATACGGATGCTAGCTCGACATTGGACAAACTAGGATTTAAATCTGAAGGAACTAACCTCAATCTTCGATACCAAAACAATTCTATTTTAATGGATAGTCTATTTGGTGTTCGCTATAATTTAAGCCAACAACCTGTTCAAAAATTTGGATTTAAAGAGATTGCAACCAAAAATGGAGTCTCACTTTCAGAAAACGAATATGCCTTACCAATCGCCTTTCTGTCAGCAAAACCTTATAAAAATACTTCCTTTACGAATTTGACACTGGATAATCAGACACGATTCATCCATCAAATCACGGATGAAAAATATAAATTTTATAAGAAATTAAATATTCTCTCGCCTACTTCACAAAATACTACATCTTCGTTGCAAACTGCAAAAATTGAAGAAGATAGTCATCTTTCCTACGCAAGTATTCAATATGAAGTAACGGTTCCTGCCCATAGCCAACTATATGTCAATGTTCCAAATTTACAATTTTCAAACGATGATCGGAAAGATATTGAAATCAGCTACAATGGACAGACCCAACGCTATACCATTGATAATGCCTTTCCATTCTTTTCAATTGGCCATTTTGACACAGAAGAAACAGTTACTATTCGTATGAGTTTTCCAGAAAATTCGACAGTCTCCTTTGATACACCAGAATTTTTTGCTCTGGATCTTGACCAATACACACAAGCTATTGCTAGTATTCGTCAGCAAGAAGTTGCTATTCACAAAAAGAAAAACAAATTGGTAGCAGCCTATAACGCAAATAGAGACACTACCCTTATTTTTACACTCCCTTATGATAAAGGCTGGTCAGCTAAACAAAATGGAAAGCCTATCCAAATTCATCGCATCCAGAAAGGATTAATGGGAGTTCGTGTTTCAAAAGGATCCGGAACAGTCACCTTAACATTTGTTCCCCAAGGTTTCATTGAAGGACTCATTGCCTTTTTCGTTGGAATCATTCTCTTCTTCCTCTACGAATGGAGACAAATAAAAAGACGAAAAAGTTAAGGAATCTAACCATCGGTTCACTTATAAATAAAAGGCTAGGATAGTCATTATCCTAGCCTTTTCAAAACAAAAAAAACACCCAAATGGGTGCTATACTAGCTCCGCCAGTAGGACTCGAACCTACGACATCATGATTAACAGTCATGCGCTACTACCAACTGAGCTATGGCGGAATGAGATATAGTCCGTACGGGATTCGAACCCGTGTTACCGCCGTGAAAAGGCGGTGTCTTAACCCCTTGACCAACGGACCATATATTCATTAACAGAACATATCCCATTATATCAAAATTTAACTAATTGTCAAGCACTAAATTCTAAATTTTGCTCTTCAATTAATTTTTTGGCACGTTTGATATTACTTCTTGAGATTGGACAAGAATACCCTTCTTTCAACAGCAGCTGTTTCTTTTTCTTATCCATTCCAATGATCATACTTCTATTCACGATAAAAGATTGATGGGGACTGAAATATCTCTCCTCCACATCTTTCTCCAAGACATCTGATAAACTTCCCGCAATTTCTTTTTGAAAATTTTTCCCAACTAAGTTTAATTTATAAGCCGAACCAACAGTTTCAATATAAAGAATATCCTTAAATGGAATTTTTATCTTTTTATCCTTAAAGTCATACTCAAAATAATCTGTCAAATCATCATTTCCAATTTGAATAGTCGTTAGGTACTCAATACACTCCTTAATTTTTAATCTAAATAAATCTTCATTCAAATTTTTATCAATAAAATCTAAGGCAGATACTTTATAACGATAGGTAATCGAAGCGAATTCTGATTTTGTAGTAATAAAAACAATAATGGCATAAGGATTTGCTTCTCGTATTTTTTGAGCAATTTCCAGACCACAATACTCATTGTCTTGGATATGAATATCTAGAAAATATAATTGGTGGATATCCGAATGCTGGATATAATTTTCAAATTCCGAAATTTTACCGGTAGAAATCACTTCAAGTTTAATTTCTAATTCCTTAGCAATTTCTGCAATATGTTTTTCTACCCGTATCTGTTGAGAGAGCTCATCTTCTAATAAAAAAATCTTCATTCTTGTTCGTATCCTCCAATCTTCAAAACTTGTAAAAAACGATTTCCTTGCAATTCCGTTTCTAAAAACATCGTTCCATAATTTGCTAAGATTTTTCTCACATTATTTAATCCTAGTCCTCTATTTTCTCCTTTTGTTGAATAACCTTCTTCATATATTTTTCTAATATCAAAAGTGATTTCATTTGTTGTATTATGAATCACTAAGTAAACAATTTTTGAAATAGAGAAAATAGCAATATGAACTTTCTTTTCTTCTGCTTCTTTTGAAGCTTCCAAAGCGTTTGTCACTAGAATCCCAACGATTCTCACGATATCTAATAAATCAACTGGTAGTTGCTCGATTGGTTCACTCGTTTCAAAGGTCATTTCTACCCCAGCATCTCTTGCATCCAACCAGCCTCGAATCAAAATACTTCGTAAAGCAGAATCTTTGATATTGACCAAGTTGAATCCTGATAATGCTTCTGTATTGATCTCTTTATAACCTTTTTCCAATACTTCTCTATGAATTCTCTGTATTTCTGGAATATTTTCTTCCTCAATGGCTAACGACATAGAAATAACTAAATTTCCCAAATCATGACGAAATCCCCTGACAATAGAATAGAGACTTTGAATTTCAGCCATATACCGACTCATTTGTTGCTCAGAAAATTCTTTATACTCCAGTTCTAAATTTTTACGATACTGATCTCGCTCGATTTTCATATGGAATAAGCTGACTACAAAAGAGAAAAAACAAATCGTTGCCAACATACTCCCAAAATTTTTATATTGCGCTTGTTCACTAATCCATAAAGCAAAATTAATCACTACAAATATAGCAAAATAGACACAGATGAGTCTCTTTAAATATTTTTCAAATTCTTTCTCATAAAAAGGAGTGAAATCAAATTCAAATAGGTCAATTAACTTCAAAATGATTCCTAAAGAAATCAAACGAATGCACATATTGTAGACAATCGAGTAAGCTGCTACAACAGCATCCCCCAATACTGAAGAGACAATTATCGTCAGAAAAGTTGCTGTTCCTTCAACCGCTAAATAAGTAAAAAAAGAATAAAAAATGGCGCACAAGCGATTCGTCCGATTGGCATAATGATAATAAGGATATAAATAAACCGGCCATAAGAGCATATTTAAATCAGAGAGTCGAATATTTGAAAATAAAGTCACATCTAAAAATACTAAGAGACTTTCAAAAAGAAGAACAAAGGTGCTCAGCAGAAAGATAAATGCAAATTGATGTTCCTGATAGATTTTTTCGTCCACTAATGCAAACGTCAGAACAATGATCCCTCCCAAGAGAAAAGACAAGATTAATGACTGAATCACACAAACTCTCCCACTTTGTTTTTTCTATTTTATTATACTCTAGTATTATTATAAAAAAATAAAATTTTATATACAAAAAATTATAATATAAAATAGCCTAAAATTAAAGGGAATAGGTAAAATTGTAATGTTTTTAATGTTTTTGTTACATGAATGAAAACTATTTTACACAATTTATATAATCTACACTTTGCACTATATAGGGATTGTTAGTTCTTTTTTAAAATATTCCTAATAAATCATTTCATCACTATTAATCTATAGCAAAGTATACAAAAATTAATAGATAATGAAAATTTATACATTTTAACATAAAAGAAAAGATGCAGCAAAAGCTGCATCTCTCATTTGATCCCAGCAGGATTCGAACCTGCGACCGTTCGCTTAGAAGGCGAATGCTCTATCCAGCTGAGCTATGAGACCGAACTTACTTCATTTTAGCAGAAAAAGAAAGGAGCGTCAAGGTTATTTATGGTAAGGACTCCCCTGTTGAATCATGAAAGCACGATAGATTTGTTCCACCAACACTAATTTCATCAACTGATGAGGAAGAGTTAATTGACCAAAGCTCATTAATAGATTTCCTCTTTTTTTCACTTCAGGAGACAGACCAAGACTGCCTCCAATAACAAAAGTAAGGTTTGAATAACCAGATGTCATAATCTGGTCAATCGTTTGACTAAATTTCTCTGAAGGAAATTGTTTTCCTTCGATGGCTAATACAATCACATATTCCTTATCTGAAATCTTAGAGAGAATTCGTTCCCCCTCTTTTTCAAGGATTTGTTGATTTTCGAGTTGACTGGCACGATCTGGAGTTTTTTCATCAACTAACTCAACCTGTTCTACTTTTGCAAATCGACCAAGCCTTTTAATATACTCCGCGATCCCATCTTTTAAGTATTTTTCTTTTAATTTTCCAACGGTTATCAATTTAATTTTCATTCCCCTATTGTAGCATAATTCTTCAATTTCACAAATAATCCACAGCTATAGAAAGGAAATCTATTCTATAAAGTCCTTTTTAAAGCCATTTCTCAACTAAATTCTACAACTTATCCACAATTTGTGGATAACTTTAGTTATTTAAGATATAATTAAGAAAGTTTTTCTATACTTTAGACAATTTGATATCCTTAGGAGGAAAATATGAAATCTTCATCTAATTTACTGAAAAAACTTGGAAACATAACCCTCATTTTCGTTGTAGGTTTTCTAGGTGGGATTCTTGGAACCTTTTTAACCTTACAAACCTCTCATTCTTCTACTTCAAATACTGAAAGTAAGCAAGTCCACTCAACCACTGTTAAAACAGCTTATAAAAATACAACCTCAACTAGTGAGGCCGTAGATAAGGTGAAAAATGCTGTAGTTTCTGTGATTACTTATTCTGATTCTTCGAATCAAGGGTTATTTGAAAAAGAAGAAAACTCTGACTCACAAATTTCTAGTGAAGGTTCTGGGGTCATTTATAAAAAAGAAGGAAAATATGCCTACCTTGTTACCAATACCCATGTAATCAATGGTGCTAAAAAAGTAGATATTCTTTTAGCAGATGGGAATAAAGTCCCCGGAGAAGTAGTTGGGTCAGATGTCTATTCTGATATTGCAGTCGTTCGCATTAGTGCGGATAAAGCAAAGGCAGTAGCTGAATTCGGAGATTCAAACCAATTAACGGTCGGTGAGACTGCAATTGCAATTGGTAGCCCTCTTGGAACAGATTATGCTAATTCTGTTACCCAAGGGATTATTTCTAGCCAAGGCCGCAATGTGAAATTGAAAGCCGATAATGGACAAAATATCTCTACACGCGCCTTACAAACAGATGCTGCCATCAACCCAGGGAATTCTGGAGGTCCATTAATCAATATTCAGGGACAAGTCATCGGAATTACCTCAAGTAAAATTTCAAATAACGGACAAACTTCAGTAGAAGGAATGGGCTTTGCAATTCCTGCAAATGATGTTGTCAATATTATCAAACAACTAGAAGAAAAAGGAAAAGTGGTTCGACCAGCTCTTGGAATCCAAATGATGGATTTATCTAATCTTTCAACTTCTGATTTAAGCCAATTAAAACTTCCTGAAAAAATCTCTGGAGGAGTACTGGTTCGTTCAACACTTGAAAATATGCCTGCTTCAGATAAATTGCAACGCTACGATGTGATCACAAAGATAGACGATACAACTATCGAGTCAACTGCAGATTTACAATCTGCCCTCTATTCTCACCAAATCAATGATACGATCAAGGTCACATTCTATCGTGATGGAAAACAACAAACAACTTCTATCAAGTTGACAAAATCAACTGAAGATCTAAGCGATTAACTTTCACTTTCTTGACATACTTGTAAACACACCTTTACGAATTTGTAAAGGTGTGTTATTCTATTCATAAGATGGAAAAATTAGAAAAAATAGCGGTAAAGGACATTCGAACCAATCCTTTCCAACCAAGAAAAGTATTTGATCATGAAAAATTAGAAGAACTGGCTCAGTCAATCAAAGAAAATGGCTTAATTCAACCCATTATTGTCAGAAAATCTCCAATAATTGGTTTTGAATTGCTTGCAGGTGAAAGACGGTTTAGAGCTTCAAAAATTGCTGGATTAGAGCTTGTTCCTGCGATTATTAAAGAGTTAACGGATCAAGAAATGATGCGACAAGCCATTATTGAAAATCTTCAACGAGAAGATCTAAATCCAATTGAAGAAGCTATCTCCTACCAGAAGTTAGTTGATCATGGATATAAGCACGACCAAATCGCTCAATTTATGGGGAAATCTAGACCCTATATTAGCAATATGCTTCGCTTGTTACATCTAGCTCCCTCTGTTCAAGAAGCGGTCATTCAAAATGACATTTCTTCGGCTCACGCGCGTGTTCTCGTTCCTCTTGATGAAGAAGAGCAGCGCTTTTGGTTGGAGCGAATCAAACAGGATCATTTAAATGTTCGAACATTAGAAAACAAGATCAGTTCAAAAAGAAAACAGAAAAATAAAAAAATAAAAGAAAGTTTCCTACTAGAAGAGGAACAACGATTGAAAAAAATATTGGGAACAGAAGTGACGATACACTCCTCTTTGCAAAATAAAGGAACTATCCAAATTTCTTTTTCAAGTCTCGATGAATACCAACGAATTATCAACAGCCTAAAATAAGGCTGTTATTTTTATTTTTGTATTGACAAGTTTTTCCACCATAAAAATCTTTTGAAAATAGCAGAATAATAAGCATATTCTCTAGTTATCCCCACTTTGTGGATAACTTTTAAAAACAATGTTAATTTGATTCCACAATCTGTGGAAAAGTTTAAAAATATAATTTTCTTCCCTAAAATTTAGCCTGTGGAAAACTATTTTCGTTTGTGGTAGAATAGGAGTAAGTATGATTTGATACAATTCAAGAAAAGGAGGGAAGTCTGATAGTGTCACAAGAAGAGCAATTTTGGTCTCGTTTTTTAGAATTAGCCCAATTACAACTAAAAGATAGTGCGTATGACTTTTTTGTCGCTGATTCAAAATTAGTCAAAATCGATGGAGAGACAGCTACCATTTATCTTGATGGAAATTATAAAGAATTGTTTTGGGAAACAAATCTAAAAAATGCTTTGATCACAGCTAGCTTTGAAGTCTACAATACAGATTTGAAGTTCCATTTCGTTTTTGAAGATACCGAAGAAATTCCTAGTAATCATAGCAGTGAGAATAGGAGACTGTCTTCAGGTAGCTTAACAACCGAACCGTTACCTAAAATTGATACAGGTCTGAAATCGAAGTATACCTTTGATAATTTTGTGCAAGGGGATGGAAATATTTGGGCGAAAGCAGCAGCGCTTGCAGTTTCTGAAAATCTTGCAACAACTTACAACCCTCTCTTTATCTATGGTGGACCAGGGCTTGGAAAGACTCACCTATTGAATGCAATTGGAAATCAAATCCTAGAAAATATTCCAAATGCACGGGTTAAGTATGTCCCAGCAGAAACCTTTATTAATGAATTTTTAGAGCACCTTCGATTAGGAGAAATGAAGACGTTCAAGAATACCTATCGAAGTTTAGATCTTTTATTGATCGATGATATCCAATCACTTGGTGGTAAAAAAGTCACGACTCAAGAGGAATTCTTTAATACCTTTAATGCCCTCCATAGCGACAACAAACAGATTGTTCTAACAAGTGATCGAAGTCCAGATCATTTAGATAGTCTTGAAGAGCGGTTAGTTACTCGTTTCAAATGGGGACTAACTCAAAATATAACACCACCTGATTTTGAAACTCGGATTGCCATCTTACGGAATAAAATTGAAGATCTAGACTATATTTTTCCTAATGACACACTAGAATATCTAGCTGGTCAGTTTGATTCAAATGTCCGAGACTTAGAGGGTGCCTTAAATGATATTTCTTTAATGGCGAAGGTAAAGAAACTAAAAGAAATTACGATCGATGTTGCAGCTGAAGCTATTCGAGCTCGTAAAAATGATAATAGCAAGACGCTTGTCATCCCTATTGAAAAAATTCAGGAAGCAGTTGGAGCCTTCTATGGAGTCAGTGTAAAAGAAATCAAAGGTTCTCGAAGAGTTCAGAATATTGTCCTAGCACGACAAGTGGCTATGTATCTTTCAAGAGAGATGACGGACAACTCACTTCCTCGAATCGGAAAAGAATTCGGTGGGAAAGACCACACGACTGTCATTCATGCCTATGAAAAAATTAAAAGTATGGTCGATACAGATGATAATCTTCGACTCGAAATTCAAAGCATCAAGAAAAAATTAAATTAATCTGTGGATAACTTTCTATAAAATTCTAGGGGTTATGCACAATTTTTAAACAAGTAACTTTTTAAGTCGTAGATAGGATTCTGAGAGTTTTCCACAACTTCCACACAACCTACTATTACTATTAACTTACTAATAATAAAATAAATAAAAGGAATGACCATGATAAATTTCTCTATTAACAAAACTTTATTTTTACAAGCACTAAATACTACAAAAAGAGCGATCAGTTCAAAAAATGCTATTCCAATCCTCTCAACAATTAAAATAGATGTAACTCCAGAAGGAGTTGCCTTATCTGGATCTAATGGCCAAATTTCAATTGAAAACTTTATTTCTATTAAAGATGAAAATGCAGGTTTATTAGTGACTTCTCCAGGTTCTATTTTATTGGAAGCAACTTTCTTTATTAATGTGGTTTCAAGTTTACCAGATGTTACTTTAGATTTTAAAGAGATTGAACAAAAACAAGTTCTCTTAACAAGTGGTAAATCAGAAATTACACTTAAAGGAAAAGATGCAGATCAATATCCACGTATCCAAGAAATTGCTGCAAGTAATCCATTAGTTTTGGAAACAAAATTATTAAAACAATTGATTAATGAAACGGCATTTGCAGCAAGTGTACAAGAGAGTCGTCCAATTTTGACAGGCGTTCACTTTGTTTTATCAGATAATAAAGAGCTAAAAACAGTAGCAACAGACTCTCACCGTATGAGTCAAAAAGTGATTACACTGGAGAAAAATGGAGATAACTTTGATGTTGTCATCCCAAGTCGTTCTCTTCGTGAATTTACCTCTGTTTTTTCTGATGATATTGAAACAGTTGAAGTTTTCTTTGCTAACAATCAAATCCTCTTTAGAAGTGAACACATTAGTTTCTATACCCGTTTGCTAGAAGGAAATTACCCTGATACAGACCGTCTCATTCCAACAGAATTCAATACAGAGGCAACCTTCAATGTAGCCAACCTTCGATTTGCAATGGAGCGTGCTCGTCTTCTTTCAAATGCGACTCAAAACGGAACGGTTAAATTAGAGTTCAAAAATGGAGTGGTTTCATCCCACGTTCATTCACCAGAAGTTGGACGAGTAAATGAAGAGATCGATACTAGCGCCGTTTCAGGAGAGGATTTGTCTATTAGCTTTAATCCAACTTATTTGATTGAGGCGCTCAAAGCTATTGACAGTGAACAAGTTGTGATTCGTTTTATTTCTTCTGTTAGACCGTTTACCTTGGTTCCAGAAGGAAATGAACAAGGGTTCATTCAATTAATTACGCCAGTTCGCACGAATTAACAAAGGTGAATCATGTATACGTTAGGTGATTTTGTAGAAATGAAAAAGCCTCACGCTTGTGTGATAAAAGAAACAGGCAAGAAGGCAAATCGTTGGGAAATTACGCGACTTGGTGCAGATATAAAAATCAAGTGTAGCAATTGTGATCATGTGGTCATGATGAGTCGTCATGATTTTGAACAGAAAATGAAGAAAGTATTATAAAAGGTTCAGTCACTTATGTGACCGAACCTTTTCAATTATTTTAATTCTTCAAATTTTCCATTTTTAACTTCTTTGAAACCACTTTGTTTTAACATATCAACAGTTGACTTGTAGCTGACATAGTCGACTTTTTTATCTTGTCGGGTAGTCAATAAATTCTTTTCAATCAGTTGATCTAAATTCGCTTTTTCATAATTGAGAGTTGTTGTTTCAACCATGTATTTATCATTGAACTCAGCAGAATGAGTAAATCCTTTGACGTCTTTGTTATCTTCCTCGTATTTGTCAACTATTTCTTTTAATTGATCTTTTGCAACTCCAGCTTCTTTGTAGTAAATAGTATTAATGGTTTGGTTACTAATTGTTTTATCGCCTTTGTGTTCAAATGTTACTCGAATATCTACTTTTCCATCTTGGTTAATCTTTTGAAGATAGGATTTTTGAACAGATTGTTGTCCACAAGCTCCAAGAAGAAAGAGTGTAAAGATAGCGATTAAAGAAAGGGAAATAGATTTCCATGTTTGTTTTTTCATTTGAAAAACTCCTTTGTTAGTTGTTAAATAAAGTATACCATATTTATCTTTTTAGAACGTTACAGTTTGATGAAAAAATCTAGTTTCAAAGGTCATGAAATATTTCATTTTTCATCACTTGTCTTTTGAATTATGTTATAATAAAAGAGATTGAAATTTGAACGGAGAAAAAGAAAAATGGCATTAACAGCAGGTATCGTTGGCTTACCAAACGTTGGTAAATCAACCCTATTTAACGCAATTACAAAAGCAGGAGCAGAGGCCGCAAACTATCCCTTTGCGACCATTGATCCAAACGTCGGTATGGTAGAAGTTCCTGATGAACGACTACAAAAATTAACTGAAATGATTACTCCTAAGAAGACAGTTCCGACCACTTTTGAATTTACAGATATTGCTGGAATTGTAAAAGGTGCATCAAAAGGAGAAGGTCTTGGTAATAAATTCTTGGCTAACATCCGTGAAGTAGATGCTATTGTCCATGTGGTACGTGCTTTTGATGATGAAAATGTCATGCGGGAGCAAGGGCGTGAAGATGCCTTTGTCGATCCACTGGCAGATATCGATACTATCAATTTAGAATTAATTTTAGCCGACTTAGAGTCTGTTAATAAACGTTATGCGCGTGTAGAAAAAATTGCTCGGACACAAAAAGATAAAGATTCCGTTGAAGAATTTAATGTTCTACAAAAAATCAAACCAGTTCTTGAAGATGGTAAATCAGCTCGGACGATTGAATTCACAGAGGAAGAACAAAAAGTGGTGAAGGGACTTTTCCTTTTGACTACCAAACCAGTTCTTTATGTAGCCAATGTGGATGAAGATGTTGTTGCAGATCCAGATTCTATCGAGTATGTGAAGCAAATTCGTGACTTTGCGGCGACAGAGAATGCGGAAGTAGTTGTGATTTCTGCGCGTGCTGAGGAAGAAATTTCTGAGCTAGATGATGCAGATAAACAAGAATTTTTAGAGGCGATTGGCCTAACAGAGTCTGGAGTTGATAAACTTACGCGTGCAGCTTATCACTTGTTGGGACTTGGCACTTATTTCACAGCTGGTGAAAAAGAAGTGCGTGCTTGGACCTTCAAACGTGGCATGAAAGCTCCTCAAGCAGCTGGAATCATCCACTCCGATTTTGAAAAAGGATTTATTCGTGCCGTGACTATGTCCTACGATGATTTGGTCAAATACGGTTCTGAAAAGGCTGTAAAAGAAGCAGGACGCTTGCGCGAAGAAGGAAAAGAATATGTTGTCCAAGATGGGGACATCATGGAATTCCGTTTTAATGTATAAGAGAGTTAAAAAGATGTAAAGGTTGGAAAAAATATTTCCAACCCTTTTAGTGTTTTGAAAGGAAAGAGATGACGAAATTAATTGTTGGATTGGGAAATCCAGGTGATAAGTATTTTGAAACCAAACACAATGTAGGCTTTATGTTAGTTGATCAAATGGCAAAGTCTTTAAATCTTACTTTCTCCCATGATAAGATTTTTCAAGCTGATATCGCCTCAACATTTTTGAATGGAGAAAAGGTCTATTTTGTAAAGCCGACCACTTTCATGAATGAGAGTGGAAAAGCAGTCCATGCCCTTCTGACTTATTATGGTCTGGATATTGAAGATCTTTTGGTTATTTACGATGATTTAGATATGGAAGTTGGTAAGATTCGTCTTCGAGCTAAAGGATCAGCTGGAGGTCATAACGGAATCAAATCGATTATCAATCATATTGGAACTCAGACTTTTTATCGAATTAAGATTGGAATTGGAAGACCTAAGCAGGGCATGTCAGTTGTTCATCATGTTTTAGGGAAATTTGATAAAGACGATTACATCACTATTCTACAAACAATTGATCGAGTAGAAGAAGCGGTTAACGATTACTTGGTAGAAGAAAATTTTGAAAGAAGCATGCAGAAATACAACGGGTAAGTAGATGAATGTAATTGATTTAGTGAGTCAAAACTCCAACCTTCTATCCTGGCAACAAGGTTTACAAAAAAATAATAGGGAATTGATCTTAGGATTATCTGCGACCACAAAGGCTATTGTAATGGCTTCAGCCTTTGATTCTATTGAAAAAGCAGTCCTCATCACTTCCAGTTATAACGAAGCAGAACGATTGGCCAGTGATTTTATTGCCCTACTTGGAGAAGAGAAAGTCCATACATTTTTGGGAGATGATAACCCTTTAGCAGAATTTGTTTTTGCTTCACAAGAAAGGCAATTTGCACGATTAGAGGCTTTGAACTTTTTATGCCAAGAAGATCGTCAAGGCATCCTTGTGACCAATGTGAGTGGTATAAAACTACTATTACCTTCTCCTAAAGTTTTTGCATCTAGCATTTTTCAATTGAAGGTTGGTCAAGAAATAGACTTAACTACTCTGAGTGAAACATTACAGAAGATTGGCTACCAAAAGGTGAGCCAAGTTTTGCAACAGGGAGAGTTTAGTCTACGAGGAGATATTTTAGATATCTTTGAGATCGACCAACTCCAACCCTATCGGATTGAATTTTTCGGAGATGAGATTGATGGAATCCGAATCTTTGACCCAGAAAGTCAGCGTTCTGTTGAAAATGTTGAAGAAGTTCAACTTAAGGCAGTGAGTGATCTATTGTTGCAAGAGGAAGATTTTATACGTGGTCAGCAGCAAATCGAACAATTGCAAGAACAGAGTGCAAATGAAGAATTTAAATCTTATCTAGCAGAAATTCTGGGAGATATTTCTCAAAGGAAACTCCATCCGGATCTTAGAAAATTTATTAGTTTCTTTTACAAGAAACAATATACCCTATTCGATTATCTCCCTAAACACACTCCAGTCTTTCTGGATGATTATCAAAAAATAGCAGATCAAATAGCGAGATTTGAACTAGATACAGCTAATCTCTTGACGGAAGATTTACATAAAAATAGAGCTTCTTCTCGCCAAGTGTATTTTGCAGACACCAGTACAACATTACGAAAATATACGCCTGCAACTTATTTTTCAAACTTTCAAAAAGGATTGGGAAATCTGAAGTTTGATCATTTGTATCAATTCAATCAATATCCCATGCAGGAGTTTTTTGGACAATTTGATTTACTAAAAGAGGAAATTGAACGGTATCGAAAATCAAACTATACTGTTATTGTCCAAGCAATTTCTCATCACAATCTTCAACAGCTCCATAAAAATTTAGAAGAGTATGGGATTCGATTAGATTATATTGATGGGGATACGATCATTCCTCAAGCTAGTCAATTAGTCGTTGGAGGATTAGCTCACGGTTTTCAATTTGTTGATGAAAAAATTGTCTACATTACAGAATCAGAGATTTATCAGAAAAAGATCAAACGAAAGATTCGCAGGCAAAATATTTCCAATGCAGAACGCCTAAAAAATTATAATGAATTGGAAAAAGGGGACTATGTTGTTCACCAAGTTCATGGTATTGGTCAATATTTGGGAATTGAAACGATTGAAATTTCGGGTGTCCATCGTGATTATGTCTCCATTCAATATCAAAATGGAGATCGCATCTCGATTCCTGTCGATCAGATTCAGATGTTGTCCAAATACGTTGCAAGTGATGGAAAAACGCCAAAAATTAACAAGTTAAATGATGGGCGTTTCCAAAAAACGAAGCAAAAGGTTCAGACCCAGGTGGAGGACATTGCGGATGATTTGATAAAACTTTATGCGGAGCGTAGTCAATTAGAAGGCTTTGCCTATTCCAAAGATGATGAAAACCAAGAGGCTTTTGAACAAGATTTTCCATATATTGAAACAGATGATCAATTACGTTCCATTGAAGAAATTAAAAAAGATATGGAATCGAATTGTCCGATGGATCGATTGCTGGTTGGAGACGTCGGTTTTGGAAAAACAGAGGTCGCTATGCGAGCAGCCTTTAAGGCAGTAAATGATCATAAACAAGTAGCAGTGCTGGTTCCTACCACGGTTCTTGCCCAACAACATTATGCCAATTTTAAGGAGCGTTTTGAATCTTTTGCAGTAGAGGTTGCTGTTTTAAGCCGTTTCCAGAGTAAGGCAGAGCAGAAAGAAACGCTTGAAAAGTTGAAAAAAGGACGAGTGGATATTATTATTGGAACTCACCGGCTCTTGTCCAAAGATGTTGTTTTTTCAGACTTAGGCTTAATCGTGATCGATGAAGAACAACGTTTTGGAGTGAAGCACAAAGAAACCTTGAAAGAATTGAAAAAAAAGGTGGATGTGCTTACCTTGACAGCTACCCCTATACCTCGAACTCTTCATATGTCTATGCTAGGAATTCGAGATTTGTCTGTCATCGAAACACCTCCGACCAATCGGTATCCTGTGCAAACTTTTGTACTAGAGACTAATCCAACCATTATTCGAGATGCTGTGTTGCGGGAGATGGATCGTGGAGGACAGGCCTATTATCTTTACAATAAGGTAGATACAATTGAACAAAAGGTGTCTGAATTAAAAGAGTTGATTCCAGAAGCTTCGATTGGCTTTGTTCATGGTCAGATGAGTGAAGTTCGCCTGGAAAATACCCTGTTGGATTTCATTAATGGCGAATACGATGTCTTAGTGACGACAACCATTATTGAGACAGGTGTGGATATTCCAAATGCCAATACACTCTTTATTGAAAATGCGGATCATATGGGACTTTCAACTCTTTATCAACTAAGAGGTCGTGTGGGACGAAGCAATCGAATTGCTTATGCTTATTTGATGTATCGTCCAGACAAATCTCTTACAGAAGTGTCTGAAAAACGTTTAGAAGCTATTAAAGGTTTTACTGAGTTGGGGTCTGGATTTAAAATTGCTATGCGAGATTTATCGATCCGTGGAGCAGGGAATATCCTTGGAGCTTCTCAATCTGGTTTCATCGATTCAGTTGGTTTTGAAATGTATTCTCAATTGTTAGAAGAAGCTATTGCTAAGAAACAAGGCCAAGAGCATCGCAGACAAAAGAGCAATGCAGAGTTGAACCTTCAAATAGATGCGTATTTACCTAATGAATATATTTCAGATCAACGTCAAAAAATTGAAATTTACAAACAAATTCGTGAAATGGATTCTGCAACGGACTATGAATACTTGCAAGATGAATTGATCGATCGTTTTGGAGAATATCCAGATGTTGTCGCCTACCTACTTGAAATTGGTTTAGTGAAAGCTTACTTGGATCAAGTCTTTGTCCGTCTTGTTGAAAGAAAACAACAAAAAGTGACAGTGAAATTTGAACCTATTGCCAAACAACTGTTTTTAACACAGGATTATTTCAAAGCTCTGTCAATGACACAGTTAAAGGCACAGATTGCAGAAGAAAAGGGATTAATTGAAGTGATCTTCGATATTCGAAATAAGAAAGATTTTGAAATTTTGGAAGCTCTGAAGCAATTTGGTCAAACCTTATTGGAAATTAAACAGGAAAAAGAAAAGGACTAGCAGTTCTTAGCTCATTTTTCGCATTTTATGTATAAAAAATGATACAATACTATGTTAGAGGTGACAGTATGAGATTAGATAAATATTTAAAAGTTTCTCGCATTATTAAGCGTCGTCCTGTTGCAAAGGAAGTTGCAGATAAAGGGCGGATCAAAGTCAATGGAGTATTAGCCAAAAGTTCAACGGATTTGAAAGTGAATGATCAAATTGAAGTTCGTTTTGGAAATAAAGTATTGACGGTTAAAGTCTTGGAAATGTTGGATAGTACAAAAAAAGAAGATGCATCCAAAATGTACGAAATAATTAGTGAAACAAGGATAGAAGAAGATGCCTAAAAATATCGTTCAAATGAACAATAAATATATCAAAGACGAAAGTCAGCGAAAACGTTTTTTAGAAGAAGAAAGAAAAAAACGCAATCGTTTTCTGGGGCTTGTCTTGATATTGGTCATGTTATTATTTATTCTTCCAACTTATAATTTAGCCCAGAGCTATCAATCGCTACAAGATAAAAAAGAACAATACAAACAGTTGGAAAAAGAGTATAAAGAAACAAGTGAACAAAAAGAATACCAACAAGACATCGCTAAAAAATTAAAAGACGATGATTATGCAACAAAATATGCACGCGCTAAGTATTCTTTTTCAAAAGATGGTGAATATGTTTATACCATCCCAGATTTACTCCCCCAATAACCGATGGAAAATATCTTACAAACAGTTAAACAATTCCTTGAATTTTCGGATGAAAAATTAGAGGAATTAAAAAAGAAAAACCAAATGATTAAACTTCAAAAGGATGAAAAAGAAAGGAATACAGGTGTCTAAACGATTTCTGCTCCTATTGTTAGTTCCAATTTTATTTATTGGATCTCAAGCAGCGAGTGTCGAGCAGTCTGAGTCTTCTCAGACAACGGCTCATCCATCAGAACTTTATTTTTCTTCAATTCCAGCAAACCCGAATGTCTATCGCAAAATTTCTGTTTTTTCTGATCCTCAGTTGAAAAAAGCAAAAGGAGAAATTCTTCCCAACACACCGTTTACAATCGAACAACTCTTTGTAAATGATGAAGGGAAAGCTGTATTTAAAATAGCAGAGAAAGGATATGTATTAGCAGATTCTTCTGTCATTTTTTCTGATGTTGTACAAGAAACACAAGAAAAAAAACAAGACATGTGGCTAAAACCTGGTTTTAAAGTGTATGACCGACCCTTAATAAATGGTGCAAAAGAAAAAAATACACCTCTTTCTCCTTATACAAAAGTGACAGTCTTACGTACAGCTAAGACTTTACGAGATGAGTTTGTGGAGATTGAAGGTCAGGGCTGGGTGAACAAAGCATTCGTTACTGAAAAAGATAATCGAATAGAAAAAGTCCAGGACTTGTTAAATAGTAAATACAATTCTCCTTCGTATGGAATCTATGTAAAACAATTAGAGACTGGAAATACTGCTGGAATCAATCCGCAAAAAGAAATGTATTCTGCCAGTGTAACGAAATTACCATACTTGTACTACGTCCAAGAACAGCTCAATAAAAAAGCCATTTCTCCAACCACAACCTACAAATATATTCCAGAAGTCAATGATTTCAAAGGTGGCTATGAACCAGAAGGAAGTGGTAGCCTTTCAAAAACAGCAGATGGTAAGGATTATAGTGTTCAAGAATTAGTAGATAAGATTGCAAAAGAATCCGATAATGTTGGCCATAATATCTTGAATTATTATGTCACTCATCAATCAGATCAAGATTTCCAAAAAACTTTGGATAAAATTGCAAAAAAGCATTGGGATGTTGAAAAAAGAGAAGCATCTGCTGAAATGGCTGGCAATGTCATGGAGGCTGTCTATCAACAAAATGGCCCTATTATTGATGCGCTCTCCTCTACAAAATATGATGATCAACGGATTGCGCGTGACCTTCCAGTAAAGGTTGCTCATAAAATTGGAGATGCCTATGATTTTAGACATGATGTTGCAATTGTCTACACAAATTCACCCTATGTAATAGCCATTTTTACAGATCATTCGAATTATGATACGATTTCCAACATTTCAAAAGATATCTATGAGGTATTGAAATAATGGAAAAGCGATTTTTAGAGTTTTGTGAAAAACAAGATCTATTTACTCCCCATCGCCGTGTTTTAGTTGCCTTATCTGGTGGATTGGATTCAATGAATCTGTATGAACTTTTATATAAGAATAAAGAACGATTGAAAATCCATCTGGTACTCGCTCATGTCAATCATGGACAAAGACCAGAATCGGATTTAGAAGAAAGTGAACTTCGAACGCTAGCTGATAGGCGAGAGACACGTATCCATGTGGCTCACTATTCGGGTGATTTTACAGAAGCAAAAGCTCGTACCTTTCGTTATGATTTTTTTAAACAGATTATGGAGAAAGAGGATTGCACCGCTTTAGTAACAGGTCATCATGCAAACGATCAAGCCGAAACAACTTTCATGCGCTTAATACGAGGAACAAAATTACGCCATTTAAGTGGTATTCCTGTACGCCAACCATTTGGTAAGGGTGAGTTAATCCGTCCTTTGTTAACTTTTACCAAAGATGAGTTGATGAAAATCCCTCACTTTGAAGACAGTAGCAATGACTCACAGGACTATTTTCGAAATCGTGTACGCCATCAATACCTTCCAGAATTTGAAAAAGAAAATCCCCAAATGCAAGCAAGTCTTCGCTATTTAGCAGAGGAAGTGAATCATTGGCACCAAGCACTAAAAGAATTGACTAGCAAGTTAAGCATTCAAGATTTAGCTTCTTTTAGAACGTATTCTCATTCTGTACAATCATTCTTATTAGAAGAGTATTTGGCACAATTTCCAGATTTGCAACTTGGTAGGGCCCAGTTTCAAGAATTATTAGATTTACTGCGAAAAAAAAGAAATTGCATTCATTATTTAAAGTCGAATTATGAACTACATCAAGAATATGATTTCTTTGAAATACGAAAAATCAGTCAAAAGTCGGATGACCAACCCCTTCCTTTTTTGTTAGAATTTGGGAATATCTTTGATATTGCAAATTATAAACTATCTTTTGGACAACCATTAGTAGGGGAAAATGTAGAAATTCTTTCTGTTTCACGCGAAACTCCCATCTTAATTAGAGGGAGAAAGGAAGGAGATCACCTGCTTGTTAATGGCCACCATCAAAAATTAAGACGGTGGTTTATCAACCATAAAATTCCAATTTCGCTTCGACAAAAAGCTCTCATTATAGAACAGAATCATAATATTCTTTCTGTAGTGGGATTGGTAACGAGTGATTTGAGTAAGCTCTCAAAAAGTGGTATAATGAAAGATAGTCTTTATATTCAAAAAATAGATAGGTAAAAACATGTTAGAAAAAGATATAAAAAAAGTATTGGTTTCACATGATGAAATTGTAGAAGCAGCAAAGAAATTGGGTGAAACCCTAACAAAAGAGTACCAAGGGAAAAATCCAATTTTTGTTGGAATTTTGAAAGGCTCTGTTCCATTTATGGCAGAGTTGATCAACCACGTGGATACACATATTGAATTGGATTTTATGCTGGTTTCAAGTTATCATGGTGGTACGGCAAGCTCAGGTATTATTAATATTATCAAGGATATCGACCAAGATATTACTGGTAGAGATATTTTATTTGTAGAAGATATTATCGATACAGGTAAAACCCTCAAGAGTCTAAAAGAACTCTTTGAAGAACGAAATGCAGCATCTGTGAAGATTGCTACCTTATTGGATAAACCTGAAAGACGTTTGGTTGAGATTGAAGCAGATTACACCTGCTTTACGATTCCAAATGAGTTTGTTGTAGGATATGGTTTAGACTATGATGAAAATTATCGTAACCTACCCTATGTTGGTGTATTAAAAGAGGAAGTGTACTCAAAATAGAGGAGACTAGATGAATAACAGAAAAAATAACGGTTTTGTCCGAAATCCATTTCTGTATTTGTTGATTATTGTAGCGGCTGTGACAGGATTCCAGTACTTTTTTGCGGGTAATGGGGTTGGTCAAAGTCAGCAAATCAACTACACAGAATTGGTCAAAGAAATTAAAAATGATAATGTAAAAACGATCAGTTACCAACCAAATGGTAGTGTGATTGAAATTGCAGGTACCTATAATAAAGCAAAAGAATCAAAAGAAGATACAGGAATTCAATTTTTTACCCCAAGTGTTCAAAAAGTATCTCGCTTTACTAGTGTCATCCTTCCATCTGATATCACCGTCAATGAATTACAAAAATTAGCAGCTGACCACAAAGCAGAAATCACCATTAAGCGTGAGAGCTCAAGTGGCATGTGGATAACAATTCTCACTTCAATTGTTCCATTTGTTATTGTCATGTTCTTCTTCTTCTCAATGATGAACCAAGGCGGTGGCGGAGGTGCCAGAGGTGCCATGAACTTTGGTCGTAATAAAGCCCGCGCTGCTAATAAAGAAGATATTAAAGTTCGTTTTTCAGATGTAGCAGGAGCTGAAGAAGAAAAACAAGAACTTGTTGAAGTTGTTGAATTTTTAAAAGATCCAAAACGCTTTACTAAATTGGGTGCAAGAATCCCAGCAGGTGTGCTTCTTGAAGGCCCTCCCGGAACTGGTAAAACCCTTTTAGCAAAAGCAGTAGCTGGTGAAGCTGGAGTGCCATTCTTCAGTATCTCTGGTTCTGACTTCGTTGAAATGTTTGTCGGAGTCGGTGCTAGCCGGGTTCGTTCACTTTTTGAAGATGCTAAAAAAGCAGCACCAGCCATTATCTTTATCGATGAAATTGATGCTGTTGGGCGCCAGCGTGGTGTAGGTCTTGGTGGCGGAAATGATGAACGTGAACAAACCCTCAACCAGCTCTTGATTGAGATGGATGGTTTTGAAGGCAACGAAGGAATCATTGTTATCGCAGCAACTAACCGTTCTGATGTCCTTGACCCTGCCCTTCTTCGTCCTGGCCGTTTTGACCGTAAAGTATTGGTTGGACGTCCAGATGTGAAAGGTCGTGAGGCAATTCTTCGTGTTCATGCTAAGAATAAGCCACTTGCTCAAGATGTGGACTTGAAATTGGTTGCTCAACAAACACCAGGATTTGTCGGTGCTGATCTCGAAAATGTTTTGAACGAAGCAGCCTTGGTTGCAGCTCGTCGAAATAAAAAAGTAATTGATGCTGCTGATATCGATGAAGCAGAAGATCGTGTTATTGCAGGTCCATCTAAGAAAGATCGGACGATTTCACAAAAAGAACGTGAAATGGTTGCTTATCACGAAGCTGGTCATACAATTGTTGGTCTGGTCTTATCAAATGCTCGTGTAGTTCATAAAGTTACTATTGTTCCACGTGGTCGTGCAGGCGGTTACATGATTGCCCTTCCTAAAGAAGATCAAATGTTACTTTCTAAAGAAGATATGAAAGAACAATTAGCTGGGCTCATGGGAGGCCGTGTTGCCGAAGAAATTATTTTCAATTCGCAAACAACGGGTGCTTCAAATGACTTTGAACAAGCTACCCAAATGGCGCGTGCAATGGTGACAGAATATGGTATGAGTGAAAAACTTGGACCGGTCCAATATGAAGGAAATCATGCGATGTTTGGTGCTCAAAGCCCACAAAAAATGATTTCAGAACAAACAGCTTACGAAATTGATGAAGAAGTTCGTAGTCTGTTGAATGAAGCCCGTAATAAAGCGGCAGAAATTATTCAAGGAAATAGAGAAACGCATAAACTAATTGCGGAAGCTCTATTAAAATATGAAACCTTGGATAGTGTTCAAATTAAATCATTATATGAAACAGGAAAAATGCCTGAAAATTCAGAGCATGAATTAGAAGAAGAAGCAAAACCTCTATCATATGATGAGATTAAGTCAAAATTAGAAGAAAATAACTAATTCAAAAGAAGGAAAATATTTCCTTCTTTTTTTATTAAAAAAGTGTTGACAGAGTAAAAATATTCTGTATAATAGAATATGTTGTAAAAATGGTCCGTTGGTCAAGGGGTTAAGACACCGCCTTTTCACGGCGGTAACACGGGTTCGAATCCCGTACGGACTATCGATGAACTGTCACCAAGTGGCAGTTTTTTTGTGTATTTGGAAAAAATAATTAAAAATAATAACCAAATAGTTAAAAAAACGTGCAGAATAGAAAAAAAGTCCAATGGGCTTCTTTATTTTTATAAAATACAGATAAAAGTAAAGGAGAGCTTATGGAATTTAATAAAATGTATCAAAAAGTAAAATATATCGTAAGAAAATGTGAAAAAGAATATTATATTCAATTATGGGAAAAGGATGATTGGGAACAAGAAGGACAGCTAACACTCTTTGAACTTTATCAAAAAAATCCTGAAATTGAAACAAATGAAGAATTACTTTATACATATTTTAAAACAAAATTTAGAAATCATATTAAAGATAAAATAAGACAACAGGAAAGTGATAAGAGAAAAATAAATAGACTTCCATATATTGAAATTGGAGAAATTAGTCACAGAATTTCATCAAGAAAAATATATTTAGATGAGCTGGTTGTTCTTAGAGATGCATTAAAACGTTTTAAAGAAAAATTAACCGTAAAAGAAAAAGAACAATATGAAGCATTACTAGCAAACAGAAGATGTCTAGGAAAAACAAAAATGAAAAAGAAATTAGAGAACTATCTGAAGGATTTTAAAAATACAATTTAAGAACTGAAAGTTGACAGTGTATAAATGAACTTTCAAAAAAATAAAATTTTTTGAGAAAAAGT
>NZ_JANCOJ010000007.1 GCF_024295625.1 Streptococcus sp. CF8_St5-11
AGACTCTTGTTTCGTATTGCATGGTTTTAGAATAAAAGACAAGACTTTCGAAGTAATTGCGAGAGTCTTGTTTAGTTTTCGCTCTAATGCGTGTCCAATTAATTAGATTGTAATTCGCTCATGTACCAATTTAATGGATCGTTCTGTAACATGTTGTCTTCTCTCTTCATTCCTCATCTCAGAGAATTCTAATGATTTATGGTAAAATAAGGTCTATATATGTGAGGACAAAGAGATGATTAATCGAGTAACAGACAACAAATTTAAACTAGTATCCAAATACCAACCGTCTGGGGATCAACCGCAGGCCATTGAACAGTTGGTGGATAACATCGAAGGTGGCGAAAAGGCCCAAATCTTGATGGGGGCAACTGGTACGGGGAAGACCTATACCATGAGCCAGGTCATCGCCCAAGTCAATAAGCCGACCCTGGTCATTGCTCACAATAAAACGCTAGCGGGCCAGCTCTATGGGGAGTTTAAGGAATTTTTCCCTGAAAATGCGGTCGAGTATTTCGTCTCTTACTACGATTACTACCAGCCAGAAGCTTATGTGCCATCGAGCGATACCTATATCGAAAAAGATAGTTCGGTCAATGATGAGATTGACAAGCTTCGTCACTCAGCAACCTCCGCTCTTTTAGAACGAAATGACGTCATTGTAGTCGCGTCTGTTTCATGTATCTATGGGTTGGGTTCGCCTAAGGAATACTCGGATAGCGTAGTGAGCCTGCGTCCAGGTCTCGAGATTTCTCGTGATCGTTTGCTCAATGACCTGGTGGACATTCAGTTTGAGCGCAATGACATCGACTTTCAACGGGGGAAATTCCGTGTCCGTGGAGATGTGGTCGAGATTTTCCCAGCTTCGCGTGATGAGCATGCCTTTCGAGTCGAGTTTTTCGGGGATGAGATTGAGCGGATTCGTGAGATTGAAGCTTTGACTGGCCAGGTTCTAGGAGATGTGGACCACTTAGCGATCTTCCCAGCCACTCACTTCGTGACCAATGACGACCATATGGAAGTGGCGATTTCCAAGATTCAGGCGGAACTAGAGGAGCAGTTGAAGGTCTTTGAAAAGGAAGGCAAGCTCATAGAAGCTCAACGCTTGAAACAACGGACTGAGTATGATATTGAAATGTTGCGGGAAATGGGCTACACTAATGGGGTCGAAAACTACTCCCGTCATATGGACGGACGGAGTGAAGGAGAGCCACCTTACACCCTTCTTGACTTCTTCCCTGAAGATTTCCTCATCATGATCGATGAAAGTCACATGACCATGGGCCAAATCAAGGGCATGTACAATGGAGACCGCTCGCGCAAGGAGATGCTGGTCAACTATGGCTTCCGTTTGCCATCTGCCTTGGACAACCGGCCACTGCGTCGTGAAGAGTTTGAAAGCCATGTCCACCAGATTGTCTATGTGTCAGCGACACCAGGTGACTATGAGATGGAACAGACGGATACCGTGATCGAGCAGATTATTCGTCCAACTGGTCTTCTGGATCCAGAAGTGGAAGTACGCCCTACCATGGGACAAATGGACGATCTCTTGGGTGAGATCAATGCGCGTGTAGAACGTGGAGAGCGGACCTTTGTCACCACCTTGACCAAGAAGATGGCAGAAGACTTGACCGACTACTTTAAGGAAATGGGTGTTAAGGTCAAATACATGCACTCGGATATTAAGACCTTAGAGCGGACAGAAATCATCCGTGATTTGCGTCTGGGTGTTTTTGATGTCTTGGTCGGAATCAACCTGCTTCGCGAAGGGATTGACGTTCCTGAGGTAAGCTTGGTTGCCATTCTCGATGCGGACAAGGAAGGTTTCCTCCGTAATGAGCGAGGGCTCATTCAGACCATTGGCCGTGCAGCCCGTAATAGTGAGGGTCACGTGATCATGTATGCGGACACCGTGACCCAGTCTATGCAGAAAGCCATCGATGAAACGGCCCGCCGTCGTCAGATTCAGATGGCCTATAATGAAGAGCATGGCATTGTGCCACAAACCATTAAAAAGGAAATCCGTGATCTCATCTCTGTTACCAAGGCGGTGGCCAAAGAAGAGGACAAGGAAGTGGACATCACCAGTCTCAACCGCCAAGAGCGCAAAGAACTGGTCAAGAAACTGCAAGGCCAAATGCAAGAAGCCGTCGAAGTGCTTGATTTCGAGCTGGCAGCGCAAATCCGCGATATGATGTTAGAAGTCAAGGCTTTGGATTAGAAAGGATAAAGCGATTGAAGTTTATCATTAAAACAATGGAAACTCCTGAAGAGATAGAAGGAAAATCTCTCGTTCATTGGCAAACGTGGAGAGAGGCTTATGACGATCTTTTACCCGCGGATTTTCAGGAGACGATGACATTAGAAAAATGTCGATTCTTTAGTCAAAAATATCCAGAAAATACCTTGATTGCGATGGATGGAAAGAAGGTCGTTGGATTTATCAGCTATGGAAATTTTTGTGATGAAGCCATTCAAGCTGGTGAAATCATCGCCTTATATGTTTTAAAAGATTACTATGGAAAAGGTGTGAGTAAACAGTTAATGCATGCTGCATTTGCTGCTCTCGATCATTTCTCTGAGATTTATTTATGGGTATTGAAAGAGAATAAGCGAGCCATTGCTTTCTATCAAAAAATGGGTTTTACTTTTGATGGCCAAGAAAAAATACTTAAACTTGGAAAACCTGTTAAGGAATTGAGGATGATGTATTCTTCAAATAAAAATTCCTAAAGGACCTATCTATCAATCTTTGAACCATTATCAATTAATCAAGTAAAAAATAAAAGAGATAGAATGAACCAAAGAAATGAAGGAGAAGACGAATGAAGATTTTAGTCATCAATGGGCATCCGGATAAGGAAAGTTACTGTCAGGCTATTTTTCAAACCATCGTCGAAACGATTGATCCAAATCACCACGAGCTTAAAGTGATCAGTCTCAATGAAGAGGACTTTGACCCGGTCCTTCGCTACGGCTACCGAAAACGGATGGAGGAAGATTCCTTTATCCTTCGTTCTCAAGAATGGATCCAGTGGGCGGATCACCTGATCTTTGTCTATCCCATCTGGTGGAGTAGTATGCCGAGTCTTATGAAGGGCTGGATCGATAGGGTCTTTACACCGGGGATTGCCTACTCGGCCAATGATCAAGGAAGCTTTATCTGGAATTACCTCAGAGGCAAGCAATTTAAGAAGTTGCTTAAAGGCAAAACGGCTAGTATTTATGCAACCTCCATGGCGCCTACTTGGTGGTACAAGATTTTTTCAGGCCCTCTCAACATTCCTGATAGTTATGGCATTTCTGTTTTGAAAAATGCCGTCTTGAACCACTGTGGGATTAAAACCAAGCGCGTCTGCATCTTGGGAGAAGTCGGCCGGGATGTGAATACCGCTAGTATGCGGGAACAGCATCTCCGAAAGGTAGCAGCAGAAGTGAAAAAACTCTGATCAAAAGTTAGTTTGTTCTAATAAGTTCGTTTCTTTAGTTGTATTTTGAATAGGTTTTAGTTAAACTATTAATATAATTCATAAAACTTAGGAATGATTCAATATGCTACTTTTTATCTATATGATCTATGTCATTTATTCACTATCAAAAATGAAAAGAGAAGGAAAAAGAGTCTCAATTTTCACTAAGTTGATTGTTTACGGCTTATTGATCCTCTCTTTGTTTATGCTCTATTTCAGTTTTTTGTCATTTTTATTTAGCCCGTTGCCATTTTTTGGCTTTCTAGCTGCTCTTGCTATTGGCGGTATGATGCTGTCTCTTAAAATAATTATTGCCATTCTTTTACTTTTATTATCGCTCAGCCTATTCTTAGATAGTAAAAATAGTGACCCGGATACACCTCTAATTGATCATTGGCTACGGTTGGCAGTACATATTCTGTTGATCATTATTTAAGGGAAGAACTCCACTTTCAACCTTGAAAGCGGAGTTTTTTTGTCCTTAGAAATTAGTAACCCACCAGAAATGGAAGTGAAAATTCTCAAATGAGGGTATCCACTCAATGCACATTGACGAACCTCTGAATTAACTTTATAATATAGTTAGTTACAGCATTTCTAAATAAGGAGGCTTCTCTATGCTTAAGCGGTTAAATGGTTTTAAAAAGTTTTATTTATTCTCTCTAGTTTTTTTAGTCATTGAATTACTATTAGTTGTTTTTGGTCTATCCTTTATTCCGATGATCTGCAGTTTATGGTTTGACTCTCTGTTTTTCGTATTATTTTGCCATATTTGGACCAACTTTTATAAAAAGAGTGGAGCTGAATCAGTTCATGCTTTCTCATTCATTTTTAGTTTCATTTTTACTTTATTTTTTTGGGTTTTTCTACACCTGTCCTTTTCCGATACTGAAAATACTATGATCCCTCCAATCTATCATAGTGCGGAAATCCAAGGGAATTATGTTGAAATTCCCCATGGGGTGATCCCTATAAGAAGTCGTGATTACTATGAACTAGTCAATCCTTTTATTATGAAAATAAAAGCGAAATATAGTGATGAAGGGTACTAATCAGAAAGCTGTTTTTTCTTATTCATTATTTCAACTATCTCATTTGCATATACAGATTACGGTTAAGATTGTCATTAGGAACCAAGAGAATGTAGAAAGTATTTTTAAACTTTTGCTGTTTTTTCCCGTAAGAGATAGAAGTATTATGAAAAAAACAAAGCAATAGTATAAATGAGCTTCAATCATGTAAAAGTGACTAAATGTGTTTTTTGTATTATATCTCCTATTTTTTGTGATTTGGATTGGACAGATATATTTGCAAAGTTTAGGTTTATCGTTTACTCATTTTTTGTTGAACAAATGGTTTTCTTTACTATTTATCACTATATTTTTTCATCCATGGTTTTTTTTATAAAAAAGGTCATTTAAAGAAACTCATACCTTTCTCCATTTCCTAACTGTTATAGTTGGATTTGGTATTTTTATGGTTAGTTTCGCGATATTTCAGGTAGCCTCAACTGTTGAATTTTCAATCATGAACTATCGTTTGGAAGGTGATGTAATTTTTTTATACGAACAGCCTTTATTGCAATTCCCAGCTTACCATGAATTAATCAATTTCTTTGGCACGAAGAAAGAAATAGAGAAGAAAGTATATATTGATTAATTGTTAACATCATAGAAAGGAAATTTATGTCACGCGCAACATCTACTGTACTTACCAATCTTTGTTTGGTAGAAGATCCTAAGAATGGAAAAGTAGTCCTCCAATACCGCTCGCCGGAACGTTACAAGAAATGGTCTGGCTATGCCTTTCCTGGAGGCCATATCGAAGAAGGAGAAAGTATTGCTGAATCCGTCATTCGGGAAGTCTACGAAGAGACAGGATTGACAATTGCAGATCCAAAACTCGTCGCAGTCAAAGATTGGTCATTAGACGATGGAGGACGCTATATTGTCTTTTGCTACAAGGCAACAAGATTCTCGGGCCAGCTCAGATCATCTGAAGAAGGAGAAGTTTCTTGGGTTGAAAAAGACCAATTAGAAAAATTGGATTTATCCTATGACATGCTTCCTCTGCTGGAAGTGATGGAAGACCCAGATTTGTCCGAGTACTACTATCGCAAACGGACAGACGACGACTGGGAAAAATTAAGATTTTAAGGATTTATTCAAATGATAAATTGTGGGTTATTAGAATTTTTAATAATGACAAAGATAAATATTGTAAATAGCTGTTTCAAAGTAAGAATAATATTGTCTATAAGATTCAATTGTAAAAATTATTTAAGAACCAAACAACTTTTATAAGAAATATCAATAAATAAATATATATTATTGACATTATCTAAAATAATGATAAAATGCACCTGCGTAGAAATAGATCAGGAGGTGGGAAAATGACATTATTAGCAAGTCGATTTCGAAGTAGAAGATTAGAATTGAAGTTGTCTCAATCAGAATTAGCTGAGGGAATCTGTAAACAGGGACAAATAAGTCGAATAGAAAAAGGAAAGTATAATCCTGGATCTGATATTCTTTATAAATTAGCTCAGAAACTTAACGTACCTATGGAATATTTTTTTGATGAGAATATTTTAGCGGATAGTTCTACGCTTGGAAATTTTATAGATTTATCAAAAAAATTATTAAATCAAAGAGATTATTTCTCTCTAAAGTATTTATATAATCTAGAAAAAGAAAAAAAACATAAACTTCCGTTGTATGATCAATCATACCTTTCATGGATAGAATCAATTATTCTTTTTCATTGTGATAATAAAAAAACGGAGGCTATAAAGAAGTTAGAAACATTATTAAATAAAATGTCAGAATCAGATAGAGATTATTTTATGTTTCTAAACAGTCTTCTTAATTTCTATTCTTATATAGATTTAGAAAATGAAAAAATAAGTGGGGAAATGTATCAAAAAATCATAATCCCACTCGAAAAATCTAATATATCAATAATGGAGAATTTTGAATTATTAGTTAAAGTGCGTTATAATTACTGTCGATATTTATGGATAGATAATCAAATCAAAGAAGCAATTTCTGAAATTTTGAAAACAATCGATATTTGTAAAAAATTTAATCACTTTTATTTATTACCGGACTTATTCTGTTTATTAGGTAACGTAAGTGAAGGGTTTGCAAAAAAAGACGAAGTGAAAAAATATTTTAAATTATCTGAGACGTTGTATAGTTTATCTGGAAATGAGAAAATGGCACTAACTATAGAAAACTATATAAAAAATAACTTAATTTAATAATGTGGTTGCAATACAATTGTTTATGTATTTATCTACGGCCTCGCCTAAAGGCGAGGTTTTTTTAGATATAATTATCATGTGAAGAAATAACTATAGTATATAACTTTAAAAAATAACAAAAAAATAATATTAATTATTGACAATGAATGCTTAAAGTGATACAATTCACTTGTAAAATGAAAGGGGTTACAAGTGATGAAGAAGCTTTTTAGAAATATTTCAATTATGTTGAGTTTATTGTTATTTACTTTTGGTACTGTATATGTTTCTAATAAAGTAGAAGGTATAGATCCAGGAGTGATACATTCCAAAGACTTCTATGATAGGAATTTCAACAATTGAATTTTCATCTATATTAATGAGTAATAAGAATATAGATAATTTTGTATGATTGGAGCTGGTTATTATGTACAATATAAGATTTTAATTATTGCTAAGATTATAAGAAATTGAGGGAAATGCTATGAATAAGATTTCTAAACTGTTAACGATTATCATATTATCTGCAACTTTGTCGATCGCTTCAATTTCATATGCAGATAGAGTTATAGTACATGATGGTACTTGGGATTATGGTTATGGATGGAATTATGCATATTCTCATTATAAGCATGACCATAAAAATCATGGTGCAAAGGTTGTGAATGCAAATAATGGAATTAAAAATTTTAGAAATGCTGGCCCTGGTGTTTGGGCTAAAGCATCTATAGGGACTCTTTGGGATCCAGCAACATTTTACTATAATCCTTCCGGTTTTTACTCAAATTAACGATTTTATTTGTTCTACAATATGTATTTGGTATTCATAAGTTAGAATATCATGAATTTCATAGATAAGTAAGAGGAGGAGCACCCCTCCTCTTTTAAAAATTTTGTCGAATACATTAGGGTTGAGCTTTTTAAAAGCGAGGTACAGGATGTATAGTAAGTTTAAAAAAATTTTATTAATTATTTCCTTTCTTTTGATTTGTTTAATTGGATTGTTATTCATCAATACAAATGAAAACGAGATTTTTGCTGGTTTTAGAAATGTAATAGTTGTTGAAAAATCTCCTGTCGATTTTTCTGATAAAATTAATGAATTTGTAGCTAAAAACGATATTGTTCTAGCAAGAAGAATTGTTGCTCCTGTCGATGAGTCTAACAAACAAATACAAAATACATATGTTCCAATTGGAGCCAAAAATTTACCTAAAGAGCTAAAGCAGCAAACGGATAATGAATTAATAGAAAATAGTTCATACAATACAGTTTATGTTGTTGTGAGTGGTTCTATGAATGCGGAGCAAGTAGCTGAAGGATTATTGCAACTTAATGCCACTGTTAGAGTTTTGCCAACTAATTATGAGACTGCTCTATTTCGATTACTATTGAATACTCCACAATCAGTATTGATCGTAATTGGGATTTTAATTACCTATATCTCTTTAATACTAGCTCAACAAGTTTCTGGCATGAAAGAGGTTGGAATATTAAGAGTTTCTGGCAAAGGAAAGCATGCGATTGCTATAGAACAAACAAAAAACGATAGTATTTTTATCTTATGTTTATTGATATGTTCTATACTTGGTGTTGTTAGTACATTAATCATTTTAAGAAAATTTTCGATTCTAGCTCTGTTGATAATCTTAGTACCAGTGTTTGTTTGGGCCTTATTAATATTTATCGTTAATTTTTTTCTTTCACATTGTTTTTATTATATTCTTCAACACCAACCAATTATTTTATCAATTAAAGGAAAGGCTCCGCTAGGTTTCATCTTTGTTATGACGATCCTAATACAGCTATTTACTTTATTTTCTGTTATGTTCTGTGTTTATGGAATGATTTCAATAACTAGAGAAGTTGAATCGTTAGAGGTAGGAAAAAGTCATTGGCAAAGGAATGCTGAATATTATGAGATAACTTCTTTAGAAGATGGCGACAGTGTTTCACAAGATCAAAAAGAAAAATTTTTTAATGAGTTATCTGACAACACTACGATTATTTATAGAAACGACATGTTAGATAATATGTTGATTTCGAACAAAGATAATAAGAATTTCGAACCAACTTCAGATTATTCTTCAAATGTAATTTATGTTAATGCTAACTACGTTGCAGTAAATAAAATTAAGTTATCTGACTCAGCAAAATTATTTCTAAAAGATATGAAAACATATGATAAAATGATTTTAATTCCAAATCGTTATCAAAATATGTTTGAACAATTAAAGAATAAATGGGAATATTTTGAGAAAAGGGGATTTTCATCTAAGGAAACATTAGTCGAAGATACCCAACCAAATTCCAAAATTGCTAGTTTCATATACGAAGGTGGTGATTTGTTTACTTATCCAGTTTACTCTTTAATTGGGAGGCAATTTTCCAATGAAGCAATGGTCCATGATCCAATTATTGTTGTGGAAAAACCTAACTATGCTTTATTGCCAACCTCGTTCTTAATAGTTAACCATTCTGAAAAAGTAACTACGTTAATTCGAAAATATAACTTGACAGCTTCCTTCGGTTCACTTACTAGTGGATTATTATCTATTGAGAAAAGAATTGATATGATAGTAACAAGAAAATACTTTTTACTTGCTACGACTGTTTTAAGTATTACTACCTCATTTTTATTGTTCATTTTGATGAATAGTATTTATTTTTATCAAGAAAGGAGGACACATTTTATAGAACGTTTGGCTGGGAAAAACCAATTACGTATTCATAGAGTTTATCTTGGATTGCTTATTACGTGCTTTACTCTAATTGGTATTTGTACAATTGTTTTAAGATTTTCATTTTTACTAATATTAGTACCGTTTGTATACTTATTATTGTTGCTTATCATATTTGCATTTCAATTAATTAAAGAGAAAAAAGTAAATATTTTATTTCTAAAAGGAGCTTAATATGATCGAATTAAGAAATATAAATAAAGGATTCGATGACCGTATTGTTCTAGAGAATTTAAATTATAATTTTTATGAAGGGAATTCTTATGCTCTGATAGGTGCGTCTGGTGCTGGAAAAACCACATTACTAAATATTATTGGTAAATTAGAAGAAGTTGATTCTGGAGATATAATTGTAAATGATATTAATCTAAATAATATTAAAGAAAAAGATTATTTCAAAAATTATCTTAGTTATTTGTTTCAAAATTTTGGTCTTATCGAAAATAAGTCGATTCAAGAAAACTTAATGTTGGCTTTTATTGGAGAAAAAATAAGCAAGTTGGAAATGCAAAAGAAAATGAATGAAGCTTTAAAAAGAGTTCATCTTGATGTAAATCTAAATCGTAAAATATATACTCTTTCAGGAGGAGAAGCTCAACGTGTAGCTCTAGCTAAAACAATTTTAAAAGATTCACCAATTATATTAGCAGATGAACCAACTGCATCTGTAGATCAAAAAAATAGTGAAGAAATAATAGAATTAATATTGAGCTTAAAGAAAGAAAATAAAATTATAATTATAGCTACTCACTCTCCTGACATCTATAACCAAGTTGATCATATTTTAGAAATAAAAGGTGAACAAAAATGAAATTTAATTATACAAATATATTGCTACAGTTAATCATCTTTATAAATTCTTCTTTTATCATATTGACACAAATGAACAATGTTAGACAGCCTGTTAAAATATTGATTCAATTCATTTGTTTATTGAGTTTTTTATCTACTGTAATTAACTTCTATAATTATTTAAAAGTAGATAAAGATTAACATGATTGAAAATTAAGATTTTAAACAAAGAGCTAGAAATATCTAGTTCTTTTTTCTCTTCAAAGATTAAATGTGCCTAAAGCATTGAGAATGTTCCATTCGTGCTTGAATCTGCTTAGAAAAAGTACTATAGTATAAGCATAAAATACAATTGTAATCTTTCATACTGTGAATAGAAAGAAGGCAAGATATGAAATTACAATTTAGAATTCTAATAGGAATTTGCTTCTTGATCGGTGCCTTAGTCTTTGCCTTTCAAAAGGAATGGTTATACGCTTTGCTGTTGCTTTTAGTTGGGGCTTCTTACCTTTATAAAGGAGTGCGTCGATGAAGAGTGAGTGTTTAAACATCAGGGGGCTAAACGTTTGGTATAAAAAAGACAAGCCCGTTATAAAAGACACGAATTTGCTTGTACCCAATCATTCTGTAGTGGGGTTGATTGGTCGAAATGGAGCTGGGAAGACAACCTTGCTAAAAGCTTTAAGTAGTGTTTTTGATCATCGGCAGTATGCAGTTGAGACTGTTACCATTGAAGACAAGGTGACATATTTTCATACGAATTTCTATAAGAGCCGTACCTATACAGTTTTTACTGAAAACAATAGTTTTTTAAACTGGGATTTTGTTCACTATTTTAATTTTGTCTGTCGTTTGTATCATCGAAAGAGAGATGATACGTTATTGCAGGACCTGATCTCAGGTTTTCATTTTGAAGAATTTCTCAACACCGATATCGGTAGTTTGTCAACGGGAAATAAAAAGAAAGTCTTCCTGATCACAGCTTTTTATCTCAAACCTTCCCTCCTTATTTTGGACGAACCATTTGATGGCCTTGATTTTGATGCGACAGAATTTCTATATGGTTTGCTATTGCAGTATAAAGAAGAAGGCGCTATTCTGATGAGTTCGCATATCGCAGAGAGTATCGTTCGAGTCTGTGATACAGCTTATACTATTGAAGATGGTCACCTAGACGCGATCGAATCGAATCTAGAAGATTGGTTTCATGACGTCAATCGTCAGAGGGGGTAGAGCATGCTACTAGCTATTTTTAGAGATTTGGTATCCAAAAATCGGCTCTTCTTGTTCTTGACTTCCTTAGCTTTTGCTCTTTATTACCATGTTGTTGGGGGCAAATTTTCTACGAGCTTTCAAGTCTTATTGATCAGTACGGCTATTGTCACTGCTCTATCAACCTTTCAATTGTTGTATTCCTACTTTTCGATGGACAGGGTCCAGGCCTATTACCAGCTTCCTTTGTCTCTCAATCGTTTCAAAGGTTCTTTTCTGACGGTAACCTTTCTTCTCAATTTGTTAGAGCGCGTGCTGTTATTGATCCTCTTTTTGGGAGTCAGGTTAGACCTGCTACAATCCTTTAAGCTCGTCCTCCTTTCTTTACTGGTGGTATTGAGTGTGTTTTATGTCTTTATCCAGTTCAATACCAGGCCTAGTTTTCTAGGAGGAGTACTCATTTCTGTAACGACTGTTCTCACAGTATCTTCTTTATGGGTCCAACAAGTGTCCTATATGATCTTACTTTCAGCCTTCATTGCTGTCTTTATTTTTAAAAATGAGGACTTGATCGCGATTTCAAAAAATGATCAGTTGCTCGTCGCAAAGAGAAGAAGTGGCAATTATTTTTGGCTTTCCTTGTTTCAAGAGCGCTATTTTTCCATCAATTTTGTCTTTACCCTCATCTTCCTCCTTCTCATTCTGATACAGGATTATGATGCTCCTTTAAAAATCATCATTCTTTTAACGATGGCTTCTGTCAATACGCCATTAACCACCCTCATTTCCGCGGATAAAGATTTGATCGATCATGTTAAGTCTCTTCCTAAGAGTCGGTTTTTTTACTTGATGTATTACCGTGTATTGTTGACTTATTTCCTATCTGTGAATCTATTTGTTGCTCTTTTATTAAAAATGGTAGTCATGCCTGACTTGGGGATTCTATTTTTACTAGGAGTCATGATTCTAGCAGTAGTGGAAGCTTTTTTGCACTTACTGATTGAAATCTATTTCCCTTTAAGAAAATGGAATTTAAAGAGGGAATGTTGGAAGCACCCACGAAAATACATTGTTCCTAGTATCGTCTTCTTACTTAGTTGGAGTCTCCTTTTCTGTTTCTAAGGAATTGCTCCTTCGCTTGTATCTATACCTTAATTGTAGTATGATAGAGGAGTTGAAAAGATGCTAGAAAAGGTGGCAAGTATATGAAAGATTTTCACTTTGATGCAATTGCTGCATTTGAAAATTACGAAATCGAAAAGATGAGAGATGGCCATGTAGTGGTGTCAACCAAGGTCGTTGAATCATCTCTCAATTATTATGGAAATGCGCATGGAGGCTATCTCTTTACCCTGTGTGACCAGATCAGTGGTTTGGTCGTGATTTCTCAGGGGGTCGATGGGGTGACCTTGCAATCCTCAATCAATTACTTGAAAGCAGGGCGTCTGGGTGATGTCCTGACCATCCATGGCGAATGTGTCCACAGTGGACGGACGACTCGAGTTGTGGATGTTGATATTACCAATCAAGATGGGGCCAATGTCTGCAAGGCAACCTTTACGATGTTTGTTACGGGAGTGAGAGATGAATCCGCACAAGTACGCATTTAAAAACTATATTTTTGATTTTTATGGAACCTTGGTCGATATCGAAACCGATGAGTCGAGTCCCATTTTATGGGATACCATGGCTCAGATCTACCAATCCTATGGGGCAAGCTATACAGGAGAAGGTCTTCGCCTACGTTATAGAGAGTTGGTGCAACAAGCCGAAGAAGACTTGGCTAAGGAAAAACAAGTTGCCTACCCAGAGATTGATCTAACGGTCATCTTTGTGCAATTGTATTTAGAAAGTCATCCAAGTGGAAATAGTGTTTCCCACCTCAAAGAGTGGGGACGTTTGATTGCGCGGACTTTCCGTGTCCTTTCTCGCAAGCGTTTGGAGCTTTATCCTCATACGAAAGAAGTATTAGAGGATATGAAAGCTGCAGGTTGCCGAATCTTTCTCTTATCCAATGCCCAATCAGATTTTACCAATCCGGAGATTGATTTGGTTGGTTTGAGAGAGCTTTTCCATGACATTTACTTGTCATCTGATGCAGGTATTCGCAAACCTCAGCCAGAGTTTCTCTTGGAAGTGATGAAAGAACACCAGTTGAACCCTGAGAAAACGGTCATGGTGGGGAATGACTTTACGACAGATGTCGCTGTTGCCCAAAGTATTGGGATAGAGAGTATCTTGATCAATACCTTCCCATACTCTGAAGCTGAACTGCGCGAGAAGAATCAAGCAGGCGTGCGCGTGATTCGAGATATTCAAGAATTGCAGGAAGATTGAAAATATCATCCATGTAGGGAGGCCAAGTCGCCTCCTTTTTTCTTGAAAATGCTACAGTCGAGCAGGATTTGTCAAATTTTCGCTTTCATGGTATACTATGAAAGTTAATTTGAATAAGGAGATAAAAATGAATAACTTACCAAACTGTCCAAAATGTAATTCGGAATATGTTTATGAAGATGGAGCGCTCTTAGTGTGCCCAGAGTGTGCCTATGAATGGAACCCAGCTGAGGTCGAAGAAGAAGAAGGTGTCGTAGCGATTGATGCCAACGGAAACAAATTGGCTGATGGCGATACGGTGACCCTGATCAAAGATTTAAAAGTGAAGGGTGCACCAAAGGATTTGAAACAAGGAACGCGCGTGAAAAACATCCGTATCGTGGAAGGAGACCACAACATCGATTGTAAGATTGATGGCTTTGGTGCAATGAAACTCAAATCAGAATTTGTGAAGAAGATCTAAAGAAAAGAAGAAATAGTTCTATATAAAGTATACAAATTAATAGAGTTGTTTAAGTTTATAAGGAACTTTCCGCTGTGAGGAAAGTACTTGAAACAATATTGTTTCAAGTACTCGGGAGTTTTGAAACTTTGGGTTCAAAACTAAGTCATGGAACTTCGAAGAAGTTCGCTGACGTCCGTCTTCACTTAAGGAAAGTTCCTGATTAATCTGAAGGGCCTAGCCCTTTTCTTTCAGGAGAATACTATGAAATTCAAACTATTATTTAGCTATCGTTTTCTATTGTTTATCTTAAGTGTAATCGGCGTTTATCTGCAACTGACCAAGCATGGTGGCTTTGGCATGATGCTCTATTACACCATTTTATCTAACATGTTGGTCATGTTCTTTATGGGAGACATGGTTTGGCGCATGGTTCGAGGTCGTTCAACGCAGACTCAGGACTACCTTCGTATGAAAGGCGCCGTTACCATGTCCATTATGATCACCTGTGTCATCTACCACTTTATGTTGGCGCCTCTGGCGACTCCTGAGAAGTTTTATCGTTTGGAAAATTTCCTCTGTCATTACATCGTTCCTTTGATGTTCTTCTTTGATACCCTAGTGATTGATAAAGCCAAGCAATACCGAAAGCTCGATCCCTTCTTTTGGACCTCGATTCCCCTGGCTTACATGCTCTTTGCCCTTCTCAATGGATTGGTCTTGAAGTGGCCGATTCCAGGAGCAAAAGATAGTCCCTTTGCCTATTTCTTTATCAATGTCAATAAATACGGCTGGGCCTTTGTGGGCAAATGGGTGGTGATCATCTTTATCGCCTACCTTTTAGCTGGCTATGTGCTCTATGGGATCAAAAATATCAAGCGAAAATCGGCTATTTCTGAGTAAAAGCCGAACTTTATTCGGACGAAAAGTCTTGTTTTTAAATTTTTTTGAAAAATGTTGAGTTTTTTCTTGCATGTCGTTTGAAACTGTGATATAGTTATCTCAATTAAATAAATCCTTTAATCCTGTCCCGTGAGGCAGGCAAGGAGACTGTGAAAAACAATGGCTAGGACCATAGGGCGAGACTCTATCCTCTTAGACCATTCATTTGCTGAACCTCCTTGAAAAAGGAGGTTTTTCTTTTACAACTAAGGAGGACTGAATGAAAACCAAAGAAGTCGTTGATGATTTGACGATGAAACGGGCCATTACCCGTATCACCTACGAAATCATTGAACGAAACAAAGATTTGAGCCAGATTGTGCTGGTGGGGATCAAGACGCGTGGTGTTTACATCGCTCGCCGGATCCAAGAACGCCTCTCTCAGCTGGAACAAATCGATGTCCCTGTAGCAGAACTAGATACCAAGCCTTTCCGAGATGATATGAAGGCGACAGAAGATACAACGGTCTTACCAGTTGATATCGCTCATAGAGAAGTTATCTTGATCGATGATGTTCTCTATACAGGTCGCACGATACGCGCTGCCATTGATAATCTGGTCAGTCACGGTCGTCCTGCTCGAGTGAGTCTTGCGGTTCTAGTAGACCGTGGGCATCGGGAGTTGCCGATTCGTCCAGACTTTGTTGGGAAAAATATCCCGACAAGTAAGTCAGAGGAAATCATTGTCGAGATGGTGGAGCTAGACGGTCAAGACCGCGTCCTCATCAAAGAAGCTTAAACAAATTGTAAACTATTTGCATTCACATTATAAAAGGAGAATCAACATGTCTGAAAATCAAATCGCTCTTAAAAACCTTGTCTCAATGGAAACTCTTACCAATGAAGAAGTAATGGCATTGATCAAACGTGGGATTGAGTTCAAAAACGGAGCTAAAGCAGCCTACGAAGACCAACACATCATCTCAAACCTTTTCTTTGAACCTTCAACTCGTACCCACAAAGCCTTTGAAGTGGCAGAGTTGAAATTGGGATGTGATCTCCTTGACTTTGATGTGAAGACAAGCTCTGTGAACAAAGGGGAAACACTTTACGATACCATCTTGACCATGTCAGCTCTTGGTGTAGATGTCTGTGTCATCCGTCACCCTGAAGTGGACTACTACAAAGAATTGGTTGAAAGCCCAACAATCACAGCCTCTATCGTCAATGGTGGGGACGGTTCAGGTCAACACCCAAGCCAAAGCTTGCTTGATTTGATGACCATCTACCAAGAATTCGGTCACTTTGATGGTTTGAAAGTTTGTATCGCTGGGGACTTGGATCACTCACGTGTGGCAAAATCAAATATGCAAATCTTGAAACGTTTGGGAGCAACCCTCTACTTTGCAGGTCCAGACGAATGGAGAAGTGCGGAATTTGAAGACTATGGAACCTTCGTCACTATCGATGAAGTCATTGAAGAAGTAGATGTGATGATGTTCTTGCGTGTGCAACACGAACGTCATGATTACGAATCACTCTTCTCTAAAGAAAACTACCACCGTCTTCATGGCTTGACACAAGAACGCTATGATCGTATGAAAGAAACAGCCATCTTGATGCACCCAGCTCCAGTAAACCGTGATGTGGAGATTGCTGACCACTTGGTAGAAGCTCCTAAATCACGCATCGTGGAGCAAATGACCAATGGTGTCTTTGTCCGCATGGCCATCATTGAAGCCGTCCTTAAAGGTCGCGGTGCAAAATAAGATAACTGACAATTCATTGAAAGGAAAGAAAGAGGACAGAGTAGAGAGCTACATGGAATCTGACTTTCCTTTTTTTGAGGAACTATGATAAAATTGGATTAGAATAAAAGAAGGGAGGGGTTCGATGAAACGATTATTGGTCCTAGAGGATGGGACTGTATTTGAAGGAGAAGCCTTTGGTGCAGACCTATATGTGACTGGTGAATTGGTCTTTACGACAGCCATGACAGGTTATCAAGAATTGATCACGGATCAGGCTTTTAGTGGCCAGATCCTCTCCTTTACCTTTCCAGTTATTGGCACAACAGGGATCAACCGGGATGATTCTGAGTCGATTACGCCCACTTGTTTAGCAGTAGTCGTTCAGCATTTGGTGGAGATGCCAAGTAATTGGCGGCAGCAGATGACCTTGGATGAATTCTTGAAGCGAAAAAAAATCCCTGGTATTGTAGGGATTGATACGAGACAGGTGGCAAAAATTGTCCGTAAGTATGGACGGATGAAGGCGACTGTCATTAACAAGGGGGATTCGATCGAGCATATCTTGGACCAGTTGCGAGCAACGGTCCTTCCCAAAGACCAAGTGCGTCAAGTCTCGACCAAAACAGCCTATGCTGTACCAGGTTTTGGAAAGAGTATTGCCTTGATTGATCTAGGGGTCAAGCACTCTGTCTTACGCCAACTGAGTCAAAGGGACTGTAACGTCACGGTCTATCCCTATGATATCTCTTATGATGAACTGATGGAACAGCAGCCCGATGGCGTTATTTTATCCAGTGGGCCTGGCGATCCCCATCAGGTAAAAAAACTCTGTCGCTTGATCCAAAAAATCAATGGTCAAATTCCGATCTGGGGCATGGGCTTGGGAGGACAGGTATTGGCTCAAGCTTATGGAGCGGAGCTAGCTCCCATGGAAGTTGGGCATTTCGGTTTAAATATTCCCGTCCGTGAAATTGCGACAGGGAAAATCGAGATAACTAGTCAAAATCACTTGTATAGTATCGCACGCGATAGCCTACCCCATGATTTATTGGTCACGCATGAAAACGTCAATGACCATAGTATCGAAGCCTTTCGTCATCGTTACCAACCGATTTTAGGGGTTCAATTCCAAGTGGATGCGAGTCCAGGGCCAAGGGAAAATCTCTATTTTTACGATGAATTTTTAGAATTGATTGATGCCAAAATTCACGAAAGTAGGAGGGAGAAGGAATGATGAAAGAAAACCAGAAATTGCTTCTCTTATGTGGAGATTCTTATCAGGATATTAGCCTCTTGGCTGCGGTAAATGAAGCACAAAAACTCAATGCCAAGGATGGAAATGCTCTTGTCCTTTATCTGGGCGAAGAAAATGCTATTACCCAAGAAGCTGCAGATCAGGTTGAAGTCTGTAAGCTTAAGCTGGATGCTCTTAGAACGACTCTTCTTTCTTATACTCGATCCCGCTTGCTCCTAGCTTTTGCGGATAAACAGATTTTGAACCTCTTATTTCGATTGGAAGAAACTGGATTTTTCAAAGACGCATCGATTAGGATTATCGGACCGAGCCTCCAACGCTACCGGACCTTTTATCAGCAGGCGGATCAACGACGCCTCTTTCAAGAGTTGGGCTATCAGGTACCTGCTTCCGCACTGGTTGGTTCTGTTCGAGAAGCCATTGAGTTTTCTGAAGGCATTCAATTTCCCATTATGATCTGGCCGGTAGCGAGCAAGCAAGGGCAGGGGCGAAAGATTGCTCATAACCTGGATGACTTGTGCGAAGCAGTGGAAACGGGACTTTCGGTCTCTCCAAGTCAGCAGTGTTTGCTAGAATTTTCGACCTATGGCTTTAAGGAATTGGATTTTGTCGTCATGCGCGATCGCGAAGACAATCACTACCTGGCGGCCTCTATTGAAAGCATTGATCCTGTCGGGATCCACTCTAGTGACTCTTATCAATTTATGCCAGCTGTCACCCTGACTGACCGGGAGTTTCAAAATCTTCGAGAAGCAGCGATCCACATCAGTCGCTATCTGAAGCTGACAGGAGCCATCTCCATTAAGTTTGCCTTGGATCCGACCAGCTATGCTTTTTATATCTTAGAGGTTAATCCATTTGCTTCAGATAGTATCTCGATGGCCTCTATGGGCTTGGGCTATTCTTTGTTTGAGCAAGGCGTGCAGCTGCAATTGGGGCGCTCGCTCGAGCATTTGCCTCACCCCTTATTACAGGATCTAAAGGCTGTCTATGAACCCAGTCTAGACTATATTTTCTTTAAGATTCCGATCTTTTCAGATGCTGCACAGAATGCTCGTCTCAATACCCAAATTCACTCTTATGGGGCAGTTTATGGATTTGGAAAGAGGATCGATGAAGCTTACCAACAGGCCTTAGAAACCATTAAAGATAAAAAACTGCTGACTGTCTTTCCTGAAGAAATGAGCGATGATGAGTTAATCCAAAAAATAGCTCGTCATATGCCCCATCGGCTCTTCTATATCTTAGAGGCTCTGAAACGTGGTTTTGAGTTTGAGGAACTCTTGGATTTAAGTAAATTAGCACCGATTTATTTGCAGGTCCTTGCCAACCTTGTAGCGATGGAAAAAGCAGCAGAAGTTGCAACAAGTCCAGCATTTCTTCCGGTTGAGCCATCAGCTGGCTTATATGAGGTCAAAGAAGGGGCGGCCTATTATCTGACTCAAAATGGGACCAATGAGTCATTCGGTTTGGATGCTGCTTGTGTCTTGGTGGATGATCTAGAAATTCGGGACCCGAGTTTTTACCAAAAGGTACGAAAGAAGGGACAAGAGTTAAAAGAAAAAGGACAACAGGTGATCTTAGTCACCAATTGTCCTTTTACAGAATCTTTGGCAGATAAAGTCTATTATCTTCCTATCAATGAGACAAGCCTTAACCTAATTCAGTCCATTGATCAGGTAAAAGATATTGTCAAGCTTTCTAACATACAATAAAGGATCCGGACAATCTATCCGAATCCTTTTTGTTTCTTATTTTTTGGTCACAATACCGATAATGGTATCAACAGCGCGTTCCATGGTTTGGAGGCTAACGTATTCAAAGCGACCGTGCATATTTTCGCCACCGGCAAAGATGTTTGGTGTCGGAATTCCCATAAAGGAAATTTTAGACCCATCAGTACCACCGCGGATCGGTTCAATGATTGGAGTGATGCCAAGATCTTCCATGACTTCTTTAGCAAGGGTAATCGGCGTCATATCTTTTTCAATCACTTGCTTCATGTTGTAGTACTGATCTTTGAGGGTGAGGAGAATGCGTTCGCTACCGAGCTCCGCATTCATCTGATCCGCAATAGATGTCATGAGGTCTTTGCGTTTCTCAAAGCTTTCGGTTTCAAAGTCCCGAATGATGTAACTGGCACTTGCTTCCTCAACAGTACCTTCAATGTTCATCAAGTGGTAGAAGCCTTCATAGCCTTCGGTTAATTCAGGACGTGCTCCTTCAGGTAGTTTGTTATGGAAATCAATGGCCAATTGAAGGGCATTGATCATTTGACCTTTGGCTGTACCTGGGTGGACATTGCGTCCTTTGAAGGTAATTTCAGCTCCAGCTGCTGAGAAGGTTTCGTATTGAAGCTCCCCAAGAGGACCGCCATCAACCGTATAAGCAAAGTCTACATCAAAATCTTCTGCATCAAATTGATCTGCTCCGACGCCGATTTCTTCATCTGGACCAAAGCCGACACGGATCTCCCCGTGTTTGATTTCAGGATGCGCTGTCAGGTATTCGATAGCCGTCATAATTTCAGCGATACCAGATTTATCATCTGCTCCCAGAAGAGTAGTACCGTCCGTCGTGATCAAGGTTTGTCCCTTGTAGTTGTTCAAATGAGCAAAATCAGCTGGATCCAGTGTGAAACCAGAACCCCCTAGAGCAATGACACCCCCATCGTAATTCTCAACGATTTGTGGATTGACATTTTCAGCATTGAAGTCAGCGGTGTCCATGTGAGAGATAAATCCAATCTTGCGTGTAAAGCTTGGATCATTAGCTGGAAGTGTCCCAATGGCATAGCCGTTTGGCAAATAGTAGACGTTTTGAAGACCCACGCGTTTCATCTCAGGAATCAAGACGTTGGTTGCAAAATCAACTTGTGATTGGGTACTTGGAGTGGTTGTAGAGTTTTCGTCTGAACGTGTGTTGACCTTTACATAGGTAATAAAACGGTCCAACAGATTTGCGTATTTCATAATCATTCTCCTTTTTCAGTTTCAATTAATTTGTGAATAGCATGGGCCACACCATCCTCATCATTAGTCAAGGTGATGAAGTCAGCTATTTCCTTGACAGCAGCATTGCCATTTCCCATAGCGACGCTATAGCCAGCGAAACGTAGCATCTCAAGGTCATTATTGGCATCTCCAAGAGCCATAACCTGGTTTCTGCTGTAGCCTAATGTTTTGCTTAATGCTTGAAGAGCAGATGCCTTGCTCGCACCTTTAGGAAGGATTTCAAACAAGATATCCTGTGACCGTACGGTGTTAAAATCAGCTTCTAATGCAGTCTCGTGCTGAGCTTGAAAGACATCAATAGCAGAAGGATCTCCTACATACATAGCTTGAAAAATAGGAACAAGGTTGGGTAGATCCTCTTCTGAGATAGGTGTCGGTTTACTATTTACTATGCCGGCATCCATCTTGACTAGTTCACTGGCTTCAGGTGCGACCACTAGGTAGTGATCCATGTCGAATAAGGTCAGCTGGACGCCTGAATCTTTCGTTAAAACATGCAACCGGTGCATGTCCTCAAGGCTTAATTCTTCCTTGCCAATGATTTCCCAATTCTGAGTAGACAAGGTTGTACACCCGTTATTGATAATCATATAGTAGTTGCCATCAGGAAGTCCAATCTCTTCAAAAATGGGCCGTACACCCGCTAAGGGGCGCCCCGTACAGATCACAATGTCATAGCCGGCTTCATGGGCTCGGTGAAGAGCTTCAATATTGCCTTTAGAGAGAGTCTTATCCTCATGCAAGAGAGTTCCGTCCAAGTCAATCGCGATTAATTGAATCATTTGATTTCCTCCAAATCAAGAGGAACAAAGCCATCAATCACTTTTCCAATCACTCCAGGTTCCTCATCTAGTGGAATGATCTGATCACTATATTTCTTATTGAGGGAAACCAGTCGAATACCGTTGGCCTCACGAAAGACACGTTTGATCAACGTTTGCCCGTCAAAATCAATGGCATAAATTGCCCCTGCTTGATCATAATAGGTTTGCTTGATTAACACAACGGCCCCTTTTTCGTACTTAGGCTCGAGGGAATCTGTATGAATCCAAAAAGCCAAATCGTAAGGAATCTTTTGATCAAACCAGACGATATCAGCTTGCTTCTGATGTTGGTAAGCTGCAAAAGAATCATAGACAGAATACGAGTGGTATTGCTTTTCAATTTTCTGTCTTTCTTTCTGATGGGTCAAGAGACTCTTTCCATAAGAAAGAAGATTTTCTTGATTTCCTTCATCGAGCTGTTTATACAATCGTTCAATCTCTGAATCAATGACCACAAAATCATTGCGCAATCGAGGGTCAATATCAGCAACTGCTACCTGGAAAAAGGCTGCAATCTTCTCTAAATTATCAGGAACGGGAAGAGAAGTTCCTTTTACATATCCAGTCAGCGTACTTGCAGGGATTCCAGTAATACGAGATAATTCGATCTGTTTTTTTCCTTGTTCTTTCAGTAATTCTCTGATTTTTTCCGATATAATCCGTAATGCCTCTTTGTCTTGAGGGCTTGCCTTTCCACGACCTCTGGCCAACGTACTCACCTCCTTGTATTTACCCTTACTATTATAATGAATTAAATCGAAAAAGTAAATAGAAATCCCTGAGAAATGCGAAAAAAGATGAATTTGATCTAAATCGGATTTTCTTTTTTAATTTTATTTGGTATTCCTTTACTTTTTGAGGAAAAAGGTCTAAGATAAAACCAAAGAGTTCATGGAGGTGGAGGTATGATTCGTACTGTTCAAGTCAAAGATGCAGGTCAAATTAGAGATTTATGTCACCAAGCATTGGGGTATGATTCGACCCTGGAGAAAGTGGCAGCTCAGATTGAAAAATTCAATCTGCCAGATTCGGGTCATTTTTGCTTTGTTTATGAAGAGGACCAAACAGGCCATATTCTTGGTTATGTGGAAGCAGAAGTTTATGAAAGTCTCTATAGTGATGCTGGTCTAAATATTTTGGGGCTAGCGGTTTTTCCATCTGCTCAAGGACGTGGGATCGGTCGCCAATTGATGGAGCGAGTAGAAGATCTTGCTAAAAGCAAGCATTCTGCTTTTATCCGTTTAAATTCTGCCTCTCATCGAAAAGAAGCTCATCTCTTTTACGAACGCATTGGCTATGAGGGAAATAAAACGCAGAAGCGATTTTTGAAAATAATGAATTAAGATAGGCAAAGGCCTATCTTTTTTGTTATAATGAAGAGTACGATTAAATTTACTAGGAAGATGATTATGCCAAATTTTGAAGAATTAAAAAAACGACAAGAGAAGATTCGGAACTTCTCGATCATCGCCCATATTGACCATGGAAAGTCAACCTTGGCCGATCGAATTTTAGAAAAAACCGAAACCGTGTCTAGTCGGGAGATGCAAGCCCAACTCCTAGATAGCATGGACCTAGAGCGGGAACGTGGGATTACCATCAAGCTTAATGCCATCGAATTGAACTACACGGCTAAAGATGGGGAAACCTATATCTTCCACTTGATTGACACACCAGGACACGTGGACTTTACCTATGAGGTTTCGCGGTCGCTTGCTGCCTGTGAAGGTGCCATTCTCGTAGTGGATGCCGCTCAAGGGATTGAAGCCCAGACCCTAGCCAATGTCTACTTAGCGCTGGACAATGATTTGGAAATCCTGCCAGTTATCAATAAGATTGACTTGCCAGCTGCAGATCCAGAACGGGTGCGCACAGAAGTAGAAGATGTCATCGGTCTAGATGCTAGCGAGGCAGTCCTAGCCTCTGCCAAGGCTGGTATCGGGATTGAAGAAATTTTGGAGCAGATCGTTGAGAAAGTTCCAGCACCGACGGGTGATGTTGAAGCTCCTCTTCAAGCCTTGATCTTTGACTCCGTTTATGATGCCTATCGTGGAGTAATCCTTCAGGTCCGAGTGGTTAATGGAATGGTCAAACCAGGCGATAAGATCCAGCTCATGAGCAATGGCAAGACCTTTGATGTCACAGAAGTTGGGATCTTTACTCCTAAAGCAGTTGGACGTGATTTCCTTGCGACTGGAGACGTTGGCTATATTGCGGCCTCTATCAAGACCGTTGCGGATACCCGTGTCGGGGATACGGTGACCCTAGCGACTAATCCGGCAAGTGAGCCCCTACATGGATACAAGCAAATGAATCCAATGGTCTTTGCCGGTCTTTACCCGATTGAATCCAACAAATACAATGATCTTCGTGAAGCTTTGGAAAAATTGCAATTGAATGACGCCAGTCTTCAATTTGAACCCGAAACGTCTCAGGCCCTTGGTTTTGGTTTCCGTTGTGGTTTCTTGGGTCTCCTTCATATGGACGTTATTCAGGAACGCTTGGAGCGCGAGTTCAATATTGACTTGATCATGACAGCGCCGTCTGTAATCTACAAGGTCAATTTGACAGATGGAGAAGCACTGGATGTCTCAAACCCTTCTGAGTTTCCAGATCCAACCAAGATCGCTTCGATCGAAGAACCGTATGTCAAAGCACAAATCATGGTGCCACAAGAGTTTGTCGGTGCTGTGATGGAATTGGCCCAACGCAAACGTGGGGACTTTGTGACCATGGACTACATCGATGAAAATCGGGTGAATGTCATCTATCAAATCCCACTAGCGGAAATTGTCTTTGATTTCTTTGATAAATTGAAATCCTCTACTCGTGGCTATGCAAGCTTTGATTACGAGTTGTCTGAATACCGTCCTTCTAAATTGGTTAAAATGGATATCCTTCTCAATGGCGATACCGTCGATGCCCTCAGCTTTATCGTTCACAAGGACTTTGCCTATGAACGTGGTAAGTTGATTGTTGAGAAACTCAAGAAGATTATCCCTCGTCAACAGTTTGAAGTGCCTATCCAAGCGGCGATCGGTCATAAGATCGTGGCCCGTACAGATATCAAGGCCCTTCGTAAGAACGTCTTGGCCAAGTGTTATGGTGGGGACGTCTCACGGAAACGCAAGCTTCTTGAAAAACAAAAAGCTGGTAAGAAACGGATGAAGGCCATTGGATCCGTAGAAGTACCACAGGAAGCCTTCTTATCTGTTTTGTCAATGGATGAAGAATAACGTTTAAAGTGCCTCAAAAGGGCACTTTTGTTTTAGGTTCGAAAGAAATAGATTGAATTAGAAAGGTTCCATCAGATGTGACACTTATCCTATTTTAAAATACCCACTTTCATGGTAGACTAGAGGAAAGAAAACGTTCTCAAGGAGGTTGAGCATGAAATGTAAATTATTGGTCGCATCACTATCGATTCTTTCTGCCTGCACATTAATGGCTTGTAGTCACACCACTCAAAAGGACACAGCAGCTTCTTCTACAAAAGAAAGTAGCAGCAAAGTCGAAAAGCATACAAGCAGCTCTTCGTCAAAGGATACTTCTTCTACAAAGAAAAACACTTCCAGTCAAGAAACCAAGCGAATTGGTAATGCAGATTATGGATACATCGATATTCCAAGTAAATGGTTCAAGTTCACGGATATCGATGGGACAGAAGCTGTCCAATATACAGATGGCAGTGGCTATAATATTGTCACCTTGAACAGCTTTACGCGGGAAAAGGCCAAAGTTCCTGCGGATATCGAGTTTAATGCTGAATTTCTAGCCAAGAAACTGGCCGTAATGTGGCAAGATAATCAGGATGTTGGGAAGATGACGGGAGCGCGGACTAAAGTCGCAGGTCTGGACGCCTACCAGCTTCAAATTGTCATGAAATCTGGTCAATACCTGATTACCTGGATCTTCCAGAAGGGTGAAAAAGTTTATACCATTTCTTTTGAAGGGGATGCAGAAACCTTGAAAACCTTTATCCCATACATTGAAAACACTTGGAGCCTAGATGGAACAGGTGCCGTGACCGATTAATCAAGAGGAAGGTTGGCTTAAACTATCCAGTCTTCGATATTTGATAAGAATAACAGTATGACGCAGTGGTTGATTGGTATCTTTGTTCGCTTTTTAAGCTCCAAAGATAGCCTAATCAACTGTGTGGGGGTGGGAAAACGAACTCTCCTTATTAGTCGAAGTTCTGTCCCACTCCCTTTTTCACGGTCTTTGTGGTATAATGCTTCTATTGTTTAGAAGAGGAAATAGAGGATGACACAGGAAATTGATATTGAAAAATACCATCAGTTAGCTCTCCAAAAGCAAAAGGAGCACCGCAAGGTATTGGCGAATCTCAAGAAGAAGCCACCTAAGAATTTAGATAAAATAGCGCAAGAAATCCACGATGAAGTTTTCCAAGAAATCGATTGTACGGCTTGTGCTAATTGCTGCAAGACCTTAGGGCCCGATTTTAAGGAAGCCGATATCACGCGGATCGCCAAATATTTCAAGATGAAACTTCCTGCTTTTGAGGCAGAATTTCTTCAAGTTGACGAAGATGGGGACAAGGTTTTTAAATCTATGCCTTGCCCCTTTCTTGGTGGGGACAATCTCTGTTCCATTTATGATGTTCGTCCAAAAGCTTGTCGGGAATTCCCTCACACCGATCGCAAGAAGATTTATCAGATCAACCATCTAACCATCAAGAATACCCTCACTTGCCCAGCGGCTTATTTATTTGTAGAAAAATTGAAGGATCGTTTGTAATGGCATATAGATTTTTACTTTTTGATTTGGACCATACCTTGTTGGACTTTGAATCTGCTGAAGAAACAGCCTTGACGCAGATGTTAGAAGACATGAATTTTCAAGATGTACAGGCCTTTAAGGATTACTACAAACCCATGAACCAAGGGCTCTGGAAGGATTTGGAACAAAAGAAATTAACCAAGCAAGAGCTCGTGGATAGTCGGTTTGCGATTGGGTTTGCCCACTTTGGGATCACGGTTGATGGGGCTGAGATGGCTCTTCGCTACCAAGATTACATCAGTCTTCAGGGGCAGTCTTTCCACGGTGCGGAGGACTTACTGGCTCGACTTGAAAAAGCAGGTTACCAGCTCTATGGTGCAACGAACGGAGTGACTGCCATTCAAGAAGGACGCTTAGCTCATTCTACAATTGCTTCTTATTTCAAAGAGGTCTTTATCTCTGAACAGCTTCATACTCAGAAACCAGAACCTGCTTTTTTTGACAAAGTTGGCCAACTGATTCCAGGGTTCAGCAAGGAAGAGACCCTTATGATCGGAGATTCTTTGACAGCAGATATCGCAGGAGGAAATGCTGCGGGGATTGATACCGTATGGTATAATCCTGATCACAAGGCAAATACCAGCCAAGTAGTGCCGACTTATACCGTTAGCAACTATCAAGAAATCGCCGATTTACTGATAAAATAAAAATTTTTAAATACTGTCAAGTTTTTTTCTTGACAGGTCTATAAAATGTGTTATAATAGATCATGTGCTAAATAGCTTGTCTATTTCACCGAAAATTAAAATATAGAAAAGAGACTTATAAAAATGGCAGTTAAAATTCGTTTGACTCGTATGGGTTCTAAGAAAAAACCTTACTACCGTATCAACGTAGCAGATTCACGTTCACCACGTGATGGTCGTTTCATCGAAACAGTTGGAACTTACAATCCACTTGTTGAAGAAAACCAAGTAACTTTGAAAGAAGACCGCGTTCTTGCATGGTTGGCTGATGGAGCTCAACCTTCAGATACAGTTCGTAACATCCTTTCAAAAGAAGGTGTTTTGAAGAAATTCCACGATTCTAAATTCTCAAAATAATCATAAAGTAGGTTGATGTATGGATACGATTGAAAATCTTATTATTGCAATTGTGAAACCCTTGATTTCACAACCGGATGCCTTAACCATCAAGATCGAAGATACTCCGGAATTCTTGGAGTACCACCTTGACCTTGATCCTAGCGATGTTGGTCGTGTAATCGGTCGAAAAGGTCGCACCATTTCTGCGATAAGAACGATTGTCTACTCTGTCCCAACTGAAGATAAAAAAGTAAGAATCGTTATTGACGAAAAATAAAAAGGCGGGACAAGGTCTCGCTTTTTTTTGCAAGGAGAAGGAATGAGAGATTTAACAGTCAGACAACTAGAGGAATACTTACTTGATCATTATCAACAATCTAGAACAGAAGAAGGACTTTTTATCAAACTAGTAGAAGAAGTTGGAGAAGTCGCTGAGGTTTTAAATGGACGTTCAGGTAGAAAAGAGGGGGTCCAAGATTCAAACGAGGAATTGGCAAAGGAGTTGGCAGATATCATTCACTACACAGTGGCAATTGCAGCTATTAACCATATCGACCTAACGAAGACCATTTTTGAAAAAGACAAGAAGGCAGCCATCAAGTATCAGCATGAACAAGATTTGGAGCAGTTTCTAGCAGAAAAGAGCATTTGAGAAAATCCCTTGAACGTGATAAAATAAAACCTAAGAATGTTAAGTGAATGGTTGTTCAGAAGGAGTTATTTTGATATGAACCGATTTGAAGTATCTACAAAGATTGGTTGTCTATCTGTTACTTATAAAAAGGGAAATAAAATACTAGTTTGTTTAAATGGTGCTGGTTTGATACCAAGTTATGAAAATTTCCTACCAATACTTGAAAAACTTCCTTCCTCAATAGGTTACTTAACGATTGATTTTCCGAATACAGGTAGGAGTCCGATTCATAGTCAAACAGGACTTAATTTGGATAATCTTGTTGAAGCGGTATACGAAATCCTGAAGGGATTGGAAATTTCCAATTATATACTTTGTGTTCATAGTTTAAGTGGTGTTTTGGCTTTAAAGTTAATGAGTAAACCAATTAAGTGTCAAGCTTTGATAGCAATTGAACCGACAACAAAAAATATAATGTTTGCTGATTTTAAAAAAATCCTTATCCAGAAATGGAAGAGCAAATGAGGATGATCGAAGAATGTGGTCCGGAAAATTATTTTAAGGGGCTAACTCAAGCAACATTTGAACCTGAAACTGAAAGACTGATTTGGGAATTGATGGAAGAAAAGGGCTTAGAATTGGAAAAGCAAGTTCCTGGATTTCAGATATCTGTAAATATTACCGCTGAAGATTTTGATAGTTTGTCCTTACCAGATAATATTCCTGTTTTCGTATTTTGTCAGGCGTATAGAGAAAAAGAGTACAGAGATTCAGAATATTGGAATTCTAATACAAAACTCATTCTAGGTGGAAACCACCACTATCTACACTGGTCAGAATCGGAAAAAATTGTAACTCTTATTAGAGAACTGTAAAGATAAATTAATTAAAAGAGGAATGTAGTGAAATCATGAATTACTTTAATGTTGGGAAAATTGTCAATACCCAAGGCTTACAAGGAGAGATGCGGGTCTTGTCTGTGACAGACTTTGCGGAAGAGCGTTTTAAAAAAGGAGCAGAGTTAGCTCTCTTTGATGAAAAGGATCGTTTTGTCCAAACGGTGACCATTGCCAGTCACCGCAAGCACAAGAACTTCGACATCATCAAGTTTAAGGATATGTACCATATCAATGCCATCGAGAAATTCAAAGGCTTTAGCCTCAAGGTTGCTGAAGAAGACTTGACGGATTTGGAGGATGGCGAGTTTTATTACCATGAGATCATCGGCCTTGATGTTTACGAAAATGACCAACTGATCGGTCAGATCAAGGAGATCCTGCAACCAGGTGCCAATGATGTCTGGGTGGTCAAACGCAAAGGCAAACGAGACCTTCTCTTGCCTTATATCCCACCAGTGGTGCTCAATATCGATATCCCAGGAAATCGGGTGGATGTAGACATCTTAGAAGGGTTAGATGATGAAGATTGATATTTTAACCCTCTTTCCAGAGATGTTTTCGCCTTTGGAGCACTCGATTGTCGGAAAGGCACGTGAAAAGGGACTTCTCGAGATCAACTACCATAATTTCCGTGAAAATGCGGAAAAGGCGCGCCATGTGGATGATGAACCCTATGGGGGCGGGCAAGGCATGCTTCTACGAGCTCAACCGATTTTTGATGCCTTTGATGCCATTGAGAAAAAGAATCCGCGCGTGATCCTGCTGGATCCTGCCGGTCGGACCTTTGACCAATCTTACGCAGAAGAGTTGGCTCAGGAAGAAGAATTGATTTTTATCTGTGGTCACTATGAGGGCTACGACGAGCGGATCAAGACCTTGGTGACAGATGAGATTTCTCTTGGCGATTATGTCCTGACGGGTGGCGAGCTAGCGGCCATGACCATGATTGATGCGACGGTGCGCTTGATTCCGGAGGTGATTGGAAAAGAGTCCAGTCACCAGGATGACAGTTTCTCCTCAGGTCTACTAGAATATCCTCAATACACACGGCCTTATGAATACAGAGGGATGACGGTTCCAGATGTTCTCATGAGTGGCCATCATGAAAATATCCGTCAGTGGCGTCTCTATCAGAGTTTGAAAAAGACCTTAGAACGTCGTCCAGACTTGCTAGAAAACTATGAGTTGACAGCAGAAGAAGAGAAAATGTTGGAACAAATTAAACAAGAAGACTAACAGCGTTAGCTGTTTTTCTTTTGCCTCAAAAATTTATGAAAAAAACTTTTTAAACCTACTAGTTATTGGTAACAAAATGTGGTATGCTAAGGGGTAGAGAAACTTCAAGAAAATGATTCAGTTTTGGGGGTGAGTTTAATGGGAAAGAAATTAGGAAAATCGGTTTTCACGACGGGGGTGGCTGCGACAACGGTCCTATCTGGGATGTTTCATCACAAAGCAAATGCCGAAGAGGTGAAGCAAAATGAAAATCCAGAAACCAACAGCACGGAAGTAGTCGAAAAACCAATTACAGTTGATGAGTTGAAGCAAATCACAGCTCAAAAAGGGCAAGTGGTGAAAGATGTCCGCTACCAAGAGCAAAAAGTGATCGATGCTCAAACGGAAGTCAAGGCTGCTGGACAAGAACTGGAAGAAAAGAAAGCAGATGTGACGGATGCTGAAAACCTGATCGCAACGACTTCAAATGCACAAGTTCAGAATGCAGAAAATGACGTCAAGGTGGCTCAAGCCTATGTGACCATCGAAGAAAATAAGGTTCGAGAGGCGGAAGCTGCACATGATCAAGTTGTAGAGGCTGTTCGTCAACAGGAAAATCAGGTCACAGCTCAGGAATCTTTGGTCGATGTAGCACAAAATGAATTGAACCAAGCCAAAGCACCGATTTCAAATGATGAGAATGTGCTAAACCAGGCCTTATTGGAGCAAAGCCAAGTCGAGCAAAGTATTCGAGAATCTCAGAGTTATCTCGCGACCTTGCAAGCGAGTCAGCAGAATGGGTCTGACACAGTCGCTCAAATTGAGAGTGATATTCAACTCGCCCAAACGCGACTCACAGACTTGAAAGCGGTCATCGCAACCAAGGAAGCAGAATTGGCAGCCTTAGAACAAGCAGCGGCCAATAGCCCGGTTCAGTTAAGACAAGCGACTTATGAAGGTTATTTGCAACACTTGGCTGACAATGGCAATGAAGCTGCAGCAAGTGCTTTAGCCCTCTACAAGCGTGGTCGTGAAGAAGACGGCTTAACAGTTGGAGAGTCTGGATCCTTGCAGGCTAATCTTCGAGCCCTTGAAATCGCAGATGCCATTAATAGCTATCGTCGCAATGCAGGCTTGCTTGAATTGGAGCTGGATCCTTATTCCCTTCCTGCCAGTCAAGTTCAGTTAGAATACTTCAAAAAGGCTAACTGGCATATGTTTAAGTATTTGCCAAATGAAAATATTGCTTATGGTTTCTCACCTGCTGGTGCAGTAGACTTTTGGTACAATGAAAAAGCGGCTTACCAAGAAGTAGCAGCTCAATACGGTCTACCGACAGACGAAACACAAATCGATGCCAATGACATCTATATGAAGATTGGGGCTGAGGCATTTGCCAAGGTTGGTCATTACCTCCAAATGGTGGACAACAAAGCAACGGCTTTATCAGTGGCTTATGACCCAAGTAATGCCATGTCAGAAGCAGCTTTCTTACACAGTCCAGTTACCTCAGCAGTGTCAACCAATGCACTTGCTTACCAATTGCGTCAGGGAGCTGGTGCTACAACGACAAGATCAGATGTGAAAGCAAAATCTGATGAAGTCGCTAACCTCAAGCTGGACAAGGCCAATCAAGAGTCCCAAATCATTATCTTGCAAGGCAAATTAGAAGATGCCCGCCATGCCAATTCAAATGCAGAAGTAGAGATGGCTAATGTGCAAAAGACCATCCAAAATTACAAGATTCTTCTCGTTAGCAAGGATCATGCAGTTGAAAAAGCAAAAGCGACTCTTGATGTATCTCGAGGTCGGATTGAAGCAGCGATCCAACCAAAAGAAGCAGCTCTTCAAAAAGCCAAAGATTTGTTAGCAGCTGCGCGTGAGAAATTAGATCGTTTAAAAGCGGAAGAAGAAGAGAAAGCCCAAGTCGTTCAAGAAGCGCATGAGGGCTTGAAGGCAGCGCAAGAGCGCCTGGTTGCTGCAGAAAAACGTCTTTCTGACTTTAAAAATGCTCCAGAATTATTGGTCAAAGCCCAATCAGTTTTATCAGCTGCGGTGGCTAATTTAGAAAATAAAAAAGAAAAATTAGAAGCCGAATTCACAACTCTTCAATCTTATCAAAGTGTCGTGGAACTGTTGAATTCTCAATATGAAGATCTTGCGTCACGAATGGATCCAGCTATTTTAGAAGCAGCAGATATGCCAATGGATATCCGTTCAAGCAATCCAACCACTTTTTCGGATAGACCAACAGTTCTTCCAACAAGTACCAATAGTCCGCAAGTGCAAGCACCAAAAGCTACTCCAGCTCCAAAACAAGAAGCCAAAGTAGAAGAAATCAAACCCAAAAAAGACAACAGCCAAGCTGTGGCAAGTGCAGATTCTTCCAAATATGTAGCAGCAACAACAGGTGTAGTCGTTGGGCTACTTGCCGGATTGTTTGGTTTCAAGAAAAAGAAACAATCTTCAAATAATGATTAAGACATACTGAGAATAGAGTGGATGCATAGACACTTTATTGCTTAAAATCTTTAAAGGAAATTTATGAGGGTGGGACAAGAACTCTTTTAACAAAATGAGTTCTTTCCTGCTTTTTTTATACACTTTTGAAATTTTTGAAAGAAAGTGACAGAAAATGATAAAAAATTGTTGACATTTTTTGAAGAAAGAGTATAATGGTTTTTGTAATCGATTGCAAAAGGAGGAGTAATGCTCAAGTCTGAACGAAAACAATTTATCCTCGAAAAGGTATTAAAGGAAAAGTTTGTTTCCTTAGAAACCCTTGTGCAAGAGCTGGGAACGTCTGAATCAACCGTTCGTCGAGACTTGGATGAGCTAGAAGCTGAAAGCAAACTCCGCCGGGTTCACGGCGGTGCGGAAAGCCTGCATTTTCTTCAAGAGGAAGAAAGTAATAAAGAAAAATCTATCAAAAACATTCAAGTTAAGTCAAAAATTGCGGTAAAAGCAGCGGAGTTGATCAAAGATCATGATGTGATCTTTATCGATGCTGGGACGACTAATGAACTCTTGGTACAAGAAATTGTCAATCCAACGGTAACTGTGGTGACCAATTCGATTCACCATGCGACCAAGTTGGTCGAGCGAAATGTTCCGACGGTCATCATCGGTGGGAAGGTAAAATCTTCTACAGATGCTAGTATCGGAGGGATCGCGCTCAATCAAATCGGTCAGTTGAATTTTGACAAGGCCTTTCTTGGAATGAATGGAATCGATGATGAATTTTACAGCACTCCAGACCTGGAAGAAGGATCTGTCAAGCGTGCGATTATCGAAAATGCAAAAAAAACCTATATCCTAGCGGATGATTCAAAAATTGGAGTGACATCCTTTGTCAAAGTGGCTCCGATCAAGCGAGCCATGATTATCACCAATCAATGTGAACCGCAACGATTAAAGGTTTTAAAAGAAAAAACGGAGGTTATAGAGGTTTGATTTATACAGTAACACTGAATCCAGCCATTGACTACATTGTCCGTCTCGATCATGTAGAGACCGGGGCGGTCAATCGGATGGCTTCGGAAGATAAATTCGCCGGTGGTAAGGGAATCAATGTCAGTCGTGTCTTGAAGCGGCTCGATATTGAGAACACAGCGACTGGATTTATCGGTGGTTTCACAGGACGCTTCATCGAAGACGTACTGACTAGCGAAGCCATTTCAACCAACTTTGTGACAGTGGATCAGGATACCCGGATCAATGTCAAGATCAAAGCTGATCAAGAAACAGAGATCAACGGGAACGGTCCAGAAGTGACAGAAGCGCAGTTGCAAGAATTACTCAGCATCCTATCAAGCTTAACAGCAGATGATGTGGTAGTCTTTGCAGGATCTGCCCCATCTTCACTTGGAAATGCTGTTTACAAAGAATTGATCGCAGCAACTCGTGCGACAGGTGCACAAGTCGTTTGCGACTTTGAAGGGCAAACTTTGATTGATTCCTTGGAGTTTAATCCGCAATTGGTCAAACCAAACAACCATGAGTTGGGAGATATTTTTGGCGTTACCTTGACGGAATTGCCAGAAATCGAACGCTATGCCAAAGAAATCTTGGCCAAAGGAGCACAAAACGTCATTATTTCCATGGCAGGTGATGGTGCTCTCCTTGTCAGTCCAAGCGGTACTTACTTCGCAAAACCAATCAAAGGGCAAGTGAAGAATTCAGTCGGGGCTGGTGATTCCATGGTAGCAGGCTTCACTGGGAAGCTCGCAACGACAGGAGACGTCATCGAAGCCTTCAAATGGGGAGTGGCTTGTGGCACAGCGACCACCTTCTCAGATGATTTGGCGACAGCGGACTATATTAAAGAAACTTATGAAAAAGTAGAGGTAGAAAAACTATGAAAATTCAAGACGTTTTAAATAAAAACGTGATGTTGTTTGACCTTCAAGCAACAGATAAAGAAGGCGTGATCAATGAGATGATCCAATCGCTCGTTGACAATGGTGTGGTGACAGATTTTGAAACCTTCAAGACTGGGATTATGAACCGTGAAGCACAAACTTCAACTGGTTTGGGTGACGGAATTGCCATGCCGCACAGCAAAAATGAAGCAGTCAAAGAAGCAACGGTCTTGTTTGCAAAATCAAACAAGGGTGTGGACTATGCATCACTTGATGGCCAACCAACTGACTTGTTCTTCATGATCGCAGCTCCAGAAGGAGCAAATGACACTCACTTGGCAGCCCTTGCTGAATTGTCTAAGTACTTGATGAAACCAGGATTTGCGGACAAACTTCGCCAAGCAAGCACACCTGAGCAAGTGATCGCAGCCTTTGATGCGGAAGAGCAAGTAGCTGCAGCAGAAGAAGCGAAAAAAGCAGAAGCAGTCAAAGAAGCAGCTTCATCTGACAAACCTCTCATCGTTGCTGTTACAGCATGTACAACTGGTATCGCCCACACTTACATGGCAGAAGAAGCCCTCATCAAAAAAGGTGAAGAAATGGGTGTTACGGTCCGCGTTGAAACAAACGGTGCATCCGGTGTCGGCAACCGCTTGACAGCTGAAGAAATCGCCAAAGCTGAAGGAGTAATCATTGCAGCGGATAAAGCAGTTGAAACAGCTCGTTTTGACGGCAAAAAATTGATCTCTAAACCTGTTGCAGCTGGTATCCGTCAAACAGAAGAATTGATCCAAACCATCTTGGACGGCAAAGCAGATGTCTTCCACGCAGAAAATGCGGCAGAAGCAAGCGCTAGCCAAGAAAAATTGAGCTTAGGTGGAGCCTTCTACAAACACTTGATGAGTGGGGTTTCTCAAATGCTTCCATTCGTTATCGGTGGTGGGATCTTGATCGCCCTTGCCTTCTTGATCGACCAAATTCTTGGGGTGCCTCAAGATCAATTGTCTCAACTTGGTTCATACCATGAATTAGCAGCTCAATTTAAAACAATCGGTGGTGCAGCCTTTGGCTTCATGCTTCCTGTACTTGCAGGGTACATCGGATTCTCCATTGCTGAAAAACCTGGTTTTGTAGCAGGTTTCGTTGCTGGTTCCATTGCTAGCTCAGGTACAGCATTTGGTAACATCGCTTTCGGTGCTGCTAAAGGTGAATTGCCAGCCGCCGTATCATCTGGTTTCCTTGGAGCTTTGGTAGGTGGTTTCCTTGCGGGTGGAGTCGTTCTCTTCCTACGAAAAGCCCTTGCAGGCCTTCCACGTTCACTCGAAGGTATCCGCTCGATCCTTCTCTTGCCATTACTTGGTGTTGGTTTGACAGGATTCTTGATGTTCCTCATCAACATCCCAATGTCAGCGATCAATACATCTTTGAATAACTTCTTGACTAGCTTGTCAGGTAGCTCAGCAGTCCTTCTTGGTCTTCTTGTTGGTGGTATGATGGCTGTCGATATGGGTGGGCCAGTCAACAAAGCAGCTTATGTATTCGGTACAAGTACATTGACAGCTTCAGCCCTTACTAGTGGTGGTTCAACTGTTATGGCGGCCGTTATGGCAGCTGGTATGGTTCCTCCATTGGCAGTCTTTGTAGCAACTGTCTTGTTCAAAGACAAATTTACTGAAGAAGAACGCAACTCAGGTTTGACAAACATTATTATGGGACTCTCCTTCATCACAGAAGGTGCCATTCCATTCGGTGCAGCTGACCCAGCTCGTGCCATCCCAAGCTTCATCGCAGGTTCAGCTTTGACAGGTGCCCTTGTTGGTCTTGCTGGCTTGAAACTCATGGCTCCTCACGGAGGAATCTTCGTTATCGCCCTTACATCAAATCCACTTCTATACATCGTGTTCGTATTGATCGGTGCAGTCGTAAGTGGTATCTTGTTCGGATTGCTTCGCAAACCTAAAAACTAAATATGATTAAAAGGTTGGGAATGCCCAACCTTTTTTACTGCGCAAAAACACCAACTAGTGATGAAGTTGCTTATCTCTATAGATTTCGATATGATAGTAGAAAGCAATTTTTCTTGGAGGAATAATGAGAAAAATGAAGAAAGTTCTCATTTTGGGAATAACAGTAATTGCCTTATCAGGACTAGCAATCATCAGTTCTCAATATCCAAACTTGTTTTCTACTAATAGCCATACAACAAAGAAATCCGGTCGTAAGGAACAACAGTTAGAAGATGTAAAGAAGCACGGGAAAGAAATCGAAGATTTTGTAAAATCGTTAAGTCCTAAAGTTGAATCTGTCCAGATTGCTTGGGATGAAACGCAATGGGATGAGATAGGAAATGGTACGCCACAAGGAGGTGGCGAAATTGTTATGGTCTATGGAGAATTTAATCATATCCAAAATTCAAGTTGGAGTGTTTTGGTCTATTTAAAAGACGGTAAAAATGGCGAGAAAGATTTAATCGAAGGAATTGGTAGCGGTAGTCCACTTCGTGTAGAAGGAAAACTTTTTGACGAGTAGCCTTTTGAAAATTTTTAGCAATTTATTAGATTTATAATAGAAATGGGAAAAAGATAAATGAAAAAGAAATTAATCATTGCTGCTTCGTTAGTTCTAGCAATTGCAGTCGCTGTTTTTGGACTTTTTACCTATCAACACCACCAGAAACAAGAAAAAGCCAAACAAGAACGGGAGAATTACCAAAAATTATTTTTATATACAGGAAATGGAAAATTGATTCTTATAAATTTTTAAAGGACGGTCGAGGTGTTGCAGTTCATTGGAAGAGCCAGACAAAAGATGAAGATGATTTGGTATTAAAATATGGTTCTAAAGTTATCAGAAACTATTTTAATAAAATTCATGGAGCATCAAATGGGAATTACATTGTTAGAGAAAATGTGAAGCTTGATTCCTATAAGCCTAAAAAGATATCATCACAAAATAACTCAGAAAATTATTACACGTTATCAATTTATAAAGTAGCAAATAAGAAGTTAGAAGAATCAAAGGTAGATCTTTATAAGTTGTTTGCAAAATACAATTCCAATTATGTCCCAACAGCTATTGGAGCTATCACTGAAATGAACGGTAAATCTTACTTACCTATCTCTACATATGAAACTGGCCATGATCTTTCGTATCGAAAACAAGTTTGGCTAAACTTGGATACTAAAAATATAGAGTGGGAAGACCATAAAGAAGTCCAGAATACTGAGCTAGCTAGTGTAGATCTTGGTGAATTAGGAGATCGGTTGTCAGCTATGAATAGTAAATTAAATACAATTTCGTATTACGATTGGAAACATCAAAATCAAATCATGTTCAACAAAAAGTATTTAAAAGGTAGTATTATCGAAAGTTATTCTCCAAAAGTGTATCAATTATTGTCAGAAAAAGACTCTCAATTTTATATCCTATTAGACTCAAAACTTGAAGATGATAGAGTCTACGGCAATGTCCAACAGTTTATTGACTTGTACCAACTCTTTGTTCCTGCTAATACGAATCTCTATGAAGATATCACAATTCCAGCAGAATTAAGTAAAGATGGTCAGGTCCATCAGGTAAATAATAAAGAAGAATTTGAAGCTTATTATGATGCCCAGAAGGATAATGAACTGAACAAGCAACGTAGGGTGTTAGTGGAGCAAAACTAGTTATTTTCTTTTCTGACATCAATATCATCTAGTGATGTTGTTGCAATCTATTCATATTTCGATACAATTATTATAACTTTTCCTTATAAAGGAGAATGAAGCATGAAAAAAGGGAAACTGGTCATTCTTTTAGCTATTGCCTCTGTATTAGCAGGAGGTGTGATTATCGCTAGTCAAAAACAAAACATCTTTTCAAATGACACTCAACCAAGTAAGCAACTTAGTGCTAGAGAGAAACAATTGGCTTACTTAAAGAAACATGAAAAAGATATGACTGATTTTGTAAAATCGATGAGCCCGAAAGTTGATAGTGTCCAGTTTGATTGGGAGAGTATGGAAGTTGGTCAGGTAGGCAATGGGACACCTCAAGGCGGCGGCTATATGTTAACTCTTAGAGGAAAGGTGAATCAGAATGATCAAACGAAATTCATGGTTGGTTTTTCTTTAGATAATGCTAACAGCACACCAAAGGAATTTGGAATTTATGAGATGCAACCAGTAAGAATTTATAGGGATGGCGGTTGGTATTATTATGACTAAACGTCATTCAAAAGCCTTTATCTTGTTTTTTCGAGCATGACAAAAGGATAATAAGCCAAACAAGCTAATAATTAATCAGAATTCGTTATCCTCTGTCTAAAGAATGGTCGGGCTTCCCTGGCATTTTCTTCTTGTACCAACGAAAAAATCACTTCATTCGGCGTTGGTATCTTGAGCTGAATTATGATATAATAAGCCTATCGCATATTTTTAGGAGAATAAAAATGGATATTCAACGTGAAAAAGAATTTGTCAGCCAATACCACTATGACGCTCGTAATTTTGAGTGGGAAAAAGAAAATGGCATTCCCGAAACAAAAGTAGATGTAAACTTTCAATTAATCAATCGTGATCAACAACAAAACACAACGTCTTTGATTGTGATTTTGAGCTACATGATTGTATTTGACGGCTTTGTGATCAGTGGAACCATCACTCAAATTAACCACTTGTTTGGTCGTTATGTCAATGAACCAAGCGAATTCAGCAAAGATGAAGTGGAAGAATTGGCTCGCCCTTGCTTGAATATGCTCAACCGTTTGACTTATGAAGTCACAGAAATTGCCCTCGATTTACCGGGTATTAATTTGGAGTTTTAATCAATGAAATTAGCAGTGATCACGGATTCGTCTGCCTATTTACCGCAAGACGTGCTCCATCACGACGACTTATTTATTTTAGAGATCCCGATCTATATCGATGGAGAATCCTATGTGGAAGGGAAGAATCTGACACACGACGAGTTCTACCAAAAGATGGCTGCGTCTAAGGAATTACCAAAGACTAGCCAACCGAGTGTGGCAGCGTTAGAAGAGCTCTTATCTGGTTTGACAGCTAAAGGTTATACGCATGCTCTTGGTCTCTTCTTGTCATCAGGCATCTCTGGATTCTACCAAAATATCCAATATTTGAAGGACGAATTTGAAGGCTTAACCGTCGAATTTCCTGACTCAAAAATCACTAGCGCTCCATTAGGAATGATGGTAGAAGATTGCTTGAAATGGGCTGGTGAAGGTCGTTTGTTTGATGAGGTTGTGGCCAATGTCCAACACCAGATTGATGGGACCACTGCCTATATTATGGTCGATGATTTGAATCACTTGGTCAAGGGGGGACGTCTGTCAAATGGCGCTGCCATCATTGGCAATCTCTTGAGTATCAAGCCGATCCTTCACTTTAATGACCAAGGTGTCATCGAAGTTTTTGAAAAAGTCCGTACGGAAAAGAAAGCCATGAAACGCTTGGTGGAAATCGTTGATGAAGGACTCACCGGAGGGCATTACCAAGTCTTTATCATCCATGCTAATGTACCTGAAAAAGCCGAAGCGCTTCGTCAGATGTTGGTGGCTGAAGGAGTGGAAGGAGAAATTCCTTTTGCCACTTTTGGAGGCGTGATTGGGACGCACTTAGGCGACCATAGCTTAGCAGTTGGGTATATCCCTATCGTTTAAGGAGAATTCTATGTCAATTAAAGTCATTATTGCAGGTTTCAAGGGGAAAATGGGACAAGCAGCCTACCAGATGGTTTCTGAAGATCCTGAGCTAGAACTAGCTGGCTTGATCGATCCATTTACTGATGAGACAGAGGTTGCAGGGGTCCCTGTCTTTAACCGCAAAGAAGATATCGTGGGTCTTGAAGCAGATGTTTGGGTGGACTTTACCATGCCAAAGGTTGCTTACGAGAATACTCGCTTTGCAATTGAAAATGGCTTTGCGCCTGTTGTGGGAACGACTGGATTCACTCCTGAGCAGATCCAAGAATTGACAGAGCTTTCTCGTGAAAAGGATTTGGGTGGCTTGATTGCTCCGAACTTTGCTATTGGAGCTGTGCTCTTGATGCAATTTGCAGCGCAAGCGGCCAAGTATTTCCCAAATGTGGAAATCATCGAACTGCACCACGATAAGAAGAAAGATGCACCGAGTGGAACAGCGATTAAGACAGCTGAGCTGATCTCTGAGAAGCGCGAGAAAATCCAGCAAGGTGCAGCAGATGAAGAAGAGTTGATGCCTGGAGCAAGAGGGGCAGATTTTGAAGGGATGCGCATCCATTCGGTTCGATTGCCTGGCCTAGTGGCTCACCAAGAGGTGATTTTTGGTAGCCAAGGCGAAGGCTTGACTCTCCGTCATGATTCCTATGATCGTGTTTCCTTCATGACAGGAGTAAATCTAGGGATTAAAGAAGTTGTCAAGCGTCATGAGCTTGTCTATGGTTTGGAACACTTACTATGAGATTAAAAAAGATGCCTTCTGAGTTTCAGGAGGCTTTACCAATATTAGAGAAGATTAAAGCAGCTGGTTTTGAGGCCTATTTTGTGGGAGGATCTGTCCGAGATGCTCTCTTGGATCGTCCGATTCACGATGTCGATATCGCTTCCTCCTCCTATCCAGAGGAAACCAAGGCGATTTTTGATCGAACAGTAGATATCGGTATCGAACACGGGACCGTCTTGGTTCTTGAAAATGGTCAAGAATATGAAATTACGACCTTCCGGACGGAGGATGTCTATGTCGATTATCGCCGTCCGAGCTCGGTCTCTTTTGTCCGCTCACTAGAAGAAGATCTCAAGCGCCGCGATTTCACCGTCAATGCTTTCGCTTTAAATGAAAAGGGAGAAATTGTCGATCTCTTTCAAGGGTTAGCAGATTTAGAAAACAAGGTTCTTCGGGCGGTTGGACTTCCTCATGAACGCTTTCATGAAGATGCGCTCCGCATCATGCGAGGCTTTCGTTTTCAAGCCAGTCTTGGCTTTGAATTAGAAGCAGCAACCTTTGATGCTATGAAGGAGTGTGCTCCTTTGCTAGAGAAAATCTCTGTTGAGCGCACTTTCATCGAGTTTGATAAGCTCTTACTTTCTCCATATTGGAGACAAGGCTTGGAGGCCATGCTTTCAAGCAAAGCCTATCACTATCTACCAGAAATGAAGGATCGTAAAGAAGCACTTGAGCGTTTGTTTGACATAGAAATTGAATTTACCTTTTCAACTTCTGAGCAAGCTTGGGCTGCTCTGGTTTTAGCACTAGACATCCAAGACATTCAAAAATTCTTTAAGAAATGGAAGACCTCAAGAGACTTTGCCAAGACGGTGGAGCAGATCGTGGAGATTCTTAAGCTTAGAGAAAAAGGAAGTCTAGACAAGCGTGCATGTTACAAGTATGACAAGCGTTTGTTGCTACTAGCGGAAGAATTACGTGAGGCTTCTGAATTAAGCGTCGATTACCTAGCCATTGAGCGTGTCTATGATAGCTTGACTATTCATGATAAGCACGAAGTGGTGGTCAATGGTGGTATGCTGATCAAAGACTACGGCTTTCAACCAGGTCCAGCCTTAGGAGACATTTTGACAAAAATTGAATATGCCATCGTCGATGGGGAACTGGCCAATGAAAAAGAAGCCATCATTGCCTATATCCAGCAAGTAAAAGAGGAGGAAAAATGAGCGATTTTATTGTCGATAAATTAACCAAATCTGTCGGAGATAAGACCGTCTTTCGTGAGATTTCCTTTATTATTCACGACTTGGATCGGATCGGATTGATCGGGGTCAATGGGACTGGAAAAACTACTCTGTTAGATGTGTTGTCTGGTCGCTCTGGATTTGATGGAGATGTGAGTCCTTTTTCTGCCAAGAGTGATTATACGATTGGTTACTTGACGCAGGAGCCAGACTTTGATGATCATAAGACAGTTCTGGATACAGTATTGTCCAGTGATTTGCGTGAAATGCAGCTGATTCGTGATTATGAATTCTTGATGGCGGATTACCGAGAAGAGAACCAAGCACGTCTGGAAAAGGTGATGGCGGAGATGGATTCACTCAATGCTTGGGAAATCGAAAGTCAGGTCAAGACAGTCCTTTCGAAACTTGGGATTGAAGACTTGAATGCAAAAGTTGGGGATCTATCTGGAGGCTTGCGTCGACGGGTACAGCTGGCACAAGTTTTGCTGTCTCACCACGACCTGCTCTTGTTAGATGAGCCGACCAACCACCTAGATATTGATACCATCGAATGGCTGACCAATTTCTTGAAGAATTCTAAGAAAACCGTGCTCTTCATTACCCACGATCGTTATTTCTTGGATAATATTTCAACACGGATCTTTGAGTTGGATCGAGGTAGTTTGATTGAGTATCAAGGCAATTACCAGGATTATGTCCGCTTAAAGGCTGAGCAAGATGAGCGTGATGCAGCCCTTCTTCATAAGAAGCAGCAACTCTATAAGCAGGAGTTGACCTGGATGCGAAGACAACCCCAGGCGCGTGCGACCAAGCAACAGGCTCGGATCAATCGTTTCCATGATCTTAAGCAAGACTTGTCTGGTCAAAGCAACCAGACGGATTTGGCGATGAACTTTGAGACCAGCCGGATTGGAAAGAAAGTCATTGAGTTTAAAGATGTGAGTTTTGCTTTTGAAAACAAGCCGATTTTACAGGACTTTAACCTCTTGGTGCAAAACAAGGATCGCATCGGGATTGTCGGGGATAATGGCGTCGGGAAATCGACCCTGCTCAATTTGATCGCTGAGCGACTCCAGCCTCAGTCAGGGCAGGTTATCATTGGTGAAACCGTGAGGGTGGCTTATTTCTCTCAACAGATCGATGGCTTGGATGAGAGTAAGCGCGTGATTAATTTCTTGCAAGAAGTGGCTGAGGAAGTCAAGACGACTGTTGGAACAACTTCGATCGCTGATCTCTTGGAGCAATTTCTCTTCCCACGCTCTATGCATGGAACCTTGATCGAAAAACTCTCCGGTGGTGAGAAGAAGCGCCTCTTTCTCTTGAAACTCTTGATTGAAAAACCCAATGTGCTTCTCCTCGATGAGCCAACCAACGATTTAGATATCGCAACCTTGACGGTTTTGGAAAACTTCCTTAAAAACTTTGGAGGTCCCGTTATTACCGTTAGTCACGACCGTTATTTCCTAGATAAGGTCGCGAGTAAAATCCTGGCTTTTGAAAATGGGGGCATTCGTGAGTTCTTTGGCAATTATACGGATTATTTAGATGAAAAAGCCTTTGAAGCAGCCCAGGTATCGGCTAGTCAAAAGATTGAAAAAGAGAAACCTGTCAAGCCAAAAGAAGAGAAGAAGCGCATGAGCTACATGGAGAAGCAAGAGTGGGCAAGTATTGAGGCAGATATCGAAGCGATTGAAAATCGAATTGCAGAGATTGAAGTGGAGATGAATGACAACGGCTCTGACTTTGGCAAGTTGTCAGCCCTTCAAAAAGAACTAGATCAGGAAAACGAGCGTCTACTTGAAAAGTATGATCGTTATGATTACCTAAGTGAATTAGATGAATAAGGAGGCCCTATGAATCAATTGAATCGCATATCTCTTGGAATTTCAGCTACTATGTTTACCATTATTGGTATTGTCTTGTTTATCAATCCCATTGAGCACATCGGCTCTTTTAGCTGGTTGATCTCCTGTGGTTTCTTTTTAATCTCTTTTTCACGCTTCTCACGCTATTACCGATTGCGTCAGTCAGGTATTATCAAGCAGCAACAGCTCTTTCACAGTATGGTTGCCTTGGTGTTCGCGGTTTACTTGCTACTATATGGCTACAAGACCTTACCGATTGTCTTCCCAGTCACCTTAGGGATTTGGCTGATCTATCGCTCCGTTTTAAATTTCCGAAAAGCTAACTTCTATTCCAAGAAGATTGAAGAGCTTTCCAAGCGCTATATTTTCTTTGCCTTGGTACAGCTCTTTATCGGCTTGTTCTTAATTGTCAGTCCATTATCAATCAGTGCCATTCTCCTGAATATTATTGGTTTGATTTTCCTGCTTCTAGGACTTCAATCCTTTAGCCTCTTGTTAAAAAGTTAAGAAAAGTTACGTGCAAACCTTTGCATTTAACTGAAAGTCTGATATAATAGAACTGTAAGTGTTTACAAGTTTGAAAGGAGTTACAGATGTCTAAAAAAATTATCGGTATTGACCTTGGAGGAACTTCCATCAAGTTTGCTATCCTCACTTTAGATGGTGAAGTTCAAGAAAAATGGTCTATTAAAACAAATATTTTGGATGAAGGAAGTCATATTGTAGAGGATATGATCGAATCGATCGCTCATCGTTTGGAAATGCTTGGGCTTGATGCTTCTGAATTCCAAGGAATCGGAATGGGATCGCCTGGTGTTGTTGACCGTGAAAAAGGTGCAGTAATCGGGGCCTACAACTTGAACTGGAAGACCCTCCAACCAGTTAAAGAGAAGATCGAAAGTGCCCTTCATATTCCATTCTTCATTGATAACGATGCCAACGTTGCTGCTTTGGGTGAACGTTGGAAAGGGGCTGGTGAAAACCAACCAGATGTTGTCTTCATGACACTTGGTACAGGTGTTGGCGGTGGTATCGTCGCTGAAGGTCGTCTCTTGCACGGTGTGCGTGGAGCTGCTGGGGAACTTGGTCACATCACGGTTGACTTTGATGATCCAATCCAATGTACCTGTGGTAAAAAAGGCTGTCTTGAAACGGTTGCATCAGCAACAGGGATCGTCAACTTGACTCGTCGTTATGCAGATGAGTACGAAGGGGACTCTCAATTGAAAGTCTTGATCGACAATGGTGAAGAAGTGACAGCTAAAACGGTCTTTGATCTAGCAAAAGAGGGTGACGCTCTTGCTTTGATCGTTTATAAGAACTTCTCACGTTACCTTGGACTTGCTGCAGCCAATATTGGTTCAACCTTGAACCCGTCTAAGATCGTTATCGGTGGTGGGGTATCTGCTGCTGGAGACTTCCTCTTGGATGGTGTGCGCAAGGTCTTTGAAGAAAACTCATTCCCACAAGTACGTGAATCTACTCAATTGGCGCTTGCTACTTTGGGAAATGATGCGGGTGTCATCGGTGCCGCATCTCTAGTATTACAATAAGATTAAAAGGAGATTTGCCTCTCCTTTTTTCTTTATCCTGTGATATAATGAAAGCAATAGTAGATTAAAGGAGGAGATATGACAAAAGCAGATACCATTTTTAAAGAGTATATTCGGAAAATCATGGAAGAAGGTGTTTGGTCTGAACAGGCCCGACCTAAATACAAGGATGGTAGAACGGCCAACTCCAAATACATCACGGGTGCCTTTATGGAGTTTGATCTTGCAAAAGGCGAGTTTCCCATTACGACCCTTCGTCCCATCGCGATTAAATCAGCTATCAAAGAGATGCTCTGGATTTACCAAGACCAGTCCAATCGTTTAGATGTCTTAGAAGAAAAGTACAATGTCCATTATTGGAACGACTGGGAAGTGGGGGATAGTCAGACTATCGGTCAGCGCTATGGTGCGGTGGTCAAAAAGCATGACATTACCAATAAAATTCTCAAGCAATTAGAAGCCAATCCTTGGAATCGCCGCAATATTATCTCGCTTTGGGATTATGATGCCTTTGAAGAGACAGAAGGTCTTCTGCCATGTGCTTTTCAAACCATGTTTGACGTGCGTCGCGTGGATGGAGAAATCTATCTAGATGCGACCTTAACCCAGCGTTCTAATGATATGTTGGTGGCCCACCATATCAACGCCATGCAGTATGTAGCGCTACAGATGATGATTGCCAAGCACTTTGGCTGGAAGGTCGGAAAGTTCTTTTACTTCATTAATAATCTTCACATTTATGATAATCAATTTGAACAGGCTGAAGAGTTACTCCGTCGGGAGCCTTCAGATTGTCGGCCACACTTGGTTTTGAATGTACCAGATGGAACCAATTTCTTTGACATCAAACCAGAAGATTTTGAACTGGTCGATTATGATCCAGTGAAGCCACAATTGAAGTTCGATCTTGCCATTTAGTAATAAATCAAGGTTTTTTGATACCTTGATCAATTGGTAAAATCCTTTTAGAATTAAAACAATTTTAGCTAAAAATTTTTACTCATTTTTGAGTCAATATGTTTTGAAAATCGTTCGGTTTTTGTTAAAATAGATAAGGTTTGTAAAAACTAAACAATTTTAAAAAGAATGTTAATTTATAGATAAATATGGAGGTCCATTAGATGGGGAAAGACTTATTTAATGATCGTATTAGCAGATTCTCAATTCGTAAATTGAATGTGGGTGTTTGCTCTGTACTATTGGGAACACTTGTCATGGTTGGTACAGCCGCAAGTGCAGCCGCAGAAGAAAAGACAGATACGACAAGTGAAAGTGTAGCAGCAGTTGCAACAGCGTCAGAAGCGCCTGAAGCGTCAACAGCTACAGCAACTTCAGCAACATCAACAGCTGAAACAACTAGCACAGCTGCGACAACATATGAAGCAAGCCCGGCTGTTACTGCAGCAGCAACATCAACAGCACCTGCTTCAACTAGTGAAGCAAGTAGCACAAGTACAGCAGCTTCAGCAACATCTGCTACCTCAACTGCACCGGGAACATCAACCGCTGCAACACCAAAATTAGAAGCAACTACGCCAACAAACAAGGCAGCAGAAGTAACTGCAACAAGTACAGATAAAAAAGAAGAAGCAACTCTTTCAGCTGGACAAGGTGTAACAGCAAACAATACAGTAGCAACGGAAGAGACAGCCCAAACTTCTGGTAAAAAACGTAATCGTCGTGCCCTGGGTGATGCCAATGATCCAAGCTTAATCGGGGATGACGTTGAAGATGCAACTTCAACACCAAAAGTTGAAAAACCAGGCCTTACAACAAATATCGATGCTAAAGACATAGCCAGCCAAATCTCTTGGTTGGACTTTGGCGATACAGCCAACTGGACAGGGACTACTACAACATCAAAAGGTGAACTTGCTCTCCAAGTCGGCGCGACCTACACCAAGGAAATTATGCCGGGCTATGTGGTTACCATCAAAGTCAAGTCTTTGAAACCCTTCCAAGCGACAGAAATATACAAAAAACGCCTTGAAGAACGAGGAGCAACAGAAGCTGAAAAAGCGACCTATGACCCCAATGCTAGAAATGGTTATGTGAATGGAAATTTAAATCCGTTTACCTTGGCGGAATTTAATGCCGGTGAAGAAGCTAAGGTTATTGCTGAGCCTCAAAACCGTTGGACTGAAATTAAAAATGAGGGGATTGATACTGGTACAACTAAGAAAACTACTATTAGTTCAGAATTAACCGGTGGGAACATTGGGATCCAGTTTGAAGTTTCTGCGACCTTCCGTGGCAAAACCGTAAAACCTGCCATTGTCATGGCAGATGGTGAGTCAGCTAACCCTGGTGAATTGGTTCTGTTTACCACCAATGGTGAAGGATGGAAACATATAGGGGAATGGAAAAAATCGACTAGAAGATATAATGTAACCTACATTCCAGAAGATACAGACAAATTATTTGGTTCAAACCCTTCCACCAATGTAAACGGTATGAATTTCGCTAGAACTAATCTTGACCAACTTCGTAGAACAACTCAAGTTGGACCAGACAAAAAAGAGGTCGCTTGGAAGTATTTTGGAAGTGCTGATTTAACAACTGGAGGTCTCGGTACAGGTGTCTTCGGTCCAAATATTTCTGCAAATGATGTTGATGTTCCTCTTGTTATGACAAAGGGAGCTTCTGAAATCGGTCTTTACATCGCTTCAGGTGGTAAACAGTCTGCTATGCTAGGATTCTTCCCACTTGATGAAGGAGATGCGCCTGAATCATACGGTAAAGCTATTCATTCGATTGCAACTGTAGATGGAATTACTGGTAAGAAAGTGAACCAACCTTATCTCGGTCACTTGAGTCCTGATATGGATGAAAACAATACCCTTGATTGGACGGGTGATGACAAGGCGACCACTGCGGATGAAGGCATCGACCAATTACTTCCAAATGATCTCAAAGGAAAAACTAATGAGCTGATCAAGATGGACCGGACACGTCCAGGTAATTACACCATTTCAGTGGAAGCTCATACGGGTGGAGCAGCAAAAGCTAACATCTATGGTTGGATAGATTTCAACCAAAACGGAACCTTCGATGAAGATGAACGTTCTGATTTAACAACCATTACTCAAGATGGGACGGCTACGTTAAGCTTTACAAAGAGTAAAACCTATATTGATCCTAGTGTCAATGAATTGGGTGTTCGGATCCGTATCGCAAAGAATGATAAGGAGATTGAAAGCCCAACGGGTATGGCTTTCTCTGGTGAGGTTGAAGACTTTAAGACTCAAATCACCCACCCACCAAAAGGGGAGTTTAAAGAAACAACTGGCCCTCAAGGTGCAAAACAAACCGCTACTGTAGCCTTTACCGCTCGTGGTTTGCAAGGCTATAGCTTAACTGAGTCAGCAAAAATTGATGAAACAGTTGAACCTTACATTGTTGATTCTAATGGTAATAAAGCTACTTTGGATGCGGAAGGTTACTATGTCGTGCCAGGTCAAGGTAAATATAAGATTACAGCCAACGGTAAAGATGTAGATGTGGAATTCATCCCAGAAGATCACTTCCTTGGAACAGCTGATGGAATCTCTATCCGTCGTACAGACAGCAATGGCTACGATACGGGTTGGTCAACAAAATTCCCAGCTGACGAAGCCAATGTAGATACTGTTTTGAATACTATGGATGGTCTTTATATCCCAACTGTTACACCAACGGAAATTGAAGGGGTAGATAAGACTTCAACAGATGTCCAAGGTGCGACTCAAACTGGTACACCAACCTTTAACACAACTACAACGAATGCTAATGGCGAAAAGATCTCTGTCACTCCAAGCTTGGAATACCCTGCTAAATTGGTGGACCCAGCGACTGGTCAAGTAACCAATGCAACCTCTGTAACAGTAGCAGGTGAAGGAACTTACAGCATTGATGATGCTACTGGTAAAGTAACCTTTGTTCCAGAACCAGGATTCACAGGTACAGCTCAAGGTGTTACCGTATCTGTAACAGCTCCTGTCGGAAAAGATAAAGACGGAACCGTCCGTGATGAATACCTTAAGACAGCAACAGCTAAGTACACACCAACGGTTACTCCAATCACAGTGACTCCAACAGACAAGGTTTCTGAGGACATCCAAAACGTTCCACAAACCCAAACACCAACCTTTGATTTGAGTAACGACAAGACTGCTGAAATCACTAGCAAGAAATTGGTGGATCCAGCAACTGGTCAACCAACTGATGAAACAACTGTAACAGTAGCAGGAGAAGGTAGCTATACAATCGATCCTACTACAGGAGCGGTGACCTTCACACCTGAAAAAGACTTTGTTGGTACTGCAAAAGGAGTAACTGTTCAGGCAACTGCTACTATTACAAATGGTAA
>NZ_JANCOJ010000008.1 GCF_024295625.1 Streptococcus sp. CF8_St5-11
TTTGTTGCGACTGAATAGAAGAGGAGTCACATTTTATATGACTCCTCTTCTATGGCTTATTTTAATTTTTCTGTGATTTCTTTAGCAAGTAGGAGTCCCAATCGATAGTCTTTGTTGATGGCATGGATGACATCGTTGATATTGTCGGTCTCTTGGATTTTTTCCTTGATGCTATCTTTGAAAGCTTGATCTTTCAAGAGTTGCTCTTGTAAGAGCCGTTGTAGTTTTTCTCTTTCGTACTTGTTAAATAAAAAGAGGACCACTAAACTGATGAGGATTAAGATGTAAACGGTTTGATTCATAGATTTCTCCTGTATATAAAGGATTTGAAAATGTAGAGAATGAAGGGCATTAGGCATGAGAAAAGGAGTGAGAAAGAACTAAATTGAATCGCATTTAGTTTCTCCTCTCACTCCCATATGAGATGTTCTACTTATCAATCATTAGATAAGAAATTACATTTTCTCAGGGGCATCGACACCAAGTAAGCGAAGGGCTTCTTTTAAGACTACTGCAGTTGAGTAGCTAAGAGCAAGACGGCTTTCGCGTTCTGGGCTTTCATCCAAGATACGAGTGTGTGCATAGTATTTGTTGAAGGCTTGAGCCAAGTTGATAGCATATTTTGCGATCAAGGATGGATCATAGTTTTCAGCGGCACGTTTGACAACACGAGAGAAGTCTTGGAGAAGCTTGATGATTTCCCAGCTTTCTGGGTCGCTCAAGCTGTAAGTCGCATCTGTAGATGGTGTGAAGTTGGCTTTACGAAGGATTGATTGGATACGAGCGTAAGCGTATTGAACGTAAGGTCCAGTTTCTCCTTCGAAGGATACCATGGCTTCGAGGTCGAAGTCATACCCATTGCGGCGGTCTGTCTTCAAGTCGTAGAATTTAACCGCACCAACACCGACTGCATGTGCCACTTCTTCCTTGTTTTCAAGTTCAGGATTCTTTTCTTCGATCTGAGCTTTGGCACGAGAGATGGCTTCTTGAAGAGTTGGTTCGAGAAGGATGATATTTCCTTTACGAGTTGACAATTTTTGGCGGTTTTTTGTCACCAAACCAAAGTCAACGTGAACCATATCATCGCTCCAGTCAAATCCCATTTTCTTCAAAACAGCTTTCAATTGACGGAAGTGGTTAGATTGTTCTTGACCTACAGCATAGATGTTTTTCACAAAGTTGTAAGTCCGTGCACGGTAGATAGCGGTTGCGATATCACGAGTGATATAAAGAGTGGCACCGTCTGATTTCTTAATCATAGCCGGTGGAAGGTTGACATCATCGAGCTCAACGATGCTAGCTCCCTTAGACTCTTTCAACAAGCCTTTGTCTTCAAGAATTTGGACAGCTTCATCCATCTTGTCATTGTAGAAAGCTTCTCCGTTTAAGCTGTCAAATTCAACACCGAGGAGTTTGTAGATACGGTTGAATTCTACCAAGCTTTCGTCACGGAACCATTGCCACAACTCAGTCGCTTCTGGATCTCCATCTTCCAGTTTCTTGAACCAGAGACGTCCTTCATCATCAAGCTCAGGATCGTTTTCGATTTCAGCGTTGATCCGAACGTAAAGTTTTAGCAATTCATCGATTGGGTTGGCTTCGACAGCTTCCTTACTACCCCATTTTTTGTAGGCTACCATCAAGAGACCGAACTGTTTACCCCAGTCTCCCAAGTGGTTGATTTTAATCGTGTTGTAGCCCATTTTGCGGAAGATGTTTGAAAGAGCATCCCCGATAACGGTTGAGCGCAAGTGACCAACTGAGAATGGTTTTGCGATATTTGGACTTGAAAGGTCGATGGTAATGTTTTGGCCATGACCTTCGTCTTGTTGACCGTAGTCTGCCCCTGCTTCGATGACGGATTTGATCACCTGATCAGAGATCTTAGATTTGTCTAAGAAGAAGTTCACGTAAGGTCCAGTTGCAACAACTTTTTCGAAGGCGCTTTGGTTGATCTTTTCAGCAATATCTGCAGCGATTGCTTGAGGAGCCTTGCGTTCCACTTTTGCAAGTGAGAAGGCTGGAAAAGCAATGTCACCAAGATCAGATGATTTTGGTTGTTCAAGCAAATTTAAAATAGCATCTTGGTCAAGAGAGTCAATCACTTTGGCCAATTCACTAGCAATGAGTTCTTTATTGTTCATATTAGCTCCTTAGTCCTTTTAACTATTATTTTAACACAATTCTGAGCGAATTTTCAATTTTTTTGGTATAATTTAAAGTATATTTATTCAAAAGTGGAGGTCCAATGAAAAAGACAGAACGTCACCTTTTGATTCAACAAATGATTCGAAATGAAAAATTGTCGACTCAAAAAGAGATTCAGGATCGATTAGAAGCAAAAGGAATTGCTGTAACGCAAACAACTCTGTCACGAGATTTGCGCGATCTGGGTCTAGTCAAGGTGAAACGAAAAGACCAGTTGTATTATATTTTGCCAAATGAGCCTGAGGTGGCGGAGATTTATATTATGTTGTCCAGCCACGCCAAGTCTGTCTCACGAGCGGAATTCACCTTGGTCTTGCGGACAGAGCTAGGAGAAGCAGCTCTCTTGGCCAATGGTGTAGATGAAATGTCAGATGAGCGTATTTTGGGAACAGTAGCAGGGGCCAATACCCTCTTGATTGTCTGCCGTGACCAAGAGGCGGCTATTGAAATTCAAAATGAAATTTTAGGGATGATGCAGTAGTCAAGCCCCGTTGGAGAGAAAGAGAGATGTCAAAAGGAGGAAGATAGTGAGCTATCTACTCCTGTTTTCATCTATGGAGCTTGTGTCAAGAAACGACGCAACAGTAAGGAATAAAGAAGTATGGCAGTAGAGAAAATATCCCCTGGAATGCAGCAGTATCTAGATATCAAAAAAGATTATCCGGATGCCTTTTTGCTGTTTCGAATGGGAGATTTTTACGAATTATTTTATGAAGATGCAGTGAATGCAGCTCAAATTTTAGAGATTTCCTTAACATCACGGAATAAAAATGCAGAGAATCCAATTCCCATGGCAGGTGTTCCCTACCACTCGGCCCAGCAGTATATTGATGTTCTCATTGAACAGGGCTATAAGGTCGCGATTGCAGAACAAATGGAAGACCCCAAAGAAGCTAAGGGGGTCGTTAAGCGGGAAGTCGTACAGGTGATTACGCCGGGTACAGTGGTGGATTCGACCAAGCCAGATAGTGAGAACAACTTCCTGGTTGCTTTGGATCGTTCAGGAAATGAGTATGGGCTAGCCTATATGGATCTGGTGACAGGGGAGTTTCAGGTGACGACTCTCAATGACTTTAGCATGGTTTGTGGAGAAATCCGCAATTTACGTGCGCGTGAGGTGGTCCTGGGTTACGAGCTGCCAGAACAGGAAGAGCGTGTGTTTGTTAGCCAGATGAATCTCTTGTTGTCACATGTAGAGACGGCGCTCGACGATGTTCAACTCTTAGGGGATCAGTTGAGTGAGCTAGAAAAGAAAACGGCTGGAAAACTTCTCCAGTATGTCCACCAGACACAAATGCGGGAATTGAGCCACCTCAAAAAAGCCCATCATTATGAGATTTGCGATTTCTTGCAGATGGACTTTGCGACCAAGGCTAGTCTTGATTTGACAGAGAATGCGCGAACTGGGAAGAAACATGGTAGCTTGTATTGGTATTTGGATGAAACCAAGACGGCCATGGGCGGTCGTTTGTTGCGGTCCTGGATTCAGAAGCCCTTAGTCGATTTGAAACGGATTCGAGAGCGCCAGGACATCATTCAGGTCTTTATGGATCATTTCTTTGAACGGAGCGATTTGACCGACAGCCTCAAAGGGGTCTATGACATTGAACGCTTAGCGAGTCGGGTTTCCTTTGGCAAGATCAACCCTAAGGATCTCTTGCAGCTAGGAGATACTCTGGGGCATGTGCCGACGATCAAGTCGATTCTACTGGGGATTGGTGATCCAGTCTTAGATGTCTTGATTGCACGCTTGGATGAACTTCCTGAGTTGCACCGCTTGATTACCTCAGCTATTGCTCCGGAAGCGTCTGCTGTTATTACAGAGGGAAATATCATCCGTACCGGTTTTGATGAGCAATTGGACCAGTACCGTGTTGTTCTTCGGGATGGTACTGGTTGGATTGCAGAGATTGAAGCCAAGGAGCGCGAAGCCAGTGGTATTACCGGTTTAAAAATCGATTATAACAAGAAGGATGGCTACTATTTCCATGTCACCAATTCTCAATTGAGCCACGTTCCTGCTCATTTTTTCCGCAAGGCGACCTTGAAAAATTCAGAACGCTTTGGCACGGAAGAATTGGCACGTATCGAAGGAGATATGCTTGAGGCGCGTGAGAAGTCTGCTAATCTGGAATATACGATTTTTATGCGGATTCGTGAAGAAGTTGGCAAATATATCCAACGTCTGCAACAGTTAGCTCAGGCGATTGCGACGGTTGATGTTTTACAAAGTTTAGCCAGTGTTGCTGAGTCGCAACAGTTGAATCGCCCCCTTTTTCATGAAGAGCGACGAATTGAAATCGACAAAGGTCGCCATCCGGTTGTCGAGAAAGTGATGGGAGCCCAGTCCTATATTCCTAATAGCATCTTTATGGATGAGGAACGGGATATTCAGCTGATTACGGGGCCAAATATGAGCGGGAAGTCTACCTATATGCGCCAATTGGCGATCATTGTGATTCTTGCCCAGATTGGCTCCTATGTTCCAGCGCAAAAGGCCGAGTTGCCAATCTTTGATGCGATTTATACTCGGATCGGAGCTGCTGATGACCTGGTATCGGGTCAGTCTACCTTTATGGTGGAAATGATGGAAGCCAATCACGCCATTCGCAAGGCAACACCCCAGTCCTTGATTTTGTTTGATGAGTTGGGACGGGGAACGGCGACCTATGATGGGATGGCCCTCGCCCAATCCATCATCGAATACATTCACGATCGAACCGGTGCCAAAACCTTGTTTGCAACCCATTACCATGAGTTGACGGCTCTCTCAGAGACCTTGTCCCGTTTGGAAAATGTTCATGTTGCGACCTTGGAGCGAGATGGTCAGGTTACTTTCTTGCACAAGATTGAACCCGGCCCAGCAGATAAATCCTATGGGATTCACGTGGCCAAGATCGCTGGTTTGCCAGAAGAATTGCTGAAGCGGGCGGATGCGATTTTGACCAAGCTCGAAGGACAAGGCCAGCAAGTACCGCTTGTGGATGCAACTCCTAAAAAGGAAGTACCTTCGCAGGTTGCTGAACAAATGTCCCTCTTTGAGGAAGTGACAGAAAATACAGTGATCACAGAATTGAAAAATCTGGATCTCTACAATATGACTCCCATGGAAGTCATGATGGCAGTCGCCGAATTGAAAAAGAAATTGTAAAAAGAAGATCCTCGTAATAGCGAGGATCTTCTTTTAGTGGTTGGCAATGCTTTGATTGATTTCTTGAACTTGTTTTTTATAAAAATGATGGGAGACCAACCAGATGATCACGTAAACGAGGGTGAATTCGACAACGAGTGAGAAGTAAAATCCGATTCGTGCTGGAAACCAGCCGGCCAAGGTAGCTAGGGGAATAAAGCCAAGTAACATGAGTAGGTAATGGCTCAGAGTAGCCCGTAAGAGGCTCCAGTCTTTTTGAAAGAGGAGACTTCCGAAGCTAAAGAGGACCCCAATCGCACCCCAAACGAGGGCACAATAGAGCATGACCAGTGAGCCGTGAACATGATGCAAGAACATCCAGCGACCGACTGCAGAGTTGGGACTTAAGGGAAGGTACAACTCAGGTGAGAAGAGATAGGAAAAGAAGATGGATAGGATGAGCCCGATGAAAATCCCTTTTAGGGCGTCAGAAAAAGATTGTTTTAGCATGATAATTTCTCCTTAATGGCTTTCAAGTAACGACGGGAGGAGTAGGTCAGACTCCCGTTTTTAAGATAGATTTGCACGGATCCCCCACTGGTAAAGTGCAGGTGATCGATTTCTTTTGTGTTGATAATTTCAGATTGGGAAATTTTGAGAAAGCAGGTCGGCAAGTCTTCAGATAGCTGATAGAGTGGTCCAGTCAGAATAAATTGATCTGTCATGGTCTCACCAATTACTTGCCGATTTTCAATGTAAAAACGTTGGAATAGCTGGCTTTCGATCAGATAAGCTTCCCCATCCTTTTTGGCACGTAAGCGCCCTTTTTGATCCAATTCTTCCACAAAGTCACGGATTTTTTCTACACGCGCAGACAGTGCAGGTGCTGTGATCATCACCGCTTCTTCTTGGAAGTGGGAATCAATGTGTACTTCAACTTTCATAAGATCGTTTCTCCCTCCTTTGGGTAAAGTCGGTTGGCCTGCTAGCCCGGCTCCTTCTTTACACTACTATTAAACACTTTTTCCAAAGGGAAGACAAGGGGATTTGTTTATGTGGTCGTTTTCTTTGCCTATGCGGTTTTTAAGGAAAAAGATGGGGCCAGCCTCTATTTTTTAAGAAAGGGAGTCTTGTGGATCTGTGGTATAATAGAGCTACATGTATCGGTGAAAAAATAGGTAAAGGAGCAGACATGTCACAGATTATTGAATTGCCAGAAGTCCTAGCCAATCAGATTGCGGCAGGTGAAGTGATTGAACGACCTGCTAGTGTGGTCAAGGAATTGGTTGAAAACTCGATCGATGCTGGAGCTAGCCAGATTGTTGTTGAAATCGAAGAAGCAGGATTGAAGTCGATTCGGATTACAGATAATGGGGAAGGAATTGCGCACGATGAGGTTGCTTTGGCCCTCCGTCGACATGCGACCAGTAAGATCAAGAGTCAAGCAGATCTTTTTCGTATTCGAACGCTTGGTTTTCGTGGTGAGGCCATGCCTTCCATTGCTTCTGTCAGTATTCTAACCCTTCTAACGGCGCAAGAAGGAGCTGCCCACGGGACCAAATTGGTCGCAAAGGGTGGCGAAATTGAGGAATTGGAGCCAGCGACAAGCCCTGTCGGGACCAAGATCACAGTGGAAGATCTCTTTTTTAATACACCTGCTCGTCTCAAGTATTTAAAGAGCCAGCAGGCAGAGCTATCCCATATCGTGGATATTCTCAACCGCTTGAGCTTGGCCCATCCTGAGATTGCCTTTACCTTGATCAATGATGGAAAAGAAATGACCAAAACAGCGGGGACGGGTAATCTCCGGCAAGCCATTGCGGGTGTCTATGGCCTCGCATCTGCCAAGAAGATGGTGGCCATTGAAAATCGCGACCTAGATTTTGAAGTGACGGGCTTTGTGTCTTTGCCTGAATTGACTCGTGCCAATCGCAATTACATCAGCCTCTTTATCAACGGCCGTTACATCAAGAATTTCTTGCTCAATCGAGCTATTTTAGATGGCTACGGCAGTAAACTCATGGTGGGTCGCTTTCCACTCGCGATCATTAATATCCAGATCGACCCTTACTTAGCCGATGTCAATGTTCACCCTACCAAGCAAGAAGTTCGTATCTCCAAAGAACGGGAATTAATGGCCTTGATCTCCCAGGCGATTGCGAATGCTTTGAAAGAGCAGGACCTGATTCCAGATGCTCTAGAAAATCTAGCCAAGTCGACCATTCGCCGAACAGAAAAGCCAGTACAGACAACCCTGCCTTTAAAAGAAAACCGTCTCTATTATGATCGAGAAAGCCAAGATTTCAAGCTTCGACCAGAAGTGGCAGATCCTCAATTGCCTCTAACAGATGAGGTGGCTGCTGATTCTACAAGCCAAGAAAACCCAGTAGAAAAACCGACAAGCGCGATCAAGTTTGCGGAAAGAAAGACTGCGGTTTATGATGAACTGGATCACCCAGAGTTGGATCTGGCTAGTCTAGACAAGGTCTATGATAAGTTGGATGGGGAAGAACATTCGACCTTCCCAGAGTTGGAATATTTTGGTCAGATGCATGGAACTTATCTCTTTGCCCAAGGCAATGGGGGCCTTTATATCATTGACCAGCACGCGGCCCAAGAGCGGGTCAAATACGAAGAATATCGGGAGAGCATCGGGGACGTAGACGGCAGTCAGCAACAACTGCTGGTGCCTTATATCTTTGAATTCCCTACAGACGATCTGATCCGCCTGCAACAGCGCAAGCACCTTCTAGAAGAAGTAGGCGTCTACTTAGAAGAGTACGGAGCCAACCAGTTGATCTTACGGGAGCATCCGATCTGGATGAAGGAGGAAGAGATCGAGTCGGGTATCTATGAAATGTGTGACATGCTCCTCTTGACCAAGGAAGTGTCCATCAAGAAATACCGGGCTGAGTTGGCCATCATGATGTCCTGCAAACGCTCCATCAAGGCCAATCATACACTGGATGATTACTCCGCACGGGATCTCATCTATCAACTGTCCCAATGTGACAACCCTTATAACTGCCCTCATGGCCGTCCGGTTTTGGTTAACTTTACCAAGTCAGATATGGAAAAGATGTTCCGACGCATTCAAGAAAATCACACTAGCCTGCGGGAATTGGGCAAATATTAAGTAAACGATAAAGGAATCTTATGTACGAATACATTAAAGGAATCTTAACGAAAATTACCGCCAAATACATCGTGGTAGAAACAGCTGGAATCGGCTATCTCTTGCATGTGGCCAATCCCTATGCCTACTCTGGCAAAATGAATCAAGAGGTGCACGTCTATCTGCACCAAGTGGTTCGGGAAGACGCTCACCTTCTCTATGGCTTTGCGACCGAAGAAGAGAAACAGCTCTTTTTAAACTTGATCTCAGTCTCTGGGATTGGACCTGTCTCAGCTCTAGCTATCATTGCTGCAGACGATAATGCAGGCCTTGTCCAAGCCATCGAAAGCAAGAACATTACCTACTTGACCAAGTTTCCAAAGATCGGCAAGAAAACAGCCCAACAGATGGTCTTGGATCTGGAAGGTAAGATCAATCTTGATCTAGAAGATGCACCGGCTCAGTCCAAAGCCAAAGTTGCAGAAGAAAACCAAGCCCTTGAAGAAGCTATGGAAGCCATGTTGGCATTGGGCTACAAGGCAACGGAACTTAAGAAAATCAAGAAATTCTTTGAAGGAACTTCTGATACTGCTGAAAACTACATCAAGTCTGCCCTTAAGATGTTGGTGAAATAGGAGAAGAAGATGCCAAAACGCTGTGGCTGGGTCAAAATGACCAATCCGTTATATGTAGCTTACCATGATGAAGAATGGGGTCGGCCCCTCCATGATGACCAGGCGCTTTTTGAGTTGCTCTGTATGGAGACTTATCAGGCCGGTCTATCTTGGGAAACGGTGCTCAATAAACGGCAGGCTTTCCGAGAATCTTTTCATGGTTACCACCTTCAACGCGTCGCAGAGATGACCGACTCTGAACTGGAAACTTTGTTAGACAATCCAGCTATCATCCGCAATCGTGCTAAGATCTTTGCAACACGAGCTAATGCCCAGGTCTTTCTACAAGTTCAGAAAGAGAATGGCTCTTTTGATGCTTATCTCTGGTCTTTTGTAGATGGGAAAACCATGGTCAATGATATCCCGGACTACAGTCAAGCGCCAGCTAAAACGCCATTATCTGAGAAAATATCTAAGGATCTCAAAAAACGTGGTTTTAAGTTCACCGGACCAGTCGCAGTTTTGTCCTTCCTACAAGCAGCAGGCCTGGTCAATGACCATGAGAATGCTTGTGAATGGAAAAGTGGAAATAAGTGACGTTAGATGTCTAGAACATCTGAGAATACAGAAAAAAGCTGAGAAATTCATCTCAGCTTTCTTTGTGATAGTCAAAGCGAATGACTTGCTCCGTTGCATCTACATACGCGTGGACTCCAAAGGGGACAATAGCTCTTGGAGTTGCATGACCAACATTTAGATTATAGACAATCGGGATATTGCTATCAATAATATCCAATAGTGCCTCTTTATAGTCGTCATAGAAAGTTTCATCCATAGGTTTCCCGACCAAGAGTCCTCTGATGACCTCGAATATACCAGTTTCCTTTAAAGTCCGCAACATCTTTTTGAAGTCGTCAAGTTCAGGCTTTTCTTCACTTGTTTCTAGCAAGAGGATTTTTCCTTCCCAGTCTGACAAGTCAGGGAAGAGTTTGTACTTTTGGCAGAGCTCCGTGCTGTCTGCGTATCGAGAGTTGTCAAAGATATCATAGAGAGATTCAAGACAACCGCCGAGAATTTCTCCCTCAAACTGAGCACTTCCTTGCAACAAGTCAAAACCTGTATTTGCATAACTGACACGAGCTGTTCCCAGAGCCTTGGGACTAAAATCAGTCCGTTCCTCATACCAAACGTCGCTAGGGCGGATTTCTGAGATTCTACCAGTCTCAATCAATTCTTTAAAGTAGTGAAAGCTATAGGGCAACATCTCCTTGTCTAACTCACAAATATCTGCTAAAAAGGATTGGCCGTAAAAAGTCTTGATTCCTAGTTTATGCAACATGAGATGGTTCATGGTTGTATCTGAGAAGCCAAGAAAAATCTTTTGTTTGATAACTTTTTCTAGTTGGCCATTTTCAAAAAGGTAGGGCAGCAAACGATAGGTATCATCTCCACCGATGGCGCATAGGATCATGTCGATGCTATCATCAGAAAAGGCCTGCATCAAATCCTCCGCACGCACTTCAGGATGGTCCTTGATAAAGTCTAAGCCTTTTAGTGAATGAGGTAAAAAGATAGGATTGAGTCCGAGGTCTTTGAGTCGTTGGACCCCCAAGTCCACTTCGTGCTTGACAAAGTCCTCTCCGATAACCCCACTAGATAAACTTACGATACCAATAGTAGAAATCATATATTATCCTCCTAGAAATAAATTGATGCTATTGTATCACAAAAGATGAGGGGGAACAACAAGAATTAGAGTCAGAAGAAGGCTTTTAGATCAAGAAAGTAGTCAAAAAGCAACCGCTCGATATGGTTGCTTCAGAATATAGATAAGCTCTATCAACAATAGAAAATAGCCCTTTAGAAGTTGATTGCCACATAGTTAAAACTCTTAGGAATGCTGATGTAATAGTATTTCTAAGAGTTTTTTACTTTATCTTCAATCTGTTTTTTAAATAATTTAGGAAATTGTGTTAAAATGAAATGAAAATTACGAATAGTATAAGTGGGAGGCACCATGAAGGCGGAAATTATTGCAGTTGGAACAGAAATTCTAACAGGACAAATTGTGAACACCAATGCTCAATTCTTGTCTGAAAAATTGGCTAGTTTAGGGATTGATGTCTATTATCATGTGGCGGTAGGAGACAATGAAGGTCGTCTCTTCTCGACCATTGAGACAGCTTCAAAACGCAGTGATTTGGTGATTTTATGTGGTGGACTTGGGCCAACAGAGGATGATTTGACCAAGCAAACCCTTGCTAAGTTCTTAGGGAAAGAACTGGTTTTTGATCCAACAGCGCTTGCCAAACTCGACACCTTCTTTGCCAGTCGCCCTGATTATGTCCGGACGCCCAATAATGAGCGACAAGCACAATTGATTGTCGGTTCAATCCCCCTTCAAAACCGTACAGGTCTCGCGGTTGGAGGTTTGATTGAAGTCGACGGTGTGACCTATGTCGTTCTACCTGGTCCACCAAGTGAGTTAAAACCCATGGTCAACGAACAATTGGTGCCTCATTTGACGACAGGGGAAGAGCTTTTTTCAAGAGTTTTGCGCTTCTTTGGGATTGGGGAAAGCCAGCTGGTTACGATCCTAGCAGATATCATTGAAGAGCAGAGTGATCCGACAGTTGCCCCTTATGCCAAGACAGGAGAAGTAACCTTGCGTCTATCTACAAAGGCGAAGGATCAAGCTTCAGCAGATGCGAAGCTCGATGTCTTAGAAAAGGAAATCTTATCACGCCACACCCTGGATCATCAACCCTTGCATGAACTGTTTTACGGTTATGGAGATGATAATTCGATGGCCAAGGTGGCCTTTGATCTCTTGAAACGGACGGGTAAGACCATTACAGCTGCAGAAAGCCTGACGGCTGGCCTTTTCCAAGCGACTTTGGCAGACTTTTCAGGGGTGTCCAGCATCTTCGCGGGTGGTTTTGTCACCTATAGTCTGGAAGAAAAAAGCAAGATGTTGTCTATTCCAGCTCAAGAGTTGGAGCAACATGGAGTGGTCTCTCATTTTACAGCACAAGCCATGGCTTCACAGGCCCGTAAGTTAACAGGATCCGATTATGGTGTTAGCCTGACCGGAGTTGCGGGGCCAGATAGTCTAGAAGGGCATCCAGCAGGGACCGTCTTTATCGGACTTGCGACTCCAAATGGAGTGGATAGTGTCCAAGTCAATATCGCTGGACGTAGCCGGGCGGATGTCCGCGAAATTGCAGTCCTTCATGCCTTTAATTTGGTGCGCTTGGCTGTATTAAATGGTGAAAATTTGGTATAATGAAGCTTGTGCCAAATGAAGAATAATTCTAAAAATGGATAGGAAATGTGCCTTTCAAATGACGGAAAACGTCGGTGAGTTGCATGCATTTCCTGTATAGTAAAAACATAGGAGAAAAGAATGGCGAAAAAACAGAAAAAATTAGATGATATCTCTAAGAAATTTGGAGATGAGCGTGAAAAAGCGCTCAATGATGCCCTGAAATTGATCGAAAAAGACTTTGGTAAGGGATCGATCATGCGTTTGGGGGAACGTGCAGAGCAAAAAGTACAAGTCATGAGCTCTGGTTCCTTGGCGCTTGATATTGCCTTGGGTGCTGGTGGTTATCCAAAAGGTCGGATCATCGAAATCTATGGTCCAGAATCATCTGGTAAAACAACCGTTGCCCTCCATGCAGTAGCGCAAGCACAGAAAGAAGGGGGCATTGCTGCCTTTATCGATGCTGAGCATGCCTTGGATCCATCTTATGCAGCAGCTCTTGGGGTCAATATCGACGAACTTCTCTTGTCTCAACCAGACTCAGGGGAACAAGGACTTGAAATTGCTGGTAAATTGATCGACTCTGGTGCGGTTGATTTGGTGGTTGTCGACTCTGTTGCGGCCTTGGTACCACGTGCGGAAATCGATGGAGATATCGGGGATAGCCACGTTGGTTTGCAAGCGCGGATGATGAGCCAAGCGATGCGTAAACTCGGAGCTTCGATCAATAAGACCAAGACCATTGCCATCTTTATCAACCAATTGCGTGAAAAAGTTGGGGTCATGTTTGGGAACCCTGAAACCACACCTGGTGGTCGTGCCCTGAAATTCTACGCTTCTGTCCGTCTAGATGTTCGTGGAAATACTCAAATCAAGGGGACTGGGGACCAAAAAGATACCAACGTTGGTAAGGAAACCAAGATCAAGGTTGTGAAGAACAAGGTAGCTCCACCGTTCAAAGAAGCCATGGTTGAAATCATGTACGGGGAAGGAATTTCACGTACAGGTGAATTGGTGAAGATTGCAACAGATTTGGATATCATCCAAAAAGCTGGTGCCTGGTACTCATATAACGGCGAAAAAATTGGTCAAGGATCTGAAAATGCTAAGAAATTCTTGGCTGACCACCCAGAAATTTTTGACGAAATCGACCACAAGGTTCGGGTTCATTTTGGTTTGATCGAAGAAGACGAAGCAGTGAAAACCCTTGATAAAACTGAAGAAGCAGCTCCTGTCGTAGAAGAAGTAACTCTAGATTTAGATGATGCGATTGAAATTGAAGATTAATTTTTTTCAAAATAGGTCGCTAGACTGATGGTTTTTGTGTTATAATTTAATACGATAGTATTATCGTGTAGCGAAAGGAGTGCATGCATGATTAAAATTTATACAGTGTCAAGTTGCACCAGCTGTAAAAAAGCAAAGACTTGGCTCAACGCTCACCAGCTAACTTATAAAGAACAAAACCTCGGTAAAGAAGGGATCACCAAAGAAGAATTATTGGATATCCTTACAAAGACTGAAAATGGAGTGGCAAGTATTGTCTCTTCAAAAAATCGATACGCTAAAAATCTAGGAGTGGACATCGAAGACTTGAGTGTCAATGAAGTCATTGACATCATCATGGAAACACCTCGTATTCTTAAAAGTCCGATCTTGGTAGATGACAAACGTCTCCAAGTGGGCTACAAAGAAGATGATATTCGTGCCTTCTTGCCACGATCAGTTCGAAATGTAGAAAATGCAGAAGCGCGGATGCGTGCAGCTCTTTAAAGCGATTGAAAATCAGAAACAATTTGTTTCTGATTTTTTTCTTGTTAAAAATCGGAATGAAAAGCAGTTTACTGCGCCATTTTACGAAATCTATGATACAATATTTTAGAAAACAATAACTAGTAAGGAATGGAAAATGAAAAGAAAGATTTTCTTATTGGGTGCACTTGCCTTGTGTTTGACGGGATGCGGTCAAAAAAAACAAGCGAAAACGCCAAATTCAAGTGAACAAAAGGCAATCCAAGCAAAAGCGGAGCAGCTGCAAAAGGATAATAAGAGTATTCTGCAAAAAGCTGAAGAAAATAAAGTCATCACTAGAACCTTTGTTTTTCCAAAAGATGACAAGGGGACACAACAAACGCAAATCGTCACCTATGTGGGGAATACCTTTAAAAAGTTGGAGACCATCAATGTGACGGCAACCGATGAGGAGTTGAAAAAAGGGATCCAACAGGTTGGCGTCGAGGAAGCGCAAAAGCAATTGAGAGAATCCTTTAACAAGGACGATGCCTTTAAGGAAGCTTTGACAGTGCCAGGTTTCACAGCTGATTTAACCTTGGAAAATGAGAATGAATACAAGGTAACCATCACCTATGACTTTGAAGCAATGGATGTGAAGAAGGCTGAAGGCATGACCTACTTCAAAAACAATCACTTACCAGAGTTGTTGAAGTTGACACCGAGTCAATTTGCGGATAATCTTATCAATGCTGGAGCAAGTGAGCAAAAATAAAAAAACAGTTTAGCTAAAATAGCTCAAAAATGCTTGAAAAAGCCGTAAAATCAAGGGCTTGGCCGTTGTGGAAAACTCTTAATTATGGTATAATAGTAATATTCTAAGGAAAGAGGGTGTTCTTGTGGGATTTACAGATGAAACAGTACGTTTTAATCTTGATGATTCAAATCGTAAGGAAATTAGCGAGACCTTGAAAGATGTATACTTGTCACTGGATGAAAAAGGCTACAATCCAATTAATCAAATCGTAGGATACGTACTCAGTGGTGATCCTGCCTATGTACCTCGTTATAATAATGCACGGAACCAAATTCGTAAATATGAACGAGATGAGATCGTGGAAGAATTGGTACGTTATTATTTGAAAGGGCAAGGAATAGACCTCTAATGAGAATTATGGGATTGGATGTTGGCTCAAAGACCGTTGGGGTTGCTGTGAGTGATCCTCTCGGTTTTACAGCTCAAGGTCTTGAAATCATCCAAATCGATGAAGACAAAAAAGAATTCGGTTTGGAGCGCTTAGCCGAATTAGTAGCTCAATACAAGGTGGACCGTTTTGTTGTGGGCTTGCCAAAAAACATGAACAACACCAGCGGACCGCGTGTGGAAGCCAGTCAGGCTTACGGCACGATGATTGCTGAAAAGTTTGAGTTGCCAGTCGACTACCAAGATGAACGGTTGACGACAGTTGCTGCAGAGCGGATGTTGATTGAGCAAGCAGACGTTAGCCGTAGCAAACGTAAAAAAGTTATTGATAAGTTAGCGGCGCAGCTTATTTTACAAAATTATTTAGATCGCAATTTTTAGAAAGAAAACGAGGAAGAATAGTATGGCACATGATCATAACCACGACCATGAAGAACGTGAATTAATCACATTGGTGGATGAACAAGGAAATGAAACCTTGTTTGAAATTCTTTTGACCATTGATGGCAAAGAAGAATTTGGAAAGAACTATGTCCTTTTGATCCCTGCAAATGCAGAAGAAGATGAAAACGGCGAAGTTGAAATCCAAGCTTATTCATTTACAGAAAACGAAGACGGAACAGAAGGCGACCTTCAACCAATCCCAGAAGACTCAGATGCAGAATGGGATATGATCGAGGAAGTCTTCAACAGCTTTATGGAGGAGTAAAAACATCCAGTGGATGTTTTTACCCTTGCGCTAGAAACAAAGACCGCAAGTAAGCCCGGTGGACGTTTTTAGCCCTGCTTCAAGAAACAAGAAAAAGCAGGAAGTCCGATGGACTTGCTGTAAAAATGAGAAAGAAATAACTACAAAAGAAAGGAGCGCAAACGTCAGGAGAGGTTTTGTCGCTTTTTTCTTTTAGGAGGAAGATGTGAATAAGATTGAGCAATGGATGAATAGTCGGATCGGTCTGAATTTTCGATCGGGACTGGATCGTATGGAGCAGGCAGTGAGCCTTTTAGGGAGGCCGGATAAGGCATATCCGATCCTTCATGTGACAGGAACCAATGGTAAGGGATCGACGATCGCCTTTATGCGCCAATTGTTGATGGCTCATGGGAAGAAAGTTGGGACCTTTATTTCTCCTCATATGATCAGTATCCATGATCGGATTTGTATTGGGGATCAGCCAATTTCAGATGAAGATTTCACTCGGATTGGTCAAGAGGTGCAGCAGATGGAGCAGACCCTACTCCAAACCCAGGACCAACTCTCTTATTTTGAGATTATCTGCCTCATGGCCCTCTTGTATTTTAAGGAACAAGCTGTGGACGTGGTCTTATTGGAAGTAGGTATTGGTGGGCTTCTGGACACGACCAACGTAGTGACAGGAGAGATTGCAGTGATCACTTCGGTTGGTCTGGATCACCAAGAAACGCTGGGAGGGACGCTTGCGGCAATTGCCCAGCAAAAGGCGGGGATTTTTAAACAAGGTAAGAAAGCAGTGGTGGGCCCCTTATCTGATGAAGCTGCAGCCGTTTGTCACGAAAAAGCGGAGCAGTTGGATGTGGATCTTCATGCCTTTCATAAAGATTTTGGCTTAGAGCAGGATCGTTTTTGGAATGAAAGTGTGGAGCTTGACTTGCCCTCTCTTGGCTTGAAGGGTGATTACCAACGGGAAAATGCTGCAGTAGCTTTAGAGGCCTTTCTCCTTTATATGAAAGGCGCGAATCAAGAAGTAGATAAAGAGCACATCAAGCAAGCATTACAGGAGACACGTTGGCCGGGACGTCTAGAGTTGTTTGGTGACCAGGTGTATCTGGATGGCGCCCATAACCCTCACGCCATGCTACGTTTGATTGAGTTTGTAAAAAGCTTAGCCGGGAAACGCGTGAAGATTTTATTTGGAGCTCTTAAGCGAAAAGATTATAGTGGGATGCTCGAAACGCTTCAAACTGGTTTGCCAGAATCTGAATTGATTTTGACGACCTTCCATTACGGAGAAGTAGTGGCACAGGGTGACCGCCAAGACCTGCCCTATGTGGCGGACTACAAGGCCTATATCAAAGAATTTATGGATCAGAGTCGTCCAGATGAAGTCTTATTGGTGACAGGATCTTTGTATTTTATTGCAGAAGTAAGGGCATTTTTATTAGAGGGTTAAACAATTGACCTAAAGACTTTCTTGGCGTATACTGGTGGTAGATAGATATGACGAAGGCGAAAGGAGTCGATTTTAATGAAAAAAATCATGTCTATACTGACCTTGGCGGTGGCCCTTTTCCTGACTGCTTGTAGCCAGCACGAACAACAGCAAAAAGTCTCGAGTAGCGCTAGCTCAAATTCATCTGAGACAGTGGCTTCGACCAATGAAAAGCCAGAGCAAGGGGTGTCCATAGATGGCAGTTATCGGGGACAGGATGAGGAGAATACAATTCTACTGGTTGTGACGGGTCAAAAAGGCACTTTTACAGTACAAGACGCTGATGGAGAAGAAGAGGCCAAAGAGGTTAGTATTGATCCGGTCAATCAATCCATGCGTATCGGAGATGAGCCTTATCGCTATCGGATCGAAGGAAATCAGTTGTCGCTAGAAGACCTGGAGCAAGCAGAGGATGATCAAGGGATTATCGTTTTGACCAAGCAATAAGGGACGAAA
>NZ_JANCOJ010000009.1 GCF_024295625.1 Streptococcus sp. CF8_St5-11
AAAAAAAAGACTGTTAAGCAGGAAAAAAGAGGAGTAAAATTAGTGTATACATAAAATAAAAACTAGGAGGTTTTACCATGGTTAAGAAGTCAATGAAAAAAGTTGCAATGTTGTTTACGGTCTTGTCTTTAGGTAGTGTAGTAGTTCCTGGTCTTGTTTCAAGTGGTGTTTATGCTGAATCTGTTCATAACGAAAATGTAGAAAATAAAAGTTATGAATTAAAATTTACAGAATTGAGTAAAAAGCGTTTTGATTTAATGTTAAAAGTTTCTAAACATATCTATTTTAGCTCCATTGGTTTAATGAATTTAGAAATAACCGAACAATTGAAAGAAAAATACAATTTATCTGATTCTGATGTTGAAGAAATTAATGCAGTTTTAGATTCCTATAATGAAGGAGTTTGGGAAAATAAATCTAGAATGGTATTTGAAGACTATCATCTTATTTTAGATAAAGACGATATGGCTGTCCTTCTTCAAGTAGCTAGTATGTACGGTCCTGCAGGAATTGCTAGTGCTTTAGCAGCTATGGGTTCAGTTATTCCTGGAGCAGGAACAATCATAGCAGCTGTTATTGGTTTTTTTGGTGTATCAGCAATACTCGGAAACGCTTCTTATGCGATATTAACAAATAAAAGACTAAAACTCGGATTAACTGGGGTTAGTGTGGTGGATTAAAATATGACTAAATTTACTTATGGAGTTTATTTAGGATTATTTGTAGGATTATTTGGTTCAATATTTGTTTATTACTTTTTGCCAGATTTATTTCCAATATATCCCAATATACTTTCAACTTTTTTCTTTTTAAGCTTACTTTATGCTGTATTAATGTTTATCTATAAAAAAATAAAACAAAAAAGCCATCCTTTTTAGGATGGCTTTTCTGTTTATCTTAATTTTTATTTCCAAATTTTCCACCATTTTTTCTGTTCAATTTTTTCCGGCAGTAATAATTGGTTTTTATTTTGTTCATTGAGTAGTAATTTTTGTGATTGGTCAATTAACTGATGTAATTTTTGGATTTCTTCTTCTCTTTTTTGTAATTGTCTTTTTAACTCTTCCACCAATTCGTCATTTTTAACGCCAGCATTTTGCTGGTATTCTGCTGGCATTATTCTGTCATAAATAAAATTTTGGACACTTTTATTTTCCTCTTTTGCCAGAGTTATGACAGCATTTTTCTCTTCTTCAGTAAGTCTAACTGTTACTTTCTTTACAACGTTTTTAACCATTTTATTAAGCTCCTTTTTCCAACAAAATGCCAGCACTTTGTCGTCACTATGCTGTCACTATTTTACCACACTAAAAAATGCTGGCAAAATGCCAGCATTTATAAAATTAAAAAATAAAAGCAGTCTGCAGACTGCTTTTTAAAAATTGCCTCACCTAATGGAACAATCAAGGCTTGTTCTGCCTGTGCAACTTTGAAATTATTATAGCATTATTTTAATCAAGATAATAATTTTGACGTTGCCAATTCCACCTTGCAATAATCACTTGACCAGTTGTCGGCTCTTTATCTTCTTCTGAATCTGTTTTAATTAAATCTCCACTTTCGACATCTTCCAGTTGTAACTCTTTGCGAATTTCTTTGAAGATGCCACCGAAGGAGATAAGTCTTTTACTCTTTAACCCTTTTTCTAAATCTTCCACTCTTTGTAAATTTTCGTCGCGATCGTTTGTTAAATAGTCAATAGATTTTACAGGATACTTTGCAGTTTCATACACTGCACCAATTACCCCTTTTTCTTTTTCAGTGGCTTTTGGTTTAACTGCTTTTACATTCACGATAGGTGTGTAATCAATCTTCAAAGCTTTCTTCCAGAGCTCTGTTAACTCTGCTTGAGAAATATAATTGTCATTAGAATTAAAATAACTCGACTTAACAAACACTAAAACGTGTAGGTGTTGATTATACGAACCGTCTTTTTGATTAACTGTAACTTCTGTAGCTTTTAAGTATCCTAGCATATTCTTTTTGATTTTTTTGTACTTCATCATTAAATCAAAAGCCTTATTCATTTTAGATATTTCTGTATTTAACTCTTTTCCCGTAAAGACATTTTTAGTGGTTAACGTCCAAAATAGGAAACGACCTTTAGGATTTCTTTTAACGGCTTCATTGATGATCTGAATAACCTGGTTAGAATGTTTTAACGATTTTCGCCAGTTGCAAACTGGACACAAACGCGAACCACAAAACCATGTTTGATGTAATTTCAAGCGACCTTCCTCATTTCTTGTGAACTGTAAAATGTCTGCACATTCTTTTACTCTACCTGCTTTTCGATACCTAAGTTCACTAAGTAAATCGGCATATTGAATATTTCCTTTTTTCTTTCCTTGCCAATCATTCGCTTTTCCATTCTTTCGAATGTCTTTTAATACTTGACCTTTTTCCATATTTCGTTTAAGATGACTTTGTAATAAATTCGAATTTAAAAGACACCTTGACCTACCTTTCGTTTTGTTTTTTTCTAGACAAAAAAAGCATAAAACTTTCACTGGTAAAAGTCAAGGTTTTTCTTTTTATATCAGTATCTAAAGGCTGTTTTTAAAATTCGTGTTGATTGTATATAGTATCAAGATAAGAAGAAAAAATTTCCTATCGGAAATTTTTTAATTTTAATCCACTCTTTTATAGTTAAATTTGTTTATCAAAAAAAAGAGAGACGCCTTAACAGCGTCTCTCTTTTTTTTCTATATACCAGTCGGCAAACACCCAACAAACAAAAGGAACAAGCCAATAGGTTGATACTTTTAAAAAAGACTCAAAGGTCAAATTACCTAAAACCAAACTATTTAAAATAAACGTAATGATAATAAAACAGTAAATCGAAATTTTATTTTTTAAATTCATTAAGTCCATCCCATTTCACATCTTACGGCATTAACAACTAAACCAAAAGCGATCATATATAAATTACCTTTAACTCCTAATCTAGCTAAATATTCAACAATTTTTGCAATAAGAGAAGCTGCACCTATTTTAATTTCTTCGCTTTCAAAAATTTTAGCAATAGCGGACAAACTTAATAATCCTGCTATTTCTTTTCCTGTTTCATTCAAAGCACAACCAGCAAGCCAAATGAAGTCAATTTTAAAAGCTACACCATTATTTTTATCCTTACGCTGTTCAGCTATAAATTTTCTCACTTCTTTGTTCGAACGTTGAATATAGTTATTATATTTATAAACTGCATAATTATTCATTTTAACTTTTCCATCTTCTTCATAAAACAATTCACTTAAAACAGCAGCTGCTTTTTCAATTTCTTCTTGATTTAATTCAATTTGATTATTGACTTCTGAAGCGTAAATTGTTGTAGAAACCACTGCAGGAAATATTACCCCAACTAATGACAAAGAGACAAACAACACAGCGAAATATTTTTTGAAACGATTAAACATAGATAAAACCTCCTTAATTTTTATTTTATTTTTATGTATATACTAATTTTACTCCTTTTTTTTATTTCTAACAGTCTGTTTTTTAGTTTTTAGTAGCGGTATAATTAATTTTTACGGTACTAAATTAGGGGCTTACTCCGCCCCTATAACCCCGAGCAAGCGTGCGACGCTTGACCCGACCTCTAGCAATTAAAATTCCTTTTTTTGAAATTTCATTTGCTTGTCGGTTTTCAAAATCTAACAAAATAAAAAAATAAAACAAGGGTAAATGAACTCACTTCGTTCGCCCTTGTTTTATTTTTCTATTTCGTTTTTACGATTTTGCCGACAGCAATTAAAATTCCAAAAAATCAAAAATCGCATAATAACAACGTTAATTAATGCCACGGTTTTGTGTCATTGTTTGCCACAAAACCTAGTACTAGGGCTATTTTTTGTCCCCATTCGTTTAGCCTGTACTACAGGCTTCTCCATGAATGTGGGGACAAAACCCCTTATGCTCTTCACAACATTTAGCTTAAATTTTAACGTGGATCCATTGGACGTATTTGCGTTTTAAATGCGACTGAATAAAAAACCCTTTTCGATTTTTTAAATCGCTCTAAGGGGTCTTATTTTGCAAATAAAAGGGGTTTGGGTTCGCCCAAAAATTTCTAAAAAGTAAAAATCGGTTCGATTGGTTTTTAGAAAAAGTTGTAAATGGGTACCCTTTTACCATGCTTGCAAAAGATAAATTTACTTCTTCAGCAATCTTCTCTTTTTTCGTTTGCAAGCATGGTGTTTGTACGTACAAACACGAATTTAAAATTTAAGGGGTACCCCCTAACACCCCTTCTTAAGAAAAAAAGTCTCCATAAAAATAATTATACTCCTACTAAAATTG